>CAVTMX010000021.1:0-174409 GCA_963735915.1 uncultured Acidobacteriaceae bacterium | reverse complement strand
GTGCGGCCCGGTTCTCCCCAGGAGATCGCCGCCATCGTGCGCTTCGCCAACGAGAACAATCTGGTCGTCGCTCCCGCCGGCGGTTTCACGCAGCAGGAAGTGGGCAAAGCCCCGGCGCAAGTCGACATCCTGCTCTACACTGCGCGCCTCACCGAAACCGAGCACTACGATCCCGGCGACCTGACCGTGGGCATCGGCGCAGGCTGCACGGTCGCGCACCTGTGCCACAATATCAGCAAAGACGGCCTGCTGTTTGCGCCCGACCCGCCGCTCTGGGAGCGCGCGACTATCGGCGGCCTGCTGGCCACCGGCATCACCGGCCCGCGGCGGCACGGCTACGGCGCGCTGCGCGATTACTGTATCGGCGTGCGCTTCGTCACCGGCGACGGCCGCGTCGCCAAAGGCGGCGGCCGCGTGGTGAAGAACGTCGCCGGCTACGACATGATGAAGCTGCTCATCGGGAGCTGGGGGACGCTGGCCGTCATCACCAGCGCCAGCTTCAAATTGTTCCCCTACCCGCGCAACTGCCGCACGTTCGTCGCCTGCCTCGCCAATGCCGCGGAAGCCATAGCATTTCGCGATCGCGTACTGCGCTCGCCGCTCGACCCCATGTGCCTGGAGCTGCTGTCGCCGCAAGCCAGCGCGCTGCTCACGCCCGGCTCGCCCGCCGAGTCGTTCTGGACCATCAGCGTGCGCGGCGCAGGCAGCGATGCCGTGCTCGCGCGCTATCGTTCCGAGCTGGGCTCGGCCGTAATGCATGAGATGGAAGGCGACAAAGAAGCGGCCTTCTGGCGCCTGGTCGCCGATTTTCCGGCGCTGGCCACGAAGCGCGATCCCGATGCGCTGCTGATGTCGGTCATGGCGCCACTGCGCGACGTGCGCCGCGTGCTGCATGTGACCGATGAAGTTGCAGCAGCCAACGGCTTCACGGTTGCCGCCGTCGGGCGCGTCGGCCACGGGAATCTGTTCCTCTCACTTGCGCCTACGGTCGGCCGGCAGTTGACGAAAACGAATTACACCACGGTGATGAGCACGCTGACCGAGCAACTGCCGCACGACGCCAGCGTGACCGTCCTGCACTGCCCGGCCGCGGCGCGCGGCGAAATCGCCACACTGCGCACGCCCACGCATTCGCCGAGCATGCACGCGGTGAAGCGAGCGCTCGACCAGAAAGACATTCTGAATCGCGGGAGATTTCCGTTTTGAACCTCGAGACGCCAGTACTGGAGAACCCGGTTTCTAACTTCACCCCCGGCGAGAAGCCTACCTGGGAGCTGTACTCCAAGTGCGTGCATTGCGGGCTGTGTCTCGACAATTGCCCCACGTACCGCGCGCTGGGCACGGAGATGGACTCGCCACGCGGGCGCATCTACCAGATGCTGCAGGTGGACGCCGGCCGGCTCGCGCTTGCCGATGCGTTCGTCACCCACATCGATCGCTGTCTCGGCTGCCTGAATTGCCAGACCGCGTGCCCCTCCGGCGTGCAGTACGGGCACCTGCTGGAAAACACGCGTGCGCAAATCGAGCAGAACTACGAGCGGGGCTGGCTCCCGCACAAACTGCGCGAGCACTTCTATGGCAAGGTGCTGCCGTCGTTCGCCAAGCTGTCCAACACCGCCCGGCTTATCCGCTTCTATCAGCGCTCGGGCTTGCAGGGCTTGGCGCGCGCGACCGGCGTCCTGAAGCTGCTGGGTGTCACCGAGCTTGACGCGCTCTCGCCAAAGATCGAGAGCAGCTTCTCGTTCGCCGATCTCGGCAAGACCTTTCCCGCCGAAGGCCCCCGCCGCGGACGGGTAGCGATGCTCATCGGCTGTGTCGGCAGCGTAGCGTTTGCGGAACTCAATCGCGCAACCATTCGCGTCCTGACGAAGAACGGCATCGAAGTCTCGATCCCCAAAGCGCAAGGCTGCTGCGGCGCGCTGCACGCGCATGCCGGATACTTGGAGCTGGCGCGGGCGCAGGCGCGCAAGAACATCGATGCCATGCTCAGCTCCGAGTTCGACGCGATCGTCACCAACGCGGCGGGCTGCGGCGCAACCATGAAGGACTACGCTGTCCTGCTGGAGCACGACCCCGTGTACGCCGAGAGCGCGCGCGAGTTCGTCGCCAAGATGCGCGACGTAACGGAATACCTCTCCCAAGTCGGCCTGGTCGAGCCCAAACGCAAGCTCAACCAGCGCGTCACCTACTCCGACCCCTGCCACCTGGCGCACGCGCAAGGCGTGCGCAAACAGCCTCGCCAGTTGCTCAAGCAAATCGGAGCCGAACTGGTCGAGATGCCCCGTCCCGACACCTGCTGCGGCAGCGCCGGCGTGTACAACGTCGTGCAGAACGAGCTGTCGATGAAGATCCTCGACGAGAAGATGGAGTTCATCGGCATGGTCGAGCCGCAGATCATCGCCACGGCGAACGTCGGCTGCATGCTGCAACTCGCCGCCGGCGCCAGGCGCAAGGGCATGAGGGCCGAGGTGGCACACGTCATCGAGCTGCTCGATCGCGCGTACTAAGCCGGTCGCCGCGTGTGCGGTTGGATGAGGCGCTGGATTTGTTGATTTGCATCCCCGCCTAGTTCTTGAATTGTCATCCCGAGCGGAGCCCGCTTTAGCGGGCGAAGCCGAGGGATCTGCGGTTCGCCGAGTGCTGCCATCCGGCCCGCGTGCCGTTTGTGACACCGATGAAAGAACACCATTATCGGGTGTCCATCCTCGCCAGCCGCCTCTCATCAGTTCTACGTCGGAATGACCAATGACATCGAACGACGCATCCAGGAGCACAAAAGCAAGACAGTCGAAGGATTCACCGCCAGGTACAACATCAACCGTCTCGTCTGGTACGAACGCTTCCACTATGTCGGCAACGCAATCGCCCGCGAGAAGCAGATTAAGGACTGGCGACGGGAAAAGAAGGTTGCGTTGATCGAAAAAAGCGAATCCCACGTGGCAAGACTTGTCGGAGGACTGGGGAAAAAGCCCGGGGAAATCCGGATCCCCGACGAGATCGTATTCAGCGACGAGTTTGCGCCGATCCTTGCCGAAAGTATCCGGCAAGTCTTCGGTATGCACGGCGCAGTCGGCGGGAGGAGCCGCTCTAATGCCAAGGTCAAAGCTGCGCGCCGGAACGGTTCGAAAGGTGGACGCCCTCCTCGAAGTAAATCCAAACGGAGAGGCAGTCCATAACGATGGCATCATCCGATGTTTTGCCAATTGAAGAACTACTGAACATCAAGCAGGCGGCGCGCGTCTTAGGAATGAGCGTGAAAGGCCTGCGTACTTGGGTGTGGAAGCGCCAGATCGAATTCGTGAGGGTCGGCAGGACCATCAAATTCCGGCCGGAAACGCTGCGCCGCTACATCGATCGGCATACGGTGACGGCGGCATAAGGGACAGCACCACCGCAAGAGGAGGAATGCCAAAGCAGCATAGCGCAGGATGGCTCGTCGAGGTAGACCGGAGGTGAAGACCGAGGCTTCCAAGAAACCGATCCCGCTCGACGATGATCTGATTGCCGAGCTGCGGTCTTGGCAACTGGAAACGCCGTACAACCAGCCAGACGATTACGTGTTCGCCTCGCACGTTAAAGCAGGCAAGCAGCCCTATTGGCTCAGCCGCATCATGCAGCACAGATCAAGCCGCTAGCTGCGCAAGCTGGTATTCAAATCAAAGGCTGGCACACGCTCAGGCACTCCTACACAACCCTGCTAACGGCAGAGCGGAAATAATCCCAAAATTGTGCAGGATTTGTAAATGCCTGACGCCCGCGAGGGCTGGTTCGAGGAAATGTGGTGTTACGGCGCGCTGCTTGTGCACTGATGACAGGGGCTGGCTCGATGCGATGGCGCCACCGCAAGGTTGCGCCGACATTCCAATCCGGAATGTCGGCTCCGCTTGCGAACGTCAGCGTGTCATGGCGAGGGGGCGCACGTTTCGGTCTTAGCCCGCCGCAGTTAGGGTCCCCCCGCCGGTCAAGCAGCGACCGGCGATTCACCGTCGCTGGATCCGACACTGCTGCCGCTATTCCATCCAGTCGTAGACACCCTTTGTTTTGTTGGCGTCCCCGACGGGATTTGAACCCGTGTTACCGCCGTGAAAGCCACGTAATCTACGTATTTTCAATAATTTAAAATGGTGCTGAGACCTGTAAGTTGTTGAAAATTTCTCTAGAAAACGCATAAGGGTGTTGGATAAGGGTGTTGGATTCGGGTGCAGGCAATTGTGGTTACTCAGCATTTCGCGTCGCAGCCAACCGCAGCGTGATGCATTGTTTTCCGGTTACGAACAGCCGCCGGAACAGCCATCAGCGCTTGGCCGTTGCTTCGCTCACGGGGCCATTGCGGCCCGCGTTGCCGACGCGTGCGACGTAGGCGACGACTAGATCGAGCGCAACGTTCTGCTGCGCGTGAGTGTTGAGGTAGGCGATGAAGCCGCCGATTCGGCAACGGCCATAGACCACGTTCCACGGGCTCGCGGCCTGCTCACCGCGGATGCCGATAGCCGGCGAGTGCTGCCCTTGCAGCTTCTACGCGATGCCGCCCAGCACCATCGAAAAGCCGGTCGAGGCAATCGCGCCGTAGAGCGCCAGCATGGCGGCGCCCATGGGGCCGCAATAGATCATGAGCGCGATGCCCGCGACCAGCATCGCGGCGCCTACGATGATTTTTGCCATTGGAGAAACGAACGGCGATATCTCAGAGATATCGCGGCGAGGTCAGAGCGATATCAGAAAGGGTCTATGAAGCAACGCAATTAGCTGTGATGGCTAGGACTTGATCTTGCGCGCCGTCCTGTTGGATGGGGTCGGAACTGTCAGATAGAGCCCTGGCAAGAGTGTTGAACGAAATCACCTGACTACAACCCGACTTGTTGGGACCAATCTCACCACAGCACTTCGACGACATGCCGACTATACGTCCAAGTGGATCGCTTCCCGATGGCGTACCCAGCGACCAAACCGCAGGCGCTCGGACAGTGAGTGCTATAGAGATGTAACAGTTGGCGCAGTGAGAGGCGTGGCTACTTTACTCTGCCCTCCTCAGCGAGGGCCCATCTAATGGACAGAATCCCCATAAGGTGGCCTGAAACGCCTTACGGCTCGTGGATGGCCGCGATCGGATTGATGCGGATCGCCCGGATCGCGGGCAGTGACGAGGCCGCCCCCGCCACGACGGCCAGCAGCAGCGTGACCAGCGCGATGGTGAGCGGGTCAGCCGGGCTCACTCCATAAAGCTGCGCGCTGATAAACCGCGTCAGAGCCACGGTGAGAACAATGCCCAGAGCGATTCCCAGAGCAGCAAGACGCAGGCCCTGGCGCAGAATCAGCCACAGCACATCCCGGCGTCCGGCCCCGAGGGCCATGCGGATGCCGATTTCGTGTGTGCGCAGCTGCGTGCGGTAGGCAAGCAGACCATAGAGGCCTGAAGCGGCCAGCAGCAGCGCCAGTAGCGCAAAGGCCGAGGCGAATGTGGACTCTATGATGGCGAAGGTGCTGGCGGCTTCGGTGGTCTCGCGCAGCGGCCGCACATCGTACACGAGCCACTGGGGATTGATCTGGTGGATCATCTCCACCGCCATCGGCGCAGCAACCCCCGGATCGCCCGGCGTGCGCACCTGTAGGATGGTCTCCGGATCACCCGACTGCAGGATTGAGTTGTAGATCATGGGCTCCGGCGTTTCTCCGACTCGCAAATGGGCGGTATTCTTCGCCACGCCCACGACAGTGTAGAGCGTGTTCCACATGCGCAGCCTGCGGCCCAGCGGATCCTTGCCCGGCCAGTAATGCTCCGCGGCAATCTGATCCACGATCATCACTGGCGGCGCTTGCTCGTCGTCCCTGTCGGTAAATTCCCGGCCCTCTACAATGGGAATCCCCATCGTTGCAAAATACCCGGCGGAAACATCGGCTCGCGTCACTTCGCCCGATTCGTGTGGTTGGGGCACATACCCTTCCGGCCATACGTCGCCGGTCTTACGGCCAAGGCTCAGCGGCAGCCAGTCGCTGAGTGAGACGTCCGTCATCTCGGGAAGTTCCCGCGCTCGGGCCAGGATCTTCTTTTGGAATTGCCGGATCTCGCTGCGGGAATAGCCGACGTCCAGCCCGATGGTCGCCGTGAGCACATGGGCATTGTCGAAGCCCGGATCGGCACTGGCGGTGTTGTGGAGCGTGCGCAGAAACAGCCCGGCACAAACCAGCAGGGTCACCGAGAGCCCCACCTGCACAACGACAAGCCCACTGAGGACGTGCCGGTTGCGCGACCCGGAGGAGAGATTCACGGTGTCCTGCCGGAGCACCTCCGCCGGCGCAACGTGAGAAGAATGCCAGGCGGGTAGAGCTCCACAGAGCACGCCGGCGCCCACGGCGACGATCAGCAGCACCAGCACCACCATCGGATCAACCGTGCCACTCACCGCGATGGGGTTTGCGCTCGGCGGAACGAAGCGGCCCAGCATCCGCGAGGTCCACACCGTGAGCAGGAGCGCAAGGGCGGAGCCGGCCAGCGAGACGATGAGACCTTCCAGGATCGTCTGCCGCATCAGTGCGCTCCGACCCGCCCCCAGCGCTTGCCGGATGGCCAAGTCCCGCGCGCGCGCGACAAAGCGCACCAGCATCAGCGTGGCGACGTTAGCGCAGGTGAGCAGCAGCACCAGGGCCGCAAACGCCAGCAGGACCGGCAGCGAGGCGGCAAAGTAGCCATTGCCGCCGAAGGGCGAGCGCCACAGCGGGTCGAGGGTAATGGTGTTTGCGCCCAGATGCGCTGCCGGGTATTCGACGACCAGCCTGTGCATGATCGCCTCCACCTCTTCAGTGGCCGCGTTTCGACTCACCCCGGGATGCAACCGGCCCACCACGTTGAGCCACGTATTCTCGCGGTGCAGCACGTTCCAGTTGTTGCTGCCTCGCGCGGTACTGGGGGCGAGCGGCGCCCACAGGTCCTCGCGGATCGCGGGCATGCATCCAACGAAGCCTTTCGGTGCCACGCCGATGATCGTAAAGGGCTGATGCTGGATCTCGACAGATTTCCCGAGGATGGCCGGGTCGCCTCCGAATCGGGTCTTCCAGAGCGAGTAGCCGAGGACGACGTACGGCACCCCGCCGAGCCGCGCCTCTTCATCGAGACGGAAAAACCGCCCCAACGCGGGCTGGATGCCCAGCACATCGAAATAGTTCCCGGTGACCTCGGCGGCGTAAATGCGCTGCGGCGAGTCGCCGCCAGTCAGGGTCGCCCATTCGTGGTGGTAGCCGAGGATGCCGCTGAAGGTGCGGTTGGCGTCACGCAGGTCGCGATAATCCGGATAGGAGAAGGGCGGGGATGGCGAGACGTTCCACGTCCCGCGCATGATGGTGACAAGGCGGCCGGTGTCGCGCGCGCCAGGCACGGGGTTCAGCATCGTGCCCTCGATCCAGCTCATCACGGTGCTGGTGGCGCAGATGCCCAGAGCGAGCATCAGGATCGCGGTCGCCGCGAAGGACGGGCTGCGGCGCAGCTGTCGTAGCGCATAACGGATGTCGCGGAATAGGCCGGCCATGAGCGTCACCTGAAGTTCGGCTCTCCGAGACACAGCAAGAACCATGGTGGATGTCAGCGATCGCTGTCAAACCGAACAGGACATGTCCAATTTCACTATGGGCGTGGGCGTCTTGTCAGTGATTACCGCGACACGGGCGAGTGACGAGCCCGGGCAACAGGAGAAATGAATCTGTGGATGGTGTAATCGGGCGTGGGTGCTGAAAAAGTCACTCTGATGAGCAGCGTTAGCATAACTTATCCGGGCCGGCCGCCGTCACGATTGCTTGTGGTGAGGCGAGTGGCTATTGAAAAACTCGCTTTTTAAAGCGGATCTTTCTTCTCAGGGCTGGGGATTTTGTTCCACCTTTCCTATTGATCTCGCATTCTCAGATCGCTGCGGTTGCCGGTTGCGGTCCAAAGCTAAGGAACCGCACCAGTCGTTTGAGGTTCTGCACCGCGCGCAACTTCTCGCGCACAAAATCAAGACTGACGTGGCGATCAATGAGGCGTAGTAGGTGGTTCTCAGGAATGTGGTCTTCCAGGCGGAAGTAGTAAAACAGCGATTCCGAGCGGTCGTGTTGCCCCATCATGATCAGCAAGCCTCCGAACGTGAACATGACGCAGCAGGTGCAAGGCACGATTTCCTTGTACCGCGTTTTACCTGCTAATCAGAGTGACTTTTTCAACACCCACGCGATTTCACAACAGCTAAAATGCGCCGACCGTACTTCATGACAACTTCCCAGTTGGCCGACTAACGCCCATTCCGCTCTCTTGCCTGAACGCGTCCCGAGGGGCTGGGCACAAGGAAGCGTAGACGACAACACGTCAAACTGGATTACTTCCAAGGGGCCGACAACCTAGACAATGCTCGGGTAGAAAGGACTTGAGGACCGCGACGTGATATTGCCTATGGTTCGCGCCTCACGCGTCAAAACAAATAGGGAATCAGCGCCTTGACGCGCTCCTTGTAGGCGGGATACTCGTCAGGAAAGCCGCGCAGAAGTAGCCGTTCCTCCTGGTTCAGCTTTATCCAAAACCCTCCCACGAACGAAGCTAGCCCAGCAAACGCGACAAAGGAGCCCGAAGCAATGGCCGTTCCCAGGCCCATCAGCAGATGGCCCGTGTAGATGGGATGGCGCATAAGGCGGTAGGGGCCGCGTTCCACTAGCTTGTGCCCCTGCTTCAACTCGACGTTCCGGCTCCACTCGGCGCCCAGCACCTTGCGCGACCAGATGGCCACGAAGAGTCCCAGCACGCAGATGAACACGCCGACCGAATCCGAAAGGACTGTGCGGCGTATCGCGATCGGGCCGAACGGGTGCACCCAGGCTGCCACGAACAGGACGAAGCCGACCCATACCGGCATCCGAGCCAGCCTGGCCGCAAGATTCTGCTGTTCCGCGGCGGACTTGATGGAGCGGGCGCTGATGTTCCAGTACACCCCGAGCGAAACCCAGCAGACGAGAATGAGGACTCCGGCTGGCATAGAGGCCATGCTATCGCGGAGCAAGTCGCACGGCAATTTCGAAATCAAGCGTCGCGGGGCGCCCGAGCGGTCGAGTGACCTCAACGGTCAGGGCCGCCTGCCCTTGCAAGCGGAAGAAGGATTAACGTCGTATAATCTCGTGCGCGCAACTAGGGAGCAGAACATATGAACGTACAAGAACAAATCAAGAAGTATATTACCAGCCAACCGGAGCCAAAACGCAGTGATATGCGAGAGTTGCATCGGCTCACACTTCAAGTGTCACCAGAATGCAAATTATGGTTCTTCGATGGTAAAGACAGCAAAAATCATACTGTTTCCAACCCTACAATTGGATATGGATTTCACACAATAAAGTATGCCGATGGAACAAGTAGAGAGTTTTTTCGAATTGGTGTGAGCGGAAACAAAACCGGAATCTCTGTCTATATTCTTGGTCTCAAAGACAAGAAGTACTTAGCCAAGACGTATGGAAAAAATCTAGGCAAGGCGAGCGTGACCGGATATTGCATTCGGTTTAAAGCTCTCAAGGATATAAACATTGATACGCTTGAAGCGGCAATACGAGATGGGCTTGCAGCTCAGAATGAAAAGGCAAGCTGACGAAATAATTCCACAGTTAAAGGCAAGCAGTTATCGATGTAAAGGCGCTCCGTTATACGACGCCTACAGCCCTGACCCGCGCCACAAAGCCATTTTCTATAAAACGGGTCTCCCGCAATAGTCGTGCGGCTCTGTGTCAGCGCTCCTTGCCTTTCTCTGTTCGCCGTTGCCCACTGCGGAAGCATCACGGGCCACCCGGAAGTTGGCCTGTTCGAAGCCAATTTGACGTAATACGGCCGTTCCGCTCTCTTGGTCTGAAACGGTCCCGAGGGGCCATGAGCACATTGAAGCGTAGCCGACTACACGTCCAAGTGACTTCCCCGAACTAGACTTCTGGCCCGGGACTTACTTTCGGATGGCCCGTTATCCCGGAACAGACGTGTTGACGACCAAACGGGCACATGGTACTTCACCAGGGGTTCCTACAAATTGATGGCTGAGATCTTGTTCCGGTATCACGTCCCGATGGCACGCACTGGGACCTCCCCGGCTGGCAAGGTGAAATGAAACGTCGCGCCCCGTCCGCAGTTGGCCGTGGCCCACAAATGGCCACCATGCGACTCAACAATGGAACGGCAGATCGCCAGGCCCATGCCAGAACCCTGCGGTTTGGTCGTAAAGAATGCATTAAAGATCTGGTCCGACTTGTCGGCGGGCAACCCGACGCCAGTGTCGCTGACGGAGATCAGAAGGACGCCGTCCGCTGTCCTCTGAGACCGGATAGTAAGTTCGCCGGCGCCATCCGTCATGGCCTCGATGCCATTCAGCATCAGGTTCATCAATACCTGTTGCAATTGCACACGATCCGCCATGACTTGCGGCAATTGCGGAGCAAGTTCCGTGCGGATAGGAATTGAGTACCGAGTCGCCTCACTGCGCAGTAGGGCGACCATTTCACGCAGGATTTCGTTCACATCGACCAACTCACGCTCGGGTGGAACGCCCTTTTTGTAGAAGGACCTCAATCGATCGATGATCTGGGCCGCGCGGTTGCCATCCTGCACGATCCTCCCGACCGCTTCGCGCGCCCTTTCCAGATCCGGCTGTTCGCGCGCAAGCCATCGCAAGCACGCCATTGCGCTGGTCATCGCCCCAGTGATGGGCTGTTTTAGCTCGTGAGAAATCGAGACCGCCAATTCGCCCATCATGCTCACTCGATTGATGTGCGCGAGATCTGCCTCTAGTTGGCGCAGCCTATCGCGCTCTTCTTCGGCGCGTTTGCGCTCCGTCACGTCAACATGCGTACCGACCAATTCAATGTAGTCTTCGTGAAGCCCGACAACCGAATGCCCTAACGAAAGGACGTGTCGAACCGTTCCGTCAGGTAGCACGATTCTGAACTCGCTGATGTAATCTGTTTGGGCTCGCAGCGCCTTCTCGCCTTGGTCGAGCGCTCTGGCGCGATCCTCTGGATGTATCCGTTGCCGCACCATTTCCGTGGTTGGAAGGCCCTCCGGTGGATCGAAGGCCCAGATCCGAAAATTTTCCTCGGACCAATAGCGGACGACCCAGTCGCCGCCATCTGCTTCAAAGGCCCAACTGCCGGTGTGGGTCAGCCTTTGTGCTTCCGCCAGGTAAGCCTCACTTCGTTTTAGTGCTTGCTCCGTCTGCTTGCGATCTTCAATGTCCGTCAGGACTCCATACCATTTGACGATGTTTCCGGTTTTGTCGCGCAGCGGCACGGCACGAATCAAAAACCAGCGGTATTCGCCTTCCGCCGCGCGACGGAAACGCACCTCGTCTTCGAAGGGCTCGCCCGTCGCCGAGCACACTCGCCACTTCTCCATGTGGCGTTCCAGTTCTTCTGGGTGGATTACGCTTTGCCAGCCAAACCCTTTCGTGTCCTCCGCGGACAAGCCTGTGTATTCGCGCCAACCTCGGCTTACGAATGCATTGGAAGGGCCGGGCAAAGCGATGAACACCATTCCAGGAACGTTTTCGATCAAATCGCGAAGCTCCTTTTCACTCTGGCGCAGTGCTTCTTCGACCTGTTTACGGTCTGCGATTTCCTTTAGCAATTCCTGGTTCGCCGTCTGGAGTTGCGTCGTACGCTCGACCACGCGCTGCTCCAACTCTGCATTCAGGCGGCGCACTTCTTCCTCGGCCTGCTTGCGCTCGACGGCATAACGGATGGCGCGAACGAGCTGGCTGTCGGTCCGTCCTTTGACAAGGTAGTCCTGCGCACCGGCACGCAACGCTTCCCAGGCAAGGCGTTCGTCGTCTCGGCCGGTGAGCACGACAATCGGTACGCTGCGGCTCGCTTTTTGGATCAGGTTCAGCGTTTCCATCCCCTGAGCGTCCGGCAGGCCGAGATCCAGCAGCACCACATCAAAAGTTTCCTGGCGCAGTCGTTCCATTGCTGAATCCAGACGGCCCACCTGCTGAAGCTGTAAAGTTCCGGCCGGCAACTCTTTCAGCATCTCGCGAATCAGGCGTGCGTCCGCCGCATTATCCTCGACCAGGAGGGTTTTCATGGGGTGTCTACTCCCGCTTTCTCGCCGGGTGGCAGCGTTACCACGGCCAACCAGAATGCTTCGATTGCACGGATAACTTCGAGAAACTGCGTCAAGTCCACGGGCTTGGTGACATAGGCATTAGCGTGCAAATTGTAGGAGCGTACCACGTCCTCTTCGGCTCTGGAGGTGGTGAGGACCACCACGGGGATGCGCCTCAGGTTCTCATCCTGCTTGATCTCGGCAAGCACTTGCCGCCCGTCTTTCTTGGGCAGGTTCAGATCCAACAGAATCAAGTCCGGGCTCGGTCTGCCAGCATACTGACCTTGTTTGCGCAGGAAAGCCATTGCCGCCACGCCGTCCTGCACGACATGCAGCGTGTTGAGGACTTTCGCTTCTCTGAGCGCCTCGCGCGTCAGACGTACGTCAGCGGGGCTGTCTTCTACCAACAGGATGTCAATCGGGCTGACTGTGCTCATCCTAATTCCTTCCTTCATCGGGAATGGTGAAATGGAAGGTGGAACCTGTTCCAGGTTCAGACTCCACCCACATGCGGCCCCCGTGCCGCTCCACAATCTTTTTGCAGATCGCCAGGCCAATGCCCGTGCCGGAATATTCCTCACGGCCATGCAGGCGTTGGAAAATTATGAAAATCCGGTCAAAATATTGCGGAGCTATGCCAATGCCGTTGTCGCGTACGCTGAACTGCCAGGCGCCATCGTGGCGTACAGCGGAAACATGAATGCGGGGCGCTTCCTCCCGCCGCCGGAACTTGATGGCGTTGCTGAACAGATTCTGGAAAAGCTGCGTCAACTGCGTTTGGTCGGCGACAAGTGCAGGGAGCGGGTCGTTCGTGATCACCGCTCCGCTCTCGGCAATGGCCGCCTCAAGATTCTCCCTTGCGGCTTGGAAAATTTTCCCCCAGTCAACTGGCGCGAGGGGATCGCCTCGCGTGCCGATGCGTGAGAAGGCCAGAAGGTCGTTGATCAGGATTTGCATCCGCGTTGCGCCCTCGACCACGAAAGTGATGAATTCGTCCGCGTCCGCGTCCAGTTTGCCCTGGTAACGCCGCGCCAGCAGTTGCGAGAAACCGCTTACGGTCCGCAACGGTTCCTGCAGATCGTGCGAGGCGACATAAGCAAAGTGCTCGAGTTCCTGGTTGCTGTGCTTGAGTTCCTCGGCATAGCGTTTGAGTTCATCTTCCGCCTGTTTACGCGCGGTGAGGTCGCGCGTGATTTTCACAAATCCGTTGACTCTTCCGCTGGCGTCCCGCAAGGCGCTGACGACCACATTAGCCCAAAATCGAGAGCCGTCTTTGCGGATGCGCCAGTCTTCGTCCTCAAATCGCCCTTCGGAGGTGGCTACCTGTAATTCGCGCTCGGGGTTGCCGTTGGCGATGTCGGCAGGCGGGTAGAACCTGGAGAAGTGCTGGCCGACAATTTCCTCGGCTCGATAGCCTTTGATTCGTTCGGCGCCTTTGTTCCAACTGGCGACGCGTCCATCCAGGTCCAGGAAGATGATGGCGTAATCCCGCACGTTTTCGAGCATGGAGCTAAAGCGCTGCTCGCTCAGGCGCAATGCTTCCTCTGCGCGCTTGCGCTTGGTGATGTCGCGAGCCGCCGCAAAAATGCCGACCACGTTGTTATCTTCATCTCGATAGACGGAGGCGTTGTAGAGCACGGACGTAATACGGCCATCGCGATGTCGCAGTTCGAGCGGATAATCACGCACGAAACCCTCGCGGAAGACTTGCTGATAACCGGCCCGTGCCTTCTCCGGGTCCGTGAAGTAGTCGGAAAAATCCGTCCCGATCAGTGTGACGCGGGTACATCCGGTCACCACCTCCGTCGCCGCGTTCACGTCGGTGATCGTCCCGTCGGGGCCAATGGTTACCAGCGGGTCGAGGCTGGCTTCCAACAAACTGCGGTTGTAGGCATTAGCCCGGCGCAGCGCCTCCTGCGCCCCCTTGCGTGCGGGCACGTTGCGCTTCACTTTGGTAGAGCTGCGAAGCTCAGGCGGTCCCATTGGCTCATCCATAGAATTTAGGCCACCTTAAACCAATATTCTAAAACGGTATACCAAATTCATCCGGACTTCTGTGACCTGGCCTCACAGGTGGCGCACTACAGCTTCATCTCTTCGTCCGGCTATGGTGTGGGGTACACAATGCGGTCGCACGGCACATGCTGGCGCTGGGACGTTTGCAGCGGACTAATGATCATTGGTGCGTAGTCGGCCAACCAGAACTTGGCCAGAAACCCGCATGTGGGAGATTAACTCCCGCGAAGTCGGCCGGCATCCAGTGACGGCACGGCACGCCAACTTGACGTAAAACGCCCTATGCGCGGATGTGCATTTCGGCTACCCATTCCCAAGTCCTGTTCTGGGGCATGATGGCGATGTTGGATAGGTTGCGATAAAGGACGTTGTCATTCCCTAAAATCGACGGCGAGAGAAAGAAGCTGCGGAAATAGCTCGCTTGCCTTAACCGGCGCCACCTTACCACTAGGGAGGCGAGGATGTCATTAGGCTAAGTGACTTGATCAGATGCCTAGCGGGGGCCGTTTCGTGACCACCACTGATAAGCTGCCATCTCGACATCTGCCGGACGCCAGGCTTTTCGGTTATGAGACGCGGCACATCGGAACCCACCTACCGTACTATTGAGCGAACCCGCAATGGCCGCTAGGAGCGGCAGATAGCAATCGAGGTATTGGTCTAGGTTCCATTCGCGGCCAGTCTTGGAGAAGGTCGCCAAGCGCGTCGTATGATGCTTGCCGTTCGTCCATTCGCGGCGGAATTGGGTGCAGGCCCTCGGCGTTTCAGGCACCCGTCTATCCCAGAGCGAGTTGAAAAAATACGAGCAATGTCGGTCAATGGCTGCTCCCGCACTTGGAGCGCAAAACCGATAGATCTTGGTCGCCATTACAAGGTCGACTCCCGGTTGACCAGCTAGGCCCCGTAAAGCAGATTTAATGGTGCTAGGCGAGAGGAGCTCGCTAATAAGCCTGGCAAATTCTTGCTTCTGTGCTCGTGACGCACAACTGATCGCGTGCTTTGCCGTTGCATTGTCCCCGCCCCAGGTCGACACTCCCTGGACGATCAACTGCGCGTTTTCGTCATCCAAGTTCGCCGTCAAAATGTGAAACTGTTGTTCAATGTCGATGACTTCTTTCTGGCTTTCCCGGGCGGTCTGTTTCTTCGGCCAGGCATATCTCTCGCTCGCTTGAATGAAGAGGTCTACCAATCCGTCCGACAACCGCAATGTTCCAACTTCGGAAGCAAGGATGTGGAGTTCGCTTCCGAAAACGGATGCATCGTTCGGTGCGGGCATAAAATCGATGATACTTGGCGAGTCAAACTCTGCGCTATGAGAGCAGCACGGAAATCAGTCGGGCATGAAGCCTTCAGATGGTCGTGTAGTCGGCTACGCTTCCTTGTGGCTGCTGTTCGGCGTAGCTGTTGACCAGGTCCTTGAGTTCCTTGCTGGGTTTGAAGAAGGCAATCTTCCTGGCCGGCACTTCCACGCGCCGCCGGTTCTCGGATTGCGTCCCACTCCTCTTTGTGGGACGCTGCTTCCCTCAGGACAGGCTGCGATTGCTTACGACATTTCGGGAGTTCGGCAGATCGGCCCCGCCCGATGCGACCAGCCACAGCGCTTGTTCTTTCTCACGCTACGCTGCCGTATCCCCGAGTCAACCGGTCCTGGTGAAGGAGCTGCTCACCACGGGCAGCTTCCTAGTCGCCGTAGCCGTGCGAGTTTTTGTCCACCACCACTTTGCCTGCGAACGAGCGGTAGACGTACGTGGAGTATCCCGCGGCGAGGATCATCCCAATAATCCACCACACTAGCCCGATCTTCAAGCCGTAGTCACCCGCCTTGGCGGTTCTCACCGTCAACGAGTACGCCGTATTCCGCGCGGGCAGCACCATCGGGTATACTCCGAAAACGACGCTCGTCAGCATCCCGGTCAAGTAGGCGCAGGACGCGAAGAAAGCTTTTCGCTCATCGCTTCTTCGCAATTCGAAAACAACACCGACGATCCCGGCCACAGCAAGTAGCGGAAAAAAATATCCAACGGGCGAGGTCGTGAAGTTTTCCTTCACTTGAGGTTGCACGCGGAATGTCACCGCCGTCACCAATGCCGTCAAAACAAGCACGCCCCACCAGGCATGTATAGCCAGTTTTCCCGCGCGCGAACTCACCGCGCCGCTGGTTTTCATCTGCACCCACAGCCCGCCATGCATCACCAGTGCGAGCAACGCGAGCACTCCGACGAGGATGGTGTACCAGTCCAAAATCCCGGTTTCTTCCCCCAGGCGGAAATTGGTCCAGAGCGGCTCGAAGAAGTAACCACTGGCATCCAGCGGCACGCCGCGCACCACGTTGCCCAGCGCCGCTCCGTAGAATACGGCCAGTAGCAGACTCGATGCGCAGAAAAGAAAATCCCACAGCGGATTCCACACCGCGCTTTTGACGTGATTCCGGAATTCGATCGACGCTCCGCGAAGAATCAGAAGCCACAAAACAATCATCAACGGCAGGTAAAAACCGCTGAACCCGCTGGCGTAAAGCGCGGGGAAGGCAAAATACATCGTTCCGCCCGCCGCGATCAGCCATACTTCGTTCCCGTCCCACACCGGGCCGATGCTCGCCAGAACTTGCCGCCGCTCTTCATCCGTCTTCGCCACCCACAGATGGATCGCGCCAGCACCCAGATCGAAACCATCCAGCAGCACGTACACCGCGATCATGAACGCAACCAGGCAAAACCAAATCGTTCCCATCGTCCCCTCAATCCGCCGCCAGGACGGCCGAGTCTTCGTCGCGCAGATGCGCGCCGGGTTCCGGCCCGAGTTCAATCTCGCGGTAAAACAGGAACAGCCACAGGATCCCCACTACCGTGTACAACCCCATGAACCCGATCAGCGTGAACCACGCATTCCCCGCCGCCACGCGCGGCGAGATTCCCTGCGCCGTGCGCATCAACCCATGAATCAGCCAGGGCTGCCGTCCCAATTCCGCAGTCATCCATCCCGCCGTGTTCGCAATATACGGCAGCGGCACGCAAAGCATCAGCGCCCAAAGCATCCATCGCGAATCGTACAATTTTCCACGCCACAAAAGCAGCGCCGCCATAACCATCACCGCAATGAAGATCGTGCCCAGCCCCACCATCACGTGATAGCTGTAATAAAGCAGCGGTATCTGATCCGGCCATTCGTTTTGCTGGAAATTCGGACAAGCCCTTCACGTCCGCGCGCCACTGCCGGTACGTCAGGAAACTCAGCATGCTCGGGATTTCCAAAGAATTGTCGAGCTTTCTTTTTTCTACGTCCGGCTGCCCGAGGATCGCCAGCGGCGCTCCCTGCCGCGATTCGAACAGTCCTTCCATCGCCGCCAGCGTCGCCGGCTGATTCTTCGCAATGAGTTTTCCCTGCATGTCCCCGGTTGGGAAAAGCTGCAGCAGCGCCGCGATCGTGCCCACCAGCACGCCCGCTTTCACAAACGTGCGGCCGTAAATTTCATCGCGTTTTGTCAGCAAATAAAACGCGCCAACCGCGGCCATCACGAAGCATCCGGTCTGCACCGCGCCCAGCATGGTATGCGCGTACTGCCACAACGCCCACTTGTTCAGCAACAGCTCCCAGAAGCTGGCGAGTTCGATCGCGCCGTCGGCGCCAAGCCGGTAGCCCGTCGGATGCTGCATCCATGCGTCCGTCGCGACGATGAAATATCCCGAGAGCCACGAGCCCAGAAAGACCGGAAAAGCCGACAGCCAATGCCCGATGCGTCCGAGCCTTTTCTCGCTGAATAAAAATAATCCCAGGAAGCTCGACTCCAGAAAAAAGGAAAACACGCCTTCCATCGCCAGCGTTTGTCCGATCACGCCGCCTGCCGCTTTCGAAAACGCCGCCCAGTTCGTTCCGAACTGAAATTCCATCGGGATGCCCGTGACCACGCCCACCGCAAAGTTGATCCCGAAGATTCGCCCCCAAAATCGCGCCGCGCGGTTGTAGTGGTCATCGTTCGTGCGCAGCGCTTTGGTCTTTAAATAGACAAGCAGCAGCGCGAGGCCCATCGTCAGTTGCGGAAAAATGTAGTGAAACGTGATCGTGAACGCGAAGTGCAGCCGGTGCACATCCAGGGCTTGTCCCACGAATCACCTCGCGAAGCGCCGGCGCGGGGCGGCCTCAGACTGTCCGACAAATTTGATGCTTTGGTGAAATCTCATTTCGGGCAATTTCTTAAACCGGCATTTCCATTTGGGTCTGCCGAGTCTTGATAACTGTATCTCCCGACCGGCTCGATTTCAAAGTCTTTCGTTCCCAGTGTGTGCGCGAATCCCCCCAAATTGGACTGCATTCCCGCCGCGTTGAACCGTTCAGGCTGGGCTTTTCTAGGCGGTCGCCGTTCCTCCTGCTCGAAAGATTTTCCGGCTAGAACTTCTGACCGCCGTAATTGATTCTTTCACCGTACATGGCCGTCCCAGTCAGGATCACTTACGCTACGCCTACTCCGCGCTACGCCTATTGCGCAAAGGCGAACAAACGGCGCAAACTTGCGCAATGGCCTTGATTACAACAGTTATCACAGACTTCCCCCCTCTTGAATCGTTTAATGTAAAACCAGACCGGGCGGCCCACCGGCCATGTTCACGGAAGTTCTGGGCAAGGAGGACTACTCATGCGAGGCAAGAGACTTTCCATCGGATTGAGGACGGCGCTGGCGATCTTTACTGTGACCCTGTTGGTGACGAGCACCTGGGCGGCTACCAACTGGAACGAAAAGGTGCTGCATAACTTCGACAACAACGGCACGGACGGGTACGAACCCTACTCGCCGGCCTGATCTTCGATGCCGCCGGCAATCTCTACGGCACGACCTACGCGGGCGGCACTTATCGGCGACGGGACGGTGTTCGAGTTGACGCCCGCAGGGCGGGGGCTGGACGGAGACGGTGCTGCATAGCTTCGGCAACGGCACGGACGGGGCAACCCCCGAGCCGGCCTGATCTTCGATGCCGCCGGCAATCTCTACGGCACGACCACCATGGGCGGCACTTACGGCGACGGGACGGTGTTCGAGTTGACGCCCACAGGGGGCGGGGGCTGGACGGAGAAGGTGCTGTATAGCTTCGGCAACACCACGGACGGGGCTATCCCCGTGGCCGGCCTGATCTTCGATGCCGCCGGCAATCTCTACGGCACGACCATCGAGGGCGGCACTCACGGCGACGGGACGGTGTTCGAGTTGACGCCCACAGGGGGCGGGGGCTGGACGGAGAAGGTGCTGCATAGCTTCGGCAACACCGCACGGACGGGGTTATGCCCTACGCCGGCCTGATCTTCGATGCCGCCGGCAATCTCTACGGCACGACCGAACTGGGCGGCACTTACGGCCCACGGGACGGTGTTCGAGTTGACGCCCACAGCGGGCGGAGGCTGGACGGAGAAGGTGCTGCATAGCTTCGCCAACGGCACGGACGGGGCTCGTCCCCTAGCCAGCCTGATCTTCGATGCCGCCGGCAATCTCTACGGCACGACCTCCGAGGGCGGCACTAACCGCGACGGGACGGTGTTCGAGTTGACGCCCACAGCGGGCGGGGGCTGGACGGAGACGGTGCTGCATAGCTTCAGCAACAACGGCACGGACGGGTTTCTGCCCAACGCCGGCCTGATCTTCGATGCCGCCGGCAATCTCTACGGCACGACCTACTATGGTGGCGCTGGGGGCGGTTGCCAACCGAACGGCTTCGGGACGGTGTTCGAGTTGACGCCCACAGCGGGCGGGGGCTGGACGGAGACGGTGCTGCATAGCTTCAGCTCGGCACGGACGGGGCCATCCCCGGGCCGGCCTGATCTTCGATGCCGCCGGCAATCTCTACGGCACGACCACCGAGGGCGGCACTTTCGAACGCCGGAACGGTGTTCGAGCTTACGCCTGAGGTTTTCCCAACCAGCCTCGACTTCGGTCCCCAAGGCCTCAACCCGAACACGCCACAGACGGTCATTCTGACCAACGTAACCGACCAACCCTTAACCATCACCAGCCTCATGGTTACCGGCACTAACAATCGCGACTTCTTGGAGAGCGACAACTGCCCGAGGAGCCCGAACACCTTGGCGCCCGGTGACCACTGCACGATTACGGTCGTGTTTTCCCCGACCGAGACAGGGACACTAACCGCGGCCGTTACGATTACCGACAACGCCCCGGACAGCCCGCAAGTGGTGCCGCTGACCGGTATCGGAGTGGGGGGCAAAGTCGGATTGAAATAGAAGAGGCCGACAAGGAGATCCCGGTTCAGAACGGGAAAACTACGTTAAGGGCATGGAGGGGTACCCACACTCGGTCAAATCACAACGGCTTGTCCATGTCACCCGTGCAAGACTAGCGCGACTGTCCGACGCAGGAACGGGCATACAAGAAACAAGTCGTTGGAAAAGCTGCTGGGGGAAGAAAACAGACGGTATCGCCTGAAAGTCCGCCGTGAACGGGCACGAGGTGCAGCATGACTGGCGTAACATCGCCATTACACAAGTAACCCTCTGCTGGAGATCACAACGTTAGCGAACGATGGACGAACTGCTCTCGGCTCTCTTAGGACTGCTGCTGGAAATTCTCCTTGAGCTTGGAGGCGAAGCGCTGCTCGATGTGCTTTCTCGGGCTGGCGCTGACGCCTCTAAAACCGAAGAGCCTGAGCATCCAGTTATCGCATGGGTTGCCTGCGCGACGAGGCCGTTTCCGACGAGAAGAGAAAAGCGAACAAGAAGGTGGTGCGGCTGGTTACGAGGCCTAAAAAACCGCGTAAAGGTGTTGGAAGGGTGTTGCGGTCGGAAGTTTATTTTGCTAAAGCCTTTGTTTTGTTGGCGTCCCCGACGGGATTTGAACCCGTGTTACCGCCGTGAAAGGGCGATGTCCTAGGCCGGGCTAGACGACGGGGACGCTTGCGAGGCGGGAGGCTTTCATCCTAACACGCTCAGAAACAGTGTCAACGCCATGCGGGTTGCGGAAATGGGTCATTTTGAATTCGGCAGTGGTGCAGCTTTGCTCCGCTACTTGTCCTCACCAGCAAATGTTGAAGGAAGCTAGCGACGTTTGGAAGCGGGTGGCTTTACTGCGGGCGAAGCGGGGCCGGTTGGATTGCCGCTGGGCGCTTCCGGCGAGAACTCGACCGGCGGCGCGCTCAGCATCTTCTTGAAGAAGGCGAACGGTACCTTCGCGGTCAGCACCGCCTCATTCTTTTCCTCGTGTACCTCTAAGCTGTCGAAGGCCGCCTTCACGTCCTTGTCGGGACCGCCGCTGTCCATCGAGATCTCCAGCGACTTGAACAGCGCCAGGTAGGTCTGCACCTGTTCGGTGAAGTGTTGCGCCTCGGCCTCGCTGGAAGCGATGACCTCAGCGCGCAGGCGAACGTCGTTGAGCGGCCTCGCGGACGCAATCACCAGCGCATCCGGCGGCAACAGCCCGCTCCATCCGCCGGGCAAAAGCAGTTCGTTATGGGCTTGTGTGCTCGACGCCGGGGGCCGCGCGATGGTCCACACAATGCTGCCCAGCGGCACGCGCGAGTAGTACTGGCTGACCAGCGAAGGCCCACTGAAGGGAAGCGCGGCCCGGCGATAGCGATCGATCATGCCGCGAATGGCGTCGACGCTGTCGGTATTCGAGGCCGCAGCGGTGTCCACGCCCAGCAGCGCCACGCGCACAGTGCGATCCTCGACTGGAATGCTGTAAACGTCGTAGCCCTGGTAAGGCTCGACGTGGGTCGCCAGCTTGCGAAGATAGTCGGCCACTCGCGCATGATCGAAGTGGCCTTGCAGGATCTCGCTATAACGGGTCTCGCTTGACTTACCCTTGCCGCCGGCGCCGTAATGGATGGCGAAGGCCGCCTTCTCCAGATCGCGTTCGAATTCGAATCCGGTCTGCCGCACGAAGTCTTCGTATTGCGGGTCGCGCTCCTTGGGCGTTGTCTTGCCCAGATCGGTTAGCAGCCGAACCGGCGCGAGATTGGCATAGACTACGGCATCACATTCCGGCAGGAGCCGCACCACATCGGGCGCGGCACGTTTGCGCAGCAGCATCGCAGCGATGATGCCGCCGGCGATGATGAGCGCTACCGCGATCCAGACATAGTTCTTGCGGGTTCGCATCGACGAGACTTGATGATACGGGAAAGGGCTGACATATCGTCAACTGCGCGTTTGCAATTCGACTGGAAGATGCGTTCACGACGTGAGCGTGCTTGCAAAAAGAAAGGGGAGCAGAAGCCCCCCTTTATCGGTTCACGTTAATTTACTTCCACTCATTCGAACAGCATGGATGAGTGGGGTAGGTTTACTGGGCGTGCGCGCTTTCCTCCGCACTGTGAATGGTCGCCAGGAACTGATGCACGGCCGGGTCATGCGTCCTCGGCGCCTGCCCACGCAGGATTTGCGCAAACGGCACGTCGCTGCCGTAGAGCGCCTCGGTATTCTTCTTGTGCTGGTTCAACTCGGCGCCGTTTATGGTGATGCCGGCATAGACGCCCTTGGCTTTGGCATAGGTCAGGATCGCCGCTTTCCAACCGGCAGAGGCATCCGCGTCGCGGCCTACCGGGCCGGCCGCGGCATTTACTTCACCGCCGACTTTGAAGTGGCCCGATTCGAGCGACTGCATACCCTGATCGTTCATTACCATCATGACCACGTCGACGCTCTCGGCGCCAATCTGCAATCCGAAGTTGCCCCCCGTCGTCTGGAAGGGTGCGGGTGGACTCCAGCGTCCATTGCCGAGCTTGCAGGTGGCCACGCCGTCACCGTGCTTGCCGCCGACGATGAAGCCGGCCTGCTTCATACCCGGGATCACGGCAATACATTTGGCGCCCTCGAGCACCTGGTGTGGAATTCCGGCGGTGGTATTCGGGCTGGTCAGCTCCTGAATGATCTGCGCTGCCTTCTCGAGTTGATTGTCGATTGATGCTTTATCCTGCGCGCTCGCCATCAAGCTTGCCAAAGCGAACATTGCTGCTACCAACGTGAGTAGACCTTTTTTCATGTTGTTCCTACTCCTCCTGACCTGTTAATAGGAAGGGCGCCGGAGGCGAGAGGTTTCCTGAGAGCTGAGGCGAGCAGCAGAATAAGCGAGCTCCCGGCCGGGAGCTACCCCGGTCCGGGTATAAACGGTGAGTAGTTGAATTAGACTAACGAGTCGGAGATCGATTCAGTGCGCGCCAAAATACCTCACGCCCCGGCAAGTGCCGCATGACAATCTCACGAATGGCCATAATTCTGCTTATTGTGGTCGTCTGGTGTGCGGGCAGTGTGGCTATAGCACTGGCGCAGCAACCTATCGCTGCTCCTGCTTCGTTCATCCTGCCGAAGGGCTCTTGTCGATCACTAAAAGGAATGACGGTACCGGCAACGGCCATAGGCCTGCCGACCAGTGGGGCGTATGTGCGGTCGGCGAAGCTGGTGAACGATAGTCGCGGGGAATATTGCAAGGTGCTGGGCGGGGTGCGTCCCGTTGACCCGGTAGCCCAGGACATCCATTTCGAAGTGAACTTGCCGACCCACTGGAATCGGAAGGCCGTGCAGTTCGGCGGCGGAACATTCGACGGATGGCTGGGCGCAGCGAACGGCTTGAAGCGTGCGCCAGTAAGTGTGGCAAGGGAGCCCGGGCCGCTGGCGCGCGGGTATGCGACTTTTGGAAGCGATTCCGGGCACCACAAACACTATTTTCCGCTACCCGACGCCTTGAACTCAGTGAATGCCTCGTTCGCCCTCAACCCCGAGGAGCGTCGCAATTATGCGCAGGATGGTCTGAAGAAAACGCACGATGTCGCCGTCGCAGTGATGGAACGCGGATATGGAAAACGCGTCGAGAGGATGTTTTTCCTCGGCGGCTCGACTGGCGGACGCGAGGCTTTCTTCGCGGTCCAGCGCTGGCCGCAAGACTATGACGGTGTGCTGGGCGCTTATGCAGGATGGGACCAAACTGAGCTTGACCTGCAATTCATCCGCGTGTCGCAGGCCATGTACAGCAAAGGTGGATTCCTGCCGCGATCGAAAACCAAGCTGCTGGCCAACTCAGTTATGCAAGCGTGTGATGACCTGGACGGAGTACGCGACGGCATCATCTCAAACGTCGCGGCATGCCATTTCGATCCCAACACGCTACTTTGTTCGCCGGGACATAGCGATAAGCATTGCCTGACCTCCCAGGAGCTCAGGACTGTTCAGGCCTTTGCCAGCGAGCAAAAAACAGCCCAGCCGCTGTGGAACGGTGTGCAGATCATGCCCGGGTTCAACGTACTGGCCGGTGCAGACCTCACCGGCTCCATGGGAATTCTGCACCACGCGGAGCATCCGCCTATAGTTCTGCTGAACTCGTTCTACTATTTGGTGGGCGATCACGTGCTGCGCTTCTTTCTAACCGGAGACCCCCATTTCAACGCGTTGACCTTCGACACTATAACCGGCGGCAAATACGCCGACGAGTTGCTTCCCCAGTCCAAGGCTTCTGACGCCAGCGATGCCGACCTGACGCCCTTTGCGCGTCACGGCGGAAAGTTCATCCTTCTGCATGGCACTGCTGACGCAATTATCCCGACCGGCGCTTCGGTGCTGTACTACAAGATGGTCCAAGGCAAGATGAAGCAGGAGGAAATAGACCACTTCCTGCGTTTCTATCTAGTACCGGGCTATGCACATGGACACGGCCCCTTCAATGCCGGCTTCGATGCATTGGGAGTGTTGGATCGCTGGCTCGATACCGACGTCGCGCCGGAAAAACTGGTTGCAGTGGATAACAACAGAGGCTCCCACGGCCGAACCCGGCCCTTGTGCGCGTATCCTGCCTGGCCGAAATATAACGGTTCCGGCGACGTGAATTCGGCGACTAGCTTCTCATGCGTGGCAGAGTAGGACCTGGACACAGCTTCCGGTTCGCCGTTTTGAGCCATCATGCCGCGCTGGGATAGGCAATAGTGCTCAGCAACGCATTGGCCGCCTGGCGTGAGTCGAGCCTGGTGTGCTGGGCGACGATCGGAAGGTCCGACCGGATCACGCTGGAGAAGTCCGTGCCGCGGGGAATCTCCTCCGGATCGCGAAGATCGTTGAAACGTATGTGCCGCGTGCGTCGAGCGGGTACGGTGACGCGATAGGGGCCGACGGGTTCGCGGTCGGCGTAGTAAATCGTGATCTCCACGTGCGCGTCCTGGTCGGAGGCGTTCAGCATGCACACCGTCTCATGACTCGTCATTTCGGGCTCCGGCCCATGACTTGTGGGCGGAATGTAGCCTTCCGCGATCACCCACTCGCGGCTGCCGATTCCCGTAGCCATCACTCCTCCTCAAGTATTTCCATTTACTGCGCGCCGGTAGCTACGCCGATTTCTTGAGTGACACAGGTCCGCTCTCCGAACGCGTCCTCGTTTTGGCCATCTTCATTCTGGATATTGCGGCCAGTGCGCCAAGGCCCGCGATTGCCAACCACTGCCAATGGGTCTCAGCCCATAGTTCCAGACTGTGCTCCCGCGCGCGATCGTCGAAGGCTCCGTGCGCGCCGTGATCGCCGGCAACAGGCTCCCACAGGTTGTTGCGGCGATCAGGGTCCGCGGCGCCGTCATACTGCTGGGCCTCGTAACCATTGCGGGCGAGATAGTGGTCGGCAAACGATGGCGCGAGCTTGTTGCCGACTACGGCTTCCACCACCGACCACGCAGCGTAATACTCCCGCCGCTCGGGATGGTGGGCGGCATAGTAGATGGCGCGCGCTGCTACTTCAGGCTGATAGATCGGCGGCACCGGCTGCGCCTTGCGCGGCAAGCGGCTCTTCACCCATCCGAACTGAGGAGTATTCAGCGCCGGCATCTGCACCATCGTGGTCTGCACATGACTGCCGTCGTGCAGCAGTTCGGTGCGCAGCGAGGCGAAGAAGCCCAGCACCGCGTGCTTGGCCGCGCAGTAGGCCGCCTGCAAGGGGATGCTGCGGTATGCCAATGCCGAGCCGACGTGGACGATGGTGCCACGGTCTCGCGGCAACATGCGCCTCAGCGCCGCCAGCGTTCCATGCACATATCCCAGATACGTGACCTGGGTGACACGCTCGAACTCTGCGGGAGTCATCTCCTTGATGGGAGAAAACACCGAGGTCATCGCATTGTTGACCCAGATGTCGATCGGCCCCAGTTTCTTCTCGGCTCTCTCGGCGGCTGCTTCCACCTGCTCGGGGTCCGCGACGTCGGTGGGCAGCACCAATGCTTTGCCGCCCATCGCTTCGACTTCGCGGCGCGCGCCTTCGAGGCCGTCTCGTCCGCGGGCCACCAGCGCAATGTTTGCGCCATGGCGTGCGAACTCTCGTACCGTGGCGCGTCCGACTCCTGCGGACGCGCCGGTAATGACTACGACTTCCCGACTCTTCACATCTCACCTCTCACACCAGTTCCCGAATTTTGTCCGATGCCACAGTCAGGGCAATCTTCTTGCGGTTGGGCTCGCCGCGGGCCAACGATTCCGCAAAGTGCAACGCCTGCTCGGCTTTGATCTTGCCCGGGAGAGGCGGCTCATTGGGATCTACTTCCGCCTCCAGAATTGCCGGTCCCGGCGAATTGAGGAACTGCTCTACCGCATGCGCGCAATTCTTGGGATCGTCCACGTGGTATCCCACTCCGCCGCAGGCGTGCGCAAACGCAGCGAAGTCGATGGGACTCAGGTCAACCCCATACTCCGGGTTCCCCAGGAACACCATCTGCTCCCACTTGATCTGTCCCAGGGTGTTGTTCTTGATGATGACAACTTTGATGGGCAACTGGTATTTCACCGCAGTGGCGAAGTCGGCCATCAACATGGAGAATCCGCCATCGCCCACAAAGGCGACGCACTGGCGATTGGGATACGCAACCTGCGCGCCGATGGTGTACGGCAGCCCCGGCGCCATGGTCGCGAGATTTCCCGACACGCTGTGCATCTGCCCGCGCCGCACAGGAATCTCTCGCGCCCACCACGTGGCAATGGTGCCGCTGTCGCAACTCACGATAGCGTCATCGCGCAGCCGCTTGCCCAGCTCCCAGGCGATCACCTGCGGCTTCATCGGCTTGTCCATGCGGGTGGCGCGCTTCTCGATAAGCTCCCACCACTCCTTCATGCCGCTTTGCGCCTTCTCCAGAAAACTACGGTCGGATTTTTTCTTCAGCAGCGGTTTCAGCGCCTGCAATACCGTGCGGCTGGCGCCCAATAGCCCCACGTCGACGGGGTAGCGCAGCCCGATGCGCATAGGATCGATGTCAATCTGTACGCCCTTGGCCTGTCCCGGCTTCGGCAGATACTCAAGGTAAGGAAACGAGCTGCCAACGATGAACAGCGTGTCGCAAGCTTCCATCGCCTCTTGCGAGGGCTTGGTCCCCAGCAAGCCAATGGACCCGGTGGTGTAGGGGCTGTCATCGGGTACGGCTGCCTTGCCTAGCAGCGCTTTCACAATCGGCGCGCCCAGCAACTCTGCAATCTGTTCGAGCTCGTCCCCGGCGCCCAACGCGCCCCGGCCTGCCAGGATCACGACCTTCTTGCCGTCATTCAGAATGTCGGCCGCCTGCTGTAAATAAACCTGCTCGGGGATTTTGTAGCTCTGCGTGCGAACTGCGCTGGTATGGTCTTTGATGTTGCGCTTCGAGCGGTTCCAGCCGTGTACCTCCTGCTCCTGGAAATCGACCGGGATCGTGATATGTGCGACTCCGCTGTACGACAGAGCGGTGCGGCAAGCTAGGTCCACAACGTTCTCGACGTGCGTGGCACCCATAATGCGCTCGTTGTAGACACTGACGTCCATGAACAGCTTGTCGAGTGCGACATCCTGCTGGGTATGGGTGCCGATGAGGTCGTGGAACTGCAACCCGGTGATCGCCAGCACCGGCGCACCGTCCATCTTCGCGTCATAGAGGCCGTTCAGCAGGTGAATGCCTCCCGGCCCGGAGGTCGCGAGACACACGCCCAGCTTGCCGGTGTACTTGGCATAGCCGCAGGCCATGAAGGCGGCTGCTTCTTCGTGGCGCACATGGATGAAGCGGATCTTGTCCTGGTGCGTGCGCAGTGACTCCATGATGCCGTTGATGCCGTCTCCGGGGAGGCCGAAGACCACCTCGACGCCCCAATCCAGCAGGCATTCCACGAGAACATCTGACGCGTTCATGATTGCGACTCCTTTTGCGGCTGAGTTGTTGTTTGCGATTTGGGCGGTATCTGTGGAATGGATGCGCTGCGGTGGGGCTTTCGTTTGCCCAAGGCGAGACAAAAGAGCGGCGAAATCAACAGCTCTGGCCCCGCGATACTAATATCGTAATACGATATATAGATAAATGTTCGGAAAACCAGTCGTCCCCCGCCGTCATCCGTACAGAAATAGCCATGCAACTGACGAAATTCAGCCTGGCTTCGGGAGCTGAGCTGCCATGAGTGGCCGCTCCCAGCCGCTTCTGGTCGAACGACTTGACGTGTCGACCTACACGATTCCGACAGATTTCCCCGAGTCCGACGGAACTCTGAAGTGGGACAAGACTACTTTGGTTCTAGTGCAAGCTGCCGCGGCCGGTAAGCAAGGGCTGGGTTACACCTACGCCGATTCAGCCACGGCAACCCTGATTTACGACACCCTGCGGGAACTCGTAGTCGGCGCCAATGCGATGTCGCCGGCGGAGTCGTATCTTCGCATGTGGCAGCACATCCGGAACCTGGGACGCCCGGGAATCTGCTCGATGGCAATTTCCGCCGTAGACTGCGCGCTTTGGGATTTGAAAGCCAAGCTTCTGGACCTGCCGCTGGTCACGTTGCTCGGACAGGTGCGGGCGGGCGTTCCCATCTACGGCAGCGGTGGATTTACGTCTTACTCTGGCGGGCAACTTGCGGCGCAATTGTCGGGATGGGTAAAGCAGGGAATTGCGTCCGTAAAGATGAAGATTGGGCGCGACGCTGCGCAGGACGTCAGGCGCGTACGGCTTGCGCGTGAAGCCATTGGTCCTGCTCCGGGTCTCTATGTCGATGCCAACGGCGCCTACAGCACGCAAGCAAGCCCTCGCTCTGGCGGAGACCTTCAGCGAGTCGGCGTGAGCTGGTTCGAGGAGCCGGTATCCTCCGACGATCTCGAGGGTCTGCGCCTGATTGCGCGACCGCGCGCCGGCCGGAATGGACATTGCCGCCGGCGAATACGGCTATGACATTTTCTATTTCCGCCGGATGCTTGCTGCCGGGGCGGTGGATGTGCAGCAGGCGGACATCACGCGCTGCGGCGGAGTGACCGGCATTCTGCAAGTGGCTGCCCTGTGCCAGGCGCACAACCTGCCGCTTTCCGGCCACACCGCCCCGGCGCTCCACACCCATGTCGGTTGCGCCGCGGCTCCGCTTCAAGAGCCTGGAATACTTTCACGATCACGTCCGCATCGAGCGCATGTTTTTCGACGGATTCCCCAGCTCGTCGATGGCGAGCTTCGGCCCGACCTGTCCCGGCCAGGCATAGGGCTGGAACTGAAGCGCGCCGACGCGCAACGATTTGCCGCATGAAGGGATAATACATGTCTGCCAGCAAGACTCCCGCTCATCACTCCTGACGAGATTAATGAAGCCCATGCACACGCAGTCAGCAGGATTGGCGCTCAGCTTCGGCGCGGTAGATTTCGCGGGCCTCGAAGCGGAGCTGCAAAGGCAGGTCGAAGGCGAAGTGCGCTTCGATGCCGGCAGCAAAGCAATGTATGCAGTCGACGCCTCCAACTACCGGCAGGTGCCGATCGGCGTCGTCGTTCCAAAATCGAAGGAAGACGTGGTGCAGACGGTTGCGGCGTGCCGCAAGTTCGGCGCGCCGGTGCTGTCGCGCGGAGGCGGCACCAGTCTGGCGGGCCAGTGCTGCAACGTGGCCATCGTCATCGACTGGTCGAAGTACATGCATGGAGTTCTCGAGGTAAACACGCGCGAGCGCTGGGCGCGCGTCCTGCCGGGAACCATCTGCGATGAGCTGCGCGATCGCGCCCTCGAAGCAGAGCAACAACTTGCTGACGTGGGGCCCCGATCCCGCCACCCACAATCACTGCTGCTTCGGGGGCATGATCGGCAACAACTCCTGCGGCGCGCACGCCCAGATGTCGGGCAAGACCGACAACAATATCGAAGAGCTGGAGGTACTGCTTTACGACGGCACACGCATGACGGTGGGATGGATGACCGACGACGAACTGGACGAGCGAATCCGGCAGGGCGGCCGTGAAGGCGATATTTACCGCTACCTCAAGTCGCTGCGCGACCGCTACGCCGATCTCATTCGTGAAAAGTATCCGCCCATTCCGCGCCGGGTCTCGGGATACAACCTCGACCAGTTGCTTTCCGGCAAGGATGGCCGGTTCAATGTCGCGCGCGCGCTGGTGGGCAGCGAGGGCACGCTGGTCACGGTGCTCGAAGCCAAGTGCAAGCTTATCGATGCCAGGGCAGAACGCGTGGTCCTCATGCTGGGCTATCCCGACGTGTATGAGGCGGCCGATCACGTCACTGACATCAATCCGCTTCAAGCCGACCGCGCTCGAGGGCCTCGACCATCGGCTCTACGAGAACATCGAGAAGAAAGGCGGGCCGCATCGGCGATATCTCGATCTGCTTGCCCGAGGGCAAGGGCTGGCTGATGGTGGAGTTCGGCGCCGACAAGACAAGAAGACGCGCTGGACCTTGCGCACCGCGCGATGGACATGCTGAAGAGCAAGCCGGGCGCGCCCAGCATGAAGCTTATCACCGAGAAGGAGGACATATCGCACATCTGGGAGGTGCGCGAGTCCGGACTGGGCGCAACGGCCTTCGTGCCGGGCGAGCCCGATGCCTGGCCCGGATGGGAAGACTCGGCCGTCGCCCCGGAAAAGCTCGGCGGATATCTGCGTGAGCTTCGCGCGCTCTTACAACAAGTACGACTACAATCCCGCGCTGTACGGTCACTTCGGACAGGGCTGCGTTCATTGCCGCGTCGATTTCGATCTGACCAGCGAGCCGGGGATCAAGAAATGGCGCTCGTTCATGGAGGAAGCCACCGACCTCGTGCGTGAAGTACGGCGGCTGCCTCAGCGGTGAGCACGGCGACGGGCAGGCGCGCGGCGAGTTCCTCCACAAGATGTTCGGCGAGGAGCTGATTGCAGGCGTTCCGCGAGTTCAAGTCCATTTGGGACCCGGATTGGAAGATGAATCCGGGCAAGGTCGTGGAGCCTTACCGCATGGATGAAAACCTGCGCCTGGGCGCCGATTACCGATCCCTGGGAGCCTGAAGACGCACTTCAAGTGGCCGGAGGACCACGGCAGCTTCGCGCATGCCACGTTGCGCTGTGTGGGCATCGGCAAATGCCGCCGCAAAGTCCGGCAAGAAGGCCGGCGACGACACCATGTGCCCCAGCTTCATGGTCACGCATGAAGAGCGACACACCACGCGCGGGCGCGCCCATCATCTGTGGGAGATGCTGAACGGCGACGTCATCGCCGACGGCTGGCGCGATGAGAGCGTGAAGGAAGCGCTCGACCTCTGCCTCGCCTGCAAAGGCTGCAAGGGCGATTGCCCGGTCAACGTGGACATGGCGACCTACAAGGCGGAGTTCCTGTCGCATTACTGGGAAGGACGCGTGCGTCCGCGCCATGCCTATGCCTTTGGACTGATCGATCAATGGGCGCGACTCGCGTCCCTCGCGCCAGGATTCGTGAACCTCTTCACGCAATTGCCCGGCTTACTGAACACCATCGCGAAGAAGGCTGCGGGCATGCCGCTCGAGCGCGAGATTCCGGCCTTCGCGCCCGAGACATTCAAGTCCTGGTTCCGAAAACGTGCGGCCACGCAATCAGGGCCAGCCGACGGTCATTCTCTGGGCCGACACCTTCAACAACTACTTCTTTCCCGAGACCGCGCAGGCCGCGGTCGAGGTGCTGGAGCACGCGGGCTATCAGGTGCAGCGTTCCCGATGCAGCACTCTGTGCTGCGGACGCCCGCTCTATGACTACGGCTTCCTCGATCTCGCCAAGCAGCTACCTGACTACAATCCTCGACGCGCTTGCGCCGGAGATCGAGGCGGGAACTCCGATGGTGGTTCTGGAGCCGAGTTGTTGCTCGGTGTTTCGCGACGAGCTGAACGGCCTGATGCCGGAATCGAACCGCGCGCACCGCCTGATGGAAAACACCTTCACCTTTCGCGAGTTTCTGGAGCAAGAAGGTCGACGGACTACCAACCTCCGCAGCTAAAGCGCAAAGCGATCGTGCAGGGGCACTGTCATCACAAGGCGATCATGCGCCTGTATGACGAAGAGGCGGTCATGAAGAAGATGGGCCTGGATTTCCACGTGCTGAATTCGGGCTGCTGCGGCATGGCCGGCTCGTTTGGATTCGAAGCCGGACAAATACGAGGTCTCAATGGCAAATGCGGCGAGCGCGCGCTGTTCCCCGCAGTCCGCAACGCCGGGACTCTCGACCATCGTGATGGCTGATGGCTTCAGTTGCAGAGAACAGGTACAGCAGGACACGCCGCGGCATGCGCTGCATCTCGCCGAGGTGATGCAGATGGCACTGCGAAACGGCGACGCTGCGCGCCAGATGTATCCGGAAGCGGAGTTGGTGAAGAAGCGAACCGCGGAGCGACGCCGCTCGATGCAGAGGGCGATGGTAGCCACCGGCATGGTCATCGCTGGTGGCGCACTCTTGTGGCGAGCGCTCGGCCGCGAGAGATCCTAAGTTGCGGCGCACTGCTCGGAACTTCGGCACCTGTACGGCAGGTAGACCGGCTGCCAGATATTTGCGCGGATTTGAGCTTCCAGCGTGCGCTCGTCAAGCGCGTCGGCAACACCGTCCTTCATGGCCTGCAGCGCAACCGCCTTCGCGATGGCGAAGGAGACCGCGCGAATCTCCGATACGGGCGGCAATAAGCGTCCCGACTTCCCGCTGCGCGCCGGAGAAAGCTCCGCGAGACGGTGGGCAGCAGCCATGAACATTCCGTCCGTCACCCGCCGCGCGTTCACCGACAGAATGCCCAGACCCAAGCCGGGGAAGATGTAGGAGTTGTTGGTCTGGTCGATGGGTACCTGGCGGCCCTTCCACCGCACCGGCGCAAACGGGCTGCCGGTGCCGATGAGAGCGCGGCCGTCTGTCCAGTTCATCAGGTCTGCGGGTGTGGCTTCCGACGCGCGATGTCGGATTCGAGAGCGGGAAGATTACCGGCCTTTCAACCACGGCCGCCAGCGCACGAACTACCTCTTCGGTAAAAACTCCGCGCTGTCCGGAAACGCCGATTAACGCAGTCGGCCGGGCATTGCTCACCACATCGAGCAGGCTGATGTGTTCGGGACGCTGGAGCCGCCAGTTGTCTACAGCCGAACGCGGCTGCACGAATGGCCGCTGCGCTTCCGTGATTCCGTTCATGCCGTCGATCAGCAGTCCATCTTTGTCGACCGCATAAAAGCGGCGTCGCGCCTCCTCGTCGTCCAGGCCGGCGTCTTTCATGGCGGTCAGCAGAAGCGAAGCGATGCCCAGTGCCGGCCGAGCCTGCTCCGAACAGCACGATGCGCTGCTCGGTCAATGGCGTGCCGGTCACGCCGATGGCAGCCAGCAGCGTTCCCACAGCTACCGCTGCGGTCCCCTGTATATCGTCGTTGAAGGTGCAGAGCCGGTCGCGGTAGCGCTCCAGCAAACGACCGGCATTCACGCCCGCGAAATCTTCCCATTGCAACAGCAGGCGAGGCCAGCGTTCGACAACCGCACTGACGAACGTCTCCACAAAATCGTCGTACTCGGCGCCGCGAATCCGTTGATGCCGCCAGCCTACGTACACCGGGTCCTCGAGGCGCTCCAGGTTGTCCGTGCCCACATCGAGCAGAATAGGCAGACACGCCTGCGGATGAATGCCGGCGCACGCGGTATAAAGTGCGAGCTTGCCGATAGGGATACCCATCCCTCCCGCGCCCTGGTCTCCGAGGCCGAGAATGCGCTCGCCATCGCTCACCACAATCACCCGAATCTCGTCATACCGATGATGCGCGAGAATTTCGCGAATCCTATGCTGGTTCGGATAGCTGAGGAACAGTCCTCGCGGCTTGCGCCAGATCTCGCTGAAGCGCTGGCAGCCTTCGCCTACGGTGGGCGTGTACACCAGCGGCATCATCTGTTCGAGATTGCGCACCAGCACGGCATAGAACAAGGTTTCGTTGGTATCTTGCAGATCGCGAAGGTAGGCATAGCGCTCGAAGTCGGTTTCGAAGTCGCTCAGCACCTTCAGGCGGCGCGTCGCCTGGTCATCCAGAGTGCCGACATGCGGCGGCAGCAATCCATGAAGAGCAAACTCGGTGCGCTCGCTATCGGTGAACGCCGTCCCCTTGTTCAGCATGGGGAAGTTGATGAGGTCGAAGCCGGAGAGCGGCGTCTCCAGGATTCCCTCGGCCGTGACGCGATACTTCATCTTCCTCCTGCCACTTACTTCCGCGATTGCTTCGCCGGCACCTCTTGCTCCGCCAGCATTTTCATCAGGTCCTGATACGACTTCGGCATGCTCACGGTCTCGCGCATGGCGACGGTAATGGGATAGCGCGTGCCGCCTTTGTGCGTGCCTTCCAGGCCTTCGATGATTTCGCGTGCATAGCTCCAGGGAAATGCGAACGCCATCTCGTTGTCCTGCGCCATGCCGAAGACGCGATCGCCCGTGCACGGCAGGATCACCTTCGGTTCGTTCGTCGTCATGGTTTGGATGACAATCTCCGCGCAATCCAGTCGTCCGCCGCTAGTGGAAACCACGCGCCCTCCGCGGCCATAAAGCGAGGCATGGACCAATCGGAGCACCTGCGCGCTGTTCGCATAGACGGCGATCACATCGGGTTCGAACGTCGCGCGGCTCAGCGGGGCCACGCAGACATAGTCGTAGCTGCCGGGCTCAAATTTCCAGGTACCGGCTTCGAGCTTGGTTGCCGCTTCTTCATCTTTGCAGTACATCCCGATGGATGCGAATCCTTTGAGATATTCCTCGTTGGGCTCACGAAATCCGAAGGCGATAGCTGCCAGCGGACAGATCACGTCGCCGCGGCCCACGGCAATGCTCCAGCCGTAGCGTCGCGCCACTCCGATGGACTGACAAACAATCCACTGTTCGCCCATGGTCTCGCTGGGGACCTTCACGCCTTCGGGGATAGCTTCGCCCGGCCTGAGCATCCGAATCGCGAGCGGAAATGTGTCCGGCCGGACATAGCGGCCCAGCGCCTCATCAAGTTGCTGCAGGGTGGACTTCACGTGTTCATTCATAAGAGGTCTCCGACAGTCTGAATGCGCGTCATCCGTACAGTTCGGTCAGCAACTCGTACGCCCTGCGCAGGTGAGGGATGACGATGCTGCCGCCGACTACCAGCGCCACATTGATCGCCTCCTCCTGCTCCGCGCGGCCCACGCCCAACCGGTAGGACTGAATGATGTGGTAGTTGATGCAATCGTCGCAGCGCAGACAGGCCGAGGCCACCAGTCCCATCAGCTCTTTGTACTTCGCCGGCAGCGCGCCTTCCAGATAGGTGTTGTGATCAATGTTGTAGAAGCGCTTGACCAGGAAGTTGTCAGCCCTGTCGACGTTCTCGTTGAGCCGGGTGCGTGTTTCGATGAATCGGCGCGCCATTGCGCTTCTGGCAGCGACCTGCTCTTCCGAGAAGACGTAGGTGGGCTCCGCTCGTTCAGGCATACACGCCAAGCTTAACAAAAACGAATCGAGCCTTCGCCCAAACCGAACGCGAACCGCGTCTACTCCAATTCGGCCAATATGGCCATGAAGCGAGCTGCAAAGCGATGCGCGTCAGCGTACGTGTTGTACAGGGGCGCGGGCGCGACGCGCAGGATGTTCGGCTCGCGCCAGTCGCAGAGTATGCCTTCGGCGTTCAGGCGTTCGACCATCGCGCGCCCGTTCTGCGGCACGCGAATCGATAGCTGTGCGCCCCGCCGCGGGGGTTCGCGGGGCGTGACGATCGAAAACCTCGACGACGCGTGCTGGTCCAGCAAGAACTCCAAATACCCGGTGAGCGAAATGCTCTTCGCGCGCAGGCGGTCCATGCCGGCTTCGGCAAAGATGTCAAGCGAGGCCCGCAATGGCGCCATGGCCATAATGGAGGGATTGCTCAACTGCCAGCCTTCTGCGCCGGGCGCGGGATGGAAGTCCGGGCCCATGCGAAAGCGTGTCTCTTCTTCGTGTCCCCACCACCCTCCGAAGCGCGGCCGCTCCCAGTCGCGCGCGTGCCGCTCGTGCACGAAGCATCCGGCGGTCGCTCCCGGCCCGCCGTTCAGGTACTTGTAGCTGCACCAGACGGCGAAATCCACGTTCCAGTCGTGCAGCTTGACGGGGACATTACCGGCGGCATGCGCGAGATCGAATGCCACGACGCAACCCTGCGCGTGGCCAATTCGCGTGATCGCCTCCATGTCGAAGGCCTGGCCGGTCGCGTAGTTCACGCCGCCTAGCATGACGAGCGCGATCGATTGCCCCTCGCGCTCCATCAGGTCCGCGATGTCTTCTTGGCGAACTGTGGCCTCTGATGGACGGGGCTGCAGTTCGATGAGCGATGTTGCAGGATCGAGTCCGTGAAATCGCAACTGCGACTTGACCGCATACTGGTCCGACGGAAACGCACCCTCCTCAACCACGATTTTGTGGCGCTGCGCCGTAGGACGGTAGAACGAAACCATCATCAGGTGGAGGTTTACGGTCAGCGAATTCATCGCCACGACTTCGATCGGCAGCGCACCGACGATCGCGGCCATGTTGTCGGTGAGAAAGCGATGGTAAGGCAGCCATGGATTGCGCGCGCGAAAATGCGCCTCGACCGCCAGCGCCTCCCAGTCGCGCAGTTCCTGCTCGATGTATTCGCGCACGCGCTTGGGCTGAAGTCCGAGCGAATGCCCGCAGAGATACACGGTCTCGCTGCCATCCGGCGCGCGCGGGATGTGGAAGTGCTCGCGAAAATGAGCCAACGGATCGCGCGCGTCCATCTCGGCGGCGAAGCTGGCGGAGGTATCGAATTGCGCGGTCGTCATCTACACTCCTGCGAGCGGCGTCAGCTCGCGATGCACCAGCCTGTCCGCCTTCTGCCAATCGATGTCTTCCACGCGCTGGACCGAGTCGCAGAGCTCGCCTAGCATTCGGTCCTGGATCGCGCCGCGCGCGGCGGCGACGGAGTACGGCGTGCGATGAAACGTCACCATCGCGTATTTGGGCACAAAGGTCCCCGGATATTTCTTCTCCAGCTCCAGTTCGACCTTCTTACGAAAGAGGAAGCGCGGATCGGCCACGCGGTCGCGCATCTCGACGAAGTTCTCGATAGCGAGGTCGGCGATGGCGTCGGTATCGGTCTTGCGCGCCTTCTCGAACTCCGCGAACAGGCGCGGCCAATCGGGGCCGAGGCGATCGAGCAATTCGAGGAGGTAGGTGCAGTCCTCGAAGGCGCAGTTCATGCCCTGTCCAAAGAAAGGCACGATGGCGTGCGCCGCATCGCCCAGCAGCAGCGCCTTGCCGTCCACATGCCAGGGCGAGCACTTGATCGTCACCATCGCGCCAGTAGGATTCGCGAAGAAGTTTTCCGCGAGATCGGGCATGACCGCGACTGCGTCAGGAAATTGAGCTGCGAAGAACGCGCGCACCTTTGATTCCGTGTCGAGCGCCGCGAAGCTGACTTCGCCCTTCAAACGGCAGAAACAAAATGCAGCCGAAGGTGCCGTCGATATTGGGCAGCGCGATCAGCATGAACGTCCCGCGCGGCCAGATGTGGAGCGCGTGGGTCTCGAAGACGTGCTGGCTGCCGGGCCCGGCGGGAATCGTCAGCTCCTTGTAGCCGTAATCGAGATACTGCTGCGAGAAGTTGAAGCGCGGCAGCTTGAGCATCTCCGCGCGAATCGCCGAGCCGGCGCCATCGGTCGCGATGACAACCTTCGCGTCAATCGTCGTCTCTGCCCCGGTCTCCTCGTTGCGCACATGAACCGCGGCCGTACGCAGGTCGAACCCGGTGCAGCGTTCATTGAATGGATGGGGACGCCGTGCGCTTCGGCGGCATTCATCAGCGCGATGTTCAGTTCGGCGCGCGAGACCGCGTTGATTACCTCGGTTTCGTCTTTGCCGTAGGGCATGAACGTCAGCTCGCCGGTTACGGTGTGCATCATGCGGCCGCGCATCGGGATGATGATCTTCTGAATTTGCTCGAAGACGCCCGCCTCGTGGAGAGCGTGAATGCCGCGCGTCGAGAGCGCGAGATTGATGGAGCGGCCGGCGCTGATCGCGCACGCGGCGCATGTCGGGCCGGCGCTCGTAAAGTTCGACGGCGAAGTCCGCGTTGCACCAGCGCAATGGCGAGCAACGGCCCGGTCAGTCCCGAGCCGATGAGCGTCAGCTTGTGCTTTGGCATTCATCTGGCGGGAGTGGCATCCGGCTGATGCAGCATGGTGCGGGCTTCCCATAGTTCGGGAAAGAGCCGCTTGCCGAGCGTTGTGCGCAGGTACGAAGCGCCTTCGCTGCCGCCGGTGCCATGGCGCGCGCCGATGATGCGCTCCACCACCTGGATGTGGCGCAGCCGCCAGGCGACCATCAGCTCGTCGAACTCGGTCAGGCGCTCGCAGACGTCGATCCAGTCGCGATAGTTGTGCTCGTCTTCGTAGATGTTGCGCACGGCCTCGGCGCGGAGCTGAAAGCGCTCTTCGTCGCTCGCGTTCTGACGGCATCGGCGGCAGCTTGCCGATCGCGGCCAGCGCGTCGAAGAAGACATCGTGCAGCGAGGGCGCGCGCAGCCGGCGTTCGAGGCGGGCGTAAGCTTCCGGATCGCGCGTGTGCTGGCGCATGAGCCTCTCGTCCTTCAGGCCGCAAAGGAATTCGATTTCGCGAAACTGCTCCGACTGGAAGCCGCTGGCCGGCTCCAGCTTGCCGCGAAATGCCATGAAGTGCGTCGGCAGCATGGTTTCAAGGATGGTGAATTGCGAGACCAGCACGCGCATGATCTCGGTGCAGCGGCGCAGCAGGCGCGCGGCCTCGTACACCTGGTCGCCCCACTTGTGTTCGGCGACGCTCGCCAAGCTTTCGACAACGGCGTCGAGATCGTGCAGCAGCTCCTTAAACCAGAGCTCGTACGTCTGGTGAATGATGATGAACAGCAGCTCGTCATGAGTGGGAGGCGAGGAGAGCCGGTTTTGCAGCCTCAGCAGGTCGGGAACGCGCAGGTAGGAGCTGTAGGTGAGCTGCGTCTCAGGCGAGAGGTCATGCCGGCCATCGGCGGATGCCCTACTCATCGGCTGCCTTTCGGGTGAGGGGGAGCCAAAAGGGCAGCCCGTGCTCGCTACTTTGTCCCGCATTGTGGGACTAGGCTCTGACGTTATAGGACTAATTCCAAGCCAGCGCTCGGCGTTGCCGCTCAACATCTTCTTCTTTGCTGCATCCGGTGAATCGCTGGCACGAATCAGCTCGCCAATGTGTTGCTCGCCCAGGGGATACGGATAGTCCGAGCCTAGCATCACCCGGTCTTCTCCCATCACTTCAAGCAGGAGGCGCAGCGACCGATGGTCAAATACCGCGCTGTCCACCGAGAAGCGGTCCACATAATGCAGCGGCGGGTGTTGCGAAGCTCCGCGGCACAGCGGCTGATGGATCCACGCATTCTGAAGCCGGCCCAGCAGAAATGCAAAACTGCCGCCGCCGTGGGCAAAGCACAGGCGCAAGGTGCGCGGCAGCCGATCGAACGCGCCGCTCAGAATCAACGCGGAAATGGCGAGCTGTGTTTCAGCGGGCATGGCGACCGTCCACGGCATCATGTAATTTGGCATGCGCTCCGGAGCCATCATGTCCCAGGGATGCACCAGCACCGCCGCCCCCTCGTCGGCGCAATGGTGCAGAAAGGTGATGATGCCAGGATCGTCAAGGTTCTTGGTCCCGACGTGATTGCCGATCTGCACGCCCAGGTGCCCGTCCTTTACGCAGCGCGTGAGTTCGGCGCAGGCGAGGTCGATGTCCTGTAGCGGCACCTGGCAAAGCGGCTTGAAGCGCCCATTGCTGCGGTTACAGAATTCCAGCCCCGCGTGGTTGAAGATGCGCGCGACCTCGAGTGCCTGCTCGGCCGGCCGATCGTACGCAAACAGCACGGGCGTGGCCGAGACCACCTGCACATCGACGCCCTGGCGGTCCATGTCTTCCAGCCGGGCAGCAGGATCCCAGCAGGTGCGGCAGATGCGGCGGAACTCGCGGTTACCCAGCATCACCATGGCTTCGCCGCTCTCGAGGTGCTTCAGCCACGGCCAATCGGGCGTTCCGAAGCGCGCTGAAAGATCAGGCCACGATTGCGGGAAAAAATGCGAGTGGATGTCGATGACCATGCTCACGCTCTCCCCGGATGGACCGTGCCGCATGTCTTACAGCGTCGGAGTTCCTCGCTGCCATAGAACTTGTCGAATAGCGGCGGCAGGTCGCGCACCAGGCTCTTCAGACGCACCTCGGCGCGATGTACCAGGTTGTGGCAGTTGGGGCAGTACCACTCGAAGGCATCCAGGCTGTCTTCGGGCCGCGGCATCTCGATGACGAGTCCCACAGTGTCGGCGCCCCGCTGCGGCGAGTGGCGCATGTGCTTGGGCAACAGGAAAACCTCGCCTTCGCGGATGGGAATTTCTTTCGGAGGCTTGCCCGCCTCTTCCATTACGCGCAGCGCGACATCGCCCTTGAGCTGGTAGAAGAATTCTTCCGTCGGATCGTCGTGATAGTCGCGGCGCTGATTGGGGCCGCCCACGACCGTCACCATGAACTCGCCGTCCTCCCAAATCTGGGCATTGCCGACAGGCGGCTTCAGCTTGTCGCGGTTTTCGTCAATCCACTTTTGCAGGTTGAAAGCTCTCAGCGAGTTGATAGATGCCATTATCGTTCCTTGTTGCGCGCCACGGGCTTGTAGGCGATCGCCTTCATCTCAATTAGAAGATGCGGATGCGGCAACTGGTGCACCGCGACCGTAGTGCGCGCGGGGCCATCGTGGTCAAAGTACTCGCCGTAGACCTCGTTGTATCCGGCGAAGTCGTTCATGTTGACGAGATAAGTCGAGATTTCGGCAATATCGCTCAAACCCGCGCCGGCATTGGCAAGAATGTCACGCATGTTCTCGATGACGGCGCGAGTTTGGGCGCGAATGTCGAGATGCGTCGTGCCAAGTTCGTCCACCTCGGCGCCGGCGATGGTGTTGTCGGGACGGCGCGAGCTCGTCCCGGAGACAAACAGGAAGTCCCCCGCACGTTTGATGTGCGGAAAGCGGCCGCGCGGCGTGGCCTTTCCGGAAACGACGGTGGCTTTCATTTCGTCTGTTGGCATTGTTGGCGATTCGGAACCGTGTCGCCGCTGCCGCGGCTCGATGTCTTTTCTGACGGCTACCCGGGGTTTACACCTCGGGCTAAACCCATCCCGCCGCTTTGCGGCTGGTGCGACTCGTACTACACCTTTCGACGCAAGACAGCTGGCTTGCGAAATCATTTCTACAGCCTGATGCAGATGTTGTTCAGCTCCGAATAGAAATTGAGGGAATGCATGCCGCCTTCGCGGCCGATTCCGGAGAGCCCCACGCCTCCGAAGGGTGTTCGCAAGTCGCGCAGGAACCAGCAATTCACCCAGGTGATGCCCACATTCATCTGCCGCGCCACGCGGTGCGCGCGCTTCAAGTCATTCGTCCAGATAGACGCCGCCAAACCGTACTTCGTATCGTTCGCCATCGCCACCGCTTCCTCTTCCGAATCGAAGGGAGTGACGTGGCACACCGGGCCGAAAATCTCGTCGGTGACGCAGCAGGACGACTCCGGCAATCCCGTCAGGATTGTCGGCTGCACATACGCGCCATTGTCGCGCGCGTCTCCGAAATGCGGCACCCCGCCGCCGGTGACGATGGTCGCACCCAGTTCTCGCGCTATCCGAAAATACGATAGCACTTTCTCGCGGTGAGTCGCGGAGATGAGCGGCCCCAGTTGCGTCGACTTGTCTGCCGGCCAGCCGATGTTCAGAGCTTCGGCCTGCTGCTTCATCGTTGAGATGAACCAATTGAAGATAGGGCGTTCAACGTAAACCCGCTCGGCGCAAAGGCAGACCTGACCGGTGTTCAGGAATATGCCATCGCTCAATTGCAGCAATCGTTTCGTCGCGATCGCAATCGGCGAACACGATAGCGGGATTCTTGCCGCCCAGTTCGAACGATACTGATTTCAATCCCGGCGCGCAGGCCTTCATGATGGCCGAGCCGGTGCGCGATTCGCCGGTAAATGTCACGGCGTTGATTCCGGGATGGCTGACCAGGTGCTCGCCAGTCGAACCTTCGCCGAAGCCGTGCACCAGGTTGAAGACGCCGTTCGGCACGCCCGCATCGCGCATCACCTCGGCCAGCAGCGTCGCGCTGCCGGGAGTTTCTTCCGACGGCTTCACCACGACCGCATTGCCGCAGGCCAGCGCAGGCGCCAGCTTCCACGTCAGCAGCAGCAGCGGAAGGTTCCACGGCGTGATGATCGGCGACCACGCCGACGGGCTTGCGGACGGCGTAATTCAGCGCCTGCTTGCCGTCGGGAGTTTCGGTGTCGAAGGCTTCGAGCGGCGCGGTCTTGATGAGATCGGCGAAGGCGCGGAAGTTCGCCGCAGCCCGCGGAACGTCGAGCCGGGAAGCGAGCGCGACGGGTTTGCCGGTATCCGCCGACTCCGCCTCGACGAACCCATCGAAGCGCGCCTCGATGCCGTCGGCGATTTTGTACAGCAGAGCAGCGCGCTGCCGCACGCCACAGCGGCCCCATTCGCCTGCCAGCGCGCTGCGCGCAGCCTGAACGGCTTCATCGACGAGCTCGGGCCCGGCTTCCGCCACGCGCGCGATGAGCGTGCCATCGGCGGGATTGACGTCGTCGAACTCTCGGCCGCCATCGACAAAGCCGCCGTCTACAAAGTTCCGGAGCAGCTTGGGCCGGGACTTTGCGCCCGGGCTGTTTGCGTTCTCGTCAGCTATGACGCGAGTGTTCGATGCCACTGCTTGAGCTCCAACGGGCGCTTCACAGCATCTGCGTGCCCCAAAGATCATGTAGATGCACGACGCCCTGCAAAAGGCCCCGTTCGTCGACGACGGGCAAAGAAGTGATCTTGTTCCGCTCCATGATGTCAAGCGCGGCGAGAGCGAAGACATCGGGCGCGACCACGTGCGGCGACTGCGTCATGCACGCGCCGGCGGTGAGCTCGAGCACGTGTTTGCCGTGGCGTTCCAGCAGGCGCCGGAGGTCACCGTCGCTGATCAGGCCGAGGAGCTTGCCGTGCTCTACTACCGTCGTCATACCCAAGCCCTTGCGCGACATTTCGTAGATGAGTGCGCTCATCGGCGTGGCCGGCTCGACTTGCGGCACCGCGTCGCCGCTGTGCATCAGTGCGGAAACGCGTGCGAAGCGCTTGCCCAGCTTGCCGCCGGGATGCAGGTTCGCGAAATCTTCCTCGGCGAAGCCGCGGCGCTCCGACAGAGCTACGGCGAGGGCATCGCCGAGCGCGAGCATGGTGGTTGTGGATGCGGTGGGCGCCAGACCTAGTGAGCAGGCCTCGTGCGCCACGGAACAATCCAGCGCCACATCAGCGGCCTGCGCCAGCGTCGACAACGAAGCCGGCGTTCCAGGTTCGCTATGAATCTCGTCGCAGGTCATCGCAATCAGCGGGACGCCCAGCCGTTTCACCGCAGCCAGCAGTTGCAGAATTTCTTCGGTTTCGCCGCTGGCGGAAAGCGTCAACACTACGTCGCCGCGAACCACCATGCCCAGATCACCGTGCAACGCTTCCGCGGGATGCAAGAACAACGAAGGGCTGCCCGTGGAAGCCAGCGTAGCCGCGATCTTGCGGGCGATGAGGCCGCTCTTTCCCATGCCGCTGACGACGATGCGTCCCGCGCAGCCGTAAAGCAGGTCCAGCGCCCGATCGAAGTTCGAGGCCATTGGGCCGGCCAGACGGTCGGCCAGCGCGCGCAGTGCCTCGGCTTCGATGCGAACGACGTTTTCGGCGGTGCTGCTGCGCACCGCCTGTGAGGCATCGGCGCGGGCTTGGCTGATTGCGCGGGTTCCCTGGGCACTGCTCCATGGGAAGTGAAGATCAGAGTTTCCGGCTGGTTCGGTCCGGCGGTGAGCGGGACGTCTTTGCCGTTGAACGCGACTTCCACAGCTCCCGCGTTGCCGGTGTAGAAGACGATTTCTGTCCTGGCGTGAATGGTTTTCACTACTGGCGGCCCGATGATGCCGCGCACCACAAAGCCGCCGTCCGCCTTTATGGAGACCCACGCCTGGTCCTTGGGACGTACGGTCAGTTCGAAGGGCAGCGCCACTGCGGTCTCGTCAGCAGTATTGGGGGATGACGGAGTTGGTGCAGGCGCAGTCGTCAACTGCGACGACGCTGCCGCGGCCTGCGGAACAGGACTCGCCGGCGATGGGGCTTCGGGACTCGAGCTTTGCGGCGACGACAGAGTTTGCACCGCGGTCCGGGAAGTATCGCCGTTCAACGGCGCGGGGTGAACTTCTGCCGTCGAGGCGCGGCTTGCCGATTGCTCTTTTTCGCGTTGCCGGTCCTGGTAGACCCTCCAGCCGCCAACGGCTCCGGCAACTACTACAGCCAGGACCAGAACAGGCACGAGTGGGAAGCCGAACCGCTCTGGCACGCGATCCGAGTGCAGCGAGGCGTGTTGTTGCGCGATGACGCGGGTGTCGGGAGCAGTCTCGCGAGCGGCCTGCTGGTATTCGGCAACCGCCTGCTCCTCGTCGAGCCCGACACATTTCGCATATCCGCGGACGTAAGAGCGGTTGAAGATGCCGCCGGGAAGCTGCTCGAACTGCTCGTCTTCCAGCGCCTGCAGGTGGCGGCGGCTGATCTTGGTGGTGGCGACGATCTCGTCGAGGGAGATGCCGCGCATCTGCCGCTGGCGCCGCAGGTGTTCGCCGAACGAACTCATACGCTCTCCGGCTGTTTCGGCCATTGGCCGAATGATAGCACTGAGCAGTGTGCAATCGGCAATGGGCGTTCGGACCACGAGCGTTTCTGGCTATAGGGGTCCTTCGACCCCGGCGGCCAAAAGCAGGCCGCCTGCGCTCAGGATGACACCCTCGGAAAAGGAGTGACCGCTACTTCGCTGGGGCCGGTTCCCAGGTATTGGGATTTGCCGGGGCGTGAGGGTTGACGCCGAAGTCCCAGACATAGAGGTTCATCTCGTTCGGGCTGAGCATCTCGACGAGCGCGTATTCACCCGGGGACAAGTCCTCTGCCGGGGTTATCTTCAGCCAAGCGCCGGTTCCCAACCGCTCCACTTTGGCGGAGACCAGCTTAGTTTCTTCGGAGATCTTGCCGCCAACGCTGACTTTAATTTCGCCGAGCTCACGCTTGCCGTTCTTGACGGTCGCGCGCACGATGCGGAAGCGCTCGCTGGAGTCGGCTGGAGCTACGGGTTGCTCGTCGATATCGACGTAGATGGCGGGCCGTGGCGTGTGCGACTGCACTTGCGCATGCTCGCCTTTGATTTCGAAAGCCTGCTTGCTGCCCCCCAGCGGATTCACCGCTGCGCGAAGCACGCTCTTCTTGCGCGCAGACTTATCCACCTCGCCTCCATTCTGCACGATTTCTGCGACTTCCGGCCGGCCTGAAAACGTGTCGGCCAGGAAAATCCCGCCGCTGCCGGGCAGCCGCAAGCCGGGAAAGATCTCGGGGGAGTTGGCCTCTTCTTTTTCGCGCTCCTCCTTCTCCTCGGGCGTCTCGACGGTCCTGGTCCTCAGCTTTCCGCTGCTAAGCTCCTGGTTGTACTTCTGGGTGGCGTCCCAATTAATCAGGACTGCCGGGATGTCTTCCCACTCGTAGCGCTCGGCACTTAGATAATGCACGCGATCGCCCTGCATCTCGTACCGCACCACAGACTGGTAGCTGCCGTCCTTCAAGATGAGCCGCTGGGTGTGCTCTTGCGACCAAACAGGCACGACGAAGAACAGGGTCGTGGAGGCCAGCAACCAGGCGCAACCCCAAAGCACGCTACGCATGCGATTAGTTTATTCCCGCCTGGGGCTCGCGGGTGAGAGTGATCGGCTTGGCGCCGTTGCCCGACAGCGTTACGGTCATGCCACCCTGAGCCAGGCTATAGCGCCAGTTAGTGGATTCGACCCTGGCTTCGCAACTGAAAGCGCCATCCTGTTCCTGATGAGAGGCGGGTTGCAGAATCTTGATGTACTCGTCAGTGATACTGATATCTACATCGATGTGTGCGACCAGGCTGTCGTTCCCCTTATGACAGACGGTGATCTGGCGTAGCCTGTCCTGCCGTTCCGCGGTGGTATAGAACACCCACCTCACCTGCATCCCCATGGTCTTCCCTTCGAATCGCGGCATTAACCAGGTCCCATAGAGTCTTTGGGGTGCCGCCGGCTCGCTGGCCTTCACGTCTCGAGCAAGTTCCAGGTAGTCGGGATTGCCACCCGGGTTTGTGAGGATCAGGTGATCGTCCTCCGAAAAAGCGTAGCTGAAGACCGTTGCGCTGATGCTCGCCTCGCAGACGGCAGTCCCCTGCGTGGGTTCAGAATCGGAAGCGCTTTTGAGGATACGAATCTGTTCTTCCGAGACCTCGATGGGAGAAACGACCTTGGCAACTACGACGTGAGACTCGACCGGACAGCGGCGAGTAACCACGATCTCATCTCGGGAGCTCGCATTGTCGTGGCGAAACTGATGACGCAGGGGATCGGTATTCGGATTCCCGAGGGGATAGGTGTACCAGTCGCCATAGAGCTTTTGCGAATATGTGGGCCCCTGGCACCAGCCGGGCAGGGAGAGGAGAACCGCAAAACAAAGAAGGAGAAGAGTCCAAAAGCGCGAGTTACCGGGATTCATGGGCACTGTCGGCCTGAATATCACAGTACCACAGCAGGCGAGATCGCCGAGCTGCAAACGAAAAAGCCGGAACCTTGGGGCTCCGGCTTTTGATACTCGCGTTGGATGGTGCCGATTAGAGATTGAGCTTACGGCGTGCGAACCCCAGCAGGCCAAGACCGCCCAGGCCCAGCATGGTCAAGGTGCCCGGCTCCGGAACAGTGGCCTGACCTTCGGAGAACTCGTCTGACAGGAGGGAAACGTGCGCCTCTCCATTGGTGCCAGCAGCAACAGTCAAGTCCTTATCTACCGAAATCTCGTTTACGCCAGCGAAGTTGGCGGTATCCACGAGCTGTTGGCCGGATGCGTCGTCGAAAACCGACAGGGAAATTTCAACTCCGCTAGAGCAGACGCCACCCTCGAAGGTTCCGCCCAGGCACGCCTGTTCCGCGACGAGTATCTCGCCCGTCCCAGTGAAGGACGCGCCACCGATCGCGAGCGTCAGGTCGGTGATCGGCGTATTCGAGGTTACCGTGAACTGGAACAGTGAGTCCTGCTCCAAGATGCCCGTGCTGTTAGAAGCTAACCACCCAGCGCTGAATTGGATACCGGGATTACCCGGATTGGTGAGGGGGGTCACTCCTACGGCAGCCGGCTGGAATCTGGAATCCAGGCGGGTTCGAGGTGCCAGTGTACCCGAAGCCGGAATACGTCTGGTCGTTGATCGTGCAGGAAAAGCCGCTGCCAAGATACTGGTCATACGTCGTGCTTTGGCAGTTGCTCGCAAATGCCGTCAAACTGCAAGCCAGAATCACCAAAACCGCGAGTAGCGCATTCTTCATGGTGGCCTCTCGAAAACCCGCTATTTAGCGACCGCTGCTGGCAAGCAGAGACACAGCAGCCAAGTCTTACAGCTACCTAGTGCACTTGCGTTTCCAGACATTCCTCTGGTAAGCCGTTTGCCTTCATCAGCTTTAGGATACCCAGCCTGGAAAAGCGAAAATAGTTGCACATCGGAGGAAGTCACTTACTTCCGGCACCTTGGTGCCATTAGGGCCTATCTAGGACTCGGCATCATCGTTACCGATTCGTCCCCACCAACTGAGAGATCCGCGTTTTCGCTATCGTCCCCGCCAGCCGTCCGGCCAGCTCTCTTCACGGCATACATGGCCCGATCAGCGGCAGCGTGCAATTGGTCGTGATCAGCGCCGTCATCCGGATACACCGCAACACCGATGCTGAGCCCGGTGTATATTTCTTTCCCATCGATGAGGATCGGCGCGGACAGCGTAGTCTCTAACGCATTTACCAAGGCCTCGGCTGATCCACGATCTTCGAAATGAGCGATAACGGTAAATTCATCCCCGCCGGAGCGGGCCAGGGTATCGCCGGGCCGGACACAGGTGGCCAGCCTGGTGGCGACCTCGCGCAAAGCGACGTCGCCGGCACGATGGCCATAGGTATCATTCACTTCCTTGAAGCGGTTCAGGTCGAGCTGAAGAACTGCCAGCTTAGTCTTGGACCGCCGCGCATGGGCCAATGACAGTCCAAGCCGGTCTTCCAGAAGGCGGCGATTAGGCAGGCCGGTGAGCTCGTCGTGATAAGCGTGATACTTGCTGGTTTCGATCTGGTCCTCGAAGAGGGTCAGAATCATGCCCACGGCTACAAGGTACTCGGGCATGTTCCAAGTCCCAGGCGCCAGCCGGAAGCCGGGAGCCAACGTTTTCAGCATGACCGCGAGCGGAAACATCGTGCCCCAGAGCGCGAAACCTATGACCGTCGTCACGATACCGGCGGATCGCCGGCGATAGGACATTGCGTACAGCAGAGCGATTGCGAAGTTCAGTGCGGCCAGAATTCCAGTGGTTCCGACGGCAGGAATACCGTTGGCAACGGCCCAGCCAGCCATGGACGCAAGGCAGCCAGAAGCAGCGAACACCCATAGTATCCGCGACTTGCTGCGCGAGATTTCACGCCAACAGCAAGCGTAGCCGAACAGCACTCCGCCCAGGATGACCGCGAGATAGAAGCTCTTATTGAGCACTCCGCAGGCGGCGGCAGAGGCATAGGCGAGGGCCGGCAGCGCTATCCCTAACCCCAGCCTGAACTGTCGCGACGTGTCGTCATCCCCCGAAACTGATATCAGGAAGACGGTCCCCGCCAGCACCAGCGCGTCAATGCTCGCGATTGAGAACCCCTGGGCCGATAGACCGCCACCAAAGGACAGAAACTCCGCGGCGAAATGGAGTAATACCAGGACCCATCCGGCAAGCCAGAGATGGAGTTGCCGGGAGGTAGCTCTTCCCGAAATCGCCCGGAACACCGCGACTAGAACGGCCAGTGCGACCAGGTTGGGGAGAATGGCGAAGTTCATCGGAGCCCTGGCACCAAAGTATGCCACGGTTCCGAGATTTTCCAGAAAAAAACTGACGTACGCCTCTTTCCGGTGCCCCCGACAAGCAGGGCCGTCGGATTACCTGACTTTCACGTCGGGCTCGACCGACATTCCGGGGCGCAGCAGACCGTCCTTGTTGAAGTCGGGCTTGTCGTTGCCGTCGAAGTCGATGCGCACCGGAATTCGCTGCACCACTTTGACGTAATTGCCGGTGGCGTTTTCCGGCGGCAGCAGGCTGTACTTGGCGCCGGTGGCGCCGCCGATGTTGGTCACATGGCCGTCCCAGGTGCGGCCGCCGTAAGTATCAACCTTGATCTTGACTGGCTGGCCCGGCTGCATGTGGGCAAGCTGGGTCTCTTTGAAGTTCGCTGTCACCCAAATATCGCTTAGCGGCACGATGGCCATCAAGTCCTGGCCGACGGCGACGTTCGATCCGACCTGCACGGAGCGCTTGCCAACGACGCCATCGACCGGCGCAACGATGGTGGTGTAGGAGAGATTCAGCTGCGCCTGATCCAGCGCTGCTTTGTAGCGCTGCACCTGGGCATCGGCGGACTTGGCCTTGGCCTGGGTGGCCGCCACCGTCTTGGGAGTGACCTGCGCGTTGCGAATCTCGGCGTTGGCCTGCTTGATGCGCGACTCGCGCCTGCTGCACCTGCGCCCGAGCCGCCAACAGCTCGGCCTGCCGGGCTTCGACGGTAGCGTTTGCGCGCGGCGGCCGCAGCGATCGCGGCATCGAACTGCTGCTGCGAGATCTCGCGCTTGCCCAGCAACTGCTGGTAGCGTTCCACATCAGCGTTCAGCTTCAGGCGTTGGCCTGCGCCTCGACAACCTGCGACTGCGCGGCTTCGGCCTGTTTCTGCGCGGCCGCCACGCCGGCTTGCGCCGCCGCCATGTCGGCGCTGGCGGAACGGATCTGCGCTCACCGACCCTACGCTCGAAACCGGCACGCCGTACTTGCGCCGCCTGCGCTTGGCCTGGGAATCGGCGTAATCGGCCTGCGCCCGCTCCAGCGCAACCTGGTAGTCAGTCGGATCGAGACCACCAGCACATCACCCTTGTGCACCAACTGCCATCGTCGTAGTTGACCTTGATGACGTGACCCGCTCACGCGCGCGCTGATGGGATAGATGTGACCATCGATCTCAGCGTCGTCGGTGCTCTCCCAATGGCGGCTCTCCCACCAGAACCAGCCCACCAGCAGGATGGCGACGATCGCCACCAGAAACACGATGGGCTTGGCCGCCAGGATGGCGCTGGAAAAAGCCGCGGCGGTCCTCTTCGCGGGGATGCGCTTCCGGATCGTGGTGCTCCCCCTGGTGCTCGGCCTTGCGGCTCAGGCTGTTCGGTTTCGTTTGGCTCAGTTGTGGTCGGACTCATCTGTCTTCACCTGTCCTATCTATTGTGCCTGAGCGATCGTCTCTTGGCGAGATTGCTGCGCTCCGGTCGCCGCGGTCGGCTGGCTGGCTGATAGCTCAGTTGCACCGCCTGGCGTACCCATAGGCGCTCGGCGCGCATTGTTGGGCTGGATTCGGCGCGGCGTGATCGCCGGATTGCACGGCCGCTGGCGCAGTCGGCGGTGCCGACGGAAGCCTTGCCGGGCTCGAAGATATTGCTTGACCGCCTGCTCGGCATTGCCGATGGCGCGCGCCAGCAGCACCTTCGCGATGTTGTGCTCATACAAGCTGGCGATGTACTGCTCGTTGGCCGACGCCAGTTGCTGCTGCGCCTGGATCACTTCCACGTTGTTGGTCACGCCGGCGGCAAAGCGGTCCTGCGATTGCGCCAGCGTCTGCTGCGCCAGTCGAGCCCGATCTTGCCACTTCGACCTGTTGCGCCGCCGCCTTCAGATCGAGCAAGGCGTCCTGCACGTCCTGCTCAATGCGCCGCGCAAGATTGTCCACCTGCGCCTGGCGCTGCTTCAGGACGGCGTCGGCCTGCTGGACATCGGCCTCCACCTTCCCGCCCTGAAAGATCGGGATATCGCCAGCGTGGCCGCCGCCGTCCAGTTGGGCGCCAGCGCGCCGGGAGTGAATCCCAGCACTCCATAGTTCTCCCGAGACTCCGATTGAGGGCAGGCGCTGCTTCCACGCCGCGTCGCGACTGAATTGCGCGGCGCGCAACGAAGCCAGCGCCGCCTGATAATCGGAGCGCGTCTGCAACGCACGCTCGTAGGCGGTGTCCAGATCGACCTCGGGCAGCGGATGATAGGGAACGCGGTTCACCAGCCGAAACTTCTGCTGCACCGGCAACCCGATGACGCGCGCCAGCGCGATGCGCTGCTTCTCCAGATCGTTTTGCGCCTGGATGAGAACCTGTTGCTGCGTCTGCAATTGCACCCGCGCGCGCAAGGTGTCGATCTGCGGCGCAAGCCCGGCGTTCTCCTGGTCCACCGCCAACTGATACAGCGCCTGCGCGGTCTCCAGCTCCGCTTCTGCGGCCGCGACGCGCGACTCGTTGCGCGATGGTCAGCAGATAGTTCGCGCCCACGGCCAGCACCACTGTGTCGCGCGCATCGCTGTAGGTGAACTGCGCAGCCTTCACGTTCTGCATCGGCAGAGCGCAGCCGCTAATGAAATGCAGGTCCAGCGGTTCCATGTTCCCGGTAGCCTGGAGTTCAAACAATCCGAACGGCCCCACCGAGGTGGGAAAGCCGGGAAAGTTCGCAAGCCGAACTCCTTCAGATTGATCTTCTGTTCCTCTTCGGTGACGGCGCCATTGATGTTGGGCAGCAACTCGCTCAGGGCTTTCAGCCGCGCGGCGCGCGCCTGCTCGGTCACGCGGTCGCTCAGGTAGAGACCCAGATTGTACTTCAGGCCACGGTCCAGCGCGTTCTGCACGCTCAGATCGATGACCTCCGGCATTGCCTTGCCCTGCGGCAGCGATCCGGCGAACGGGTCCTGGTTGCGCTGGATGACTTGCTCGGCAGAAGGCAGCGAGGTGAGCCCCGGTGTCTGCACTTGCGCCGAGGCCTGACAACAGCAAAATAACAGGACCGCGCTGATCGCTGATACCCAGTCTCGCCATGCGCGGCGCTGCGGGTTACTTACGTTTCTTTCCATTATGTATTTAGTTAACACATAGATGCGTGTGTAAGGCCATCGCACTTAGATGTGGGAACCGGCAGCGGCGTTGCGGATTCGACCGGGCCGAACCCCCAACCCTGTGACTTTAGCGCGAATGGAAGAAACGATTTCAGAACCTAATCCCGAGCGCGCTTCCTGCATTCGCCCCTGATCCGACCTTCCTACACAACCGTGAACTCGCGCGTCGACGGCCGCCGCATCAGCTCCCCTATCGCCTCTTCCACGGATCTGCCCTGCTGCAGGATGGCGTGCATCTGCTCGGTGATGGGCATTTCGACGTTGGCTTTGCGCGCCAGGCCCATCGCCGCATTGGTTGTCAGTACACCTTCCGCGACCATACCGTGCATGCCCGCGATGATTTCGTCCAGCTTGCGTCCGCGCCCCAGTTCGACACCCACACTGCGATTGCGCGATAGCCCGCCCGTGCACGTGAGTACCAGGTCGCCCAGTCCGGCCAGGCCCGACATCGTCGCCGGCTTGCCGCCGCAGGCGACGACCAGGCGCGTGATCTCCGCCAGGCCGCGCGTGATGAGCGCTGCTACCGTGTTGTGTCCCAATTCCTGTCCGAAAAGAACGCCCGCTGCAATCGCGATGATGTTCTTCAGCGCGCCTCCGAGTTCCACGCCGATGACGTCGTCGTTCGTGTAAACGCGGAAGCGCGGGTCGCTGAACTGTTGCTGCACGCAGGCCGCTACCACCGGGTCCGCGGAGGCGACGCTGATTGCTGTCGGATCGCCCTTCGCAACTTCCTTCGCAAAGCTCGGCCCGCTCAGGGCGCCAATGCGTGGCTGGAACGGCTCGTTACCGCTGTTCAAGACCTCGGCAATGACCTCCGTCATTCGCAGCAGCGAATCGTTCTCGATGCCTTTGGTCGCGCTGACAAACAGCATCTCCTCACGGAGATAAGGCTGCATGGCTTCAAAGACGCGGCGGGTGTGGTGCGAGGGCATCACGCTGACCACGATGTCCGTGCCATCCAGCGCGTCGGCAAAGCTGTTGGTACAGCGCACCGCATCGGGTATCACCTGCCCGGGCAGGAAAAGTTCGTTCACCTGGCGCGCTTCGATGCTGGCGCGGACTTCGGGCTCGTGCGCCCACAGCCGCACGTTGTGCGTGCCTTTGCGGCCCAGCACGACGGAAATCGCCGTGCCCCAGGCCCCCGCGCCGATGACCGCAATCTCGCTCACGCACTTTTTCCTAAGCGGTTTTCCGTACCCGCCAGCAGCCGCCTAATATTGTCCTTGTGGCGGATGATGATGAGCAGGGATGAAACCACCATGAAGAATATAACCGCATAATTCGTGCGCACAGCAGGCGCGGTCAGATAGAAGAAAACCGGGAATGAGGCAGCGGCCACGATGCTGCCCAGCGAAACATAGCGCGTCAGAGCGACTACGACAACGAATGCTGCAAGTGCCAACAGCAGCGCACGCGGCGCCAGCGGCGGTAAAAGCACCTGCCGCAGTTGCGACTCCCTTCCCACCCTTAAAGCGCAGCCAGACAGGAAACATGTGGCCGAGGATCGCAAAACAAGCGGCCAACGCGCATATCGCCAGCGAAATTCGGCCTCCCCAACCGGATAGAAAAAGTGAATAGTCAACATTTGTGAGGAAGCCGGCTAGGAACACAGCCGAGTAGCCTTTGAATGCGTCGAGCAAAAGCGTCGCGATCGCGAGGCCTTTCGATCCGGTGCGCGCGAGGTTGGTCGCGCCGATGTTGCCGCTGCCGGTAGTGCGTACACCGCGAAAGATACGCACCAGCAAATAGCCGAACGGTATCGATCCCAGCAGGTAGGAAACGACGACGATGGTGAGTAAGAGTTTGCCCACAACAGAAGTGTACTTAGGAACGGGTAATGCACCGCTTCAGCCGTGCATTACCAGCTCTCTCGTAAGCACCGGCTTTAGCCGCTGAGGTAACTCTTACCTCAGGCGCTGAAGCGCACCATCATGGGACAACTTGAACTGCACGCCTGAAGGCGTGCTCCACCCACAGCGGTCAGTTGTCTCCATGAAGCACAGCTATTCCAACGGATACGTCTCCAGCTTGGTATACCTTGCGCCCGCCGGTGACAACGTGCTCTGGTAAAGGCAGAATTCGCGCGCCGTCATTGTACCGAACTCAGCGGGCGGGAGCGTTTGCAGCTTGATCGACAGTGCCCGCAGCCCTGCGGATGTTTGCCCGCCCCGGACCGGCTTCGGACGTCCGCTGCCCGCGCGCGCCAGCGTCAGATGAGGCGTGAACGGCCCGGCGTCGCGCCTGAAGCCCAGCGGTTGCAATGCCTCTCCAATCGAGGTCGCCAGCTTCTGCAAGTTTTCCTGAGCCTCAATCCCGACCCAGAAGACCCGCGGCGCTCTGGCACCAGGGAAAAACCCAGTGCCGCGAAAGCTCAAGGTGATTGGGCCGCCGTGAACCTTTTGCAATGCGGCTTGAATCGCGCCCAGCGTTTCCGTTTCCCCGAGAAACTGAAGCGTCACATGAAACGTCTCAGGGCCGACCCAGCGCACGTCGGGCCCGTACGCGTGCACCTGCTCACGAAACTCGGCAATGCGCTTGCGAATTTCGGGATCGATATCGAGTGCCACAAAAAGCCGCATGGTCAACACCGAACCGGCGCAGCGACACTGCAACTGCTCGCCGTGCCCATCCAGAGATCGTGACGAATCAGAAGATTGTCATCCCAAGCCCTAGGCGAGGGATCTGCTGTCTCCGAGTCACGAAAAGCAGATCCTTCGCCTAGAGCTCGCGATGACAATCTTCTAGTTTCTCCATTCTTGGCTGCCACACAGTGCCGGTTCACCCACCCAGCTACATCAGCATCCGCCGCACCATGTCCAGCGCCTGCTGGCTGGCCCAGCGCCGCACGCGCTCGCGATCGCCGAAGAACCGTCGTTGCACCACCTCTTGTTTGTGCCCATTCGACACGGCGACGAACACCAGACCAACGGGCTTCTCTTCCGTCCCGCCACCCGGCCCGGCGATGCCGGTCACGCCCACGCCGATATCGGCATTGCACAGCTCGCGGATGTTATCCGCCAGCGCCAGGGCTACTTCCCGGCTCACTGCACCATGCGCCTCGATCATCAGCGGGGGAACGTCGGCAAACAGCGTCTTCAAGTCGTTCGAGTACACGACAGCTCCACCGAGGAACGACCGCGAGCTACCGGCAACGGATGTAATCCGCTCAGCAACCAATCCGCCCGTACATGACTCGGCCACCGCGAGCTTGGCATTTCGCATTTGCAGGTAATAGTTGACGATCTCCTCCAGCGACTCGCCCTGCGACGAGAAGACTGCATCGTCCAGCTCATCCTCAAGCTCGCCCGCCAGGCGATCGACCTCGGCGTGGGCTTCTTCCATCGTCGCCGCCGTCGCGCGCAGATGAAACTCCACCTGCCCTTGCCCCGAGAGCACCGTGGTCTCGACGTTCGGATACTTCTGGTAGATCGGCGCGGTGCGCTGATCGACAGCCGATTCCCCCATCATCGCAACCTTCAGCACGCGCGTGGCAATCGCCGCGGCTGGTACTTTGTCGCGCAAGCGGGGCATGACTTCGGTGTCCCACATTGTGTGAAGCTCGTGCGGTGGCCCCGGCAGCAGCGCGATCATTCGCGGCTTGCCCTCGAACTCGGTCTCCAGCCACTGCCCTGGCGCAGTGCCCTTGGTGTTGCGCAGCACGACCGCTCCTTGGAGGACGTCGCACTGCTGCGCATTGTTCTCCGGCATTTGCAGGCGCCGCTCGGCAAATCGCTTGTACAGCTCGGTAACCAGATCGTTGTCGCGCTTCAGTTCGATGCCCAGCGCGACGGCGACAGCTTCGCGCGTGAGGTCGTCTTTAGTGGGCCCGAGCCCGCCCATGAAGAGGATGACATCCGCGCGGCCGATGGCGACCCCCGCGGCAGAAGTGAGATGTTCGAGGTTGTCGCCGACAACAGTCTTGAAGGCGACACTGATTCCCAGCTCGTTGAGGCGCTCGGTGAGGAAGAGAGAGTTGGTGTCCTGGCGATACGGAGTCAGCATCTCCGAGCCAATGGCGACGATCTCCGCAATCACTGGTTCAGTTTAGCACCGGGAATCCCTCCGCTTGCGGCGTTGTGTTCATCATGCGGCTGAGCTTGCGGCCGCATCGGCGGCGTTGTGTGCCGATGCCACGGATGAGAAGAGCGGTATAAGTCCTTCGACCAATGTTGGGTGAGTCAGAACTGCGTCGCGCAAGGCTGTGTAGGGTAGTCGTGCAATCATCGCAACCTGTACGGCGGCCATGATCTCCCCTGCGCCGACACCAAGAGCCGTAAAGCCGAGGATGCGATCGCCATTGACACTAAACTCGCGTAGCACCAAAATAACCGCACCGTGCGCTTCGTCCCTGGCTGCGTTCTACCGCGGGCACTGCGTGTCTCCTGGCTAAGGCTCCTAAACTCGGGGGCGCTGGCAGTTAGCCTCTTGGCTTGTCCGATCTCTTGTGCTTCATTGCAGGGAGACGAAACTCGCGAACGGCCAAAGCTACCCTACAAGATGATGGGACTTCAGCGGCAGGAAATCGACGCCTATGACAGCAAGGCCGAGCCGGTAGCCAGCGCTACCGCGGCGCTTCTGGCGGTAAATAAAGCCGGCCGGGAGGTGATCCACAGATTTTTTCCGTTGCTGAGCATACCCTTGGACCCAGATAACCCGGAACCAAGGCTAAGACAAAGACAAGGACCAGAATCGGACGCCCACCCTTCGATGGAGAGCCGCTCCTTCGCCAGCTATGCGAACGAAGATCCCGCTTTGAGTCCCATGCCGCTATTGTGCGTTATCTGGTCGCTCCCGGAAAGCGAACTCTCCGGCCGGCTGAAAAGCCTGCACGACGAAATAGCACCGGCGATGGTGTTACAGGATTACTCGGTGTGGAAGCTCGACGATCTCCGTAAGGCGGTCAACGACATGACCACTGTGGCCAAAACGGCGCGGGGTGTGAAGTACCGGGCGCCGAAGACAAATTTTTCATTTGGGCGGGCACTACAACTCTATGCCATGACACTTGCTTTACTCAGGATGGAAACGAAATGGGCCGACAAGGCGGACTCACCTCCGCCCGATATGGTCGACTTCACCAATCGGCTGCGGCAGCAACTGCCGAGGCAAGTCCGGGACCGCAGCAAGACTGCATTTTTTCTTTACGAGCCAGATGTTCTGAACCACCCGCTGTCCAAGGAAGAATTTGAAGAGCGCGCCGACGTAGTGGTAATGAACAGGCAAGGGATGACTGTAGAGGTCGAACAGTTTCCGGTATATCTGACCGAGAACCAGAAGGAGTGGAGCCCCGGCTGGATCGAGGCCGCCGACGAGAAGAACGATACGACGCTGATGGCCCGCAAGTTCGAGCACGACTGGACGCGGCTGGACGGGCCATTCTTGTGGTTTCGCGGTGACCAGCTGAGCGGCCAAGTGATTTACCGGGCGACGGTGAAGTTGTATTCGGACGAAATCGTGATCGAGGCGGAACGGACTATCGAGCACCGGGGCGCAGTGAAACGAGCGCAACGTCCGCGCGACTACGACCCAGCCCTGATGAGCGCATTCAACCCCGCCGTCGACGCTCCCGCCGGGCCGCCCCAACCGGAAGCTTTGACCATCGATCCCCCGTCTGTGGAGGAACAGGTGAACAGTTTGACTCGCGTCAAGCCCTACTTTTCGAATAGTTTCAGGGCATGGTGCGCTTACGGTCTTTCGATTTCGGGAAGGGCCTCAGACGGCAAAACATGGGTTGCGGTGCTCCCTGATGAGCCACGGCCGATCAGAGCGAATGCCAGTTCGACACCGGTCAGCCCGCAACTGCCTCCGGCCCAGACAGTCGAGGCCGAATCGGCGCCACTAAATGGAATGATCCCTTACCACACCTCAATAAAGAGCTCGGCTACCCTGGGTAGATCGCGCGGCAGGTTCATAGTGGAATTGGCAAACGGCCTCGACTCCAAGAAGCTTAGGCAAGGAGATAAGGTTGATGCAAAGCTTACGGGTATGATCACTCTGTCCAACAGCCCGCCCATTCCTCGCGGTGCGAAGGTAATCGGCCATGTCACCGAAGCGACAAACCACTCGAAGAGCGATCCGCAATCGACACTCGGACTTGTATTCGACAAAATTGTCCGCCCGGGAGGCGAAGAGATACGGATGCACTGCGTCATCCAGGCGGTAGCGCCAAATCCGAATGCAGAGCTTAACACTGAAAGCGAAGGTGGCTTAGGCGGGGTGAATTTGGGTTACGCAGACATTCATTCTGCGGCGCCCAATGCTGGTCATGGCAAGACACAGTCTCTGACTGACACGTCAATAGGCGTGTTTGGGATCAAGAATATCAAGCTTGGACCGGAAGGCGTTCTCACCTCCAGTGGCAAAGAAGTAAAGCTGGATAGCGGAACGCGAATCTTACTCAACGTGACAATGCAATAGGAAGCTGTTCATACCGCGCTGTTCTGACTAGATCCGTGATTTCCTTGGTCTTGCTATTACTTCCCGCTTGCCCTTTCGCTCAACTCGCGTCAATATATCCAAAAACATAGGTGCTCGATGCCTCCTGCGGAACGTTGGGTGGGATTTGCCGTCGGATTCGGTATCTTCTGCGCGACCGTTTGCGCCCAGCAGAGGCCCTCGATCTCTGGAATAGTTCATCAGGTGGAAGGCTTGCCGGTTTCGCATGCCGAAGTGAGTGTGGAGGGCGCGGGTGCGACGGTTACCAGTGATTCTGGCGAGTTCGCTTTGCCTATGGCATCAAATCTTAAAGTGGGCATGGCAGCCGTTTTTCACGTTAAGAATTGGATCATTCTTAGACCGTGCGAACTTAGAAACGGTCGAACCTACCTTCGCGATCCGGCAGCGGAGCCTATCGAGTTTTTCGTTCTTCGGCGAGGCGACCCCAGGCTCAGAGCCGTCAACACCGGTTTGTCCATCATCGGATGTGTCATTGAAGAAGAGGCCTCTCAGTTTGCGAAAAAACCAAAATCCTCGGGTGGGCCGCGTAGTTCACTATCCAACAAGCCGTCCCAGCAGCTCCAGCCATCCTACGGACCAAGTTCGAAACTCGAGGGTAGTGCGTATCATTCATTCTTAGTTGAGACCTCCTATAACCCGGCTCTGGAAAACTGGCCTGCGCCACGTTCGCGATCACAGGATTCTGAGGGCTTGGGGCGGGACGATTTTCTCACAGCGAAGGCCAAGGAGTTGGGTTTCTCGGTCGAAGAACTCGAATCAGCAATCGACGTGTGGTCCAAGTCGGTTCAGGATGTGTACCAGAAAGGGTTGGCGGCCCTGTACTACGGTAAGTACGACGAAGCCGTCACATACATTTCAGCGTCCATCGCATCGTCGAAGGACGATGTCGTCGATCGATATGTTCCGCTGGCCCGCGCTGAGTTTGAACAAGGACGTTATGCGGAAGCGGAGTTCGCCCTACGAAAAATCCTGGCAGTTCACGGTGACGATCCCGTTCTTTTGAACAACCTCGCGCTGGCTTTGGACGCACAAGCCAAGTACCGCGAGGCGGAGTCACTGTATCAACGTGCGTTGGCGATCGAAGAAGACTCCCTCGGTCCTGACGACCCATCTGTCGCGGCTTTGCTGAGTAACCTGGGAGATCACAAAGTGCAAGCGGGCAGGTACAGCGAGGCAGAACCGCTGTACAAGCGTGCTCTGGAGATCGACGAACGAAGCACGGACGTGGACGAGGTATCCATTGCAACAGTGCTGGATAACTTAGCAATTCTCTATGAAGACGAGGGCAAGTACAGCGAGGCGGAGCCTCTGTATAAGCAGGCCCTGACGATCGATGAAAAAACATTGGGCCCGAATCACCCATCGGTCGCGAAGGTACTGGCTAACCTGGCGGCGCTTTACCAGGACCAGGGCAGATACAGCCAGGCGGAGCCGTTGTATAAACGGGCTTTAGAAATCGACGAAGCGACACTGGGTCCGGATCACCCGGCCGAAGCGACGGTGCTCAGCAACCTGGCAAAGATCTACCAATCTCAAGGCAGGTACTCGGAAGCGGAGTCGCTGTACAAGCGGGCTTTAGCGATCGACGAAAAGGCGTTCGGTCAGAACCACCCATCCGAAGCTAGGGGACTCAGCAACTTGGCGGCGCTGTCGCAGGCCCAGGGCAGGTACCGCGAGGCGGAAACGCTGTACAAGCGGGCTTTAGCGATCGACGAAGGGACATTAGGTCCGGATCACCCCTCCGAAGTGACGGTATTGAGCAACTTGGCAGCGGTCTACCAAGCCGAGGGCAAGTACAGCGAGGCGGAGCCGCTGTTAAAGCAGGCGTTGGCCATCACCGAAAAGACCTTGGGACCCGACAACCCGAAGGTCGCGACCAGGCTTAGCACCCTGGCGGCCTTCTACAAGACGCAGGGCGAATTCAGCGAAGCGGAACGGTTGTACAAACGGGCATTGGCCATCGACGAAAAGTCATTTGGGCCAGAACACCCGACTATTGCCAAGGACCTCAACGGCCTGGCATTGAGCTATCGTGCCCAGGGAAAGCTGAGCGAGGTAGAGCCGTTGTATAGGCGTGCGTTGACGATCAACGAGAAGGCGTTGGGTCCAGACAGTCCCGAGGTGGCGGCAGATCTTGATGCTTTGGCGTGGTTCTATTACCAGCAGGATAAGTACAGCGACGCGGAACCGCTGTACAGGCGCGCCTTGGCTATCCAGGAAAAATGGGGCGCGGATCTTCCGGCGGTGGCAGATGCGGCTGAAGACTTAGCTGATACTCTCCGCAAACTTGATCGTGACTCCGAGGCCGAAGTCTACGACAACCAGGCGGCTAAGATCCGCGCGAAGAAGAGGCAGTAAGCAATCACCACACTCAGAAAATATCCCGTAGTAAGCCTCTCTCGAAAGAAGGGACCCTGCCCAACCAATGCCGGGACAATTCAGTTCGGTTTTAATAGATTGATCATAGTCGGTCCGGGAAGAACTTGAAAATCGTCGTAAGCCATTTCTCCATTTATATAGATTTGTAAGCGAACTCTGTCACCGGCCTTCCCATTCACAGTAAGCTTAAATCTTCCAAGGTCGTCCGGAGATGTTTCGTCTTTCTGCCCTTGCACCATAATCCTGATGGCCTCGGCCTTTTCCGGCGGTGGCATGATCGAGCCGATCAGTGTGAGACGACTGGGCATCGAAGCCTGCTGTTGCGGCTTGGCCGCGACCCGATCCAAAATCAAGGCTAGGATCATAATTCCGAGCAGTACGGCTGCAACGCCGACTTTGGTCCAGATTCGCCATATTGGACGGAAACTGGATCGCGACGCTGTAACTCCATCGGTGTGCTCACCGGTGGTAATTACCTTCCTTTCAAGTTCCGCACGGCTCGCTTTCTCCTCCGCAACTTTGCGCTCCTCTTCGAGCGCGCTCGCGAGTCCCCTTTCTTGTTGTGCCTCGACAGGCGCGGTTGCAGTTGCTTGCACCGGCTGTTCCACTCCAAGCGCTTTGAGAAGCAGATTTAGCCCATGAGCATAATCGCCGCGAAAGTCGACCTGGTGAAAGCGCTCCAGTCGAAGCGGGATATCACAATCACGATAAAGGGCCGGAATGACGGTTTTCTCTCTTCTTAAAGCGAAGGAAATTTCATCGAGAACGTTGTTGGAGTTGACCGAGGCGGGAGACAGCACTACCAGCACGCGAGGGCTGTTGTTCAGGGCAGCTTCGACGGCCCGATCCCACTGTTCGCCCCCGACGATGTCCAGTTGGTCCATCCACACGTTGGCGCCGGCAGCCTTGAGGTCTTCGGCCAGGCGAAGGGCAAAGCCAGAATCCTTGCGGCAATAGCTGAAGAACGCTGCCGGCGTGTCAGCGGCCACGGGTGATCTCCTCGCGCAGGACGGTTACTAGTGGTGAGCCCCCCGCCGATCTGAAATGCATGTGATCGGTAGACGCCGTATTGTGCCACAATCGGGGCGGCGGAACCGAGCTATTTTGAAGGAGCTGAGGTCGGACGCTGCGCGCTCACGTCGTCGGTAGAGCTTTCAGGAGATGCGGCTTGAGACTGCGGGCGAGAAAGCTGTCGAGCATCCGGTCTGAGAGGCACCTAGCGAGAAAGACGATAATCGCCGCGTCGCGACCGTAAGTACGGGGCCTGCCAAGACCATGGTGCCAAGAGGGGCCTCGAACCCCCACTCCCCTTTCTTTGGCTGAGCTCCTTCTTCAGCGCAGCTCCACGTACCATGGTCCACTAGACCAGTTGCGGGAACCCCATCTAGACGGTTTTCGCCCTTCTGACAACGGACATGGGCCGATTTTGCAGAAAAGCGCTGATAAGTGCGCTATTTATTTGCAAACCGCCGTTGTAGTAGACGAAGCCCTTCTTCTTGAACGCATTCATAAATTTGCTTACCCTTCCGCGGGTGGTACCAACCATCTCCGCGAGGGTTGCCTGGCTCACCTTCAGGGGGCTCTCCGGCTTTGATTCCTTGGTTATTTGCCCAACCAACAACAAAACCCGTGCCAGTCGCTTTTCGCTAAAATTGAAGAATTGATCCGCCAGGTCTTCCTCGACTCGAATAACTCTGGAAAGTAAATATTCATTAAGCAATGCAGCAAACTGAGGGTCGCGCTTCAGTACGCGAAGCGAACTCTCCTTCTGCAAGCGAGTGATATTGGAGGGCCCAATTGATCTTGCAGTGTACATCCGCAGCGATTGCCCTCCAAGGCAGCCTTCGCCAAAAAAGCTGCCCCGCAGCAGGACGGCGATTATCGCTTTTTTGCGACGCGTAGCGGCCATCGTGAGCTTCACCGTGCCGCTCTGGATGTAGAACACGGCATCGGCTCTGTCCCCTTGCGCAAAAATGATCTCATTGTCTCGGTAGGTCCGCGCAGTCATCCCATTCCCGAACTCCTTGCGGAAAACTGCGGAACTGAAACCGACGGTTCGTTTCGCCATCTGTCTCCCTGGCACGATCAATTCACGTCGGTGCCGTTCTCCCAATGGAGAAAGAGGCTAAATCATATGGCTCGGGAATCTGGCTCGGCTGGTCAAAAAAGGTCATACACAATTGCACATAGTGCCTAAATGGTTAATCTCGGGCGAAACTGCCCTAACGGCGAGACTCCATTATCACGACTAAGGTTGCGCGCGAACTCGCCTCTGTCGGTTCGTGCAGATCTGTGCGTCGTATTGACCGCGCGAGACAGACACATACGCAAAACAGTTGTTAGCCAGCAGTTCGCTCTTGCCTGTGTCCACGTGAATCAAAACCCGGTCCGCGGTCTGTCCCTGGCCGCTGTGACTGGTGACGGCGTACCCGTGGTCGAGATGCGGACGCTCGCGGATGTTGAATCGAGCCTCTGCCTGAGTCCATCCGGACTTCGAGACTGCCGGAATGGCTAACTCGTTCGATAGTGCCGAGTTCTCGGTTAGCAATCTATAGTTCTCTCGACGGGCGCCCCAATCCCCGCGCGACTTCGGTTCAGCCCTTAATTGTCAGCTTTCAGTGTCAGGAACGGGAATCATCAGCCGGAGTAGTCGAAGGGAGGGGCGAAGATTTAGTGGTGCCGAGAGGGGGACTCGAACCCCCACGCCCCTTTCGGGGCTGCGGATTTAAGTCCTATTTTCAAGCTTTTGCACGCCCTCGCATAAGACTGCAATCGCAAGCAAACCAACAGAACAATTATAGTTACTCCATATTTTGCATCGCAGCCAACCGCAGCGCAATGCATTTTTCCCCGGTACCAACAGCCATCGGAACAGCCATCGAGCCAGCGATTAACTACTTTCAACAGGCGATTGACAAAGACCCGCACAGTGCGCGTGCGTATGCCGGCCTGGCCGACGGTCAGGTCATTTGGGAGATACGTTGCTTGCCAATTTGCCGCAACATTCCGGCTTTTGCGGCAACTCAGAACTGTCCCACCCGCCCCCCAAGGCTTGAATCAGCAGCACGGTATTCGTCATTCGGCGGCCGAGGATGTTCACCGCTGTTACTTCATCGGATAGCGCCGCACTCTGCGCTACGGTTACCTCAAGATAGCTTGTCACTCCGCCGGTATAACGAATGTTGGAAAGCTCAAGCGATTGTTGCGCCGCTTGACCGCGACATTCTGCACGCTTGCTTCCTGCTCCAGAATCCGCAACGCGGCAAGGTTGTCTTCAACCTGCTGGAATCCCGTAAGCACGCTTTCGCGATAGTTTGCGACGGAATTTGTAACCTTATATGGCCTGGTCAGTGACGGCACGGCGCCGGCCTGCGTCGAACACCGTCTCTAATGCCGACGCTCCTACCGACCAGAAAGCGCTTGGCCCCTGGACCAACGTTGTGATGGCGCGCTCTCCAGGCCTCCCGACGCCGACAGATTCACCAGGGGATAATACGCGGCCTTGGCGACACCGATCTGAGCATTCGCCGACGCCATCTCGCGTTCAGCCGCGGCTATATCCGGCCGCCTTTCCAGCAGTTCCGAAGGCACACCGGCAGGGATGGGAGGGGGAGGCACGGTCAGCGGCAGCGGAGGAAGCGTGAGCTCCGCAGGAGGCTTCCCACTAGCACTGCAACCGCATGTTCGTACTGCGCCCGCACCACACCAACATCAATCGCTTGAGCGCGGGTTGTTTCCAGTTGGGTTTTGGCTTGCTGGACCTCGACATCCGAGGCTAGTCCTCCCTGATAGAGGTCCTCGTTCAACTCGAGCGCATTTTCGTACTGAACAACCGTACCTGAAGCAGCTTCTCTTCTGCGTCCAAACTTCGGGCTGCGAAGTAATCGACGCCAAATCGGCATGCATGTTGAGATTGACGAATGCGAGATCAGCGGCGCTGGCCTGCGCCTGGGCGCGGAGGACTCGACCGTCCGGCGAACGCGACCCCAGATGTCAGCTTCGTAGCTGACCTCAATTGGCACGACAAAATCGTTGAAGGAGACGCCACTAAATGTCGTGCTGAGAGGAGGACGATTGTTTGAGTATTGCGTGCGGGCCGCCGATGGCGCGGCGGTCACGGTCGGATAATAATCCGCCCGATAGTATCTCAGTACGGCCCGGGCCTGCTGGTATTGCGCGTATGCGGCCTTGAGGTTTTGATTGGAAACTTCGATCTGCTCTTCGAGTTCATTTAGTTGAGCATCCTGGAAAATTTCCCACCACTTACCCGCCAGGTTCTGATCGCTGGGTTCGGCAGTCTTCCAGTTCGCCATCTTCTTATAGGCTGGGAGGTGTCTCCGCCGGGGGGCGGTGGTAATTAGGGCCAACCGTGCATGCAACCAACGGGACAACGCTAGTGCAAGGACTGCCGTAGCCAAAATGTTCCCCTCGTGTATTCTTGACGCATTGAACTTTTCGGGGGCTGCTTCATTTGTCATCTCCCGGCAAACTTCCCCTGAACTATTTGGACTTCCTGTCCCGTGAACAATGGAGTCCGGGGGGTTGACGATGACCTGATCGTTTGCCTTAAGGCCGGCCACGATCTCAATCGGTCCCCAAAATCGTGGCCGGGAGTTACGGCCGTAAGTACGACCCTTCCGTCTTTGACGACGCCCACTTGCAAACCCTCCGAGCGGAATATCAAGAGTATTGACCGGAATCATGAATGTGGAGGTCTGTGTCGGCACCTCCAGTGGACCTCTGCGTACGAGCCCGTGAGCAATGTGCCGGAGGGATTGTCCACGTCGATCTCGATCAGCAATGTCCGAGTCGTCATGTTGATGGCGTCGGCCGTGCGCACGAACTTTCCCTGAAACTTGCGCCCAGGAAATTCGGCCAGAGTCATTTCCGCTGTCATACCGACTTTGATCCCTTGCGAGTATTCCTCCGGGACATTTACGTAAACGCGCAACACTCCAGGCTGAGCGATGTGGAATAAATCGGTTTTCACGTCCGCCGTTGCTGCCGGAATTGATCAAGTCGCCGATATCGGTGTTACGGGCAGTCACAATGCCGTCGAATGGCGCGTAAATCTTTTCAAACGACTGCAGTGCCTGAAGTTGTCTGACGTTGGCCTGGTCGGCTTCAACAATCGCTAGGTTGGCATTGTAGGTGCCGTCTGCATTGTCGACGTCCTGCTGGGAAACAGCCTGCTCTTAATCACGCCCTGATAGCGGTTTTTCGTGATCTCGGCCAGCGCGAGATTCGCCTTGGCGGTATTCAGGTTGCTGCAGCGATTGCTGCCACTTGCTGGTCGACTTCAGGCGTGTCGACGACGGCAAGCAACTGGCCTTGCTTGACATGCGCTCCGATGTCCACATACCACTTCCGCAAGTAGCCGTTGTGCGCGAATAGATGGGCGAAGTGATGAACGGCTGTACGTTTCCCGGGAGGATGATGTCCTGCGTGGGAGTCTCTTGTTCGGCGCTATGACCGACACCGGCGTTATCGCCATTGAGCCGTCTCTGCAGCTACCGTCCTGCCGGCCCGGACACGTGACCAGATTCCCGACGCGAGGACAGCGGCAATCACGGCCAACGCAATCGCCGCCACAAGCCAAGTGTGACGCGAGCGCTCCCGGACCCCCGCGTCCGCGGACGGAAGGCCGGGCTCTTCGCTCGGTGTTCTCTCTTCAATTTGCAGCCAACATAGCTAACTCCGACTGCCCAGTCTTTGCAGTCTCCGCCGGGTGCCGGCGTCCCTGCAAGACACTGAAAAATGCCGGCACAAAGAACAGCGTGGAAACCGTCGCGAAAATCAGTCCACCTATTACGGCGCGGCCCAGTGGGGCATTTTGTTCCCCGCCGTCACCTAGTCCAAGGGCCATGGGTACCATGCCGATGATCATGGCCAGGGCAGTCATCAGCACGGGGCGAAAACGTGTGAAGCCCGCCTCCAGTGCGGCGCTGATGGAATCGCTTCCGGCCATCATTTGTTCTGTCGCAAAACTCACCACCAGGATGCTGTTCGCCGTCGCGACGCCCATGCACATGATGGCTCCCATCAGCGCCGGTACGCTGAGCCTCGTGCGCAGTGATGAACAGGAACCATGCAATCCCGGCGAGCGCAGCAGGCAGCGCGGAAATCATGATGAAAGGATCCAGCCACGACTGAAAGTTCACCACAATCAACAGGTACACAAGGATGATGGAGAACCCCAGCCCGCTTAGAAGACCAACATAGGACGATCGCATGGTCTGGACCTGCCCACGCACAACAACGCGAGAGCCGCGCGGCAGTTGCGAGCGCGTATCGCTGATGATCTTGTTGATGTCGGTGGAGACGCCGCCAAGATCACGTCCAGCAGTAGCGCCAAAGATGTCAATGACCGGGGCCACGTTGTAATGGGAAACCACAGCCATGCCTGTCCCCCTCTGCGTCGAGACCAGGCTGGCCATGAGCGATGGCGGCGCGTTTGGATCGGTGCCTGTAACCGGAATGTTCTCCAGGTCCTGCAAACTGTCGGTGCGGTATTCCGGCGTCTGGGTCGCGATCTGATAGCTGACATGGTTCTTAGGGTCAACCCAGAATGTAGGCGACGTTTGAAAGCTGCCGCTCAGTGACACCAGCAGGTTCTGCGCAATGTCGTGAGCAGAAAAGCCCAGCTCTTCGGCTTTCGTACGCTCGACTCGCATGCGGAGATACGGCTCGTCGAACGGTTGCTGGATCCGCAGGTCCGCAGTTCCGGGAACGTATCTCATCTTCGCGAGCAACGCATCAGCGTAGCGACGGTTCCCCTCGAGGTCGTTGCCGACAATCTGAACGTCGATGGGCGCCGGCAGTCCAAAATTCAGGATCTGGCCGACCATATCAGCCGGTAGAAAGTAGAAGGTCGTCCCAGGAAATTGCTTGGGCAATATCTGCCGAAGTTGGTGAATATAGTTGTCCGTCGGATGGTGATTAGCGGACAGGGTCACAAGAATGTCGGCGTCCTCCGTCCCTACCGGGGCGGAATTGCTGTAAGAGAGATTGATGCCGCTATAGGGCAAGCCAATGTTGTCGATGACGCTCCGGATCTCATCTGGCGGGATTTGCTGGCGAATCGACTGCTCCACCAGATCGCACAGGTTGGCCGTTTCTTCAATACGCATACCAGTGGGAGCGCGCACGTGAAGTTTGAACGTGCCGCTGTATACACTGGGAAAAAAGTCTCGGCCCAGCCAGGGAATCAGAATCGCCAGCGAGCCAAGCGAGGCGGCAAAGAATGCAAGAAGAAAAATCGCGCGATGGTGGAGGCAGCTTTCCAGCAGCCCACGATACTTGTGACGGAAGCTTTCGAACGCTTCTTCAAACCGCCGCTGCAGTCGGGCCAGCGGATTGCGGCTAGGGGTCGGGTTGTTCTCGTCGCGGATCGGATCGTTCCGCAGAAGATACTTCGCCATTGTCGGCACGATAGTTCGCGAGAGAAAGTACGATGCAAGCATCGCAAACACCACCGCTTCGGCGAGTGGCACAAAGAGGTATCGCGCGACGCCGGTCAGCAGGAACATCGGGGCGAACACAATGCAGATCGACAGCGTGGACACAAATGCCGGCGTGGCGATCTGTGCCGCACTGTCCAGGACAATCTCGTCCATGTCCTTGTCGGGCTCGGCGGCCCGGTTGCGGTTGATGTTCTCGACCTCGACCGTGGCATCGTCCACCAGAATTCCGACCGCGAGCGCCAGCCCACCCAGCGTCATGATGTTGATGGTCTCACCCAACGCGCTGAAGATGATGATCGAGGTCAGGATCGCGAGCGGTATCGAGGTCGCGATGATCAACGTGCTACGCCAACTGCCCAGGAAGACGAGAATCATGAAGGCGGTCAGGCACGCAGCGATCAGCGTCTCCCTCACCACTCCGCTGATAGCGCCGCGGACGAAAATCGACTGATCGGCGAGAGGGCTCATCTTCAGTTGCGGGGGAACCGTGGCCGCGATTTGCGGCAGAAGGTTCTTGATGCCCGCGATCACGTTCAGCGTTGACGCATTCCCCGCCTTCTGGATTGTCAGCAAGACCGAGCGCTGCCCGTTGACGCGCACTATGTTCGTTTGCGGAGGGAAGCCATCGCGTACCCACGCGACGTCTTTGACGTAGATCGTGGTCCCGTCGATCGTCTTGATAGGTATGCGATTCAGGTCGGCAATCGTCTGCGGGGCTGCATTCAGAATGGAAACGTCGTATTCTTTGGGGCCAATCTTCGAGGTTCCTGTGGGCAGGATCAGGTTCTGCACGCTGATGGCGTTGACGACGTCCAGAGCGGACAGGCCCTTCGACTGGAGCGCGGCCGTGTTCAAGTCCACCTGCACCTGGCGCTGCTTGCCGCCGTACGGATAAGGAACCGACGCGCCTGGCACGGTGATGAGCTGCGTTCGAATAAAGTTCAGTCCATAGTCGTTCAGCTGCTGCTCAGACAGGCCATTTCCTGAGAGCGCCAACTGCAAGACCGGTACGCTCGAGGCGCTGTAGGAAAGAATAAGCGGCGGCGTGGTCCCCGCCGGCAACTGCCTCAGTTGGGTCTGAGAAACCGCGGTGATCTGAGCGATACCCTGTTGAATGTTCGCCCCTGGCTGGAGAAAGACCTTTACAACAGCGATTCCATACAGAGATTGCGATTCAACATGTTCGATGTTGTCGACGGTAGTGGTCAGCGCCCGCTCCGTAACGCTGACGATCCGGTCGCTCATGTCCTCAGGGACGAGTCCGTTGTAATTCCAGATAATGCTGACGACAGGAATGTTGATGTTTGGGAAAATGTCGGTCGGGGTACGAACGATCGCGAGCCCTCCCATGATCACGATGAGAATGGACACCACAGCAAACGTGTAGGGCCGCCGCAAGGCGAGTCGAACGATCCACATAGAATTACATTCCCCGCTTGCAGCTACCGGCAACTGTCAGGATGCCGTCCGTGGTCCCGTTTGAGCCTTCCGCCGCAAGCGCTTCCTGGCTATGGGGTCCCAGTATCAGCAGAGCGACGGCGGTTAACCATGTAGACATCTGGGCCGATCCCTTGAATTTGCTCGAACGCCTGTAGGCGGACAGAAGAGCTTTCTCCAACACACCATAAGTGTTGGTCGCTTCATCCTGTGGCCCACGACCCCTTCTGAAAAATGACTTCAGGCTGCACGGGAGGAGGTCCAGCACATCCCGAATTTCTTGTTCGCGACTGCGGACGTGGGACTGTTGTTCGCTTCCGACGTATGTCTGTGTTCCCTGCATCTCTCCGTCCTCTCCCTATCGCGAAAGGCACGCCGCTTTCCAATCAACGATCGGGGGGCCTTAGCTGTGTGTCTTCAGAGAAATAAGAGACGGGACGCTCAGGAACCGGCTTTCCAGTTCAGGAAGAACGTCCCGCCATTGACAGCGTGTCACTATTTCGACACGCCACCGGGATTTGGCTTCTAGCGGGTTGATCACGCAGCGGTGCCGGCCAGAATTCGGAGTAACAGGTTTACTTCGAAGGGCTCGGTCAGTAACTCTCCGACGGCCTGCTCCAGCCGTTTGAAGTGAGGCGTTGCTTTGTGCCGATCAAGTGCAGATTGACTTTCCCAACTCTCGTACAAATAGAAGCGCCCTCTCGCGTTCGATTCATAAAGCTCGTACAGTCTGCATCCGGGCTCAGCGCGGGTCGGGGTCAACATGCCCCGCAACAGGTCCCTGAGTTGACCTTCCACTCCCCTGCGCGCCACAAATCTTGCAATAACACGTATTTCAGCCATTTGTTCAACCTCATACTTCCTATTGGTGGGAAACCGCTAAGGGTTTGCCGCTAATTCGAAGCCGGCTCAATTAACGTCAGGTCCGTTTGCGGATCGAAACGTTTCTGCATCGATACCGGATCGACGGTGACAAAGACCTCCAGCGTAGGCGACACATACGCCTCGAGAACATGGCCGCCTTCCGTCGTTCCGTCCGGACTTCCCACCACCATGTGCGTGTGAACTACGGGCTTGCCTTGATACAGCGCGATGTCGCCGCTCATCCCGATCACTTCGTGCTGCCCATAGATGTGGATCTTCTTGTACATCTTGCGCCCCGGGTCAAACCATCCCAATGTTGCGTCGCTCACAGCGCCGATCGCCGTGAAATGCGCGCTGGTGACGTGATACTTATCCGCGAACTCCAGCAATCCGGAAAATGCTTCGTCACCCTGATAAAAGACGACGGCATACTGCTTCGTTGCCTCTCCAGGGTTCAATAATTGCACTTTCATCTTCGGCGCCTTGCCTCTGGAGACCGCTTCCGAGGGGGAGACATATTCGCTTGCCGTTTCCTGCGCGTGCGCCATGATGGCGGCGAACCCGGCCAGTAACAATGCACAGCTAACCACTCTTGTCTTGCTCATAGATGGCCTCACACCAATTTGAAATCGTAATTGCTCCGGCGACTTGTCCGGATATACAGCCATTAAGAACAAGAGCAAGTACCATTCCAATTACGGACTGAAGCCAACAAGGTCTAAAGGCTGAAGGTTCTGCCGTTGCCAGGAAATCAAGCTGTCATCGGGGCGACACACGACACAAGAAATTGACTCTTTACCCCCGGGAGGCGCTGTTTTGCCGCGTCTCCAGACTGGCACTTGAGTTGCTCTTGAATACCACGAGACCAAGTCCGCGTAGGAACGGTGTATCGCTGAATGGAGGACATATGAACTCTCTTACTGCCGGCCAGGTGGAACTGGGATTTATTGGCTTGGGAAACATGGGGAGCCGGATTGCACAACGGCTGCTCGATCATGGATACCAACTCACCGTTTACGACCTTGACCTCGCCAGGGGGCAAGCTCTTGCCGGGAAGGGAGCAATCGTCGCGAAGAGCGCCTTCGAGCTGGCTGGAGGTGTCGATGTGCTTCTCTCCTGTCTGACCAACGATGAAGCAGTTCGGAGCGTCTTTACTGGGCGCGAGGGAATTATCGCCGGCGCCCGGCCGGGAACCCTCGTGCTGGAAATGAGCACGGTCTCGCCAGGGATTTCGCGCGAGCTACACAGGCTAGGAGCCAACCGCCGCATAGAAGTAATGGATGTCGCCATTTCCGGCAGTACGCCGGCCGCGGAGCAGGGCACTCTGACCCTGCTGGTAGGCGGCAGCCAGGACTTCTTCGATGCCGCTAAGCCAATTTTTCAGGCGGTCGCCGCACATTTTCACCTCCTCGGCGGCCCTGGTTCTGGAACCACCATGAAATTGGTGGTCAACACGCTGCTGGGTGTTGGCATGCAAGCCATTGCCGAGGCTGTTGTCCTGGGCGAGAAGGCCGGCCTCGACCGCCAGCGACTGCTTGAGGTCTTATCCAAGACAGCCGTGGTCGCTCCGGCCCATGTGGGAAAGCTGGCGCGGGTCGCAAGAAACGATTACAGTCCGCAGTTTCCCCTGCGGCTGATGAACAAAGATTTTCAGCTGATTCTGAAGGAGGCGGCGCAAGAGCGTGTCCCGATGCCTGTGACCGAAGCGGCATTTCGTGTCAATTCAGATGAGCTGGCACACAGCGATGACGAGGACTTCTCGGCCGTCCTGCGGCGGATGGAAGAAGTTGCGGCATAGGGAGGGCTCGCAGTTGGGCCCTCCCAGGTCGCTCGTTCTTGATTTGGCAGGCGTCGTTACAGTTCTCCGGTAATAAATTGCGCGCGGCCATTGCCGAAGCTCCAGTCGGAGTCGGTATTGGGGACGACGCACACTACCACATCGCTCGGATTGATGTCGCAGCTTGTCTTTAACTCATGGCAGAGATCGCTATAAAAGGCTTGCTTGGCCTCCTGCGTGCGCTGTCGGCTGAACACGGTCACGACCACAACATTTCTTGTCCGCTCAATTCCCAGGCCAGTGTCTTCAACGATCAAATTGGATACGGAGTGCGCCTGATAGATCTGATAGCGGTCTCGTTGTGGCACCTTGAACGCAGACAAGACTGCACGGTGTACTGCGTCGAGAAGATTATTGATATCGCTCTTGCTTCGCCCTTCAAGGGCATCAACTCGAACCAAAGGCATATGTTCCTCCACTAAAGCCTTGCGATTGCCATCGCCTCAGCTTTGTCAATGAATTCCGTGCTCATACACTCTTCGCGTTCCATCAACCGCGCAGGTTCGCCACCTCCGACAGCAGTGCGAGGAGTTGAACTGAAATATTGTTACTACTGGTAGTAACAACGTTTCAGTTCAACTCCTCTTTGCCGGACTGCGCCGATCCATGACGCCGGCCTCAAACCCGTTCCGAGGCGATGGACCTGTCCGGAGTCCTGGAACGGACCAGCCCATCGCCCTCACCCATTAAGCAACGCGCGACGCTTGCACCTGCGGCGGCATCGCCGGGCCGGAGCCCGCGCGGGTGCGCTTAATGGCATTGGCAATGTCCTCCAAGTCGGCAGCGGTCAATTCGAGACTGGCTGCTGCGATCCAGCCATTCACTTGCTGGGGCGAGCGAGCACCAACGATGGCTGCGGTCACGCCTGGCAAGGCATTGACCCAAGCCACGGCAACCGCCGATACGGTTGTGTTGTGGCGTTGCGCTATGGTCCGCAGGGCGTCCCGCAGAGCCAGATTGCGGCTCAAGTTCGGCTCCTGGAACTCGGGATTGCGGCGCCGCCAATCGTCCTCAGCCAAATTTGCTACCCGCTCGGCAGTGAAGCTGTCAGTGAGCAGTCCTGATTGCATGGGGCTGTAGCAGATGACTCCGGTGCCGTGCTGGCCGCACCATGGGATCTCTCGCGCGGCCGCATCCCGATGGATCAGCGAAAACGGCGGCTGCAAAGAATCGACATGCATGATTGCCTCGCACCGCTCCAGCAGCGACACGTCGAAATTGGAGACCCCGGCCATGCGGACCTTGCCTTGTTCGACCAGCCGCGCCATCTCGCCCCAGGAATCTTCAACTGGCGTGCCGGTTTCATCCGGCCAGTGGAACTGATAGAGATCGATGTGTTCCACCCCGAGCCGGCGCAGTGATGCATCGCACTCTTTGCGAATCGATTCCGGCTTCAAGACCCGCCGCGGCTCCGCGTGGGGGTTGCGCTCATCCCAGATGAGGCCGCACTTGGTGAAAACCAGTGGTCGCTCAGATGCCGGCAGCTCTCGCAGGAGGCGCCCGACGACTTCCTCGGAATGACCCAGGCCGTAAACTGCCGCGGTATCGATCCAGTTGACGCCCTGGTTTAAGGCATGTCGCATCGTCGCGATCGACTGGTTATCGTCCTGCGGTCCCCAACCGTAGGCCCAACCGCCCCCGCCGAGCGCCCACGCGCCAAAGCCGGTTGCCGTGATTTCCACTCCGCTCGCGCCCAAAGAACGCTTAGCTAAACTCATATCTGCCTCCTCCAATTCCCGCCACGCTGCAAAACATGGCCGGTGTTATTTGTTGTGATGTCGTCGTGTCACTGACGGTTCAAATAGACTGCGTTGTTTCGAATAAGAACCAGGTGCGGCGCTCTGTCTCATCTATCCAGTTCTCGATCAGACTGGCGGTGGCGACATCGTTATGCCGTTCGCAAGTCTCGTGCGTTGCACGGAGCGACCGAGTTAGCCGTTGGTTGTCGGCGCTTAACTCCGAAAGCATGTCCGAGGGCGTGACGAAATCCTCGTTGTTATCGTGCAAACGCTGGTGTCGTGAGATATCGCCGATCGAGTGGATCGTGGTCCCACCAATCTTGCGGGCGCGCTCCGCGATCTCGTCAGTCATCGCGAAGATCTGCCCGGCTTGCTCGTCCAACAACAGGTGGTAATCGCGGAAGTGAGGTCCGCTCACGTGCCAGTGGAAATTCTTGGTTTTTACGTAAAGGACGAATACGTCCGCCAGCAACAGGCGCAGTTGGTTTGTGATCTGCTCCACTCCATCCTGACTGAGATCGGTTATGGTTTGCAGAGCGTCCTTTCCTTCCCACTCCACCTGAGCTCCTATGTCATTCTTTGCCATCGCGATCCTCTTTCTATTTTGTCCTTAGCCCCGGTTGTGCGTCACCCACGCGTTATTGTGAACAGAAAAGGCTGATGCCAAATGATGTGTAGCATCCGCAAAACGGAAGGCGCGGAATGGTCCCGCGCCCTCGCGTTCAATTTCCTGTCGCTTCCGGCGCCGTACTGGGCGAACTCGTGCTTCCTTGATCAAAGCGCAATGACCGGTTGCTCCAGTCGATGGCCTCGAGAACTATCGAGTTGTTTTCGCCTTGCTTCGTCTCAATGGCGTTGTCATAGGTGCTTTTCTGGCTGACCAGTGTGGCTGGCGCAGTCACAAGCGCCGTTTTCCCCTCCAGGATCGTGGCCTCTACGACTGGGCCGGTCCCCTGCCATTCGACGCGATAATCGCCCGCAGGCACCTGGGCTCCGTTGACCATGATGGCTTCCGGAAAGATTACGGTTCCTGAGTTCTTTGGCGCTGCCAGCAGAGCCGCCGGAACCATCAGCATGAGGGCAACGATTACGGTGTACTTCATTTGTTCCTCCTTGGTTATCTCCTGATCGGCGGTCATGGAGCTACCCGCTGGTACTACATGGCGGCCGATCGAACGCTTTGATACTTTGCAATCGCTGCGCCATTTTCGCTTGTCCTGGGAGGAGATTCACATGTTACTGGCAGGGCTGAAGTTATGATTACGAGCCATTTGACGTTCAATGGCGAAATGCATCGCGCTGTCGGCCGCTCGACATGGTTAATGTGTCGTGACGTCAGGAGGTCACTGGCGATCATAAGGCGCAGTGAATTCGCGCAGGTCGCGATATCGCCACCGGCAGCCTCCTAAATGGACCATGAACTGTCTTCCGGGCGCACCAACAGGCAATCCTGATCCGCGTCGCTGCGTGGATACTCTGTGATGTTAAGATTTTGCTCGCACGTAACCGATTTCCCCGCAGCGCCGGGGCGGAAGTTATGTCCAATTCCAATCCCCTTTTGTGGCGCAAACCGCCTGCGATTTGGAGCTATGGGATCGCTGTTCTATCCGTTGCTGGGGCATTGATTATTGCGCAGTGGCCAGTCCTGAATTTGCATACCGCTCCCGTATCACTGCTTGTATGGGCCGTCTTGCTCAGTGCGTGGTTGGGTGGGGTCGGGCCGGGACTGCTCTCCGCCGCCCTCTCCGCTATCGGCTTCTATTACTTCTTTCTGCCCCCGACACATTCCTTTGCTGCCAAGCCCGGGGAAATACCCCGCCTGATCGTTTTTGTCTTGTCAGCCTTGTTTGTTGGCTCGCTGAGCGCCGCGCAAAGGAGCGCGACAGAATCACTCAGGCGCGCGCGTGACGAGTTGAAAGGGACAGTCCGGGAACTCCGGCGAACCAACGAAGCCTTACTAGCGGAAAGCGATGAGCGGAGAGAAGCCGAGAAGAAGCTGCACGAAAGCGAGGCGTACTTAGCGGAAGCGCAGAGGCTGACCCACACGGGCAGTTGGGCACGGGTCTCGGCCACCGGCGAGATCAGGTACTGGTCGGAGGAATGCTACCGCGTGCTTGGTTTTGACCCGCACGGTGGACGGCCGCAATTCGAAACATTCCTGCAGCACGTCCATCCGGATGATCAAGCCAAGGTCAGGGAAAGAGCCGAAGCAGCAGAGCGTAAGAAGGTGGACTATGAACTCGATTACCGAATCATCCATCCGGGCGGCGAGATCAGAGACATCCATGTCATAGGGCATCCTGTCGTCAGCCCATCCGGTGATCTCGTTGAGTTCGTAGGTACCGTGATGGACGTCACGGAGCATAAGCGGGCAGAGGAGGCGCTGCGCAGGAGCGAGGCATACTTGGCGGAAGCGCAGAGGCTCAGCCATACGGGTAGTTGGGCATCGGATCGCCAGCACCGGCGAGATCAGGTACTGGTCCGAGGAATGCTACCGCGTGACTGGGTTTTGAGCCGCACGATGGGACAACCCGACTAGAAACATTCTTTCGAGCGCATCCATCCCGATGATCAAGCCAGGGTCAGGGACAACGCTCGACAGAGCGCTCCGTGAAAAGATAGATTTCGAGCTGGATTATCGAATCGTTCATCCCGACGGCGAGATCAGAGACATCCATATCGTAGGCCATCCCGTCCTCAGCCCATCCGGCGATCTCGTTGAGTTTGTGGGTACCGTGATGGACGTCACCGAGCGCAAGCAGGCGGAGGAAGAGCGCGAGAGATTGCGCCAGGCGCTGGAGGATCTCGCGCACGTTAACCGCGTGACCATGATGGGAGAGCTGACGGCTTCCCTGGCTCACGAGGTGAATCAACCCATTGCCGCCGCCGTGACCGACGCCAAAACGTGTATTCGCTGGCTTATGCGTGATCACCCCGATTTGGAAGAAGCACGTGAGGCTGCATCGAGAACCGTCAAAGATGCAACCCGCGCGGGCGAAATCATCAACCGGATCCGCCTGATCTTCAAGAAGGGTACTTCGCAATGGGAGCCGGTGGATGTGAATGAAATCATTCGAGAGATGATCGTTCTCTTGAGACAGCGAGGCGGCGCGATACTCCGTATCAGATCCGGACGGAACTGGCGGAGGAGCTTCCCACAGGTCATGGGAGATCGCGTGCAATTGCAGCAGGTCATGATGAATCTGATGATCAATGGCATCGATGCGATGAAAGATGTGGATGTAACGCGCGAACTGACCATCAAGTCGCAGCGAGCGGAAGATGGGCAACTTGCTGGTGTCGGTAAGCGATACCGGTGTGGGGCTGCCCACTGCAGCAAGCAGATCAAATCTTCGACCCGTTCTTTACCACCAAGCTCACGGAACCGGTATGGGACTTCGGATCAGCCGCTCCATTATTGAATCGCATGGCGGCCGTTTGTGGGCTGACGACCATCGTCCGCGCGGCGCAAGTTTTTTCTTCACCCTGCCCATCCATCATCGAGGCACATGAATGAAGCTCGCAGCCGCTCCCGCGGTGTTCGTCATTGATGACGATGCCTCGGTACGTGCGGCCATCCATGGCATGTTGAAATCTGTCGGCCTGCAGTCCGAGACGTTCGCGACGCCGCAAGAGTTCTTGCAGAGCAAGCGGCCGGACGGGCCCAGTTGCCTTGTTCTCGATGTAAGACTTCCCGGAGTCAATGGCCTGGACTTTCAACACCAATTGGCCGAAGCGGGCATTCGCATTCCAATTATCTTCATCACCGGGCATGGAGACATTCCCATGACGGTGAAGGCCATGAAATCCGGTGCGGTGGAGTTCCTGACTAAGCCGTTCCGGGACCAGGATTTGCTGGATGCGATTTACCAGGCATTGGATCGCGATCGGGAGACGCGCCAACAGCAAAGTGACGTTGGCCGAGTTGCGACAGAGCTATGAGTCGCTGACCGCGCGCGAGCGCGAGGTGATGTCCTTGGTGGTTTCGGGTATGCTGAACAAGCAAATAGCCTCAGAACTCGGAAACAGCGAAATCACAGTGAAGATCCATCGCGGGCATATGATGCGGAAGATGCAGGCCGAGTCGCTGGCGGAATTGGTCAGAATGGCAGGGAAACTGGAGGTTCCGCCCGGCAAAAAGTAGCTCAATGGCTGGTCGTTTGTCAGCTAGGTGAATGTTGGCGGCAACTTCGCATTGGCTTTTCTGAATTCCGTCCGGAATTCCGCCTTCGCTTTCACGTCAGTCGGTATTAGGGTCCTCATACCAAAGTATGATTGTGCGGGTTGGCGGAAAGGTAGGTTGTGCAGTATGGCTACTCAGACCATGGTGAACCGGTGCAGAATCGCGACTACAACACCAGAATTGTTGCGATTGTCGATGATGACGAATCGGTTCGGTTCGCTCTGGACGGCATGCTGAAAGTCGGTCGGACTGCCGGCGCAAGCGTTTGCTTCGGCGGAAGATTTCCTGAACTCCGGCCTAACAACACCAAACTGCATGTCTGATTGCGGATATCCGCATGCCGGGAATGTCAGGTTTGGAACTTGCAGGCCCACCTGAACGCAGAGCACTGCAGGATTCCGATCATCTTTATTACAGCGCATGGAGACGCGAAGATGCGGATGCAGGCACTGCGAGCAGGTGCCGTGGAGTTCCTGGCAAAACCGTTCGACGATGAAGTTTTGCTCGCAAAATGTGCGAGCGGCTTTGGAAAGTTGAGCCCGGGCGAACGGTGTCAGCGCAGTCGCTCAGGAGGTCCTCTGTGGCAGGTTTCGGAAGCTATCAGTTCGAGCTGTTCGGGAGCGGCCAGCGCAGATTCGAGCAGATCATAGGCAATAGTCCGGCTCTGGAGTCCGTGTTCGCGCAGGTCGAGCGTGTAGCGCTCAACCGATTCCACCGTGTTGGTCCAGGGAGAAACCGGCACCGGCAAGGAACTCATCGCACGGGCGATTCACAATATCAGTCCGCGTTGCGGACGCCCCTTCATCAAACTTAATTGCGCGGCTATTCCTTTCGACCTGCTGGAAAGCGAACTTTTTGGCCATGAAAAAGGCGCCTTCACGGGGGCCATCGCACAAAAAATTGGCCGTTTCGAGATGGCCGACAAAGGCACCCTTTTTCTCGACGAGATCGGGCGATATTCCACCGGCGTTACAGCCTAAACTGCTCCGGGTTTTGCAGGAACAGGAGTTCGAGCGTCTGGGAGGCGGTCGAACTCACAATGTGGATGTTCGCCTGGTTGCTGCGACACAACCGGGATCTAGCGAGATGGTGAAGGGGAAGGAATTTCGCAGCGATCTCTACTATCGTCTGAATGTTTTCCCGATCCTGCTGCCTCCGCTGCGCGAGCGGCGGGAAGACATACCAGCCCTGGTAACTGCATTTTGTGGAATTATGCTGCCGTCGCATGGGTAAGAGCAATCGAGCACATTCCTGCGGAAACGCTCTCCGCGTTCACTTCATACTCCTGGCCCGGGAATATCCGCGAGCTTCAGAACCTGGTCGAGCGCGCAGTGATCCTATCGAACGATGGCGTTCTTCCCAACCCACTTCCGGTGGAGACGAGCGGTCCCCAATGTTCCACGCTGCCACTACTCTGCAGGGCTCCGAACGTGCTCTTATTCTGCATACGTTGGAATCGGTAGGCTGGGTGATCGGCGGGGCTAAAGGCGCTGCCGCGAACTGGGAGTGAAGCGGACGACATTGATTGGGAAGATGAAGAAGCTTGAAATTTCGCGCCCCGCGCGGCACAACGATGGGGGTCTCGGCGCGCAGTTTGGGGATGGGGATTCCCAGGCGATTCACTAAGCCGTGCTGGTGGTCACGCCGCACTAGGCTGACTCCAACTCGGGCTCGCCAGAGATCGCAACAAGACTCTGGCAGCGGCTAATTCCTAATCCTTGTTTCTACGCTAGGTGTGGAAGCTAGTGTCGAGTCCCAGAACATGCTTTACAGTTTGTTCCGACACATCCTTTACAGCTCTCGCTTAGGGTTCTCACTCGCAATCCAGCATTGGATGGCCGTCGAGCGGTGGATTGCGAGGTCGAGTTCCCGGATGCCCTCGTGAAGAACGGACCTTCATTGTACCTGCAACCGGACAAGATACATCTCGACCATGTACCTGTCGACGATGATTCCGGCAGGACTATCCGGAAGCTAACCTGAAACGCCCATGTGTATACAGATCTGGCGTGGAGTCAGGTCGGAAAGGCTAAGTCACGTGGACGAGAAGTCACCGCGCTTGAGCTGACTTTGAGCGGAATAACGCTAACTTTCGCCAGATCGGTACATAGGAGACATGCACAATCTTTCCGTTCTGGTCATGGTTTCCGGAGAGAAGCGCAAGTTGGCGTCCCATGTGGCTTGGGCGCAGCTCTCGCCCGACGAAACACAGATTGCCTACGTCCGCGAATTGGAATCTCGTCAACTATGGACGATGCCGGCGGCGGGCGGGGAACCGAAGCTTGCGTTTGAAGCGGGCGCTGGCGAATTCCTTAGCAACTTCTCGTGGTCTCCAGACGGGCAAGCCATCGTCGACATTCGGGCAGGACTTTCTCGGACCGGCGTCCTGGAAACGAGACGCCCGCTGCAGGGGAAGCCGGAGGTGCTACTCTCCGACGTACTCACGGTAGGGACCGACAACACTGTGTTGTGGCCTCGCGCTGGCCGGATTCTGTTCAGCCAAGGCAAAGGCGGCAATATAGAGTCCGCCTGTGGTCACTAGCTTTGGATTCGAAGGGCAAAGCGGCAGAAAACCCAATCCGCTTGACGAATACAGTGGGGTTAGACGTTGGTCAACTGAGTGCAAGTGCAGATGGGGAGCGTGTTGCAGTTACGTTCACTCGTGAGCCCTTTGCGATTTTCGTTGCCAACCTGAACAAGGTAGGCGACAAGCTGGAAGAGCCTGTTCGCCTGACGCACGACACGTGGGAAAACTTTCCAGCAATCTGGACGCCTGACAGCCAGACGATTTTCTATGAGTCACTCCGCGATAAGTCTGGCATTTACAAACGGCGGTTGTCGTCAGACGCGCCCGAGCTCTTCCTAGCGGGAGGTGAGCATTATGCGATGGGAGGAATCAGTGCGGATGGGTCGGTGATATGTCGTCACTGCCAACGCCCGAATTCCTAATGATCCCCGAATTCAAGGAAAGACACAGCTGCTGCGCGTTCCCATCTTCGGCGGGGCCCCGGAATTGATACTGCAGCCCGAGGGAGACGCGCAACTACACTGTGGAACCGGAAGATCGCGCATCTGCACCTTGTCTGAGACCATCGGCAGCCAGATGGTTTTCAGCGAAGTGGATCCTCTTCGGGGTCGGCTAACCGAGCTTGCAAGAACACCGCAGACCTATTTCGATTGGAGTGTCTCGCCTGATGCAAGCAGAATTGCGCTGGTAAGTAATCATGACGACAAGGTGCAGGTGCTCGACTTACGCAGTAAACAAGTTTCTATCATTCGTCCCGTACGGGCGCTGACAAGAATTCAGCGAGTGTCGTGGTCAGCAGTCGGCACGACGCTGTTTCTGACGGCGACGGACGGGCCCTGGACTTCCGTCTTCATGACAATGGATCTCAGGGGTCGAACTCACGCCTTGCTAGAAGGCGGAGAGTGGTTCGCTGATCCCCGACCTTCCCCGATCGCCTACCTGCAATCCATAACCGAATCCACCGTCACGCTGCTCGATCACTTCTAATTGCGCGGCTTTACGCGTTGGGCAGATACACCGGATGGAGCATCGGCTACCATCCGCCAACTCAACGCGCAGGATTCTCCAGTACGGTAACGACGGCTCTCATTTACCTCTCGCGATCGAAACCGCAGCACGGAATCCGGCGCGCCTGGTTCGGCAGAAGAACGAGGGCAGCGGACGCATCCGCTACCTGCTGGACGATGAAGAGCAAGCCCTCAAGCAGACCGTCGTCGCGATGTTCGCCGAGCACCTGCCTGAACTGGTGATAGCAATCGGGACTGGCATACGCAAGTCGGAGCAGTACACTCTGGATTGGACCCAGCTCGACTTCAATCACAAAGTCATCAAGCTGAAGAAGACTAAGAATCACCTGGCGAGAGAAGTTCCGATGAACTCCGATGTGCTTGCAGCCTTCGAGACGCTGCGCGGCAACGTGAAGAAACCGACGGGTCGAGTGTTCCCGATCAGCAATCCTAAAGGCTGGTTCGAGTCGGCGCGGGCGAAATCCGGTGTGAAGGACTTCCGCTGGCATGATTGCCGGCACACGTTCTGTTCGAGGCTGGCGATGGCCGGCGTTCCATTGAAGACGATACAGGTACTAGCAGGGCACAAGACGATCTCGATCACTGCCCGCAGCGCGGTCGAACCGGTCACCCAGATCGCGCTAAGAAGTCCGGTACAAACAGCCACCAGAACAGCCACTAACCAAAAACGGTGCACTCAAAAAATGGCAATAAAGCCACAGAGTGTTTTTTCAAGTGATTAATTTACAATTATTTAAGTGGTGCCGAGAGGGGGACTTGAACCCCCACGCCCCTTTCGAGGCTGCGGATTTTAAGTCCGCTGCGTCTGCCAGTTCCGCCATCCCGGCCTAGGGCGAGTAAAACACTGCCGCGGCGCGCCGCGCAAGGGCGGCAACAGCGTCCGACGCTTTGACCGGTTGCTACTCGAGGGACCAGCAGTTTCGTGCCCGGTTCCTGGAGGCGTCCCGGCAACACCGGAACTTCCAGGCCGCCGGCATGCGGGGTCGCTTCAGATCATTTGTCCAGCTAGCGCATGTTCGGCCACGTGCGCCACGCGCAGCACCGTCGCCTCATCGAAATGCTTGCCCAGAATCTGCATGCCGATGGGCAGCCCCTCCTTGCTCTTACCGCACGGAATCGAGATCCCGGGTACTCCGACCAAGTCCGCGGTGACGGTGAAGATGTCGGCCAGGTACATGGCGAGCGGATCGTCGGTTTTCTCGCCCAGCTTGAATGCCGGCGTAGGCGTGGTCGGCGTGACGATGGCATCGACGTTGGCGAAGGCCTCGTCGAAGTCGCGCGCCAGCAGGGCGCGCACCTTTTGCGCCTTCAGGTAGTAGGCATCGTAATAGCCCGCACTCAAGACATACGTGCCCAGCATGATGCGCCGCTTTACTTCGGCGCCGAAACCGGCGTCGCGGGTGCGGCGATACATCTCCGCCGGGCTCTTGCCCTCGACGCGCAGGCCGTAGCGTACGCCGTCGTAGCGTGCCAGGTTGGAGGACGCCTCGGCAGTCGCGACTACGTAATAGGTCGGAATGGCATACGCGGTGTGGGGCAGCGAGATCCGAACGATCTCCGCGCCCGCGCGCGCCAGCTCCTGGATGCCGCGCTCGACTGCCGCGCGCACGTCGGCATCGAGGCCCTCGCCGAAGTACTCGCTTGGGACCCCGATCCTCAGACCTGCGATCGGCTGACCGACATGCGCGACGTAATCGGGAACGGGAACTTCGGCCGTGGTGGAATCCATCGGGTCGCGGCCCGCCAGAACCTGCAACAGCAGCGCCGTGTCCTTCACGGTCTTGCCGAAGGGGCCGGGATGGTCCAGCGACGATGCAAACGCAATCAGTCCGTAACGCGAGACGCGACCATAAGTGGGCATCAGGCCAACCACGCCGCAGAAGGCAGCCGGCTGCCGGATGGAGCCGCCGGTATCGGAACCGATCGATGCGACGGCTGTTCCCGCCGCAACCGCCGCCGCCGATCCGCCCGACGAGCCGCCCGGAACGCGTGAGCGATCGCGCGGGTTGCGGACAGGATGAAAGCCGGAGTTTTCGTTCGACGAGCCCATGGCAAACTCGTCGCAATTGGTTTTGCCCAGGATCACCGCGCCGGCATCTTCCAGCCGCCTGACTACCGTCGCGTCGTAGGGCGCAACGAAATTCTCTAGAATTCTCGATCCGGCGGTGGTGCGCACGTCTCGGGTGGTGAAGACATCCTTGACCGCGATCGGCACCCCGGCCAGGGGGAGATCGTCGCCCTTATCGGCCCGTGCGTCGATGCGCGCGGCCTGCGCATACGCGCGCTCTTTGCAGAGCGTGAGATACGCGCCAATCTCGGAATCATCGGCCTCGATCTTCGCGTAGAACGCATCCGCCAACGCGGCGGCGGTCGTCTGCTTCTCCAGCACCGCGGTACGGGTGGATTCGACCGTGAGCAAATCGATGTTCATAATCTGTAATTCGACACCGTTCCCGAGGGTGGAGCACGCCTTCAGGCGTGCAGTCCCATGCCGCAATGGAGACTGGCATTAGCCGCTGAGGGTGACCCGTCGCGATCCTTACCTCAGCGACTAAAGCCAGCCCAGACCCAGCCTTCAAAGGCACGCTTAAAGGCGTGCTCCACCCAGCATGCAACCAGCCCGCTCCCGTTAATTAGCGCTCGATCACCTTGGGCACCTTGAAGAAGACGCCGTCAGACTGGGGAGCATTGCGCAGCGCCTCCTCGCGCGGCAGGCAGGAGCGTGGTTCGTCGGCGCGCATGGCTTCGGCCGCGCCTTGCGATTCGCCGTAGCGGCTCGCCACCTGTGCCATCGGCTCGACGTTCTCTGTATTCAGTTCGTTCAGGCAGTCGATATAGCCAAGAATGGAATTCAGGTCCTTCAACATGCGGCCGCGCTCCTCGTCCGCCAGTTCGAGGTGGGCGAGCTCAGCGACATGGAGAACGTCTTTTTCGGTGACCATGGATCTGTAGGCGGGATCAGCGTCCCCGCCGGACGGTGCGGAATTCGATGCGACTGACCGGCTCCTGGACCATCCGGTTCAGGGCCGCCAGATACTGCGGGACAAAGCTCTGCAATTGCTGCCGCCAGCCTTCATCGGGAACGGCGATCGTCAGCACTCCGTCGGCAAACCTCAAGGCGCTGGTGCAACGTGCGACCTTTCCTCCGCAAACCACCGGCCAGGCCAGCAGCGGCCCTTCGCTTCCCTCGCGACGCACGATGTCGCCGGCAATCTTGTTCAGGGTTGCGCGCGCGTGCTGCATGGAAACCTCGAAGCCCTCGGACACGATTGTACAGGCTGCTGAAAAAGTCCAAGGCAGGTCTCTCGTCGGCCTGAAGGCCTCCTCGGGATGAGAAAAGTAATGGGCTTACATCGGCGCAGCTAAAGCTGCGCCCCTTCAAAGCAGTCTCAATTCGAGTTTTTCAGCAGCTTGTGTACTGGACGCGAACGGCCTTTCGTCGCTCGGGCACAAGGCCGCGGCGATGTCGCTTTTCCCCTCTGCAAACTCATGGTGCTCGTGTACATTGGGCAGTTCTCTTGAACAGCTATCCAACCGGCGCACCACGGCGCTGGCGAAACAAGGAGGCCCAATGTTTTCGCGTCACGCTCACGTGTTTGCGATTTTCGTTCTTCTACTGGGCAGCATCACCGTCGCGCAGGCGCAGCAGGCGCCCTACGGCGCACCCATCAGCCTGGAGGCGGCGAAGAAAGCGGCCGCGGTAGCGCTCGCCGAGGCGGCCAAGAATAACTGGACGATGGCGGTCGCCGTGGTCGATCCCGGCGGCAATCTCGTCTTCTACGAAAAGATGGACAATACCCAGCTCGGCAGCACGCACGTCTCGGTGGACAAGGCGCGCTCGGCGGCGCTGTTCAAGCGGCCCACGAAAGCCTTCCAGGACGCGTTGGCTGGCGGAGGCAATGGCCTTCGTGTGCTTGGGATCGAAGGAGCTGTGCCGGTTGAAGGAGGCGTGCCGCTGATGGTCGACGGCAAGATAATCGGCGCTATCGGCGTCTCTGGCGATACCAGCGAGCACGATGCGCAGTGCGCGACCGCCGCGGCTGCGGCCATGCAGAAGCCCTAAGGACATCCTGGCCCGCAACACACCAACGGTGTTGCATCAAAATACGATGTCGCGCATAATTGTGGCATGCGTACGACAATCACTCTCGATGATGATATAGCTGACGTGGCAACACAATATGCAAAAAGTCGTGACTTGAGCCTCAGTAAGGCGATAGGCGAGCTGATCTTACGTGGCACACGCAAAACGGCACGGATTAAGTTCGTGGATGGTCTGCCGGTATTTAACTTGCCAAGAGAAAAGCAGCCCATCACTACCGAGCGCGTGAAAGCATTCGAGGCAGAGGAACGGTGAGCGCGGGCTATCTCCTCGATGTGAACCTCCTCATTGCGTTGGTCCGGGAGGACCATGTTGCCCACAAAAGCGCGAAGCACTGGTTTGAGGCTGTTGGGTCGCAAAACTGGGCCACCTGTGCGATGACGGAATCCAGCTTTGTGCGGATAATTTCAAACCCCAGATTTCTGGCGCACCCTCCGGATATCGCTGAGGCGGTACGTATGTTGGAGATTCTCACGCGGCTGCCGGGGCATCACTTCTGGACTTCGGATATCGCTTTCGCAAAGGCCGTCGAGCCGCTCATGGAGCGGTTCTTTGGGCATCAGCAAGTCACAGATGCCTACCTGTTGGGATTGGCGATCGGCAAGAAGGGCAAACTGGCGACATTTGATCGAGGGCTTAGGTTGCTGGCGGGCAGTGAGCTGCGCGACTACCTCGAAGTCCTGCCGTAGTTCTCGGCCGGCAAGGCGATTCGGAAGCTTGCGGCAGCGATCATTTCTTGCGTTCGACGAGGAACTTCGCCAGCTCGCGCAGCGTGGCCGCGCCCTCGCCAAAAGGTTCCAGGGCAGCGTCGGCGCGTGCGACCAGTTCATCCGCTTGCTTCAACGACGCGTCAATCCCGAACAGCGCGGGATACGTTGCCTTCTCTGTCGCGGTATCTTTGCCGGCGGTCTTGCCGAGCTGCTCGGATGTCTGGGTGACGTCCAGAACATCGTCGACAATTTGGAACGCCAGTCCGATGTTGCGACCGAACTCGCGCAGGTTGGCGACTTGCGAATCATCCGCTCCGGCGTAAATACCTCCGCTCACGACGCTGGCCGTGAGCAACGCGCCGGTTTTCGAGCGGTGGATGTACTCCAGCGTCGCGGCGTCCGGCCGGGTACGCTCGGCCTCCAGGTCCATCACCTGCCCACCAATCATGCCGTCGATGGTGCCGGTGCCGTGGGCGATCTCGGCAATGATGGCAACGCGCGCTTCGGCGCCACATTGCAGCTTCGCCAGCACCTCGTACGCCAGCGTCTGGAGCGCATCGCCGGCCAGGATGGCCGTGGCCTCGCCGAAGGCTTTATGGCATGTGGGGCGGCCGCGGCGCAGGTCGTCGTTGTCCAGCGCGGGCAGGTCGTCATGGATTAGCGAATAGGTGTGCAGCATCTCCAGCGCCGCACCCAACTCCTCGACCCCGGTGGGAACGCAGCCTTGCACCATCTGCGCGGCTTCCATGCACAAAATAGGCCGTAGACGTTTGCCGCCTGCAAACACGCTGTGGCGCATCGCCTGGTGGATGGACGAGGGGTACTGATCGGCAGCAGGGAGCAGGCGCTCCAACACGCTGTCGGTTAGATACCGGCCTTCTTCAAGGACCTGTTTCAGCATGAAGAGGGCAGTATAAATGAGCCGTCCGGCGCGAGTTCCTATCCTTCAGCAAGCGCCGCGGAGGTGGTTGGCTCCGAAACCAGCGACCACTTACATGCACCGAGCGAAGCTCATTGCACTCCAATGTCGACGTGCTCCAGCACTGCATTGCGCGCTCGCTGAAATTTGCTCCCGCGCGTGTGAAAGACGTTTTCACGCTTGTGCGCAACATAGTCGCCGACGAAATAACCGAGCACCGACCCCACCAGCACATCCGAGGGAAAGTGTTGGCCTGCGGTGATGCGCGTGGTGCTCACCGTTCCTGCCAGGCCGTACATCAGCAGGTCGAGCGGCAACGAGTGGTATTGGTGGGCGACCGTTGAAGCAATCGTCCAGGTGAACATCGCATGGCCCGAGGGAAACGAGCCACTCGTCCAATTGCCGGCAAAGAACTTGCCCTCACCGGGGCCGGTGTAAGGCCGCTGCCGCGCGAACACGGCCTTCATTGCGCCGTACAGGATAACGCTGTCCACAACGGATTCCGCGGTGCGGACGCCCACCTCCTGCTCTTGCTCATTCTTCGTGATCAGGCCGGCGAGATAGATTCCGCCCACGATTGCCGAGCTCCCGTAGAGTGCGCCGTCGGAGATATTGAGGCTGGTCTGGTGCCAGCTTGCCGGAATCTGGTGAAGAAGTTGTTCGTCCGCGTCGCTCGCCGCCAGCGCGACCGTCGAACCCACCAGCAGGATGTCCCACTTGATCGCACTCGCTGCGAAGGGCGCCTTCAGGAAGTGCAGCTCATCCTCGCCAATCGTCTTGCCGATTTTCATCCAGGTGTTGTCGAACGACTCCGAATCGGCCGTTTGAGACTGAGTGTCAGGCAGCAGGCGGCTTGAGCTCTCAGCCGTAATGCCGGGAATTGAGCTGCCGGGCGCTTCCGCCTGAGCAGCACCGGCGACGGGCACCAGTAAGAAGGCCGCGATGGCCATACAACAGAACTGAGATTTCATATTGCTTATCCCGGCGCCGCCCTCACGGTTAGTCGCAAGCGTAAGTCACATCCTCACTCCGAGGCCGGGCGACCCCTTGTTCCGCAGGTCGTTGGATGCGAGTTGCCGCGGGAGGGCGGGTAAAAGGTTACGAATTTGTGGTTGGAGTTCAAGCCGGCCAGCTACACGGCAACCCAGCAAGAACCTGCATCCAATTCAAACGTTGGTTGGGAGGAACGAGTGAAGCGAATCGCAATTCTGTTACTGGCCGGTGCGTCGTTTGTGGGTATCTCCGCAGCTCAGGACACAACGACGACCACCACAACCACAACCCCACACACCACCGCCAAGCAGGACATGAAGGACGCAGGCCACTCCACCTCAGATGCCGCTAAGGATGTTGGCCATGCGACCAAGAAAACAACCAAGAAGGCCGTCCACAAGAGTGCTGAGAAGACCGACGAAGGCGCGCAGAAGGTGGAAAACAAGACAGCTCCCCAGCCGTAAAGCTGCTGATAGGGGAACTTTTCCGGTACTCCGGCGGAACTATTATCTTAGGATCGCCGCCGGAGATGCCTTTGCAAGATGGCCTCCTTGTTCTGCCGGGATCCGGCATCTCTCCTGAGAAATGGTAGCTCCTCGACACCGCGCGTGAGCGCCGCTGCAGTTCGCGGAAATCGCGTTCAGCCGTGCTACCATTGATAGAGCTACTCGGAAGAGAGTTGGAGTCAACGGCCGAAGATGGTGATAGCTGCGCGTGTTGTGATCAGTAAGCTCAGGGAGCGCAGCCCGCTGCGCGTCGCCCTCCGGACCGGTTCATTGTGCCTGCTGCTGGCTGTCCTGGCCTGCGGCGGCACGCTCCTGGCGTGGGCACAGACCGAGCAGCCGGCGAACCAGCCACCCGGCCCCGATGGCCAGAGCACAACCAGTTCACCCCCTGCTCAGTCCAATCAAAACACCGGCGTAATCACCGGAACCGTCACTGACAAAGAGGGAGCGCTTGCGGTGGGCGCGCAGGTCACGCTCATCCAGACCGGTCAGCCGGCGCACTCCATTATGTCCGGCGATAACGGCGATTTTTCGTTCTCTAATGTGCCTCCCGGACCCTTTCGTCTGAAGGTCACGGCCCCCGGTTTCGACACCCAGCAGTACGTAAACGAACTGAATCCCGGACAGGCACTGCTGGTTCCCCCCATCCAACTCGCGGTCACCGGTAACGTGACTGAGGTCAAGGTGGGCGGTACGCCGGAAGAGATCGCCGAGATCGAGGTCAAGCAGGAACTTCAGCAGCGCGTCTTCGGCTTCATCCCGAACTTCTACGTCACCTACAGCACGGACCCGGCGCCGCTGTTCGCCAAACAGAAGTTCTATCTGGCATGGAAGTCGGTGCAAGACCCGGTCACGATTCTGGGAGTGGCTTTTATCGCGGGAATCGATCAAGCGTCAGACCAGTTTGGCGGCTACGGGCAGGGCGCGTCAGGCTACGCCAGACGGTTCGGAGCGGAATACGGCGACGTAATTTTTGGCACGTTCATCGGGAGCGCCATACTGCCTTCGATCCTGCACCAGGATCCCCGTTACTTCTATCAAGGGACGGGCACCACGAAGTCACGCCTGGCGCATGCGCTCGAGAATTCCGTAGTTGCCAGAAACGACCGGACCAAGAAGTTTGAACCGAACTACTCTGGGATCATTGGGAGCTTGGCCGCCGGAGGCATCTCGTTTCTTTACTATCCGCCCGCCGATCGCACCACGGGATTGTTCGTGCAGAACTCGCTGGTCAGGCTTGCCGAGAGCAGCGTCGCCGGCGTCCTTCAGGAATTCGTGCTGCGCCGCTTCACCTCACACGTGCCCAAGCAGTCGGCAGTTTCTTCCCAACCGTAAGGTCCTTTCAAAATTAGCGGGTGCCCCGGGTCTCGCGGTTTCGAGACCTGGGTATTCCTGCGCCCATTCGGAAGGTAAGCGCACCGGCTGTGTTCCGCATTTATTGGTGCGCAGTGGCGATTGCAACGCGGTCCCCAGGTCTCGAAACCGCGAGGCCTGGGGCACCCGGCTACTTCAGCTCGGGTATTCGCGCCCGCACGCGGCGCAGCGCCTCGAGGAATTTAACATTTTGTTCCGGCGTGCCGATGGTCACGCGAAAGGCATTGGGCGCCTGCCATGGGGCGCTCATGGGTCGCACGATGACGCCCTCCTGCTGCAAGGCCTGACACAACGGACCGGCAGGCTCTCCCGTATCGCAGAACAGGAAGTTCGCCCAGGTGGGCACCACGCGAATTCCCAGTTCCGCGATGGCGCGCGCCAGCAACTCCGCACCCACGGCATTGTTCTCCACCGTACGCTGAACGTGATCGGCATCGGCCAGTGCGGCCAAAGCTGCGGTCTCGCCCAGCGACGACACCATAAATGCCGGCTTCATGCGCGCCAGATATCCCATGAGCTCCGCCGGACCCATGCCATAGCCGACGCGCACTCCGGCCAAGCCGTGTGCCTTCGAGAAGGTTCGCAGCACGATGACCGGGCGCCCCGCCCGCACATGATCCAAAGCATGCGAATACTCGAAACTGCGCTGGGCTGCGAAGTAGCTTGCGAAATCGTGATAGGCCTCATCCAGAACCGTGATGACGTGCGGCGGCACGCGGTCGAGGAAGCGGTCGATGGCGCTGGCGTCCAGCACCGTGCCCGTCGGATTATTGGGGTTCGCGATGTACACCACGCGCGTATTGCCATCGATCGCGGCAAGAATTCCTTCCACGTCGAACCCGTCATTCAGCGTCGGCACTTCCATCAGATACGCGCCGGTCGCCTGCGTCACGATGGGATAGACGATGAATGACAACCTGCTGGTGACCGCGTTCAGTCCGGGACCCAGCAGGGTGCGAGCGAGAATCTCTAGACATGTAGTCGAACCTGCGGTCACCAGGATCTGCGATGGTTCAATCTCGTGGATCTCCGCCAGGCGCGCGGTAAGCTCCGTCGCGCTGCTGTCCGGATAGAAGTTGACGTCCGGACTTGCGGCGTTGATGGCGGCAACGGCCAGCGGCGATGGCCCAAAGGGATTTTCGTTCGATGCCATCTTGATGCAACGCACGCCGCTCTCCAGTTCTGCCTCCCGCACGTTCTTGCCAGGTTTATAGGTTCCCAGCTTCCGCACATGCGCCGGAACCAGCTTGCTGAAATCGGTCAAATGAGTCTCCGGAAGAGGCGACTAATAACGAGTAATTAGAAATCGCGCTGGCGATTAGTTAATAGAGGTTGTCTCACAAACGCTTTGTAACAGGGCACGACTTCAGTCGTGCCGCAACCGCGCGGCTAGAGTCTCGGGATTCAGCGGCTGCGCGATCGCGCAGCCGCTGAATCCCTTTGAGTCTTGAAATCGCATTCTCCGGCACGACTGAAAGTCGTGCCCTGTTACAAACCTGATCGATTTATGAGTTCTATTTACCAGGTACTGTCCTTTTCAACTGCGCAACCTCTTTACTTGTTAGATGCCGAAACTTGCCCGGCTCAACATCCAGCTCCAGGGGCCCATAGCGCACCCGTTTGATCTTCTCCACGTGATGGCCAATCTCCTCGAACATGCGCCGGATTTGCCGGTTGCGGCCCTCGATGAGCGAGACCTCGTACCACGGGTTCGCAGCCTCGCGCAGTAGTTCGATGCGCGCCGGAGCGGTGCGCACGCTTTCCGACCGGCGCCGCGACGACGGCTTGGACAACCCACGCAGGGGAGTCTTGAGCGGCGCGCGTTCCGGCGGCAACTTGATGCCCTGGCGCAGCTTTTCAATCTCTTCCTCGCTGGGTTTTCCGCTGACCTTCACCAGATACGTTTTCCGCACATGCGACGAGGCATGCATCAGCGCCCGCGCCAGCTCCCCGTCATTGGTCAGCAGCAGCAAACCTTCACTAGCATAATCGAGCCGGCCGACGGGATACACGCGCGCGCCCACACCGCGAACCAAGTCCAGTACGGTGGGCCGTCTCTCCGGATCGCTCAGCGTGGTCACATAACCTTTGGGTTTGTGCAGCAGCAGATAGACCGGGCGCTCCGGGGCGCCGACGGGCCTGCCGTTGACTTTGATGCGGTCGCGCTCCGGATCGGCCTTGCTGCCCAGTTCGGTCACGGTCTGGCCGTTCACCGAAACCAGCCCGCTTGTGATGAGTTCCTCGGCTTTGCGGCGCGATGCGATGCCCGCCGCGGCAATGATCTTCTGAAGACGTTCAGCGGGCATTCGACTCAGACTTGCTTTCAGCTTGCCCAGGCTCGGCTTCGGTGGCGAAGCTGCCTTCCTCGGGAACAATGCTCTTGCCGGCTGGCTGGCCCGTCGCCGGGACGGCCTCGGTCACCGGCTCCTCGTCGCTCGCCGCACTCTTCTCCCCAGGCGGGTTGAACAGCTCGGATTGAGGATCGCCCAGCTTCTCGAATTCTTCCACGCTCGGCAGCTCGTTGACATCCTTCAGGCCAAAGCGCAGCAGGAATTCCTTCGTGGTTTTATAGAGGATGGGCCGGCCGATGACCTGCTTGCGCCCGGCGGTCGTGATCAGCTTGCGGTCGAGCAGAGTGGCGATCACGCCGGCCGAATCAACACCGCGAATCTCGCTGATCTCCGGCACCGTGACCGGCTGTTTGTAGGCGATGACCGCCAGCGTCTCCAATGCTTGCAGCGAGAGTCGCACCGGAGGCTTCAGGCTCTTGGCGAAGCTCACCACCACGTCGTGGTGCTCGGGCTTGGTCGCCATGCGATAGCCCCCGGCGATCTGCCGAATTTCCATCCCGCGGTCCGGCGAGGCGTAGTCGGCGATCAGTTCGTCCAGAACGCGGCTGAGATATGCGTTGATGGCCTTGCGGTGCTCCTTCTCTTCCGTCTGGCGTTCTTTCCCCGAAGGCGCGGGCGTGTCATCTTGCCGTTTAACCTCTGCCTCCGCTGCGGCCTCTTCAACCCCGCTGGGAACGTCTCCGATAAACAGCGACTCCTCATCTTGTTCCGGCGTTCGCACGGGAGGCTCGAAGACGGTCTCATTCAGCGCGAGCCTCGCCTCCTCTTCGGCGCGCAATTCCGCCATCACCTGGTCCTTTAGCAAGGATGCGAGTTCGTTCAGCGTGACCGGCTCTTCGGTCGCGTAGATGATGGCTTCGAGTTTGGCTTTAAGGCTCATCCAAGATTGCCCATTACGTAGCAGGCTGGATCCGGCAGATATTTACGCGCTCGTGCCGTCCCTACGGGACTCACATTCGATATGTCGACGCTACCCAGCGTTAAAACGCTGGGCTAACTTATGCCGTGCCTAGGGCACTGCTGTATTGCGTTTCCGACCTGATCGCCCCCGAAAGCATCCTGACCACTGACCACTGACAACTGGCCACTGACAACCGACAACCGACAACTGACAACTGACAACTGGCCACTGACAACCGACAACCGACAACTGACAACTGACAACTGACAACTGTTCACTGGCCACCGGCCACTGCTTCCTCACCGCCAGTCGTCCTTCGCCGTGCCCTCCGCCATCAGCGCGTCGAAGTTCGTGTGCTTCTTCAGCACGATCTCGCCGAACACATTGTCCTGCCGCGCCAGAATCGCCTGTAGCCGCACCAGTTCCAGTATCGCAAGAAATGCACAAATAAGCGCGGAGCGCGAACGCAGGCTGCGCAGCAACTGCTTCAGCCGGACCGGCCGCTCCTCCAGCGCCAGCCGCCGCCGCACAAACTCGATCATCTGCGCGACCGTCACCGCATCCTCATCGACATCGAACGACGGCCGCTTGCGCGCGCGGTCCAGAATCTGCTGGAAGGTCTTCACCAGGTCGACCACGTCCGCGGCCAACTCCGGGTCCGTGCCCTCGGCATCGCGAAATTCTTTCAGCGCGGGATTCGACCACACCGCCTCTTCGATCTGCTGCTTTTGCAGCAGCATCTGCGCCGCGGTCTTGAAGCGCTCGTGCTCCAGCAGCCGGTTGACCAGCTCCAGGCGCGGGTCTTCCTCCTCCGCCGGCCCGGCGGGATCGCGCGGCAGCAGCATCTTCGACTTGATGTGAATCAGCAGCGACGCCATGTAAATGAACTCGGCGGCCACGTCCACATCGAGCTGTTTCATCGACTCGACATAACGCAGATACTGCTCGGTGATCCTGGCGATGGGAATGTCGTAGATGTCGATGTCCTGCTTGCGAATCAGGTCGAGCAGCAGGTCGAGCGGGCCGTCGTAGACCTGCCCCACCGTCACCGAAAAGGGCGAGTCGCCGGAAGTTTTTTGCGCGGTCGGCGCCGGCGGGGCGACGGCTTCGCTCTGGGTTCCGCTGTGAGGATTCTCGGGCATTCGAAACTGAAGGATCTCCGCCAGGCCCTCGGCTACTCGTGCTCACAGGGCATGGCTACAGCCTAGCACGATTGCCGCAAGCCGCAGCGGCCGCGCGGCGACAAGTTGCGAGCCCCTTTCCAGGCACACTTGCTAGGCGTCGGCCTTGGTAGGAATAGCGTTCTCCCAAGAATCGGCGAAGGCGCTGACCGCGTCATGGAGGCGATCAAAAAGCGCCTCGCGCCCAATGGCTTCGGTGACGTGATGCCGATCGAAGTCCGCTTGCAACGGCTCCGGCAATCGTGCAAAGCCCAGCATCACGCCCGCCTCCGTCAGCTCCTGCTTCAGCTCGCGCACCACCCGCGCCGCTGTGTAGTCGATGTTGGTGATCGCTTCCGCATCCACCACCACCCATCGCACCGTACATCCTGGGCCGGCGATGGTGCGAATCTGCTCGGAGAAGCGGCCGGAATTCGCATAGAAGAGAGGTGCCCCGAAGCTATAAATTGCCAGCCCCGGATGCGTCATCGCGCCGCATTTCGGCGGAATGTGCTTCCAATGAGCGCCGTCCGCCACCAACACGCCGGTATGCGGATGATAGCTGTGCTTTACGATGCGCAGCAGCGACAGCACCATCGCAAGGATGATTCCTTGCTCCACGCCGACGGCGACCACCACCACGGCGGTGAGCACCGCGAGCACGAATTCTCCCGGGCTTTCGTGGCGCATCCGGGCCAGCTTTGGGAAATCCGGCAGCCGTGTGGCGATGCAGAACACAATCGCGCCCAGCACGCAGCGCGGCAGGTACTCCAACGGCCAGGTGAAAACCATGAGCACGATGGCCACGACTGCCGCGGTGGACATCTGCGCTAATTGACTGCTTCCGCCCGAGCTTTCCACCATCGCTGTCTGCGTGGGACTGCCGTTGACGACGAACGTTCCGCTGGCTCCGGCTAGCGCATTGGCGGCAGCCAGTCCCAGCAAGTCCGAGTTCTCATCGAACGTCTGATGGTGGCGTTCAGCATACAAGCGCGCCGTGGCCGCACTCTGCGCGAGGATCATCACGAAACACGAAGCCGCGATGGGAAGGAGCGTCTCCACGTCCTTCGCGCTCACGCTCGGCATGCCGAGGTGCGGCAGCCCGCCGGCAATGGTTCCGATGACCGCGATCCTGTGCCCGGCAAAGTCGAACACTTTACTCGCAACCACGCCGGCCGTCACCGCGATCAGCGACGCCGGCGCCTTAGGCGCGAGCTTTCTGGCGGAGAGGATGAAAGCCACAATCGCGACCGAAATGGCCAACGTGGTCCAGTGCAGACTCGGCAGCTTGCGTATCACTTCCGCCAACTGCGGCAGCGTCCGGTGCGAACTCACGTCAATGCCGAACATCCCGCCCAGGACGGCGATGCCCACCTGAAAACCGACTCCGGTGAGAAAGCCGACCAGCACCGTGCGCGAAAGAAAGTCGGCCAGAAATCCCAGCCGCAGCAAACGAGCCAGGAGCAGGCACACGGCCGTCAGCAGAGCCACCAGCGTCGCCAGCGCGACATAGCGCGGAGTTCCCGGCGTCGCCAGTCCGGAGAGGCCGCTGAAGATGATCGCCGCCGTTGCCGAATCCGCGGCCACCACCAGGTAACGCGACGAGCCAAACGCCGCGAAGCCCACGGGCGGCAGCAGCAGCGTGTACAGGCCGGTCACGATGGGCATGCCCGCGATCCGGGTGTAGCCCAGCGCCTGCGGGATGTTCATGGCAGCAAGCTGGACGCCGGCCAGAATGTCGCGAATGGCCTGCTCGCGGCGCAGCGGGCGGAGGCTCTTGAACAAGCCCCAGCTCTTAGGGCGCCCGTTCGTTTCGGGTGCGGGTTGGGACGGTAGACTGGACAAGAATGTTAACGTCCGGTTAATCCGGTAGCAGAGAATGTAACACCGAACCGCCCCGGCAGTTCGCCAATAAAGCACCCGGGCCGTTGCGACATGGGCGCAGCGCCTTCTCGCTCCGTTCTGGAAGCGTGAGGCGCTGCACCTTTGCTTGCAGTGGAACTTTCGGCAGTGACGATTTACGGCTTGGCGGACGGCTGCTGCGCGCCCTGCGGCGGGTTGGGCGGTTCGATGGAGAGCAGCTCCACTTCAAAGATCAGCGTCTGGTTAGGCCCAATCACCCCACCGGCGCCACGCTCGCCGTACGCCAGATCGGCCGGAACGTACAGCTCCCACTTCGAGCCGACAGGCATAAGCTGCAGCGCTTCCGTCCATCCCTTGATCACGCCCTTCACAGGAAACTTCGCGGGTTCTCCTCGCCGGTAGGAGCTGTCGAACTCTTTGCCGTCGATGGTAGTGCCCCGGTAATTGCACTTCACGACGTCAGCCGGGGTAGGCTTCGGCCCCGTTCCCTCTTTCACCACCTTGTATTGCAGACCACTGGGCAGCGCGATCACGCCCGACTTGGTCTTGTTCGCCGCCAGGAAGGTATCGCCCGTCTTCTGGTTGGTCACGGCGTCCTGCTGCCTGCGCACCTTCATTTCCTCCTGCACCTGGGCCTGCAACTGGCCAATGGTGGCTTGCACCTGCTCGTCGGTCATCAACGTCTTGCTGCCCGCAAGCCCATCTTTCAAGCCTTGCATGATGAGATTGGGATCGACCTCGATGGAATCGTGGCTTAAGCCTTTGCCGAGGTTCATTCCGATGGCATAGCTGACTTTATCTTTCTGCGTCGGCAAGCCGGGGATCTCGGCGTTCGCCTGCTGCTGCGGCTTGGTTTCGGGAGCAGCTTGTGTGCCGGCGGGTTGTTGCTTGTCGTTCTGCGCGTTCACAGAAAGAGCCAGCAATGCGGCGATGGATACGTAGAGTAGGGTGCCGATGAGGAATTTGCGCATCACCTATTCTCCCATAGCGGCCATAGTCGTTCGGGAAAAACCGCGGGCAGTCAGTGATATCCTGATCAGCACCTTCCTTGCACGGGCTGTCATCACTTTCATGCCCGATCCAAATTCCTCTGAATCCCAACCGACAGACGAATCCAACGAATCGTTTGGCGACCTTCTCTCGCAGTACGAACGCGAGCCATTCGCGTCGCACCGACGAAGGCGCCGCCAGCTTCAGGGGACGGTCGTCGCCATCACCGCCGACTCGGCTCTGCTCGATATCGGCTACAAGACCGAAGGCATCCTGCCGCTCAGCGCCTTCGAGAGCGCGGGCGAGACCGCGCGCGTCGGCGACAAGCTTCCCGTCACCGTGAAAGGGCGCGACCCCGAAGGCTACTACGAACTCACCCGCTTCAAGGTCGCGCGTCCCTAACGACTGGCACGCGCTGGAGCGCGCGTTCGCAGAGAAAGTCCACTATCGTCGGCACCGTGACCGCGCAGGTAAAAGGCGGCTTCAGCGTCGATGTCGGCGTGCGCGCCTTCATGCCGGCATCGCGCAGCGGCGTGCGCGAAGCCGCCGAGATGGAGAAGCTGGTCGGCCAGGAAATCCGCTGCCGCATCACCAAGCTCGACGCGACCGAAGAAGACGTCGTCGTCGACCGCCGCGTGATTGCTCGAAGAGGAAGAGCGCTCGACCAAAGATCGCCGCTACTCCGAGATGAAGGAAGGCGACATCGTGACCGGCACCGTGCGCAACCTCATCGACTACGGCGCCTTCGTCGATATCGGCGGCATCGATGGCCTGCTGCATGTCGTCCGACATTTCATGGAGCCGCGTCGGTAATCCCTCGGACGTGCTCTCCGTCGGCCAGGAGATCGAAGCCAAGGTACTGAAGATCGACACCGAGCAAGCGGCGCATTTCGCTCGGCCTGAAGCAGCTTCAGCCGCATCCGTGGGATTCGGTCGCCGAGAAGTACAAAACCGGCGAGCGCGTCCGCGGCACGCGTCAGCCGCCTCGCCGATTTCGGCGCCTTCGTCGAGCTGGAGCCGGGAGTCGAAGGGCTCGTCCACATCTCCGAGATGTCGTGGGCCAAGAGCGTACGCAAGCCGAGCGACGTGGTGAATGCCGGCGACACCGTCGAAGTCGTGATCCTCGGCGTGAATGTCGGCGAGCAGCGGCTCTCGCTCGGACTCAAGCAGGCGCTGGGCGATCCCTGGGCCGACGCGCCGCAGAAGTTCCCCGTCGGCTCGACCGATCGAAGGGCCCGATCACCAGCATCACCAAGTTCGGCGCCTTCGTGCAGGTCGGCGGAAGGCGTCGAAGGCATGGTCCACGTCAGCGAGATCAGCGCCGAGAAGCGCATCAATCATCCGCAGGATGTCCTGAAGTTCGGGCAGGTGGTGCAAGGCGCAGTCCTCGCCATCGATCCCGAGCGCCGCAACTGATGCGCCTGAGTATGAAGCAACTCGTTCCCACCAGCCTGGACGAATACCTCGCCGAGCACAATGTGCGGCGACGTGGTCACCGGCCGCGTGATGGAGAATCGGGCGGCGTCACGCGCGTGGAGCTGGGCGAGGGCGTATACGCCATGTGCCCAGTTGTGGCAACGGCGCCGGCGCCGGAAGAAGCAAAATCAGCGGCGGCGGATTTGTCGTCGCTTACGTCGATGTTGCAGGCGCGCTGGAAGGGCGGCGCAACATCTTCAGAAACAAAGAAGCAGGAAGGGCTTCAAACTGGGCAAATGCGCAGCTTCCGCATCGCGAAGCTGGACCCCGAGAACAAGATCATCGAGTTGCAATTGGCGTAAATCCGCCTGGTGTTTGTGCTCCGGGTAGGGTTCTCGCGAAAAAGGTGCCATAGTTCGTAATCCTATGAAAACACGCCTCGCGGTCGCGTCAAATCGCGCCTTAGAACTCCAACCTTGACCCTCAGGCATGACATCCCAACTGCTAACCGTGCAATCGTGAAATTAATCGTAATCAAGTCGGAACCGGACCAGTTTGAAAAGGCGAAGCAACTTCTGCAACGGGAGTTACGGCCGCAAGAACGCAGATGGCTGATGTTGGCCGATGAGCTACTCTGTAAATCCGATAAACACTCCAAGCCGGGTAGAGTCCGATTTCGGGCGGCATAGAACCCAAGGTATAGTCCCCGCTATTTTCCCGCGAACCTCTTACGTTCGGCTGTTGACAACCCGGATTCCCCGTAGCAGAATCTCATTCTAGGCGAATAAAAAGCGAAAGTACATCCTGCCCGTTTCGCCCGCCCTGAGGTCCTGGCTATGTCGTCGGTTGCTGTCAACCCCGCTGTTCATGCGGCTTTCTCCCGGTATTCTGCCGATCTGCGCGCCCGCATCGAAGCCTCGCTCGGCGAGCAGCTCTCGTCCACGTTGCTGCTTCGCGAACGCGCGGCCCCGCTCACCGTCCCATTCGGAATCGCCGCTCTTGATGAACTGACCAGCGGCCTGCCGCGCGGCGCCCTCACCGAGATCGCCGGGCCGGCTTCGTCCGGACGCACCGGTGTGATGCATGCGGCACTGGCCGTCGCCACTCGCCGCGAGGAAGTATGCGCGCTGGTGGACGCCAGCGACAGCTTCGATCCCGCTTCCGCCGCCGCCGCCGGCATCGATCTGGAGCGGCTGCTCTGGGTGCGCTGCAATTCCGCGCGACCGCAGCAGCGGGGAGGCCTTTCGCAACCCGGAGCTTCGCGCAACGCCGGCTTCGCCTTCAGCAGCGCGTTGGAGCAGGTGCTGAAAGTCACCGACCTGCTGCTGCAAGCCGGCGGCTTCGGCATGGTCGTGCTCGATATGGGCGACCTCCCGGCGGAAAGCGTGCGCCGCGTGCCGCTCACTTCGTGGTTTCGCTTCCGCCGCGCCGTCGAACCCACGGCAACCGTGCTGCTGCTCATCGAGCAGGAACCATGCGCGAAGACCTGCGCCTCGCTAGTGCTGCGAATGCGAGCGGAGGCGATTTGCACGTCGGAGGCAGCGCAGCCAACGTCCTCCGGCAAATTCGCAACTGAGGCCGGGTTGCACCTTCCAAAAAAGCCAAGTGTCAGCCACGCAGCCTTGCTGCGCGGCATGAGCTTTCGCGCCGAGGTGGAGCGCTCCTGGTCGCAACGCAAGCCGCCGCAGTCGGCCGGCGCCCGCGTGGAACTGCGAATTGCAATGTGAGAAGAGGTCTCGTAAGCACGTCAGAGTTCGATTGCGTTGTTGTTCTTTTGTCCGATTGTTTTTGCCAATGTCGCACTCTTCGTGCCGTTGTTTGGCTCGCATCGAACGTGCCTCGTGCAGCGAGACAAGAGATGGCAAGGGTCGATGCTGTGGCTTCCGGTGCATTCACCGTTTGGCCGCATTGATACGAGTCTCGCGCAGCGAGACGGAAGAGTTTAGCCCAGCGTTTCAACGCCGGGAAAGCGTGGGAAATGAAATTCGAGTCCCGTAGGGACGACAGGCTTTTCGTTTGTATCCGCTGGGCATTGTTAATCCCCAATGACATGTTTGCCTGCATTCACATCCCGGATTTTCCCGTCGAGGCCATCGTTCGCAACGAGCCGCTGCTGCGCGAGCGCGCCGTCGCCGTGCTCGCAGGCAAGCCCCCGCTCAGCCGCGTCGTCGCTCTGAACGAAAAGGCGCGCCTGCTGGGAATAGAAGCCGGGATGACCAAGCTGCAAGCCGCAATTTTCGCGCCAGACCATGTCCCACAATCAGGTACTACAAACAGGTATATGGCCGTTCTGCGCCAACGCTCGCCCGAGCAGGAACGTGCCGCCCATGCCGCGCTGCTCGACGTCGCCCATGCTTTTTCGCCCTGCGTTGAGGACGCCGCGCCCGATACTTTGCTGCTGGATCTCTCCGGCCTCGAGCGGCTCTACGGCGCGCCCGCCACGATGAGCAGTAATCTGAAATCGCGCGTGAGCGTTGTTGGGCTGGAGGCCAACGTAGCTCTCGCCGCCAATCCCGATGCAGCGCTGCATGCAGCGCTCGGCTTCGATGGCATCACGGTCATCCCGCCGGGTCACGAATTTCAGCGCCTGGGCGTGCTACCGGTGCAAATCCTGCTGGACGCATTCGAGATTACCTCGCTGCCAACTGCCGGCAAAGCATCCGACCACGAACGGGAGAAGCAGCGCCAGCAGATGCTCGACACTCTGGAGCGCTGGGGAGTGCGCGATTTTCGCAGCCTGGCGCTTCTGCCGGAGCACGCCTTGGCCTCGCGTCTGGGCGATGTGGGCGCGCAATTGCGGCGGCTCGCCCGCGGCGAAGGCATGCGCACGCTGCATTTGTGCGCCCCGGGCGTGCGCTTTGAAGAAGCGATGGAATTGGAGACGCCGGTCGATGCCATCGAGTCGCTCTCGTTTCTACTGAATCGCCTTTTGGAGCAACTGTGCGCGCGTCTGGAAACCCGTGCACTGGCGGCGCAAGCTTTATGCATGCGCTTGCAGCTCGAGCGCCGTATTTCAGAGGAAGAAACCAGGACACAGCAAGAACTGAATGACATGCCAGCCGAGTCCCACAATGTGGCAGGCAAGCCGGTCTGGGAGCGCGTCCTGCGGCTGCCCGTGCCCATGCGCGATCCCAAAGTACTTTTGAAATTGCTGCAACTGGACCTGGCGGCGCATCCGCCGGGCGCGCCGGTGATGCAACTGGTATTGGAAGCCCAGCCCGCCTTGCCGCGCTCTGCCCAACGGGGCTTGTTCCTGCCCGTATCGCCGGAGCCGGAGAAGCTGGAAGTTACACTGGCGAGAGTCCAAGCCATTGTGGGCCAGCGGCGCACCGGGACCGCACGGTTGCTGGATACACATCGCCGGGACAACTTTGAAATCGAGCGCTTCGCGTTAGCGGAAAAAGCAAGTTCAAATACGACATTGTGGGACGAAGCTGGCAAGCCGCATCTCGCCATGCGCCTCATTCGTCCCACCTGCCGGCTCACCGTCCAGATATGCGAGGGCCGCCCTGCATCCCTGGCTGCGGCAAGCGATCGGCAAGGTCAACTGCAAGGCAAAGTGATGTGGTCGTCGGGGCCATGGCGCTCCTCTGGGGATTGGTGGACCGAAATTGCCAAGGAGGAACAGTCCGGCCCCTGGGACCGGGAAGAGTGGGACATTGCGCTGGCGCCCACAGGGGATAACGAAAGCGTGGCACTCTACCGCATTTACCGCAATCTGGGCACGGGAACCTGGTACGCCGACGCGAGCTACGACTGAGAACTGAGAGCTGAAAGCCGACAACTGACAACTGCTTTGTATATCGAACTCCACGCCCGCTCCGCGTTTAGCTTCCTCGAAGGAGCATCGGTTCCCGAAGAATTTGCGGAGGTATGCACGAAGCTCGAAATGCCCGCCATGGCGCTGCTCGATCGCGACGGGGTCTATGGCGCGCCGCGCTTTTATCTCGCGGCCAAGAAGCTGAAAGTCAACGCGCATATCGGCGCGGAGATCACTTCACTATTGCCCGGCAGAGATCCGGAAGCTCCCAGCCGAGCTTCCCCGCTTGCCGCTGCTTTGCGCATCGCGCGAAGGCTATCAGAACCTTTGCCGCCTGATCACGCGTACGAAGCTGCGCGCGCCTAAGTATCCCGGCATATACCACAACGTGGGATACCACCTGCTCTTGGCGATATGCCACAACGTGAGGCCCACGTTGACGATTTGCTCGTGCAATCGCAGGCTACGGCCTCGCTCGACGACTTAGCCGAATATTGCCGCATGGCCTGATCTGCCTGACCGGCGGCGACGAAGGCCCGCTGGCGCATGCGCTCGCCACGCGGCGGCATGGCCGAAGGTCGAGCGCTTGCTTGAGACAGCTCATCGCCATCTATGGCCGCGAAAATGTCTACGTCGAGTTGCAGCGCCACTACAATCGCGCGCAGGAGGCACGCAATCAAGCCGCGATCGAGCTGGCGCGCAGCCTGCGACCTGCCGCTGCTGGCCACGCAAGGCGCGCAATACGCCAAGCCGGAAGAGCGCCAGATCCTCGACGTCTTCACCTGCATCCGCAATCATCGCACGCTCGACTACCGCCGGACGCCTGCTGGCGCGCAACAGCGAGCGCTACATCAAAACGCCGCAGGAGATGCTGCGCCTGTTTGCCGACCTGCCCGAAGCCACAGCCAACACGCTGGAGCTTTCTTCGCGCCTGGAATTCACGCTGGACGATCTCGGCTACGAATTTCCGCGTTATCCCGTCCCCGAAGGCGAAACCATGGATTCGTTCCTGCGCGCAGCGCACGATGGAAGGCGCGCGCGACCGCTATCTGCGCCCCGGGCCAGGCGAGCTGTGGCAGCGCGCGCACCGCCAGATCGAGCGCGAACTCGCGCTGATCGAGAAGCTCAAGCTCGCGGGCTACTTCCTCATCGTGTGGGACATCGTGCGCTACTGCCGCGAGCACGGCATCCTGGTGCAGGGGCGCGGCTCGGCGGCCAACAGCGCGGTCTGTTATTCGCTGGGCATCACCGCGGTCGATCCCGTCGGCATGGAGCTGCTGTTCGAGCGCTTCCTCTCGGAGGAGCGCGGCGAGTGGCCCGACATCGATCTCGACCTGCCCAGCGGCGATCAGCGCGAGCGGCCATTCAGTACGTCTACGAGCGCTACGGCAAGCTGGGCGCGGCCATGACGGCCAACGTCATCACCTATCGCGGACGTTCGGCGGCGCGCGAGGTAGGCAAGGCGCTGGGCTTCGACGGCGAGACGCTCGGACCGCCTGGCCGGGCTGGTGAGTTCGTGGGAGTACAAGGATCCCGGCGACACGCTGGAGCGGCAGTTTCGCGATGCCGGATTCGACCTGCGCCATCCGCGCATTCGCAAGTTCTTCGAGCTGTGCCTGGCGGTGCAGGACCTGCCGCGCCATCTCGGGCAGCACTCCGGCGGCATGGTCATCTGCCAGGGACAACTGGATTCCATCGTGCCGCTGGAGCCGGCGACCATGCCCGGCCGCGTCGTGGTGCAGTGGGACAAGGAAGATTGCGCCGACATGGGCATCGTCAAGGTCGATCTGCTGGGGCTGGGCATGATGGCCGTGCTGGAAGATTCCATCACCCTCATCCGCAACCACTATAAAGAAGAGGTGGATCTGGCCAAGCTGCCCGCCGACGATCCCACAGTGTATGACACATTGCAGAAGGCCGACACGGTCGGCATGTTCCAGATCGAGAGCCGGGCGCAGATGTCGTGCCTGCCGCGCCTGCATCCCACGCACTTCTACGACATTGTGGTACAGGTCGCGATCATCCGTCCCGGGCCGATCGTGGGCCAGATGGTCAATCCCTATCTAATGCGGCGGCAGGGACGGCAGACAGGTGGTCTATCCGCATCCGTCGCTGGAGCCGGTGCTGGAGCGCACGCTGGGCGTGCCGCTGTTTCAGGAGCAACTGCTGCGCGTGGCCATGATTGCCGCCGGATTCAGCGGCGGCGAGGCGGAAGAGTTGCGGCGCGCCTTCGGCTTCAAGCGCAGCGAGAAGCGCATGCGCGACATCGAGGTCAAGCTGCGCGAGGGCATGAAGCGCAACGGCATTACCGCCCGCGGCGCAGGAGGAGATCATTGCAATCCATCACCTCGTTTGCGCTCTATGGATTTCCCGAATCGCACGCCGCCAGCTTCGCGCTCATCGCCTATGCCAGCGCGTATCTGAAGTGCCATTACCTGGCGGCGTTCACGGCGGCGCTGCTGAACAATCAGCCGATGGGATTCTATTCTCCCGCAACCATTGTGAAAGATGCGCAGCGGCACGGGTTGCGGGTGAAGCCGGTGGACATTGGCTGCTCGGAGTGGCTGTGCACGCTGGAGGCGGAGGAGAGTACCACAATGTGGGATGAAAGGAGGGGGAATGGCTCTAGAGGAAGTGGCCTTGAAGGGGCACGGCTTCAGCCGTGCCGTAAGGGCTCGGGAGAGAACGCGGCTTTAGCCGCTGAGGGGACTTGCATTTCGTCCGTCTGCAAAGATCCTCAGTGGCTAAAGCCCAGCGTCGTTGATGGTAGGGTCGGCACGCCTGAAGGCGTGCCCCTTCAAAGCAAGCGCTTTGCGATGAGGCTTGGACTTCGGTATGCCAAGGGACTGCGCGAAGAGGCGGCGCGGGCAATCCTACGCGAGCGCAGCCAGCGGCCGTTCGAATCCATTGCCGACCTGGCGTATCGCGTTCCGGAGTTGCGGCGGAATGAGTTGGTGCTGCTGGCCTCGATTGGGGCGCTGAATTCGATTGGAGTGGCGCGGACGAACCGCAGATCCCTCGCTGCGCTCGGGATGACAAGTACAAAACGAGTCGTAACGGCGCAGCTAAAGCTGCGCCCCTTCAAAGCCGCCTGCATCGCCGCGATGCGCTGTGGCAGGTGGAGCGCGCGGCGCGATTTGCGGGGCCGCTGCTGGAGAGCATTCCCGAAAGCGACAGCGCCTCACCACTGGCACGCATGACCGATGACGAACGCCTGGTCGCCGACTTTCATGGCACAGGGCTAACGGTCGGGCCGCATCCCATGGCGTATCGGCGTGCGCAGTTGCGGCGCGCGCGCGTGCTCTCGGCCGAGGAATTGAAGCACGCGCCACATGGCAGACGCGTGCGCACCGCCGGTTGCGTGATCGCGCGGCAGCGGCCGGGCACGGCCAAGGGATTCGTGTTCCTCAGCCTCGAAGACGAGACGGGCATCAGCAATGCCATCATCACGCCCGACATTCTCGAGCAAAATCGCATCGTGATTATGTCGGAAAAGTTTTTGCTGCTGGAAGGCGTGCTACAGAAGCAAGAGGGCGTGATCTCGGTGAAGGTGGAGCGCGTCGCGCCTATGCGTGAGGCGTATGCCGCCGAGGCCGTCGACGTCACCGATGCCGACGTGCGCTCGCACGATTTTCATTGATCCGCCGCGGTTTTCTTTTGCTCAGCACGTCCCGGTTCCTCGCCCGGATACTCATACACCCCGCGCCCCGACTTGCGCCCCAGTCGTCCGGCCTTCACGTACTGCACCAGCAGCGGCGCGGGCCGAAACTTCTCGCCCAGCGATTTGTGCAGATATTCCAGGATGTGCAGCCGCGTATCGAGCCCGACCAGGTCGATCATTTCGAACGGGCCCATCGGATGATTCAGCCCCAACTTCAAAGCCTTGTCGATGTCCTGCGGCGAGGCGATGCCTTCCTGAAGCATGTAGAACGCTTCGTTGCCGATCATGGCGTTGATGCGGCTGGTGATGAATCCCGGCGATTCCTTGATGACAACAACTTCCTTCCCCATGCGCCTGCCGACCTCAACTGCCGCGGCGAGCGTCTCGTCGCTGGTCTCCAGCGCGCGCACAATTTCCAGCAGCTTCATCTTGTGCACCGGATTGAAGAAGTGCATGCCGACGCACTTGGGCGCGCGATAGGTCACCGACGCGATCTCGGTCACGCTCAGCGACGAAGTGTTGGAGGCGAGAATCGTTGTCGGGCGGCAAACTTTATCGAGCAGCGTGAAGATCTCGATCTTCGATTCCATCTCCTCGGGCACCGCCTCGATGACCAGGTCGGCTTCGCGCGCCGCCTGCTCCACCGACGACGCATATTCCAGGCGCCCGAATGCGCCGTCGGCGTCGGCCTTCGTGACTTTCCCGAGCTCGACAGCTTTGTCGAGGTTGGAACGAATCTCGGTCTCGGCCTTGCGCAGCGCGGTCGGCAGAATGTCTTCCAGGATGGTGCGATAGCCGCCCAGCGCGGCGGCGTGGGCGATGCCGCGGCCCATAATGCCGGCGCCGATGACGGCGATGGTGCGGATCTCCGCCATCCGGCTACGCCCCCTTTTCCAGTTGCTCGATGACGCTGAAGAAGTTTGGGTCCGACTTGCGCATGTACTCGGCTAACTTGCGCTTCTCCTCAGGAGTAATCAGGTATAGGCTGGCATTGATGCGACGCAGGGTCGCGGCAATGTCGTCGACGTAATTCATCATACGAATGAGTTCACCCGTGGCAGTCATAACGTCCTTTCGGTGGTGTTCAGGAAGATAGCTTGGTTGGTCGCAACAGCGGCGATTCGCCAATCCAATATTCTCTGCGCCGCTTGCGGATTAGTAAAGCGCGTGCCAGATGCTGGCCGATACAAAGCGAACGGGTGCCCCACGTTCGCCCATCTTTTGGGCTAACGTGGGCCCAGGTTAGCGTCCAAAGAAAGGACGCGAACCTGGGGCACCGGCCGGCGGGCAGCGATATCCTAAACCAGCGCATCTAAGGTTCTGGTTCCCGCAACATCATCGCGCCGAAAGCCGGCAATCGCATGCAAACCACCTCCACATTGCCCATCGATCAAGCTCCGGAGCTGTGTGCGTGCGTCGAGGACCTGGCGGCGGAGAAGCGCAGCCACATACCGCTTTCGACCTACCGCCTGCAATTCAACAGCACCTTTCGCTTCGAAGACGCGCGCAAGCTGGTGCCGTATCTGGCGGCGTTGGGAATCTCGCACTGTTATGCGTCGCCCATCCTGAAGGCGCGCTCCGGCAGCCAGCACGGCTACGACATCATCGACCACACGCAGCTCAATCCGGAGATTGGGACAGAGGACGAATTCCGGCAATTGGTCGCGGAGCTGAAGGCCCACGGCATGGGACTGCTTGTCGACACCGTCCCCAACCACATGGGCGTCGGCCACGGCGACAATCCCTGGTGGCAGGACGTGCTGCAGAATGGCCGCACCTCGGCCTATGCCGATTTCTTCGACATCGATTGGGAGCCGCTGAAACCCGAGCTGCGGAACAAGGTGCTCATCCCCATTCTCGGAAACCCGTATGGCGAGGACCTGGAGGCCGGCAATATGAAGCTCGCCTGCGAAGACGGTCACTTCAGGGTGAGGTACTTCGACAAGGTCCTTCCCATCGATCCGCAAACGCTGCCTCTGATCTTCGCCGCGCAGCACGGCGCGGCCGGCAACCCGCCATACGATGGCATTCCGGCAGAACTGGAATCGTTGCTCACCGCCTTTGGGCGGTTGCCGATAAACGCTACCACCGAACCCGGCGAGGTACGGCGACGGCAAGAGGAGATGCCGTTGCTGGTAGAAAAGCTCGCTTCCCTCTATCGCGATTCTCCGCAAGTGCACGCCTGCATCGAGCAGGCGCTGCACCGGCTCAACGGACGTCCAGGCGATGCGGCCAGCTTCGATGGACTGCACGAGCTGCTGGAACGCCAGGCCTATCGGCTGGCGTTCTGGCGCGTCTCGGGCGAGGAGATCAACTACCGGCGCTTCTTCGATATCAACGATCTGGTCGGGCTGCGCATGGAGAATCCGCGGGTCTTCGCGGAGACGCACAAGCTGATTCGGCGTCTGCTGGCCGATGGCTTGATCGCCGGCGTGCGCATCGATCATCCTGACGGGCTGCTCAATCCGGCCGAGTACTTCACGCGCCTGCAAAGGCTGTATGCCGCCAGCCGCTGCCTGGGCGCGGAGCCGTCATCGCCTGCTGCCGGCGATGGCATCGAGCTGGACATTCACGGCCTCTATAGCCAGGAACAATCTGTCCCGCAAGCGCCGCTGTATCTGCTGATCGAAAAAATTCTGGAACGCGGCGAACACCTCAATCGCGAGTGGCCGGTCGACGGCTCGGTGGGATATGACTTCACCAATCTCGTGAACGGCGTGCTGATCGATGGTCGGCATGAGGCATTCTTCACCAAGCTCTATCACCGCGTCATCGACGGCACGATTCGCGTCGATCGCCTGATTTACGAAAGCAAGAAGCTGGTGATGCGGCGGGCGCTGGCCAGCGAAGTCAACGTGCTCACGCACATGCTGAACGAGATCTCCAATGGCGACCGGCGCGCGCGCGACTATACCCGCGGGGTGCTGCGCGAGGCCATTCGCGAAACCATCGCCTTCTTCCCGGTGTACCGCACCTACATCGATGAACGCGGACACGTGAGCCAAAGCGATCGGCGCTACATCGAGCAGGCGACGGAGCGGGCCAAGCGGCACAACGGCACCCTCGCCCCTGCGGCCTTCGACTTTCTGCGCCGCATCCTGCTGCTGGAGGCGGGAGACAACGACGGTACGATGTACGGCTACCAGCGGCGGCTCTATTTCACCTTGAAGTTCCAGCAGCTCACCGGCCCGGCGATGGCCAAAGGCCTGGAAGACACGGCCTGCTACGTCTACGCCCGCTTCGTCTCCAACAACGAAGTGGGCGGAACGCCGGCAGAGTTCGGCCTCCCGCCGGCGGAGTTCCATCGCGGCAACCTGGAACGGGCAGAGCACTGGCCGGCGTCCATGCTGGCCACCTCCACCCACGACACCAAGCGCAGCGAAGATGTGCGCGCCCGCCTGAACGTGCTCTCCGAGATGCCGGCGCACTGGGCCGCCCACGTGATGAAGTGGCGCCGCATCAACCGCGGCCGCAAGGTGCAGTTGACCGACGGGCGCATCGTCCCCGACAACAATGAAGAATATTTCCTCTACCAGACCCTCGTGGGCGCGTGGCCGCTGCGCCTGGAAGCGAGACGAGCCGCGACAGGAGTTCGTGCAGCGCATCCAGCAGTACATGGAAAAGGCGGTGCACGAGGCCAAGGTCAACCTGAGCTGGCTGAATCCCAACCCCGAGTATGTTGCGGGGATGAATAAGTTCCTCGCCAGCATCCTCGCGCCGCGCTATCGCGGCAAGCCCAACCTGTTCTGGGATTCGCTGCAAAAGTTCCTGCCGCCGCTGATGTACTTCGGTGCGCTGAATTCGCTGACGCAGACGCTGCTGAAGCTGACGTGTCCCGGCGTCCCCGATGTTTATCAAGGCCAGGAAATGTGGGACTTCAGCCTGGTTGATCCGGACAACCGCCGTGCGGTCGACTTCGATTTGCGCCGGCACGCGGCGAACGAGCTTTGCTCACGCTCGCGAACCGCCGACCGGAGAGACATCTGTCAGGAGCTATTGCAGGACTATCGCGACGGCCGGCTGAAGCTGTGGGTCACCATGCTGGCCTTGAACTTCCGGCAGCGGCATCGCGAGCTGTTCCGCCGGGGAAGTTATCTGCCGCTGCATGTGACTCGCGGCCGCGATGAGCACGTGCTGGCCTTCGCCCGGCAACACGAGAGCGACATTGCCATCGTTGCCGCGCCGCGGCTTTCATTGACGCTGATGAAGGGCAGGGAAGAGCCGCCGCTGGGAGCGGTGTGGGCCGACTCGGAACTGGTTCTGCCGGCTGAGGCCGCCGGTCGCATGCTGCGAAATGTTCTTACGGGAGAAAGCTGGTCGGCAGGAAACTCTATCTTATGCCGCGAACTCTTCGGCTTCTTTCCGCTCGCCCTGCTGACGGTCGACTGAGGCGCGCTCCAGTGCGTCCTCGCGATCGGTAAGCGCTACCAGTTCCGCCAGCTTCGCCGCCAGCTCCGGCGTCAACGCGCCGCGTTGCAGTCGCCAGCGCCAACTTCCATCGGCTTCGCTGGGAACGTTCATGCGGGCCTCGCTGCCCAGGCCCAGCACGTCCTGCATCGGCACGACAGCCATGGCAGCCACCGAGCCAAGCGCCGCGCGAATGAACGCCCAATGCACGCCATCTTCGCCGATCCCCAGATAAGCGGAGGCGTTCCTCTTTTCTTCTTCTGTCGCCGAGTTGTTCCACCAGCCCACCACGGTGTCGTTGTCGTGGGTTCCGGTGTAGACCACGCAATCGGGCTCGTACTTGTGCGGCAGATAAATGTGTGCGCCCTTATTGCCGAAGCCGAATTGCAAGACCTTCATGCCGGGGATTTCCAGCGCGCGGCGCAGTTCGTGAACCTCGCGCGTGATGTAGCCGAGGTCCTCGGCGATGAACGGCAGCTTGCCCAGCTCCCGCCGGACAATCTCGAAGAAGGTCTGCTTCGGACCCGCGACCCAGTGGCCGTTGACCGCGGTCGGCTCATCGGCGGGGATCTCCCAGTAGGCTTCGAAGCCGCGGAAGTGGTCGATGCGGACGATGTCGCAGGTCTCCAGCGCCCAGCGCAGGCGGTCGATCCACCAGCGATAGCCGCTGGCGTGCAGCGCGTCCCAGTCGTAGAGCGGATTGCCCCAGCGCTGTCCGGTTTCGCTGAATGCGTCCGGCGGAACGCCGGCGACGACTTGCGGGGTCAGGTCCTCTTTCAAGCGAAACAGTTCGGGTGGGTCCAGACGTCGGCGCTGTCGTAGCTGACGAAAATGGAAACGTCGCCGATGATGCGAATGCCGCGCTCGGCGCAGTAGGCGCGCAGCGCATTCCACTGCTCGAAAAACGCGAACTGCAGAAAGCGCTCGCGCTCGAGTTCCTCTTTCAATTCGGAGCGCATGCGAGCGATCTCGGCAGGCTCGCGCCGGGCCAACTCGCGCGGCCAGGTGTTCCAGCCTGTCTCTTGGAAGCGCTCGCGCAAGACGCTGAACAGGACGTAGTCGTCCAGCCAGGCGGCATTCTGCCGGCAAAACGCGTCGTAGCGCGCGCGCGCTCCGCCGTTGGCACTGCGCAAAAACTTCGCCGCGGCTTTCTTGCAGCAGCGGCAGCTTGTAGGCGCGCACCGCTTCGAAATCGACCGGCGACTTGCCGTCCCAGTCGTCGTCAAGCTGGCCTTGCTCGAGCAGGCCGCGCTCGGCCAGACGCTCCAGACTGATCAGCAGCACGTTGCCCGCAAATGCCGACGTGCAGGAATACGGCGAGTTGCCGCACCCCACCGGCTGCAACGGCAGCACCTGCCACAGCGTCTGCTTGGCCGCCGCCAGCCAGTCGACGAACTCATAGGCCGCCGGCCCCAAATCGCCGATGCCTGCCGCGCGAGGGCAGGGAGCTGGGGTGCAGCAGGATACCGGATGAGCGTTCGGACAACATAGCTTAAAGTTCGATGTGGTGGAACAGCCGGCGGCTGACCCGTGCTCGGAAAGATAAAAGGATGCCGGCCGGTCATTCCTGCCAGCCCGGACAATCGAAGGAACGCTTAGTTAGGATCCGGCAGCTGGTCACGCGCTCCATCTCTTTCTTGTTGATCTTGATCTTGCCTTCTTTTTCCAGCGCGCTGCGCAGGTTCTCGACGTAGAGATTCTCAAACTCCTCGCGCTTCTGCTCCAGCAGCGTCTCTTTTGGCTTTGTCCCAGTCCTGTTTGATCTGCGCGTCGGTGGGCTGTTGCACCTCGAGCACCTTCAGCACCACGCCGTTGGCGCCGGCCTGGAATCGCCCCGCTGATTTCGCCGGGCTTCATGCTGAACACCACGCTGACCGGCCCAGCTCATCGCGCCCAGCTCGGGCATTTGCGAACTGCGGCTCACCAGGTCGCTGGTCTTCACCGTTGCGCCCACTTCCTTCGCCGCCTTCTCCAGATCGTGCTCGGAGTGCGCGCGGTCGGCGAGCTCCTGCGTCTTCTGCTCCAGCAGCTCCTGCGCGCGCTGGTCCTTGAACTGCTGCTCCACCTTGTCCTTGATCTGTTCGAAGGTTGGCGTCTGCGGCGGCTGAATTTCCGTGACCTGATAGACGACGTAGCCGACGGGCGTGGGCGCCACCGCCGGCGGATCGTTCTTCTTGGCGCCAACAGAGCGTTCATGAATTCCGGAGCGTTGCCGATGCCCGGCAGCTGCTCGCCTTGCGCGACCAAACCGGTCGTGGTGACGCTGAGGTTGCGCTCCTGCGCCGCTTTGTCCAGCCCGGCGGTCTTGCGCCAACGTCTCGACTAGCATTGGCGACACTCTGCGCCTGCGCCGCGCTTTCTGCTTCTTCAGGATCGGCTCAATCTCGGCCTTCACTTCATCCAGCGGCTTCAGCCGCGCTTCCTGCTTGGCTTCGACGTGAATGATGTGGAAGCCATAGCTGGTGCGAATCACGCCCGTCGTCTGTCCCGACCGGAGTACTGAAAGCCGCCTGCTCGAATTCCGGCACCGTGCGGCCGCGCGTGATCGGCGGCAGCAGTCCGCCGTCCTTCGCGCTGCCCGGATCCTCGGAATACTTCTTCGCCAGGTCGGCGAAATTCGCGCCCGCCTTCAACTGCTTCTCGATGTCTTCCGCCTTGGCGCGCGCGGCGTCGACGGCTTTCTGGTCGACTTTGCCATTGGCATCCGGCGTCGGCGTCTTGATCAGGATGTGGCGCACCGTCACCGTTTCCGGGATGCGAAAGTCGTCCTGATGCTGGCTGTAGTACTGCTGCAATTCCTCCGGCGTGATCGCGACCTGCTGCTCGACGTTCTTGGTGTCGATCAGGATGTACTTCGCCTTGATCTTCTCCGGGATGGAGTTGACGTACTGCTGCTTGTTCTGGTCGTAAGAACGCCTTCAGCTCGGCGTCGGTGGGCTTGATCTGCTTCTTGACGTCGTCCAGCGAGAGCACGGCGTATTCGAACTTCACCTTGGTGTCCTGGCGCTTCAGCTCCTCGCGGATGTCCTTGTCGCTTACCGTAACCGCCGCGCCGACCGCCGCCAGCAACTTGTGCTGTGCGATCTCGGCCTTCACCTCCTGCTCGAACTGCGGCACGCCCATGTTGAACTGGCTCGACATGCTGCTCGTAGGCCTGCTCGCCGATGAAGTTGCCGCCGGGAAACAGCACCTTGCCGATCTCTCCCTCGTGCAGATAGTCGCGCAGTTCGTCATCGCTGACGCCCAGGCCCATCTTGTCGGCTTCATAGACCATCGCCTTCTCGGTGATCATGTTTTGCGCCGCGCGCTGCATCAGGTAGGGCATGAGCGCTTCCGGTACGTTGCCCTTGAACTGCTGCTGCCCGATCAGGCGCGCCTGTTGCGCACCTGTGTTCGCCGATCTCCTGGTCGCCGACTTTCGCCAGCACGCCCTGGGTGGTCAGGCCGCCGCCGAAATAGTCGCCGAATGCCGCCGGGAACGAGGGTGTGACATCATCACGCACACGACAACCAGAATGCCGCCCAGCACAATTTTCTTGAGCGGGCCGGGCTTTTGCAGAAATCGAATCATGTGTTAGGGAACTCCAGAAGAGTGGGCTGAATCCTTGATTATAAACCAGCCCTTCTTGAGGCGTAGACCGAGTCATAGCATAAGCCGCATCGAGTGAGCATCGACTGAGACGCGCAGCCGGCGAGCGTCTCGACCGAAAACCTTAGTTACGTCCACAACTAACTGAAAATCAAGCGGCTTACAATTGTTCTACGTAGAACATATTTCGAACGTTCGATCTCAACCGAGCCCCGCCTCCAAATGCACCCTGCTGCCGCTCACACCGCAAATTCCCCGCACGAGGTGACACCTTCCCCTCTGCGGAATCGGTTATGTTGTAATAGGAATCACTGACAGATATGCCGAAATCGCCGCAACGGCGCGCCGGCGTCTGCTCGCCGACAAGCGCCGCATCCGTGAATTCAAGATGATCGCCAAGGGGCTGGCCTCGACCGACCATCCCATCATGGCGCACATCATTCCCATTCGCCGCTGCAATCTCGCCTGCGCGTACTGCAACGAATACGACGACTTCTCCAAGCCGGTGCCGCTGGAGACGATGAACCAGCGCGTCGATCATCTGGCGCGCCTGGGCACATCCATCGTCACCATCAGCGGCGGCGAGCCGCTGCTGCATCCCGAGCTCGACGACATCATCGCGCCACATCCGCCGGCACCCGGCATGATCGCCGGCATGATCACCAACGGCTATCTGCTGACCGCCGAGCGCATCCAGCGGCTGAACCGCGCCGGGCTCGACCACCTGCAGATCTCGATCGACAACGTCATGCCCGACGAGGTCTCGAAGAAGTCGCTGAAGGTGCTCGACAAGAAGCTGCAGCTGCTGGCCGAACACGCCGAGTTTCACGTCAACATCAACTCCGTGGTCGGCGGCGGCATTCACAATCCGCATGACGCGCTGGTGGTCGGCCGCCGCGCCGTGCAGCTCGGCTTCACCTCGACCATCGGCATCATCCACGACGGCGACGGCCAGCTGCGCCCGCTGGGCGACGACGAGCGCGAAGTCTTCCTCAAGATGAAGGACGCTGGACAAGCGCCACTATTCGCGCTTCAACTGGTTCCAGAACAACATCGCCAACGGCAAGCCCAACGACTGGCGATGCCGCGCCGGCGCGCGCTACCTCTACATCTGCGAAGACGGCCTGGTGCACTACTGCTCGCAGCAGCGCGGCTACCCCGGCATTCCGCTGGAGAAGTACACCGTCGCCGACATCCGCCGCGAGTTCCTCACCGAAAAGGGCTGCGCGCCGCATTGCACGGTCTCCTGCGTGCACCAGGTGTCGTACATGGACTACTGGCGCGCCCCGCAAACCCTCCGCACCCCGCAACCGCCGGTCGACGTCGGACAACTGGTGCAGATCGAGTAGAACATCGAGACTCAGGCAGAACACGACCGCACGCGACCGTTCGAATCGGGCGGAACTCTTCTGAGGGGTGTCGCCGCTGACGCGGCTCATTCTCCAAATGTGGCACGCATACCCGGCGTTTGCACGCCGGGCTCAAGGCGCTTCCGCCGCAAGCGGCTCGGGTGCTGATCTAATTTAGATCAGTGCCGCGGCTCGATGCGATCTGAGAAGTCGTTCGAATTGAAGTAAGCTTGGGGTATGACACTTTCTGCTCGCAATCAGCTCAAAGGAACGGTCGAAGAAATTCAGCTTGGCGGCGTGATGGCCCATATTGCCGTGCGCGTCGGCGAAAACCTGATCGAGAGCGTGATCACGCGGAGAAGCGCCGAGGAGATGGCGCTCAAGAAAGGTGACGAGGTCAAAGTCGTGATCAAGTCGACGGAAGTGATGCTACAGAAGGACTGAACTGGAGTCATCAACCCGCGATTTTCGTTGCCGGAACGATCTCGTTTCGGCACGCGTCAAGGACGTGCCCATCTGTACTTCCTGGAGCATTGTCCCGCGAATCCCTTCTCGCGTAACTGGCTCTGCGCAACCGAAAACGCTGCCGAGTTCGTTGAGAAACTCAAATCTTTCCCCGATACATTTCACCAGAGAAGCTTGAGGGCAAATTGCACCTGCCGGGACGTGGTCGCCGTGCTGGTGATGGCTCCTGCGGTGGGCGAGAGTCCGGATGGCGTAAACACAATCAAGTTAGGCGTATTGAAATTGGTGTGATTCAGGATGTTGAAGAGCTCCGCCCGAAACTGCAGGTTCAGTCGTTCGGAAACCTTGGTGTCTTTGATGGCGGAAAAGTCCCAATTGAAAAGGCCGGGACCGATCAACGTGTCTCTTCCTAGATTCCCATAGAAGCCGCTGTTCGGGGGCGGCTGCAAGAAAGCGGCAGGATTAAACCACTGCGTCGGCGAACCTATGATCGCCGAGCCGGTGAAATCAGGATTGATGAAGGGCCGCACCGGGTTGCGCGTATCTCCGTTATTAGACGGGTTGTAACTTAGCTGCGGGGTAAAGGGAAAGCCGCTCTGCGCCAGGACAATGCTGGTAATCGACCACCCGCCCACGAATCCGTTTGCAAAATTTCCCAGGTTATTGGCGTACAGCTTTCCATTGCCGAACGGCAACGCGTATACCAGATTGATGGCAGCAAGATTTCGCGCGTCATAGGTCGCGAGTCCCCGGTCGGCGCGGATGTCATACGGATTGGCTACCAGGCCAGGCGCATTACCGGCCGTCGTCTGGTTCAGCGAATCTCCGTCGTCCAGTGCCTTGGACCAGGTGTAGGCGGCGCGAAAAGAAAGGTCGTGGCTGAAGCGATGGTTGAAGTCCAGTTGCAGCGCGTTGTAGCTGCTGTTCGCGACTGAAAACCAGGTCCATGTGTTGGCCAATGCCGGATTCGCTCTAGCTCTTCCTGCCGGAATGTAGTAGGTACCCGCGGGAACGGGTGTCCCGGCCAAGGGAGCCGGGAAATTTGCAGGATAGACGGCCGGACAAGGTGACGCGGGACAGATGGTTGGAATCGGAGTGTTGGCATCGAGGCCGACGATCTCATGATAGCCGTGAGAACCCACATAGCCGATGGTGAGCGAGGTGTTCGGAGTGATCTCCTGCTCGATCCTCAGCGAATAGGAGATCAGGGTCGGCATCTGGAGATTCGGTTGAACGCCGCCAGGGACCAACAATGCTCTCGCCGGCGGCGGAGCGAGCGGATTGATGGGCAGTGCGGATACCGGCAGCGAAGCGACGCTGTAGGCCGGGTTGAACGGAGCGTTCTGGTCCATCCTGTATCCCAGCGCGTCCTGAAGATCGTTGTAAATACCGAAACCGGCGCGAATGACAGTCTTGTCCTGGAAAGGACTCCAGGCGAAGCCGATCCTCGGCTGCGGCAGAAACTTGGCATTATTCACCGTGAATGCATCACTCGCAATACGCGGCTGGCTGGAGATAACTCCATCACTGAACGTGTAGTTGGCGGCGCGGCTATGGGCCTCGTTCCAACCAGTGGAGAGCTCATCACGGAATCCCAGACTCAAAGTGAACCGGGGCGTCACGCGAATCACGTCCTGGGCATAGAGCGCCCCAAACAGGGAGCGCCAGTTCATCCGCGTCGGGGCAGGATCGTACAGGAAGGTGCTCGTCGTGCCGGTCAGGAAAGTCTGCAAGCTGGTGAAGGTCGCCTGCCCGTACTGGCTGAGCGCGAGAGTTTCGTTGGATTGGAATTGCTGGAACCACACGCCGAAGCTGAACTGGTGCGCGCCGTGGGTCCAGCTCACCTGGTCCTCATAGGTATATAGGTTACGGGCCACTGTAAGATTGCTGCCGTTGTTGCTGCCGGCCAGGCCAATTTGCGCCTGCGGATTCGAAGCCGCGCTTCCTCCGACCACCACCGCGCCTACGGGAAGTCCATCCAGAAAGCCCGGCACGCGTGGCAGCCGGCGTTCCCGGTGTTGGTTGCCAGTAAAGAAGTAGCCTGCGCGCGAATAGCCGAAGCGGGCGGTATTCAGGAGCGTGGGAGAGAAGACGTGGGTCTCTTCCAGGCTGACCACCTGCTCCCGCAAATTCAAGATGTCGGTGCTGTAAGGATCGGCGATGGTGGCCGTCACGTCACCGCCGTCGTCAACCGTGTAGACCGCCGAGAGCGTGTCTTTGGAGGAGAAGATATGGTCGACGCGCGCGGTGCCGAAGTCTTCCCGGATGGTCTGCAATGGACTGCTGGAAACTGCCGCGATGCCACTGAAATCAGGGTCACCGGGTGCAGGCGTCGGCCAAAGGTTCAGGAGTGGTTTGACGCTGGGCGCCGCAGCCGCTCGCGACGCCAGGTCCGGCACAAAAGCCACTGAGGTCTGGTGCAGGTTCTGACGCAATCCCTCGTAGTTGAGGAAGAAAAACGTTTTGTCTTTCTGAATGGGCCCGCCGAGCGCCGCGCCGAACTGGTTCCGCTGGAAGGGCGGAGTGGATGCGGCATCGAAATAATTCCGGGCGTTGAGAGCGCTGTTACGGAAAAATTCGTACAGCGAACCGTGCCACTGATTGCTGCCGGACTGGGTCACAATAGCGACCTGGCCGCCAGGATGCTTGCCGTATTCGGCGCCATAAGAATCGCGCAAGACATTAAACTCGCGCACCGCATCGACCCCCAACAGGTTGCCGCTCGCGCCACCCGGCGTCATGTTGTTCTCGGCAGCACCGGTAAACTCGACGCCGTTCAGCAAGAACAGGTTCTGTTGCGGACGATTGCCGGAAACAGCAAAGTTGTTTCCCGTGGTTGAGTTCGAAACTCCGACACCGCCAGTCTTCTCCGAGCTGAAATTGACGATGCCAGGATTGAGGGTGAGCAGCAGATCGTAGCTGCGTCCATTGAGCGGGAGTGCCTTGACCTCCTTTTCTCCGACCAGCCCCGAGATATCTTGCGTAGTTGTGTTTACGATCGGCGCGTCCGCCACCACTCTCACCTGCTCGCTGACATTCCCGACCTTCAGGCTCATATCGGCCGTTGCTTCTTGACCAACGACGAGAACGACGCCTGCGCGAACTTGCTCGGCAAAGCCCGCCTTTGACGCCCTGATCTCGTACTTGCCGACGGGAAGCGCGATCAACTCGTACCGTCCAGCCTGGTCGGTGACCGTGGTGCGCGCCAGAGCTGTGTCTTCGTTCGTCGCCGCTACCGAGGCGCCCGCGATGGCCGCGCCAGTCGGGTCCGTGACTCGACCGGACAAATTCGCCGAGACCTGCGCCTTACAGACCCGGGAACAAAGGAAGGACAGAAGCAAGAGCACGCAGCAGAAAAAGCAGGGCTTGGCAGGCATCATCTCCTCCTCGGCAAGAGCTCGCGGGCCGGGTGCGGGTCCCTGCCCGGATAGCTGAAGTTGTCGATTTAATCGAAATGAACCGTTAAAGTCAAACGAATCTGTCCGGTAGGACGACCCCGCCGAGCATGAATTCTTCGTTCCTACGAGGCACGCTCGACTTTACGATGTACGCGATGCTGCCCTGATCGGGCGCATTATGGAAGGAGCAGTAATGAAGATCGAGGTCGGGTTGAACTGGCCATATTCGCTCCCGCGTCCCTCCCGTCCGCTCTGACACCCGCATCGTTATTGGCGATTCGGATTCGTTTACACGATTTAGACATGCCCGTCACGGCGTATTCACGCTCTTCGGGGACACTGGGCACGCATGCTGTACGCCAAAGTCGTCGACGACGGGAGGAGCCGTGGAGCGCAAGATCACCTGTTTGTGGAAGGAACTTAAGAGCGCCGAGGCTTACCAAACAGCAGTCTCACTTCACGGTCACACCATTTATTCCCGCGAAAGCCTTTGGTTTGTTCCTGAGTATCTGGGGAAGATCCGCGCCCTGCGCTGGCTGCTGGAATTTCACGACAAGAAGTCGCGGCGCAGCAAGCTGCTAAGCCTGGATTTCGAGCGCGCGCACTGGACGCCGCCGGCCACGCCCAGCGCCGCCTATGACCTCGAGTGCCGCCAGATCAATGAGCAGCTAGGCTTGCGGAGCATGGTTTCGCTGACCGACCACGACACCATCCAGGCGCCGCTGCTGTTGCGCGTGCATCACGACCTCGCCGACGTGCCCATCTCGACCGAGTGGAGCGTTCCCTACGAGGGCGACGAACTTCACATTGGGCTGCACAATCTGCCGACGTCTGACGCGGAGTCGCTGCTGGCCCGCATGAATGGCTACACTGCCACTCCCCATGAAAACGTCCTGAAAGAGATCCTGGCCGAACTTCATGCCACGAAAGATGTTCTAATTGTGTTGAATCACCCGCTCTGGGACCTGTTCCACATGGGTGAGCTCCACATGCAGGCGCTCAGCTCGTTTATGAAGAAGCACGGCCAATACATCCACGCGTTTGAGCTGGGCGGCTTGCGCGATTGGGAAGAGAATCGCAAGGTGTATGAATTTGCCGAGCAGTGGAACGTGGCCGTGATCGCAGGCGGCGACCGTCACGGGTACGAGCCCAGCGCCTGCCTCAACTTGACCAACGCGGCTTCCTTCCCCGAGTTCGTGCAGGAAGTCCGCGGCAAGTCCACGCACGTGCTGTTCATGCCGCAATACGCGCGTCCCCTGTGGGCGCGCATGTTGCAGGTGGTGCTGGACGCGGCGCGCGTGCATCCGGGACATCCCATGGGCGAGCACTGGGACGAGCGTACCTTCCATCCCGATCGCGCCGGAAATCTGCGCCCCATTGCCCAGCTTTGGGACCATCGCCCGCGCTTCATCGAGAGAACACTTCAGGTCTTCAGCCTGCTGGAGAGCAGCGCCATGCGCGGCGCCATCGCCAGCCAGGAGCGCCGCCGCCAGCGCCTGCAATTTGTGTTCGGGCAAGAGGAGGCCTAGTGCGTCCTCTGCGGGTGGCCGTCTTCCCCTGTACCTACAAAGAAGTGGACGGCGTGGCCAACACTATGCGCCATTTTGAAGCCTTCGCCCGGCAGCAGGAGCTGCCCATGCTCATCGTGCATGGCGGGTACGACTTCGAGCGGCACCAGGAAGGCTCGATTCAGCGGGTGGGATTTCCGCGCCGCTGGCCAAAGTTTCGCCTCGATACCAAGCTCGACTTCGATGTGAACTTCTGGCGCTATCGCAGCCAGGCCGAAGCGGCGGTGCGCGAGTTTCGGGCCGACGTCGTCCACATCACCGGGCCCAGCGACGTGGGCCAACTGGGCGCGCTAGTCGCGCATCGGCTGCGGCTTCCGCTGGTCGCTGCCTGGCATACCAATGTTCACGAGTATGCGGCGGAGCGGCTGATGCCGTTGATCGGCTTCCTTCCCGCAAGCGCCAAGCAAGCGATCGGCGCGCGAACCTGTGACCTCAGTTTGCGGGTGGTGGCGCGCTTCTACCGCTTCGCGCAAGTGCTCTTTGCGCCCAATCAAGAGCTCATCTCGACTTTGCAACGGATGACCGGCAAGCCTTGCTACCTGATGTCGCGCGGCGTGAACACCGAGCTCTTCCGGCCGGAGCGGCGCACGCGCGCCGACGACCAGTTTGTCATCGGCTTCGTCGGCCGGCTGAGTACCGAGAAGAACATCCGCTTCTTCGCCGAGCTTGAGTCGGCGCTGGTGGCCAACGGCTGCTCCAACTTTCGCATCCACATTGTGGGACAAGGCGCCGACGCCGACTGGCTGCGACAGAATCTGCGGCATGGCTCTCTGCTGGGCATGCTGCAAGGCGAGCGGCTCGCCGAAGCTTATGCCAACTTCGATGTCTTCGCGTTTCCCTCCCGCTCCGACACGTTTGGCAACGTGGTGCTGGAGGCGCTGGCCGCAGGCGTACCTGCGGTTGTCACCGATGGCGGCGGCCCGAAGTTCATCATCGAGCATGGTGTCAGCGGGTTAGTGTCCAACTCAGAGGAGGCATTCGTTTCGAATGTCGCCAGCCTGCTGCAAAACCGCGAACGCTGCCGTCAGATGTCACGGGCGGCGCGGCAACGCGCACTTCAGTTTTCGTGGGACGCGGTTTTCCGTCACGTCTACGAGGTGTACGACAAGGAGTTGTCGCGAATGCACGCGACCGAGAAGCTAACCGCGGATTACGTGCAGGCCTGAATCCCTGGGCGCCGCCCTGTGCTCGACCTATAGAGACACATGACTCAACCGCTGACCACATCATCCGACGGGCAGAATGCTTCTCCGGAGGTCTGGAACGTCGTTGGCCAGTTGCTTCGCCATCCTGTAGGCTCGTTCATCGAGAGTTGGAACTGGAAGGCCGCCGTACTTAGCTGGATCCTGCGCGTGCCGATCTACGTCATCACCACCGCCAAGTCCGGCTGGCAAAGCGCGTCGCTGGCGGGATTGGTCGAGCTGGTCTTCACTACGGGCGCAGCCGGTGTTTACGCGTCGTTTACCCAGGCGGTGCGCTTCGCCCAGCCGCAAGCCACGGTGGGATTCCTGCTGCTCATCGTGCTGCCCGCAATCATGCTGGTGCTCGACGGCGTCGTGCACTGGGTGATGCGCACGCCGCATCTGGTGGCCGGTGTCACTGCCTCGATCGTGGTTTCGGTGCTGTGCTCCGCCTTCAACTGGTACAGCATGCGACGCGGGACCTTGCTGGTGGGACGCGAGGGCCGCTCCTTCGGGAACGACATCGCGGCCTTGCCGATCCTGATTGCGAAATTTATTGCCGAGCCGTTCGCGTACCTGTGGCGCACCGCCAGCCAACTTTGCGCCGCGCTGATTTGAATCGCCGCAGCCAGCCGACCCTCAAGAAAGGGAAACTCGCGATGAGAATTCTCTGGACACTCCTGTGCATTCTCACTCTGCAACCGCTGTTTGCGGCCGGACAGAACGGCACTGCGCAATCGGAAGGCACCCTCAGCGCGCGACAAATCGCGTCGCGGCTGGCCGAGAGTAATCGCAAGCGCCAGCTCGCGTTGCAATCGTTTACCGGGCAGCGTGAATACCATCTGCTATACACCGGCTTCCCGGGCCGCCACGAAGCTAACCTGGTGGTCGACGTGAAGTACGAGGCGCCTGCGGACAAGAAGTTCACCATCGTGTCGCAGAGCGGGTCGAGCCTCATCGTGAATCGCGTGTTCAAGAAGCTGATGGAAACCGAACAAGAAGCGCTCGACGCGGAGAGCCAGCGGCACACTGCCCTTAACGAAGAGAATTACGGGTTCGAACTCCTCGGCCGGGAAGACCTCGACGGTCGCCCTTCGTACCTGTTGCGCGTCAGTCCCAAGAACGACAACAAGCTGCTCTATCGCGGCAGAATCTGGGTCGACGCCGCAGACTTCGCCGTAGCCAGGATTGAAGCCGAACCCGCGAAGAAGCCGTCCTTCTGGATCAGCAACACCGCAGTTCATATGCGCTATTGCAAAGTCGGCGACTTCTGGCTGCCGCAACTCAACCGCTCCAGCAGCGATGTCCGCCTGGGAGGACACGCAGTCCTGTCGATCGAGTACCGCGATTACAAAGTTGCGGGGGCTACTGCGGCGGGAACCACGACCGTGGCGGGACAGCCCGCAGCATGGTTGAGTTATTGATTAGCCGCAAGCTGCAAACCTGAGGGGAGCGCTTGTTCGCGAGCTGCGGTTCAATTAAGGATTGCGGTTCATTGGGCCTTCACCTCAATGCGGCGCGAGGAACGCGCCCCATTCGTTGTCAGCGACAGACATTCATTGCTACACTGTCCATGCGGGTGTTCGAATCGCTATTAGCGCCGAGAACGAAGCGGAATCCTGCAATCTCCTTACAGGTGCCTCACTCCCGCAGGTCCTCAAAGGGCGCGTAGCTCAACTGGCAGAGCAACTGACTCTTAATCAGTAGGTTGAAGGTTCGATTCCTTCCGCGCTCACCACCTTACCTAAACGGCTAGTATCCTTTAGCGGCGATTGCCCCGAATTGCACGGAGGCAGCGTTTCGGCCCTGTGCCCATTTTTGTGCCCACTCACACTCAATCGCCCCTGTTGGGTGACTCTCAGAACCCGGCGCAGCACGCGGCGGACACCCTCGTATTCGAGGAGCACGATCTTGATCACGGTGGCAGCAGTCCCTGAGATCACGGCAACGTTGAGCAGCGCGGTTTTGATGTCCATACTCATTTCTACCCCCGTGCAGCCTTCTGACCCTGTGTTGGCATGATGCGGAGCTTCTTCTTGGGCTCGATTAAGGCATGGCCTATGCTTTCAAGAACATCGTTAACGTCCTCTACGTCGTCGGTGGAGGGGGGGCCTGGGCAGCAGCAATTTTGAGAGGAGGTGACACGCTCACTTCACGAGCAGACCCCGGGCTTATCTAGTCCATAGAGGCATTCGATCCTCGCAAGGTGCCCGGCGTCAGTCGGGCCAAAGAGAAACAATACCGACGGAATTTTCAGGTGGGTATATATTGGGTCGTCCTGGCGCTGAGACGAAATCTCTGGTTGAAGGATCCGGGTGGAGTCGAAGATGGATGGCAAGCCCTCGCTGCGTGCAGAGCTGTTTGCCGAATTCCTGGGGACTTGCGTTCTTATCTTGTTCGGCACAGGTGTCGTCGCCATGGTGGTGCTGTTTCCATCTAGGAATCCAGGGGAAGCGACCCATGGAGGCTACACCAACATTACGATCGGCTGGGGCCTCGGGGTGACGATGGGCATGTACATTGCCGGAAGAATCTCTGGCGCGCACCTGAACCCGGCGGTCACATTGACCCTTGCGGTATTTCGTCGATTTCCGTGGCGCAAGGTGGTGCCCTATTCACTGGCGCAAACCGCCGGAGCGTTTGTGGCGGCGGCCTTGGTCTACTGCAACTATCTTCCCGCTTTCCACCGGGTCGACCCGGGACTGGAGCGGACCGCCAATATATTCACTACGTTTCCGGCGTTTCCAGACTTGCCACAGGCCGGTTTCCTGGATCAGGTGATTGGCACTGCCTTGCTGCTGCTGCTCATCTTCGCAATTACTGACGAACGGAATATGCCACCGGGATCCAACTTGTCGCCCGTGATGATCGGTCTGGTAGTCGTTGCGATTGGAATGAGCTTCGGGGCAATGCACGGCTATGCCATCAATCCGGCGCGCGACCTGGGCCCGCGGCTGTTCACTGTGGCTGCAGGTTTTCGGAACAATGGCATGACGGACGGGAGTGGCGTCTGGTGGGTTCCTATCGCAGCGCCTCTGCTGGGCGGTGTGGTCGGAGGCGCTATTTATGATGTAGGAATTCGACGTTTCTTGTCTCGAGCCGGCTAGCTTCGGAAGCCGTCTTTCGTACGACGGAGGTCACCTTGGCATATGTCCTCGCCCTTGACCAGGGTACAACCAGTTCGCGGGCAATCCTGTTCGATCACAACGGCGCTATCCGGTCGCTGGCGCAACGCGAGTTCGAACAGATCTTCCCACAGACAGGGTGGGTGGAACACAACCCGGAAGAGATTTGGACGTCACAGATGAGCGTCGCGGTTGAGGCGCTGGGGCGTGTCGAACTCCGGCCGCGCGACGTCGTGGCGATCGGCATTACCAACCAGCGCGAGACCACGATCCTGTGGGACCGTGAGACCGGCAGGCCGGTCTACAACGGCATCGTCTGGCAGGACCGCCGCACCGCCGAGTTCTGCGACCAGCTCAAGGCTGCCGGCCACGAAGCGTTGATCCAGCAACGCACCGGGCTTCTCATCGATGCGTATTTTTCCGGCACCAAGATTCGCTGGATTCTCGACCATGTGGCGAATGCGCGACGACTCGCCGAGGCCGGGCGCCTCGCCTTCGGCACAGTTGATGCGTGGCTGGTCTGGAAGCTAACTAGCGGTGGCCTGCACATGACTGATGTCAGCAACGCATCGCGAACCATGCTGTTCAATATTCATACCTGTCAATGGGACGAGGACATTCTCAAGCTCATGGACATTCCTGCCTCCTTACTACCTGCGGTGCGGGCTTCCAGCGAAATTTACGGCGAAGTGAGGACGACCCTGGGCCTGGGCTCCGTCCCGATCGCCGGGACCGCAGGCGATCAGCAGGCTTCGCTCTTCGGACAAAGATGCATTTCTCCCGGTCTGACGAAGAACACGTACGGCACCGGATGTTTCACGTTGCAGAACACCGGCTTTCGGCCGGTCGCATCGTCGAACCGCCTGATCACCACCATCGCGTGGAAGATTGGCGACAAAGTTGAATATGCGCTGGAGGGGAGCGTATTCATCGGCGGTGCAGTTGTTCAGTGGCTGCGCGACGGCCTGGGGTTGATCCACAATTCCGGCGAAGTCGAAGCATTGGCCCAATCGGTCGCTGACAACGGCGGCGTATACTTCGTGCCAGCCTTCGTAGGACTGGGCGCTCCGCACTGGGACCAATACGCGCGCGGTTCCATCCTCGGCCTGACGCGCGGGACCACCGCAGGGCACGTGGCCCGTGCGGCCTTGGAGAGCATCGCGTATCAGGTCGCGGACCTACTCGACGCGATGCAGCGCGACGCGGGAACTCGGCTGCCTGAGTTGCGCGTGGATGGAGGCGCGTCGGCCAACGAAACCTTGCTCCAGTTTCAAGCCGATGTCCTGGGAATCCCCGTTGTTCGACCCGCCGTGATGGAGACAACGGCCCTCGGCGCGGCATACCTCGCAGGTATCGCAGTTGGGTTCTGGCACGACGAGTGCGACATCGCAGTGCTGCCGCTCAACGAAAAGCGCTTCGAGCCGCGCATGTCCCGCGCGCAGGCCGAGACCCTGCGGGGGAGATGGAACGACGCGCTGTCGCGCGCCAAAGGGTGGGAGGCAAACCAAACATGAATCGACTGGAGATGTTGAATCGCGCTTTGGATCGCACGGATCCCTGGGACCTGGTGATCATCGGCGGGGGCGCAACCGGCGTCGGATGCGCGGTGGACGCAGCTTCCCGGGGCTACGAGGTCCTGCTGCTGGAGCAAAGCGACTTCGCCAAAGGCACCTCGAGCCGCAGCACCAAGTTGGTGCATGGAGGTGTGCGCTATCTGGAGCAGGGAAACATCTCGCTGGTGATCGAGGCTCTGCGCGAGCGCGGCATCCTGCGCCAGAACGCACCACACCTGGTCCACGATCTTGCCTTCGTCGTGCCCAGCTATGACTGGTGGGAATCGCCTTTCTACGGTCTCGGTCTGAAGGTGTACGACGTGCTGGCCGGCAAGTACGGCTTTGGCCCATCGCAGTTGCTCTCGCGCGAGGAAACTCTGGCTCGGCTTCCCACGATAAAGCCGGAAGGATTGCGCGGCGGCATTATCTACTACGACGGCCAGTTCGACGACAGTCGCCTGCTGATCAATCTGGCGGAGACCGCGGCCGACCAGGGAGCGATTCTGCTGAATTACTCCCCGGTCACAGGCCTCACCAAAGGAGCCGATGGCTTCATCAACGGGGTAGAAGCGCATGACGTCGAAAGCGGGCAGGCGCTGCGCGCACGCGCCAGAGTCGTGATCAACGCCACCGGCGCGTTCAGCGACAGCGTGCGTCGCATGGCAGATCCCGGAGTTGATCCCATGATTGCGCCCAGTCAGGGCGTGCACCTCGTCTTCGACCGCTCGTTTCTTCCTGGCAACAGCGCCATCATGGTCCCGCATACCTCAGACGGGCGCGTGATGTTCGCCATCCCCTGGAACCTTCACACGTTGGTTGGCACTACTGACACGCCAATCGAGGACCCGCCGCTCGAGCCGCGTCCACTGCCCGAGGAGATTGATTTCATTCTGGAGACCGCGGGCCGCTACCTCCACAAGCCTCCTGCGCGGTCCGACGTGTTGAGCGTGTTCGTCGGCGTACGTCCGCTGGTAGGCAGCCGCCATGCGGGGAAGACCTCGGCCATCTCCCGCGACCACACGATTCACATTGATGGCTCGGGGCTGCTCAGCATTGCGGGCGGCAAATGGACCACCTACCGCCGCATGGCTGAGGATTGCGTCGACCAGGCGGCCACCTTGGCCGAGCTTCCGGAGAAACCTGCGGTCACGGCGCACCTCAACATCCATGGCTTTCATAAGAACGCCAGCAAGTTCGAGGACCTGGCGAGCTATGGCTCCGATAGTATCGCCATTCAGGACATCATTCGCAACGAGCCGGCCTTGGGCGAGCGCCTGCATCCGGCGCTGATCTACTGCGGTGCTGAGGTCATCTGGGCGGCCAGAGCGGAGATGGCGAGGACGGTAGAAGACGTACTGGCGAGGAGGACACGCTCACTCTTCCTGAACTCAAAGGCGGCTTCTGCAATGGCGCCGCAAGTGGCCGCGCTGATGGCGCGCGAACTCCAGCGGGACGAGGCCTGGCAATCGCAGCAGGTGCGAGAATTCCAGGAGCTGGCACGCAATTACCAATTATTCTAGCGGGGAAAGCTAACTTCTGGAGCTTTCTAAACGAGCGCCAATGCTGGGCGGCGATCGGGCTTGCTGAAGGACTAACCAAAGGCACAGAAGGCCTTGGCGCCGTGGCTCTTACCAGGTCGCTGGCGGAATACACTAATCTCGATGGAACGCTGGTGGTTTTGTCGCTGGAATGAACCCGAAGTCAACCGATAATCAGGGTGGATTTCTCATGGATGCGAATTTCGAGGCAGCGCGGCAACTGTAGTCTCAGCCGGCGGCAGTTGCAGTTGGATTAAAGCATTCACCTCAGACCAGACGCGCGGATCGCATTCAATAGCGGTGTGTCCCTTGAAGAAGAAGCGATCGTGCCATGGATAGCGGCTGCAATCGGCCGGTTGTGTTTGATACGAGTATCGATAGTTGCCACGGATGGTCGTGCGGGCTGGATCTGAGGCCCTGATCTCGGGCCGACCGTGCAGTATTCCCCCAGTTTGATAAAAATTGGCAGCTTCATGCACATTAGCAGGAATGACAGAATCGTCCTCGCTGTGCTTTTGGATGCTGTCCACCTGCACCGTAAGAGAGACGGGTATCCCATCCCGCTGAAGCTCCCGCGCAAGATAAACGACAGCCGACGCTCCCCAACTATGGCCGAACAGTACGATTCGGGCCTGCTCACGCTCTTCGCGTGAGAGTTGGCCATCCGCATTTGTGTCAAGCGCGCGGCGTATGAAACTATGTGCCTCTCTTATGTGGCGATTGTCAAATACCTCGGCACGCACGCTGTTGCCGTAAGTCTCCTGGAGTTGCCGGATTAGTTGCACTTCGGAGTGACGACGGTCATTGCTGTGAACAAAGCCACCGACAAAACCGAGGACGATAACACGGGTGGAGTGCTCATGCACTGCAGCCAGTGACGACGTTGGTGATTGCCCACGCAACGGACCAGCGGATGTAACCGCAAGTACGAGCGTTGCCAGCACAAAGTAGAACTGTTTTGATCGGCGGACGGATAACGCGCGCGCAGAGCCGGTTATCCCGTTGTTCAAAAATGGCAGGTGGGGTTGGGCCAGTGGGCACAATTTATTAGTTCCTCTCGGCCTATTGAAGTGCAAGACACATGCCAGACCAGAAGCGGGTTGGTGCACGCAGGAGAGGCAACAAACTAAAGTTGTCGCTGCGTCCTGTAGGCTGCGGAGAATGCAGGATTAGCAGCTCGAGGACACTCTTCTGTTTCTAATGCCGGCCTAGGAGTTGGTCGTAACTCTTGTCCGGCACTTGCCGACCGGCGGGCAATTGCCAAGCTGTTGGCATGGCAGGCGTGCAAACACTAACGTTCAAAGGCTCGCGGGCCAACCCGGCAGAGGTCGATGGTGTAAAGGCGCGGAATCTTGTCGTGCCGTCTAAGGCGTAAGCTGGCCGCCTGAATAGGCTAAGAGGGTTCCTTCGGATCTTCATGGCTCCAGGCCTAGCTCTTTCAGCCTGGCCAAAGCGACGGACTCCTCGATCTTGACCTCGTTGATGCGCCTGCGCAATTCACTGTCCCGGAGGTCGGGAGACGCGACGGATTCCAGCATCGCCAGACGCGCTCGTGCCTGCCGCACAGCCTTCCTAATCGCATTGATATGTCGTTGCGTTGCCATGGCCCTAACTCGTGCGATGAACTCGACCTCGTCCTTTACCCTCGGTACATGACTGAGCAAGTTGGTTGCCGCTGGACGTGCGTAACCCCCAGGCAGCGTTCATCAAGAAAGCAAAGGGAAATCTCCGAGGGCGCAGGAACTTTGGCGTCGACCCGGACCAGCCGTTCACCAGACGCTAGTTTTTAGTCAGCTCGAGGCTGCTTTTTCGGCATCGATCTGCCAATGAATTGACACTCGCCGAGACGGCGGAGTGCTCCGCGATAAGCAGTGACCGTCAGAGTTCCGTACTCTCTTGCGTTGCAATCACTTGCCCGTCATATCGAGTTGGCCTCTTACCTGCTTAAACCTAAGCACAGCCGGCGGAACTTGATAAACAGGCTGACTGCGGAAGGTTGTTATGAAGTGTGAATTGTGCAATTCGGCTCGTCGTGAACCCGAACAGAGATTGTGCGAGCCGTGTGTTGAGGCAGTCGCCCGCTTGTGGACGATTGCTAACAGCGACTCAGTGATGTCAATCAACAATGCGAGAGAGGCGCTTGAGCAAAGAGCCAAGTCCAAGACTGGCTCCGTCGCCGCGCCGCCCATCGCTGCTCTCCTGTGAGGTCGTCATGAGGGAATTTACTAGTGTCAATTCTGGCCGTAGCCACGCTCAGATGTTTGTAGTCTCTGCGCGAACAACGGCTTCGAAATACGTCCAGGTCAGCACAGAGTGGATATCTGCGATCCGAAACCTGGTCTGTCCCGAGTGCGGCGGACGGATGGGCGGCCGCACGAAGGAGTTCCAATGTCAGGGACAATGCGGGACCGATTGGCGCCCCGTATGGGAGAGCGCGTTGGCTCCATGAAGATCTATGGACGCCCGATGGGTGGCTCGCAGCCCGGTGAGACCTCAGAGGCAAACCATGGGACGAAGACAGGAATGCCAAAGCATTTGCGGCTTGCTCTGTGAATAGTCAGCGGTTCGGAGCGCGAGTCGGTCTGAGAAATAGCCTCTGTTCCACCCAGAGCAACTACAGAATTTTGTTGGGGAGAGCACAACATGATGAGAACCGGCCTACAGACCATGCTGGATCCCAAGCGCCGCAGCAGCGACGCACAGGAATTTAAGCGTGCCCTCAGGCGCAAGATCGTTGGTCAGGACGCTGCGGTCGACAAAATCACAGAAGTTTACCAGACGTTTCTGGCGGGATTTAATCCCCCCCATCGGCCAGTGGGAAACCTGCTGTTCCTGGGGCCCACCGGGTCGGGCAAGACGCGCGTGGTCGAAGCCATGGCCGAGACGCTATTCGGCGATCCGCATGCCTGTATCAAGATCGACTGTGCCGAGTTTCAGCACTCGCATGAGATTGCAAAGCTGATCGGTTCGCCTCCGGGCTATCTTGGCCACCGGGAAACGCATCCCTTGCTGACCCAGGCAGCGCTGGAACAATGGCACACCGATAAACTTAAGCTCTCCATTCTGCTATTCGACGAAATCGAAAAGGCATCCGATGCGTTGTGGCAGTTGCTGCTGGGCATCCTCGACAAGGCCAATCTGATGCTCGGCGATAACCAAAAAGTCGACTTTTCCCGAACCATCATATTCATGACCTCGAACCTCGGCGCCGCAGAGATGAGCGAGGCCATCAACGGCGCCATGGGTTTCGTGCATAAGCCGGATCGGCTGGACGCGAGTTTCGACAAAAAGATTGAAGTCGTGGCAAGCAATGCCGCACGCCGCAAATTCTCACCCGAGTTCATGAACCGCATCGATAAGGTCGTCGTCTTCCGCACCCTCCGTCCCGAACACCTGGAAGAGATCCTGGAGATCGAGCTCGGAATGGTGCAACAGCGAATCCTCCAAACCAGCGGCAACAGCCAGTTTGCGTTTAGTTGCACGCCTGCCGTGAAGCGATTCCTGCTGAGTGAGGGAACGAATAGGGAATACGGCGCGCGCCATTTGAAGCGCGCGATCGAGCGCAACATCGTACTTCCACTCGCCGATCTTGTAGCTACCAATCAGGTGCGGCTCGGTGACTTCATTCGTGTCGACCGGAGCAGCACAGGTGAAATGACCTTCATGAGGCAAGCCGAAGGCGCCCTGGTGCCGGTCTTGCTTGAGCGTTACGGGCGGGACTCGGTCCGGCATGTCGAAGCCAGGAACAACCGGGCGCAGCGCTCCGCCGCAAATCTGAATTCGGCCGGCAACGGCGTATAAAGAAGCTGAACAGCGTGACGCCGAGCTGGTTCTCCAAAGAATGACGACTCGGTGGTGCGGGTCCTATGAATGAAATCTTCCGGCACCTGGCGAGGCACAGCTACTCTGTAATCTTCGTGTCGGTTTTTGCGCGCCAACTTTGCCTGCCCATACCTGCCCTCCTCTTCTTGATTGCGGCCGGGGCTCTGGCCGGAAGCGGCAAACTGAATCTGGCGATCATTCTCTGCCTGGGCATCATCGGGTGCGTGCTGGCTGACCTGGTCTGGTTTGAAGCTGGGCGGCTGCGTGGTGACGACGTTCTGCATTTCATTCACCGATTTTCCTCAATGCCGGATTCAAGCGTTGCGCGCATTAAGCAGCGTTTTGCCCGCTACGGCCTCAAGGTTCTCCTCTTCTCGAAGCTGGTAATTGGGCTGGATGCAATCGCGCCGCCTCTGGCCGGCATGTCCGGCACCAGCCCGCTGCGCTTCGTGTCCTTCGATGTTGTGGGAGCGACGCTCTGGGCGAGTCTGTATGCCGGACTCGGCTATGTCTTCTGCGCGCAGCTCGACAAGGGGGTTGCGTATGCGGAGAGGTTGGGAGCGGCCCTGACGGCGATTGTGCTGCTGCTGCTAGCCGTCTTCGTTGGCCGCAGGGTGGTTTACTGGTGCCGTCTTGTGCAGGAACTTCGAATGGCAAGAATCACTCCCGAGCAGCTCAGACAGAAGCTGGATCGGGGCGAGAAAGTCATCATCGTAGACGTGCAGGGTTGTGTGCTGCATCACGTCTCACACAAGGCAAGCATCCCAGGCGCAATCCGCATTGACGGCAAACGACTCGGACAATACAGAGACGTGCAGGTACCCGCTGATTGGCGGACCCACGACGTGGTCCTCTATTGTTCGTGTCCGTACGAAATCAGTAGCGCGCGTGTGGCCCTGCTGCTGAGGAAAAAGGGGGTGAATCATGTTCGCCCACTCGCAGGAGGGCTGCAAGCGTGGATCGATCGAGGATTTCCCGTCGTCGCAAATAGCAGCGCGGCCCCTGCAACGAAGGCTGCCCAACACGGGTAGCGTGGCGCTTCAGCGTGGATCATCAATCGGGCCCACCCTTTGAGAAAAGTAACTGGCTATCCGAACCCAAGGATTCTCGCTCGCGGGAAGACACTATTTAAGGGTTGGAGCAAGCTTCAATCGCCAGCGCCACCGCCGGCGTCATCTGTGGAAAGTGCGGGGGCCCTCATTGATAACACCGGGCAGGGTGCCTGGATGACGATGTCGTACGCGGTTCGCCACATCGGACGTCCGTCGATGGACCACGCGCGTAGCCCCATCACGATAAGGTCGGAACCCTCCTCTTCAGCTACTTTGACGATCAACCGGGCAGGTAGCCCGAATTCCACCCGGGAGCTGACCATCGCTGCCGCACCGGGATGCTCATGGACAAACGCATCAAGCCGGCTTTTCACCTCGTCAACCACATTAGGACCGTTACTCTTCTGCTCCGCGTGCGGGTCCAGAACGTGAAGTAAGGTCAGATCCCCTCCGGTAGCTCTCGCGAGCGAGATGCCGTAACGCAAAGCGTTCGTTGACTCTCCGGAAAGATCGGTAGGAACCAGGAAATGTTTGGCTTCTGCGCCGCGCGATTTGGAGGGTTTTACGTTTGGTCCCACCGTCAGCACCGGGCAAGGCGCTTCGCGGAAGGCGCTTTCGGCGACTGAGCCCAGCACCAGTTTGCCCAGGCCGGAACGACCGTGAGTCCCTAGCACCAGCAACGCAGAATCCTTCTCGCTGATCGCCTCTTGGACTGTCTCCCACACGGGTCCCACTCTAGCGTCAAAGTCCAGCTTGAGTTCGTCAACCGTGTGCGCTTGTTTTATCTGGGCGATAAGCTCCTCAGCATCCCGCAAAGCGCATTCTGTGGCCACTGCTATGCCATCTGGCCCAGTCGAGCCGTAGAAAGAGCCATCGATGACGTGCAGCAGAGATACCGTCGAGTGGCAACGCCTGGCAATTCCGAGAGCGTGGCGAAGAGCGGCGATCGATATGGAAGAGAAATCTGTTGCAACGAGGATGTGCTTAAGCAGTAGCATATCTTGCCGGGGAGAAGTAGCGTTATAACACGCTTTTGGACACCGGCGCATCGGCTGACACCGGGTTGGCGGTAATGATTTCGGGTGTAATCTTCGCAGCTTTCTTCGCCAAATCATGGGTGGCCTTGAGATTGTCGCCAATCAACCTTACTTTCCCTTGAATATCGCGCTCCAGCAACACCGTCCCGTCGCTTGCTTTGAACTGGCAGTTAACGGTGATTGAGGTCGCGCCGCCAACCGTGGTGACGTCTCGCTCCAGCTCGCTCCCGGCCTTAAAGTTCTTGACCGTGGTATCGAGGTTAACCACCTCCGAATCGTTCGCAGCGGCTCGGTCTCCGTCACGATAGACGTGCCGGAATGCTCCTTCCTTCTGGAACTCCTGAATCAGATCTTCGTATAGCGCGACCTGAAATTCGGCAGGCAGACCTACCTCTCCGGACTGTATCATTCTTACTTCTATCGCCGAGGCATGGGGCTTGGCTGCGGCACTTGATTGTGCGTGGAGCCGCTGAGCTAATCCCACGCAGGCTATGGCAACAATCAGAACAGATGCGCTCTTGCTGGTCTTCAACGTACTTGCTCCTTTACATCGGATTCTGCGGGCGAACTCGAGCTCAAACCTGCCGTTGTAGGAATGCTGGTATGCGCGCCGCCCGCGAGAAGCGCCTGTTTGATGGTCTCGGCCGAACCAATCGGCATGGTAAAGATGGCGCCATGCAGGCCGCCGCTGAGGTCCCTGTACTGGATCGTGATGGTATCGAGTTTCTTCCGTAGAAGGCTCAACGCCGTGCCTCCGCCGTAAGGCGCCAGCCTGGACAGCGTGCCAACCGTGCCCCCAAGCACACGCTCGCTGTCTCGGCCGGTAATAACGTCCTCGATGGAAGCAACTGAGACACTGGCGGTGGTCTGGGAAGAAGCAAAGCTCAGGGCTGCACCGTCCACCTTAAGGTGTCCTTTGGTGTTGTTCTTGAAACTACCCATCCCCATGACTTGTACCGCCTCCGTAGAGACCGGCGCCTGTTCTGCGGGACTAAGGGAGATAAAAGCTCCAGCAAAGAGTAGAACAAGCAACGCTATTCGTCGTGCGACTCTGAAAATCAACCAAACCTCCTATTGGGAACTTCGTCCCCGCCGGCATGCCGGGAAAAGCTGACGAGGAGCACAGTGAGAGCACTCCACGGACCTTAATGCCAGAACCTGAACAGCGGAAGATATCGCCTATAAGTTGGCATTCCCGCCGCGCAGGAAGAACACCAACAGCGACGATGAATCGGCTGGCGTCCGATGAGGGCCGTTGCAAGAAATCGTAGATACCCCGTACTCGCATTGCCGTACCGTTTCATCGTCGTGTTAGTGCCTCTCGCTTCGCCGCTGCTTGGCGCTACCGGTGGTCTGAGCATCTGAAGTGCCATTCGAAAATCAGGGCAGAACCGCTACAAGTCTTTCCAGAGCAAGTCGCGAGTTCTGCCCATTAGGTGGCACCCGGCCAGGATGCCGGCAGTGCCGACAACATTTGTTGGCACTGGGCGCCCAGTTATAAAAGCCACGCTATAGATTGGCGCCTACTATTGCGTGGGATGAAATCCAGCCTGCCGAGTTGAGGCGCTACTGCGGCGAGAGATTCTTGCCACTCAAGACGGTTTGAGCTGTAGTGCCTTCCTCTACCCCCTTGCTGACCAGGATCGTGACCTCAACCCGGCGATTGAGGGCGCGCCCCTTCGCGTCAGCGTTGCTGGCTGCGGGATGGGTCGCTCCATAGCCGGCAGGGAAAGCGATGCGCAATGCGGGAACATCGTCTTTTTCGCGCAGATACTGTGCCACAGCCTCTGCCCGTTCTGCGCTGAGCCTTTGGTTGTACTGGGCACTGCCAGTGCTGGACGCGTAGCCTGCAATCTGAATCACGTACCCGCTCACATTGGAATGGGCAGCAATAAACTCATCAATACCTCTCTTGGCCGAGGCGCTCAACATATGGCTATTCTCCGGGAAGTACACCCCGAGCCCAGCCACCGTTGTGTACTCGCCCAGGTCCGAGACGCGCTGGTTCACCACTTGCACGCCAACCATGTCGGCGGCGGCTAACATGCCCGCCGTCTGCGCGGTCGACACGCCTTCGTACGCGGTAGTTTGCGCGCGGTCGGCGGATGACTGGGCGCCGGCCGCGCTGGCTACGGCGTCGTTTGCAGTAGTCTGTGCACGGCTGGCCGCTGCCTTATTGTCCCGGATCCGCTTTTCCTGGGCTACCGTGATAGCGAAGGCGTCAGGTTTGAATTTGATCGTCGAAGCTTGAGGTGTGCCTTCAGGAGTCCGCGTACCTTCGACGTCAACGGTCAAGCCCGGCACCAAGGCCGAGGCATCCGTCTTCGTGTGCTTGAACATGCCCTTATTGCGTTCAACGAGGGTCTGGTCTGTTATCGCGAAGGGCTGGAAGGAACCGTCTTTCTCGGACAGAACCTGCAGAAGGTCGCCTTCATGTAAGACGATCACACCTTTGACTTTGACCTTGTGCACCTTCGCAGACGGCTTCCCCTCGGCTGCCGCAAAGAATGTCGTTGCCGCAACCACATACACCCAAGCTGCAGATAAGAATGCAAGATAAAGATTTCTGCCTAACTTCATTTAGCTCTCCTGGTTCGGGTCGGTAGGATTCGAAGATCGGCGGAAAAGAACACCTGGCCTTTCGATCAACGTCCCCCGCTATGAGTAGTGCAACTGAGCGGCCAATCTGAACCAGCCGAACCCGAGCGCTTTTCAATTGGCAACACAGAGGTTAGTCGAGCCGGTCGGTGCGGCGGTTGAGCATGCTTGTCACACCAATGTTGATGGTTTGGCGCCCGAGCTATTTAGCGTCTGCTCGCCGACACTTCCGGTAGCCATACGGTGACTCTCTTTGCTAACCGCTGCTACGCGAAACTGCTATCGGTTTAGCCCTGCCGCCGCGGTTCCGGTGTTCCCTGCAGCTACGGTGCTCTTACGCAGCCGTTGTTGCATATCTGTTACCAATTGGCTGACACTATCCTGGCTGGTTTGACTCAGCGCAGCGACAACCGAGCTAACGTCTCTGGCGCCCACGTTCGCGGTCTTCGTGACGGCGCCTGCAAATACGACAGCGCCGGTGCGCGTATTCACCAACTCGGCGGACAGTGTGACCTCAACCTGAACCCTGTTGTTGTAGTCCACCTCGTCCAGTCGCTCCAGTCGTCCTCTTAGCAGATATTCAGGGTGATCCTGGCCGTCATAAGACTCAACCGACGTGAACATACCGATGGAACGGAGAGCATCGATGACTGCCATGGTAACTACCTGTCCCGGGTCGGAGGCCCAACGATGATATTCATAGAATCCGATTTCCTGCGGAGACTGCCGGTAAACGATCCGTCCTTGACGTAAATAAGCTGGAGTTTCGAAGCGGCGGACAGCCACCGTCGCAAACGGGCCCGGGTCGTTGGCCACCCCCTGCTTCGATGGCGCCATGGCCAACATATAGTAGTCCGGATAACGTACCTTGCCGGCGCAGCCCGTCAGGAGCAGCGCGAAGAACGCAAAACATGCGATGGTGAACGGCCTTGTTATCAATTTGTAGCTCGTCATTGCTGCGGCACCTTTCGGTCCTTAGGTTGTCTGATCCGTATTAGGCTCCAAGGCCGCTCGTCCACCGATTCGGTCAAATCGTTCAGGTGATCGGTTGCCATGCGGACGTTCTCGAGCGTATACTCGATGTTCTGCTGGTTGGAACGAACTACCACCTGTAAGTTGTCGACCAGGCTGCGCACTTCAACCAGCGTCTTCTGTAGCTCGATGAAGTCGGTCTGGGTCCGGTCGCGCAGCACAGTGATGGTTCCGTTTGCGTTTGTAACCGTGCTGTTGACGTTGTCTACTGTCGGCCCCAGTTTCGCGCTGAGCGTCTCTATGTTCTGGGTGATCTGATCGATTCTGGGCGAGGTCCGCGCAATCATAGCATCGGTGTTGGCGAGAATTTGTGCGACGTGCTGCCGGTTCGACTCGCCGGTGAGGTCATTCACGTTCGCCAGCACCTGCCGCGTATCGGCCGTGATGTTATCGACGTCGGTATGGACCGCCGCAATCAGCGTCTGGGCGGACGCGGCGATGCCTGCCACTTCCCGCTGCATGTCGTCCAGGCTGACCGTCTCCTGCGAGCGAATCACAGCGCCTGCTTGCAGACGGGGGGCCTCGTTTGTTCCTGTCGTGATGGACACGACGGGCGAGCTCATCAGACTGACGGAGCCCAGCTTCGCCAACCGATTTTGCGTTTACCGGCGTCCCTTGCTTCACCTCGAGATCGATTTCGATTCGCGTCGGATCGTTGGCATCGGGCCGTACCGCGGTCACCTTGCCCACGGTGATCCCGCCGAACAGGACATCGGTGCCCGGCGCCAATCCACCTGCGTACTTCAAATAGGTCCGGTACGGCGTTCGGCTTGCGGCCGAACTGCGCGCTGCCGACAAAATAAATGGTTGCGCACAAGATGACCGCGGAGAGCACGACCAGTGCGCCGACTTTTGCTTCGTTGTTTTTCAACTTGCTACCTCCTGTCATGCCGGCCAATTCGCGCAGGTGATCTTGAACGGCAGCGGTTTCGGTGACGTCATCGGGGATGCGATCAAGAAATTGCCGGATACGAGGATCCGTGCTGGCCTTGAACGCAATCTTTGTCCTCAACGGCTATCAGCGAACCGTTGTACAGCATCGCCATGCGATCAGCGATGCGGAACGCGCTCGGTATCTCGTGGGTGACCACCAGGATGGTCATCTGGAACGCGCTGCTTCAGGAAGAGAATCAGTTCATCCAGCTCCGCCGATACGATGGGATCCAGACCAGCGGAAGGCTCGTCGAACACCAGGATCTCAGGGTCAAGCGCGATGGCCCGCGCCACCGCTGCCCGCTTCTTCATTCCCCCGGACAGCTCATACGGCATGAAGCTTGCCAGCCTCAGCCAAACCGACCACCGCGAGTTTCATGTAAATCATGATCTCGATCACCGGTTCGGCAAGCGACAGTCAACTCGCGCATCGGCAGGCCGACGTTCTCCTCCGTCGAGAGCGAATTGAATAGTGCGGCCTCTTGAAAGGCCACTCCCACCGATCGTCGAATCGTTTCAAAGCTTTCGCGGAGCAATGATTGATATCCACGCCCCGAACCAGGACGGTGCCCGAGTCAGGCTGCTCGAGACCGATGATATGCCGCAGCAGAGTGCTCTTTCCCGAGCCGCTGCCGCCCAGCAGCACCATGATTTCATTCGGCTGAATATCCAGGTTCACGTGATCGAGCACCTGATGCCCTTCGTAGCTGACGCTCAAGTCGCGAACGGAGATGATCGGCTCTGTCATCGCTATTGCCACCCCGCCAGGTAAAAGATGGCGGTGAAGAACAGGTCTGCCAGGATGACGAGGAAGGTAGACTTCACGACTGCCGAAGTCGTAGCGCGGCCCACCGCCTCCGGGCCGCCTTGCACTTTGAAACCCTCCATGCATCCGACGTGGACGATGATGGTGGCGAAGGCCAGGCTCTTCACCAGTCCGCTCAGGACATCGCGCAGCGACGATCGAATCGAAGACGTACCGCAGGTAAATTCCAAATGTCATCTTCGTGCTGAGATACATGAACCCAGCGCCGGCCGTAATGCCGAACACGTTGCACATGATGGTGAGGCACGGAACCATGATGATGGCGGCCAGATACTTTGGCGCCAGCACGAACTCGATGGGATCGAGCGCCATGGTCGCGCAGCGCATCGATCTCGTTGGTCACCATCATGGTTCCGATCTCGGCGGAGAATGCCGATCCCGACCGGCCGCTCACCACAATAGCGGTCAATAGCGGACCCAAGTTCGCGGGTAAACCCGACCGCCACGAGGTCGATCACGTAGCGCAGTGCCCCAAACCGGCGTAATTCCGCGGCCCCTTGCAGCGCCAGAATCATTCCGGCGCAGAGCGCCATGATGCCGATCATGGGCAGCGCTGCAACGCCAATGGCGGCCATCTGCCGAATCGCAGCTTTGCCAGCGGCCCCGCCTGCCTATGATCTGGCAGCACGCGCGGCAGGGCCCGCAGTCCCGACCAGAACTGGTCCGTCAGTCCGCCAACGTACGCGAACTGCTGGACCACTACACCGCCGATATCTTCGAACGCGTTCACGCCGTTTGCTGCTCCGCTGCGATGTCAAAGAATTCATCTAAGCGAGTTACTTCGAGCAGGTCGCGAGGTTGGCCATGAATGCCGGTCAACCGCAGCTTCGTCCCTTGCCGACGTGCAATTCGGTATGCTTCGACCAACGTCGCCAGTCCCGAAGTCTCAATAAATGTCAGCTCGCGAAAAATCGACAGTCACCTCGCCGGGCTTAGGCTTCAAAGCATTAGCGAGCTTCTCGCGCATCTCGCCAGAGTTGTCAATGGTGACCCGACCTTCGATTGACACCGTGTCCTGCATGCTGCCTTTCCGAGTCGCGAAAACAAACTTAGCAATCTCCCGATCTGACAGTGCAATTGCGTAGCCGTTGAGTGTGTAAGGCGCATCTCTTTGGAAATCAGCAATGTGCACGAGTTGACGGATATAGCTTCCGTTCTCCTGAGTGCTGACCACGTACGGCAGTGCCAAACGGTAGACACTCCAAGCCTGATTCCCAGCGGCCATTGATCTTCACGGCAGAAGATGCCCCACTCAATAGAAGTGAGTGGGGCGGTGTTGAACAAACGAGGCGGCTAGTTAGCTTTGGTTGATTGTTCCACTGCCGCCAGGAAAGGCTGTGCCCCCGCTGGAGGGGCGACCTTGCCATCCCGCACAATCTCGCTTGCCGTGATCGCGCGGCCATAGAGTTCGCGGTTTGCCTTGTCGTCGCTGGCCAGCGAGGCGTCGCCCAGGGAGACGCCCGCGAACACGCCACCATTCGAGCGCGAGTAGATGAGGACATCCGCACCGAGGCTCGAGTCATTAAATCCTTCTGTGGTGGCAACCGATGAGCCAAGAGCAGCAGCCGCATTTGCTCCGAGCTTCAGCTTGCCGGAGAGTATCTTGTCTGCCGCGTTCTCGTTCATGATGAGCAGTACGTAGTCTGACGAGAAGCCGCCAAACTGTGGACCGACGCTGCCCGCGTCAAGCGTATACATAGCCGGCGCGCTCCATAGGGCGCTGGCCTGCAGCCCGCTGCGGCAAGTCAGAACCCCGCGTCCATAGGTGACGGCAACCCCAGCCCCGATCTTTTTCACGGCGGGATAAACCACTACACACATGGCCTTATCCAGCGTGGTTTGTGGGATTCCGCCTTTGCCATTTATCACTTCCTTAAGCACGCTGGTCGCGTCCGCAAGCCGCTTGTTCTGCGCGAACCCGGGTACGGCCACCGCAAGACAAAGGACAGCCATCCAAACTTTCTTATTCATTTCTAAAACCTCGCTCCTAAAATAGAGATATATCGATCCGGCTCCGAATGGTGCGGAACCCTACACTTTAACTGCACGCGCTTAGCCAATCCCGACAGTCGCGCTGATATGTGTACCAGCGATTAACATATTTCCGGAGCTGGAGAGAGTCAGCACTTTTCTGGAGCAGACGGTGATGCCAACCTCCTGACACGCGTGCCAAGGAAACAGGAGTTCGCTAGCCTACTTCCCAGCTTTCGTGGTAACCCTGCGGAAAAGAAATTCCTGGGCCAAGCTGCTGATCGCGCGTTCGGCAGTACCAATAGCAAAGTTTCCGAACACCAGGCCTGGCCCGCGATTCGACTGAGGATAGTAAGCGTTAGAAATGCCAGCCGAAATCAAGTCACCACCCAAGCTCGAGTAATTTGGCTGCATCTGCCCGTTATCGCCCCGGCAGATAAATGGGTTAGAGATGGCGTGGAGGATGCGAGATTTCTTCGTTCCCGTGCCTTGATAGAAGTAACGTGGATCCTGATGCAGAAGCGACGGCAGGATTGCTCCGCCAATTAAAATGTCGCTGAAGCCGTTGGCAGCGGTGACTCCATACCGCTGGCCGTATCCCTTAGCGCCCAACTGGAAGTCTGGGCTGTCTGCCGCCTGGCGTATGCCGGCGACGAAGCCTACGCCCAGAGCGGTGACTGGATCAGTCGAAACTTTCATGGCAAGGTCGAACTTCAGTCTTGGTGTGAGCGGCTCGGGATTTCGGTCGTATACAACATAGAAGTTAGGTATGATGCCCAGAACGCGCTGCTTTTCTTCCGTTGCTACCTGTTGCTTAGCGACTTGCACCGACGAATAACCCACATTGATTGTGGTCTGCACGTCTTGAAGCCGAAGCCTGCAGTCGGTCAGGAGTTTGTACTGGTTTGGCTGAAGCACGATGGGCGGCGAAGTCCAATCTGCGAATCCTTTGGCATGGATCATGACTCTGTACGGGATCCCTGACCTGACATTGTGGATCTCAAAGAAGCCATTCTCGTTCGCCACCGTGGTATGCCGGTCGTTGGATTCGGGGCCTTGCAGAACCGACGGTTGCATTCGGAACCGTATCGTCGTTCGGATCCATTACAGTTGCAGCAATACTCCCGGGCCGATCGTCTGGGGTCGGAACCTGTTGTGCCAGCGTTGAGGCCGTAAACACCGATGCAAGCCCTACAAGCAGCAGGAAGGGTGGCAATGCTTTCGACAGACGACTTGTACTTTGCCTATGCATCTTCAAGAAAACGCCATTGGTCATCCGTGTCGTTCCGGACGTGAAACTCACCGATGTGGCGGACGAGACCCGCGGGAGTCGTACGATGTGGGATCACGCGACCTGGTCCACACCTTTTCGTCTAGTGGTGGACAATGCAGGTAACCTGCCAATCCGAACCGACTTTAAGTTATTGAAGAGAGGAGTCGTTGCAGCAATGGTGTGCAGTTGAGCAGTCAAAACGTTGGCAGTGCCAGACGGTGGTCAGAAACGGGGCCGTTTGTGAGGGAACAATCTTGCAACACACCATAAAACCATTGGCCGCCGGAAAGGAAGCCACTTCCCTGGTTTCCAAGGAAAATACTTGCTTGGGTGCGACAAAGCGCGGGTCGAGTGCTACGCCAAATCTCCGACTTATTGTTTGCTCTTTCCCGCGACCGTGTAGGGGTCAGTCATGTCAGCCAAAGGCAAGACCTGGTAGGTGGCGAAATTGTAGACCGGTGACATGGCTAGCAAACGATCCAGTTCCTCGTTGGACGCGACGTTATAGATCCAGGCGCCACCGTGGCTTCCCACGACGTGATAACGGCACTCGAGTTTGCCGTCGGCTTCGAGCTTCTCGCCGTACTTGGGTTGTTCCGCAATGGCGCGAACCACGTCAGGGGTCAGCCGCGTTACATCGAAGTGCCACAGGACAAGAAACTTCATCATGGTTCTCCTAGCTGCGTGCTGATTCTGACCCATAGCAGAGGCTAAGTCAACGAAAACAGTCTCCCCACATGGATGCCGCGCTCAGGGAGCAAAAAGGTTGCTTGATCCGCGCCAAACGCGCCAAGGCCCACAGCGCACGGAGACTATTCAACTCGGAGCATAGGCACCGCGCAGATCGGATACTGGATCTAGTCGGAGCTTGTCGTACTGCTTGCGGAAAATTCCTGCGCGCCGATGAGAAGGGCGTTCAGCCGCTCCTGAATGCGGTCGCACTCCTCCAGTGTCAACGACTCCAGGGCTGTGCGCACGAATTCCTGCTCGCACTGTTGCGAGCAGAAGAGATTTCGATATAGAGCGGTCGAAAGTCGCGGATCACGATAGCTTTGACAACGAGAGCAGAATCCGGGTGTAGATGTGCCGGATGCAGCCTTGACTAGCGCGACGCTGAGCTCCACGAGCACGGAGGCGGAGGATTTGCGTAGAGGCTCCTCCAGCGATGACCTGCAAGATTCGGGTTCGTTCGAACTGGGTGGTTGATGCTTCCATTGACTGGCTGCCACTCGGCACCATCCTTCAGAGTTGTCACAGCACTTCACCAGCCAAACCCGCCATGCGCACCGAAGCAGCATGGGAACACTTCGTTGATGACACAACGTCAGCGGTCCCAGTTCTGCGGTTTCGAAATTGGCAATCCAGCTGCAATACCCAAAACGAGCGCGAATTGGCCAGAGGCGTGTGCCTAGGAAAACGTATCGGGGCGGCAAGGAGACAGCCATGTGGACGAGATCATGTGCGTGGTGTAAGTCACTGTTGACGAAACGACGGCTTTGCGATTCGGTGCGTTGCCAGTGCGGCTGGCAGTGGTGATCGAAGGAGTATTTCTATGTCCGTATCCCAGCAAACCGTGTGGCAGCACAGCAACCGATACAGCGCCGATTCAGCTTGTGCACAATGCGCAGGCATCATCGGCCACGAACCGTGGTGCAGCTCGCAAAACGCGACGGTCCGATACGCATTCGAAGCAGTTTTGCACCCTGATCGGCTGACACCTCAAGATACTCTGATCCTGCACGCGTTAGGAGTGGTATGGAACAAGAAAGCCTAGGCGGACGTCTGCCGCGTTCCGGAAGAACCGAAGCTCCTGGCGCCCAATTGTCGGCCCTGATAAGCGGATTGTCTCGCGGTTGTTTCCATCGGCGAGTCGGATGGCCCCAGCGCAACCGGCAACGGTGTCTGTCGTGTGGCGGTTGGCGCCTATACGACTTGAATCGCGGCGTTCGAGGTGAGTGGAATCCGCCCGAGCGGCTGCAAGCGGAATCTTCTTCCGTCCTCGCCACCCGGCAGTCTCGTACAGCAGGGCGACATGCACCTGCTGCCCGGCAGCTTCAGTTGGTCTCTACCGAGTGAGAGGGTACTGTAGTCAGCGCTGGTGCCGCTGGTTCCGTGCGCCGCGCTTCGTCCCGACGCGAGCATCGTTCTCTGCGCTATGCCCACTCCGGCTCAAGGCAGCGCCGGCATTAGGAAAGCCAATCGTTTCTGGGGTCCCGCAACAGCGAGCAGTTCTTCGCTGGTGCGCTCTAGCATTTGGAATCGCGGTTTGGCAGGCACACCAACGTACACTGCAAAAAGTCAAAGGATTGACAGTGAAAAATCAGGTCACTTTGCGGGATGTCGAAAGATCGTCGTTTTCGCAAAGCCACTGGCTCTGCGAGCCAGATTCGCCGGCTATCGAGGCTCTCGGTAGCGCTGCAAAAGCCAGGGGTTATGGAGCATCAGTTGCAATAAAGGCTTGTGGATAGGAGCTATACTTCAGGAATCCGAGCGAGCCCATAAGCCCGCATTGAGCCCCTTGGAAAACAGGAAACGAAAGCTCTAATCGACTAGATCTCTCGTAAAGGAAGGAGCGTGATTCATGCCCGCCTCCCCCGTTCCCGTCGAATCCCCGGCACCCGCGCCAAAGCCGGAGACACCGCCCAAAGAGCAGGATGCATCACCACCGCCGCCTACGCCCCGTTGGCAGAAGTATGGCACTCCAATTCTTGTGCTGGTGCTGGCTCTCGCTGTCTTGGTGACCGTCACCTGGAACTGGAATTCCTGGGAAGGCGGACACGTCGAACAAGTCACCGACGATGCGTATGTTCGCGGCGATCTCACTCCGCTGAGTACGAAGGTGCCCGGGATCGTGAAGAACGTGGCCGTGTCCGATTATCAGCAGGTGCACAAAGGCGACCTGCTGGTGGAGCTGGAGGACAGCGACTATCAGGCGCAAGTCGCGCAGGCGAGCGCGGCCGTCGAGGCCGCCCGAGCTGCCATCGAGAACAACCTTCGCCAGCGCCAGCTTCAAGACGCCCGGATCGACAGGGCGCTCGCCGGAATCGATCAAGCTAAGGCCCAGATTGCGGCAGCGCAGGCCGGCAAGGACGCTGTCGAGGCCCAATTAGTGCGTGCCCGCTTGGAGCGCAAGCGCCAGGAGGGGCTGCTCCAGACCCATTCGACCACGCAACAAAAAGAAGAAGGCGCCGTGGCGGAGGAAGAGGCGCTGGCGGGTCAGTATGCCAGCCGCGATGCCGACCTCGCGCAGGCACGCACCGGACTGCGCAGCAGCGAGTTGGCGGCGGAAGCCGAGCGGCGCCAGAAGATTGTGCTCGAGTCACAGGAGATGCAGCTTGCCGCCGACCTTCGCGCCAAGGAAGCAAGCCTCGTCGTAGCGCAGGTGAACCTTGGCTACACCAAGATCTCGGCCCCGGGCGATGGGAGCGTGGGCGAACGGCAAGTGCGCCCCGGTCAGTTGGTGTCTCCCGGTACGCAGGTGATTCCCTTCGTCGATCGCACGCGATGGGTACAGGCGAATTACAAAGAGACCCAGCTCACCAACGTAAAGGTCGGTGATGCAGCCGAGATCCGCATAGACCAGTTTCCTGGGAAGGTCTTCCGCGGCAAGGTCATCGAAATAGCTCCCGCCAGCGGATCGCAGTTTGCATTGTTGCCCCCGGACAATGCTACCGGTAACTATACCAAGGTAGTGCAGCGAATCCCGGTCAAGATCGCGTTCGACGATACGGAAGCCGCCAACAAGTTGCGCCCGGGCCTCTCGGTGACCACAACCGTCCGCACCAAACACTGAGCAGGCATAACGTGGCTACCGCAACTGTCATAACCCGACCGACGCCGGCGCAGATCGCGCGCGCAACCGCCGCTGCGATCCCCTTGGAACTCTCCACCCGGCCTGTGCTGGGAATACTAGGCGTGCTCATCGGGGCCGGGCTTGTAACTCTGACCGGTCGCATGCTTAGCTTGGGGCTAGCCGACCTGAAAGGGCATGTCGGCGTCAGCTACGATGCCGGTGCGTGGTTCGACAGCGCCTATAACGCCTCTCTCATGTTTATCGGGCCCTTTACCGTCTACCTCGGAGGTCTGCTCGGACCGCGCCGCGTCCTTCTGTTTGCGGCAGGAGTCTTCGGCGTGACCTGCGCTTTCCTGCCGCTCATACACAGTTACAGTCTGCTGATTGCGGCATTGATGGTCGCGGGGCTGACGTCAGGAACCTTCTATCCGCTCACCCTGACGTTTGCGCTTCGTATTTCTCCACTGCGATACCTGCCTTTCACGATGGCGTTCTATGCCACGTTTATAGATGGGGCGGTCAATATAGCGCCATCGCTTTATGGCTGGTATCGCGACCACCTTTCCTGGCATTGGATGTTCTGGAACTCGGCCGTTATCGTCCCGGTAATGCTGGTCTGTATCTACTTCGGGATACCTCCGGCTGCCCCTCGAAAAAATAGCGGCCCAGCGCCCAGCTTCGTCGGATTCCTGTACCTGAGTGCCGGATTGGCGCTGATGCTTGCTGCCATTGAGCAAGGTCAGAGGCTCGACTGGTGGCGCTCTGGCGTTTATAACGCGTTGTTTTGGTCTGGGGCGTTCTTAACACTCTGCTCGCTCATACGACGGCTACTCGGCCCGAATCCTCTCGTGGCCTTACCTTATCTCTGGAAATGGAACACTGTCCTGCTGGGCAGTCTGCTCTTCTGGTTTCGCTTCACTCTCGTATTAACCATCATCCTGATTCCGCAGTCGCTGGCCATCCATGGGTTCGAAGCCGATCAGATTGGGCGGGCCATAATCTGGAGCGCCCTCCCGCTCCTGCCCGTCGCCTTTACCGCGGGACTTCTGATGCGTCGCGGGGTTGATCCCCGGCTGGTATTCGCTGGCGGGTTGACCTGCACGGCGATTGTGGCCATCTTATGCGCTCAATACACGAGTGCTTGGGCGGCAGAAAATTACTACCGCACCGAGCTGCTCACCGGCGTCGGACAAGCGTTTTCTCTCATCGGGCTGGTGGGATGCATCATCCTGCAAGGGATCTTCACCGGGGGCTTGTCGAAGCCTCAGTGGATCCTGACATTTTCCGCGTTCTTTCATACCATTCGCTTGTTTGGTGGCACAGTGGGGGCCCTGTACATGGGACACTTTCTCGCGGATCGCGAGAAACTGCACTCCAATCTTCTTGGGCTGCACGTAAGCGGTGGGAGCTGGATTACAGATTTCAACATCCGCGCGATGACGGCAGGACTCTTCGGAAAGTCCTCTGGGTTGCCGTCGGCCGGGGCACGCGCGGTCGATCTCGTCGCGGCCCGGCTGAGCCTTCAGGCTTATACGCTGAGCCTGATCGACGGGTTTCTGTTGGTCGCGTGGACTTGCGTTATTGCACTTGTCCTTGTCGCCCTGCTGCGCAAGTCGCCTCTCAACTACGGCGACCTTGCCGAGCTGCAGCCGGTAAAGGAGGAGAAATCATGAAACGAAAAATGCACCTTGTACTGGCTCTGGCGTTGTTCGGCGCTTTGGCTTTCGCCGGCGAGCCCACTGCTCCTCCGCGGCACATCACCTTGCATGAGGCCGTCCAGCTAGCGCTTCAGCACAACCACCTGGTGCGCATCAACGAATTCAAAGTCGAGGAGAAGCAGCACGCCAAAGAAGTTGCCAAGAGCGAATACTTTCCCAGTATTCGAAATGACACTAACTTCATACATCTCACCGACACCCAGCTGATACAAATTTATTCCGGCAGTCTTGGCACCGTTGCAGGCAGTCCTATTCCTCCTGTAAATGCGATCCTGAACCAGGGCGGGCGCGACCTGACCACCAGCGGCACCCAGCTCACACAGCCGCTGACGACTTTGCTGAAGATCAGGCCCGCGAACGACATCGCGCAGGCCGAACTAAAGGCCTCCCGGCAAAGCGCGCAACAGACGCAGAATGATGTTGCCCTGAAAGTTCACCAACTCTACTACAAGGTCTTGATTGCACAAGTCCACCGCAGCGCAATGGAGGCGCGGATCAAGGCCTCACAAGACTTGCAGAGCGAGCGCGTCGAGCAGGTGAAATTGGGCAGCACGCTGCAACAGGACCTGATCGAAAGCCGCGCGCAGCTCTTGCAGGCGAAACAGGAATTACTCACCACCGACCTACAGCTTTCCGACCTCAAACTACAGCTCAACGACGCCATGGGGCTGCCCCTGACTACGCCGCTGGACCTTGACCCCAATGCCGAGGAATTCCAGCAGGAATGCCAGCGGGAAACTTGCGTGGCACAGGCCCTGGCGGCGCATCCCGAGATTGCCGCTGCGCGGAACGATGTAGAGAAGGCTACGGCTGCTGTTCACCTCGCCAAGGTCGACATCGGTGTGCCCGACGTCTCAGCCTTCGCGCGCTATAGCTACCAGAACCAGGTCCCGTTTCTCGCCCGTAACTTCGGTTCTTTCGGCGTTCACTTTGACTATGATCTCTTCGATGCGGGCCGCAAGCGCGCGGTCCTTAAGGAGCGCGAGGCCCAGTTGTCGCAGGCGAGAGAGAACCTTGCCCGAATGACGGACGAGGTCGAGTTAGCTGTGCAGACTGCGTACAACAAGCTGGAACGCACGCAGCAGATGCTGAAAGTCTCCGAGGAATTGCTGTCGTTGCGCACTGAATCCAGCCGCGTCCTGCAACAAGAGCTTTCGCATGGAGAGGCCCTTAGCTCCCAGGCCGACCTGGCGGTCGCCCAGGAATTCGACGCGAAAACATTGCTTCTCCAGTCACAGTTGGACTACACCCAGGCCCACGACGAGATCACCCACGCGATGGGCCGAACACCCGAGTAGTTTGAACATGAAGGTGGGTCCAACCGGGCCGATTTTCTAGCAGACTATTGGAAGGAGTTGTTGGAGGAACCGTACACGATCACCAAAATATTACATTGCCGCTGATTCACGCTGCTCAGGCGTCACGAAATCGTCGAGCGGAGCATCGCGCCGCAATGGCCGTTCGATTCCCAGCTTCTTCAGCCGATACATCAGCGTTGTCCGGTTCAAACCCAGCTTTACGGCTGCCCCTTTCGGTCCCCCGACTTTCCAGCCGCTCGCTTGCATCGCCTGGAGAATAAGCGCGCGCTCGGAGTCTCGTAGCGTCATTGAAACGGCAGGCTCCAAGTCTCCAGACACCATACTTACGGAAGGTGAGGGAAGAATGGGAACCGCGGACGTTGGTAGTGGATTTGGAAGCTCGCCATCATGTGCGAGAATTACCGCACGCTCCACCAGGTTCTGGAGCTCACGTATATTGCCAGGCCAGTTGTACGACGAGAAGGCCGTCATCGTTTCCGGAGAAATATGGCGGATGTTCCTTTTCATGCGCCGGCTGAAAACGTCGGCGAAATGCTCTACCAGGGCAGGAATATCACTGCGGCGTTCACGCAGGGGTGGCAGCCAGATGGGAAACACGTTGAGGCGGTAATAAAGGTCGTTGCGGAATTCGTTCCGCGTCACCATTTCCTCTAGATTTCGATTAGTGGCGGCAACCAGCCGTACATCCACTTTATGGGTGCGTCCGCTGCCCAGGCGCTCGAAGGTTTGCTCTTGCAGCACCCGCAGCAACTTCGGCTGTAGCGCCGGCGGAATGTCCCCTACCTCGTCCAGGAACAACGTGCCGCCGTCAGCCATTTCGAACCGGCCAACCTTCTGCGCTATGGCTCCGGTGAAAGCCCCCTTCTCATGCCCGAACAATTCGCTTTCCAGGAGATCAAGGGGAATTGCCGCGCAATTCAGCTTGATTAGCGCACGTCCACATCGCGAGCTTGCATTGTGAATGGCATGGGCGATTAGCTCCTTGCCGGTACCGGTTTCGCCTTGAATCAGAACGGTGGAGTCGGTGGGTGCAACACATTCTACTTGCCCTAGCACAGCTTCAAGCGCAGGGCTGTTCCCGATAATCTGCTCGAATGCGCGCTCGGCTTGGTCCCGATTACTGGATGCAGATACTTCGGAACTCGTCACAGAAGACCCCGCAAATTGCCGCATGGTTTCCCCGTGGTCACCCCGAGGGTTGATCACTTATCGACGGCGGCGCGCAACCGGCTGAGGAAAACCTGGTCATCGAACGGCTTCATCAGGAACTCGACCGCGCCTTCCCTCATCGCTTGTATGCGTGTTCTCGCGTCGCCATGTGCGGTGATAAAAATGATGGGAGTTTTACATCCATCCGCCTTAAGTTTCGCCTGCAGTTCCAGACCCGACATTCCAGGCATACGGATGTCCGTGATCAGACAGGCTGCTTTATCCTGCACGCCGGATTCGAGGAACTCTTCCGCTGACCCGAAACACTTCGCCGTCAGCCCGTCCGCTTCGATCAGGTCCTGCAGGGCATTTAGGACTGACTCGTCGTCATCTACTATCGCAATCACTTTCGTATTCTGGCCCTTTGCCATAACAGCAGCATACGGCCATGATCCATGGAAAACAATCACACTTTCGGACAGCGCAATAAGACCTTGGTGAACCTGGTTGACGATAGGTGTTATAGACCTGCAGGGGCAGGAAGGCGGTTGGACAGCAGCAGTTACTGGGAAGTCTTGAGCTTATCGGCCATTCTGACTAGTTCGGGCAATGAATTGGCCTGCATCTTTTGCATCACATGCCCGCGGTGGATTTTTACCGTGCTTTCGCTGGCGCCTAGCTCCGCCGCAATCTGCTTGTTGAGCATCCCGGAAACCACCAGGTTCATGACTTCACGCTCGCGGGCGCTGAGCCGGGCATAGCGCTGCTGCAGTTCAGCCAATTGTTTTTGGCCTTCGCGGAGTGAGCGGTCGCGGCGGAGGGCGCGCTGAATGACGTCGAGCAGGTCCTGGTCCCTGAACGGCTTGGTGAGAAATTCGAAAGCGCCGGACTTAACAGCTTTCACGCTCATGGGAACGTCAGCGTGGCCGCTGATGAAAATGATGGGGATCTTGACTCCCGCTTTCCGCAATTCGTGCTGAAGATCCAAGCCGCTGATGCCGGGAAGTCTGACGTCCAGGACCAGACAACTGGGACCGTCTCGCCGCTCACTCGACAAGAACTCTCGCGCCGTGGGGAAGGTCTCAGCGTGCAGTCCCACCGACCCCACCAAATCCTTGATCGCTTCGCGCACACCGGCGTCATCGTCGACGATGAATACGGTGGTCACGTCTCCCATGCTCATTTGTGGACCTCAGCAGGCACAGTGAAATGAAACGTCGCACCGCGCTGCGCATTGGCAGCGGCCCACAGGCGGCCGCCGTGGGCTTCAATGATCGAGCGACTAATCGCCAGCCCCATTCCAGTACCTTGAGGCTTCGTCGTATAGAACGCATTGAAGATCAAGTCTACTTTTTCGCTGGGGAGGCCCACTCCGGTATCACTGACGGAAATCAGCACCATCCCATTCTCTGTCCTTTGCGACCGGATTGTAAGTTGTCCGGACCCGTCACTCATGGCCTCGATGCCATTCAACATCAGGTTCATCAATACCTGTTGCAATTGCACACGATCTGCCATGATCTGCGGCAATTGCGGCGCAAGTTCCGTGCACAGCGCAATCGAATGCCGGGTTCCCTCGTTGCGCACCAGGCCGAGCATTTCGTCGACTAACTGGTTTAGGTCAACCAACTCACGATGCGGGGGAGCGCCTTTCTTGTAAAACGCCCGCAGGCGCTGGATGATTTCGCCCGCACGGCTTCCGTCTTTCACAATCCTCATTGTGGCTGCGCGGGCCCTTTCCAGTTCCGGCGGATCATGTGCGAGCCATCGCAAGCAGGCATTGGCGCTGGTGATTGTGGCGGCGATGGGTTGGTTGATTTCATGGGCAAGAGAACTGGCAAGCTCACCGAGCATGGTCACCCGGTTCATGTGCGCGAGATCCGCCTCTAACTGGCGCAATCTTTCACGCTCTTCCTCGGCATGCTTACGCTCCGTCACATCCGCAGCCGTACCGACGTATTCGACCACTTCCCCTTCTTGATCGAGGACCGGATGCCAAAGGACGTGCAGGTGCTTGACTGTCCCATCATGCAATAGCAGCCTGTATTCCTGCGAAAACTGAGCTTTTTGGCGCAACCCCCGCAGGTATTTTTCGGCAACCCTATCGCGATCATCGGGATGCACGATGAGACGTGAGTCTTCAGGATCGGGTATGCCGCGCTGAGGATCCAGGCCAAAAATCCGGAACAATTCCTCGGACCAGTAAAGCGTTTTTCCTGTCTTGGGGTTGTAGACGAAACTGCCGGTGTGGCTCAACTTCTGTGCTTCCGCGAGATACGCCTGGTTGCGGCACAGGGCTTCCTCCACCTGCTTGCGCTCGGTCACGTCAATATCTGTACCCACTACTTCAATCAGCTCTCCCGCTGAATTCAGAACTGGATGCGCTAAGGCATGAATGTGTCTAACGGTTCCTTCGGGTAGCACGATCCTGTAGTCGAACTCACAATCCACTTTCTCGCGGACGGCCTTGTCGCTATGCTCTCTTACCTTAGGGCGATCCTCTGGATGTATTCGCTCCCAGATTCGGTCATGGCTCGGGAATTCCTGTTGCGGATCGAAGCCGAAGACTCGATACATCGCATCCGACCAGTAGACGAGCTCGCGGTTCTTGCCATCGACAGCCCAGCTGCAAGTATTGGTCAGCCTCTGCGATTCCGCCAGGTAAGCTTCGCTGCGCCGGAGAGCGTCTTCGGCGCGCTTGCGGTCCTCGATGTCGGTGCGCGTGCCGTACCACCGCAGGATGTGCCCGTGCTCATCCCGTAGCGGATTGTCTCGGATCAGGAACCAGCGATACGCTCCGTGCTTTCCCCGTATTCGCGCCTCCATCTCAATCGAGGCGCCATCAGAGAGTGCCCGCTCGCGGGCGGCCTCCAACTTCTTCAGGTCCTCCGGATGAAAGATTCCGGCAACCGCGTCCTTTGACTGCATCTGTTGCACGGTAAGGCCGGTGTATTCCAGTTCTCGCTGGTTCGCAAAAAGAGGTTTCCAGTCGGCGTCGAAAACAAAGACTTGCTGTGGAATCACATCGACGAGCTGTCGTAGCTCCGCTTCGCTCCGCCGTATCTTCTCCTCGGCCCGTTTCCGATCGCTTACATCGCGGATAGTGCTGGAAATCAGCACGCCCTCCTCGGTTTCGAGCGGGCTTAGGCTGACCTCCACGGGAAACTCACGTCCATCCTTGTGCCGGCCGTACAGTTCCAAACCAGACCCCATTGGCCGAGCGTGAGGGTCGGTTGCAAAAGCCCTGCGTAACTCCGGATGCTTGCCCCGGAACCGCTCCGGTAACAAAATTTCGATTTTCTTCCCCAAGACCTCCCGTCGCTGATAGCCAAAAAGCTTCTCCAGTTGCGCATTGACCAAAACAATTTCGCCCTCGCTGTTCACGACCGCGATTCCATCGGGAGCCGATTCCAATAGCCCGCGGAATTTCTGTTCGGCCCGTTGGAGGTCGGATAAATGGCGCTTGCGTTCCGTCACATCGATCGTCGTACCGACTACCTCAATCATCTCTCCTTTGGAATTCAATACTGGATGGCCTAGCGAAAGAAGGTGCTTAACTGCCCCGCTGGGCAGCGCGACTCTGCACTCGTAATCGTAATCTTTTTTCTCGCGAGCGGTCCTGTCACTAATCTCTTTGACTCTATCGCGATCCTCCGGGTGTATTAGCTGCCACATCTGCTCCCGGCTCGCCATGCCGTGTTGCGGATCGAAGTCTAGAATTCGGAACATCTCGTCAGACCAATAGAGAAACTCACGATTGACGGGTTCGCTGGCCCAACTGCCGGTGTGAGTCAGCCTTTGTGACTCCGCCAGATATGCTTCGCTGCGTTGTAGTTGGTCGTAGGTCAGCTTACGTTCAATGGCAACACCCGCCAGGTGGGTGATCTGCTGGATAATTTCCTGATCACGCGGGCTCGGGCGTCGTGGCTCGCGATAGTACATTGCGAAGGTCGCAATCACTTTGCCTTGCGAGGAGAAGACCGGCGTGGACCAACAGGCATGCAGAGAATGGGGCAAAGCCGCATCGCGGAAATCAGTCCACAACGGGTCGGTAGCAATATCCTCGACGATGACCTGTTGACGACGGTACGCGGCTGTGCCGCACGAGCCGACCGACGGCCCAATCAATACTCCGTCAATTGCCTCGGTGTAAGCCTTGGGGAGGCTGGGCGCGCCACCATGCTTTAACCGGTCTCCTTGCACCAGTAAGACGGAGGCGAGGGCGCCGCTGGCTTGCTCCTCGACCAAGCGGCAGAGGCCGTCCAGTATTTCAGGAAGAGGATCTCCTTTGGCGACGAGCTCGAGGATCCGCTTTTCGCCGGCCAGCAGGGCTTCTGCCCGCTTGCGATCTTCTATGTCCGTCAAGACTCCATACCATTTAAGAATGCTTCCGGCTTCATCGCGCAGCGGGACGGCGCGTATCAAGAACCAGCGAAATTCGCCGTCCGCTGCACGGCGGAAACGCGCCTCGTTTTCATACGGCTGCCCGGTCGCGGTGGATACTCGCCAAGCCTGCATATGCCGTTCCAGGTCCTCCGGGTGGACAACCCTTTGCCACCCCGACCCGGTCGTGTCCTTCTCAGACATGCCTGTGTACTCGCGCCAGCCGCGGCTTACGAATTCATTCGAAGGCCCGGGCAGAGCTGTGAACACCATTGCTGGAACATTTTCGATCAATGCGTGCAAGTCTTTCTCACTCCGGCGGGCAGCCTCTTCAGCGCGTTTCAGCTCTGTAATGTCCTCGCATACGACCAGAAGCACGGGTTTCTTCTTCAGGGAAACGGCGTTGGCGGTCTCGCGAACCCAGAGCATCGTGCCATCTTTCCGGATCTTGCGGGCTTCCCACCTCATGGTTGTGCCGAGCTGTTGGAAACAGTCATTAGCATGCGCGCGGATGGAAGCCCGATCCGGTTCACAAAAGATGTCCAGCACGGAGCGCCCGACCAGTTCGCCCACGCTGTACCCGAGTTGATCAGCGCCGAACGGATTGACTGAGAGGATCGTACCCGCCCCGTCCACCATGAAGTACATCGTCGGATTACTCTCAAAGGTCGCCCTCCACAGTTCCTCGCTATCGCGCAGGGCGGCTTCACGACGCTGCAGTTCCTCGGTCAACTCTTCCTGCTCGGTGATGTCCATCCACGCGCCGACGAAATGCTGGGCAGCCCCGCTCTCGTGAACCGGAGAGCCCACCTCGCGGATAACCCTCACCTCACCATCCGGCCGGATAATGCGATATTTGCATTCAAATACGCGTCCAGTCTCGAAAATGTCGGTTTCGCGCAGCACACGTTCGCGATCATCCGGGTGCACGTGGAGCATGAAATCCTGCAAATCTCGCGGTGGGCCCTCGGCCGGATCCATCCCAAATATCTCGAAGGCGGTCGGGGACCAGTACTCGGGAATCATGGGCGGCCTGGTCACCCATACTCCGATCCGTGCTATGCGTTGAGCTTGGGATAGGATTGCCTCAGTCTGCCGCAGAGTCTCTGCCGCGCGCTTACGATCCTCGATATCAATACCAGTTCCATACCATTTGCGGATGTTACCCAGTTCATCGCGAACCGGCACGTTGCGGATCAACAGCCAGCGATATCCCCCGTCGGCGCTCTTCACCCGCGCTTCGCTCTCCATCGCCTGCCCAGTCTTCAGCGCCGAACGCCATTCGGCGACGAACCTGCTGCGGTCGTCGGGATGGACGCTAGCTTGCCAGTTCCATCCCGACACTTCCTCGGGGGATACACCCTGAGAGTCCAGCAGATGCTGATTGACGAAATCGATTGCTCCGTCGGGCGAGGCGCTCCAGAGCTGGGCCGGGACCGCCGCAATCACGTCGCGCAGCTCTGCTTCATTGCGGCGGGCCGCTTCTTCGGCGCGTTTCAGCTCTGTGATGTCCTCGCATACAACCAGCAGCACCAGCCGGTTTCTTAACGGTACGGCGTTGGCGGTCTCGCGCACCCACAGCATCGTGCCATTCTTGCGGATCTTCCTTGCTTCCCACCTCATCATCCGGCCGGGCTGCGCGAAACATTCCTCGGCATGCTTCTGAACGGCTTCTCTATCCGGCTCATAAAACACGTTCAATACAGGTTGCTGTGCGGCGGTCGATCGACGGCATACGGCGTGGCGCTGGCGAAGCTGGGGGAAGTGAACGACAAAGTGATCGCGATCGACGGCGACGTGAAAAATTCGACGTTCGCGGAAACGTACCAGAAGGCGTACTCGGACCGGCTGATTCAAGGCTACATCGCCGAGCAGAACATGGTGAGCGTGGGCGTGGGCCTCGTGGCGACGGGGCTGGTGCCGTTCGTTTCGACGTTTGCCTGTTTCCTGGCGCGCGCGTACGACCAGGTGCGCATGGCGGGCATCAGCAGGAGCACGATTAATTTGTGCGGATCGCACGCGGGAATTTCGATCGGCGAGGACGGGCCGTCGCAGATGGCGCTCGAGGATCTGGCGGCGTTTCGAGCGATTCCCGGCGCCGCGATTCTTTATCCCGCCGACGCGGTGTCCACGGAGCGGCTGGTGGAAGCGATGGCGCGCTATAACGGGATTACGTACATGCGGACTTCGCGGCCGAAGACGCCGGTGATTTACGCAAACGACGAAAAATTCCCCATCCCGGGATTGAAAGTGCTGCGGCAGAGCGCGCAGGACCGCGCGACGGTGATCAGCGCGGGCGTAACGTTGTGGGAAGCGCTGAAGGCGGCGGACCAACTTCGCGCGAAGGGGATTTCGATTCGCGTGATTGATCTCTACTGCTTGAAGCCGCTGGACACGCAGGCGCTGGCCGAGCAGGTGCGCGCGACGGGCGGGCGCGTCATCACTGTGGAAGACCACTACCCTGAAGGCGGAATCGGCGAAACGGTGCTGACCGCGCTCGCGGAGGCGGGCGTGCCGCTGACGGCCGTGCGAAAACTGGCGGTCGAGCGGGTGCCGCATTCGGGCCTCGGCGACGAATTGCTGGATACGTTCGGGATTTCCGCGCGGCACATCGTCGCAGCGGTGGAACAGTTGAAATAGGGGCGCATGGCGGAAAAACTTGTATTAGTGGGACTTCTTCCGGAAATTGTGGTGATCGGGCCGAGCGAGCAGGTCTGCTGGGTGTCTGATGCCGGCCAGTTGAAAATTGAGTTTGATCCCAACCGTTGCCCGTTTTCCTCGAACGTCTTTCAGGCGCCAGCCGGGATGCGCCTGCTCAGCGGGACGCCCCGGCCAGGGAGCAACCCCGGCGCGTACAAATACCGCCTCTGGCTAAACGATCAGGTCATCGGGGGCGGCGAAGTTCTTCTTCGGGAAAAATAGAAGCTGCGCGCCGCGTTGGCCGGCCGCGGATTTAGCTCGGAATTCTCACCAGGTTGGGCTACAGGGTCCGAACGATCGCGCTCTTCTCTGCGCGTCACTGCGTACTCAGCGCCTCTGCGTTATCTTTCAGGTCCTCCGTCACCACCTAGATGGAGTGTCCGCAAGAACAAAAAAATGATAACGCAGAGGCCTGCCTGCCGGCGGGCGCAGAGAGCGCTGAGGCACGCAGAGAAATACGGAATGGAGTCGCATCAACGGTCGCGACTGGTGAGAAATGTGGGTTAGTCGCCGGCCGCGGCGCGAACCGATTGAAGGGAATCGGCTAGAGTCCGGCGCACTGGCGCCAGCACGAATGCGGGGACGGGCCGCTCCGCGGACACCGCGAAGGAAGGCGAGCGGCGCGGAAATTCGCCGCGGCGATCCAGATAGAGACCCTCTTCTCCAAGCATTTCAGCGGAAAGATTCGGATCGTCGGTGCGGTCCACACCCCAGAACCAGATCCGATCCTCCTGCCGCTGCAAGAACTGGAGGGTCTGCTCGAGCTTTTTCATCGCGCGATTGAAGTTGGAGGCAAGAAAATAGACGGAAAGAGTCCATTCGTGTTCCGCGAAGAAAGCGCGCACGCGGACGCAGTATTTCCCGTTCTGATTCAGTTCAATCGAGCAGCGGTACTCGTTCCGAGTTTGCATGTTGGCGCGCATCCTTATCTGGGTGGGCTCCAAGTAGAGCCCACACCCTATTCCCCTCAGGTCAGGCCGTCCGTGGGCCTGACTTTGAAACTCCGGTCAAGCCGCGTCGCTGGAAGGATATGCCAGAAAGAATCCCCATAGCGTCGCGGGCAATCAGCAACAGTCACGAAGAAAGACGAACCTGAACAGAAGCGAGCTGGGAAGGCGACAGCCTCTGGTACATGCCCCTCTGGCCAGGGGCGAAACTGCGGACACAAAAATGGTAGCCTAAGGCGGGGCGAAAGGCAACTGGCTTTTCGGAGTAAGTAACTACCGTATTTTCAACAACTTAAGTGTTAGGACGTGGGATTCAGGCGCTTCAAAGCATCCGGATAAATCTTGACCTTGCCTTCGCTCTCGAGCTGCTTCTGCAGCGAATCCCGGAAGGCTTCGTAGGCCGCCTCACGCTTGGACTGAAGCAAATCTTGCTCGATGGCCTGCTTTTGCTTATCGAACTCGGCCGGGTCGGGATTGTCGTGCTCCAGCACCTGGTAGATGACCCAGTTGGCGCCGAGAAAGACAGGATCGCCGGATTGGCCGACGGGGGTGGAGAATGCTTCCTGCAATTTCGAAGCGGGGCCGACGTCCGGAACCGAATCGCCGCGCGAGAAGGCGATGCTATCCTTCGATTGAGTATCGAAAGACTTGGCTACGGCGTTGAGCTTCTCGCCTGCCTTGGCCCTGCGGGAGATTTCAAAGGAGCGATCTTTGGCGAGTTCGACCGACTTCTCCTGGCGATAATCGCTGAGAACCGAGTCTCGAACCTCAGCTAGAGTGCCCGGATGCGCCGGCAGGATTTCCTTCACGCCCAGGATTACGTATCCGCTTTGGAGTCGAATGGGCGAGCTGACGTCGCCGGCGCGCAGTCGAAAGACCTGGTCCTGAAAGTCCGGACTGGGGCCGAGGTCCGGGATGACATCGCCCTGAGCCAGTGGCTGAGACTGCTGCACCGTCATGCCGTACTTCGTCGCGAGATCCTGAAGGCTGCCCTGGCCCGTGCGGCGAATATCTTCGGCGATCTGGCTGGAGATCTTGTCGGCGAGCTGCTCGGCACCCTGTTCCTGCAGGCCTGCCTGGATCTCGGCGCGAACCTCGTCGAAGGTTTTCGTGCGGGCGACCTGACGCTCGAGAACATGGATGATGTGGAAGCCGTACTGCGTCTTCACAAGATCGGAAATGGAGCCAGGCTGAAGCGTGAAGGCGGCCTGCTCGAATTCCGGGACGGTCTGTCCACGCGTGATCCAGCCGATATCGCCGCCATTGTCCTTGCTGGTGTCTTCGGAATATTGCTTGGCGAGAGCGGCGAAATCGCCGCCGTGCTTGGCCTTCTGCAAAACGCCCTCGGCCGTCTTGCGAATCTCTTCGACTTCGGCGTCGGTCTTGCCCACGGTTTTGAAGAGGATGTGGGCGACGTGGACGCGATCTTCGACGCGGTAGAGATCGATGTGGGCGTCGTAGTCGTGGCGCTCGTCGGCTTCGGTGACCTGCGCGCGCTGGCGCAGCGCGGCGAAATCCAGGCGCGCGTACTGGACGACGCGCTTCTCGGGGACGACGTACTTGGCCTTATTCTTTTCGAAGTAAGCGGCGATCTCTGCGTCGGTGGGGTCAACTTTAGAGGCAAAGTCCTCCGGCTTTAGAATCACATACGAAATCTTGAGCTTTTCGTTTTTGTAGCGGAAGGATTCCTGTTCCTCAGCGGGCGTGACGCCAATCCCGTCGGTCACAAGCTGTTGAAATTTTCCCTCGAGCAAGCTCTGGCGAATCAACTCCTCGAATTCAGGCACTTGCATCTGAAAACGCTCCTGAACTTCGGCGGAGTAGCGATCCATCCCCTCAAACGTGTCGCCCTGAAAGGCGTCCGGGAGCAGGAGTAAGATGCGATCGCGGCGCTCTTCGTCGGTGACGTGAATTCCGAGCCGCTCCGCTTCCACATCGAGGGCGTGCGTATAAATGAGCTGCTTGAGCGTCTGCTGCGCAAGTTGGGGAAGCATTTCGGGGGGGACATTGCTGCCGTGCGTGAGACGGTTCAGTTGCGTCCGCACGTCGGTCAGCGTGATGGTGGCATTGCCGACTTGAGCGACGGTCTCCGTATCGGAAAGTTCTGTGCCGCCCTGCCCGGGCACGAGGTAGAGCAGCATCCCAATCCCCAGGAATCCGACAATGACGCCGAGCAGAATTCTGACGCCGAGCTTATTGGACTGGTACCACTTTGCCACGGAGATTCGTCCTCCTGAGAGCCTGGCGTCGGAAGGGCCGCTTCGCGCAACTGCATCCGGCGGAAAACCGGGCCAACTGCCAACCTCTTATTATAGAAGAGCGACGCGCCGCGGCTCAATGAGATTCGGCGCGGAGCCGGGGGCGCCTACGGCGCGAGGGGATCCGCAGACCCGGCCGCAGGAGAGGGTACGGCGCGCCGTGGCGGCCGCGTATTGCAGCGCAAAGCAACAGGGGAAACACGCTGCCTTGCGGGGTCTGCATGCGTGTGCTAATTTCGGAATTGGCTCCGAATCGGGGCTTTTTCAATGCAAAGCCAACCGCATACGCCGGCTTCAAGGCCGAAAGTCTCGCGCGTTGAGGTCTACTGGACGTCAGTCACCTACAAGACTGTCCTCCTGTATGTGGCGCTGATTCTGGTGGTGTTGCTGGCCGCGTTTTATTTGGTCGTGCCGGACTGGTACGCGACCGCACTGAATAAAATCGAGCGGGCGGTCGGGGCGGGCACGAACAACCTGGCTACCGGCGTGCAGACGCAAGCGCGATTCGTAAATCTCGACGGCCGCGTACAAGTGAAAAAAGCGAACTCGGTGCAATGGGTGGACGCGGACTACCACGTGACGCTGGATAAAGGCGATTTGATACAAACGGGCGGCGACGGCGCAGCACGCATCACATTCGTGGACGGCACGACGTACACGGTGAAGAGCAATTCACTGGTGACGGTCGAGGAGAACGCGGTGGACCGCGACAGCACAACGCGCGTCGGCATGCACATCACCTCCGGCGCGGTGGATTTGACGACGGGCACGTGGCAATCGCCGCGATCGCAGGCGGTAGTTTCGTTCTCGAACGCGGTCGCATCGCTGCATCAGAACAGCCGCGCGGCAGTTCACAGCGATCCCACGACGCAGGATAATTCGATCACCGTCACGGCCGGCGACGCGGAGTTGCAGCGCGGCGACGAACATGTGGACATCGGACAATACCAGCGCGCCGTGCTGCCGCCATCCGGCCCAGTTCAGAAAACGAACGTGCTCGCGCCTCCGCAGTCTGACGGCGCCGTTGAATTTGCAGCCGTTGATCCAGGCGGACCCGAAACACGCGGCGATTCATTTCGAGTGGACCGCTGTTCCGGAGGCGGTGTCTTACGACGTGAAAGTGAGTACGACGTCCATGTTCTCGCGCATCGCCGCCGAAAAGCGGACCACGCAATCCTCGGTTGATTTGACCGGCCTCGATCCCGGCGACTACTTCTGGAACGTCACCGCAACGGACGCGCAGAAGCACGACAGCGAGGCGAGCGAGGTATTCAAGTTCACGCTGGTCATGGAAGGCAAAGGCCAGGAGATGCTGCTTGAAGTGGACGGGACGGAGATGCACGGCAACGTCGTCGAAGCTGATCGGACGAACGGAGCCCGGCGCGGCGCTGATCGTTGACGGGGAACCTGTGGCGGACATCTCCTCCGACGGAACGTTCCGCTACTTCACGCCGCCGATGACGCGCGGCAGCCATGTGATTGTTATCGTAGGGCAGAACCGGCGCGGAGCTACGGCCACCAAGTCCGTGCCGATTGTGATTCCATAGCTAGGGAGCGAAGACCGCAGCGAACGGCGCGGCGGCGTGAAGACTTCGCGCAGAAATCGGATCGACCGCGTGAACTGAGGGAACGATGAGCAAAAACGGGTACAACTTTCGGTCGGTCTTCAGCTTGTTTTCTTCCGACCTGGCCATCGACTTGGGACGGCCAACACGCTGGTTTTCGCCAAAGGCAAAGGCATCGTGGTGAACGAGCCTTCGATCGTCGCGATCAACAAGAACACGGGCGAAGTCGTGGCGGTGGGCAAGGAAGCCAAGGAAATGCTGGGCCGCACGCCGGGCAACGTCGTGGCCATCAAGCCGATGAAGGACGGCGTCATCGCGGACTTCAAGGTGACCGAAAAAATGCTCACCTACTTCATTCAGAAAGCGCACAACCGGCGGATGCTGGTGCACCCGCGCATCGTCATCGGCGTGCCCAGCGAAATCACGCCGGTGGAAAAGCGCGCGGTGCAGGATTCGGCGTATCGCGCGCGAGCGAGCGAAGTCTATCTGGTGGAGCAGGCCATGGCGGCGGCGATCGGCGCGGGACTCCCGATCGAAGAGCCGTCCGGCAATATGGTGGTGGACATCGGCGGAGGCACGACGGATATCGCGGTGATTTCGATGAGCGGAATCGTCTATTCGCGCTCGGTGCGCGTCGCGGGAAACGAAATGGACGAGGCCGTGATGCACTATCTGAAGCGGAAATACAACCTGCTGGTCGGCGAGCGCACCGCGGAACAAATCAAGATGGAGATCGGCTCGGCCTATCCGCTCGAAAAACCGCTGACGATGGAAGTGAAGGGCCGGAATCTGATCGAGGGCGTGCCGCGCACCGTGACGATTGACGACAGCGAAATTCGCGAGGCGCTTTCGGAATGCGTCGCCACCATACTGAATGCGATCCGCGTGGCGCTCGAACGCACACCTCCGGAACTTTCCGCCGATATCAGCGACCGCGGCATCGTGCTGACCGGCGGCGGCGCGCTGCTGAAGAATCTGGACAAGCGCATTCGCGAAGAGACGGGACTCCCGGTTTCGATCGCGGACGATCCGCTGGCGTCGGTCGTGCTCGGGACGGGGAAAATGCTGAGCGATTTCCAGTTGCTGCGGCTGGTCTCGATCGATTGAAAATGCAAAAAGTTCTGTGTGCGCCGCAAATCTCGAACTTCTTCTGTTAGTTTAGGGACGCTGCGCAGCGGCGCGGCGCAGACGCACGAACACTGCTGAAAAAATCAGATGATTGCCATTCCATCGCGACACCGTTCGCTAGCTCTGCTGGGGGCCATGTTGGTTGCGCAGATACTGCTGCTCGCCGCGCAGATCCAGCGCCAAGGGCAGGTGCGCCTGCTCCGTGTGTGGACTGTGGAACTGATCACGCCGGTTCAGGTCGCGAGTTCGTGGAGCATCCAGCACGTCAGGAGCGCGTGGGGCGGCTACATTGCTCTGCGGCACACGCGAGAAGAAGATCGAGCTGCGCCGCGAACTTGGGCAATTGCAGGTGCAGAATGCGGAACTGCAGGGGCGCGCGGCGGAAGCGGATCGCCTTGCGGCTCTTCTCCATTTCCGCCAGGCACATTCCGGCGCGCCGATGATCGCGGCGCAAGTGATCGGCGCAAGCCCGGACAGCACCAGCCATATTCTTTTCCTCGATCGAGGTTCGCGCGACGGCGTGAAAATTGACATGGGCGTGATCACGCCGGACGGAGTGGTCGGCAAAATCCTGGCTGTGTTTCCAAGCACGTCACACGTGTTGTTGCTGAGCGACAAAGACAGCGGCGTGGGAGCGTTGCTGGCGAGCACGCGCACCCAGGGTCCCGTCCGAGGTTTGGGGGAACCGCTGCTCGATATGGAATACGTCAGCAAAGATGAAAAGGTCGCAGTGGGTGACACCTTGCTGACCTCCGGCGAAGATCGCATCTTTCCGAAGGATTTGCCCGTGGGAACCGTGGTGCAGACGCAACCGGATCCGAAGACGCCGTTCATGGTGATTCGCGTGCGGCCCGCGGCGCACCTGGACCGATTGGAAGAAGTGCTGATCCTGCTGTCGCGCCAGGATCTGGAGCCGCCGCAGACTGCCGACCAAGCGCCCGCCCCCGCGGCGCCGCAAGCATCTCCCGCACCACCCACTTCGACATCTCCCGCCACCACTCCAAAAGACAAGAAGCCGCCGGTGGCGCCGGTGCCGCAGTAGGAGCCCGCCCGTATGGAAAATCTCGAAATACGAGTCGGTGAAGAGCCGCGCATCGAAGTACACCAATATCCAACCGTCGTGGTGGTTGCGACGGTTGCGGCGGCGCTTCTCCTGCAGGCGTTTTTGCCGGTGCATTTTCACTGGGCCAAGATGCTCGAATTGCCGCTGCTGGTGACGCTGTATTTCGCGCTCAGCCGGCGGAATCCGTCGTCGGGATTGCTGCTGGGAATGATCGTTGGACTTGTGCAGGACAGCCTGTGTCACACGGCGATCGGCGTGTATGGAATCGCGAAGACGCTGGTCGGATTCTTCGCGTCTTCGCTCGGTTCGCGGATTGAAGTGGATCACCCGCTGAGCCGCTTCCTTTTGACCATCGTGTTCTGCCTCTTGCACAACGGCGTGGTCCTGCTCATCGAACGTCTGCTGCTGGGCGAACACGGACGGTATTTCACGCTGCCGCTGCTAATCGGCGCATTGGTCAACGCGGTCCTCGCGGTTTTTCTATTCGCTCTGCTGGACCGGCTGCGCACGCGGTGAAACCGGGGAACGCGGCGCGCAAGTCGTAACGAACGCGTTGCAGACGTGCGCGGCCGTGTTGCACCAGCATAGTGCGAGTGATACTTTGGGAAGGACTTAAGATAGCATCTCACCAGGAGCGGCTTTCGCTGATTTCCCCCCGGCAGAAATCGCGGATTCGCCAGGCAATCAGGCAGGCGGGTTACGGCGCGGCGCGGAGTTCAGTTAGCGATGTTGTTTGAAAACGAGAATCGGCTCCCGCAGGGACGAATTACGGTGGTTTCGTATTCCATCGTGGCGCTCACCGCGCTCCTCCTCTTTGGGTTCTGGAATCTGCAAATCATTCAGACCGACTACTACGCCAACAAAGCGGAGCAGAACCGCATCCGGACGATTCCCATCATCGCGCCGCGCGGCAAAATGCTGGACCGCGAAGGACGCATGCTGGTGGACAACTACCCGTCCTTCAGCGTCCTGCTGTTGCGCGAGGATCCCGTACTGGTCGAAAAATATCTGCCGCAGATCGCCGATGGATTGAGCATGAAGCTCGAAGACATCAGGCAGCAGCTCGAGGCGGCGAATACAATCCCAAAGTTTCAGCCCATCGTCATCAAGCCCGAGGCTTCTCCGGGAGACATCGCTTTCATCGAATCGCACCGCGCGGATATTCCCGTCCTGGAAATGCTGATGGTGCACCGGCGGCGGTATCCGGCTGAGGACTTCCTCGCGAACGTCAGCGGTTACGTCGGCGAAGTGAGCCCGGACCAGGTGGACGCAAGCAACGGACGATATAAACCGGGTGACATCGTCGGGAAAACTGGATTGGAAAAACAGTACAACGACACGCTGATGGGCACCGACGGAATGCGGCGGGCCATCGTCAACAGCATCGGGCAGGAAGTCGGGCGGCTCGAACAGCAGGACGCGATTGAAGGCAAGTCGATCCGGCTGACGATTGACTACGACCTCCAAAAGGTGGCCGAAGAGGACTTCGCGGACAAAGAAGGCGCGCTGGTGGCCCTCGATCCTCGCACGGGAGAAGTTCTGGCGATGGTGAGCCGCCCGGCGTACAACCCCAACGACTTCGCCATCCGCGTCTCGCGCGAAGAATGGCAGAAGCTGAACAGCGATCCCGAAACGCCGCTATTGAATCGCGCCATCCAGGGGCAGCTCGCGCCGGGCTCGATCTTCAAGATCGTGATGAGCACGGCGATGCTCGAATCCAAAGCGCTTCCGGCGAATTACACCGTGTTCTGCCCGGGCTACGCCACATTTTACGGACGCGTCTTCCACTGCTGGGACAAAAAAGGGCACGGCACGGTAAACCTCCACGATGCCATCGTGCAATCGTGCGACGTTTTTTTCTTCACGGTGGGAAAGGAACTCGGAATCGATAGAATCTCCCACTACGCTATGGCTCTTGGTCTGGGAAAACCCACGGGCATTGATCTGCCGGGGGAAGAACCGGGGCTGATTCCGTCGGAAGAATGGGTGGAGCGCGTCTTTCATCACAAGTGGTACGCCGGCTCGAACCATTTCGGTGGCGATCGGCCAGGGCGCCGTTGAAGTGACGCCGCTGCAGATCGCGCACACCATCGGCGGAATCGCCATGGGCGGAATTTTCAAGCAGCCGCACCTGCTGATGACCAACCAGCCCGTGCCGGAAGTGGATTTCCCTCTCCAGGAGGACACCGTTGAGCAGGTGACGCAAGGAATGTACGGCGTCATGAACGAACCACACGGCACTGGCTACCTGCAGAGGCTTGAAGGTGTCGAGTTCTGCGGCAAGTCCGGAACCGCACAGCTGATGAGTTATACGGCGGGTAGCCGTGTCGGCGGACGCGAAGGCAAACTCACGAACGGATGGTTCGTCGGTTACGCCCCGCGCCGCAATCCGGAGATCGTCGTCGTGGCGATAGTCCAGGGCTCAACCGAGCACGGTGGCACCACAGCAGGCCCGATCGTGCGCGACGTCGTGAAGGCGTATTACGACAAGAAAAATAAGAACGGGCAGCAACAACTTTCGGCGAACGTTCATCAAAATGACGTGGGGCAGCAGTCATCGGGCCAGAATGCGCCGCAGGCGTTGGCGGCAAATGGCGCGACACAAAGCGCGCCGGCCCGGCGGCGGCCAGGCCAAGCCAGCCGACGACCTCGCGGCCAGAATAGTTTGTTCGCGCACGGGCGTGTGACGAAGCGATGAAAGAATCCAAGGGAATTCGAGATTACGATTGGTGGCTGTTCGCGCTGGTCTTCACGATCTGCGGGATCAGCCTGCTGGAAATTTGGTCCGCGACGCACGCGAGCCATCTGGCCGGGATGCAGTGGAAGCAGGTCTGGTGGATCGTGTTCGGGGTCATCGGAATGATGATTCTCTCCCGGATCGATTACCACACGATTCTGGAACAAGCCCCCATCTTCTATCTCATCGGCATCGGGTTGTTGATTGCAGTGCTCGCGGTAGGGCACACTCGCTTTGGATCGAAGCGCTGGCTGCCGGTGCTCGGGCCCGTTTTGCAGGTGTCAGAGCTGGTTAAGTTGATTATAATTATCGTCTTGGCGCGGTACTTCAGCGAGCTGCGCTCGGAACGCCTCGACCTGGTGGATTTGGCGAAGGTCGCAATTCTGGTGGGCGTGCCCCTTGCCCTAATCTTGAAGCAGCCGGATTTGGGCACGGCGTTGGTGCTGGTGCCCCTCACGGCCGTGGGAGCGTTTCTCGCGGGACTCCAGTGGAAGCATGCCGCCGCTCTCTTGCTGCTGGGAGCGATGATGGTGCCGGTGGGCTGGCACTTCCTCAAGCCATACCAGCGGGACCGGGTTAACACCTTCCTGCGGCCGGAGGACAACCCGAAAGGTGCGGGCTACCAGATCCTGCAATCGAAGATCGCGGTTGGCTCGGGCGGGTTCTGGGGAAAGGGCTCGGCAACGGAAGCCAGAACCAGGGCGGTTTCGTGCCGGTCCGGTACTCGGATTTTATTCTTGCGGCGCTGGCGGAGGAGTTGGGATTTGCCGGCGTTGTGGTTACACTTGTTTTGTACATGGCATTACTGTTGCGCTTGGTGCAGAATGCCCAGCGTGCCAAAGATCGCGCCGGGATGTTCCTGGTAATGGGCGTGACGGCAGTGATCGGGTTTCACGTGCTGGTGAACGCGGCGATGGTGATCGGGTTGATGCCGGTCACAGGAATTCCGCTGCCGCTGATGAGCTACGGCGGATCGGCCACGTTGTTTGTGTTTTTGGCGTTGGGCCTGGTGATGAACGTGCGCCTACGGCGGTTCGTCAACTGAGGCTCCCTGCGGTAAACGGGATGGGGACCGAGAACGTATCCGACCCCGCCCGAAAGTTGGAAGACTGAGAAATCTGAGAGGTTTGCATCGCGCGATGAATCCAGCAATTCCATGGCTGCGCTCGCCCCTGACCGTGCCGCTGAATGCGGCTCGGCGCCCTTTGGGCCAGCAGGCCGGAACCGGGCGGTGCCCTCCGAGGAGTATTCATGTCGAAGGAGCTGGTGATTTCCGCGGCGCAGCACGAAACGCGCGTCGCCATTTTGGAAGATGGACAGCTTTGTGAAATTTACATCGAGCGGGAAAAAGAATTTGCGCTAGTCGGAAGCATCTACAAAGGCCGTGTCACGCGCGTACTGCCGGGCATGCAATCGGCCTTTGTGGAAATCGGACTCGATAGCGACGCCTTCCTCTACGTCAGCGATTTCCTGGAAAATCTCGAAGAGTACGATCACGTCGTCTCGACCGTTGAGAACAAGGTCCAGAAGATGGAGCAGCAGGGCGGCGAAGTGTTCGCCGCGCCCGCCGCTGCGCCACAGCCGCCGGCTGACGTCGTGGCGGAGACCGAACCCGCACCGCAATCAGACGATCAACCGCAACTGCTGCCGGGCGAGGTGAGAAATGTCGCGCCGCCCCCGCCGCAACAGAATTCCGCGCCTCCGCGCGGAAATTTTCAGTCGCGGCAGAATTTCGGCGGTGGCGGCGGTGGCGACCGCCGTCCAGGCGGCTTCGATAACCGCAGAGGCGGCCGCGGTGGCGGTGGTCGCGGACGCTGGGGACGCCGCGGCGGAGGCGGAAGGGATCGCGGCGGACGCAGCGGAGATTTGCCGCCGTCCAAGTACGCGCCTTCACGGCCGTTCGAACCGCGCCCGAATCCCGCGCGACCTTACGAGCCGCCACCGCCCGAGGGCGACTACACGCCCGTGATCCTTCCGGGCGAATCGCTCGCCAAGTACAAAGATCGAATTCCCGCGCCGCCGGCTCCTCCGTCGGATAGCGGCGCCGCAGCAGGCTCCGCGCCTCCCGAGACGCTCGCTCCTCCGCAGACGCAGGAGACCGAGCGCGGACACGGGTTGCCGCAATCTCTTTACGCCCAGCCGGAACGTTCCGAACAAGTGGCCGAGCATCCCGAGCCGGCGTTCACTTCGCCTCCACCCGCGCCATCGTTTGAGAAAACCGCCGAAGCCGCGCGCCCCGGGCAGACGTTCTCTCGTGCGTGGACCAATTTCGAAGAGACCCATCAGCCTGCGTCGCACGAAACAGAATCGCAGGAAGCGCCGCCGGTCTCCGAGATCTCAGAAGAGCATTCTGAATCGCCTGTGCCGATCGAAGCGCGCGAGCAAACCGAATCGGGGCTGCCCATCTCGATGGTCCAATGCTTCACGGCGCCGTTTTGATCGGGAGCGTCGATCTCGATGTAGGAATGAGGATTGGTCCACTGAAACTCGGTGACCGTGCCGGTAAGCGTGATCTGTTTGGTGGTATCGAACATGAAGAAGGAGTGGTGCGCCACTCCAGGCATCGCCGCCAGGAACAACCCCAGCGCCACGGGGACGGCAGTCTTCATATACATCCATGTCCTCCTAAACAAAGGCCATTGGGGATGCTATCTCGGCAGGACGGAGAAGTCAATGGCGTCGCGCCGGCCTACTGCTCCGGCAGGCCGCCAACGCCGCGAGAATCCTTGATCGCCACACGACTGCCATCCGCGATCTGGAGACGAGTGTTCTCGAACTTCCAGTTCTCGGCGTTCTGAATCGTTCCGGCCCGCTGCGCCTGGATGTCGATGTTCTGGAAGGTCACGTCTTGCAAGGGAGAATCGGAATAGGAGCGAACGGAAAACGCTTCGCGCGCGCCCGCCGCCTTCAGATTGGAGATCCTCACATTCTTCAGATGCGGAATGCCTTTTTCCCGAGGTACCGGTTGAGCCAGCACCGCATAATAATCCGGAACGTTGGCCAGTCCCGCGGGGATGGTGGCGTAACTGTAGCTGGGATTCCAATTGAAATTAATGCTGAACGCCGTGGGCACATTCTGGAGATCCATATCGTGGATCGAAATGTCTTCCACGGTTCCTCCACGCGTCGCGGCCGACTTAAACAGAATGCCGATGGGCGTTGGTCCGAGCACGTGAATCCGGTACGCCTCCACGTGGCGGATTCCTCCCGAGGTTTCGCTGCCAAAGGTGATTCCCGCCGCGCCGTCGCGCACGGTGATATCGCGAACCACCACGTTTTCAGTCGGGCGATTGACGCGCAGCCCGTCGGCGTCGCGGCCGGCTTTCAGAACCACCGCGTCGTCATTGCACTCAATGTCGGCGTTCTCGACCAGCACATCCGAGGAGGAATCGACATCGACCCCATCGGTACTGGGTCCGCGGCCACCGATGTTATTGCGAATCGTGATTCCGTCGACTGTGACGTTCCGCGAGTAGCAGATGTGCACGGTCCAGAAGCCCGGACGGCGCAGCGTCAATCCTTCCAAGTTCACGTGATCCGATTCATAGATCTGAATCAGCCTGGGCCGCTGCGTATCGTAATCGGCGGCCCAGCGCAATCCCTTGGGCTCATACTCCTTGCGGGTCGCCCCGTACTTGTCCCACCACATCTTTCCATCGCCGTCGACCACTCCCTGCCCGGAAATCGCCACTCCAGACTGCTGGTAGACGTTGATCAACGCAGCGGGCCAGCGCATCTCAATACCGGCGACACGCGTCGGCATGATAGGATACGCTGCCTGATCCTGGACGCCCCGAAGCTCGACGCCTTTGTCGATCCGCAGATGCGTTCCGGATTTGAGGAAGATGGACCCGGTCAGGTAGACGCCGGGAGCGAAGACGATGGCGCCGCCAGTCTTGGCAGCCGCATCGATGGTCTTTGGATGGCCGCCGTATCCGCGGTTACGCCGTCGCCTTTCGCTCCGTAACTGTTGACCCGAAACTCGTCTGGATCGGGCGGGGGCGCCGCAGAAGCCGGTCGGATCGCCGTGAGCACTGCGAGAGCAAATAGGATTCGCGCCGTCATGGTTTCACCGTCGCATCTGAAACGTAGAACAGTGAGGAAACAGAAGGCAGCGTCAGCTGCACCGTGGTAATTTTCTGTCCTGCCGCTTCACCCGCAGTAAACTCCGCTCGCTCCTGCCGGCCGGTGTGCGGATTCCAAATCCTCAAGACTCGATCGCCTCGCAACACTACCTTCGTGTCAATGGATTTCGGAGATGAATTGGCAAAGAAGTAGAAATCGCGGCCGTCCTTCACCTTGTGAATGCTCAAGTAGACTAGCCGCGGTTGTCGGTCTGCCCGCGCCGGAAGAGTTTGATGTACGCGTCGGAGAGCCCGGTGGTCGGCCCGCCTCCGGCTTCGATGAAGAATCCGCCGTAATTCAGCTTGGCCATTTCCTCGATGCCGGAGGTGATGTAGCTCTCATTCAGCGTGGTCAAAGGGAGGCTCCACATGGCGTGGCCGCGGAATTCGGCCGGCGGAGATTGAAAGGCTGCCGGGTCGAATTGCGCCAGAAGCGGCGTGGTGAGGAACAACAGCGCAAACTTTCTCATCGAAGAAGTGCCTCCCGTGACGGCGCTTCACATCATAGCCGAATCAAATCCCGGCTGCTCCTGCGGTGGCAACCAAAAAAACAATTCGTTCTGGTCCAAGTCTCGAAGAACCAGAGTTGGCGCTCCCCAGTGAAAGATCGTCGACTGAATTCCTCTTTCGCTGATATGCCGGCGTAACGCCGCGCCTTGCTCGGCTTCAAGCCCAATGAAAACTCGGCCATGCCCTGCGCGGTTTTGAGTCCATTCCTCGACCTGATTCAGGATGAGCTGAAACCCAAACAAGCTGACCTGAAACACAAATGCGCGGCCTTCCACTTGATGGTTCCAATCCAATGTGAAGCCAAGGGTCTCGGTATAGAAGGCGAGAGATCGCTCAGCTTCTTTGACGAAAAACACGCTTCTTGCGAAGAAATCGTCCACCCTTCATACTTTAGACCGGTAGTCCGTCTGGCACAACGGAACCTCGGAAGATGCGATGTCTCAGGGACAGCCCACTAGCTAGAAGTCGATCTGGTCCACGTTCGCCTTGTTGATGATGAGAGGAGCGCCCAGGATGATGTCGCTGCCGCGCACCTGCAAAGTTCCCAAACGCCCGGCTTCGATCGACGTGGGTCCCGATGTGGACCCGCTCTCCAGCTTGTGCTCGGCGAGCATCGCGCCGGCGTAGACCGTGAGATAGCCCAAGTCAGTGGTGCTCCACAGGACGATGGACGGCACGACGAATCGTGAATATACGGCTTACAAATATTGGGGAAGGGACAGCCCAATGACGGAAACATCCGTGCGGCCCGCCTGGCGAATCGCCTCGGCTGGGCCCGGCACGGCCGGAGCGGAAATGGCCATCACCAGCTTCACGCCGACCCGACTGCCGGCCGATCCCATGGACGCGTTCCGCCAGAGTGGGTATCTCGATCGCATCACGGCAGAGCGTAGCCGGCGAGCTACAACCACCATCTCAAACTACGCGTGAGGAGGCCCGTCACTTACCTGCGCGTTACTTACCTACGCCTTACTTGCCTACAAGGTGCTGGACATCCCTATTATTCTCCTGGCAGATGTATTCGATCAGCTCGCCTTTGAGCATGCTGGGACGAGTGGTGAAGCTCCAGGGCTTGGAGAAGGTCTTGGGGTCGTCGATGATGTGCTCGATCGTCAAGTGGCCGAGGTCCGGGCGGCTGATGCGCTCCGTGACTTTCATTTCATCGGAATGCGGGATGCCGGATTCATCGATCCACGTGATGTCGTTCTGTCCGACGGTTTCAATCACCAGCGTGTCGCCTTCCCAATGCCCGATCGAATCGCCCAGCCACGTCTCGACGGTTTGTGGATTATGCGGACGCCCG
>CAVTMX010000020.1:0-13514 GCA_963735915.1 uncultured Acidobacteriaceae bacterium | reverse complement strand
CTGCAAGCAACTCAGGAGGTTGCACGGGAATCTCGGTCTCGGTTCAGAATCGGCTCCCCCAACTCAGCCCATGACAACCAGAATTAAAGCCGGGAGTGCCAAAAAACCCGTTTCCCTATCTTGATCAAAGAGTCTCGCAGGCTTCAAGAAACGCATCTGCCGCAATCTGGCCGCGAACTCCCACCAATTGGATCCAATTACTAAGCGGCTTAATTCAACAAATTGTATGCGAAATGCTCAGCCTCGATCCGGGCTAACCTGCACGCAGGTAAACGCCCCAGATCTCCCACCGCCCGAGCACTTCGTATACAATCCTATTCGTTATCATTCATTTAAATTGGGTTAATCCGCTGTCCAGCGCGTGGTCAGGGCCGTTGCAGGCGCACGAAGAAGTTCCCTGTAGAGCCTTGCCATTCGGGAAACTCGGTAGCATGCCCGCAATAGTGCCGGCCACGAGCTGCTCGCCTTGGACGCTAGCAAGACTCTTCAGCCAGTTCTGAGGGCTGAACGCACGACCGCTGACCTGGGCGTTGTTGATGGCGGCCTGCATCGCATTCTCGAGACAAGTTGCAGCCAATGGAAGAACTTCCCCGGGCTGTTCAGCCGCCTTGAGCGTTGCAGCGGGAAGCACGACGTTCGCGGGACTCTTGTTGACCGTAGCGATAATCGCAGAAACCGCAAACAAGAGGTGAAACTTAACGTATGAGCGACCAGCCTTTAGCGCGTCGTTAAGCGTAAGGTTTGTCCATGCTTCATCTATGGCCTGCAGCCAGGTGTTTAGGGCGCACATTCCGGCAGGATCATAGCCGGTATGAAAGAGCGTCTTGTAGTGTTCGTCAAAGAGCCTCTTCTCGTTGTACGAGATGTTCGGGCGCTGACAATGCCAGGCCATCAGCATCTTTGCTAAGACGGACACGTCGACACTTTTTTTTGCATCCCGATCAGCAGGTCGCTCCTCGCCGCGCTTCGTTATGAAGTAGCCGTCGGGGTATCTGGATTCATAGGCGCGTTTCAAGCCCATCAGAATTTTATCGTTGCTGCGTAGGTCGCGCGGCTTCACCGCGCTCTGAGTATTCGTATTAACACTGATACGATCTGCTAGTGCACGGTCCGGAATTTCGTAAAGGCGAAAAAGCATCGCGGCTTGTCTCGCCTCGGCGGAACGGACTCGCTCCGATACTGAATATATCGTCGTGAGTGATTGACACCCGTTTACGACACTCAGCCCCTTGACAGACAGCGACTTGTGATCCTCAGTGACCCGCAGCTCGTCGCAGATAGCAGTAACTCCGTTATGGTAAAAAAAGAAGTCTTTGACGCGTTCACCATTGATCGTCGTTCGGATGGCCCGATTCACCTTGTTATTCGACCCGAGCGACTGGCGCACGTTCTTTCGAAAAAGTCGACCGTCGGCAATACCGGGAAACTTCAAGCACTCACGCAATGGTAAGACCGTAAGGATCGTTTGGGCATTCGCGACTTTAGCGAATAATGTGCTCTCAGGGTCCACAGTGATGACGTGGTCCAGCGATGGCAACTCCATCGCCTCAGCCTCGGCCAGGCGAGCCTCGAGAGTGTCTTCGTCAACTAGCTGAAGCGAAGCGGATAGATCCTCGGATTCCTCAAGCTTGTCAGCAAACGCTTTGAGGTCCGCCTTAGCTGAATCGGTCAATTCGGCTGTCGTGAGAAGTTCAAAGGCCACTTCGTAGTCGTCGTCGAGCGCTTTTCTTACGGATTCAAGCTTCAGTTTTAGTCGTTGATTGCAGTCCTTCTGTAATGAAGGAAGGTCTTGGAGTCGGAGCCACGCCCCGAGGACCTCTCGGAGCGGCTCACTGTCAACAGAAGTCGAGGTGATAAACTTGCCTTGGACTATCAGGATGCGCTGCTCGTCATCGTCGACGATGACCGCGTCCATTTGTTTATCATCGGCGCCATCCGTTATGTCATCCTTCGTCGCGATCGAGTCCCGAAGAAGAATGCGGCGCAAGTACCAGGCAACAAATCTTTGCCCATCATTCGAGAAATTTTGCTGGTAATATGGTCCTTTAATCTCTTGCTCAATCTGCGCCAGCATCGTACCCATGCTTATATTTCCCCCGCAATCGCTTTAGATTGCGATCCATAGCCCGCGCATGCAGTATTTGCGCAAACGCTCCAACCAAGGCAGAAGCCAGACTTTAGCGCCTAATGCGCCCCCTGAACTCGCCAACATCACCAATCCGGGAGACCGCCAAGTCGACCCAATAAGTCGCGCAGCTTTTTCGGCCCTTCCCAAGGCATTTCTACTTTTCCTGTTGCTTCGCGTGCTTAGGTTTCGGCCAGCTGCTGGCTGGACGTTTTTTGCGATCGCGCGCCGGAGCGGTTAGGGCCGTTCTTAGGATTGGCGGCAATTATACGGTCACGCTTGGCCGTTCGCAGCAGCGTCTTTTCAACTTTGCTCGACTTTGAGCTCGGCGAAAAAGAGACCGTCCCAGGGTTCGTCGTCGGGCCAGATTTCGAACCAGTCGCCGATCAGGCGCCACTTGCCATCTTCTGAATGACGAATATACCCTGTGGCTCTAGCACTACCTTCTTCTCCGCTTTTTTTCAATCCGCGGAATGTGCTGCTATGGTAGCGATCAAATACGCGCGTCTCCGAGAGTCTTGCGAACGCCGCCGCAGCCGCCGCATCGCCCGTCAGCGCCTTATCGGCCATCACATCCTTGATCCGTTCGAGGTTAGCCGCGTCTTTTTCGTTAAATGCCGTAGACGTCAGTTCCATCATACCTGTCCAAAGTGTTTTTTCTCCGTCCGTAAACTCTATCATCAGGTTGTGGTCGTTTGTGAGTCTCCGCTTGTAAGTCCATCGTGTCTGGATTGTCCTCACGTGGCCTACCTATGAAGCGGCCTATAGTCGTAAAGGTTATGTGACCTGAAAATTTCACTTGCGGTTCACCTCCCAAATGGTAGATGCAATCCCCAAAATTCTCAAAATTCAAACTGAACCAGTGCGGAACCCCCGGTTTCCGGGTCTCAATCCCTCACCGGGGTATCGAGTGGGGGGAAACGTCTGCCGCCACTCGTCAAATCTCTCAATCTCCGCACGAGAGAAATCGTGAGACGGCGACCGTAGCCCACTTCTATCGCGAAATCAATCCGTTATGGCCTAAAATCGCATGCAAGACTGGGGAAATAGCGGAGCACCGTGCCGTGCTGCTTCCAAAAAGGGTCTGCTCTGCCTTGACTCTCTGCCAGTCAATGGGTGCAGGAAACTCCGGCATCCAGTCGTCTTCCGCAATTCTTGGGGTCAGGGGATCGGGGCTGGCAGGGAGTTTGGCTGAACTCCCGGCGTAACTGACCCGGTGCGGCAAGGTGGCGCCGCAGTCTCAATGTCGGGTTCGGGCACGGCTTCCGACGCCTGGGCATCGCTTTTGTCGAGGTCGAGGGCCGCGTTGAGCTGGGCCTGGCGCGCCAGCAATTCCTTCAGCCGCGCTTCGTGCTCGAAGGGCCGCTGGGCTTGGGCCTGATAGTCGGCGAACCCGCCCACGCCAGGCAGACGTAAGGGGCCGCTCCCGTAAACAACTGGTGAAAGTGCTCCGCCGAATGGTCCGCCGGCTGATGCTGCGAATCAGCCTTGTAATGCGTTTGCGCTGTCGGCAGCGTGAATTATTCTGAGGTCGCAACCAAGAAGCCGATATCCTTCTCGCCGCCCGCTTATCTCAGAATAATCGAGCATCGGGACTGCTAATCCTCAGGTCACGTTCGAATCGCGCAGCAGGCAGCCAGGATTTCCCCCGAAAAACCGTCAAACTTTTAGGTCTTCGTTTTGGGTGCCAAGCGCCTAAGGATCAGACTTCGGCTCAACTTTGGCGCTAGCGGGCTAAGGATCGCGCCCGGACGTCGGCGGTCCCGCCACCTCGAGGTCTCCGCGGGGCAGGCAGCTGCGAATCCGAGCGGCACAGTCTCAGCGATGGTATCAACAATGGCTAAAAAGTGCGATCACAATGATGATGGGGATCGGGACACCGAGCAGGAAAAGCAAAATCGAACGCATCGTAAAGCCTCCTCAATTCGTTTGATAGCTGTCCAAATACGCTGGTCAGAAGCGAGGAATCGCTAAACAAGCTCCACATGATCCCGTTGCCTGCCCCCAATGGTCGCGGCATAACTCGCGCAAAACGCGCCAATCAGGAGAGCGACAAATATCCACAGCGATAGATGCGCCACCGTTTTGCGGGCGGTATCTGCCGCCCGCTGAATCTCCCCGAAAACTTCGGACACCCGTTTCTCACTCTCTGTTTGGTTGAGCCCCGTTTTCGCAGCTACCAGTTCGTCCAGGTAGGTTTCGTCTGCCGCCGGGAGATTTCTCTGCCGAAGGGCGTGAGCAAAAATGCGTGCGGCCTCTGCGCGTAGTGGAGCATCATTGCGGTCTGGACTGCGATGATCCGAACGGAATAAGTTATCCATGAAATATTCGTTCGGACCAAGGTCCTGACCGTCCGCCGCCAGATCCGTTGCCATCTCGGCCCCGCCTGCAGTCGAAAACGAAGTCGCCCGCACTTGTCCCGTACCGCCAACCAGGGAGGTGGCTGCGGACGCCAAAAAAGACGCGGTGATTACGAGTCCCACGGCCCACACTAGAAATCCATGCGCGGTATCACGAAAATAGACTTCGTCCGTGTGAATAGTGGCCCACTTCGTGCGCAGCCGGCCTGCCAGATAGCCACCCATAGCTGAAGCGATGATTTGCATAATGATCAGCCAGACGATGGCTGCCTTATTGATGGTCGAGGCCGATGCGCCCAAATTCGACCACGGCGAGACGGAGGATAAACCCAGACCGGTGCCCAACGCGAGCAGGATAAGCGACAACGCGGCGGCTACAAATGCGCCAGCAATCACTGCGGCCCAAGACACACCGGACGAATATGCCTCGTTTCTGGTGAAAGGACCGGCAAATCCGAGTTGATCCTCGGCGACGGTCAAAGATACGCGTTCCATGCTGACTTCCTCCCTCATACGTTGGCTAATGTGCGGTTGCTACGGAATCTCCGATTTCAACTTGCCGGGATTGCCGTTTTGAATCTCCAATTGTAACTGCCACATACGCCGACCGGCCTTCCGCTGCAGGCTCCCAGGTCCAGTTTTTGCCGAGGGTCTTTCCAGCAGGGCCGGTAGATTTCGCGTCTCGGGGACACGCAACGCCTGGCAATGGCATTCTTCCAATCGGTTCCGAAGCGCAGCTCCGGACCGTGAGTCGGCTGAGTCTGTGGTGGCTGTGAGTCGCCACGAAACCTAGAAACAGCCGTGACCTATCGCGATAGATCAGAACGGCCGTAGTCCCTTCTGGGCTTTGAGATGATCCCGGATGAAGGAGTACTCCTGTAGATCCTTGGCCAGGGTTGCGAGAAAAGCGCTGATGTCGCCTCCCGAGCTCCACTATCCGCGATATCCCTCATCCACAACCTGAGAACAAGGATGCTTCTCAAAAAAAACTGCAAGCCTCCGCTGCCAGACCCCGGAGGTCATAAACGGCTCATAGACCACTATCGAGCCGATCGGCCTGGTCTCCATGCACGTAGCGCAGCAATATCGGGTCCGGCAATCCGGACCCACGCGATCTAACACGACCCGATGCTCCTCCACTTCCGCCAGCGCATTATTACTAGTGTTCATAGAAAACCCTCCCCCGGCCACCAAAAAGCGGTGACCGCAGGTAAAAACTAATCCGACCCCACCAGAGGGCGTCTACCTGGAGTTTTCAAACTGACACGCAGCCTTTCAGCCTCGCCATTAAGCGTAATTATCCGTCATGAGATGCAAAAAGGCGGGCCGGATGACACCGGCCCGCCTTCAGCTAAGAATTTGCGTCGTTCTGCACGCCCGTGTCGAAAGCATTCCTACCTGGGTTTGCCGCAACAATCCTTGTAGGCCTTGCCGGAACCGCAGGGGCACTTGTCATTTGGCTGTGGCATAAACTCGTCCTCCTTTATTTGTTCCTTATTGTCCGCCCATTTGGACGCGCCCATCAAGAAAAAACAGCGCCTTAGACGCGGCTCCAGTGGGATCCTTGTGTGGAGGCGCGTACCAGTCGAACGCGGCGGACATGCCGCCGAGAAAAACAAGAATCAAGCTTAAATCAACCATCCAGCTTCTGCGCCGCCGGAACAGGTTCGCGAACTTGGGTCTCTCCACGTCTGGCTCTGGCTATTCGGTATCAACTGACTATCGAAGGCGCTTTTCACACCCTGCTATACTCGGTCGCGCTCGGGTGCCGCTTTCCTATCACTCGGCACTGAAGCCTCGCCTGTATATGAAATATCTTCTGCTCCGTGTCTTGTGAAGATCTCTTTCGCGCGATCGCGTTCTGTCGCGTCCCTAGTGTGGACTGACATCAAGACATTGCCGTCCTTGACTTTGCCCTCGTAGCGCTTGGCTTCGTACTCGGGAATGCCCATGCCGATCAGCGCACCTGTGAGGCCGCCGGCTGCGGCGCCAACACCAGCACCGGCTAGCGCCGCCATGATTGGCCCGGCCGCGATAAATGGACCGACCCCTGGAATGGCGAGTGCGCCGATGCCAACCAGCCAACCAAAGGCACCGCCGAGCACGGCCCCCGTACCTGCTCCGGTAGCCGCCCCTTCGGGCGCCTTGGTATGCTGCTCATGGGCAAAATCCCTGGTCCCAGCTTTGTCAGGAAGCAAAACAGAAACGTCGTTGTTTGAAAAGCCCGCAACCTTCAGATCGTCGCAGATGGCTACTGCCTGCATTTCGCTCTTCGCCACACCAAATACTGACTTTTCCACCTGAGTCTCCTCTACTGATTCTCAACTTCAAGCTGATTATCAACGTTCTTTGCGCCGGCGATGGCTCGAGCCTTCCGGCCGATAGATTGCTTTTCCCGCTTGGTTTGCACCGGACCCCGTAGGGTGACCATTCCACCTGAGCTCACGATTTTAATGTTATGAGCCGTCATTGAGAGCGTGTCGTCTTTGACAACCGCTCTGCGTATTTGGCTTGTGAGCTCGATATCACCCTTGGCGTTCGATTGCTGACCCGCCGTCATGGCATCGGGATTACGATCCCTGACGTTAATCGCTGAGTTATTGGGCGCAGGCGGTGGGTTCTGCGCGCGAGTTACTTCCCACGTCCCCAAGAGCGCCGACGACAGTACTAGTGCTAATACTAATTTGTTCACAAAACATCCTCCGAGCGAGTGTCTCTCAAAGTAAACTTCCATTCATTCAGTAAGTCCAACTTCCAGTCCTGTCGGCCTATGAGAACATCGATCCGCGGCCCCGTTGTCGCCGCTGGTCCGTCAAACCACGCCGACTAGCTAGTTACGAGGAAGCTCACCACGATGCTTCCCAGTTATAGGATAGCGCCTCGGCCTCATGCCTTTCTGGTCAAATGCTTTGGGGTTGGTCTAGCGGGACGCCGGTCAAAGGCGAGTGGAAAAACCGCCGCTGGGGCTAGATCAAATTCGGACTTGACGACACCTATTTCGATCCCCACTCATGCTCCCTATTTATGCAGAATACATCGGAAGTGATGCAAAAACTACCGCAAAGCGCCTCCGGTTCGTTATGTCGGGAACCAAAAGTGCCTGTTTTAAAGCCATCCGAAGAGCTACTGCATAGCTCGAACAGCAGGACGGGGCGACGATCGATAATCCTGTGGAGGATAGAGGAGCAGTATCGCGCAATTTATTAACTGGGATTCCTATCTTGGCTGTTCTCGAATTCGCGGGGATGAATTGTCAACATATAGTTGTTGAAAGCCGTCTCGCACAGTGCGTTGCGGAGTTTTCTGGTGTCGGAAACCCTGGCATCAATCGGCGATGCGAAGAGCACGGCGGTTGGTGGAGGTGTACCGCTTCCCCGCATTTCGTCCGCGGGCAGCAGTACGTGGGATGTTCGGCGATCCCAAGGCCCGGCGTCGTACGGCTTGAGCGGCGGGAAAAAACTGTGTTTGGAGTCTGCGGGCGAGCCTGGAGGAAAGCGTTCAGCTTCTCATTTGGCGTGACGCGCGGTTTGTTCGGAACGCTGGCGGGCATTCACAAAGGCGCGCAGCACGGCGTTGATTCGAGTCTGATAACCAGGCCCATGCGTTTTGAACCAGCGCACCACACCGCGGTCCAGCCTGATAGGACGACCGGTTTTGGTTCAGGCACACCAATCTCAATGGTGCTCTCCCAGCCTTGAGGTAGTGGCCCTTCTTCCTCTTCCGCAAACCGCTCAACTTTCCTTCTGAGGCATTGCCTTTGACGCGCCGCCAATCGGTCTTACTCTCACCGCCGATGAGTTTCTTGCGGATTTCCTCAGCCGAAAATCGTACTATACGCTCTTTTCTCGGCATTTCTTGCTTTCCTCGGGAGATTAGCCGCACCGCCAATTCCGTCCAACAACCTCTCCCGATGACGGACGGGAGAGGTCGGCGCGAAGCGCCGGGTGAGGGACCTTATTCAAGAATCAGCGAACGCGCATCGGTGCCTACTGCGGTAGTGCTTCCAATTCTCAAAAGATGATAGGCCAAAGAAGCAGTACCGTTGAACAGAACTGTCTTCTTGAATCCCCCAACTATTTAATCAAGGTCCCTCACCCGCGGGCGCTTCGCTGCCCGCGACCCTTCGGCAAGCTCAGGGCAGGCTCTCTTCCGTTTGTCGGGAGAGGTTCTTGAATCAATGCGCGTCGAGTTGGCCGGTCGGGGCGGGCTGGAAGCCTGAGTCGGGCTGCGGATTGGGCGAGCCGAACTCGGCACCCGGCGGCACCGAGGTGCTGAAGCTGGGTTTGAAGATTTCCCGGACCTGCGATCCATCGGCATCTCGTGCACTTCCTTGCGCCCCAGCGTCTGGAGGAATCGTCTGGCGCTCGTCGAGCGACAGTTCGCGCAAGTCCTCGCGATTCAGGATCACATGCGGGGTCAGGAAAACCATCAGGTCGGTCTTTTGACCGCTGCGCTGGCTGATCCGAGAAGAAGTTTCCCAACACCGGGATATTGGACAGGAACGGCACGCCGTTGTTGGTGATATCGACTTCGTCCGCCAGCAAGCCGCCGATTACCGTGGTGCGATGGTTCTGGACCAGGACCGTGGTGGAAGCGGAGCGAATTGTGGTGGTCGGACCCAGCGGATTGTTGACCGTGGAGAGGATGACCGCCGAGACTTCCTCGTAAACGTCGAGCTTGATGTAACCGCCCTCGGTAATCTGCGGCACGACATCCAAGCGTGATGCCGACGTTCTGCCGGTCCACGGAATTGGAAATCTGGCCGCTCAGCGCCGAAGCTCGCCGTGGCCGAGGATAGAAACGGCACGTTCTGACCCACCACGATCGTCGCCTCTTCGTTATCCGCGGTCAGCAGGGTGGGGGCGGACAGGACGTTGGAATGGGTGTCGGTCTCGATCGCCGTGATCAGCGCGATATCGCATGGAACCGTCACAGTGGTAGTGGTGGTGCCGGTGGTGGCGCTGGCGGCGGCCGCACTCAGGGCGGCTGACGGTGCACATGCTGCCGCTGGCCAGGCCCAAGGTCAGTCCGGTCACGCCCAAGGGGTTGGTCAGCGCGTTGGCCAGTTGCCATAGTCGAAATGGCCAATGCCCAGGGTATTGCCGCCGATGTTGGTGCTCCCCTGGAAGCTGATTCCCAGTTCGCGCATCCGGTCGGCGCTCACCTCCACGATCACCGCCTGCACGTAAACCTGGCGGCGCGGTACGTCGAGTTGCGATAATGATTTTTTCGCAAGGTGCTGTAGTCCTGCGGCGAGGCGCTCACCACCAGCGAATTGGTGGCGGGATCGGCCGCCACGTGCACCGGCTGTTCAAATTCGGTTCCCGGGACCGCCGGTAGCGGTGAGCGACGCCGTCCCACCTCCGCCGCCGCCCAGCGAGCCGCTGGCCCGCCCGCAGCCATCGACCGCCGCCCAAGCCGCTGCCGAAACCACCCCCGAAGCCACCGACCATAACCGCCCGAACCGAAGCCGCCGCCGCCGTATCCCCCCAAGCCGCCGCCCCCGAAACCACCGGCGCCGCCGGTCCCATACCGCCGAATCCCAGACCGCTGCCCCGCCCCAGCGAACCGCGCCCGGTCTGCGGGCAGAGCTGGCCGGGTCCGGCTGCCGCTCCCGCCCAGCAGCGAGTTGAGCACCGACACCATCTCGAGCGCGTCGGCGTACTTGAGATAGTAAACATGCACATGCGAGCTGGCGGTGGGGCTGTGGATGTCCAGCTCGGCGATCAGCGCCTTGATTTGCTTCATCTGAAGCGGGTCGGCCAACACGATCAGCGAATTGGTGCGTTCGTCGGGGATGATTTTCATCGGGCGCGTCCCCTGACGTTCCCTGCGTCATATCACCGCCATACACCGGCATCGGACGCGGAACGCCCGGGCGGCCGGAGCTGGCGCTGGGCTGCTGCCGCTCCCGCCCATGATCTGCTCGATCTTGGGCGCCAGGTCATCGGCATAAGCCAGCCGCAGCGGAATTACCTCCACCGATTCCTGAATTCGCTCGGAATCAAGCGTGCCGATGATTTGCAGCAGGCGCTGCACGTTCCACGCGTCATCGGTGATGATCAGCGTGTTGGTTTCGGGAAATGCGGCCACCAGGCCGTCGCGGGAAATCAGCGGTTGCACCATCGCTGACCAAAGCCGACGCGTCGGCGTTGCGCAGCTTGATCAGGCGGGTGACATATTCGTCGCCGTCCGGCCTGCTCGGCGGGCGTCTGCGACTGGGTAAGTTCCGCCGCCCCGCGCGCGTCGCGCGACGGAATAATCCGAATTATCGGTCCGGCATTGACGGTGGTGAAACCCTTTATCTGAAGCACCGACTTGAAGATCGAGTAGGCCTGCTCGGGAGTCACCTTGGTCGGCGAGATGATGCTGACCTTGCCCCTGACGCCCTCGTCAACAACGAAGTTCTTGCCGGTGATATCGCTGATAAATTTGGCCAGCACCGAGATATCGACGTCCTGGAAATTCATCGTGATCAGGTCGTGGCTGCCGCCCGGTCTTGGAAGCTCGGCCGTGGCCGGAATTGCCAGGCACAAGCAGAGCGCCAGCAGGGCGAAAACGCAATGAAATCGTTTCATGAAACCAACCCAAAAGGCACGCAGAGCGCCAGAACCGTTATACAAGAGGATTGTAAAGCTCCGCAACCAAGCATCGGGGGGTAAATTCTGAGTAAGTATCGAAGGGTGGAAACCGGGCCATTGCGCTGCGCTTTTTCGTCCGCGCATCCGCGCATCGCGGTCCGGGCGGCGCCGCGATCAGCGCAGCCGAAAGCGCAGCGGTACCTGGATCACAACGCGAACCGGCCGGTTGTTCGCGTCGCGGCCAGGTTCGAACCGCCATCGGCGCAGGGCTTCGATCGCCGCCTGATCCAAAAGCGGCACCGATTCAACCACGACGACCTGCTGCTCCACCGCCCCTTGGCGATCGACTATCGCCCTCAGCACCACCTCCCCTTCCAGGCCGCGGGCGCGGGCCGTACTCGGGTACTCGGGCAACACCCTGGAGATCGGCACCGGCGGATGCTCCACCGCGGCATACAATTGCGAACCGGCTCCGAACCCGCCGCCCGTGCCGCCGCCTGCTCCTCCGCTTCCACTCCCCGCGGTTGCGCCGCTACCGTTGCCATTGCCGCCGCCACCCGCCGACGCCGCTGCGGCTGAGCCAGGGCTCCCCGCGGCGTCAGGCGGCGCGGTCGCAAGCTTGGCAGATGGCGCTGACGGAGGAGCAGCCGGAGCCGCGACGGCCCTGGGCTTCAAGAACGCCGGTTCCGGCGCATTGTCGTCCTCTAACTGTGCCCTGGTATCCGGGCGCGTCCGCAGCACCGCAAGGGCGGCCGCTGCTTCAACCTTCCTTTTCATCGCGGGACGCGCGGGCCTTCGCCGCTGCCGGGGCGCGGCGGTGGGAATCGGAGGCTCGGTCACGAGTGGCGCATGGTTTAACGGGCGCGGCGCCAGCGCGTGCGGCGCTGGCAGCAGAGAGCGGTCAGCCGCATTGCCTCCTGCCCCGCCATCCCCAGCCGGACCTGGGTGGCCTCCTGGCGAGCCTCCGGGGATACCTGCGGAAAGATCGGCCAGGCTGACTTCCAACGGCTGCACGGGGGGTTGCTGATCGATTTTACCGAGCAGGAACGAGAACCCGATCAGCACCAGAATCCACGCGCACAGCGAGGCGGGGGCGACCCACGCCAGCCGCCGCAGCGGGCGGTCGAACGCCGGCCGTAATCTTGATTCATTGCGCTGGCTCATCGCGTTGAAGAGCGCCACGTACGTGCCCGAGGATCGAAATCCCGCCCTACCCTCTGTTTTCAGCGAGCCAGAGGGGAAGATTCTACCTTACCGTCTTTCAGCCTCTTATCCGAGCGCCGGCGTTTGTCGGGAGATGTCTTAAGGGTTTGCCCATTTTCGCGCTCGCGGGTGAGGTTTGCGACATCGCTTCTGCCAGGCTTTCCCGACAAATTCTCGGCACTTCCCGGTCAGTAATTGATCGGAACCGTCACCCCGAATTGGATCAACAACGGCGTGCCCACCTTGGGAATACCCCCGCCCAGGTCGATTATGTAAGTGCGATTCATCATGTTCTGGATTTTCATGTACACCGTGGTGCCATTGAGCCATCTGCCTGATAGCTCCTTGAAGGTCTTCGACAGGGTCAGATTCGTCACCCAATAGTTGCCCTGGATGTCGTGGTTGTCGGAATCTTCGTACTGCTTGCCCCAGTACTGCTGCTGTACCGTCAGATCGCCGAGAAATGGGATTGGAGTAGCGCAGGCCGAAATTGATCGTTTGCCAGGGAACCAGCGCCAGGCGGCGGCCGACCAGCGTGGGATCGGGCGGATTGCTAGACCAGGGTCGCCTCCGATTCCAGAAAGCTTGCCGGTAATGGTCAGGGATCCAGATAGCTGCGCGGTGTACAACAGCGAGGACAGTGAATATTCCGCGTCGATTTCGTAGCCGCGAATCCGCGCCCGCCCAGGTTGACCCGCGTCCGCTCCGCGTCATCGCCGGTGATCGGATTGGACGCGGTGACCACGTTGGAAATCGGGTGGTGCAGGATGTCCCAGTAGCCGGTCGCGCCGAACGTCAATCCCTTCCATTTTCGGAATTGGAACCCGATCTCGCCACCCTGCATGAAACTCCGGGCTCAGATTGGGATTGGGCAGCAGCACCAGGTCTTCGACGCTGGATTGGCGATAAAGCTCCGCCAGCGTCGGAACGCGGAAGGCCTCGTAGATTGCCGCGCCCGCAGCGTGAGCCACTTCAGCGGGTTATAGCGGATCCCCAGCCTGGGGCTGGTCGCGGTGCGCATGTGGGCGGGAAAGGTCACGGTCGAGGGCACGCCGGCGGCAGGTGTATTGGCGATCTTGCCGTCATAGCTGTCGAAGAAATCGCCCCTGACCGAGGCATCGACCTGGAAGTTGTCGTCGGCCGGAACACGTCTTCGATATACATCCCGAAGAAGTTCTGGCGCCCGGAACTGACTCTGCGGTCGGCGATGAAGGTACCGGTGAAATTGTAGAAGCTGTCCTGGCT
>CAVTMX010000019.1:0-37946 GCA_963735915.1 uncultured Acidobacteriaceae bacterium | reverse complement strand
TGTCTTTTGTCAGCTCGATGCCGAGCTGTGCGAACCATTCGCGGCCATGGTTCGTGACTGCAAATCTTGGCGGGCCGCCTGAGCTCAGCAAAATGTGGCGGGTCAGCAAAGCCTCAGCCTGTGCATCTCGCACTCCGAGTCGCCCCGCAAGATGGGAGTAACAGCTCCGCGCGTAGGCCAGGCCCCTTGCCGGGCGCTCGCGTGGCCGTGTCCTTCGCGCGCGCGTCTCCCGCCAGGGCCGAGCGCGAGCAGGGCCTCGATGGCATGCGCAACCTCCGCGCTTGCCAGCCGGTAGTAGCGGTGTCGCCCTTGATCTTCGACAGTTAGTAGTTTGCCGTGCAGCAGCTTGGATAAATGGCTGCTCGCAGTCTGCGGTGCTATGTTGCCGATAATCGCCAGTTGTCCGGCAGGTAGCGCGGCGCCGCCCATCAGCGCCATGAGCATCGCGCTCCGTGCCGGGTCGCTCAACAGCGCGGCGGTTTGCGAAAAATCTCCGTCCATAACCGGGAGTATATTCCCCGGCCCGGCAGAACAGTTCGATGCAGATGGAACTATTGTTGCGCCTGATTGCGCTAGGTTGAGTAAGTGGAGGCCGCCTGATCACAGTTTGCATCCGCTACACCATCGACAGACACAAACTCCTGGAGTTTGCGCAATATGCCCGTAATTGGCCGGAACCGATCCGCAGATGTGGCGGGGAACTCGTAGGCTATTTTCTGCCGACAAAAATCGCTGGATCGACGAACTTCGCGCTTGCCCTGATCAATTTTTCCAGCCTGGCAGCATATGAGCAATACCGCGAAGCGCTGATGAACGATTCCGAAGCTAGGGCGAATGTGGAGTTCGCAGACAACTCGGGCTGCATCCTGGTGGAAGATCGCTCGATCCTGCAACGCGCGTCGTAGAAGTTCTAAGGCACTTCAATCAACTCGATCTTGCCGTCCTTGCGGCGGTGCAGCACGTTGACCCTGCCTTTCGCATCGCGGAAGATAAATACGTCGCGGTCGCGGAACTCACATTCCTTTACCGCTTCTTCCATGGTCATCGGCCGCATGGCAATCGAATCGTTGGAGCGTCACCAGGTGCGCTTCGGTGGTGCGCGCGATGGAGGGAAACTTGTGCACCACCACCGGCACCGCCGTCGCCGCGGTTGGCGCCGACCGCAATCTGCATCTCGGCCTCGGCTTCCACCGGCGCCTTCCAGGACTTGTCCTTGGGCTTGCGAGTGGTGTTGCGGCGGCGGCCATTGTGGCGCAGCGCCTGGGTTTCGATGTGCTCCATGGCCTGGTTGACGGCCACCACCATGTCGGTGGCTTCGCCAGTCCGACGAGATGGCCGCGGCGCCGCTTCACCGTGATTTCCGCGATGTTGCGGTGCTTTTCCACGGTCAGGATCACTTTGCTCTTGATGTTCTCACCCAGGATCTTGGTGAGTTTGCTGAGACCCGATTCAACTTCCTTACGAACGGCGGGAGTAATTTCGTACTGCCTTCCAAATACTCTACTGTCATTGAGCTCCCTCCCTCGCCGCAGCACTGATCCTGATCTGCGTATGTCCTTGCCGCTTTCATTCGGCCGCGGCTGCGATTTCACCAGCCTGACGCTGCGCACTTGCGCGAACTCGTCCGTACCCGAAAACGCCACAAGACGCGGTGCGATTGCAGTTACATCAGTTCCGAAGCAGCCTGCCAGTTGGTCCGGCATTTAGCAGTCAGCCTTACTACCGCTCTAATTTTTCACTCTGCGCTGGTGGGTGCTCGGGATTCGCATGTCCTCCCTGTATTTGGCGACCGTGCGGCGAGTGACCTGGATGCCCTGCGACTGGAGGATGCGGGTGATCTGCTCGTCGGTGAGCGGCCTGGCGGGATCTTCTTCCTCGATCAGCTTCTTGACCCGGCGCTTGAGGATGAGCAGCGAGGTGGCGCCGCCCTCGGGGCCGTTGACGCTCTCGCTGAAGAAATAGCGCAGTTCGAAGACTCCTTGCGGGGTGTGGGCATACTTGTTGGCCACGGCGCGGCTGACGGTGGAAGGATGGACGCCGATCTCCTCCGCCACTTCCTTGATCATCATCGGCTTGAGGTAGTCGATGCCGAGGTCGAGGAATTCGCGCTGGCGGCCGATGATGGCATAGCAGACCTTCAGGATGGTCTGCTTGCGCTGCTCGATGTTCTTGATGAGCTGGATGGCCGACTTGTAGCGCTCCTTGACGTAGGTGCGCACGTCCTTTTCGGCGGCTTCGCGGCTCAGCAGCGTCGTAGGCCGGGTTCAGGCGCAGCTGCGGCACATCTTCGTCGTTCATCACCACCAGGTACTCGTCGCCCTGCTTGACGAAGGCCACGTCGGGCTCGATCAGCCGCGTCTCGACCTTGTTGTAGCGCAGGCCGGGCCGCGGGTCCAGCGTGCGGATGAAGTCCATGGCGCGCATCACGGCCTCCAGCGGGCGGTCCATGGCCTTGGCTACTTCCCGGTACTGCTTGTTCTGCAGCGCGTGGAGGTGCTGGTCCACCATCACCATGGCGTCGTCCAGCGGCTTCCAGTTCGGCAGATGGTTGCCGTTGGCGTTCTTGCGTTGCTGCTGCTTCAGATTTTGCAACTGGGCCAGCAGGCACTCGCGCAGGTCGCGCGCGCCCACGCCGATCGGGTCCATCTGCCGTACCAGGTCGATGGCCTCGCGCAGCGCGTCACGGCTGAAGGGAACGCGCGCTGGAGCGGTGCGCGGAGGAACCAGCCGGGGACGTGTAACCGGCGCGGCTGATGCTTCGGCTTTCAGCTCCCCGAGGGCTCTTCCTCTTCAGCGATCGCAACACCGCCGTCCAAGTGGCTGTCTCGGTACCGTCGGCCTGCACGGCAGCCGACACTTCCGGCACCGGTATCATCGGCAACGGAGCGCCACTCGGCTGTTCGGGGCCGGCGAATTCCTCGACCGACAAGCCCAACAGCTCGTCGTCGGTGGCAGTGCAGATAGCCTTCCTCGTCCAGGTTGCCGATCACCAGCTCGGCCGCCGATAGACGTCCTCGTTCACGTGCAGCGAGCCCAGCTGCCACATCAGGTGGTCGGTCAGGGTGCTGGGCTTGGAGAGGAAATTCTCGAAGGAAGGCTTTTCGATGTCCTCCATCTCGATCGGGGTACGCAGCCCGGGGTCGAGATAATCGTTGAAGAACGAGCCAAAGTCGATCTCTTCGAAGGGGTCTTTTTCCTCGGCGGTGGTGGCCGGCTGCTCCTCTGCGGTGCGGCGGAGCTGTCGCGCTCCCTCTGTCTCTTCGCGGGCGGAGATCTCGTCCAGCAAGGGCACCGGAGCTATCGAGTCTCCAGCACCGGGTTCTCCATCATCTCGGCGGTGATCATGTCGGCCAGCTCAAGCTTGTTGAGCGCCAGCACGCTGACCATCTGCACCAGCCCAGGAGTCAGGATCTGCTTCTGGGAGACCTTGAGGTTTAATCTTGGCTGCAATAGTGCCATTGAACGGGAACCCTGAGGAGCCGAACTCCTCGCACAATTTTAAACCAACGAAAAGCTCTCGCCTAAGTAAACTCGCTTCACTTCCGGATCGTTGCCGAGCTGCTCCGGCGTGCCCGTGCGGAATATTCTTCCTTCGTTAATGATGTACGCGCGGTCGGTCACCGACAAGCGTCTCACGTACATTATGGTCCGTAACCAGCACTCCGATGCCGCTCGCGCTGCAAATCGGAGATGATTTTCTGCAGGTCCAGGACCGCAATGGGATCGATTCCGGAAAACGGCTCGTCCAGCAAGATGAACGACGGCGAGATGCACAGGCAGCGCGCGATCTCGACCCTGCGCCGTTCGCCCCCGGACAGCGCATAACCTCGGTTCTTGCGAATCACCCCCAGGCCCAACTGATCGATCAGCCGCTCCATGCGCTCGCGGCGCTCGTGCCAGGACATTGGACTGCGCTTCCAGCACCGCCAGGATGTTGTCCTCGACCGTCAGCTTGCGAAAGATCGACGGCTCCTGCGGCAGGTAGCTGATGCCATGATTGCGTGCCCTCAGGTACATCGGGACGTCGGTGATTTCCTCGCCATCGATGAGCACCCGGCCGGTTTCGGCCGGGATCAGGCCGACGATCATGTAGAAGCTGGTGGTTTTGCCGGCGCCGTTCGGCCCCAAAAGCCCAACAACTTCACCCTGTTTTACATGGAAACTGACGTCGTGGACGACCCTACGACCGCGGTAACTTTTTCCGATCTCCTCAGCCGATAAAGTCTGCATTTACTTCGTGGTACGTGCGCGGGTGATGGTGGGAGACGAGCGCTTACTTTCCACCAGAACCCTATCATCGCGGCTATAGAAAGTCAACGAATCGCCCCAAACCGTGCCGTGTTCGGCATCAAAAATGCTAGGGGAAATGCCCGTCAGCAAATACTTTGCGTCGTCGGCGGTGTAGACCAGCCGGTCGCCCACGGCACGGCGGTTCGGTTCCGTCACCACAACGCGTCCGGTGGCGATGATGTGATCGATCTGGCTGGGTGTGTCCGAGCCCGGCAGTGCTGGCCGTTTGCGCGCCGCCGGGTCCTGCGCGGCCGGTTGCTTTTTCTCAGGATCCGCCTGCTTCAGATAGACGTCCGCTTGCTCTGCGCTGACCGTCCCGGTCGGCGACTTGGCGAGGACGTTTCCGATATAGCGCGCCAGGCGCTGCTCGTCGTGGTAGGTAAGCTTGTCGGCGGTGATGTCCACCGGCGTCAGCTTGCCGTCCGCGCTCTGCTGCACGAGAAGGGTCGAGACCGTCTGCGTTTTGTCCGACTCGGCGACGATGGCGCGCTTCTCGTTGTCGAAATCAATCTTAGGTGCGCGCACCACGTTGGCGGTCTGCCATAGGCGCACGTTGCCGGTGTAATGCGCCACGCCGGGCTGGCGGAACGCGGTCATGTGCTGCGCCGTGACGTGGATGGGGTCCGAAGTCGCGAGCAGCGCGCCGTCCGGCTGCGGCTTCAACTCGCTGTAAGTCGTCTTCACGTCGACGTCGGCGAAGCCCTCGCCTGTCTGGCGGTTCATGCGGACGTGCACGGCCGTCGTAGTCATGCCGCCGTCAATGATGCGCGGCGACCCGGTCAGCACCAGCACCTGGTCATCGGGGGTGTAGGTGGCGATGTCGGCGAAAGCAGCGCGTCCGCCGGTCGTCGGGTTGGGCGCTGGCTCGTGATAAGCAAAGTTGCCAGTCTGGATCAGCTTCTGCACGCCGCCATCGGGAGCGAAGGTGACGTCCAGCTTGTCGGCGGTACTCACCTTGTCGGGCTCGCCGGGCGTGGTGGAAACAATGCGCGAGTTCGGCCAGCCTTGCAGTGCTTGAATGCGATTGCTGTCGCCAAAGACGGCGTGAAACTTGCCGGCGGTAGCCACCGTGGTGGAGTTGCCGCTGCTTGCCTGCTGGCCTTTGTTGGCGGCTGTCACGGGCTTGTTCGCAGAAGGCGCCGGCAGGATCGTGATCATGGCCTTGCCGACCGTATCGCCCGTTTTGAGCTGGTTGCCGTCCTCAAGCTGGAAATCGAGCCGATCGGCGGCAATCTCCATCGGCTGGCCGCTGCCGGATTTCCCCGGATTTGAACTTCCGGCCTTCGTAGTTGCTGGCGTGGCAGGTTGCGGGTCCTGCCTCATGCGGGCGTTGGTCACCATGTGCATGACCGACGGCTGGTTTTTGTCGACGAAGTCCACGATGAAGGTCTCAGCCGAGCCGTGAGCGTCGCTCTTGCCATGCGCGTCAAAGCGCGCACCGCCGGAGACAATGGCCTGGCGGATGGTGTTCTTTTCGCCCAGGTTCAGATCGCCGCGCGGGCCGTAGACATCGATGACCGAGGGCCCGCGGCTTTGGATGTGAACGTCACCCTCGGCAACCGCGTGTTGCACGGTATTGTCGGCAGCGAACAGCAACGTTCCCTTGTCGGCGGTCAGCGTCTTGTCGGGCTGATCGATTTTCACGTTCAGCAGGACGGCTCGCCGTGGCTGCTTCTCAATCGTTCCCGAGGTGCCGGTAATGACCGCGGGATGATCGCCGCGGGTCACGACATGTATGTCGGACTTCAGGAGCAGTTCATTTTGCTTCGAGTCGTAGTAGGCGCCTTTGGCCGAGCCGCTCGCCTGCTCGGTCTGGAAGTTCACCACATCGTCGGTGTTCGCCGTTCCGTTCTTCTGATTGAAGGTGAGCGAGCGCGTCACCAGGTGCAGCGGGTTCTTCAGCTCTGCAGGCGCGGCCTGGTCCGGCTTCGTCGGTCCTTCGGCGTTGCCTTGCAGGTCAATGTGGACCTCGCCCAGCGCATGGATATCGCCGGTTTCAGGATCGTAGGTGAACTGGTCGCCGTAAATCTCGTCGTAGCGGTCATGGTTCTTGCCGTAGACGACGATATGCACGTTGCGCAAATCGGCGTGGCCGCCCTGCTTGAACTGCACCGCGCGGGAGGCCCGAATGGTGTAGATGGTGCGCCCAGCTTCCGATTTCGAAAGCGAAAAGCCGTCGCTGGTCTGCTGGATGTCGAAACCCAACTGCTGCGGCACGTTGCGCAGCACGGGCTTCACGTGGACCCGGGCAATCCAATACGACAGCGTGACGGCGGCCACGAGCACGCACACTCCCACCACTATCCACTTGCGCACCTGGGCGAGCGACTGGAACATCTGCTTCGATATTACGCCAAGGGAGGCGAGCGGCGTGGGATGCGGAGGGGCGGTAGAGCGGGCCTTCAAGAATTCAGCTCATAAAATCGCTCAGACTTGTAACAGGGCACGACTTTCAGTCGTGCCCTGTTACAAAGCATTTATGGGTCGAAGGGAACAGGTTTAGCGGTTCAGCAGTGAGAAGCTCGGTTGGGGCTCGCGAATCACAACAGCGTCACAAGGCATGTCGTGCAAGGCCTGGTGGCGCTTGGTCCAAAGCGACATGAGGAAACCCAGGGCGCCACAGAACAGGGACAGGAACTTCATTAAGTGACGTGCAGTGGCTTGGCCGAACGATAACCGTTCACCATCCGTAGTGGTGACCTGCAGGCCGAGAAGGCGCTTACCCACAGTGGCGCGCCACGACGAGCTTTCGGCAAAGGCGCAGTAGAGCCACGACCCCACCGCCCAGATCAGGATGAACGCGCCGCCGGTGAAGACCTTCGAGTCCCAGGGATCGAGGTCGAACATCCGGCCGAAATGTTGCAGCGTGAAGTCGATGGCGAGCGTCAACAGCAGGGCGCCGAGCGTCTCCAGGGCCACGTCTACAGCTCCCGCCAGAAAGCGAAGCCAGAAGCCGGCGTACTCAACGGCAGTTTCACTGGGTTGCTGAGTGTCGGACCGCACCTGCGGAAAGTTCCCGTTGCGTTTGCCTCCATCGCTGAGCACGTCGCCGCAAAAGAGACAGAAGCGGTCGTCGGCCTGCCGGTGGCTTCCGCAGCTTGCGCAGACCCGGTCCAGCACCATCTCCATAGGTTCGAAATACTAAACCGGTGTAGCTGGACTGTAAAGTCGGGCTAAGGTGCTAGGCGCGTAAGCTCTGTGTTTTCAGATACAACGCGCAAACTTAACCATATAGTGTCATCCTGAGCGGAGTCGAAGGACCGCTATGGCTGCAACAACAGTTGGCCCGGGTATAGCGGTCCTTCGACTCCGCACCCGCGCAAAAGACGCGCGGGCGCTCCGCTCAGGATGACACCCGTTAATGAATTTGCGGAAAGTGTTATGAGTTGGGTTACTGCTGTGCTGCGGCGGCCAGTTGCGTTTGCGTGCTGCGCGCAAAATCGATCAGGTTCAACTGCACGCCGCCGAAGTCCGGGTGCTGGTTGTAATCCACGCTGAAGGCGAGGTCGAGCACGTCGCCGGCCAGCAGCGGGTCCTGGGCGGCGGCGCGCTCAGCCATGCGCCATCCCATCGCGTCGTGCGCGCGCTGGAAGCTGCCGCCATTCGAGTTGGGACCGCTCGGGATGACGCGCAGCTTCACGTGCTTCTCCTTCATGACGCGCGGCGGCTGAATTAGCTTGGCGTTGCGCGCCACAAACACCGGCTCAGGATTGCCTGCGCCGAACGGCTCCATCCGCTGCAAGCCCAGCCAGAAGTCATGGTTGAGTTCGTCAAGGGCGACCTCCGCGTCGTAGTCGAGCACGGGGATGAAGTCCGCCGGCGTCAGCCGCTGCCGGGCATGGGCGTCCAGGCGTGAGCGCAGCTCCGAAATGCGCTCCACCGGCAGGGCGCATCCCACAGCGTGGGAGTGGCCTCCGAAACGCGTGAACAGCTCGGGACACGACTCCAGCGCCTCCAGCAGATGAAAAGCCGAGATTGAGCGCCCCGAGCCATGCGCGACGCCATCCTGGCAAGCGAAGACAACGGCCGGCCGGTGATAGCGCTCGACCACACGCGTGGCGCAGATGCCAATGACCCCGCGATGCCAGCCCTCGCCGTCCACGACCAGGCAGTAGGCCTCCTTCATCTCCGGCGAGGAGTCGATCTTCTCCTGGATCGCTTGCAAGATGCGCTGCTCTTCCTGCTGGCGATCGCCATTGAGCTGGTCGAGCTGAATCGCCATTTCGGCGGCTTGGCCCGCGTCCTTCTCGGTGAACAGCCGGATGACGCGCTCGGCAACATCCATACGCCCGGCGGCGTTCAGGCGGGGCGCGACGCGGAAGGCGATGTCGCCGGCGGTGAGCGGACGCGAGCCGTCGAGCTGGCAATTCGACAAAAGTGCGCGCAGGCCCGCGTTGGCCGGCTTGCGCAGACCCTCGAGCCCGAGCTTGGCAAACACACGGTTCTCGCCGATGAGCGGCACCGCATCGGCGATGGTTGCAATGGCCACCATCTTTAAGAAGGACGGCAGCAGCCGCTCGCGTCCGCTTTCCACCAGCAACGCCTGCGCGATCTTGAAGGCGACGCCCGCGCCGCACAGCGACTTGCACGGATACTCGCAGCCCTGCTGATTGGGATTTACCACCGCGAGTGCTTTGGGCACGCCGTCTGCCTGCGGCAGGTGATGGTCGGTAACAATGAGGTCAAGGCGGCAGCGCGCCGCCGTGTCGGCCGCAGCGAAGGCGCGAATGCCGGTATCGACGCTGATGATGAGGCGAATTCCGCGCTCGGCGGCTTGCTCAATCACCTCGTCGCGCATGCCGTAGCCTTCGCGGATGCGGTGCGGGACGTGATACTCGACCTTGCCGCCGCACAGCTCCAGCGCAGTCTTGAGGATGACGATGGCCGTTGTGCCGTCGACGTCGTAGTCACCGTAGATAAGCACGGTTTCGCCACGCTCGATGGCGGCGCGCAGGCGCTCGACTGCCTGCGACAGGCCCATCATCCGAGAAGGTGAGTGCAGGTCGCTGAGAGAAGGGAAGAGGAACTTGCGAGCATCCTCCGCAGTGTTAAGCCCACGCGCCGCCAACAGGCGCGCCTGCCAGGGCGGCAGATTCATCTCGCGCGCTAGCATTATGACGGTTTGCGGGTCGGCACTGCGGATAATCCAACGCACGGGATGGTCTTATTGAACCACAGAGACACAGAGTCACAGAGATTGAATCCCAAAATTTCTCTGTGCCTCTGTGTCTCTGTGATGAACTAGCGTTCCTCGTCCTGGTCGGGGTCGTCGAAGGCCATGGTGCCGAAGTCCTCCACCAGGTCCAGCAGGTGCTGATAGCGCTCGTACCACTCGGTCGACACCTCGAAGAGAAACATGACGCCCTGGTGCGGCCAGCCCAACTGGATAAAGCCGGTCTTGCCCATGTACTGACGTAGCCAGCGCGCCTCTTCCATGTCCTCGTCGCTGGGGAACGCGGTGTGCTGCAGCCGCTGGATCAGGTAGTCCAGCTCGTCGCGCTGTAGCACCTCTTCGTCCATGGTGAGGAACTCCGCGCCCGCTTTCTTGGCCAGCTCGACGAAGTCCTTCCAACTGTCGGGATTGTCGCGCGGATCCCACATGACGCTGCGCACCTCTTCGGTCACGTAGCCCTGAAAGCGGCTCAGGCCGTGACCCACGATGAAGGCATTCATGTCGTCTTTCAGACTGGAAAGGTCGTCGGGCATAGTAATCTCTCGCGGCGCGGCCAGGACGAATCCGGCGCAATGAAAATCATCATACTCCCAAGCGAACGCCGCTTCCCACCCGGACGGAACCGCGGCAGAGCAGGGCATGGGGACGATAAGCCGACGGCATCGCTGTGTTAAACTTTTCGTTTATCTTCTGCGCCACGAACAAGCAATGCTCTTTTCGAAAGAATATGTGGGCTATCTGGCCCGCGAAATCACCAACAAGCTGATTCAAGGCGAGTTCATCGAGACGCCAAACAAGGCGGCGGTGAACGAGCGCATCCACGCAGCTCTGCTCGACGAGCTCACGCTGGAAGACCGCATCAACGACGAGGTCCGCATCATCCTCGAGACCTATTCCGACGAGATGCAGCGCAGCGGCGCCAATTACCAGGAGATGTTCAAGAAGGTGAAGAACGAGCTGGTGCGCAAGTACAAGGCGGTGCTGTGAGGATCAGCCGCATGGTCGAGATTGTCATCCCGAGCGTAGCCGAGGGATCCGCGGTTCGCCGCGCGCCCGGAAACAGCAGTTATGCGAATTAGCCGCGAAAAAATCAATAAGCTGGCCACGCCGTCTCCGACACCTTGGCCGATATGCCGGACGTGGATTTCCTGGAAGACCGCAATGCGCTCCGGCTGGAGGCGAAACGCCTTCTGGAAGCTCTGATGGCGCAGGAGGCGCGGATCGACGCTGCCGCCCGGCAGAAGATCGAGAGCCAGCGCCGTACCATTCTCGAAGGATCCCAGGAATGGGACATCCTCTATCGCAAGTACTACAACGAGGAAGTCAAGAAGCTTGGCATCTAGCCGGCTATCGACATCCGCTCTTCCTGCCATTAACAGCTGAATCACTTCATTGCTGTGCGCATCCCCACCGTTATCCGCGTCATCCCGTCATAGATGAATTGCCATCGTCCCGCGTTATTGCGCATTCGTCTTTTGCATCGACCTTTCCTCAACCAGCAACGTCTATTACGGCGATAGCTATTGGAACTAACCCGAGCATTACTGACATGGCGACACAGTTCTATCCGGCTCCCACTCCGGCTCCGTTTGGTGCAGGTATGCGCGTCGTGCTGTGCGAACCAGATTCGAGGTCCGCGCCCTCCTGCGGTCGCTCATCGACCGCGACCCCATGCTGAATGTCGTCGCCGAAGCTTGTGATTGGCAGCAATGCCGGACATCTTAGAGGACCTATTGCCGGAGTTGCTGATCGTCGGCCACGGCACCCTTCCCCCAGACTGGCGCCGCGCCGGCAAGATAACGGTTTGCCCGTAGTGATTGAACTGATGGGACGCACAGCGCGTGGAATTCGCCGCGCTCCCAGAGCGGCAATCGACACCGCCCGACTCCGAAACCATCAAGGAATTGCTCGATGCAGCCGTGAAGAAGATCTATGAGCGCAAGGTCAAGCAGCTCTGGTGGCTGATGGACCGCTACGTCACGGGATTGCAGGCCAGCCCGGAATATCCTTCTTTTCTCAAAGTAGAGCGCGATGGGCAGAGCGTTGATCTTGCGGTCGACGCGATCCTGTCGATCGTGGCCGCGCGAAAATATGTGACCATCCACAGCACGGCAGGTGCTTTCCTGTTGCGTGAGCCGATTCACCGCGTCGCCTTGCAGCTTAGTCCTTCCGCGTTTGTGAGAGTTCACCGCTCGGTGATCGTCAATTCGCGCCAGCTTGATCGCACGCGAAGTATCAGTGCGCAGCACGCGATCATGCTGGATGGCTCCAGCTATCCCGTTGGTCCAAACTATCGCCAGGCCTTTGCGGCCATGCTTGAGTCGGCCACCTGACCATAGGTCATCGGTACCCCCGAAAACATGTTGGTGACGCGACTGGTGCTGTATCAATCCTTCGTGCCGCACGAATTCGTCTTCCGCGACGCCCGGCCGCAAGTCACAACCTCGATACAACTGGTGCACAAATCTCCCGCCCTCTATCCAGCCCTTCGCGACCACAGCTCGTCCCACACCGTTCGCAACAGGACAGCTAGCGGGCGAATAGGACGACGAGGTGCTCCTACACCGTCGGACACCGAGTGTGTTCTCGAACGCGCAACGGTGCCACACCTCCAATGAGAGTGGGAAATATGAAAGCAGGGAAATGGATTGCTGCAATGCTGGCGTTGGTGCTGTCCACGGCGTTGGCGCCATACCTAATGGCACAGTCACTGGTTTCCGGCGACCTCACCGGTACGATCACGGATCCCAGCGGTGCGGTTGTGCCCAATGCAACCGTAGCTCTTAAGAGCGATGCCAACGGGTCGACGCGCACCACTACCAGCAATGCAACGGGGCGTATCGCTTCGCGCTGCTGCCTCCGGGCAACTATACCATCAGCGTCGGCGCACCCGGCTTCACGAAGGCTGACGTCAAGACGGCTGTCAACGTGGGCCAGGCCACCATTGCCGACGTCAAGATGACGGTTGGCGGCTCTTCACAGACGGTCGAGGTAACTTCGAGTGCGCCGCTGGTGCAGGCCGACAACGCTGATCTCTCCACCAACTTCAACCAGCAGTTGATCGCCAATCAGCCCAACGGCGGCAACGATATTACCTACGTTGCGCAGACCGCGCCCGGCGTCACCATGAACACGGGCCAGGGCTACGGGAACTTCAGCAGCTATGGTCTGCCCTCCACGTCCAATCTGTTCATCGTCAACGGCGAAAACGATATGGATCCTTACCTGAACCTGGCCAACTCAGGCGCCACCAACCTGACCTTGGGCAGGAATGACATTCAGGAAGCCACGGTGGTGAACAACGCCTACTCCGGCCAGTACGGACAACAGGCTGGCGCGCAGGTCTCCTATGTCACCAAGTCAGGAACCAATCAGTATCACGGCAATGCGATCTACTGGTGGACGGGCCGTGCTCTCGACGCGAATGACTGGTTCAACAATTTGAGCGGCACGCCGCGCCCGTTTGCCAACAACAACGAATGGGCCGCATCATTCGGCGGGCCGATCAAGAAGGAAAAGACCTTCTTCTTCCTCAATACGGAGGGCATTCGCTACATCGTGCCGTCCACCACGCCGGTCTTCGCGCCCAGCTCCGGCGTTCGCCTCCGCGACCCTGGCGAACCTGGCCACTGTCGATCCCAGCGCGGTGCCGCTCTACACGAGGCTGTTCAATCTGTATCAGACGGCCGGGGTACAACGTCACTCCCTTCGGTCCGGGCGACGGCGGCAACTGCGGCGTAGCTATCGTCGGTAACTGCTTCGGCCAATACGAGGCCACCCCGGCGTTGCCGGGCACCGAGTTTATCGTCAGCGCTCGCATTGACCAGAACTTCTCCGATAAGGACCACGTCTTCTGGCGCGTGCGCATCGACCAGGGCACGCAGGCCACAGCTGCCGATCCCATCAACCCCGCCTTCAATGCGGCCAGCTACCAGCCTCAGTACGATGGCCAGTCGCAGTGGAACCATGTCTTCGGCGCGAATGCGACCAACCAGTTCATCGTTGCCGGAAGCTACTATCGTTCCATCTTCACGCAGGCCGATCCCGGGCTGTTCCCCTACTCGCTGGTGAGCACCGGCTTCAGCTTCACGTCGGTCGGCGGCCTGGTGTTCGATTTCCCCCAAGGCCGCAACGCCACGCAGTATCAGATTGTCGACGACTTCTCGCTGGACTAAGGGTGCTCACAGCCTGAAGTTCGGAGGAAACTTCCGTCGCTACGACATCACCGACTACGCGTTCAGTGTTCGCAACAATCCGGAGGTGTTCATCGCCAGCCCGCTCGATCTGTTCAACGGCCTTGCCGTGCAGTATCGGCAGACCTTCCCGTCGCGCTCCTCCGAGCCGGTGGCGCTCTGGGGCCTGGGCGTGTATGGGCAGGATGAGTGGCGAGTCAACAAGAGCCTGAAGCTCACGCTGGCGTTGCGCGCCGAGCATAACTCCAACCCGGTATGCCAACTGAATTGCGCTGCGTTGCTCGACTCGTCGTTCAACGCGCTGCTGGCTGCCGGTCAACTCACGGCGACCACGCCGTACAACTCCATCATCAATGCCAATCGGCACCAGATCTTCCGCTCGACCGATGCGATCAACATCTCGCCGCGGTTCGGATTCGCCTGGTCGCCGGGAGGCAGCGATAAAACGGTGGTCCGCGGCGGATTCGGTATCTTCTATGACGCCCTTCCGGCCGTGATCGGCGACCAGTTCATGCTGAACCTTCCCAACCTGGTCGAAGAGCGCATTCCGAACGGATTGTGGGCGGACACCACGGCCAACGGCGCAGGCGCACAAGCCGCGTCTTCGGCTGCGGCAATCATTTCGGGTTTCGCCAACGGCGCCTCGTTCGCCAGCTTGCAGGCGGAGCTGGGCCCGAACTTCCGAGCCCGGTGTTCCGCAGCCAGGCCGGGACCTTCCATACTCCGCAATATCAGCAGTGGAGTTTCGGTCTCCAGCAGGCGCTGGGCGACAAGAGCTCGGTGAGCCTGGGCTATGTCGGCAATCACGGCGCTTAACATACCCGTCTACAACGAGGGCCTGAACGCCTTCGGAGCCGGTTATGCGCCGTTCCCAGCTACCGCTCCGACCCGCATCTTCGGCAGCGGTGCAGCAGTACTCTAGCGCCGGCGTCTCCAACTACAACGGGCTGACGGCGTCGTACACGCAGCGCGTCACCTACGGCTTCACCGTGCAGGCCAGCTACACCTGGAGCCACGCCATCGACGAGGTATCGAACAACGGTGTGCTGGCGACGCCGTATAACAACTCGAACGCCACGTTCAGCGGGACGCCCTCCAACGTGCAGTACCAGATCAACCCCACGTGCCTGCGCTGCTACAACTACGGCAACGCCGACTACGACGTTCGCAACTCGTTCAACGCCAGCTATGTTTGGCAGATGCCGTACAAGTTCGGCAACAAGTACGCCAATGGCGCGTTGGGCGGCTGGACCCTCTCGCAAAATTTCTTTGCCCGCTCGGGTCTGCCGTTTACCGTCATCGACGGCAACACCAGCATTACCGAACTACACGCCGCTCAATCCGCCGGCGCGACGTGTTGGGCCCGGCGCAGCAGAGCTGCGTCAATGGCCTGAGTACGTGCCTGAATTCCACCTCGTTCGCCACCGCGACCACGGCGTTCCCCAACCAGACTCGCAATCTGTTCCGCGGACCCGGCTTCTTCGACTCCGACTTCAGCATCAACAAGAACTTCAAGCTGACGGAGCGGATGGCCTTGGGCATCGGCGCCAACTTCTACAACGTATTCAACCACCCCAACTTCACCAATCCGGACAACAACTTCGCCGATAGCTACCTTCGGCCAGATCCTCACCACCACCGCGCCTCCAACCGGGCCTTACGGCGCTTTCTCCCCGGACTGCCTTCAGGACGCATCATTCAGTTCCAGGGCAAACTGGTGTTCTAGAATCCAGCGCTCTGGCTTTCACGGCGGCTCCGTCCGGGGCCGCCTTTTTTTCGCCCGCCGACTCGTTTCGACGAAATCACGATCCTGCAAGGGATTCGCATTGTTTCAGGAGTCGGATTCGCTTGCCAACAGCTGTGCAGTCGGCTAACAATATCCACTCACACTTGACTGGCTCTTCGAACGCGGCGCAGCCAAACAGGAACAGACCATGAGCTTCGAAGGCGACGCCTTCATCAGCTACGCGCACCTGGACAACGTGGAGCTGATGGAAGGACGCAAGGGATGGGTGGCCAATCTGCACCGCGCGCTGGAAGTGCGTCTGGGGCAACTGCTGGGCAAGCCGCCGCAGATCTGGCGCGACCCCAAGCTGGCCGGCAACGACGTGCTGGCGCACACGCTGCTGGATCGCATTCGCCGCGTTCGCTCGCTGATCTCCGTCATCTCGCCCCGCTATGTGAAGTCGGAATGGACCAGGAAAGAACTTTCGGAGTTTTTTCACGCCGCCGAGGAGCACGGCGGCATCAAGGTCCAAAACAAGGCGCGAATCTTCAAGGTCATGAAAACGCCGGTGCCCGTCGACCAGCATCCGCCGGAGCTGCGCTCGCTGCTGGGCTATGAGTTCTTCAAGGTCGATGCGGAAACCGGCAAGGTCCGCGAATTGGACGAGATCTTCGGCCCGGAAGCGCAAAGGGATTTCTGGCTGCGCCTCGACGATCTGGCACATGACATCTGCTGTGTGCTGGAGATGTGCGAAGAATACGCGCTGCCGGCGGGCGCAATGGCGGGCGAAGGCAAGACCGTTTTCCTGGCCGAGACCACCTCCGATTTGCGCGAGCAGCGCGAGATGATTCGCCGCGACCTGGAGCAGCACGGCCACACTGTCTTGCCGGCGTATCAGGTCCCCTTCGTGCTCTCGGAATTGGAAGCCAGCCTGCGTGAGGACCTCAAGCGCTGCTCGCTCTCCATTCACCTGGTCGGCAAGAACTACGGCATTGTGCCGGAGGGCGCGGTGCAGTCGCTGGTTCAGATCCAGAACGAGCTTGCCGTCGAACGCGCCAACGGAGGCGACTTCTCGCGCCTGCTGTGGATTCCTGCTGCACTGCAAATCAGCGATGAGCGGCAGAAAGCCGTTGTGGAGCAGTTGCGCATCGACCCACGCATGAACGAGCACGCCGATTTGCTCGAGACCTCATTCGAAGACCTGCGAACCGTCTATCAGGAGAAGCTCAAGCCGCAGTCCGCGGGTCACGAGCATGCCACGCCCGTGCCCGTCGCGGCTGTGGTGAAGAGCTTGTATCTGATGTACGACCAGCGAGACGCGGCCGCCGTGGCGCCCTATGCCGACTACTTCTTCGACCAGAAATGCGAAGTCATTCAGCCCGAATTTCAGGGCGATGAGGCCGAAATTCGCGAGTACCACGAGGACAACTTGCGCCACTGCGACGGCGCCGTCATCTTCTACGGCACCACGAATGAATGCTGGGTGCGGCGCAAGCTGCGTGAGGCGCAGAAGAGCGCCGGCTTTGGTCGCACCAAACCGCCGGCCGCACTCGCTGTCGTTGTCATTCCTACTGCTGCCCCCGTGGATGAATCCTGGTGCAGTCCGCCGAAGAACCAGTTCCGGACCCATGAGGCGATGGTGATTTCCCAAAATGACGGATTCTCTTCTGACCAGTTGCGGCCTTTCCTCGCCCGTGTGACCGGCTCGGGTGGGAAACACTGACGCATGCCCGAGCCGCCGTTCAATCCATTTCCGGGGTTGCGGCCCTTCGAAGCCGAAGAGGACTATCTTTTCTTCGGCCGCGAGAAGCAGATCGACGAGCTGCTGCGCCGCCTGCGCAGGACGCGATTTCTGCCCGTCCTGGGCAGCTCCGGCAGCGGCAAGTCGTCGCTGGTGCGCGCCGGACTGATCCCGGCGTTACAGGGCGGCTTCATGGTGACAGCGGGATCGAGTTGGCGCATCGCCACCTTCCGCCCGGCCGGCGACCCTATCGGCAACCTTGCCGCAGCGCTTAGCGACCAGGAGGTGCTGGGGACAGACCCCGAACTCGCCGGAACGCAGCGTGTGCTGATCGAGGCGACGCTGCGCCGCGGCACGCTCGGACTGGCCGATGCCGTTCGTCAGGCGAAGATTCCCCGCGGCGACAACCTTCTCGTGGTCGTCGACCAGTTCGAGGAGCTGTTTCGCTTCCGTCACAGCCGCCAGGCCGATTCCAAGGACGAAGCGATGGCCTTCGTGAAGCTGCTGCTGGAAGCGGCGCGGCAGGACCTCGCCATTTATGTCGTGCTCACCATGCGCTCCGACTTCATTGGCGACTGCATGGAATATCCCGGATTGCCCGAGGCGATCAATGCCGGCCAGTATCTGGTGCCGCGCATGTCGCGTGACGAGCTGCGATTGGCCATCACCGGCCCAGTGGCCGTAGGCGGCGGCCAAATCGCGACCCGCCTTGTTATGCGCCTGCTCAACGATGTTGGCGACGACCAGGACCAGCTTCCCGGTGCTGCAACACGCGTTGATGCGCACTTGGGAGGAGTGGGAAGAACGCGGCGCCGCGAACGGCCGCATCGATCTGGAGGACTACGAGGCGGGCGGCACCATGCGCAACGCCTTGAACCTTCATGCCGAGCAGGCCTATGACGAATGCGCCGCGCGCGGCCTGGAGAAAATCACCGAGCATCTGTTCAAGGCGATCACCGATACGTTCTCCGATCCGCGCGGCATTCGCCGCCCGACCTCGGTCGCCAATCTCATGGCCATCACCGGCGCTTCGGAGACGCAGCTTGAGGAAGTGGTCGACATCTTCCGCAAGCCCGGGCGCTCCTTCCTGATGCCGCCGGCCGCAATCCGCACTCACACCCAGCACCATCATCGACATCTCGCATGAAAGCCTGATGCGCTGCTGGACGCGCCTGATGACCTGGGCGGAAGAAGAGAACCGCTCGGCCATGATGTACGCGCGCGTCTCGCAGGCGGCGCGGTGGTTCGAGGAAAGCAGCGCAGGGATTATGGCGCGATCCCGAGCTGGAAACCGGACTGCGCTGGCGGGCAGCAAGCGCAGCCAACGGAAGCCTGGGCGCGGCGCTACGACGAAAACTTCGAGCGCGCGATGCAGTTCCTCGACCGCAGCGCCGAGGAGCGCGACCGCCAGCGCGCCGCCGTGGAACGAGCGCGCAAGCGCAAGCTGCGCGAGTATCAATGGGCAGCCGGAGTTCTGGGTCTGCTGCTGGTGGTCACGTTATGGTTCTTCCACATGGCGCGCGTGCAAAAGGCGCGCGCGGAAACCTATCTTGGACTGGCGCAGCAGTCGGTGAACGAAATGCTTTCGTCCGCCGGACGCCAGCAGGCGCGCGTCGCCGCCGACGTGCCCGAGCTGGAAGCCTTTCGCAAGGAGCTGCTGGAGAAAGCGCGCGTCTTCTATGACGCCTTCGAGCAGCGCGAGCCGACCAACGACCGCATTCGTACCGAGATGGCCGAGGCGCACTTCCGGCTCGGCGACATCAATCGCCTGCTGGAAGACGGCAACACCGCGGCACGCGAGTACCGGCAGGCCATCGCCCAATTCACGGCGCTGGTGACGAAGCATCCTCATGAGCCGGCGCTGCGCCAATGGCTGGCGAACTCTTACAACTGGCTGGGCGAGACCCTGCGCGTCACGCCCCAGCACGCCGAGGCCGCCGAAGCCTACAACCACGCGGCGGAGCTTCAGCAAGCCCTGCTGCGCGATGACACCGGCAACGCGACCTATCAGCGGGAACTGGCGCGTACGTTCTACAACCGCGGCATCCTCCGCTACGCCGATCACCAGCCCCAGCCGGCCGCGGACGACTTCGAGCGCGCCATCCAATTACTTCAGCCGCTGGCCCAGAACAGCGACGCGCCGGCCGCAGCTCAGGAACTGGCCCGCGCCTACAACGATCTGGCGAATGTTCGCCGGTATCAGGACCGGACGACGGAGGCCGAGCCGCTCTTTGAAAAAGCCATTGCCATAGATCAGCGTTTGAGCGCACAATATCCCGACAATCGCGAGTATAAGTTTGAGCTAGCCAGCTACTACAACAACCTGGCCCTGCTCTCGATTGAGGAGAACAAACCCGATCCGGCTCGGAAATCGAACGGGCTGGCTCTGGATCTACTGGCAGAACTGGCCCAGCCGGCACCCTCTCTCAGCATGGAGTTAGCCAGGACGCACAACCTGGCTGCCCAGGCCGAGCAGTCGCCGGCGGCGATCGAGGCGGAGTGCCAGAAGGCGCGCGAGACGCTGGAGGAGCTCGGCAGGAACAAGAGCTTCCAAGGGCGTCCCGAACTCCGAAATCTGTATCGCGACCTCGGCTACAACTATCTCCTACTAGCCGATGTGCAGCTCCAGGCTCATTCCGTGGCTGACGCGGAGCGCGCGTTGGAAGAGTGCTCCCGCCTGATGCCTGAGCTGTCCGCGACGGACCGCAGCGCTCTGAACGAGGAGTACAGCAAGATAGCGAAGAAGATAAGCAGCACGAAGTCGCACAAGTGATCTCACTGGCCGGAGAGACAACATGAAACCACAGATAGTCCTGACTATTGTGCTGTTTTTAGGGACGCCCCTGCTGGCGCAAAGCCCGATGCTGCGGCCGGCCATCGCCGAAGAGGCCCTAACTGTTTCCAGCTCGAGCGACACCAGCGCTCCCAGCGCCGACGCCGACGCCGCGCAGCAGGTTCCGCAGCCGAAGACGAACGCCGCTGACACCGCAAGAAACGAAATCAAGCGCCCGAAATCCGAAGGCAGCATGGTCGGCTATATCGACGATCCTATCGTGGGCTCGCAGGTGCGCCTTCGCTTCGACGCGGGCTTCAACGATCCTTATCCCGACCGCGACGAGTTTTTCTACGGCAAATGCGGATGCTACCGCGGCATTCCAGCCGGCAATCCCGCCTCCGACCCCAATGCTCCCGGCCCGGGGCCCGGCATAGCCAGAAACCTGAACTTCCAGCAACTGTATCTATATGGCGAGTATGCGCCGCTGCGCCGCTTCTCCGCCTTCTTCGAGCTCCCTTTCCGCTGGATTCAGCCGAGCTTCGTACAAGGCACCGGAACGTTTCCCAATCACGGCGGCGTCTCCGACGTGTCGCTGGGCGTGAAGCTGGGCCTGGTGGATTCCGAGCGTTCGGCCGTGACCTTCCAGTTCAAGGCCTACCTGCCCTCCGGCGATGCTGCGGACGGGCTGGGCACCAACCACAGCAGTATCGAACCAATGATGCTGTTTTATCGCAGCTTGTCGCCGCGCTGGACGCTTGAGGGCGAGCTTGGCGACTGGCATCCCATCAACGGCTCGCGTGGAGTTCCCACCGTGGGCTCGTCAAGTTTCACGGGCGACGTCTTCATCTACGGCGTGGGAGTGAGCGCGCAGGTCTATCACAACGCCACGTTGAGCATCGCGCCTGTAGTTGAGCTTGTCGGCTGGCAACTGCTCGGCGGATTCCAGACGCAGATCGAACCTCCCAGCCCGACCGGCGGCCCGGCCGCTCCGCAGGACGGCACCAGCATCGTCAACGCGAAGTTCGGAGCGCGCACCACGATCCATGCGCATCACTCCGTCTACATCGGATACGGCCGCGCCGTCACCGACGCCGCCTGGTACAAGAACCTCCTCCGCGCCGAATACAGGTACGCTTTCTGAGCCAGCTGGACAGCCGGGTGCCCCGGGCCTGGCGCTTTCCAGACCCGGGTGCCGGGTGGCTGTAGATGATCAAGACGTTGTTCCGGAATCGGAGCGGCTGATGGGCGGCCTGTAGTTGAGGCTACCATGGGGGCGGACACGGTTGTAGTAGTCGGTCCAAGGCTGCAGATAGGCGTCCCTTTGCTGGGAGTCGGACCAGTGTTGGGCATACGCCCACTCGCGCAGGGCGGTCTGGATGAAGCGCTCGGCCTTGCCGTTAGTTCTGGGAGTGTAGGGCCGGGTGCGGTGATGCCGGATGTGCATGGTCTGACAAGCCTGGCGGAACTGAGCCGAGCGGTAGCTGGAGCCGTTGTCGGTGAGCAGGGCGCGCACACCGATGCCGTGGGCAGCGAAAAAGTCAACGGCATCCTTGAGAAAGGTGATGGTAGTGGGGGCCTTCTGATCGGGCAGCATCTGGGTGAAGGCGAGGCGGGAGTGATCGTCCACGGCCACATGCAGAGCCAGGAAGCCGGGATGTTTCCGTTTACCGCGCAGGCGTCCATCGCCACGCCGGCTGACGTCTGTAAAGCGCGTCATGCCTTTGATATCCAGGTGCAGCAGGTCGCCGGGCCGGGGATGCTCGTAGCGCTGTAGGGGAGGCGGTGGGTTCAGATCGCGCCAGCGGCTCAGCCGGGCGCGGCGCAGAACGCGGCTGACGGTGGCCGGGCTCAGACCGGTGCGGCGTGCGATCTCGTAGCCGGGCATGTGTCCCCGGCGAAGAACAACAACCCTTTCTAATAAGGACGAAGGGATCTGTCGCGGGCTACGGTGCGGCCGCGAGCTGCGATCAGCCAGGCCGGCAGCTCCCCACTGCCGATACCGGCCCAGCCATTTGGCTGCCGTCTTGGCACTCACACTGAAACGGGAAGCGGCAGCATTTATCCTTAGGCCCTCGTCGATCACCATACGGGCCAGACGCTCTCGACTCACAGCTGTCCATGGGGCATTCTTGTGATAGTCCATTCGGTCTCCAGAGTTACTAGTTGCTCGTCACAACCAGCTTCTCCGGTTCCGATCGAATGGACAACGTCTTGAAAGATCACAGGTGCCCCACCCATTTCGCGGGGTTCGAACGAGTGGGGCTTCGCGCCGTCGCAATCTTCGGGTTCATCCCATCACAGACGAACCGGCCCAAGACCCACTCATCCGAAAAGAGCGGATGAGTGGGGCACCCGGCTTTCGTCTGGAGTGGAACCCGGCTGTTTGTCACAGCGGCTGAAGGATGTCGGGAGTTCTATTAGTTAGAGCGACGCGAAGATCGTGCCCGCGGCGATGCCAGCCGCAACAGCAGGTGAGCCCACGGACTTCCTGATTCCCATTGCGGGAACGGAGCCGACGCCGAGTTCGTTTGTCGTTGACTCGACTTTCCTGGAGCTAGGACAATAGCTGGTTAGGGTAGGATCCGCCTCACTCCTGGCGCTCCTGCCCTATTTGTGTTTGTGGAGAAGCTTTTGTTTATGGAGAAGCGGTTCGGTTGTCAGTTGTGCGTCGTCAGGCTTGCAGCTAAGTCTCAGCCGCAAACGACTTTACCTTGGCCCATGTAAGCCTATGAAAAAACGACGCTTAGCTTCTCCGGTAACTCCTGTGAATGGACGACTTTGCAGCCAAAGTCGTCATTCCACGCACTTTACGAAAGGGGGGTACCCCCATCAGTTTTGCGCAATTGGAGGCTTGCGACGCTTTCCAGAGTAGTTTCTACCCGATTTGCGAGCACATTTTGCCTGGCGGCCCGCGCTGCGCCTCGCCGGCTGAGCATGGCCGGCAATACATCGGCGAGGCGCAGCCATAGCGATGGGCGCGTAACGAGATCGCGCAGCTTTGCATCGGGGGGAACCTTTCCTTATCCTGTCCGTATCCAGAGATGGGAGGGGATATGTACTGCAACTATTGCGGCAAGGTCATTCAGGATGACGCGAACATGTGCGCTTACTGCGGGACCCGGGTCGGCGCGGTGGCCGGGCGCCGCAAGCTGATGCGCTCGCGCATAGACCGCAAGATTGCCGGCGTCTGCGCCGGGTTTGCCGAGTACTTCGACCTCGACGTGACCATCGTGCGCGTGGTCTGGCTGCTGGTGGCGATCTTCGGTGGCGGCGGCATCATCGCTTACATCATTGCGTGGATCGTGATTCCCGAGGAGCCGGACTACGTGCCCGCGCAGCCGCCCGCGACGGTACCGCCGCCGCAGCCGTATCAGGGCTCGTGAAGGGTGGAAGGGCATGGCTAGCCGTGCCAAGAGCGCGTGCAACCAAAGGGGCCTCAGCCCTGGTTGGCCGCGGCTGAAGCCGAGCGTTCGTGGTGTGCGATTTCGCCGGGCTGAAGCCCGGCGCTTCCACCACTGCTAGCCGTTGTTCGTCGCACATGCCAAGTCTCCGCACCGCCGACGCCCAGCTCTTCTATAAGATGATAGGCGACGGCCCGTCCGTCGTCCTGCTGCATCCGTTTCCGCTGAATCACAACTTCTGGACGGCGGTGGCCGAGCGGCTCAGCCCGCGCTATTGCCTGATCATGCCCGACCTGCGCGCGCATGGCGATTCCGAAGCCGGCGACGGTCCGGTCACGATGGAGAAGATGGCCGACGACCTCGCCCGTCTCTGCCGCGAGGAGCGCGTCGCCAAGGGCTTCCTCGTCGGCGTGTCGATTGGCGGATATCTGCTGTTTGAGTTCTGGCGGCGCTATCGCGAGCATGTGGGCGCGCTGGTGCTGGCCAACACTCGCGCGGCTGCGGAGTCAGCCGAGAGTCGCGCGAACCGGCTCGCCATCGCCGAGAAGGTGCTGCGAGAAGGCCCGGCGGGATTCATCGAGGAGATGCTGCCCAAGCTGATGTCGCCGGTCACGATGAGCAACCGCCCCGACATCGTGGACGCGGCGCGCCGCATGATGCAGCAGATGTCGCCGCAGGACATTGCCGCGGTGCAGCGGGGGATGGCCGACCGCCCGGACTCCGTCGCCACGCTGAAGACCATCGACGTGCCGACGCTGATCGTCACCGGCGAGGACGACAGCATTCCGCGCGCCGAATTCGAGTTGATGCGGCAGCACATCCCGAACAGCCAACTGCATGTTATCGCGCGCGCCGGACACTACGCCGCGCTCGAGCAGTCGGAGGAATTCACGCGCTTGCTACGCAACTTCTTCGATGGCTTACCGAGATCGTGAGGAGGCAGACGCGGGCCCTCGCCAGCAAACGGCGATCCTGCCCGGCACCAAGCGGGGCGGCAGATCGGTCAAAGCGCGACCACAGGCCCGCGTCCGCAAGCCTGAATAACGATCAGTTCGTCAGGCGCATACCTGGGAACAAGTCGAGCGATGGAGCGACGCACGGGCACGTCGCAAGTTGTCCGCTGCTCCAGTCGCGCCGCTCACATCGGTTTTACACTCGACTAAAGCACGGCGTGCGCCATGTGCGCCGTGGAGAACTCCATCACCTCGGGCTTCACCAGCCGCTCGAAATCGCGATACGCCATCTTGATCAGCTCGTAATGCGAGCCCGCGTTGAAGGCGATTTCGTGATCCTCCGTCAGGCTCTCGTCGACATAAACCGGAATGCCGTACAGGTTGCCGAACGGCGGCATGGCGCCGGTTTCGCAATCCGGGAAGTGCCGCTTGAACTCGCTCTCGGTAGCCAGCTCCGCTTCGCCCACGCCGGTGGCACGCCGCAACGACTCGAGATCAACCTGGTACGAGGCCGGGAGCACCGCCATCGCCAGCGCGCCGTCCAGTTTCAGGATGACGCTCTTGGCCAGCTCCTTGCCCGAGATGTGCGCGATCGCGGCGATGCCCTGCGCGGTGTAGGCCTTGGAGTGCGAGATGACCACGTACTTGACGCCATAGTTGTCCAGGAACGCCCTAACTTTGCTGAGGGGCATAACAGCCTCCTGACTCTGCGGGCGCGGCCCGCGGCCAATTGAGAGAGAACCATGAGTTGGTCTCAGTCTAGTCAGGCGGAACGGGCGCGCAAGCACAGGCGTCACAGGAGGTGTGTGATAAGACGGTGGAGAGTGGATACACTATCCACTGACTTGCCGCACAGGCTCGAGCTGCAAGTTCCGGCCCGGCGGCTCCATCCGGCCCCGCTGCTCCAGCGAGTCCATGGTCGAGAGAATCACCTCGGTAACGTGCTCGACGCCGTGGTCGGAGTTCACCATCAGGTGATACAGCCGGCGGCAGGGCCATTCGGCATTGAAGTACTTGCGAACGAAGGCCGCGCGCTCGCGGTCGATGGTGTCCACCATCTCGGTCGCGTCCTTCTCGGACATCTTCAGACAGACGAGGCGGCGGATCTTCTTCTCGCGCGAGCCGTAGACGAAGACGTGGAACGCGTCCGGGTGCGCGCGCAGGATATACGGAGCGCCGCGGCCCACGATCACGCAGTTGCCTGCCGCGGCCTTCTTCTCGATGACCCGTTGCGCGTGGTGTACCAGCTCGTCCGCGTCGAAGATCTTGTCGTCGGAGATGGGCAGCGAGCGCTCATAGCTGCCGCGCCAGAACACCTTCGCCAGCCGATGAAGAAGGGGGTCGCACTTTTCTTCACGGCGGGCCACCGCGCGCTCGTCGACGGCGGCATCCTTCGCGATCTCGCAGGTCAGTTGCTGGTCCAGCAACTCCCAGCCTTTGCGGCGCGCCAGCTCCGCGGCTACCAAGCTGCCGCCGGCGCCATATTCGCGTTCAACGGTAATGATTCGGAACACTCACTCACCCCTTATGGAAATAATACTCCGCCTGTCTAGGTGATGAGCAGCGGGCGAGTATTGTTGTCCTACCCAGGGCGGAAGCTTGAGTCATTTGAATGCTAGCAGGGAATGGCCAGTGTTCGAGTTGGCGATCAACTACGAATTGTCGCTTTACACTCAATGCCGTGAGGCTTTCCTCCTACTTCCGCTTTGCCTGTGACCCTCATCACTGCAGCATCTGACTCACAAGACTAACGTGGTTGGAGTTAGGAGGTGTGTGCCCAAATTTCACACATCCCTCGACCAACCGCACTTTCTCTGACCGCCGGAGTCGTCATGTCGGACGAGCCGCAATCGCCCGCTCCCTTGCTTTTGGATGAGCTTCCCACGAGCAGTCGAAACGCTCCCACCCCGACTCCTGATTACAACGCAATCCACGGCCGTTTCCTTCCCGGCACTGTCTTCGGCGAACGCTATCGCATCATCGAATTGCTGGGTCGCGGCGGGATGGGCGAGGTCTACCGTGCCGATGATCTCGAACTCGGCCAACCGGTCGCTCTCAAGTTCCTTCCCGCTTCGGTAGCAGAAGACGAAATCGCCCTGGCTCGGCTTCGCAACGAGGTACGTCTCGCCCGCCAGATCTCCCATCCCAACGTCTGCCGCGTCTTCGACATCAGCCACCTCGACGGAGAGTACTTCCTCTGCATGGAATACGTCGATGGTGAAGATATGGCCTCCGTGCTTAGAAGGATGGGCCGTCCTTCCCGCGAAAAAGCCCTGCAGATTGCGGGACAGATTTGCGCTGGACTGCGCGCCGCCCACGAAGCCGGTGTGCTTCACCGCGACCTTAAGCCCGCCAATATCATGATCGACGGGCGAGGCCGAGTGCGGCTCATGGATTTCGGGCTCTCCGGTTTGATGCTGGAATTGGCGGGGGTGCAGGATTTCGCCGGTACGCCGCTGTACATGGCCCCCGAGCAGTTGGAAGGTTCCGGCGCCTCGGTTCACACCGACCTTTTTTCGCTGGGTGTGGTGCTTTATGAAGTACTGACTGGACGACATCCCTTCTCCGCCCACACCCTCACAGAACTGCGCGAAGACTATCGCAAGGCCAAGCGCCCGTCGCCACCTTCCGAGTTCGCCGGAGAACTGGAGCCCAACGCGGACTCCGTAATCCTGCGTTGCCTCGAGACCGATCCAAAGGAGCGCCCATCCTCTGCCCTGGAAGTGGCCGCCGCACTCGGTGGCGGCGACCCTCTGCAAGCCGTACTTGCGGCAGGCGAGACGCCGTCTCCTGAACTCCTCGCCGCCGCCGGTGGAGCAGGAACCCTGCCGCTGCGCACCGCGTGGATTCTGCTGTTGAGTGTCGGTCTGGTTCTATGCGGATGTATCGCCCTTGCCCGGTACTCCACCGTGGCGGGCATCTCGGGATGGGAGAAGAGTCCCGAGCTGCTAATCGACCGCGCGCGAGACATCATCCGGGAAGCCGGGCCTCCCGTGACTCTGGATGATTATGCCTACGGCATTTACTCCCACGGCGGGTTCCTGAGCTATTGGGCCGAGCGGGAAGACTCACGTGGATGGCGTCGACGCCTGGCTGGTATGGATCCCTCGCCCATCCGCTTCTGGTATCGGCAGAGTCCGGAGCCGCTCGTACCGCGAAGCTGGGATATTCAAGTTTCGAAAGACGATCCCCAGCAGGACGTGCCCGGCATGGCTTATGTGATACTGGATTCTCGCGGCATGCTCCGTTTCTATGAGGTCGTGCCGCCCAAGTCTGAGACCGCCATGCAGTCGTGGCTCAACCCCTCGACACAACCGGACTGGACGCCTTTGTTTGCCGCAGCCGGTCTCGACCAAAAGCAGTTCATGGCCGCCAATCCCATGTGGATTCCACAAAAGCCGTTCGACTTGCGCGCCTCGTGGGACGGCACCCATGGCGGTTTCCCCGTGCACATTGATGGCGCCGCCTTTCATGGAAGGGTCGTTTCTTTCGACGTCAACGGGCCCTGGTCAACCCCGCAGGCGGAAAAGCCATCCCGCTGGATCGACCGGATCCCGGATAACCTGAACGCCGCTTTGGATTTCTTCCTCTGCGCTGCCGGCCTTGTGTTGGCGCGCCGCAATTTGCGCCTCGGTCGCGGTGATCGTCGCGGAGCGTTCCGTATAAGTGCGTATATGTTCGCCTTCAACGCACTCGCGTGGACGTTGGAGGCGCACCTGCAATCGTCGGTTTCTAATCTGTGGAGCGCATTTATCTTCATCGTTGCCGATTCGCTTTTCGTCACTGCCTTTGTCTGGATCGCGTACATGGCCCTGGACCCCTACGCCCGCAAGTACTGGCCCCAGCTGCTGATCTCGTGGAATCGCCTTGTCGCCGGATGCTGGCGCGATCCCCTCGTAGGTCGCGACGTGCTCGTTGGCACGCTCTTCGGATGCCTGTGGGCTTTCTCCATCCATCTCGTCTACGCCTTGCCCTTGTGGTTCCGCGTTCCCAGGATCACTCCCATCCACATCGAGTCTCTGCCTCTGGGAACCACGACTCAGGCCTTGGGATATCTGCTCGGTCAGCCGGCAAATGCCATCGTTTTTTCCATCGCCGTGACCCTCACGCTGGTCTTTACTCGTTTGCTGCTGCACAGAAAGATCCCGGCGGTGACGGTCACATGCCTGGTTGTAGCAACCCTGACTCTAGGCGGTGAGAATTATTACGTCACGGTTCCGCTTGCCTTGCTAAACGCGTTGATATTGACCACCATACTCGTTCGGTTCAGCATCCTCGCCTACGGTACATCCGTTCTCGTTCTCAACGTGGCGGTGAACTTCCCCCTGACGCTGGACTTTTCGCGCTGGTACGCAGGCAGGTCCCTGCTTGTGCTGTCCATCGTTGCGGCCTTGGCGCTCTATGGATTCTGCTGTGCTTTGGGAAAGCAGGCTGCCTTCGGAAGCCTCATGGCCGAGGACTAGATCTCTTACTCATGTCCAACCAGTAGACCCGCAGAATAGCTGTTGGGAGCAGCGTTATCATAAACAACTCAGGCTGGCGCCGATTGAGTTTAACAGGATACGCGTCCCTCGCATCGACCGTAAATCAAAGTCATGCAATGTGATACGTCGCGTTGGCATCTAACGAATACCGCGTGCGATAACCGAAACTAATCCGCCGCATAAATAATTCGAATTTCTCTTCCACAGCCACTCCGGGCAACAATCATTTCGGCAGTGCAACCTATTCGTCCGTTCATGGAGTTGTGCATGCGCTTGGCCCGAAAGCTCTCGCCCGTTCTGCTGCTGTTGGTCCTGGCCGTGTCGCTCGCCGCTCAAACTGCGCAGCCTGACCGCATCGCGCAGTTACAGCAGCAGGTGGCCGAGGCCAAGAGTTCGGCCGACAACGCCTGGATGCTGATGTGTTCGGCGTTGGTGCTGCTGATGACCGGGCCCGGCCTCGCGCTGTTTTATGGCGGACTGGTGCGCAAGAAAAACGTCCTGGCGACCATGATGCAGAGCTTCGCCATGATGGCGCTCATCACCGTGCTGTGGGCCATCATCGGCTACAGCCTCTGCTTCGCCTCGGGAACCAGCTTCCTGGGCGGCATCGAGCACGCCTTCATGCACAACGTCGGCGCGACGCCGGACGCGGATTACGCCGCCACCATCCCGCAGCAGACGTTCATGATCTACCAGCTCATGTTCGCCATCATCACGCCTGCGCTCATCTGCGGCGCCTTCGCCGAGCGGATGAAGTTCAGTGCCATGCTGCTGTTCATGGGGATGTGGTCGCTGCTGGTGTACGCGCCGATGGCGCACATGGTCTGGGGCAAAGGCGGACTCCTCAACGCCAGCCTCGGGGGCCGATTCCCCACGCTCGACTTTGCCGGCGGCACCGTCGTGCACATTACTTCAGGCGTGTCGGCGCTGGTGTGCGCGCTCTTCCTGGGCCGACGAGTCGGCTTCGCGGAGGAGGAGATGCCGCCCCACAGTGTGGTACTCAGCTTCATCGGCGCCTGCCTGCTCTGGGTGGGCTGGTTCGGATTCAACGCCGGCAGCGCGCTTAGTTCGGGCTCGCTGGCTACCAGTGCGTTTGTCGCGACGCATTTTGCCGCAGCCACGGCTGCCATCGGCTGGGCGGGCGCGGAGTGGATCCGCAGCGGCAAGCCTAGCGTGCTCGGCGCAATCTCCGGCAGCGTCGCCGGACTGGTTGCGATCACGCCGGCGGCAGGTTTTGTCGGTCCGATGTCGGCGCTGCTCATCGGCCTGATCGCCGGCGTCTCCTGTTACGTGATGTGCGCGGTCGTCAAAGCGCGGCTGGGTTATGACGACTCGCTCGATGCCTTCGGCGTGCACGGAGTCGGCGGCACGATCGGAGCGCTGCTGACCGGCGTCTTCGCCAGCAGCCTGATCAATCCGGTGTTCAAGGACGCGCAGGGTCGCACGCTGGCCTCAGGCGCAATCGAAGGGAACTTCCATCAGCTCGCCAACCAGGCGATCGGCGTGCTGATCGCAATCTCGCTCTCGGCCGTCGGCACCTACGTCATTCTGCTGGTCGCCGATCTCGTGCTCGGACTCCGGGTCTCGCCGGAAGAAGAAGTGCGCGGTCTGGACCTCACGCAGCACGGCGAAGAGGGCTACTCCTGGGAGCCGTCACTGCCCTAAGGCAGTTCGAGTTTCAAGTTTCGAGAACCATTTTTCGGTCAACTTGGATGCCCGCCGTCTCGTCTGTTAGGGCGAGAGCATGTGCCCAGAGCTGTCGCGGCCCACCCCTCTCCAACAGACGGGGACAAGAGTGAGGGACACGCTGGAGCTGCGGCAGTGGTATGGGGTGATCGCCAGCGACGAGCGCAACATGGCGGTGCTTGCGGAAACGCAGTCCGCGCACCGAGCGGTTGGCGGCGCCGATAACTAAGCGGATACCTCCACGCTCGCTGTCCTTGAATGCGCGCCTTCGGACGGCTAAACTTGCACCTGTTCTGGTGCCTTATCCCGCCCGCTTCGCCCTGTTCTCTCTTCCCAAAAACGGGAAATAGCGATGTCCTTGCAACGGGGGGTCAAGATGCTGCGTTTTCCACAGCATAGACCCAATATATAGGGTTAACTACCTTGACCACCTAACTGTTCGGACGTAAAGTGGACTTGCTCTGAGGCCATCAGAGCTGCTTTTGAGGATTCACGGCGTCCGGGTCGGGGCGTTCGACGTCCGAGAGATCACGGGCGCATTGCGGCAGTCGTTTCGCGGGAAAGCTTCGCTGCCTCGAAGGAGTAACGCGTTGCTGAAACTGAAGAAGCTGCAAATTCTCGGCTTCAAGTCGTTCTGCGACCGCACCGAGCTGAGTTCCAGGGCGACGGCATCGCGGCCATCGTCGGCCCCAACGGCTGCGGCAAGTCGAACATCTCCGACGCCATCTCCTGGGTGCTGGGCGAGCAGTCGGCGCGATCGCTGCGCGGCGTGCACATGCAGGACGTCATCTTCGCCGGCACGCGCGAGCGCAAGCCCACCGGCATGGCCGAGGTCTCGCTCACCCTGGTCGATCCCGCAGGTCTACGGCGATGTCGCCGAGCCCGAGATCGACATTCAGGACGAGCTGCCGGAGCGACGATTGGGACGAGTCCGCCCTGCGCGCCGCAGCGCCGCCGAGGTCGAGAGCTACTCCGAAGAGGTGCGTCCCGGCCAGACCGAAGAAGAAGTCGCCGACGCTGATCAGCGGCGACGCAGACCCTGCAGGCCAGCGCAGGAACTCGCTGTCGTGATGACGATCAGTGAGGGCATCGTCAGCGCAGCCGAAGGCGATACTGGCAGCCCGAGGCGACCGCTGCAGCGGGAGCGGTCGGCCGCACGTCGTCCTGAAGATCCGCCGCCGCAAATTCAAGCGCACCTTCAAGGCCGGCGAAATCGCAGTCACGCGCCGCCTGTTCCGCTCCGGCGAAAGCGAATACCTGCTGAACGGCAAGCTCTGCCGCCTGCGCGACATTCAGGACATCTTCATGGGCACCGGCCTCGGCCCGGAGTCCTACGCGATCATCGAGCAGGGACGCATCGGGCAGATCCTCAGCAGCAAGCCGACCGACCGCCGCGCCATCATCGAAGAGGCCGCCGGCATCACCAAGTTCAAAACCCGCAAGCGGCTGGCGGAAGCGCGCCTGGAAGACGCCAAGCTGAACCTGGCGCGCATCAACGACATCTTCGACGAAGTCACGCGGCAGATGAATTCGCTGAAGCGGCAGGCCTCGAAGGCCGAGCGCTATGCCAAGCTGCGCGACGAGATGCGCGCCAAGCTGCGCATCGTGCTGGCCAGCAAGTTCGCGCAACTCGATGCCGAAGCGGCGGCGCTGGAGCAGCGAACTCACGCAGCTCGCCGATGAGATTGCAGCGCGCAGAGCGAAGCCGTGCAGCAGATGGAAGCCGAGCACGGCGAGCGCACGCAGCGCGGCTATGCCATCGAGCGCGAAGCGCAGGAGAACCGCGAGCGAGCTGAACTCGCTGGCGCTGGAGATGGATCGCGCCGCCGCGCGCCGCCGCACCAACGAAGAGCGTTGCGCCGAACTCGATGCCCGCTCCGCCGGAGCGCAGGCCGAGATCGCCAACACGGAAGAGCAGCTGCGCGCGCTTGCAGCACGAACTGGACGACCGATCGCGCGACGCTGGAGTCGGCCAGCGGCCGACGTTGCCAGCGCGCAGCAGGAGCTGCAACAGCGCCAGCAGGAAGCCGCGCGGCGCCGCATCGCTGATCGAAGTGGAGCGCAAGCAGGAGCAGCAGCGCGAGCGCGATTCTGGAAGCGGTGTCAGCGGCTTCGGCGGTGCGCAACCGCATCACGCAGGCGGAGGAGCGCATCGCCGCGCTCGATCGCGAGGCGCAGCGCCTGGACGAGGAGACTGCACCGCGGCCAATCAGCAACTGGAAGCCTTCGGCGGACAGCGCGGACAGCTCGGCCTGGAATTCGAGATCGGCTCGCAACGAGTCGACATGCTCTGCGCGCGCAGATCGGCGACGCGCGCCAGCAGCTCGAGAGCAAGCGCGCGGCGGAGACCGAAGCCAAGACGCCAGCTCGATTCCATGCGCGCGGAATACGCCGGCGCTGATGGGCAAGCGCGCCTCGCTGGAAGCGGTCATCACCGAGCACGGCTACGCCACCGAGTCCGTGCGCAAGCTGTTCACTTCGGGCGCGCTGCAAGGCGGACGCGCGCCCGCGGGCGTGCTGGCCGACTTTCTCGAGGTCGAAGACCGGTACGAGCACGTGGTCGACGACTTCCTGCGCGACGAGCTGAACTACATCGTGGTGAAGTCCTGGGACGCGGCCGACGAAGGCCTGCGCCTGCTGCGCAGCGATGTCGATGGCCGCGCGACGTTCCTGGTTCATCCCGAAGATTCGCAGGCGAAGTTCTCCTTTGACTTCGACGAGTCGATGCATCACGTCTCGCACGCCGATACGCGTTGTTCCGCTGAAGAACTGCATTCGCGTGCTGGACGGCTTTGGCAAGTCGCTGGAAGTGATTCTGCCCAAGCTGGGCAACGGCTACATCGTGCCCGATCCCGAAGTCGGACGCGCGCTGGCGCTGGAAAATCCCGATGCGTTCTTCCTCTCGCAGATCGGGCGAGTGCTTCCACAACGTGACCGTCACCGGCGGCAAGCAGCGCAGCCGAGGGTCCGCTCTCGATGAAGCGCGAGCTGCGCGATGTGCTGCTGCAGATGGGCGAACTGGAGCGCGCCATCGGCGCGAAGGAAACCTCGCGTCGCCGCGGCTCGGCACGCGAGATCGCCGAACTGACGGCGCTGCTGGAGCGGCTGGAAGACGAGAAGCGCGAATCCGAACGCGAGGCCATGACCTCGGCCACACCCTGCGCCAGCTGGAAGGCGAGATGACGCGCGTGCGCGAGCGGCTCGTCGACATACGAGCGCGAACTGCAGCGCATCGGCGAAGAGCACAGCGAGCGCGAGAGCTTCATCGCCGCGCAGCTGGCCGAACTGGACCAGCACGAGGAGAAGCAGCGCGCAGCTGGAAGCCGAGATGCAGGCGGCGCAGAAGCAGTCTGGCAGCTGCTGCGCCAGCGTCGCGATGACGCCGCGCAGATCGCAGCCGAAGTCTCGGCCAGCGTTGCCGACGCTGGAAGAGCGCCGCCGCGGCGCCGCTGCTCGCTGTGCAGCGCATCGAGGCCATGTGTCGGAGGTGATCGGCGCATCTGGACGAAGCTGAAGGCGCAGCTCGAGGCGGCAGCCGCCGAGAAGCAGCAGCGCGAAGCAGGAGAACGTTCAGCTTGCCGAGCAGGTGATGGACGTGGACGGCTGAGCGCGAAGCGGCGCAGGCAGCGCGAGCGCGAGTTGCAGGAGGAATTGCAGGCGGTGCGCGCTGCGCATCGCCGAGCTGGAAGAGGCAGCTGAAAGCCGCGCGCGAGGCGCTGGATGCGGCGCGCGACCGTCGCGGCGAACTGTCAGCCGCGCAGGCCGCGCAAGCTGCAGTCCGACATCGCAGCACATGGCCGAGACCTGCATTCAGGAGCTTGAGCCAGCAGCGCGACGAGCTGCTGGCCGACGACGTCCCTGCCCCGCGTCGCGGGCGAAGAACTGGCCAGCGAAGACAACGCCTATCGCGAGATGCGCACGCGGCTCGACAACATGGGTCCGGTGAACATGATGGCGCTGGAGGAGTACAAGGAGACGGCGCAGCGGCATGAGTTCCTGGAGACGCAGCGCAAGGACCTGCTGGATTCCATCGAGAACACGCAGAACACCATCAAGGAGATCGACGTCATCTCGCGGCAGAAGTTCGACGAGGCGTTCGCCATCATCAACGAGAACTTCGCGCACGACCTTCAGCAAGCTGTTCGGCGGCGGCCAGGCCTTCATGCGCCTGACCGACGAGGAGAACTCGGCGGAGAGCGGCATCGACGTGGTGGCCTCGCCTCCGGGCAAGAAGCTGCAGAATGTGCTGCTGCTCTCCGGCGGCGAGAAGGCGCTGACCGCGCTGGCGCTGCTGGTGGGCATCTTCCAGTATCAGCCCAGCCCGTTCTGCATCCTCGACGAAGTGGACGCGCCGCTGGACGAGGCCAACGTCGGCCGCTTCGCCGAGCTGGTGCGCGAGATGAGCATGCAGACCCAGTTCATCATCATCACCCACAGCAAGAAGACCATGAGCATGGCGCCGGTGATGTACGGCGTCACCATGCAGGAGCCGGGCGTATCGAAGCTGGTGTCGGTGCGCTTCGGCGAGGAGCCGAGGCTCGCCGCCGTGAGCGCCTAGTCCCGCAACGCGGGACTCGTTGGTTGCGTTAGGATGATTGTCGGCCTTTGGCGTTGATCGTCCGATGCACATTCCTGACGGCTATCTCAGTCCCTCGACCTGCGCGGCGCTCTATGTGGGAGCCGGCCGCCGTTCTGGTACACCGCGCTGCAACGGGTGAAGCGCGTGCTGCTCAGCACGCGATGATCCCGCTGCTCTCGGTCTTCGCGGCGTTTTCGTTCGTCATCATGATGTTCAACCTGCCGCTGCCCGGCGGCACCACGGGGCACGCCGTGGGCGTGGCGATCGCCGCCATTGTGCTCGGGCCGTGGGCGTCCATTCTGGCCATCTCCATTGCGCTTGCGATTCAGGCTCTGTTCTTTGGCGACGGAGGCATCACCACGCTCGGCGCCAACTGCTTCAACATGGCGATTGTGGGTTCGCTGGTGGCTTATGCGATTTATCGCACTGTTGCCGCCGGACGCGCGGCGCTGACCTCTCAGCGGCGGGTCGTGGCGGCCGCCGTGGCGGGTTATCTGGCCATCAACGCTGCCGCCTTGTGGCGGCGGTCGAGTTCGGCATTCAGCCGCTGTTCTTTCACGACGCCGCCGGCGCGCCGCTCTACGCGCCCTATCCTCTGAGCATCGCCATTCCGGCCATGATGATCGGCCACCTGACCTTCGCGGGTCTGGCGGAAGCTGGTGCTCTCCGCCGGACTGGTGGCCTATCTGCAGCGTCGCCGATCCAGTCGCTGCTGCGCGCGACTTCACGGCGTCCGGCGCCGAGCGGCGAGACGCGCGATCGACGCGGCGCGGCAGTTGACTCACGTCGCCCGCTGTGGATCAGCGCTCGCCATCTTCATGCTGCTGACGCCGCTGGGCATTCTGGCGGCCGGCACGGCGTGGGGCGAATGGTCGCCGGCGGAATTCGCCCACGCCGCATCCCCAGCGCATCGGCTCGCGAACCGTCGCCAGCCGCAAGCCGTCCCGCCGGTCTGCAGCGGCTGGCGACTCTCTGGACCGCGCCCTTCCCTGCTTACGCGCCCGCATTCGTGAACAGCGCGGCTTCGGCTACCTGCTGTCGGCGATGTTTCGGCGTGGGCATCCTCTTGTTTCTCGCTCGTCGCGCGTTCTGGGCAACGGCGACCGCGCCGAGGAATCCTCCGCATGAGCCGCAGCTTTCTGGAGTCTACTACCGTCGGGTTCGGTCGGGCGTTCACGCAGCGCATGCTCTCGGAGCAGATCCGCGCAGCAGCGCGGCTTGCTGCAATCGCTCGATCCGCGAGTGCGAGTGGTCGGGCTTGTTCGGGCTCGTTTTGGCGGTCACGCTTTCGCGCAGATCGCCGTCGTTGCTGCGCTCCTCTTCGTAGCCGCTGTCGTGCTGGCAGTTCTTTCCCGCGTCAGCGTGCTGACGCCTGGCCAAGCGCGTTTGGCTCATCGCTGCTGGGGTTTACCGGAGTCATCGCGCTTCCCGCCTTCTTCGTCACGCCGGGCCGGCCAATCGCGACTGTTCGGTCGGCTCTACACATCACCGAGCAAGGCTTGCGCACGCCCCGCTTTCTGATTCGCGCGTCGAGACTGCGGTCACTTTCACGACGCTGCTGGTATTGTGCACGCCGTGGCCGCATGTCCTGAAGGCGCTGCGGGCGCTTCGCGCTGCCCATGGAAGCCATTGCTATGCTGGCGATGACCTATCGCTATGTCTTCCTGCTGGTGGAGACCGCAAGCCAGATGTTCGAGTCGCGGCAGCAGCCGAACTGTCGGTGTCTTAAAGGCCGCCGAGCAGCGGCGCATGGCGGCGCGCACCGCCGGCGTCCTACTGAGTAAGAGTCTGCGCCCTGAGCAACGACGTGTATCTCGCCATGCAGTCGCGAGGATTTCGCGGCGATGTCCAGCGTCCTTTCCGACTGCCATCTGACAATCGTGGGACTTGTCGGCTTGCTGGTTTCTGCTGCGCCGGCAGCTTTGCAGTCTGGATGGGAAGATAAGCCGCATGACGCCGCTGTTCGAGTCTGCGCGACGTCTCCTATCGACTACGACGCGGATGCCCGCTCTGCGACGGTCTTTCGCTGCAAATGGAGCGGGCGAGCGGTGGCCTTGTTGGGCGCCAATGGCTCGGGCAAATCCACCCTGCTGCGTATGCTCGATGTCGCTGTGTTCTCCGATCGCACGGTTCGCTTCATTCCACGGCCAGCCTCTCGATCGCCGAGCTTCTTCGAAGACGACGGTTCGCTTTCGACTTTCGCCGCCGCGTGGCGCTGGTCTTCCAGAACCCCGATGTGCAGCTGTTCAATCCGACCGTGTTCGACGAAGTCGCCTTCGCGCCGCTGCAACTGCGCTGGTCGAAGGAACAGGTATTGTCCGAGTGGACGCAGATGCTGGAATGCTATGCAGATCCGGCATCTTACGCGACCGTCCGCCCTATCGCCTTTCCGGCGGCGAGAAGAAACGGGTCGCGCTGGCTTCCGTCCTGGTGCTGGATCCCGAGGTGTTGCTGCTGGACGAGCCCACGGCAACGCTCGATCCGCGCAGCCAGAGCCAGATCATCGACTTGATCCGGCTGGAGGCGCGGCGAAGACCGTGATCACCGCGACTCACCATCTCGAGATCGTGGAAGATATTGCCGATCGTTCGTTTCTCGAAGACGGCAAAGTGCAGCCAGCGGCACTCCGGCGGAAATCCTGCCGAATCACGAATTGTTGCTGCGAGCGAATCTGGTGCATGCGCACCGGCACTCCCAATGGGGTAGTTGTTACACTCCCACCCGCACATTCACTCACATTCCAAGCACGAGCATTAGCCGGCTGCTGAAAAGTCGAGAAGCAGATCCCTCGTCGGCCTGAAGGCCTCCTCGTGATGACAAAAACAAAAGACTTGCAACGGCGCAGCTGAAGCTGCGCCCCTTCAAAACATCCCACAATCGACTTTTTCAGCAGCCTGAGCGGCGCCTTGACAAGCAACCGGCGATGCCGGAAACTCATGCCAAC
>CAVTMX010000018.1:0-616360 GCA_963735915.1 uncultured Acidobacteriaceae bacterium | reverse complement strand
TAAAGAATCCAGCTCGAGCCCCTCTTCGCGACTTTGAAAACCATTCCATAGCCGTACTCGCCTCCCAGGGTTGTCGTGCCATAGAGATTCCCCGCGTTGTCCCTCGCCAGTCCGGACCATGGTGACGAGCCGTCAGGACTATTATGGAACCCGTGAAGGACACTTAATGTTTGCGCCTGTATTGAGGCCGCAGTGAATAGTGTGAATCCAGCTAGAAGAAACCAGATAATTAGTTTGTAGCAGTAACCAGCCGCTGAAGAGCACTGTGTCTGTGACCGCAGCATCGACTATCTCCTTGCTCACACGAACAAGTCACGAGACGCGCAAGCCTGCAGCTTGAACTGCAAGGCTGCGCGCCAATCTCCTCACCCGTGTGAAATGCTGAAGTGGCCGACCAGATATACAGATTTTTTGGTAGGTGCCTTTTCTTTTCCACCTTCGGACGCGATAAGTCAAGTGAATTTTCACTTGATCTATTGAGCTGGCACCTTTTTCATCCCAAGGTGTGATCTGCACACCACACTCGTACTGCGCGCTAACTTGGGCTGAAGTGGTGAGGGTTGTCCTACTTTTGTAACCTGAAGTAATCATTGGGAAATATCGCTGCTTAAGAACTGGTTCCGGATTCGGTTATTTGGTCGAGTTCCTGAAAATGTACGCAAGAACTTACCATCGAGCGAATTCGCCCGCACCTTGCCAGCGGCAACAAACCGCTGCTCGCCGCATCAAAATACGACTCGTCCTTTACAAAAAACTTACGAACTATTTAGTCGGCGCTTATCGCTCCGAGTGCTCCAATGGAGTTGCGCATCGCGGATGCCATCGGCCGCGTCCGCCTTGCGCACGAGGCCACGCATGAAGAACTTGAAAATCGCGGTCCTGATGACGGTGGTGACAACCGTCCTGCTTGGAATTATCTATCCCCTGGTGGTCACCGGCCTGGCGCAGGCGCTGTTCCACGACAAGGCCAATGGGCAGCTCATCGTGCGCAACGGGCAGGTGGTCGGATCAAAGATCATCGGGCAGGCGTTCACCGGGCCAGGGTATCTGCACTCGCGGCCGTCAGCGGCGGGCAATGGCTACGATGCCGCCAATTCGGGCGGCACGAATCTCGGACCCACCAACCAGAAGCTCATCGAGCGCGTGGATGCCGACGTGAAAACTCTGCAGGCGGAGAATCCCAGCCAGCGCGTACCTGTGGACCTGGTGACCACCTCGGCGTCGGGGCTGGATCCGGACATCACGCCCGCGGCAGCCGAGTTCCAGGTGGCGCGCATTGCGCATGCCCGCGGGCTCGGCGAGCAGCGGGTGCGCGAGATCATCGGCCTGCACACCACCGGGCGGCAGTGGGGATTTCTGGGCGAGCCGCGGGTGAACGTCCTGGAGACGAACCTGGAGCTCGACAGTGTGAGCAGCGCGGCGAAGGAGTAGGCCGCCGCCCGACCTAGCGAGAATGCGGTCGGATCGCGTGCCCTGGGCCAGCCACTCGCGAATTACGGCAGCACCGTCATCGCGCCGGGCATCTAACGGTGTTCGGTGCAAGCTTCATGAACTGGCTCGTGATTGCGGTTGTCGGCGCGGCCGCGGCGTGGTTTGAGTACAACTACCAGCGCAGCCGCCATCCTAAGAAAGCTGTTGCGGCTCCGGCTGCGAACCCTTCCACAACTCCGGCGTCGAATGCCACCGCGGACGGTGCGGCGAATGCGTCCGCGACTCCGGTTCCGGAAACTGCGCATGTTGCCGAGGCCGGCAATAGGCCTTCCATCTCTCCCGGCGACGAGAACGACAAAAAGCTCAATACTCCCGAGAGCGGCCCTTCCGGGCTCGAGGCCTACTCCATTCACGCGCAGCCATGAACCTGGGCGGCGAACCTTCGGCGTTACTTTGCAGAGCGGGCGTGCGGGCTAATATCTGCTTGTGGAGAAGACCGTCTACCTCTCGCTAGGCTCGAATGTGGGCGATCGCGAGTCCAATCTTCGCACCGCCATCGCGAAGCTCGGCGAACTAGGCGCGGTGACCGCCGTCTCGTCATTCTTCGAGACCGAGCCCGTCGAGTTCACGGCGCAGCCCTGGTTTCTGAACTGCGCTGTCGCCTTGCGCACGGAGCTGATGCCAAAGACCTTCCTCTCGCGTGTGATGGCCATCGAGCAACGCATGGGCCGGCGGCGCGTGCAGCCCAAGGGGCCGCGCACCATCGACATCGACATCCTGCTTTTCGGCAACGCCGTCATCAGCGCTCCGCAACTGGAGGTGCCGCATCCTGCCATGCACGAGCGCAGGTTCGTGCTCGAACCGCTGGCCGAGATCGCGGCCGAGGCGCGCCATCCCGTGCTGAAGCGCACTGTCCGTGAGCTGCTGGGAGAGCTGGCGCATGCAGGCGGCCAGGTGAAGAAACTCGCGCGTCAATAGGCGTGGTTTTCGGTTGGGGCAGCAGAACGTTTGCTGCTGGTCAGCAAGGAACATTGCTCGACTCCACGGCCTAATAAATTCCACGAAAGTGCACCCAAAACCGGCGGAAAGACGGCGCATGCCTTGTCTGCGAGGCCGGTCACTGGCACAATAGAATAAGCGTCATACCTCGTAGCGGCTGCCGTCTCAGGCTGGCGGTAGTTTTCAACAATACGATTAGAGTAGAGCTCAAGCGGGCCCCACGGTTCTCTCCGAAAAGAAAGCAGTTCGCAGCAGTTAGCAAAGTTACTGCGCATTCATACCCCAGTGGACAGGACCGCGAGATGAGGCATTCATGTTGTTAAAGCCTTTCGTCATCAACGCTCATGGGCAGATTGTCTTCCCGGGGAATTTTTTCCCGGAGTTGGACTTTTCCGTCTTCAAGAGCCTTAAGCAGTTCGCGGCTGTGATTCGCCGCGATTTCGGAGAGAAGGCGCCGACCGACGCGGAAATCGCCGACCGCCTCCAGGCCGGCGAATATAAGAATCGATACGAGCTGTGCCGCGACCTGGTGCTGAACCGCTTCTGGGCGAACCGCTACACGCTCACCATGTACGAGAAGCGGCCCATCCGCTGGGGCGACCTGCCGCGCAATCGCGACGACGTATTCCTCCCCGTCTACAAGCCGCGCGACTCGTCGGCCATCGTGAACGCCATCGTCGCCGGCTTCGGCAACCTGCCGCCCTCCTGGGACGAGGACGTTGAGGACCGCTGTTTCGCGATCCTGCTGCACGTTCTGCGTAACAAGCTGAGCTCCGGTGGCGAGCTTCGTCCCGTCCGGCCTACCGTGGCCGAGGCCATCGCCGATCCCGCGAACCACACGCGACTGCTGCTGCGGTATAACCCCGACTATCTGCGTTACACGCGCGACGACGTTATCGACTGCCTGCATCCGGTGCCCGAGCTGGAAGCCCTGATGCGGCAATGCATGATCCTGCACAACCAGTATCCCTGGGATCCGTCGGCCACCACGGTGGCGGAAATCGGCAAGCTGAAGGACGAAGATTACGTGGTGGCGTTCTTTCCGCGCAATCCGGACGTGCTCCAGTTCATTCAAAGGGTGAAGAGTGATGACGGTTCCGGACCGCGGATCCGGCAGATGCCGAGGCGGCCGGTCGGCTCGGGAACTCTGGCGCTCAGCGAGCCGATCGCACCGTATCCAGCGGTCAAGGTGGCGGAGCGCTTCAAGGTGCTGCCGCACATCGAGGCGATTGCCAGCTACGAAGGCGAGGTTGCTTGCAGCAACGCCGACCTGATCCGCAACCATGCCTACTGCTGGTCGCGCATGTCGGCGGCGGAGATCTCGGAGAAGACGGGCATCGAGGCGCGCTGCTACACCGAGTTGCCGCTGGAGGAAATGGCCCTGATCGCGGCCCGCCGCGCCCTCACGAAATCGAAACGAAAACCCGCCGAAATCGGAGCGGTGCTATTTTGCAGTTGCACCAGCAGCAAGCTGATCCCGTCGGTGGCGACGTGGCTCTCCGGCGAGCTGGGCCTGATGCAGACGCACAACTCCAGCGACATTGTCGCCGCCTGCGCCGGCCTGCCCTACGGCATCGGAGAAGCCACCCGGCTGCTGCAGGAAATCGAGCGCCCGGTGCTGCTGGTTTGCGCCGAGAAATTCTCGGACAAGATTGGCACGGTGCGCACTTCGCGCATGATCTTCGGCGACGGCGCGGCGGCCATGGTGATCGGCCCTGCGTCTGAAGGCGTGCCGTCGGACATCGAAGTTTTCCAGACCTATGCCAGCGGCCCGTGGTCGGAAGTCAACTCGATCATCTGGCCCAATCCTGAGTTCGACAACAACATCACGGTCTATGGGCCGGAGGTGAAGGCGCTTGTCACCCGCTACTTGAAGCAGATGATGGCCGAACTGGGCCAGCTGCCTTCGCCGGATGGCAACGGCGGCCCGATGACCGACGCTATCGACATTGTCGTGCCGCACCAGGCCAACAAGAACATGGTGCTCGCGCTGTCGGAGGCCGCGGGCATTCCCGGCGAGAAGATCTTCTTCAACATTGAGCGCGTCGGGAATACCTCGTCGGCTAGCATTCTGATGGCCACGCACGACGCGGTGAAGGAAGGCCGCATCGACCGGCCGATGCGGGTCTTCGCACCCGGATTCGGCGCCGGCGCGGTGGGCGGATACGTAATCATGCGGGTTGACCCCGCGGTAGTAAGCGTCAACGCAGAAGATAGGAGTCATGCAATGGCAACCGCTGCAAGTGCAAACGGAAATGGTACGTACGCAACTTCGCTGGCCGGCAGGGTCGCGCTGGTAACGGGCGCTTCGCGCGGCATCGGCCGCGCCATCGCGGTCGAGTTGGCCCGGCGCGGCGCGCATGTCGCCCTCAATTTCCGCACGGACGAAAAGCAGGCGGAGATCGCCGCCGCGGAAATCAGCGAGCTCGGCGTCGAGTGCCTGCTGGTGCAGGGCGACGTGGCCAAGAAAGGCGAGGCCGCTCGCATCGTGAAGCAGGTCATCGACAAGTGGCAGCGGCTCGACATTCTGGTGAACAATGCCGGCATCACGCGCGATCGCTCCATGCGTAAGATGACGGATGAAGACTGGGGCGCCGTCATCAACGTGAACTTGAACGGCACCTTCTACTGCGCCAGTGCGGCCATCCCGGCGATGATCAACCAGCGCTACGGGCGCATTATCAACATCAGCTCGGTGGTCGGCCAGATGGGCGCCTTCGGCCAGGCAAATTACTCGGCTAGCAAGGGCGGAATCATCGCATTTACCAAGACGCTGGCGCTTGAAATGGCGAAGTTCAACATCACTGCCAACGCCATCGCCCCGGGGTTCACCTCCACCGAAATGGTCGACGCCATTCCGGAAGAAATCGCCGCACAGATCAAGGCGAAGATTCCTCTCGGCCGGTTTGCCAGCCCGGAGGAGATCGCCAAGGCCGCCGCGTTTCTCGCCGCCGAGGGTGACTACATCACCGGCCAGGAGCTGAACGTTAACGGCGGATATCACATGTAAGCGTGCGGCGGCTCCTATCGTTGCACTCTGTGATGCTGCGATTATTCAATTTAATAGGGAGCCGGTGACGCGGGCCGGAAGGCCCGCTCTACAAGACCACGTGATACGCGGCAACGCGACTCCGAAGCGTCGCTCTACTTGAATTAGGCAGGATTTTATGGCAACCGAAGCAGTACAACCCGCACCCAGTGCGGTCGAAGCCAAGCTCGACAACCTCCGCCAACAGCGGGAAAAGCTCGAGTGGGGCGGTGGCAAAGAACGCATCGACAAACAGCACAAGTCAGGCAAGCTCACCGCACGCGAGCGCATTGCAAAACTCGTCGACCCCTCCAGCTTTCAGGAGATCGGCATCTTTGCCAAGCATCGCGCGACGCTGTTCGGCATGGAGGGGAAAGAGGTGCCTGCCGACGGCGTGGTCACGGGATGCGCTACCGTCGATGGCCGCACCGTTCACCTTGCCAGCCAGGACTTCACCGTCATCGGCGGCACGGCAGGCGAGGTGCACTGCGACAAAATTGTCGACATGATGCAGCTCGCGCTCAAGACCGGCAGCCCGTTCATCTTTATCAATGACTCCGGGGGCGCACGCGTGCAGGAAGGCATCGACAGTCTGGCCGGCTACGCGAAGGTTTTCTACAGCAACGTCCAGCTCTCGGGCACGGTCCCACAGATTGCGATCATCGCCGGGCCCTGCGCCGGGGGCGCGGCGTACAGCCCGGCGCTCACCGACTTCATCATCCAGACGCGGCGCGGGCAGATGTTCATCACCGGCCCGCAGGTCATCAAGCAGGTCACGGGTGAGGTGGTCACGGCCGACGCGCTCGGCGGTCCGGCGTCGCAAATGAATCGCTCGGGCGTGGTGCACCTCATCGCGGAAGACGACGAAAACGCGCTGCTGCTCTGCCGGCGGCTACTGAGTTTCCTGCCGTCGAACAACATGGAAGACCCGCCGCGCCAGGCTCACGATAGCGCGATCGAAGGTGATCCCGAGCTCAACGACGTCGTGCCCTCCGATCCGAAGATCAGCTACGACGTGCGCGAGGTCATCCACCGGATCGTCGACAATCATGACCTGTTCGAGATCCAGCCGGGCTTCGCGCCCAACGTGGTCATCGGGTTTGCGCGGCTGCAAGGACGTTCGGTCGGGGTGGTGGCCAACCAGCCGGCGGCGCTGGCCGGCGTACTCGACATCAACGCGTCCGATAAGGTCGCGTTTTTCGTGCGCTTCTGCAACGCGTTCAACATTCCGCTGTTGACGTTCGTCGACTGCCCCGGGTTCCTGCCCGGTGTCGATCAAGAGTACGGCGGCATCATCCGCCACGGCGCGAAGATTCTGTTCGCGTACTCGGCGGCAACGGTGCCGAAGTTGACGGTGGTGTTGCGCAAGGCCTACGGCGGCGCGTACATTGCGATGTGCTGTAAGGACTTGGGCGCCGATCGCGTGTTGGCGTGGCCGGGCGCAGAAATTGCGGTGATGGGCGCCGAGGGCGCTGCGGAGATCGTTTTCCGTCACGAGATTGATACCGCGGAGAATCCGCAGGCCGAAGCGGCAGGAACTGATTGAGCTGTATCGCAACACGTTCTCGAACCCGTTCGTCGCGGCGGGGCGCCGGCTGGTCGATGACGTCGTCGAGCCATCGCAGACGCGGCGCTCCCTGGCGCAGGCACTGGAGGCGCTGCATACCAAGCGCGAAATGCGTCCGCCGAAGAAGCACGGGCTGATTCCACTGTGAGTGGGGGGCGGAAGTCGCATTCCAAAACGGAAAAACGGCCAGCTAGTCACTGGCCAAGACCACATCCGTCACTGACTGGAGACAGTTCGGGCGACAAAATAAAGTGTTAGAGCAGCGCCCAAAATTGCGCCTGTTGCTCTGTCATTTTCCCGAGTAGGTCTTCAGGAGGCGAGGGATACAGCGCCCAAACGTGTGCGCCGTGATCGACACGGCGCGGTATTGGCTTGCCATGGATGAATCGCTACATGACGCGGAAGGCAGCATCACGCCCGAAATCATGGCCGTGATCGAAGAAGCTGCCGCGGCGTATCTGGGCCACAAGGTACGTATCGTCTCGGTGCGGCTGCACCCGCACGCCAACGACGAGCACAGCTCCTGGGCCGACCAGGGACGCAATGCGCTTCAGGGCTCACACAACCTGGTGCAACGTGGGCATTAGCACGAGTAAAAGGCAGCCGTGAAACTCAAGATCACGATTAACGGCAAGAACTACGATGTCGAGGTCGAGGACGCCGAGCTGGCCTCACTGGAACATTCGGCCGCAACCCTGCCGCCGGTGCAGTCCAGCGTTCTCCCCACGGCCGCCATCGGCGCTTCGTCGGACTTCGACGAAACCAAAGTCGTGCGCAGCCCGCTAGCCGGTGTCGTCACCCAGTTAAAGGTCAACCCGGGCCAGAACGTCCAAACCAATCAACTGCTCTTGTTGATGGAAGCCATGAAGATGGAGATCAAGATCGCGGCCCATACTGCCGGTATGGTGAAGTCGATCGAAGCCGCAGCTGGGGAAGCCGTCCGGCCGAACCAAGTCCTGGTCTGCCTCGAGTAATCAATTCCTCACCGCCGCCGCGATGATTCCCAGCGCCTCGGCACACTGCTCGCGCGACACGTCCACATGCGTGACAAACCGGATAAGCTGCGGGCCGTAGCCGCTGGCCAGCACGCCCTTTGCCCCGAGGCGGTGCGCCAGTTCATAGGCCGTCATGCCTATCCCGGGGATATCGCACATGACGATGTTGGTTTGCACCTTGGCGGGATCGATGTTGAACCCCGGAAGCTGCGAGAGCCCTTCGGCCAGGAACTTCGCGTTCGCATGGTCCTGGGCGAGCTTCTGCGAGCCTTGTTCCAGGGCGATCAGGCCAGCCGCCGCTAGAATTCCCGCCTGGCGCATCCCGCCGCCAAGCGCTTTACGGTAGATGCGGGCGCGATCCATCCTATCCGCGCTGCCGACGAGTAGCGAGCCGACAGGCGCGCCCAGTCCTTTCGATAGGCAGAACATCAGCGTGTCGGCCTTCGCGGTCAGCGTGGCGACGTCCATCCCTAGCGCGACCGCGGCGTTGAAGATGCGCGCGCCGTCGAGGTGAACGGGCAAGCCGGCGTCGTGCGCATGGTCGCAGATGTCGTCAAAGACTTCGGGCGGAGTGATCGTCCCCCCACCCATGTTATGAGTGTTCTCCAGCGTGATGAGGCCGGTCTGCGCGCCGTGGTAGCTCCTGGCGCGGAGCTTCGGTGCAATGTCTCTCCAAGTCACGATGCCGTCCGCGGCAGCCACGGTTCGTGGCACGACGCCGGAAAAGTGCGCCATCATCGCCATCTCGTATTCAAAAACATGGGCGCGCTCATGACAGATGAGTTCCTGACCGTGATGCGTGTGCAGCTTGATGGCGATCTGGTTGCCCATGGTGCCGCTGGGCACGAACAGCGCCGCCTCGCGCCCGAAGATCTCCGCCGCGCGCTTTTCCAGGCGGTTTATGGTGGGGTCTTCGCCATAAACGTCGTCGCCTACTTCGGCCTCGAACATGGCACGACGCATGTCCGGCGAGGGCTTGGTGACGGTGTCGCTGCGCAGGTCAATGGCGGCGCTGGAGCGCTGGTGAACGGCAGTTTCGGAATCGGCAGCTGGAGCGTACATGGGTTATAGTCTATCCAATCTCACTCCGCCGAAGACCATTCACTAGGAGCAACCACACCCAAGTATGGCGACGAACCCTGCATCCGGCACTGCGACGCAGCGCAACATTCCAGCGCCGCTGATCGATGACGCACGCAAGCACGTGTACGAAGCTGCCATTCGCACTCCGCTGGTGCGGCTCAACTACGACGGCCCCTCTGAGATCTACCTAAAGCTGGAGTGTCTGCAACCCATCGGCTCGTTCAAAATTCGGGGAGCGTATAACGCGGTGCGGCTTCTGCCGGAAGAGGAGCGGCGGCGCGGGGTTTGGACGGTGAGCGCGGGCAACGCTGCGCAGGGGGTAGCGCTGGCGGCACGCAAGGCCGGGGTGCCATGCAAGATCCTGATGATCGAAGAGGCCCCGGCCGCGAAGTTCGAGGCGGTGCGCCGTCTGGGCGGCGAGGTGGTAAAGGCCTCGTACGACCAGTGCTGGCAAGCGCTGGCGGATCGCGCACATCCCGCCATGAGCGGCACGTTCATTCATCCGTTCGAAGATGACGCCTTCATTGCGGGGAATGCCTCGGCAGGGCTGGAAATCCTGGAGGACCTGCCCGACGTGGATTGCGTAGTGGCGGCCTTCGGCGGGGGAGGCTTGTCGTGCGGAATCGCCGCCGCCCTGAAAGCGCGCGGAAACAAGGCGAAGGTGTTTGCGGCCGAGCCGGAGACGGCGGCCCCGCTGGCACGCTCGTTCGCTGCGGCAGCGCCGCAGAGCTTTCCCGAATGGAAGGCCAGTTTCGTGGACGGCTGCGGAGGCAAGTCGGTTTTTCCTCGGATGTGGGACCTCGCTCACCATCTGCTCGCCGGGTCGATTGTCTGCACACTCGAGGAGACGCGCAAGGCCATGCGCATCGTGGCAGAGCGCAATCGCGTGATCAGCGAAGGCGCCGGCGCCTGTGCGGTAGCGGCGGGACTCAGCGGCAAGTGCGGGCCGGGAAAGATTGTGTGCGTCGTGAGCGGCGGCAATATCGACCTGGCGAAGTTTTGCGAGCTGGTGACGCGTCCCGATTCAAAGTTCTGAGTTGTCCGGGGGCGGGCAGGGCTACGGCTCACTCGCTTCGCGGAGCCCGGCGCGCGTCAGCATATTGCGCAAGGCGCGTTCGCCCCCGGCGCCACGCTGTTCGCCGGCGATGTTGCCATCGCGGTCGATGACCACATAAATGGGATAGGTGTTGGCCGCGTACATTGCCGCGAGGTTCGTGTCTTCGGTCATCACGATGCGGCAGGAGCGCGGGTTCTGCTCCAGATACTTTTTCACCGCTTTCTTCGATTCGTTAACGTCGACGGCAAGCACCACCAGGCCCTGGTCGCGAAACTGCTTGTCCAGGCTATCCACGACCGGCTGCTCGCGGCGGCAGTAGGGACACCAGGTCGTCCAGAACTGCAACAGCACAACGTGTCCCTTCAGGGAATCGTTATTGAACTTCTCGCCGGAGAGCGTCTTGGCGTTGAAATGCGGGGCGGGTTCGCTGTCGCTGTCCTGAGCGAGAGCGGCAACAGCCAACGTGAGGACCAACAAAAGCAAACAGGAGCGACGCATGGGCAGGCTCCTTGGCAGATTCGAAGCAGCAGCATTGTACCGCGAAGTGCTGTGAATGCGGGGCGGTCACGGTGTCACACCCCAAAGCCCCGAGTATCAGGAGCGGCACATGGTTCGTGAAGGAATCGCGCAAAGACTTCGTTGGACAGCAATCGTCCGCGCGATGTCAGTTTGAGACAATCTTCCTTCGTCTCTAAGAATCCCGCCTCGATCAACTCGGCGACAACGCTCGTATATTCTGCGATTGCTGCGGCGCCAAACTCTGCACGAAGCTGCGCCATCGGTACGCCGCGATTCAGCCGCAATCCCAGGAAGAACGCCTCTTCCACCGCAGCCTGCTTGTCCACTAAGGTTCGCGACGACTTCAACTGCCGGACGCGTCCTTCCCGTGAATATGCCTCCAGCGAATCGGGTGTCGCAAACCGCACCGCCTCAGCATCCACCTCTGGCGCAGCCCTCAGCATGGAATGCGCGTCCACGCCGAAGCCGATGTACGGCTGGCGCGTCCAGTACTTCAGGTTATGCCGCGAATCCCACAGCCCGACCCCGTGCGTCACCGGGTGTGCGAAGTTTGAGATCTCGTATTGCCTCACGCCGCCGCGCTCCAGGCGCTCGCAGGCAGCGAGATACAGGTCGGCAGTGAGGTCATCGTCGGGAACGAAATGCGCGTGATAGCGGCTGCCGCCGGCCAGCAGCTCGTTGCCCAGCCGCGAATCCTCGTCAACTTCCAGCATGTACACGCTGACATGCGGCACGCCCGTCGCGAGCGCTTCGTCAAGTGAAAGCGACCAGCTCTCTTCCGTCTGGTGCGGCAAGCCGGCGATCAGGTCGATGCTGATGTTGCCAAGGCCGGCGGCGCGCAGGCGCGCGATGTCGGACAGCGTGATGGCGCGGGTGTGCAGCCGCCCAACGGATGTGCATTCTTTGTCTACGAACGACTGCACGCCGAGGCTTACGCGATTGACGCCGCAGCGCCGCAGCGCATGCAGGATTTCGTCGCTGATGGTTCCGGGCGCGCATTCGACAGTGACTTCGGCCGCGCGCTGCACCTGGAAAGTGTCGCGTACGGTACTGAAGATGCGCTCGAGCTGGCCGGGCGCAAGCACCGACGGAGTGCCTCCGCCCAGATAGATCGAATCGACGCTGTCCTCAAGCACTCCGCCAAGCTCCCGCGCGATCTCGCGCGAGCCCGCGATCTCATTGCAGACCTGCTCGACATAACCGTCGAAAACTGCGCGCGAAAACACGTCGGATACAAAGTTGCAAAAGCTGCACTTCGTGCGGCAAAACGGGACCGAGATGTAGATTCCTTGTGACAAATGCGGCAATCGGCAATTAGCATTCACGAGGCGCTTCCGAACTCCGGGACCGAGGACCGCAGGGGTCGCGTCCAAGCGCATGCAGGCACCATGATATCCGTCATCAGAGCGCAAACGCATCTCACCGCGTTCGGCAGCAACGGCGGGCCGTGTAAGCTAAGTGATAAGTACAAATGCAAAAGCCTGAAACGAGACATCGTGTCGTTATCACCGGAATGGGCTGCATCAGCCCCAACGGCCTCGGCAACGAGGCATTCTGCCGCGCCGTGCTTGCGGGCACCAGTGGCGTCGGGCGCGTCAGCAGCTTCGACTGTAGCGAGCTGCCCGTGCAGATTGCGGGTGAGGTAGTCGGCTTCAACGAACTGGACTGGATGGACGCACACGAGCGCAAGCACGTTTCGCGCGTCGTGCCCCTGGCGCTGGCCGCGTCGACGGAGGCACTGCGCGAAGCCGGCCTCGATCCATCGCAACTGACCCTCGAGCAGCAGCGCGAAATCGGCGTCGTTCTCGGCTCGGGCGGCGGCGCGCAGGAGTTCTCGGAAGAGCAAGTTCGCCTCTGGCTCACCGGCAAGGTGAAGCAAGTGAGCCTATTCTGCATCCCCAGCGGCACCATGGGCACGCTATCGAGCGAGATCAGCATGCGTTTCGGCCTGCGCGGCATGAGCCACGTCATCACCACCGGCTGCACGTCATCCACGGATGCCTTCGGCTACGCGCTGCGGCAAATCCAGTTCGGATTCATCCCCATGCTGCTCGTCGGTGGCGTAGACGCGCCGATCGCGCCCGGCATCATGAAGGGCTTCACGCTGATGAAGATCATGACCGCCTCGTGGAACGACGCACCGGAGCGGGCTTCGCGTCCGTTCTCGCTCGATCGCGACGGCTTCGTGGTGGCCGAGGGCTCGTGGATGTTCATGCTCGAAGAGTACGAGCACGCGCGCGCGCGCGGCGCGAAGATCCTCGCCGAAGTTGCCGGCTACGGCTCAACCTGCGAGGCCTTCCATCGCGTGCGCTTGCAGGAGTGCGGCGAAGAGCCCGCGCGCGCAATCCAGATGGCGATGGAGGACGCGGGGATTGGCGCGGGCGACGTCGATTACGTCAACCTGCACGGTACTTCGACGCAGCTCAACGACCGCATCGAGACGCGCGCGTTGAAGCTGGTGCTGGGAGACAAAGCTTACGGGACGCCGATGTCGAGCCTGAAATCGCAGATCGGACATCCCCAAGGTGCGTGCGGGGCGGCCGGGATCGCGGCCACGCTCGTAGCCATGCATCACCGGCAAATCCCGCCAACGATCAACCTGGAAGTGCCCGATCCCGAATGCGACCTGGACTATGTGCCAGAGCCTGACCGGCGCGCCGACATAGAGCACGCGGTCTGCAACTGCATCGCGTTTGGTTCGAAGAATTCCGCGCTGGTGCTGCGCAACCTTGGATGAAACGGCCGCTTACTTCGACACCGCAGCAAACAAGTCCGATTTCATCAACGCCTGGAAGCGCTGGTCGTCGGTCTTGAAGTGCATCTGAACCGTGTCGTTGGAGCTGTCAACCGTGGTGTTCTCCAGGGCCAGCTTCTCGCTGGGGGTGCCGCTCATCTTGCGGTAGAGAACGCCCGCCTTCATCAACCCGGAGATGCTCGCGGCCGTGACGTTGTCGGAGGTCTTGATGCTCAGGTCGAAGGTGACGCCGTTGGTGAAGTTCATCACGTAGTCGGAAGCCAGCAGGCGCTTCTTCACCGAGTCGTAATCGGTGAGCCCGCCCGCCTGGCCAAGCGCCGAGCGCATCATGTTTTGCGTGCCCGCCTGGTCCAGCACGCTCCACACCGCCGCGTTCTCTACGTTGCCGATGAGATCGGCGATGGTGTTGTTCGAGGCCAGCGACTCGGCGCCGTTATCGCGCACATCGATGGCGCTGCGAATCGCGCTGCTGTCGCCGAACAGAATAGTAGTGGGATCGAGAAACACCATCTGCATCTCCGAGCCCATGGGGTAGATGTCCGCCAGCAGGTACTTCTGCGGCTTGATCTTCCTGGCCTTTGCCTTCGCCAGGAATTCCTTCTGCTTGAACGGCCCTTGGGCGATGCCGACGCTGCGCAGTATGCCCTTGGCGTTGCGATAGCTCACGAACGTGAGTTGCTCGGCGTCGCGATCGGGGTCGATGCCGACGCCGCGCAGCGCGTTCTCAAACTGCTTGATGCTGTCGGGCATCACTCGATCTTTGAGGGCGCGCGCGGTGGGCGAGTCGCGCAGGTCGCGGTAGTCCACCGAGATGATCTGCTGCACGGCACTGGGGACCACGGTGCGGGCGTTGCTGCTCAGAGGTGACGACCATGCCGGAAGGCAAAGCGCGACGATAAGACCGATTACAAGCTGCTTCATACGCATGTATTCTACTCGACTCTTCCAGCAGAGATGCCGCCGGAAAAGCTGTTGTTGCCCAGAATAGACGGACGAATCACTGGATTGTCATTGCGAATCCTGAAACCGGTACGATTGCCGAAGCGAAGATTGAGCGAAGAGCGTCTTCACTTCCGCCGCAGGACGGCGATAATGTTCGAATTCAACCGTCCGCCAAGAAAACTGGACATGCCTTTCTGCACGAGGCACTCGATCCATCCGACCGGCCCCAGGCGGTCGAAGATGCGGCTGGATCCGGCCATCACGATTTCCTCCACATCGAAGCCCGTTTGCGCCGCCAGGCGTTCGATTTTCCACGGCGTATTCATGGTATAGCGCGTCGGGAAAACATCTTCGGCGCGGCGCTGCTCGAGCCGCCAGATGATTGGCTTCTTGATGCTGTCGGGCGTGAGGTAGGCGACGAATGTCAGCCAGAACAGAATATTAGGCGTGTGGAATAGAAAGCGGCCGCCGGGGCGCAGAACGCGGCACATGTCAGCCAGGAACTTTTCTGGCTGCTCGATGTGCTCCACTACCATATTGGCGGTCACGAGATCGAATACCCGGTCGCGAAACGGCAGCGTCCCGCCAAGCCCCTCGACGCGATAGGTGAGCAGCGGATGGTCCTTGATACGCTCATCGACGTCGACTCCCGTCAGCATGGCAACGGGACGGACCAGCTCTCGTTGCGCCGCTTCCGGCATCGCCCAGAACGGCAGAATCTGATAGCCGCATCCGACATCGAGCCAGCGGACGCCCGGGTACACGAAGCGTTGCAGGGTGCGGCCGTACAGAATCTGGGGGTGGGTGAGGTCCAGATGGACGGCGCGGGCGATTGCCTCTTTGCCTCTGACCCAGTTCATGCGCGCGCTCGGGCCGCGATCAGCGATTCGTCGAGCCGTTCGAGTGGCCTGGCCGCTGCGGGCGACAGCCCCGGTCAGAGCGCGTCCAATACAGTCTTCAGCGGTGGTTTCATTGCCCATGTTGCCGGATATTAGCGGGAAAGCCGCGACGCAGTATAGCACTCGGCCCACCAGGTTCCGTTTTCCAATCCGTGCAAACGTGGTCCCGCTCGCGGCTCACCAACACAATTTGGCTCCCCTGTTGCAGCCTCTTGTGATTGACGGAGGGGCACTTTTCCCGTTCTACAAATCGGATACACTGCCCAAGAGTCCACGGTATGCGGATCCTGTACTTCTCGCCGCGAATCAGCTGGCCCACGATTTCGGGCGCGCACCTGCGCGACTTCTACTTCGCGCGGCACTTGGCACGCAACGCCCAGCTTACCTACATCGGGCTGGTCAACGAGGATTCCCAAAGCGAGGCGGAGCGGCTACGCGAAAAGCTCGGGAGTCCCGATGCCGAAGTTATCGCCCTCCGGCGGGACAAAAGCTACAAGCCTGCCAATATCCTTCGCGGGTTGATCGGACCGACGCCGCTGAACGTCCTCAACTTCAGCTCCGCAGCCGTGATTCAGCAACTCGACCGCATTTTGGCTGAGCGCAGTTTCGATGTCGCGCAAATCGAAAGCATGCACCTGATTGCCTATGCCCGCCGCATTCGCAAGGTCGCGCCGCACACCCGGCTGATTCTGGACTGGCACAACATCGAGTCGGAGATCCTGGCCCGCTTCGCGGACAACGACGGCAATCCGCTGCGAAGCTGGTATGCGAAACATACGTCGACGCTCTCGCAGAAAGTAGAGGACGATCTTCTGCGGCTCTGCGATGCGCATACGGTATGCAGCGAGCGCGAGCGCGAAGTGCTGCTGGCGCGCGTGCCGCAGGCGCGGGTCGAAGTGGTCGGCAACGGCGTGGATTGCGATTTCTTCGCAGAAGCCTCTGCCGAGAACGGCGAGCGTCGCGATGTCCTGTTCATGGGACGCATGGATTATCACGCGAACATCGATGCCGCCCTTTTCTTCGTGCGCGAAGTCTGGCCGCGCGTGCGCGACTGCCGGCGGGAGCTGCGCCTAACCATCGTGGGAGCGCAGCCGCCGAAACAGATTCTTGCTCTGCGGGAGCAGGGCATCATCGTTACCGGGACCGTGGACGACGTTCGCCCCTACTATAGCAGTGCGTTCGTTTCCGTGGTACCGCTGCGCGTGGGCGGAGGCACGCGGCTGAAGGTGCTCGAGGCTATGGCAGCGGGCGCGCCCGTCATTTCGACCACGTTGGGTGCGGAAGGCCTGGCGGTCACTCCCGGCAAGGACGTCCTCATCGCCGATGGCCCTGGAGCCATGGCCGACGCGATCGCGGGTTTGCAAGCGGGTTCTCCGCTCTGGCACCAGCTTGCGGGCAATGGCAAACGACTGGTTCGCGAGAGATATGACTGGGCGGTGGTCGGCGAGACTCTGTGGCGACTACATGCCCAGTTATGCGCCAAGGGTGCGGTGTGCCTGGAAGCGAAGTAGTCGCGCGCGATGCCAGGCCCTCGGCTCTGGCGGCCAAGCCTCGCCGCTCCAAACGGCTTCTCGGCGTCGCGCTCCTGCTTGCGATCGCGGGCGCGGTCCTGTTCCTGCTCTCGCGCGCCGGATCCTTCCTGATCATCCACGCGCCGGAGCCGTCGGATGTGATCGTGGTGCTGGACGGCGAATGGCCTCAGGCAGTGAAGTTGCAAAAGGAAGGCTATGCGCCGAAGATTCTGCTCGACGCCGGCACCAATCGGCAGGTTTACGGCAGGACCGAATTCGACCTCGCAACCGAGTTCCTGAAGAACAGTAAGCCTGCGGGCATGGAGCTGTGCCCGACTACGGCCGAGTCGACTTTGGAAGAGGCCGCCGACGTGCACCGCTGCCTGGAAGCTCTGCATGCCACCTCGGCGTTGCTGGTCGCCAGCGACTTCGACACGCGACGCGCGCTGGAAATCTATCGCGCGCGGCTGCCGCAGTATCGCTGGTCGATGGCAGCCTCGTCCGCGCCGTACCATGATGCCGACCAGTACTGGAAGTATCGTTCCTGGGCGAAGAGTGTCCTGAATGCATGGGAGCAGTACCTGTGGTGGAAGCTGGTCGATGAGCGCCGGCCGGACCTGGCGTTGCGTTGAATCAGCGCTGGCGGCTTCGAACTGCTGCACGCGCCCGCTTGGCCGACGCGGCACGGGCCGGGCCCGTTCCCTTGGGCGGCTTACGGTCACCTTCGATGAGCTGCTTCAGCACGAGCGCGTTGTTGCGCTCCAGGTTGCGCGAGGCGAAGAGCAGCGTCAGGTTCCGGTGCGGATCGTGCATCTCGTAAAGCTGGCGTAGGGCCTCGGCCGCCTTGTCGGCTGAGAGTTCCTTCAGATAGCGCTCACGAAACTTACTCCACTGTTCCGGGTGAGCGTGATACCACTTGCGCAGTTCATCCGAAGGTGCCAGGTCTTTCAGCCAGGCGTCCAGCGCAGCCGCTTCCTTGGTCAGCCCGCGCGGCCAGAGCCGGTCGACTAACACTCGCGTGCCGTCATGCGGCGAGGGCAATTCGTAGACGCGTTTGATGGCGACGGCCATGCGCGGGTATTCTACCTCTGCTGGAGGACGAAGAATGTCTACCGCAGCTGAATTGCAATCCCGGATCCCACGTTGAAGCCAACGCGCTCGCCCTTCGTCTTCGCCACGTTGAGTCTCGTCCTGCTCGTTGTCCTGGGGGCATGCGACGTCGAGCCGCGCAAGACGGATGCCGAGCTAGGCCTGAACCAGCAACAAGCGGCTGGCCGCCGCGTCTACGACAACCGTTGCGCCGAATGTCATTACGCCTACAGCAGCCATAACCTGCGCGGCCCCAGCTTGCACGGCCTGTTCAAGAAGTCGACCATGACCAGCGGTATCCCGGCTAACAACGATCGCGTGCTCGACATCATTCTGTTGGGACGCGCAAAGATGCCCGGGTTTCAGAATAAGCTCACGCAGCAGCAGGTCGACGATTTGATGGCGTATCTGCATACGTTGTAAGAGCCCTGACGGCTGGGGTGCCCCATTCGAGGCCTTCGGTTGGCCTTGAGTGGGTCTGAGAGCCCAAACAACCGGGAGATCATCAAATTCAGCAGCCGGACTGCCGCGCTACAATAAATCTATACATGGCCACCGCCGCCGAACTGATCCAGATCGATATCGGCCCTCGTCAGCCCGCTCCCAAACCGGAGTGGCTGAAGGCGCGCGCGCCCATGGGTGATAACTACCACAACCTGAAGGCGCTGGCGCGCAAGCTGGACCTGCATACTGTCTGCGAGTCGGCGCATTGTCCGAACATCGGCGAGTGCTGGAACCACCGCACCGCGACTTTCATGCTGCTGGGTAACCTGTGCACGCGGCGATGCGGCTTCTGCGCGGTGCCCAAAGGACGGCCGCAGCCGATCGACTACGACGAGCCGCGCCGTGTCGCCGAAGCAGTGGAGAAGCTGGCGTTGAAGTTCGCTGTCGTCACCAGCGTCAATCGCGATGACGACAATATCGGCGGCGCGCGCGTCTTTGCCGAGACCATCCGCGAGATTCGCCGGCGCGTTCCCGACTGCCGTGTGGAAGTGCTGATCCCCGATTTTCAGGGACTGGAGGAGCCCCTGGAAATCGTGATGGACGCCGAGCCTGACATCCTGAACCACAACACCGAAACCGTGCCGCGGCTGTATCGTGTGGCTCGCTCGGGCGCCCGTTACGAGCGCACGCTCCGGCTGCTCGCGCGCGCCAAGGAAATGAATCCGCGCATCCCCACCAAGACCGGTGTGATGGTGGGATTGGGAGAAAGCACAGACGAGCTGCTCCAGGTCTTCCGCGACCTGGCCGCGCGCAACGTCGACATCCTCACAGTCGGCCAGTATTTGCGGCCCTCACGCGATCATCTGCCCGTTGCCCGGCTATATCCGCCCGAAGAGTTCCGCATGTTGAAAGAAGAGTCGCTGAAGATGGGCTTCCGCCACGTGGAGTCGGGACCCCTGGTGCGCTCCAGCTATCACGCGCACGAGCAAGCCGACAGCGGGATCGTGGTCTAGTTCACCAACTCTGCCGTTTTTAGAAAGTCATAACTCCCCGCCGGCCCGAGCTGTATCCCTTGCACTCGCCTGGTGTGTACCAGCACATTGTCCAGGTACCAGAGGTTGATGTACGGCAAGTCCTCCGCAAGAATCTTCTGGATCTCGTCGTAGATTACTTTCCGTTGCTGCCGGTCAATTGTGCTCCGGCCCTCGCGAATCAGCTCGTCCACTCGGGGATTCGAGTAGAAGGTGCGATTGGCGCGCTTGGGCGCGAAGCTCGCCGTTGCGAAGACGTTTTCGAACATATCGGGGTCCTGGTTGCCGCCGATCCATCGCAGCGAATGGATCTGGTACGCGCCTTTGGTGACATCGGCCAGGAAGGTCGCCGACTCGAACGAACGGATGTCCAGCGCGATGCCCACTTCGCGCAGTTGCTGTTGCAGCACCGCGGCCAGCAGCCGCGTGGACTCCTCGGTCGAAGTTTTCATCGTGATGTGAAAGCGCACGCCGTCCTTCGCAGGGTAGCCTGCCTGATCGAGCAGTTGCCGCGCGCGCTCGGGATCGTGCGGATACCGCGCGACATCGCCGTCATAAGCCCAGTGCTGCGGCGGGAGGATGCTATAGGCCGGCCGCGCCTCATCGCGCAGCAGGTAATGGATGATGGGCTGCACGTTGACGGCATAAGCGATGGCGCGGCGCACCCGCACATCGCGCAGAATCGGGTCGCGCAGATTCAGCGCAATGTAGGCGTAGATAGTCCCGGGCGCCTCCATCACCTCGAGATCGCGGTCGCGCTTGAGCGTCACAACCGTGTCGGCGACCAGCGAGTTGATAGCCACGTCGGCGCTCCGCTTGCGCAGCTCAAGAGCGCGTGTGGTCGCGTCGGGTATCACCTTGAACTCGATGCGCTCCAGCTTGGCCGGCGTGCCCCAGTAATTCGGGTTGCGCTCGATCATGGCGTAATTGTCCTGTTGCGCGCTGACGAAGCGAAACGGCCCCGAACCGATGGGCTGTCGGTTGAACTCCTCGCCACTGCCGTAAGGCACGATGCCGGCCGCGCCTGAAAGGTTCCACAGCATCGATGCAAACGGCTGCTTGAGGTGAAACACCACCGTGCGCTCGTCGGGCGCATCGATGCGGCTGACCGATGCGAACGTACTGGCCTTGGCGCTGCGGATTTTGCCTTCGATCAGCGAGTCGAAGGTCCACTTCACGTCGCGCGAGGTTAGCGGACGGCCGTCGGCGAACCGCACGTCCGGCCGCAGATGGAAGATGTACGTGAGCGGATCGGGCGTCTCCCAGCTCTCGGCCAGCCCAGGTTGCGGATTGAAGTGCTCGTCGCGCTGGACAAGAGATCGAACAGGAGCTCGTCGATGCGCTGCGACTGGGCATCGACCCCAACCCTCGGATCGAGGTTAATGGGGCTGCTCTCGATGATCATCACGAGTGTTTGCGGGTCAGGCTTGCGCGCGCAGGCCGAAAGAAGAATAACCACAGAGACAAAGAGACACAGAGGAAACAGTGAAACAAGAAGGCGATTCGCCAGCAGATCCACTCGCGAACGGAACCCGCGCGCCTGGATGCGAACGAGCGCAACATCAATCCCGTCCGCAGCAGACGTCCCGTTCATCACCCCGGCAACGATCACATAGAGACTCCATGTCGCGGATATGGAAGGTTCGCTCTCCGCCGACAATCAGCCGTTTACAATTTTAGGGGGCACGCGACCGGTCATGTCAAATCCCTCCTTCGAGACAGACATCCTCACTGTTACACCAACGTATCTGTACTCGTTGTGGAATTCGAAGGCGGTCTGCTCAGCTGCCGGTTCTGCTGTAGGTGGCGAAAACGAAGAAGGCGCGATGGTAATTTCGCCCAGCTTAAACGTAGCTTTGAGCTCGTACACTATTATGCGCAGTGCTTCCAATGGTAACGGTATTTTCCCTGCCTCGTACAGACGCAGTGTTTCACTGCATACTCCCAAGGCATCTGCCAGTTTCTGCTGAGGGTACTTGTTCCGTTTGCGGGCTTGCTTTATCTGGCTACCCAGATCCGCCGTCCAGTTCAGACGCATCGAATTTTCTGTTGACATTTCACAAATCCCAATTCAGAATTGTGATATTAGAGTATATCCCAATTTATAATTGGGGTTTCGGCAGACTCGGATCTGGGTGTGTTCCAGACATCTACGCTCGTCGGATATTAAGATTCTAGAGGGATTTATGACGCCTCCCGATTCAGAGACCCTATCCTCGGAACTGAAGCTTTTTGAGAAACACCGGCAAGAATGGTCTAGAACGCACCCTGGAAGGTACGTAGTTATTCAAGGCGATGTCGTCGTGGAAGGTTTCTACGACTCATACGCGGAAGCTCTCAGATCGGGTCTGCGGCGGTTTGGTGTGGCTCGAAGCTTCCTAGTGAAGCAGATTTGGATTACCGAGCCAGTGTATTTCGTCTCATAACATGGCGCGCGTTGAGCTCCATTGGAACCCTTTTGATCAAACCGATCCTGGCCCGTGCATCGATGTTGAAATCACAAACTCGCGTGAGGTGATCGAAGCAGGGCGTGAGCTCGGCCTCGAATATCCGCCACCACGCCCGATGAAGGCTCTTCTTGACACCGGCGCCTCCATCACGGTCATCAGTAAGGTGTTCGCTAGCTATTGTAAACTTTTCCAGACGAGTGAAGGCAGTCAAATAACAGCTGTGGGTTCCTTGCATCGCTGTGGGGAGCACGCTGGTGGTATCAGATTTCCTCATACCAAGCTGAAGCCATTGGACCCAATTCGCATTGTTTCAGCCGAGTTCGTCAAGCAACCAAACTACGCATGTTTGATCGGAAGAGACATTCTGCGAAACTGGCTTGTTACCTTCGATGGGCGCTCGAAGAAGGTAACAATCACAGAGTGATTTCCATCCACCACGAAAGTAAATTCGATTTCATCGCGCCTGACCTACGTCAGATTCTCATCGGCATCACGACGTAGCGATACTTGAACCCGTCGTCGCCGGCGTCTTCGGGGCGCATCTGGCCGGCGGACTGTGCGTCTTTGAACTCCAGGCGCACGTCGCCGCCGTTGGAAGCCTTCAGGAAGTCGAGCAGGTACTCGGAGTTGAAGCCGACGGTGAGGGGATCGGCAGTGTAGGGGGTCTCAATCGAGTCCTCCGATTCGCCGGCATCGGTGGAAGACGAGGAAATCTTCAGCTCGTTCTTTTCGAGCTTCATGCGAATTGCCCGCGAGCGCTCATCGGCGAACTGGGCCACGCGTTGAATCGCCGTATTCAGGTCGCCGCCATGCACCACGACGGCCTTCCCGGTCTCCCGCGGCAGGACAGCTTCATAGTTGGGGAACTGCCCGGTCAACTGCCGCGAGGTCAGCAAGCGCTCGCCGATACGGAAGAACAGCGTCGACTCGTCCTTGGCGAACTCGACAAAGTCGGCTTCGCTGTTTTGCAGAAGCGAGTACAGTTCGCTCATGGCCTTCTTGGGGACGAGCGTACGGTTCTCGCCGCTCACCTCGAACTGCTCACCCTGCTTCTCGATGTGCGCCAACCGGTGCCCGTCGGTCGCCACCATGGTGATCGACTCCGGCTTCAGTACCATCAGCCCGCCATTCAGGGTGTAGCGCGACTCCTCGCTCGAGATCGCAAAAATTGTTCGCCCGATCATGCTGCGCAGGGTTTGTGCCGGGACCTTGACCACCCCCGCCGATGGAAACGTCGGCAGCCCAGGAAAGTTGGCGCGTGCCATGCCAACCATCTTCGTATTTGACCGCCCCGAGCGGATGTTGACCCAGTGGTTCTCCAGCAGCTTGATGGCGATATCGCCGTCGGGCAGCAGCTTGACGTAGTCGTACAGCTTGCGCGCCGGGATGGTGCAGGCCCCTTCACGCTTCACTTTGGCGGCGCAGGACGTGCGCAGGCTCAGGTCCAGGTCGGTTGCCGTAATCGTGAGGCGGTCGTTGCCGGCCTCGAACAGAAAATTGGAGAGGATCGGGATCGTGGTCTTGCGCTCGACCACGCCCTGTGTGGCAGTGAGTTCCCGCAGCAGTTCGAACTTGCTGACACTGATTTCCATCGCCGTCCCCTGCATTGTTCCCGTCGCTTCGGCAGCCATAAGTCCCACCTCGGCACCCGCTACGACGCGGGCGACCTTCTTGTACTGCTTGTTCTTATATCAAATCAAAAGAATATAAAACCAGTAGTAATAATAGGCGCTGCGGAAAAGTGGAAACTTCAGGCCAAACCGCATGAGCAGCAGAGGGAGGCGAGCTGCCGCCGTAGAAGAACTGGCCTGGGCTTCCACGGGCCAATGTGCAACAAAGAGGCTGAATGTGAGTGCCAGCTGCGACTTCCACCGCGTCCACACACGATCCACAGCGCGGACCGGAGAAAACCTGGCCCAATGTTGAAAAACCGCGCTTGCGCGCGGTTCACAGGCCCAAGCCCTCTGTGAGTTTATTGAGCACCCTGTTCAAATCCTTGTCGGCCTTCCGCTGCTGCTCAATCTTGTCCACCGAGTGCAGGACGGTGGTGTGGTGCTTGCCGCCGAATTGCCGCCCGATCTCTGGCAGCGACGAATCCGTCAGGTGTTTGGCGAGATACATGGCAATCTGCCGCGGAAAGACGATGACGTGCGAGTTGTTCTTGGCCTTCAGCTCCACGATCTTCAGGCCGAACTGCTCGCACACCGCTTTCTGGATCGATTCGATCGTAATCTTGCGGACCTGAGAGTCGATGATGTTCTTCAGCACCTCCTGCGCAGTCTGCAGGTTGATCTCGACGCCGGTGAGCGAGGCATAGGCCGTCAAGCGGATCAGCGCGCCCTCCAGTTCCCGCACATTGCTGCGGATGCTGGAGGCGATGAACAGCGCCACATCCGTCGGGAGGGTCACCTGCTCCGATTCCGCCTTCTTCTGCAGGATAGCGACTTTGGTCTCCAGGTCCGGCGGTTGGATATCGGCGATCAACCCCCACTCGAAGCGGCTGCGCAGGCGGTCCTCAATTTCGGCCAGCTCTTTTGGCGGGCGGTCGCTCGCAATCACGATCTGGCGCATGCTCTCGTGCAGCGCGTTGAAGGTGTGGAAGAACTCCTCCTGAGTGCGCTCCTTATTGACCAGGAACTGGATGTCATCGACCAGCAGCACATCCATGGTGCGATAGCGGTCGCGGAAGCCGGTCATCTTGCTGTAGCGCAGCGCATTGATCATGTCGTTGGTGAAGCGCTCACTGGAGACGTAGCAGATGGAGAGCTCCGGCTTGCACTTCTTGATCTCATGGCCGATTGCCTGCATCAGGTGGGTCTTGCCCATGCCGACGCCGCCATACAGGAACAAGGGGTTGTAGGCTTTGGAGGGCTTTTCCGCAACCGCACGCGCCGCCGCATGCGCGAATTGGTTGCCGGCACCGGGCACAAAGTCGTCAAAGGTGTACTTGGGATTCAATTGCGACGCTCCATCCCAATCAAAACGCTGCTGCGTGAGGGGGCCGACCGAGAGCTTGTCGTTCGACACCTGACCGGGCCCGCTTTCGGCAGGAGCGGCAGCAGGGTCGCCCTTGCGGTGCACTTCGTCGGTCACGAACTCAACGTCACGGAACTCCATGCCCAGATTTTCGATGGCCTCGCTGATCAGGTCTCCGTACCTGTCGGCGATATGGCAGAACTCCGGGTTGGGCACGCGCACGAACAGCGTCGGACCTTGCGAGTGATCGAAGCGCGTCGGCTTCAGCCACGTCTCGTACGACGTACGGTTAATTTTTTTCTGCAGCGCGTCCAACACCAGCACCCACGGATTGGCGGTCGCAACACCGAAAGAAGACATAAATAGCAGTCCTGAGGCGAGAGGCCTATCAGCAAAACGAGTTGTTACTTAGGGAAGAACAGAACGGCCGAACAATGAGGCGCAAACCAACCGGACGACATATTGAGCAAACCTGCTAGCGGTGTCGAAGAGAGTGCACCGCATTCGTTAGCCTAATTCTTTTTGGCTCCACGGATACTAGCAGAAAAAAAATTTGTCGTGCGCAGAAATCTTTCGGGCAGGAATTCCGTTATGACGTGAGACATTGATTCCGAGAACGTTATCGGGCAAAAAAAAATTTCGCAACTGCTGCACGTTGGTGCATTGCGATTGGCGATGCTGTTGAGAAGCGTGAGATACGGCCGTTGAACAGCGCTAGGCTGCAACTTTCTCGGGCTCGCGCAGGAAGCTGCGGCCGCGTTTTTCCTGGCCGAAGAGCAGCATCACGCTGAGCGCCGCAATGACGCACAACTCGAACGCAGTGAGCGCCCAGGCGTAGCCCACGCGATCGCGCAACGCGAACTCGACGGTCGGGGTCGAAGGCTGCCAGCAGTATTCCGATCTGATACGTGAAACCGGGCAAGCAGGCCGCGCACCGCATCCGGCGCGAGTTCGTTCAGGTGCACGGGAATGATTCCCCACGCGCCTTGCACGCCCATCTGCATCACGAATGCGCCGATCGCCAGCACGACCAGAGTGCTGCCGAAGGCCCACGCCGGCATGATGGCCAAGGCGACCACGAGCGCGCACAACATGCTGTAGCGGCGGCCGATTCTCTCCGAGAGCAATCCGAAGATGACGGCGCCGACTACCGCGCCGACGTTGTAGAACATCGTGATGTAGGCGACGGTGTTGGCCGAAACGCCGTGACCGTGTTTCAGGAAGTCGGGATACAGGTCCTGCGTGCCGTGCGAGAGGCAGTTCATCAGGAACATCAGCCCGATCATGTAGAGCGCGAGCCATTTGTGCTGCCAGGCGATGCGCGGCCCGTCGATGGTGCGCGCCACGCGGTGCTGCTGCCAGGCCTCCGATTCGGGAACCTTGGTGCGGATGTAGAGCGCCAGCAGGGCCGGAAGGCCGCCGACCCAGAACATCGCGCGCCAACCCAAGTTCGGCAGCACCACGCGCGCCGCCACCGCGGCCAGCAGATAGCCGATGGAGTATCCGCTCTGCAGAATTCCGGAGAGCACGCCGCGCCAGCGCACCGGCGCGTGCTCCATGGCCAGCGACGCGCCGACGCCCCATTCACCACCCATGCCGATGCCGAACAGCATTCGCAGAATGAAGAACACGGTGAAATTGGGCGCGAAGCCGCACAGCAACTCGATGGTCGCGAAAAACATCACGTTGGCCATCAGCGGACGCCGGCGGCCGTAGCGATCGGCCATCATGCCGAACAGCAGCGCGCCGACGGGACGCATCGCCAGTGTCGCGGTGATCGTCAGAACGATGTCGCGCTTGGGAACGTGAAAGTGCGCGGCCAGCATGTCCAGCAGGAAGATGACGACGAAGAAATCGAAGGCATCCAGCGTCCAGCCGAGAAAGCCGGCCATCATGGCATGCCAGCGGTCGGAGGCTGGAGCGGATGCGGAGGTCATAATCTGAGGAAAATAGCAGATAAAGTGGATAGTGGGTAGTGAGTTTTGAGTATTGGTGGGTGCCCCAGGTTCGGCCTTCTTTTGGCCTAACCTGGGCCCGTCGGAACCCAGGTTAGCGTCCAACAGACGGACGCGAACCTGGGGCACGGTTTCTATCCACTATCCACTTTCCTCATGCCAAGCCGAGCGCAATTTCGTCCGAAGGGCCTCTTCGTTGGAGTCGCGACCGTGGACATCCTCTACACGGTCGAGAAACTTCTTGAGCGCGACGAGAAGATCTCGGTGCCTGGCCAGCAAATCTCCGCGGGAGGCCCGGCGACGAACGCCGCCGCGACCTTCGCATTTCTAGGCGGTCGTGCCGAACTGGCGACCGCGGTTGGCTCGCATGGGCTAACTGCCGTGATCTCCGACGATTTGCGCCGCCACTCGGTGCGGTTGCACGACGTTGCTGCCCAGCGTGGCGAGGTGCCGCCAGTGTCCTCCATCATGGTCTTGCGCGCTACGGGTGAGCGCAGCGTCGTCTCGGCCAATGCCGCGGTTTTCTCCTGCGGGCTCGCCGACTTCGATCCGCGGTGGATGCGCGGCGCTTCCATCTTGCTGGTGGACGGGCACTACATGCCGCTGTGCATTAGCGCGGCGCGCGAGGCCCGCAAGCGCCGCATTCCCGTGGTGCTGGACAGCGGAAGCTGGAAAGAGGGCATGGCCGAACTGCTGCCGCTCGTCGATATCGCCATCTGCTCCGGCGACTATCGGCCGCCCGGATGTCGCGACGCCAAAGACGCGATCGAGTTCCTGCGCGCGCAGAACATCCGCCAGGTCGCGATCACGGGCGGCGCCTCACCCATTCGCGTCGGGGACCGCGGAAGGCGGGCCAGGATTGCCATCGAGAGGGTCCGGGCCGTCGACACGTTAGGCGCCGGGGACATCCTGCATGGCGCATTCTGCTACTACGCCTCCCAGCCTGGCGTTCCGTTTCGTGAGGCACTGGCCCGCGCCGCTCGCGTGGCCAGCTTCTCCTGCCAATTCCCCGGCACGCGCAAGTGGATGCAGGCATGGGGCCAAGGGGTTTAGGGAATTAGGGTTTAAGAGACTGTGTCGCAACTGAAAACGATCTTCGGGGCAGTGTCCTGCCAGCAACGCAACTTTAGGACACTACCATCTTGGGTGGTGGAGCAAAAGAGTCGTAACCGCAGCTGAAACAGCCGCGCAGCGGCGGTATGGGGTGAGCCCGGCGCGTAAGCGCCGGGTCAAGTGGGAGATCCACCGAGCCGCGGCAGCGGCGATACCGGTTGCAACACAGGTCCGGTTCGGGCAGCGCATCAGCTCTGCTGCGCATCACACCAGCGGAAGTCCTCATGCGCGTTCCCCGACTCCTGCTTCCGGCCGTCCTCCTCTGCATTGCGTACTACGCGAGCGCCTCCGACTTGCGCCAAATCGGCATGGTCAATCTTCCCGGCACACCCGGATTCGGCGATGCGACCTTCGCTAACGGCATGTTGTTGCTCACGCACCCGGGTGCATCGGCGCTGGACGTCTTCGATCCGGTCCGACGCCGCGTGGTCGCGCAGGTCACGGGTTTGCAATCGCCGCACGGCCTTGCGCTCGACGGAAAGGCAGGCCGCGTTTATGTCGCCGATCGCGGCAGTAATTCCATTGCGGTGATCGCCCTTGATGGTTGGAAGGTGGTTGACTCCCTCGCGGTACAAGGCTCGCCGGACGCGTTGCTGCTCAGCGGCGACGGTAAGCTCTATTGGACCGATGCGGACGCCGGCACGCTGTCACTGCTCGACTTGGGCACCAAGCAGGACGTCGCCCGCGCCGACCTGGGAGGCACACCGCGCGCGCTGGCGCTCGATAGGAGCCGGCACATCGCGTTCGTGACGCTCCAAGACGCCCACCAGATCGTCGCCGTCGATCAGCAATTGAAGATCGTCGACCGCTTCACACTGAACGCTTCGCAGCCGACGGGTCTCGTCTACGACCCGCAATATCACGAGCTTTACACCGCGGTGCGTTACGCCGTGCTGGCTATCAGCGCCGATACGGGAGCCGAGATCGATCGCGTGGCCGCGCCCGCGGGCGTCGACTCCCTGTGGCTCGATCCCGATTCGCGCACGCTCTACGCCGCCGCGGAAGGCTCGCTGCTGGTGATCGCCGCCAAAGGCAGGCTCGGCAAAATCGACGAGCTCACGACGGCCGGCGTGAAGGGTCACATTGTTGCCTATGATGCCGACAAGCGCATGGTGCTCCTGCCCGGCGGCAGCGAAGGAAAATCCAAGCTGCTCATCCTGCGTCCCGTGACGCCCAACGCGCAGCCCGGCATCGACACGGACGCGCGCGTGCGCTAGTCTCCCGCCTCCATTACCAAGCCCGTTGAATGCCATAGAGATCGAAGACCGGATCAGAGCTCAAGAGTACTGCGTTCTCGAGTGTCGCATGTGCGACGAGCAATCGGTCAAAGGGATCACGATGATGGTTTGGCAGTCGTGATTGGACATCCGCACACTCAATCGTTAGCGGCAGAATGGTCAAGCGCACGTCCCGAACCGCCTGCTGCATCCAAGCCCGGAACGGAAGCGACAACGTCAGCTTGCCCAAGCCGATTTTAATGCCCAACTCCCAGATGCAACCGGCACCAAATAGAAGCTCGTTGGAGGGCCCGTCGAGAATCGCCCGAGCTTTAAGACTTAGCTGTTGCGGATCATCGACGGCCCAGATGAGGGCGTGCGTATCGATGATAGCTCTCACTTCATGTACACCGCGAAGTCATCCAGAGGAGCATCGAAGTCGGGAGCGATGTAGGAAACGCTCCCGCGCAAGGTTCCGAGCTTTCGTTGCCCTGCTGGCAACGCGGAGGTAAGTCGCGCAACGGCGAGGTCGTCTTCTGTGATGATCAACTCTTCGCCTGGCGGCAGCTGATGAATCAGCTCGGGCAGTTTGGCCTGTGCTTCCTCGATGGAGATCTTCGTCATGAACTCGGGCCTCGTGCCATGTTATCGCAATCGTGGGGATAAAGCCGCAAACTCTTACCCCAAATACGCCCGCGCCATCGGACGCCACCACGGCCAGTCGTGGTAGCTGCGGTCTCCCCAGACGTACAGCTCGTGCCGGATGCCGCGGGCGCGCATGATGTCCGCCATGCGCTCATTATCGTTCCAGCACATGTCCCACTCGCCGGTCGCAAGCACGGTGCGGATGTGGTTGTAGCGCCAGCCATCGGTGCAGTTCGCCAGATAATCCGGCGGGTTCACGAAGTACGCATCGTCGCCGTACCAGCCGTTGAGGAACTTCTTGATGTCATAAGCACCGGCCATGCAGATGCAGTCCGTCACCTTGTCGGGATGCCGCATGGCGAAGTTCAGCGCGTGATAGGCGCCGAAGCTGCATCCCGTGACCATGGTGCGCGGGTTCCAGTTCTTCTTCCACATCAGCGGGATGACGTCGTTCAGAACGTAGCGCTCGTACGCCAGGTGCCGCTGCACGCGCCAGTACGGGTGGGCCCACTTGTTGTACCAGCTCTCGCCATCGACGCTGTCCACGCAGTAAATCTGCAGCCAGCCGTTCTCGAGCCGGTCGGCGACAGCCTCGATCATCTTGTTGTCCTCGTACTCGTAGAAGCGGCCCTGCGACGTGGGGAAAACGATGACCTTGGGGCCGTCATGGCCGAAGACGAGCAGGTCCATGTCGCGGCCCAGGTCGTGCGACCACCAGCGGTGAAATTCGCGATTCAAGTTAGGCGTGCCTCGGAGAGAGTTTGTGCTGCATGGAAATCCACAATTCTACAGGACTCGTGGTTTCCTAAGGTGGAGACAACTGAACACCGGGGGCTGAAGACTGGGTGCCCCACTCATTCGCTCTTTTCGGATGAGTGGGTCTGATGGCTCGGACGAGTGGGTCTGATACGACTCCATCATCGTCGCGTCCCCGATCACCCACCCATTCGAACCCCGCGAATGAGTGGGGCACCCTTTCAAACTCCCGCTCATCTGCATCTAACCTCCCACCTTCGGAGAAACGCATCCCCAAATTTCAGGTGCCCTGATACCATGCCAATGACCATCGACATGCCCGAGACCACCGCCGCCACAGCTACCGAAGTAAAGCCGCGTCTGCGCCTCCACCAGCAATTCCCGTCGCAGGTCACCGACGAGAAGCACGACTTCATCGTCTACCTGCCGCCGACGTACGACGCCGAGCCCGACCGCCGCTTCTCCGTGCTCTACATGCAGGACGGCCAGAACCTCTTCGATCCCGCCACCGCCTTCGGCGGCAACTGCTGGTGCATGGGCGAGACGGTGGACGCGCTGGCGCTGGCCGGCGAGATCGAGCCGCTGATTATCGTGGGCATCTACAACACCGGCGAGCACCGCATCGACGAGTACACGCCGGTCGAGGACCGGCGCCTGGGCGGTGGCCAGGCCGACACCTACGGCCAGATGCTGGTCGAGGAGCTTAAGCCGTTCGTCGACCGCACCTATCGCACGCTGCCGGGCACGGCCAACTGCGGGCTGGGCGGCTCTTCGCTCGGCGGCCTGGTGACGCTCTATCTCGGCCTGCGCTACACCTGGATGTTCAGCAAGCTGGCGGTCATGTCGCCGTCGGTGTGGTGGCGCAATCGCGCCATCTTGAAGACGGTCGCGCAAATCCGCCGCAAGCCCGAGCTGAAGATCTGGCTCGACATCGGCACCAAAGAAGGCCAGCGCGCCCTGCCCGACGCCCGCGAGCTGAACGTCACCCTGGTGAAGAAGGGATGGGTCGAGGGCCACGACCTCTGCTACACCGAAGCCCAGGACGCGACCCACAGCGAATCCGCCTGGGCCGCACGCGTCGCCCCCATGCTGAAGTTCCTCTTCCCGCCCAAGTGAGGGCAGTTTCGAGTCGCGAGAGCTGCTCATTCCCCATCGCGGTTTGACACCTTTTCTCCGCGCCGCCTATACTCCGCTGCGCCACTCGTTTCGGAGGATGTCATGTCGAAACGGATCCCAGCCGTTGTTCTCTGTGCGATTTTCGCTTTCACTTTCAGCCTCACAGCTTCGGCGCAGCAGCCGACGCTCACACCGCAGAACAGCAACACGACCCAGTTGCTGATCGCGGTCAGTCCGGTGAATGACAACGTGGTGTGGGCAGTGGGGACCAGCAGCACATTCGTCGTCACCACGGATGGCGGCAATCACTGGCGAGCGGGCCTGGTGCCGACGCAGAACGCCGCCGACGTGCAGCTCCGCGATGTGCAAGCGGTGAGCGACCAGATCGCCTACGTGCTCGCCATCGGAAATTTCCCGCAGGATTTTGCCATCTACAAGACGGAAGACGGCGGCCGCACGTGGACGCAGCAGTTCGAGAACCAGCTCGCCGGCGCCTTCTACGATTGCTTTGCCTTCTGGACGCCCACCAGCGGCATCGCGCATAGCGATTCGGTGAACGGCGTCTTTCCCGACCTGCGCACCCTCGACGGAATGACCTGGCAGAGCATCGCGAATAACATGCCTCCAGCGCTGCCGGGCGAGGCATCGTTTGCCGCCAGCGGGACGTGTATCGCCGCACAGGGCACCAGCAACGCGTGGATTGCGACGGGCGGCGCCACCGTCTCCAGGGTGCTGGCGACGACCGATGGCGGCAATACCTGGAACGCCTACGATACTCCGCTGCACAGCTCGCCGAGTGCGGGCCCGTTCAGCGTGGCATTTCGAGACGCCATGGACGGCGTGCTCGCCGGCGGCGACCTGAATGCACTCAATACGTTCACCGCCGCGCAGTTCGCAAGCTCGCATGATGGCGGGCAGACCTGGCAGCTCGGCACCGAGCCGCCGCTCACCTATCCCGTCTTTTGCGTGTCTTACCTGAGCAACACCACCGGCGTCGGCGGTGGGCAGCGCGATCGCAGCCAACCCGGCGTGACCGACTACACGCGATATGTCCTGGCGACCGCGGACATCGGCGGCGCAGCGTGGTCGCCTGACGAGGGCGCGACTTGGAACCAGTTGCAGGGCGTGAATGGGTATTGGGCCGCGGCGTTCGCGGACCCGCAGAATGGATGGATGGTGGGGGTGAACGGCAGCGTCCTGAAGGTGAGCTTTCCGGAGTAGCAAAGTCGCGGGGTTTCCGGATTTGTGACGTACGTCATAGCCGCGTGTTTGCCGCGCGGGCTATAGTAAGCGGGTCATCCTAGGATCGCAGCGGTCTGCGATCGGCAGAGCACATCTATGCCGCAGAACTACGTACCAATTTTCATCTTCGCTTTCGTCGCCTTTCTTGTCGCCGCCGGCACGGTTGCGATTTGCACGTTCATCCGCCCTAAGAACCCGTTCAAGACCAAGCTCATGCCGTACGAATGCGGCATCACCCCTTATGACAACGCGCGCGGCCGCTACACCGTCCGCTTCTACATTGTCGCGATTCTCTTCGTGGTCTTCGATGTCGAGACCATCTTCCTGTTCCCCTGGGCGGTGCAGTTCAAATTGCTCGGCCTCTTCGGGCTGCTGGAGATGGGGATATTCCTCGGCATCCTGATCGTGGGCTACATCTGGATCTGGAAGAAGGGCGCGCTGGAGTGGGTGTAGGGCGGGCAGGTTAACCGTCAGCCGTGAGCTGTCAGCGGTCAGAGTTCAGGCGTCCTAAGCAAAGACCTAACTAATCACGCGCTCCGCAATCCAGGCAGCGCACTCGCGCGTGCCTAGCGCCCCTCCGACATCCGCCGTCGTCTTCTTCTCGCGAACCGCTCCCAGCACTGCACTCTCGATCTTCCGCGCCTCTCCGTTCATGCCTAGATGGGCGAGCATCATGGCCGCGGTCAGTATCGCCCCCATCGGATTCGCCATGTTCTTAGCCGCCATCGGCGGCGCCGAACCGTGTACCGGCTCGAACATCGAGGTGCGGCCGGGATGGATGTTGCCGCTGGCCGCCATGCCCAGCCCGCCTTGCAGCGCAGCAGCGAGGTCGGTGACGATATCGCCGAACATGTTGTTGGTGACGATCACGTCGAGCGAGCGCGGCTCGCGCACCATTTGCAGGCAGAGTGCGTCGACGTACATGTGCTGGGTCTGGATGTCGGGATAATCCTTCGCCGCGTGCTTGAAGACGCGCTGCCAGAGGCCGCCGGCGTAGGTCATCACGTTCGACTTGTCGGACATCAGGACTTTCTTGCGGCCATTGGCGCGCGCGTATTCGAAAGCGAAGCGGATGATGCGCTCGACGCCCTTGCGCGTGTTGATGTCCTCTTGCGTGGCCACCTCGTCGGGCGTGCCGAACTTGAAGTGGCCGCCCATGTCCATGTAGACGCCTTCGGTATTTTCGCGAATAACGGTGAAGTTCACGTCGTCGGGGGTCGCATTCTTCAAGGGGCAAAGCGAGGCGTCGAGCAGGCGCACCGGACGCACGTTGGCGTAAAGGTCCATCTTGAAGCGCATGCCCAGTAGGATTTCCTTGGCATGAATGTTGGTGGCGACGCGCGGGTCGCCGAGAGCGCCGACGAAGATGGCGTCGAAGTCGCGCGCCAGCATCTCGAAGCCGTCCGGCGGGATGGTGGTGCCGTCGATGAGATAGCGGTCGGCGCCCCAGTCGAACTCGGTGAAGTCGACATCGGCGCCGCTGGCGCGCATCACCTCGAGCGCATTGGGAATGACTTCCTTGCCGATGCCGTCGCCCGGCACGACTGCGATTCGCTTGGGCATGGGGAAAATACTAGCATTCAGGCGTCGGCGTTATAGCGCACGGCTCTGGTGTGGCGCATGCACCTCATTCCGGGTTGCAGAGGCTCTATCGCAACCCGTGTCGCCGCTGCCGCGGCTCGCTCATTTGCCAACCTCTACCCGGCGCTTACGCGCCGGGCTAACCTCATGCCGCCGCTGCGCGGCTAGTCTGATGCCACTTCGAGAATTCTGGGCCAGACGATCTTCGTTATAATCGAGTGTTCGACTATGTCTGTCGCGACCTTCAATGACAAGCTGACCAGCTCAGGCGCGCGGCTTGCGAGCTATCGCGGCGCGGAGACGCCCGCCTCGGCTTTGGCGATACCCGCTCCGAGTTCCGCGCGCTGACCGACGGCGCCGGTGTCTTCGACATGAGCTGGCAGGCCAAGCTCCAGATCGGGGGCAAGGACCGCACCCGCTGGGCCAACGGCATGGTCACCAACAACGTCCGCGACCTCGCGCCCGGACGCGGCGCGTACTGCTTCATCCTGACGCCGCAAGGGCGCAACCAGGGTGACCTGGTGGCCTACAACCGCGGCGACTACCTGCTGGCGACTACGGACCGCGAGCAGGTGGACGCCATCACCACCTTGCTGAAGCGGTACATCATCATGGACAAGGTGGAGATTGAGGACATCAGCGACAAGCTGGTGTCGGTCGGCGTTGGTGGACCGCAGGCGGTTCGGATGTTGTCGGGCATCGGCATCGATGTCCCGGCTCTCGACGCCGGGCAGCTGGTGTACGCCGTCTGGCACGAGATGGAGATTTCGGTGGTGCGCGACACGCATCCACACTCGAACGCTTACGAAATTTGGATTGCGCCCGAGCACGTCGAGAAGCTTTGGGAGGCGCTGACCGCTGCGGGCACGCAGCCGGTGGGCAGCGAAGCGCTGGAGATGTATCGCATCGCGCGCGGCATTCCGAGATACGGCGTCGACCTGCGCGAGCGCGACCTGCCGCAAGAGACCGGGCAGGAGCACGCGCTGAACTTCACCAAGGGCTGCTACATCGGGCAGGAGATTGTGGAGCGCATTCGCTCGCGCGGCAACGTGCATCGCGCGCTCGTCGGGTTTGAAGTGGAGGGCGATCCGCCGCAGCCGGGCGCGAAGGTACTGGCCGACGGCAAAGAAGTCGGTGAAGTCACGAGCGCCGCGCGCGTGCCCTACGCCGGCGGCGAGCGCACGCTAGCGCTGGGTTATGTGCGCCGCGAGGCAGCGGGCCCAGGAGCGACGGTGCGAGTCGGCGAGCAGAGCGCGACGGTACACCCGATTCCATTTTGAGGTTGTGTGTTCACCACGGAAGCACGGAAAACACGGAAGTTTTGTGATTGTGATTCAGGTCGTCGCAAATTGTCCCATCACGAAGAAGAATGCTGCTCTCGTGGCTTCCAGTTCCCGGCGGGGAAGTAATTTAAACCAATTCCGTGATTTCCGTGCTTCCCTAGTGAAATAAGACGCTTAAAGCAGAATTTATGCCTGATAAAGAGAAGAAACCCGATTTCGTAGTCACCGACCGCCGCCTGTTCAGTTCAGACGGTGAGCTGCGCCAGGACATAGTGGACGACGAGGAACGCCGCGCCGAGCGTGAGCGCGAGAAGCGTGCAGCGCAGCAGCAACGCAACGACGAACGCTCTGCGCAAAACCAGGCGCCGCCCGCCGCCGGCACTGCGGTAGAGGAGCCGCCAGAGGTTGCGCCGCCCTCTGCGCAGGAACAGAAGGAATCGGCCGCCGCCTACGAGCAGTCCACCCGCGACATTGACGCGCGTATCGAGAGCGAGATGCGCAAGCAGGGCCGGCCACACCGCGCACAGGACTTCCAGGTGAGCTTCGACAAGTTCGTCGCCTCGCTTTACATGACGGCGCTGGTGCAGCTCGGGCATGGCGGCGCCCCAAGGTGAGAAGCCCGAGGTGGACATTATCGGCGCACGCCAGACCATCGACACCGTCGCCATGCTGCAGGAGAAGACCAAGGGCAACCTGACCCCGCAGGAAGAAGGCATGTTGCAGAACATCCTCTACGAGCTGCGCATGGCCTATCTGGAAGTCACGAACCTGCTCGCCAAACCGCCGCAACCCGGCGCTGCGCCCGACCGCGCACGCTGATGCGCGCCATACTCACCGTCCTGGGCAGCGGAACTTCGATGGGAGTTCCGACCATCGGCTGCGACTGCGCCGTGTGCACCTCGCACGATCCCCATGACCGCCGCACCCGGCCTTCGATCATGGTGCAGTGGGACGACCAGCCCCCAAAAGAGGGCGCGCCGGGGACCGCGAGTCACACGGTGCTCATCGACACCACGCCCGACTTCCGCGAGCAAGCCATTCGCGAAGGCATTCGCCGTATCGACGCCATCCTCTACACCCACGGGCACGCCGATCATATCCTCGGCCTCGACGACGTCCGCCCGCTGAGCTTCCGGCGCACTACGGGAGGAGGCAAAATTCCGCTGTACGCGGCGGAGGGAACGGCGCAGACGCTGCGCACTGTCTTCCGCTACATTTTCGAGGGCGACTACAAGTTCGGCGGCCTGGCCCAAGTGGAACTGCATCCGCTAACCGGGCCAATTACCCTGTTCGGAGCGAAATTCGAGCCGGTTACCGTGATTCACGGCGATGTGCCCATCGAGGGCTTCCGTTTCGGCAGCGCTGCGTACCTCACCGACTTCAGTTGCGTGCCGGAGGAGTCGCTGGCGCAGTTGCAGGACCTCGATATTCTGTTTCTCGATGCGCTGCGGCATCATCCCCACCCGACGCACTCAACGGTAGAGAACTCGCTGAGGATCGTGGAGAGATTGAAGCCGAAGCGCACGTTCTTCACGCACATCTCACACGATCTGCCGCATGACGCTACTAACGCGTCGCTGCCGGACAACGTGCGGCTGTCACACGATGGGTTGAAGCTGGAGTTCGAGCTGTAGATCCCTTTTGTTCTGACGTGACATCCCGAGCGGAGCCCGCCAATATAGGGGGTCCTTCGACTCCGCCCTCCGGGCTCCGCTCAGCCATCAAGGCCGCAAGCAATCGACCTAAAACACGAATGGCTGGGAACATCTCCCAGCCATTAACCACGTCACGTCGATCGAATCTATCGCAGCGACTGCGAGCCGTCGTTGCGCTTGAGCGTCGGGCGGTCGTCGCCCTGGCTGCTGCCGGACCCTGAATCGGAGCCGTTGCCGCTTCCGTTGTCGGTCGGATGATCGGCGGTCGCACGCCGCAGCGTCGGACGGTCTTTATTGTCCTTGTCGTTCTGGAGCTTGTGGCGGTTCTCCAGCGAGGCCAGGCGCGCCTTCACGTTCTCGAACTCGGAGGTGTCCACGATGTACTCGGGACGCGCCGGCAGCACCGTCCGCATTTCGTTCTGCGCCGCGGCCACGCGGTCCGGCGTCATGGGATGCGACGATGAAGGCCTTGGCCAGTGTGCCCGGCTTCGTCTTCTCCTGCGCCTCAATCTTCTCGAAGAACGAGATGAACGACTGCGGATCGTAGCCCGCCTTGTACATGTATTCCATGCCCAGGAAATCGGCCTGCGCCTCGAAGCTGCGGGAGAACTTCATGAAGGCCAGCGGCACGCCGATGCCCAGGCCGGCCTGTGTCCGCCTCGTAGACCGCCCAACCGCCCGGCACGAAGATCAGCGGATTGCTGCGATGTTCACGATGTTGCTCGCGCGTCTGACTCGCGAACGACATGGCAAGCGGCCACGTGCGCCGATCTCGTGCGCCATTACGCCGGCCAGTTCGGCTTCGTTGTCGGCCGCGAGGATCAAGCCGGAGTTGACGTAGAAGAAGCCGCCGGGCAGCGCGAAGGCGTTGATCTCGTCGGTATCGATGACCTTGATGGTGAAAGGCACCTTGGCGTCGGAGTTGCGCACCAGGTTCTGGCCGATGCGGTTGACGTATTCCGTAATGACCGGGTCGCTAACCAGCTTGGCGCTGTGCTCCACCTGCTGCGAGATACTGCCGGCCCATGCGCCACCTGCTTTTCCAGCGAGTACCAGTTGCCGATGCCCTTGTCGCAGCCTACGTTGCGATTGCCGATGGCGTCGATGTCCTTCATGGTGGCCGTCGAGGGAGCGTTTTTCTCCGGCCTTTCAGGCGCGTATTGGCCGTCCGAACTGGAACTTTGCGGAGCGGAACTGGAATTCGTAGTCGAGCTCTGTGGGTTGGAAGACGTGGTCCCTTGCGTGGCCGAGGGCTGCCCGGAAGCAGGCGGGGATGCCGGCGAGCTTTGGTTCTGGGCAACGCCCAGCGGAATTAGCGTCGCGGCAAGCAGGCCGATGAAAGAGAAACGAATTGCGGAACGCATGATGTACACCTTTTCTCCGGAGACACTCCGACCCCAGCCTGACCTTGACATGAACCCCGCGCGGGGGAAATTGTTGCCTGGCCGCACGCTTCTATTGTCTTCCCCTCGGGACGCGAAGTCCACCCCTGATACGTCTCCCCAATCAGATGTCACGCTGCCATTAAGGTTTCCACATCCCTACCGGCGAGGTTCCGCAATGTGACGGGACGCTCTTTCAGAGTTCGCTAATCTTTCGCTGTCTCGGGCAGGGCAGAAGATCGCGCCCGGTAATCGCCCCTAACCACTGCCCTTCTGCCACTTGCCTTACTTCTGCACACTGGGCGCTTGTCCCCGGCACGACAGAAACCCAACTGGCGGCTGGCCCTGAACCTGCCTGAACACATTCGCCAGTACTGCCGATGGAAAGTTGAGCGGCACTCTGCCGCACTCGCGAAGGAGCGTTCGATGGATGCAAGCCGGCCGGCCGACGAACTGGTCAACATGGACGGGATGGAGGAGATCATCAAGGAGTTCCTGGTGGAGAGCCACGAAGGCCTGGACCGCTTCGACCGCGACATGCTGGGACTGGAGAAAGACGGCTCGTCGCGCGAGTTGCTGGACAGCGTCTTCCGTGCCATCCACACCATCAAGGGAACCGGCGGGGTGCTGGGGTACGACAAGCTGGTAAGCGTGGCGCATGTCGGTGAGAGCCTGCTGAGCCGCATGCGCGATGGCAGTTTGGCGTTGTCGCCGGAGATCGCGACCGCGCTGCTGAACATGGCTGACGTGCTGCGCCGCATGCTGGAAGAGATTGCCGCCAACGGATCCGAGGGAAATGCCGACTGCTCCGATGTGCTGTCCAGGTTGAACGCGGTACTAAACGCTGCGTCGCCGCCACCACCGGCGAAGTCTGCCGCCAAGGGCCCCGAAAGCGTAGTACGCGAGCCGGGAGTGCCGCCCCGCATCGGCGATATCCTCGTCTCCTCGCAACTCTGCGACCCCTTCGAAGTCGAGGCCGCGGCTGAGCTTCAGCAGCAAGGCGACCCGCGGCTGCTGGGCGAGATCCTGGTCGCATCCGGCGCGGCCCATCCCGAGGCCGTAGCCGAAGGTTTGAAGGTGCAGAGCGACCATCGCGATGTCTCCAGCAACACCATCCGTGTCGACGTCGCACTGCTCGACAAAGTGATGAACCTGGTCGGCGAGCTGGTGCTGGCCCGCAACCAGATCCTGCAGTTCACCGCCAGCCAGGAGGACAGCGGCTTCCTCAGCACCGCGCAGCGGCTGAACCTCATCACCACCGAGCTGCAGGAAGGCGTGATGAAGACGCGCATGCAGCCCATCGGCAACGTCTGGAACAAGTTCCCGCGCATCGTGCGCGACCTGTCAGTCGGCTGCGGCAAACAGGTCGAAGTCGAGATGGAGGGCAAGGAAACCGAGCTCGACAAGACCATCATCGAGGCCATCAAGGACCCGCTCACCCACATCGTCCGCAACGCCGTCGACCACGGCATCGAAACTGCCGGAGCGGCGCGCGGCCGCGGGCAAGCCGCGCCGAAGGCCATCTGCTGCTGCGCGCCTTTCACGAAGGCGGGCAGGTCAACATCGAGATCTCCGACGACGGCGCGGGCATCGATCACCGAGAAGCTGAAGGCCAAGGCCATCGCCAAAGGGCTCGTGATCTCCGACCACGCCGCGCCGCATGACCGAGCGCGAGGTGCTGAACCTGATCTTCGTGCCCGGCTTCTCCACCGCCGAGAAAGTCACCAACGTCTCCGGCCGCGGCGTGGGCATGGACGTGGTGAAGACCAACATCGAGAAGATCGGCGGCACGGTCGACCTGCAAAGCACGCGCCGGCAAGGGCACGACGCTGAAGATCAAGATCCCGCTGACCCTGGCCATCATCCCGGCGCTGATCGTCACCAGCGGCGGCGAGCGCTTCGCCATCCCGCAGGTCAGCCTGCTCGAGCTGGTGCGCTCGGAGGGCGAGCAGGCGGGCATCGAGATCATCCACGGCGCGCCGGTCTACCGGCTGCGCGGGCAGCCTGCTGCCGCTGGTCTACTTGCAACCGCGAACTGCATCTCGACGTCGCAGCGCCGGCTCGGCGAGTCGGTGAACATCGTGGTGCTGCAGGCCGACGACCGGCAGTTCGGCCTGGTGGTCGACGAGATCAACGACACCGAAGAGATCGTCGTCAAGCCGCTGCGCAAACAGTTGAAGTCGGTGGCCTGTTTTGCCGGCGCCACCATCATGGGCGACGGGCACGTGGCCCTGATCCTGGACGTGCTGGGCCTGGCGCAGATGGCGCGAGTGCTCTGCGAGCTGCGCGAGCAGGCCATGACCGAGCGCGCCGCTGCGCCCGCCGAAGCCAGCGCCCGCCGTGAGTCCTGGTTGCTGTTCCGCCTGGGCAAGAGCGGACGCATGGCGATTCCCGCTGTCGCTGGTCTCGCGCCTGGAAGAGTTCCCCGAAGCGAAGCTCGAACGTTACGCGGGCTGCGAGGTCATCCAATATCGCGACCAGATCATGCCGCTCGTACGGCTCTCGGAGGCGCTCGGCTACGCCGGCTCGGTGGATGGCGACCTGTTGCAGGTCGTCGTGTATTCGGCGAACGGGCGCAGCGTCGGGCTGGTGGTCGACGAGATTCTCGACATCGCCGAGCAGGCGGTGGAGGTGCAGGCGATGCAGCAGGCAAAGATGCTGAAGGGGGCGGCCGTCATTCAGCAGCGGGTCACCGACCTGCTGGATGTTCCCGCGCTGCTGGCGGGCGCAGAAGCTGGCGGTACTGGAAGGACCGCGGGCATGAACAAGCGGCGGCAGCTTGCACGTTCTTCTTGCAGGACCTCTACTTCGGCGTCGAGGTGGAAAAGGTGCAGGAGGTCATCCGCTATCAGGAGATGACCCGCATTCCCCTGGCGCCCGAGGTGATCGCCGGGCTGATCAACCTGCGGGGGCAGATCGTTACCGCGATCGATCTGCGCCGGCAACTGGACCTGGCGGAGCGCCACGTGGGCCAGCTTCCCATGAACGTCGTCGTCCGCCGCGACGACGGGCCCATCAGCCTGTTGGTGGACGAGATCGGCGACGTCGTCGAGGTGGAGGGAGACTCGTTCGAGGAACTGCCCGACACCCTGGAGTCGCGCCGCAAGCGAGTTTCTGCGCGGCGTTTACAAGCTCAAAACAAGCTGCTGCTCCTGCTCGACACCGACAAAGCGGTGACGGTCGCGGGCTCGCATGCGGCGCAAGGAAAGCATTTTCACCACGGAAGCCCGGAAGGCACGGAATTTTGTTGAATGAAGAAGAGTCGGCCCAGCGCGACATGACATGCAGTCGATTGCCAGTCAAGGACTTCCAGCCTTCCGGAATTCCGTGCGCTCCGTGCTTCCGTGGTGAACACGAATTTCGCGAAACAAGGAGCAGAGATGATACAGGCGCACACGAAAAACAACGTAGTTCACAAGCAGCGCACCCGCGGCGAAGAGACGCTCACCACCAGCGTCCTTCTCCAGCCGGATTTCGCGGCCGAGGTGCATCGCGTCATGACCGCGGTGGAGCGCGGCCAGGTGCATGAACGGGCCCGCCTCGACGACTTCACGGCCGAGGAGCGGCGGGTGCTGGAAGAGTTCAACGATGGTCTCGATGCCCTCACCGCACCAGTGGCTTGCGTCCTGCAGTATCTCGCCAGCCTCAGCCAGGGCGAGATCCCACAGAGGATTACAGCTGAGTTCCCGGGAGAGCTGGGAGCAGTCAAGGACCAGCTCAACCAGTGCGGCGAGCTGGTTGGCCTCTTACCGGAGACGGCAGAGGCATTGAAGCGGCTGGACCTCAACGACCACTCGGTGAACATCAAGGAAGGCTACCCGGGCGTCTTCGGGCAACTGGCACAAGGCATCAACGCTGTGCGCGACCGGATCAAGTCGGTGGTGCGCCGCCTGCAGAACATCGCTGCCGGGGATTTCCAGCACGAATTGGCAGAGGTCCGATCCATCGGCAAGCGTTCGGAACAAGATGCTCTCCTTCCGGCACTCTTCGACACGATGCAAACGATCACCTCGCTTACGCAACAGATGCGCCACATGGCCGAGCAGCACGAACTCGGCGACATCGATATCACCATCGATGCAAGCAAGTTTCGCGGCATTTACCAGGAGGTTGCCGAGGGTATCAACGACATGGTCGCCGGTCACATCAGCGTGAACAAGAAGGCGTTGACCTGCATCGCGGAGTTCGGGCGCGGCAACTTCGACGCGCCGCTGGAGCAGTTCCCCGGTAAGAAGGCCTTTATCAACGACACCATCGAGCAGGTGCGCACGCACCTGAAAGCGCTGATCGTCGACACCAACACGCTGGTGCAGGCGGCGCTCGAGGGCAAGCTCGCAACGCGGGCGGATGCCACAAAGCATGGCGGCGACTTCCGCAAAATCGTGGAAGGCGTCAACGCCACGCTGGATGCGGTGATCGGGCCGTTGCAGGACGTCGGCGCGACGCTGGACGAGCTGGCGGGCGGCGACCTCACCGGCCAGGTTGCAACCGAATACGCCGGCGACTTCGGCAAGCTGCGCGCTTCGGTGAATGCGCTGGCGGCACAGGTGCGCTCGGCCATCCAGCAGATTGGCGTCAACGCCGCCGCGCTGGTGCAGGCGGCCGAAGAGCTCAACAAAGTCAGCCAGCAGATGAGCGCCAGCGCCGACGAAACCGCCACCCAGGCCAACGTGGTCTCGGCCGCCACCGAGCAGGTCGCCAGCAACGTGCAGACCGTGGCCACCGGCGCGGACGAGATGGGCGCCAGCATCAAGGAAATCGCCAAGAACACCGCGGATGCGACGCGGGTCGCGACCACGGCGGTGAAGACGGCGGACGCCACCAACGAAACCATCAGCAAGCTGGGCCAGAGCAGCGCGGAGATCGGCCAGGTGATCAAGGTGATCACCTCGATCGCGCAGCAGACCAACCTGCTCGCCCTGAACGCCACCATCGAGGCGGCGCGCGCGGGCGAAGCCGGCAAAGGCTTCGCCGTGGTCGCCAATGAGGTCAAGGAGCTGGCCAAGGAGACGGCCAAGGCGACCGAGGACATCAGCCGCAAGATCGAAGCGATCCAGGGCGACACCAAGGGCGCGGTGGCCGCCATCGGGCAGATCAGCAGCGTGATTGGGCAGATCAACGACATCCAGAACACCATCGCCAGCGCGGTCGAGGAGCAGAGCGCGACCACCAACGAGATCAGCCGCAACCTGGCGGAAGCGGCCAAGGGCAGCTCCGAGATCACCAAGAACATCGGGGGCGTTGCCGAGGCGGCGCGCAGCACCACAGCCGGCGCCAGCGACACGCAGAAGTCGGCCCAGTCGTTGGAGAGCATGGCGGCCGAGCTTCAAGGCTGATCGCACAGTTCAAGTACTAGCGAGGAAGGCATTGTTCACCACAGAAGCACGGAATTCACGGAAGAAATTTAAATTCTTGAATTCCGTGTCTTCCGTGCTTCCGTGGTGATCTTGCCGTGCAACCGAAAGGATCTGCGAACGACTACATCATGAAGCCGTTCACCTTTGACGTGCTGGCCGACAAGCTGCGCCTGCTGGGGCTATGAGCGGCCAACGAAAAATTCGCGTGCTGGTGGTCGACGACTCGGTCGTCATGCGGCGCGTGTTGTCCGAAGTAGTGAAGTCCGACCCCGCCCTGGAGGTCGCCGGCTACGCCGCCAACGGGCAGATCGCGCTGAACCTGCTGGAGCAGGTCGTGCCCGACGTGATCACGCTTGACATCGAAATGCCGGTGATGGACGGGCTGGCCACGTTGCGGCCATGCGCGCGCGCCGCTCGAACATTCCGGTCATCATGTTCAGCACGCTGACCGAGCGCGGCGCGGAGGCGACCATCGATTCCCTCGCGCTGGGCGCCAGCGACTATGTTGCCAAGCCGGCCGAACTGGGGAGCTACGCCGCGGCGCGCGATCGCATACGCGAGACGCTTGCTGCCCAAGATCAAAGCCCTGAGCCGCAGCGCTGCGGGTCCGTCCGCCGGAGCGGGTTGCGGTGTCTCTCCCCCACGCTTGCGCAACCGGATTGCCGGACGCGTCGACGTGGTTGCCATCGGCTGCTCGACCGGCGGCCCCAACGCATTGTCGCAACTCCTTCCCGCTCTGCCCGACGGCTTCGCCGTACCTGTGCTGATCGTGCAGCACATGCCGCCGGCCTTCACTCGTTTTTTCGCGCAGCGCCTGAGCAGCCTTTGCCCCCTGCCGGTGAAAGAAGCGGCCGGGGGCGAGGCGCTGCTCCCGGGCCAGGTCTGGGTTGCCCCCGGAGGCTTTCATCTGGAAGTTGCCGCCGACGGCGCGAGGCAGAAGCTTCGGCTCTCGCAAGCGCCGCCGGAGAACTCCTGCCGGCCGTCGGTCGATGTGCTGTTCCGCTCTCTGGCGCCGGTCTTCGGCGGGCGCGTGCTTGCGGTGGTGCTGACCGGCATGGGCCAGGACGGCTTGCGCGGCTGCGAGCTGCTGGCAGCTGCCGGTGCGCAGATCGTCGCGCAGGACGAAGCCAGCTCGGTGGTTTGGGGCATGCCTGGGTTCGTGGCCAAAGCGGGCCTGGCAGAGGCCGTGTTGCCGCTGTCTGAGATCGCCGGCCGTATCGTTGAGCGCGTGGCCGCATTCCGGCCGGCCATCGCAATTCGGAAGCCCGTGCTGATGAACACGCTACGCGCGAGGACGACATTATGAGCCTGGCGCCGCTCGACTTCGCCTATCTCCAGACCCTGGTCAAGAACCACACCGCCATCGTCATCGACTCCGGCAAGGAGTACCTGGCCGAAACGCGGCTGGCTCCGCTGGTGAACGAGCATGGCTGCGCCTCATTGCAGGAGTTCATGGGCCGCCTGCGGCGTGAAACTTTCAGTGGAATGCATCGCGACGTGCTGGACGCGATGACCAACAACGAAACCTGGTTCTTTCGCGACGCGCACCCGTTTGCGGCCCTCACCGAAGTGGTCATCCCGGAGCTGATGAAGCGGCGCACCTCGCAACGCGGGATTGCCATCTGGAGCGCTGCCTGCTCCAGTGGCCAGGAGCCGTACAGCATCGCCATGGCGCTGCGGGAGAACTTTGACATTGGCGCGTGGAAGTTCCCCATCCTGGCCACCGATTTCTCCCAGTCCATGCTGGAGCGCGCCCGGAGCGGGGTTTTCCGGCAAATGGAAGTGAATCGCGGCCTGCCCGCCAGACTGCTGACGCGCTACTTCGTGCAGCAGGGGTTGCACTGGCAACTGAAGCCCGAGCTGCGCAACATGGTGAACTTCCGAGTTTCTCAACCTCGCCGAGCCCTGGGGATGCGTCGTGCCGCACTCTGACATTGTTTTTCTGCGCAATGTGATTATCTATTTCGACGTGGCAGACGCGCCGGAACGTCCTGGCGCGAGTGCGGCGCGTGCTCGCGCCCGACGGATTTCTCTTTCTAGGCTGCGCCGAGACGACCCTGAACCTGGACAGCGACTTCGAGCGCATCCAAACCGGAAACTGTACCTGCTATCGGATGAAGGGCCGGTGATCGCATGTTGGTAAAAATCAGCAGCCCGGAATTGACGACCATCGTGGACGAAATCTTCGGCGCCATGGCGGGCATGCAGCTCGTACCTTCGGCGGGCGTGGCGGCCTTCGGGCCGGGAACTGAGTACGTGGCTTCGGCCGTGCAGATTGTGGGCGACTGGCAAGGCGCGGTGCGGTTGGACATCGGCCTGGAACTGGCCCGTCGCGCCTGCGCCAACCTCACCGGCGTGGATCCCGGGGAGCTTTCGCCGCAGGACGTGCGCGATGCCGCCGGCGAACTCGCCAACATGGTGGGCGGCGGCGTGAAGGCGTTGTGCGCGCACAGCGCGCGCCTGTCGCTGCCCGCCGTAGCCATGGGGCACGATTTCGAGTTCAGCCTGTGCCAGGGGACAGTGATTCAGGCATTATCGTTCTCGCATCCCGGCGGCGTGATGACGGTGAGCGTGATCGAGCGGCGGGAGCCGCGGCGAGCGGAGTGATTCATCGGCGACGTCTCTTGAAGGCGTCATCCCGAGCGTAGGCGAGGGACTCCTATTTCAAGCATAGTGTGCCGGTGGGGGTCCTTCGACTCCGGCGCGCAACGGAAGCGCGCCTTCGCTCAGGATGACACGTGATCAGGAACTAGATGACCACCGTCTCGTGATACTCCCCATACACTTGCCGCATGGCGTCGGAGATTTCGCCGACGGTGGCATTGGCCTCGACCGCTTCGATAATCACCGGCATCAGGTTGCCGGTGCCCGGGCGGCCTCCTCGACGCGCTTCACCGCCGCCGCCCACTTCGCCTGGTCGCGGCTGGCGCGCAGCGCGCGCAGGCGCTCCACCTGCTTGCGCTCCAGCGTCTTCGTCCATGTGCTGCAGCGGGACCGAGTGCTCCTCTCCAGCGTGAAGGAATTCACGCCCACCACGATGGCCTGCTTGCGATCTACAGCTCTGCTGGTACTCGTAGGCGGCATTCTGGATCTCCGGCTGCACGAAGCCGCGCTCGATGGCCTTGAGCATGCCACCCATGGCTTCGATCTTGTCGAGATAGCCGGGCGCGCTGGTTTCGATCTGGTTGGTCAGCGACTCGACATAATACGAACCGGCCAGCGGATCGATGGTCTGCGGCGCGCCCGATTCGTAGGCGATGATCTGCTGCGTGCGCAGCGCGATGCGCGCCGACTGCTCGGTGGGCAGCGCCAGCGCCTCGTCGAAGGAGTTGGTGTGCAGCGACTGCGTTCCACCCAGCACCGCCGACATGGCCTGCAGCGCGGTGCGCACGATGTTGTTCTCCGGCTGCTGCGCGGTGAGCGTGGAGCCCGCGGTCTGGGTATGGAAGCGCAGCATCTGCGACTTCGGGTTCTTGGCGCCGAAGTGGTCGCGCATGATGCGCGCCCACATGCGCCGCGCGGCGCGAAACTTCGCCACCTCTTCCAGGAAATTGCTGTGGGCGTTGAAGAAGAACGACAGGCGCGGCGCGAACTTGTCGACGTCGAGCCCGGCATCGATCGCCGCCTGCACGTAGGTCATGCCGTTGGCCAGCGTGAACGCCACTTCCTGCACGGCGGTCGAACCCGCCTCGCGCATGTGATAGCCGGAGATGGAGATGGTGTTCCACTCGGGCACGTGCTGGTTGGCGTAGGAGAAGATGTCGGTGATGATGCGCATCGCCTGTGCCGGCGGATAGATGTACGTTCCGCGCGCGATGTACTCCTTCAGTACGTCGTTCTGCACCGTGCCCGCCAGCTTCGAGACGTCGCGCCCGGTGCGCTGCGCGGTGACGATGTAGAGCGCCAGCAGGATCGACGCGGTCGCGTTGATGGTCATCGAGGTGGAGATCTTCTCCAGGTTGATGCCGTCGAACAGCCGCATCATGTCTTCGATGGAATCGATGGCCACGCCGACCTTGCCGACTTCGCCCATCGCCAGCGGATTGTCGGAGTCGAGGCCGATCTGCGTCGGCAGGTCGAAGGCGACGCTCAGACCGGTAGTGCCGTTGGAGAGCAGGTACTTGTAGCGGCGGTTGGACTCCTCGGCGTCGCCCATGCCGGCGTACTGGCGCATGGTCCACAGCCGGCCGCGGTACATGGTGGCCTGCACCCCGCGGGTGTAGGGGAACTGCCCGGGATAGCCGACTTCGCGGTCGTAGTCCCAGCCCTCCAGATCGGCGGGCGTGTACAAGGGATGCACCGGAATGTGCGACGAGGTTTCCTGGTTTTGGGCGGGCTTCGTCAGGACGGCGGAATGCGTTTTTGTGTCGGCCATAGAAATGGGCCCCGGTTCACAGGGATGAATGTCTATTGTGAACCTGTGGGGGGAAATGGTGTATGACGCGCGTCACAAAGTCGAATGTCGAAACTACCTTCTCCTTCGCGACCGCCAGAACGAGCTCACGCCGAAGTACCCGAACAGCGCTGCAAGCCCCCACGCCAGCAGCATCTTGCCGCCCGATCCCGTGCCCGCGAGCTGCCGATGGTGCTCTCGAACCGCGGCCGCGCCGCAGACGAACGCCAGCCCAAGAAAGAACAGCCCCGTCACCTCCAGCCACAGGACGTGCAGCACGCGCGCGGTGCTCTGGACGGTGACGCTCCCGGCTTTGTAAACGGCGCGCACGAAGCGGTTCTCGCCGGTCTTCGTTCCAGCGACCCTGAGGACGGCGCGTCCTATCATGCCGAATCCGTGCGACGGCAAAGTGAACCTCAGTTTCGAGCTTCGAGTTTCGAGCTATCGAGCTATCGAGCGGCTAATAGCGGCTCTCAAAACCTCATTTTAACAACGTAGAATCCGTCAACCGCCGCGCGGACGCGAACTCCTGCAAAACTTCCCGTAATCTATGGCATCCAAGATATGTAGAAAGCCGGTTCGCCGATGTCCCCGCGCTTCCGCCGCGACGTGGAGTGTGCGAATATCGTGTAGCCGATTCCCGCAGCCAGGTGGAGATCGTGGACAAACGAATGAAGAGCATGATGCGAGAGCTGGGCGACGCCATCAACAACTCGCTCTCCGATTCCGAGCAGATCGCCGACGTGATCGCGCGCATCAAGGCCGGCGGCTATGACGTGTTCGTGGTGCTGGAGGCCACCATCGGATTCAACCAGCACGATGCATCCGAGGCTGCGGCGCCGCAGCTCGCCTCCGCCGACTTCAGCATGACCCCGCAGGACCTGAAGTTCCTGAAGTCGCTGCGCATTCGCGTTGAGGACGACTAGGCCTACTCGCCGCATCTTACCGCTGTGCTATATTCGGCCTTTGTAGGGCCGGAAAAGCCCTTTTTCACCACGGAAGCACGGAATACACGGAAAAATCTAAGACCCAAAATTCCGTGAATTCCGCGCTTCCGGGGTGGACCGACTTCGCGTGTACCCGATGAGAGACACTCTCGGAGTTCTGCTGGCGGGAGGAGCGGGCGAGCGCCTGTATCCGCTGACCCGCGACCGCGCCAAGCCCGCCGTCACCTTTGGCGGCATCTATCGCATCATCGACATCACGCTTTCCAACTGCATCAACTCCGACCTCCGGCGGGTTTACATCCTGACGCAGTACAAGGCGCTGTCGCTGAACCGCCACATCCGCGAAGGGTGGAGCAACATCATGGGACGCGAGCTCGGAGAGTTCATCGAGATCCTGCCGCCCATGAAGCGCGTCAGCGAAAACTGGTACATGGGCACGGCCGACGCGGTCTACCAGAACATCTACTCCATCGGCTCCGAGCAACCCAAGCAGGTGCTGATTCTTTCCGGCGACCACATCTACAAGATGAACTACGCGCGGATGCAAAAGCAGCACCGCGAGTCCGGCGCGGACGTGACCATCGCGACCATCCTGATCGAGCCTTCCGAGACCCGGCATTTCGGCGTCGTGGAGATCGACAACGCGGGCCGCGTCGTTGGCTTTCAGGAGAAGCCGCACGAAACCGACCTCCGCTCGCCCTACAATCCGCGCATGGTCTCGGCCTCGATGGGCATCTACCTGTTCAACACCGACGTGCTCATTCCGGTATTGCTGAAGGACGCGGAAGATCCCGACTCGAAGCACGATTTCGGGCACAACATCCTGCCCAGCATGCTCGGCGATTACAAGGTCCACTCCTTCAACTTCATCGACGAGAACAAGAAGGAAGCGCTGTACTGGCGCGATGTCGGAACGCTGGAAGCCTACTACGAGGCCAACATGGACCTGTGTGCGGTGGCGCCGGTGTTCAATCTGTACGACAGCGAGTGGCCCCTGCGCACGCACATGCGGCAGTATCCGCCGGCCAAGTTCGTGTTCAACGATCCCGGACGCACCGGCGAGGCGCACGATTCTGTGGTCTCCATGGGCTGCATCATCTCCGGCGCTTCGGTGCGCAACAGCGTGCTCTCGCCCGATGTGCGCGTGAACTCGTACGCGCACGTCGACAACAGTATCATTTGCTCGCATGTGAACGTGGGCCGCCATTGCCGGATTCGCAAGGCCATCATCGACCGCGATGTGCACATCCCGGAAGGCACCGTGATCGGCTACGACCTCGATGCCGACCGCAAGAAATACCACGTGACCGACACCGGCATCGCCGTGGTCACGCGCGACTATTCGCTGTTCGAGAATCCCGTTACTGTGGACTACTTCACCTCGGAGTAGCGCATGGGGGATGACAGTCCCGCTTGCCCTAGCACGCCGCAACGTTCACGCTCTTTCCGCGCGCTGCTTCTACTGCTATGGCTTTGTTTTATTGCCCGCGGCTGCTTTTATTCCGCCCTGCTGCCGCTATGGGAAGGTTATGACGAGCCTTACCACTTCTCGTTCATTCAATACGTAGCTGCTCATCGCGCGTTGCCGCGGCCGGATACGCCGGTCTCGCGCGAAGTCCAGGCGTCACTGCATCTCGCGCCATTGTCATGGGAGCACCGGCTACATGCGCTTGAGCCGCCCATCTACACGGAAGATGCGTACTGGCGACTGCCTGAGTCCGTGCGGCAGGAATTGCAACAGCAGTTGCGTGCAATCCCCCCGAACTGGGGCATGCAATCGGGAACCGCGCCCGTGATGTATGAGGCACAGCAAGCGCCGCTTTACTACTGGCTGATGGCGGAGCCTCTGCGCCTGGCTGCTGGTTGGCAGTTGGCGGCGCGCGTTCTGCTGGTGCGTTGGCTCAGTGTTTTTATTTGTTCGCTGCTGGTGCCGGTCGCGTGGGTTGCTGCCCGGCAGTTCTTCTCGTCGGACGCGCTGGCGCTTGGGATTGTGGCGGTTATTGTCTGCATGCCCGAATTGATGATCGACATATGCCGCGCGGGCAACGAGTGCCTGGCAGTCCTCATTTATTCACTGCTGACTCTGTTGCTGCTGCTAGCGAGCCGCGCGACACGCCCGCCGGTGTTTCTCGCCGCCGGCCTCGTGCTCGGCATTGGACTGCTTACCAAAGCCTATTTCCTGCTCGCCATTCCGGCGTTCGCAGCAATCGCGGTGTATTCCGCCTGGCGATCTCGCGGCCGCAGCGGGGGCGTGCTCCTCAACGCCGCCGGCGGCCTCGGGATGGCGGTGCTGATCTGCGTCGCGTGGTACTGGCGCAATCACGCGCTGACCGGAACGTGGTCAGGTGAGGAGGCTAATGTCGCCGCAATGCGCGGAGGGCTCCCACACGTGCTGGAGTCGGCTGTCCGAGTGAAGTGGATTGGCGGAGTTACTTCCGTCCTGATTTCGCATATCTGGTTCGGGGGGTGGAGCTTCCTTAAGCTGCCCAAGCCAATCTATCTGATATGTGCTTGCGGCATCGCGCTGGCGCTCGCCGGGCTGGTCAAAGCTATCGCCAAAGACCGCTTCCGCTCCGGCGAGCTGTTGGTGTTGCTCACGCTGTATGCGTTCTTCTGGCTTGGCCTACTGTACGACATCCTCCTCATCTACGTCGCCACGGGCATCTCCGCATGTCCCGGCTGGTACATGTATGCGGTAGTGCTGCCGGAGATGTTGCTGGTTGCGTTCGGCTTGTTTCATCTGGTTCCGCGACGCTGGAGCTGGGCGGTCCTGCCCGCAATGGCAGCGGCTTTCGGCGCTATCGATCTCTATGGCACCTGCGCGCTGCTGGCGCCGTATTACACCGGCCTGGTTGCCCACGTGGCCGGCAGCGACCTTGTGCATGCCAATTTAAGCAAGTTGCTGAGTGCGTCTCCAAGTGTCGTTCTTTCCCGACTGACAGTGAACAAGCCGGAATGGCTGCACCCGGGAGTTTTCGCCCTACTCGGCCTTCTCTACTGTGCTGCGACGATACTTGCCGTAGGAGAGTCGTTTGCAGTCTCGCGCGCCAGACCGGCGCAGGAGCTGCAGGTGCAGGAAGCCGCGTCCGGTTACCCACCGACATGATGCCGGGTTCTACGCCGTGATGATCCGCGACTTGGCCGCGATTGCCCCGATGCACCACAGCAGCGCGTCTTCCACATGTTCTCGCAGGGCGTGCTGGCGGAAGATATCGCGCAGTGTCGCGCGTTCGGTAAGACGAGCGGCCAGCTCGGTCAGCATCCCCTGGTAGCGGTCGGGCATGTGCAGGCGGGTTGCGCGCACCAGGTCATCGAAAATTAGCAGGCACTCCAGAATGACGCCTTCAGGATCGGTGTCCTGGGAATTCACCAGGTGCAGCGCCTGTGCGATGTCACAGAAGGTGTCCATTTCCTGCGGCGCCGGGCCGAACTTCGACAAGTCAGGATCGAGGGCCAGCGCCTTACTGGCCAGTTCGGGGCGCGGAAAGAACAGCACGTGGTCGTCAGCGGTGATGGGGCGCTCGTTGTCGCCGCCCACGGCGAGCAGCGTGAAAAACTGCGGGCCATCATGCCCGGGATCCAGGCGCAAGCCCACGAGCACGAGCTCCTCGCGGTGCTCCGGGCGCGCAGGCAGGATGGGCAGATGCGGCATGCACGGGAATAGTACAAGGATGGCGCGCGGAAACCAACCGCGTGTCTCGCGCCCCTCTGCGGCTATTTGCATTCCGAGCGCGAGCCAAATGCGGCACGAACCACCGAAATTGTCATTCCGAGCCTTAGGCGAGGAATCTGCTTTTCAGCCACATGGGGCAGACAGCAGATCCCTCGCCTAAGGCTCGTGATGACAATGTTCTTGTGCGAGCGGCATTGGTGGACATTGGCCTTGGTTCGAATGGCGGTGGAGTGGTAACAGAGTTCCGGTGCCTTCGCTAGTCGCTTGCTGCTAATTGCTTTTGCAGGCGGAAATAACGCCTCGCCTTGTGCACGTCTTTGGCGATCTGCTCGCGCAGCGCCTCCACCGACGGAAATTTGATCTCCGCACGCAGCCGCTTCAGGAAGCTCAACTCTAGCTCGGTGTCGGGCAGAAGCTCGATGGGATGGAAGTTGAGGATGTGGCTCTCGATGGCGAACGACTCGGCGCCGAACGTGGGACGATTGCCGACGTTCGTCACCGCTTCGAAGCACTCGGCGCCGACGCGCAGCCAGGTGATGTACACGCCATCGGCGGGAACGAGTTCGTCATAACGCGCGAAGTTAATCGTGGGCACGGTGTATTTGTGTCCGTAGCCGCGTCCACGTCCGGGATTGCCCAGAATGCTGAACGGCCGCCCCAGCAACGCGCGCGGGCGGCTCACTCGGCCTTCCGCGATCAGCTTGCGAATCTCGCTGCTGGAGACGTGGTGCCCGCGCAGCAGTTGCTCGGGGAAAATCTTCGCCTCGAATCCGAACTGCCGGCCAAGATCGGCCAGCGTGTCGACGTTGCCGCGCGCCTTGTGGCCGAAGTGGAAGTTGTAGCCTTCGTGCACTTCGCGCGCGCGCAAGCCTTCCGCCAGCACCTCACGGGCGAAGTCCTCGGCGGACATCATCGAGAGATCGCGCGTGAACGGCAGCACCAGCACGGCATCCACATGGGTCTGTTCCAGCAGTTTGAGCTTGGCGTCCAGCGGGCTGAGCAGTTTGGGCGCAACGTCCGGGCGCAGGATGCGGAAGGGATGCGGCTCGAAGGTCACGACCACTGCTTTGCCGCCGAAGGTGCGCGCGCGCTCGGCCATGTGCCGCACCACTTCCTGATGCGCGCGGTGGACGCCGTCGAAGTTGCCCACGCTGACTACGGTGGGGCCGAAGTCGGCGGGAACGTCATCGAGATGGCGAAATACCTGCATTCGTTTCGTGGGAACGCTGAACCTGCGCGGAAAGGCGCAACTACAAAGTAGCAGCTTGCGGCAGTTTCCTGCAGCGGGTGCGGGCGGCAGCCTAGTCGATGATAGCCAGCGTGTCGCCGGCGTTGACTGTGGAGCCCTCGGCGGTGAGGATCTTCTGCACGCGGCCGTCTTTCGGCGACTTCATCTCGTTCTGCATCTTCATGGCTTCCATGACGATCACGCCCTGGCCGGCCTTGACCCCTTCCTTCTCGGCAACCAGGATGCGAACGATCTTGCCCGGCATGGCGGCCTTGATCTTCTGCGGACCGCTATCGGAGCCGGCAACCGCGCGGCGGGTCTTCAGCGAGCGCGGGTCCTGCACATCGACGGCGTAGCGCGCGCTTCCGATCACCATGTGAACATCGCCCTGCAACGAGCGCTCGCGCTTGATCTCGTAAGCCTTGCCGCCGATGAGCACGGAGAGCACATCGCGCGCCGTGAGTGCAGCATCGACTTCCATCTCCTGGCCGTCCACCCTGCACGACCACAGCTTCTCGCCGCGTGTCACTTCCACGTGATGGGTCTTGCCGTCAACGATGATGTCGTAGGTCATAAAGGCAATTAACAGTCAGCAGTCAGGGAAGCTCTGATTAAGGCTGGTTTTGAAGGGGACGGCCTTCAGGCCGCCCGTGAGTACCGCAAAATCTCTGCGGCTTCAGCCGCTGAGGGACTTCTACGTCTCTTGATCATTGTTCACCTGAATGTCGGCAGTGTCGCCGCTGCCGCGGCTTTGTCGTTGTTTCGACAGCTACCCGGGGCTGCGCCCCGGGCTAACTTCATCCCGCCGCTGCGCGGCTGGTTCCGTTCCGATGCAGACTCATTCACCTGCCGAAATAAAGCGTCAGCCTGCTTATCTTTCCCGCAGCGCCTCGGCGCGGGCCATGCGCTTCCAGCCTGAAACTTGCGGCACCGGCGCGCCCTTTCCGTTCGCCGACACTGCACCGTTCGCTCCCGGCAGCGTCGCCTGCGGCTCGGTGCTCGCGAAGATGGCCGCACCTATCGCAGCAACGATCGGCCGCCGCGGGTCAGTTTCATTCGCCGGCTTCGTCAGCAGGCGATCGAGAAAGCCCGTATCGATATTCGCCGCGCGAAAGTCCGGGTCCTTCAAAATGCGGCGGAACAGCGACGTGTTCGTCTTGATGCCGCCGACGAAATACTCATACAGTGCCCGCAGTAGCCGGTTGATGGCCTGCTCGCGGTCCTCGCCGTAGCCAACCAGCTTAGCCAACAGCGGATCGTATTCGATGGGCACCGTCCAGCCTTCGTACATGCCGCTGTCGCGGCGGATGCCCGGCCCCGACGGCGAAATCAGCCGCGTGATCTGTCCCGGCGACGGCATGTAATTGTTGTCGGGATCTTCGGCGTAGATGCGGCACTCGATGGCGTGCCCGCGCAGGCGGATGTCCTCCTGCTCGAATGGCAGCGGCTCGCCCGCGGCGACGTGAAACTGAAGATGCACCAGGTCGAGCCCGGTGACGAACTCGGTCACCGGATGCTCCACCTGCAAGCGCGTGTTCATCTCGAGGAAGTAGAAGTTGCGTTGCTGATCGACCAGGAACTCGACCGTGCCGGCGTTGTAGTAACCCGCCGCCTTGCCGACGCGCACCGCGATCTCGCCCATGCGCTGCCGCATCTCGTGATCGACGATGGGCGAGGGCGACTCCTCCAGCACCTTCTGATGGCGCCGCTGCACCGAGCACTCGCGCTCGCCGAGATAGACCACGTTACCGTGCTCGTCGCCGAAGATCTGCATCTCGACGTGGCGCGGGTTGGCGATGTACTTCTCGATGTAGACCTCGTTGTCGCCGAAGGAGCGCTGCGCCTCGCTGCGCGCGTTCTCGTACGCCGAATGGAGCTCGCCCGGCGATGAGACCAGGCGCATGCCCTTGCCGCCGCCGCCGGCTGCCGCCTTCAGCATGATGGGATAGCCGATCTGCTCGGCCAGCCGCTCCATCGCGTCGAGCTCAAGGCCGCGCTCGGAGCCGGGAACGAACGGCACGCCGGCGCGTTTCATATTCTGCCGCGCGCGCGTCTTTGAGCCCATCATCTCCATCGACTCGGGCGAGGGGCCGATGAACTTCACGCCCGCATCGCGGCAGGCCCGCGCGAAGTTCGCATTCTCCGAGAGGAAGCCGTAGCCGGGATGGATCGCCTCGGCCCCGCTGCGGCGCGCCACATCGAGAATCTTCTCGACATTCAGGTACGACTCGCTCGCCGTCGCCGGCCCGATGTGGTAGGCGTAATCGGCCTTGCGCACGTGCAGCGCCTTGCGGTCGACGTCGGAGAAGACGACCACCGACTCGATGCCCATCTCGCGGCAGGCGCGGATGATGCGCACGGCGATCTCGCCGCGATTGGCGATGAGGATTCGTTTGAACATCAGGTTCCTGAATTAAATTGATGGTCGGGCCACAGACCGGAGGCGTTTCGAGCAGCTACACCGCACCCAGCCAGGGCGCACAGCGTCAGAAACTTGGATTCTACTGCATTGCTCACGGAGGGTGAGTGCGCATGTCACAAGCCCTTGTGACCGTACGCCGCCCGGACGGAAATGCGGTGGTGAGCATTGCGACTAGCGGAACCGACCAGCCAGCGAACACTCCCCACGATGTATTACCTTCAGTTGTAAGTGGTTTATTCGCGCCCCGTCTTCTCCCGGCAGCAAACCGGGAAGCGCCGTTCGTCTTCCAACAAGGGGTAGGGTTCTTCCCGGTCAGGAGAGCGAGTGCGAAAAAAGCAAGCGCTGTTGCACACCAGACGGCTGCTTGCTGCCATCGGCGCAGCCATAGTCCTGCTTACAGCTGCGGCCGCGCAGAGCGACCCTCCTGCCGACCATCAGGACCACGATAGTCAGAGCAAGCTCGTGCACCATGTGCCCGCCATGCCGGCAAGCCCTGCCGAGTACCGTCCCATTACGCCTGACGAGCGGCTGGAATGGTTCACGCGCGCCACGATTGGCCCGAAGAGTCTGGCGGGCGGACTCTTCTCTGCCGGTTTTGGAACCGTTACTAACAATCCCCACGAATACGGCAGCTCCTGGAGCGGCTTCGGCAAGCGGTATGGGATGCGCTTGACCGGCGTCTCCACCGGCAACGCCATCGAGGCCGGCCTGGGTGCGGCATGGGGCGAAGATCCCCGTTATCACCACACCGTCAATCAGCCGTTTCCTGCGCGGCTGAAGAACGTCTACGACCTGACCTTCCGCGCCTACCGCACCGACGGCGAGCGGCACCCGGCATTCGCGCGCTACATCGCGATCTTCGGCAACAACTTTCTGTCGAATTCCTGGCGCGCACAGAGCGAGGCCGACTGGCAGCACGCCCTGCTGCGCAGCGGCGAAGGCTTCGGAGCGAGATTCCTCTCCGATGCGTTCAACGAATTTGTACCGCAAGTGTGGGAGCGCTTCCGGCATCGCCACGAGCCCTAGAAGAAAGTGCTCTTGAACTGCTCGTGCCGCTGCGAGGCCTGCTGCATCAGCTCCTCGAATTCCGGCTCTCCGCGCAGGCTTCGCAGCAGGGGATCCTGCACGAAGTAGGGATAGCAGAAGAACCCTCCGCCGATGCTGTGCCGAAGCATGTGCAACGCCGCCGCCTTGTCGCCCAGCACGGCGTACGCCTGCGCAACCTTGTAAATGCCCTCGGGATCGCTCACCCCGCGCTCTTCAATCTTGTCTTCGATTTGCTGCAGCAGCTTCAGGCCGCCCGCATTGTCATGCTTGATGGAGTAACTGAACGCCTTTCCGACATCGACGGGGAGCAGCGCAGGGTTTCGGGCATAAGCATCGTCGAAGTCGCGCGCCGCCTGGTCATGCTGATTGAGGTAGTACTCGGTCAGACCGCGATAGAAGAGGATGTACGCGGAATCGTTGACCGGCAGGCTCTGCAGGAACTCCTCATACTCGCCCAGGTAGAGCAATCCGTTGATGGCCGAGCTGCTGAGCTTCACCTGGGGATTGTTCTGCCGCGCCTTCTCGCACTCCTCGACCGACTCCTTCAGCATGCCCGCAAAACGATAGGCGTAGCCCAGCTCCCAGTGCACCTCGGCGTTGTTGGGACTGTCTTGCAGCACCGAGCGCAGCAGCGGAACCGCCTGCTCCACTCTGCCGGTATCGGTCAGCAGATTGGCCAGGTAGATCCGCGGCTCGACCATCGCAGGGTTGAGCGCGATGGCCTTCTCGTACGCAGCCTGTGCTTTGCCGTACTGCTCGCGTCCGCCGAACTGCAACGAGCCGCTGGTGGTGTAGGCGCGGCCAAGGTGCGCCCATGCCGGCGCGTAGTTAGGCTCCAGCGTCGTGGCCTTTTCCAGCATGTCGATGGCGGCGGGAAAGTCGTTCAGCGAATAGAAATCGATGCCGCGAAGGTAGTCTTCGTAGGCGGCATTGTTGATGGGCTTCTCCGGCTTGAGCTTGGCGGCTTCCGCCGGCGACAGGCTCAGCTCCATCTGTTTGATGATCTGCTGCGCGACCTGATCTTGCACAGTGAGCAGCTTTTCGTACTTCAGGTCGATGGCTTCGCGCCACAGGATTTTGTCCGGCTTCACGTCGATGAGTTGCGCGGTGATCCGCAAGTCGTCGCCATCGCGCAGGAATGTGCCCGTAAGCAGCGTGTCGACGTTCAACTCCTCCGCAACCTTCTTGGGATCGACCGCCTGATCGCGATATTTGTCGACTGACGACGACGGTCGCACCGTCAAGGAATTAACGTAGTCGAGTTTCGTAATGATCTCGTCGGCCAGAGAGAATCCCAGGAAATCGCTCTTAGGATCGCCATTGAGATTGCGAAATGGAAGAACTGCCAGGCTGCGCGGCTCCTTCGGCGCGGACGCCGCGCGCGACCTCGTGACCAGCCAATAGCCAACGCTGATAATCATGACCAGCAACGCGGCGACTGACCAGAGACGCCAGTCATGTAGCAACGAACTCTTACGAGAACGAACGGCAACAGCGCCAGCGGGCGTCAGGCGGTCCGACGCCGCCTTCGCAGCCCGACCGCCGGATGGACTTTCCAGCTTGGCTTGAAACTCCGCCTCCTGCTTGAACTCTTGCAGGTCATGCAGCAACTCTTTGACGGTTTGATAGCGCGCCTCGCGTTGCTTGCACAGAGCTTTGCTAAGGATGTGCTCAATCTCGGCCGGCACCTCCGGCGCAAGCTCTGCCGCCGGCTTCGGTTCGGTTTTCAGGATCTCCGCGATAACGTCGCTGGCGGTCGCGCCTTCGAACGCGGCTGTTCCGGTGACCATCTCGTATATCACCGAGCCCAGGCTGAAGATGTCGCTGCGCGCGTCGACATCCAACCCTCGCGCCTGCTCCGGCGACATGTACTTGGCCGTGCCGCGCACCACGCCGGTTTCGCTGCTCAACACCGCGGCCACCGAACCGCTGGCGCGAGTCGCCGAAGTGGAACGCCTTCGGGTCAGCTTGGCGATGCCGAAATCCAGCACTTTGACGATGCCGTCGTTGCGGACGATGACGTTCTCGGGCTTGATGTCGCGGTGGACGATCCCGCGCGCGTGGGCAGCGGCCAGGGCGCTCGCGATCTGGATGGCAATATCGATCGCAGTCTTCAGTTCGAGCCTGCCACGACTCAATTGCTGACGCAGGGTCACCCCCTCCACGAACTCGCAGGCGATGAAGTGCAGCCCATCCGCGTGCTCGAACTCATAAATGGTGAGGATGTTGGGATGGTTCAGGGCCGAGGCGGCGTAGGCTTCCTGTTGGAAGCGGCGCAATCCGTACTCGTCGCCGGTCAGCTCCGGCGCCAGCATCTTGAGCGCAACCTTGCGGCGCAGCACCGTGTCCTCGGCGAGGTAGACCTCGCCCATGCCGCCCGAGCCTAGCATGGAGATGACTTTGTAGTGCGCTAACTGCTTGCCAGCGGCGATGGCAGGCTTGTACAGCGGGGGCGCGATCTCTTCCAGACCACCCGACCGGCTCAGCTTGTGGGCCAGCTCGAAGACCGCGCGCGGCACAAAGTCGACGGGCTGGTCGGAGGAGTTGAGCAACGTCTCGACCTCTCGCCGCAACGCGCCGTCGGAGCCGCACTCGCGCTCGAGGTAAGCCGCGCGCTCCTCGACCGGAAGATCGCTCGCCTGGTAGAACAGCTCCTCGATGTGGCGCCAACGATCGGCGGACTCCATGCCGACTCTCCTAGGACTTGCTCTCCGCCAGCTCCCGATGCAGCCACGCTTTGGCCAGTTTCAATTCCCGGTGGACGGTTGCCGGAGAGATGTCGAGTGCCGCGGCAGTCTCCTCATAGGTGAGGCCGCCAAAAAACAGTAACTGGATGATCTCGCTTTTACGGGGGTCGAGCGCGGCCAGCCGTTCGAGCGCCTCGTCCAGATCAAGCACCATCGAAGCAGCCTGCGGGCCGACGAGCACGGCTTCGTCCAGGGGAACCATCTCTTCGCCGCCACCGCGTTTCTGGCGCGAGTGGCTCCTGGCGTACTCGACGAGGATGCGGCGCAACACGCGCGCGGCCACAGCGTAGAAGTGTGCGCGGTCTTGCCATCCGATGTCTGCGTCGAGCAAACGAATGTAGGCCTCATTGACCAGCGCGGTTGCGCGCAACGTGTGCCCGGGCCGCTCGGAGTAAAGGCACCGCTTGGCCAGCCGCCGCAGCTCGTCGTAGACGATCGGCATCAGCTCGTCAAGCGCCTGCTGGCTCCCGCCTCTCCATTGCTGGAGCAGCCTGGTCACATCCTGCCGTTCAGCCGACATTCGTGCTTCTTCTGCCATCGACGTTGTTGCTGGCCCACGATTCGCTTTCGGGTGGAAGCGCCGGGCTTCAGCCCGGCGAAGTAGCTCGGCCTCCCAGGACGGCTTCAGCCGCGGAAGATCGGGGCTAAAGCCCGATTCAGTAAGGCCGCTTTTCGGCACGGCTGAAGCCGTGCCCTTCCACCATAAGTCCTGAGAATCGATAGTCCGAAAGTGCTGCCACAAACGGAGTTAACAGGCCGCAGGATTACGGCTTTTTCCGGGGATTATACGCCAGCGCGATGACAATCCAGAGGCCTCTCCGGACTGACGAAAACAGGTGTGGGTGTACACTCACCGACATCCATAAAATTGTTGTTACGAAGTCTGGCTGCCGGTGGCACCGAGGTGAACCTATATGGCGATTGGATCCAGGAGGTTTCGCTCCGCGTTGGCTGTTGCCGTTCTCGCTATCACGATGACTGGCTGCCAGCAGCTACAAGCGGTGTTCGGCAACCGGCCGAGCGAAGACATGCCGGCCTACAAGCCGGTCGAAGTCCAATTCACACAGCAGAATTGGTCTCCGGACCAACGGCAGTGGTTCTATCACTCAGCGCAGGGAACGGAGTTGATGCCGTACCAGTGGTTTCTCGCGCTGGAGCAGCCCAGGATCAAACTCTTCGGGACCGTTCCGAAATTCTCTGAGACTACCTACCTGGCGCGATTCGGTTTCCTGCCCGATTCCGCCAGCCCGCAGAATCCCAGTGGGCTGCCGGTTGGCTTCGCCAGGGACACTGTCATCGATCCCATGAGCGGGCAGAGCGTGGAGGTCGTCGGCCTGACCTGTGCCGCGTGCCACACCGGCCAGGTGGAATACCAGGGTAAGGGAATTCGCATCGACGGCGGCGCCGCCACCGTTGACCTGGCGTCCTTCCAGACTGAGCTCGGTTATGCGGTGGCCTTCACCGATGGGGTGCCGTTTCGCTTCGATCGTTTTGCCCGGGCTGTCCTTGGCGAGAACGCATCCGATGCGGCCAAGGCCAAGCTGCGGCAGGATTTTGAAGCACTTCTGACGGCGGGCAAGGACGAGAAAGCACAGTCCGATTCGCGCAAGCTCTACGAAGTTGCCGCCGGTTTCGGGCGCACTGACGCGCTCGCCCGCATTGGCAACTATGTGTTCGGCACCGAGCTGGACAACTCGAACCTGCGGGTGGCGGATGCCCCGGTAAGTTTTCCGCCTCTGTGGTACACAAGCTGGTTTTCCTGGGTGCAATACAATTCGTCGATCCAGCAGCCCATGGTGAGAAACATTGGCGAGGCCTTGGGCGTCCGCGCCCGCGTCAATCTCACTCAACCGCCCAACCTCTATCGCTCGACGGTGAATGTGAAGAACCAGTGGCAGATGGAGAATCTGCTCGCCGGTCCGGCCGCGTTCACCGGACTGATGGCCCCGGCCTGGCCGGAAGCGGTCCTCGGGCCAATCGACCGGGCCAAGGCACAGAAAGGTGCGGAGCTTTATAAGCAACATTGTCAGCACTGCCACCTGCCGCCCCTGAATTCGCCGGAGATTCAAGGACCCCAAGTACTGGGAGGCCGGGCTGAATGGCAGGTCCTTCTTGAAGCTGAACCTCATCCCTCTGGACGAGATCGGCACCGATCCGAAGCAAGCCACCAATTGGAAAGGGCGGTGGGCAGTGACGGGAGCTCTGGGGTTGGGAAACGTGTCTGCGTCGGATGGACTGCGCGTGGTCACCGGCAAAATTCGTGACATGAATTATGACGCGTTAGGCTTGTCGCCAGAACAGAGGATGGAGTGGAGCGGCTTTCGTGAGGATGGCGTGGTGGCGCTGCTGAAGTATCGGGCCCGGCCCCTGGGCGGCATCTGGGCCACTCCCCCTTTCCTGCACAACGGATCCGTGCCGAGTTTGTATCAGATGCTGCTTCCGGCGGACCGGCGAGATAAGACCTTCTATGTAGGCAGCCGCGAGTTCGATCCCAAGAACGTCGGCTACAGCACGGCGAAGTTCGACGGCGGCTTCGAATTCCGGACCGATCAGCCCAACGATCCGCATCCGGGCAACTCCAACGCCGGCCATGAATTCCGAAACACGCCGGGCAAAGGCGTGATTGGCCGCGAACTCAGCGATGACGAACGCTGGGCCATCATCGAGTATCTCAAGACGCTGTAAGGCTGCAATCCAGCGGATGCATGTGCGCCTATCCTGCCTGGCCGAAATAGGGCCCGGAGGGCGTGCAGTTTCGTAAGCCCCTCGGGACGATCCCCAGGCGCAACCGCGTGCCCGAGGCACTCGACAAGCTTGAACCATCGCTGTACCCGGCATTCCGCTATGCTCCAGGCTGGGCTGTCATGCCACGCCCTTCGGGCTCTGTTCCTTGGTCAGTTTCTCGCGCGCCTTCCAAAATTTCTTCCCCGCGCATGAGGGAATTCGCCCGCGAATGTCACATATCTGAGTGACGGCGGATGTGGAGGCTCCCATTCATCGCCCGCTTGCTTAATTCAAATCGTTTCCGGCTGCGGCCCGAAACATTCATACGAGGAGAATTCCCATGAAACGCACTACCCTCACCCTGGTCTTCGCGCTGATGCTCTGCGCCTCGATGTTCGGCCAGAGCTATCGCTTCCAGACCGTTACCTTCGGCGATCCCAACGTGTCCTTCACGCAGTTGCTGGGCATCAACAACAGCAACGTCATCGCCGGCTACCACAATTTCCAGCAGAACCAGGGCTTCACGCTGGTGCTGCCCACCGCTTTCACCTCGGAGAACTTCCCCAACTCCGCGATGACCCAGGTCATCGGCATCAACAACAGCCTGACCACCGCCGGCTTCTATGTCGATAACTCCGGCCTGACGCACGGCTTTTTCCGCACCTCCAATGGCACCTTCACCAAGGTTGACTACCCCGGCGCGCAACTGGCCACCGAGTTCAACCAACTGCTCAGCCAGAACGACTTCTACGAAGCCGCCGGCTACTACAGCAACAGCATCAACAACACCACTCCTGACATTCCTTACATCTACGACGAAGTGGGCGGCGTGTTCCACGTGCTGACCATCCCCGGCGCGGTGGGCGGAGCGCAGGCCACCGGCATCAACAACTCGGGCGTGGTCTGCGGCTTCTTCATCGACGCCAATGGCGTCAACCACGGCTGGATCCTCAACCGCGGCATCTTCATGCCGCTGGACTTCCCCGGCAGCACGGGCACGCAGGCGCTTGGCCTGAACAACCGCGGACAGGTTGTGGGCTTCTACACCGACGCCGCCGGCAACAGCCACGGCTTCGTGTACCTCATCGGCACGGCGAGCTTCACTACCGTCGATGAGCCCAACGGCGTGGGCACGACGATCGTGAACGGCATCAACGACCTGGGCAAGCTGGTCGGCTTCTACGGCACGGCGCCCATCAACACCGGCTTCGTGGCGACTCCGGTCACCGCGCTGGCCGGCCGCGTCTCCGGCACCGATGAAGGTCCGACCGCCATCAACCCTCGCGCGGTGCGTGACCTCAGCGGCATCAACCTTCCTCCGGTTGCGGGCGGCAACGCCGTGACCGGTGGCAGCGATGCAGGTCCCTCCGCCGTCAACCCTCGCGCGGTGCGTGACCTCAGCGGCATCAACCTTCCTCCGGTTGCGGGCGGCAACGCCGTGACCGGTGGCAGCGATGCAGGTCCCTCCGCCGTCAACCCCCGTGCGGTGCGTGACTTCAGCGGCATCAACCTTCCTCCGGTTGCGGGCGGCAACGCCGTGACCGGTGGCAGCGATGCAGGTCCCTCCGCCGTCAACCCCCGTGCGGTGCGTGACTTCAGCGGTATCAACCTTCCCCCGGTTGTGGGCGGCAACGCCGTGAGCCACAGCGTGCCGCCGATAGCGCAGTAGCGTCCAAGTCGATAACCAGCGACTGACGACCATCCTGCAAGCGACCGAGTTCCGGCTCGGTCGCTTTTCTTTTCGGGTGCCCCAGGTCTGGCGATTTTCCAGACCTGGGTATCGCAGTCACCCAGCTCTCGAAATCGCGAGAAACCTGGGGCGCCCTCTAAGTCCCGGAAACTCGCAAAAAACCCGCCGTTTTGTGACCTGCGTCACTCCCAATTCCCCGCCTTCCGTCTAACCTTTTGGATTGTTACCGCGCGGCGTGTTAACATTCGCGCAAACTTTCGCGGTCTCCCTTGCTGGGTTGGGCCAGAAAGTACACGGCCACCTGGTCAGCGGCAAACGGACCCGCGTTTGGAGGCTCGTGTGAATACTTTCCCGATCATGCTGGGGACGCTCTGTGTCTTCGCCCTGGCATACCGCTTCTACAGCGCTTTCATCGCTGCCAAAGTCCTCGCCCTCGACGACCGCCGCACCACTCCCTCACACGTTTACGAAGACGGCCATAACTATGTGCCGTCGCCGAAGTGGGTGCTGTTCGGCCATCACTTCGCCGCCATCGCCGGCGCCGGACCGCTGGTCGGGCCCACGCTGGCCGCGCAGTTCGGCTTCGCGCCCGGCTTCGTGTGGATCCTCGTCGGCGCGGTGTTCGCCGGATGCGTCCATGACTTCACCGTGCTGGTCGCCTCCGTGCGCCACAAGGGCCGCTCGCTGGCCGATGTCGCGCGCACCGAAATCGGCCCCTACGCCGGGCTGGTGACCATGATCGCCCTGCTCTTCATCCTGCTGGTGACGCTGGCCGGCCTGGGCATCGTCGTCGTCAACGCGCTCGCCAACAGCCCTTGGGGCGTCTTCACCATCGGCATGACCATCCCCATCGCGGTGGTCATGGGCCTGTGGATGTTCAAGAGCTCGCCGGGCAAAATCAAGATCACCGGCCCCAGCATCGCCGGCGTCGTCCTGCTGCTGGCTGCGGTCATCTTCGGCAAGTCGTTCGCAGACTCCAGCTACGCGCACGCGCTCACCTTCAGCCCGCACGCGATCGTCTACCTGATGGCGGCCTATGGCTTCATCGCCTCGGTGCTGCCGGTCTGGTTCCTGCTCGAGCCGCGCGACTATCTCTCCACCTACGTGAAGCTGGGGACGATCGTCCTGCTGGTCATCGGCGTCTTCATTGTCCATCCCGACATCCAGTTCCCGGCGTTCACGCAGTTCATCCACGGCGGCGGGCCCATCATCAAGGGCAAGCTCTTCCCCTTCCTGTTCGTGACCATCGCCTGCGGCGCCATCTCCGGCTTCCACTCGCTGGTCTCCTCCGGCACCACGCCGAAGATGCTGGGGAAGGAGACCGACGCGCGCTTCATCGGCTACGGCGCCATGATGTGCGAAGGCCTGGTCGCCGTGCTGGCCCTGATCGCCGCCTGCTCGATGTATCCCGGCGACTACTTCGCCATCAACGCCGCGCCTGCCGTCTTCGCCAAGCTGGGAATGCACACCGTCAATCTGGACGTCATCTCGAAGGAAGTGGGCGAGAAGCTCGCCGGTCGCACCGGCGGCGCAGTCTCGCTGGCCGTCGGCATGGCGCAGATCTTCAAAGGCCTGCCGGGCATGAAGACCCTGACCGGCTACTGGTATCACTACGGCATCATGTTCGAGGCGCTGTTCATCCTGACCACGGTTGATACCGGCACGCGCGTGGCCCGCTACGTTCTGCATGAGCTGATCGGCAAGGTGCACGCGCCCTTCCGCAACACCGCCTGGCTGCCCGGCAACCTGGTGACTTCCGCCATCGTAGTGCTGAGCTGGGGCTACCTGATTTACACCGGCTCGATCTCCACGCTGTGGCCGCTGTTCGGCACCGGCAACCAGTTGCTGGCCACCATCGCGCTGGCGGTCGTGACCACGTTCATCATCAACATGGGCAAAGCGAAATACGCCTGGATCACGGCGATTCCCATGTGCTTTGTGGGCGTCACTACGCTGACCGCGGGCGTGGAGTCCATCCAGAAAATTTACTGGCCGCTAACGCACGTGCCCGGCAAAGAATTCCAAGGCTATCTCGACACCGCCCTCATGATTATCTTTGTGACCGGCGTGGTGCTGGTGCTGATCGAGGCGGGACGGCGCTGCTGGAAGACGCTGCACGGCGTGCCCATACCGGAAGAAGCCTTCGGCCCCGTGACCGACGAAGTCAAAGTAGCGTGCTGTTGAACTCGGGTAGAGCAGGCCTTTAGGCCTGCGTTCAGCACGGAAAAAAGAAAAGTGGGTCGGATGCTGAGATCGAAGATCTCAGCATCCGACCCACTTATTTGAGCAATCGAGGCGCGGGCCTGACGGCCCGCTCTACCCGAGAGCTCTCTTAGAAAGAACAAATCCACAAAGGGCCTGCCATCGCAGCAGGCACTGGTGAAAAAATAATATGGCCACTACAACTCCGGGGTCTACTCCGGCGAGTACTCCCCCCAAAGCCGCTCCCCCGGCAAAACCGCTTGTTTCCATCATATTTGTCGTCATAGCGGCCATCGCCGCCACCATCATTCTCAAAATTCCGCCGGTCGGCGCCGCCTGGTCGCAGGGCTACGATCCCACCGGGCACTGGTTGCTCTCCACCATGATCGCCGCCTTGCCTGTCATCGTGCTGCTGGGCAGCCTCGCCCTCGGACATGCCAAGGCGCACTACGCCGCCCTGATGGGCCTAGCCACCGCGCTGATCGTTGCGATCTTCTTCTTCCACATGCCGGCCGCCTGGCCGGAGCCACTGCCGTCTATGGCGCCGGTCTACGGCCTGTTCCCCATCGGCTGGATCGTGCTGAACGTCATCTTCATGTACCAGCTCACGGTGGAGTCCGGGACGTTTCAAAGTGCTGCAGCACAGCATGACCGGCATCACGCAGGATCGCCGCCTGCAACTGCTGCTCATCGCCTTCTGCTTTGGCGCGTTCTTTGAAGGCGCATCGGGATTCGGCACGCCGGTCGCGGTTACCGCCGCCCTGCTTATCGGCCTGGGTTTCCGGCCGCTGCAGGCTTCGGGCCTGTCGCTGATCGCCAATACCGCGCCGGTCGCGTTTGGCGCCCTGGGCACGCCGATCATCGCGCTGGCCAAGGTCACCGGCTACAGCGAGACCCCCTGGGCGCCATGGCGGGCCGCATTCTGGCGCCGTTCTGCATTCTGGTGCCCTTCTGGCTGATCTGGGCCTTTGCCGGTTGGGGAGGCATGCTGGAAATCTGGCCGGCGATTCTGGTGGCCGGCATCTCCTTCGCCATACCGCAATTCCTCATCTCCAACCAGCACGGCCCCTGGCTGGTGAACATCGGCGCATCGGTCATCTCGATGGTCTGCCTGGTCGCCTTCCTGTTCGTCTGGCATCCCAAGCGGATCTGGACCTTCGAAGGCGAAGAAGCCAAGATCGAGCACCGCGCCGATCACGGCTACAGCCGGGCCGAAGTCACGCAGCGCCTGGGTTCCATGGGTCATTCTCAGCCTCGTCGTCTTCTGCTGGGGCACGCAGACCGGCAAGAAGATCATGAACACGCCGGAAAAAGTCTTCACCTCGATGTCAAGCTGGTCAACGCCGCCCAGCAAGATCACCAATCCGCAGTTCCCAGTCACCGGGCTCAACAATCTTGCGGAGCGCATTCCGCCGGTCGTTCCCAAGCCAACGCCAGAAGGCGCGGTCTTCGGTCTGAACTGGCTCAGCGCCACCGGCACCGGCATTCTGATTGCGGCCATCATCTCCGGCCTGGTGATGGGGTTCAGCATTCCGAAGATCTTCGTCGTCTATGGACGAACCATCATGAAGGTGCGCTTCTCGCTGCTGACCATTGCGGCCATGATGGCGATCGGCTTCATGACGCGATACGCCGGCCTGGACGCAACCATGGGCCTGGCCTTCGCGCGCACCGGACACCTGTATCCCTTCTTCGGCACGCTGCTGGGCTGGCTGGGCGTGGCGCTGACCGGATCGGACACCTCGTCCAACGTGCTGTTCGGCAGCCTGCAGAAGATCTCCGCGCAGCAGGTGGACTTCTCTCCCATCCTGATGGCCGCGGCCAACAGCACCGGCGGCGTGATGGGCAAGATGATCGACGCGCAGAGCATCGTCGTCGCCAGTACTGCGACCCAGTGGTACGGACACGAAGGCGACATCCTGCGCTACGTCTTCTGGCACAGCATTGCGCTGGCTTGCCTGGTGGGAATCTTCGTCTTCCTGATGGCGTATGTCGCGCCGTTCACGGGCCTGGTGGTGCATTAGGCAGGTAACGCCGTTTCGAGTTTCGAATTGCCGCAGATGGCAGCCGCGATCGAAGTTTGGAATCGGCTCTCCCGAAACCTGGGTGCCCCGTTCTAGCCGTCTTTTGGCTAGGGCGGGGCAGTTTCGTCACCGGGCGCGAGCTGGTTTCACGCCTACCCGTGAGTCCCGCTAACGGCTCAATTCTCGTCTAGGTCGAGCGACTCACGAATCAATCCCCGATCCTAATTCACCCCCACCGCCCGCTCAGCGGCCGGCCGCGGCAGCGGCTCCTCCTTCGCCGGACAGATGCTGTGGTACGAGCACCACGCGCATCCCATGCCGGGTTTCGCCTCGAATTCCCCGGCCGCAATCTTCGCCGCGATCTCTTGCACCTCTCCCTCCGCATCGCGCAACTGCTTCGCGGAGCGCTGGGACTCGATCGCCGTCCCGTTTTCCGTGTTGATGAACACCAGTGCGGAAGCCGTGTGCCCCAGCCCCTGCGCCGCCAGCGCATAGATGGAAAGCTGCAAGGCTGTCGTCGGCCTCGTCCTGCGTCTTCGGCCTGCCGGTCTTGTAATCGACGACGGCCACCGTTCCATCCGCCAGCGCGTCGATGCGATCGAAGCGGCCACGCACCCGCACGCCGCCGATTTCCACGACGAACCGCTTCTCCGTGTCCAGAATCCTGCCGCTCGGCCGCGCCAGGTCGCTATGCAGAAACGCCGCGAGCCGCTCGCGTCCCCTGGCTTCGTACAGCTCGCGTTGCAACGGCTCGGGAATGCTCGCCTTGGCGAACTCGTCGAGGAAGCAAGCCAGCACGGTCGCGTCATCGGGAGGCCGGCCGGCACGCACGCCATCGAAGTACGCCTTCAGCGCCAGATGCATGGCGTTGCCGAACTGCGGCGCAGCGCTCGCGTCCTCCGGCAGCCGCCAGTCGTAACGCAGCTTGTACCTCAGCGGACAACCTTCATAGCTTTGGAGCGCGCTCGCGCTCAACTCCAGCAGGCGCGATTGGTCCCGGGGCGGAAGCTGCGTCCACTCCGAAACCGTGAGCAGCGGCCCGGCAGCGGCTTGCAACTGCGTGATCTGCGGCGCGGCCAGCAGTCGCAACTGAATCGCGCCCTTCAGCGCGGACGAGCCCGCAGCCACCAGGTCCCGCATGAACCCCTTCGGCGGCACCGGCTGGCGCTTTTCGCTTCCCGCGCGCCCGCAGAGATACAGCTCGTCCCTGGCGCGCGTCATAGCCACGTAGAACAGCCGCGCTCTTCCTGCGCGTGGCGGATCTTCGGGTCGGGCTCGAGCGTGGCGCCGTTGCTCCGCAGATACTGCGGGGAACTCGACCAGCGACTCTTTATAACCGCCGGGAAGCGAGTTCGCGCCGAGGCGCACCACGAACACACGGCGGAACTCCAGCCCCTTGGCGGCATGCACGGTCATCAACTGCACTGCGTCGCGGCGCAGTCTCGTCGCGCAGGTCGGTCGGCTCCAGCGCCGCCACCGGATCGTCTTCGTCGTTCTCCTCCACCAGCATTCCGTTGGCTTCATTGCAGAACATCGCGACATACTGGAGGAACTCGCCTAACGTCCGCTCGCCGCTGATCTGCTTCGGCTTCTCGCACCAGCGATTGGCGAAGTCGCGCAGGCGGCGCAAGCGGCATCGAGTCGGGCAGCTCGAAGGCGCGCTGCGCGATTTCAGGGCAGCGGGCAAGGCGTTGCTGCCGGCGATGAGTTCGCTGCGCGCTGCGCGAATTGTCTCGACCACGGCGAGGCCGCCGGGAACCTTTTCCAGCGCAGCCTCAGCGGAGAAGCCTTCTGGCCCACCAACGCCAGCTCCGTCACGAAAGCGCTCGGGATCGACGTTGAATTTCGCCAGCGCAGCCACGCGAAACAGTGCGACCGGATGCGACGAATCCAGAATGCGCAGCGCCGCCATCGCGTCACGCAGCTCCGGCGTCTCGAAAAGATCGGCGCCCTTGACGCGCACCGGAATGTCGCGGCGCGTCAGCTCGGCCACGATTTGCTCCCGGTAGAAGTGGGCTGCGATAGAGCACCGCGATGTTGCTTCAGCGGCAAGCCCGGGCGCTCGCGGCGCATCGTCGGAATGGTGTCCGCGACGAAGCCGGCTTCCTGCTCGGCGCCGCTGTGGACGATGGCGTGCACCGGCGATCGCGTTCGCCAGCAGCGGATCGCGGTCCAGGCGCGCGCAGGTGAGCGGCTGCGCGACCAGCCTCCCTCGACGCTGGCGATCGTCGGGATTGCACTGAATTAGCTGTGCGCGCAGCGCAGAATCGGCGGGGTCGAGCGGCGATTGGCCGACATGGTCACGCGCTGCGACGCGCTCGGGCCCGAAGGTCTGGAGGAACTGATCGAAGGCCTCGCTGGTGGCGCCGCGAAACTGATAGATGGCCTGATCGGGATCGCCGACCGCGAAGACGTTGGCCTGCTCGCCGGCGAGCAGGCTGGCCAGCCTGATTTGCGCGACGTTGGAGTCCTGGAACTCGTCGATGAGGATGAAGCGCGCGCGGCGCTGCTGCCGCTCCAGCACCGACTTGCGGCGCATCAGCACATCGACGGCGCGCGTCATGATGTGGCCGAAGGTGCCGAGACCCTCCTGGTGCAGCAGCTCCTCAGCGAAGCGGAAGGCGCGCGCGACTTCGTGGCAGCGGCCGAGAACCTCTCTTCCGACATGGCCTGCGCGTCGTGCGCTTTGCCATGCGCGGCAACGGAATCTCATGGCGCTCCAGCCGGGCGACGTAGTCGTCGTAATCGGCGGGCGTGCGCAGCTCGTCGTGACAGCTGCTGAAAAACTTCAGCAGGTCTTCCAGAAATTTTCCCGGCGTCGGCGGCCTTGATGTAGTGCTCCAGCTTCATCTCGCCGATGCGGCGGCGCAGCAGGATGAAGAGGTCCTTGTCGTCGAGCAGCGCGAACTTTGCGCCCGCATCGTGCAGCAGCTTGTAGCAGTAGCCGTGGAAGGTGTGCGCCTGCAGGCCGTCATTGAGCAGGCGGCTGCGCGGCGCGTTGGCGCGATCGATCTCGGGATAGAGCGACGGCTGCTGATCGAGATCGGGTAAAGAATGGCCGCGACGCGGCGAATCAGCTCGGCGGCGGAATTGCGCGTGTAGGTGACGGCGAGGATTTCGTCCGGGCGCGCGGCTTCGGTCTGGATGAGGTGCGCGATGCGGCGCGCCAGCACCGTAGTCTTGCCCGTGCCGGCTCCGGCGACCACCAGCATGGGGCCGTGAACATGCTCGATGGCACGGCGCTGATCGTCGGTGGGAAGGAACTCGTGATGACCGTTGCTCGACACTGCGCCTCCCTGCGAAGAAAAAGCGAAGACATTATTATATGCAATCAGGCAGATTGGTACAAGTGAAAACAGACGCTGGCAGAGGAAATTCCGATTACAACTCGGCTCTCGCGATGGCCAGCGCGGCGATGGCGGCGGTTTCCGCGCGGAGGATGGTTTCGCCGAGCGAACACGGGATCAATTGCGTACCCGCGAAGATCTGCAACTCGTCCGCCGTCCAGCCGCCTTCGGGGCCGACGGCGAGGGTGAGCGATTGCGGCGTGTCGTTAGCGCGCAGAATGTCGGGCAGCAGGAGGGCGCGCTCGGTCTCGGCGAGCACGATTCTCAACCCGTCGTGAACCAGCGCCTCCTTCAGCTTCATCGGCGCGGTGATCTCCGGCGGACTGCTGCGGCGCGACTGCTCCGAAGCTTCGCGGGCGATGCGCCGCCAGCGCTCCGCGCGTTTCTCCGCCCCTATCGCCAGGTGCTTCTCGGTGCGGCGTGCGATCACCGGAACGATCTTCGTGACGTTCAGCTCGGTACACTTCTCGATCGCCCACTCCATGCGATCGAACTTGAAGACCGCCAGCAGCAGCGTGATCGGCACTGCCACGCCGGCTGGGAAGTTCGTCGCCCAGCGCGAACTCCACGCGATCGTCAGCCACGGACGTCACGGTGGCGAATCGCACCGTTTCCCCGCACGCAACCTCGAACTGCTGGCCCACGCGCGCTCGCAGCGTGCGCGCCAGATGCGCGGCGTGCGCTCCGATGAGCACGGCGCGGTCACTCGAATATTCGTCGGCAATCCAGCGGCGGCGAGTCATCGCGTGAAGATTAGCAGAATTGTTGCGATGGCCAGGGCGGCATAGGCGCCGCCGAACATGCGGTTCTGCCGCGCCAGCGCTTCTTCGTTGAACGCGCGGCTGTTCATCACAAACTCGAACGCCGACATCATGCCGATGAGCACCGCCATGATCAGCCAGCGCTGCTGCCGCATGTGCGCCCGCAGCACAAACACGATCGCAATCGCCGACAACCCAAGGTAGATGGCGCCGCCAAGGAGCGCCCGCTTGCGGCGCTGGGGATCCTGATAGCGCGCGAGCACAATGCGCGCCAGCTCACGCGGTCGCGCCAGCCGCGCGAGCGCCGGCAACGCGGTGACAATCAGCAGGAACCAGGCGTAAATGCGAATTGCGTTATTCAAAGCTACAGCATGGTAACGACGCCGCTGGTCAAGTCATAGTATCCGGCCACGACCTTCAGCTTGCCGTCCTTCACCATGCCCGAGATGACGGGCGAGGCCTGGCTCAACAGCGTCGCCTGGATCTTCGCATTCGCCTTGATGGCGGCTTCGAGGTCATGTCCGGCCTGGTCCACCGCCGGCTGGATGTGCGGGAACAGCGAGCTGATCTGGCCGGGCACGGGTTCGCCCTTCATGGTTGCTTTCACCGCGCCGCAGCTCGCGTGTCCCATAACCAGGATGGCTTTCGTCCCCAGCTCCGCCGCGCCGTACTCCAGGCTGCCGATAATCTCCGGCGTCATCACGTTGCCGGCCACACGCGCGACAAAGAGCTGGCCGATGGTCTGGTCGAAGACGATCTCCGCCGGCACCCGCGAATCGGCGCATGTCAGGACGGAGGCAAACGGCGCCTGGCTGCCCGCGGTTTGCTGGCGCAGCTTGGCAAGCTCGCTCGCCGAAGCCGATATGCCATTCGAAATGTAGCGCTTGTTGCCGGCCACCAATTCCGCGATGGCATCATCCGGTGTGGTGATCTCGGCAGCGAACGCTGCGGCGGGCGCCATCAGATCCAAGCCGCCCAGCGCGACTCCGGCAGCGCTTCCGGCGAGACCAAGTTGCAACATGCGGCGGCGGGACAGGGTGTTTGGTTGCGAAGACTCCTTCATCGCGCACTCCTTATAAAGTGATTTTGACCGCGTGCGTAAAAGGGTCGTCCATCCGGCACAAACTTGCAACCCCCAATATGCAATAATGGCCGCGCTATGCCCGCCCGCATTTATCGCTCATTCATCATCGCCCTGCTCTGGCTTGGCTGCCTGTCGTTGGCGACCGCGCAAAACAAGCCCGCGCCTGCGCCTCAGGCCGCGCAGTCGAAGGCCGGCGACGCCATGCAACTGGTGAAGCAGGGCGAGGCGCTCGCGCGCGACGGCAAGTCCGACGAGGCGCTGGCGCTTTACGAACGCGCTACGGAAACCGATCCCGATCTCTACCAGGCGCAGCTCTTCCTCGGCGTCGCGCTCGACCTGCAGGCCAACTACGACGAAGCCCGCAAGCATCTGGCCAAGGCCATCGAGTTGGCGCCGGCCGAGCAGGCAGTGCAGCCGCTGCGCGTCATGGCCGTGTCGTACGCCTTCCAATGCAACACCGACAAGGCTGCCGAGTACGAGCGCCGCGCCTTCGACCTGCAATACAAATGGAACAAGCTGACCGATGCCGCGGGCACGGCGGACGAGCTGGCGCGCATCTATCTCGAGTGTGGCGATCTACGACAACGCCTTCCAGTGGTACCAGACCGGCCACCTCACCGCGCTGAAGAACCCCCAGATCAAGCCGGCGGAAAAAGATCTCTGGGACTTTCGCTGGGAGGCGGCGCTGGCGCGCATCGCGGCGCCGCAAGGGGCAGGCTCGACAAGGCGCGGCAGCACCTGGCGGCGGCCAAGGCCATTCTTGACAAGAACGACAATCCGGACCAGGCGCGCTTCTATCCCTATCTCGCGGGATACGTCGCGCTCTACACCGGCGATTACAAGGCTGCGATCGCCGATTTGCAGAACGCCGACCAGAAGGATGTTTTTGTTCTGAGCCTTCTGGCGCAGGCGTATGAGAAGTCAGGCGAGAAGACGCAGGCGATCGAGTCTTACAAGAAGATATTGGCGGTGAACGCCCACAATCCCACGAACGCGTTTGCGCGTCCGCTGGCGAAGAAGAAGCTGGCCGAGCTGGGGCAGTAGGACGGCGCAGCTTCGGCGATCAGTACGCTGCAACCACGCGACCAGTCCCCTGTAACCAAGCAAGCAGTCCCCCTGCAATCCCGCAAGCAGTCCCCTGCAACAATCATTCCCACTCCGTCGTACGTTGTCGTTCCCTCTACGTATGGGTTGTCATCCCGAGCGACGCGAGGGATCTGCGGTTCGCGTTGGGAAGCAGGTCCTTCGTGCTCGCGACAAACCGCGGGTCCCTCGGCTCCGGCGCGCAAAAGAAGGGTGCCTCCGCTCGGGATGACAATCTTCCTGTGCAAACGGAAATCGGCGTCTACAAACGAAGTCGGCTTGCAAACAAAATCGTCGAGGAAGCCGCACTCCCAGCCGCAGAGCGGCGGGATGGGTTGAGCCCGGGGTGCAAACCCCGGGTCAGAGTGACCCGCGGACGGCGAGCCGCGGCAGCGGCGATACCGGGCGCGACACAGTGTCGAATCCCGCACCAAAAACGAAAGGGGGACGCTTGCGCGTCCCCCTCATACGGATCGAAGATCCCAGCTTAGTGCTTCTTGCTGGACTTCTTCGCAGCCTTCTTCGTTGCCTTTTTCTTAGTTGCCATTTCTATTCTCCCTTTTCCATTTGCATGGAAGCATTGCGACGTTACATCATCGCAATTTGATAGTTGTATAGAGTCATTGAAAAAAATAGTCAAGCAAAAAACGCGCACTCAGGTGAGCACCTTGGGGGCAATACGCTGCAAGGATGGTGCGCCGGCGCCGGGAAATTCATCTCGCGTTACCGTCGGCGCATGGCCGCCGAATTTCCAACGCGCTCGGACCCGCATGAACACTGGCGATTTCGCAATCAAAAAAAATCCGCCGAAACGTTGCCGCGATCAGGACGCGGTCGCCTCCCGAAAAATCGCGTCAGCGTCGTGCGCAGACGAGAATAAATTTTTTTTCGCGCAACCCTGTTGCTGCTCTGCTCAGCGAGAGGTTTTGTCGTTTCGCAGGACCCGTTCTTGTGGAGTGCCGCCTCGCTCACCGCATCATGCGCAGCACCGCGCCGCTCAGCGCATCGTGCCAGGCGTGCGCGATCATCCCCGGGCGCAGGCTCTTTCTCCACCACGCCAGCAAGCCGAACATAAACCCGTAGAGCGCGATGAGTGCCATGCGCGCCGCGCCCTCGTAGCCGTGCGAAGCGCCGAACACCAGCGCCGAGAGCAGCACGCCCACGAGCATCGAATCGCCCAGCATCGCCGCGAACTGGCGCTGCAAGTACCCGCGGAAGATGATCTCCTCGCAGAAGCCAGCGGTGGTGCTGGTGCAGAACCACACCGCCAACTCCAGCCGCGAGCCGGGCGCGAGAAACCCCAGCGACTTGCGCATGGCTTCCATCTTGCCGCCCTGGTCGAGGTGCATCAGCTTGGCCGCGCCTCCCAGCACCAGCAGTGCGCAGCCCCAGAATGCCGCAGCGTAGACCACATCGAGGAAGAAGTCCTCCCAGTTCGCCCAGCGACCGCCAATCAGCTCGCGCATGCGAATGCGTTTGCGGATGCCCAGCCACACCAGGCCCACCAGCATCCATTCCCAGATCATGGTCGCGATGTATTCCGGCAAGCGGCTGCCGCCCGACGCCAGCGGATGCTGGCCGCGCATGCCGCCCACCGACGCCAGCAGTAATAAGGAGATGAGGAGGACGGAGTGCCACCACGGCGCCAGCAATCGCCTCCCGCTTTGGGCGATCGGCAGCTCAGGAGGGATTTGCGCGTCGGATAGCAAGTTGCCACCATCTTATAATGTTCGGTTGATTGATTCGCGAGCCGAGAGCTGACAGCTGAGAGCTGACGGCCGCGAGATCGAGCCGCGAACGCTCGCAGCTTTCAGGAGCCAGTCTTATGACATCCGAAGACATCGTCATCGTATCCGCAGTGCGTACTCCCATCGGGAAATTCCAAGGTTCGCTCTCGGACCTCACCGCGCCGCAACTGGGCGCCATCGTGGTGCGCGAGGCCGTGCGCCGCGCCGGCATCGATCCCAATACCGTCGACGAATGCATCATGGGCAACGTGGTGCAGGCGGGCCTGGGACAGAATCCCGCACGCCAGGCCGCGCTCAACGGCGGCCTGCCCGATAGCGTCGCCGCCATGACCATCAACAAAGTCTGCGGCTCGGGCTTGAAAGCTGTCGGACTCGCGGCGCAGGGCATTCAGACCGGCAACGCGGAGATCGTCGTCGCCGGCGGCATGGAGAGCATGACCAACGCGCCTTACCTTCTGATGAACGCGCGCAAGGGCTTTCGCCTCGGCGACCAGAAGGTCATCGACTCCGTGGTGCACGATGGCCTGTGGGACGTTTACAACGACTATCACATGGGCAACACCGGCGAGAACGTCGCCGAGAAGTATCACATCACTCGCGAGGAGCAGGATGAGTACGCCGTCAACTCGCATCGCAAGGCGATCAGCGCGATCAAGGAATGCCGCATCAAGGACCAGATCGTGCCGGTCGAGCTTCCCGCCAAGAAGAAGGGCGCGCCGCCGCTTATGTTCAGCGTGGATGAGTCGCCGCGCGAAGACACGACCGCCGAAGTCTTGCGCGGCCTCAAGCCCGCGTTCAAGAAGGACGGCACGGTGACGGCCGGCAACGCGCCCGGAGTGAACGACGGAGCTGCGGCGCTGGTCGTGATGTCGGCGGGCAAGGCGAAAGAACTTGGCCTGAAGCCGATGGCGCGCATTGTCGCGCAGGCCACCAGCGGGCTTGCGCCGGAGTGGGTGATGATGACGCCAGTCGAGACCGTTCGCCAGCTCTGGAAGAAGACCGGCTGGAAGAATGAAGACGTCGACCTGTACGAGATCAACGAGGCGTTCTCGGTGGCCGCGATTGCGGTCACGCGCGAGCTCGGACTCGACCTCAGCAAGGTGAACGTCAACGGCGGCGCGGTGGCCTACGGACATCCCATCGGCGCCACGGGCGCGCGCATCCTCACCACGTTACTCTACGAGATGATTCGCCGCGACGTGCACAAGGGCATCGCCGCGCTGTGCCTCGGCGGCGGGAACGCGGTGGGAATGGCGGTGGAGCGGTAATCCAAATCCCGCGCGGCAATAGCCGACGTAGTCCGCTGCGTTCACTCTGGCTTCCGCTCATATCGGATGTGAAACACCTGCTGCCAGTCCCCATTCTTCTGCATCAGCACCGAGAACCCGTAGGCGTTCTCGCCATCGCGCACCAGCGTCGAGCGCAGGTGGCCGGTCGTGCCGTTCGCGTGCATGATGTCGAACTCCTGGTGGAAGGTCTTGCCGTCGGCGTCGGGCGTGACCGTGCCGATGGTCAGCTCGCCCTCGGAGCTGGTGTAGTAGAAGTCAATCTTCTTGGTCGCAGGATTGAACGCGTAGAAGCCGTCATAATGGGGCTTGCCGTTGAAGTTGACGTTGAACACGATCTCCTGGTGATTGGGCGACCAGCGGATGCGCTCCTCGACATTGGTCACGCTGCCGTCCGACGCATCCTTCACCTCGGACGTCCACGTGCCGCCGACAAACCACGCCATCGCGGACAGCGGCTCCGGAGCGGCCGGCGCCGAGGGAGCATTGCTTTGTGCAGCAAGGTTCGCGCCCAGCAGCAGCGCGAGAAATGGCATGCCCATTGCTCGTTTCATAGTTCACCTTTCTTGAAACGCGCGATTCTGGCACGGCGCAGCAGGATTACGCAATCTAAATGAGACAAACCGCTTTGGCTAAACACAGAGATACAGAGGAACAGAGGTTTTCTAAGCGAACAGAGACAGATAGGTCCTACCGGCCTCGGACGTTCGTGCTGGCCTCCGATCTCTGTGTCTCTGTGTCTCTGTGGTTAACCGCCTTCCCCGCGCCAATCAAACTGCAGAATCCTCTACACTAGTCACGTGCCTTCCGTTCGCCTCATCGCCATCGACATCGACGGCACCCTGCTCGACTCCCGCTCGCAGGTTTCCCCCGCCAATCTCGACGCGCTGCAACGCGCGCATCACGCGGGCGTCGAAACCGTGCTGGTCACCGGCCGCCGCCACGATTTCGCGCTGCCCATCGCGCAGTCGCTCGGCTTCGACCTCTGGATCATCAGCTCCAACGGCGCGGTCACGCGCTCCACCAGCGGCGAGTCGTTCCATCGCGATCTGCTGCCGAAGGAGACTGCCATCAAGCTCTGCCGCACGATGCGCGATTTCCGCGACAACACCGTCATCACCTTCGATCGCGAGGGCATGGGCGCCATCGTCTGCGAAGAGCACGAGCGCCTCTACGGCGTCATCCAGCGCTGGATGGAGAAGAACGCACCGTGGATCGAATACGTCAAGCCGATCGAGAAGGCGCTCACCGACGACCCCATTCAAGTGATGTTCTGCGGCGAAATCGCGCTCATGAAAACTGCGGTGCAGCGTCTACAACAGTGCGGCCTCGAGGACGCCATCACGGTCCTGCGCACGCAATACGATCACCGCAACCTCACCATCGTCGACATCCTCAACGCCGGCTGCTCCAAGGGACACGCGCTGGAGCGTTGGGCGGCGCATCGCGGGCTCGTGCGCGACCAGGTCATGGCCATCGGCGACAACTACAACGACATTGAGATGTTGACCTTCGCCGGACATCCCGTCATCATGGGGAATGCGTCAGACGATCTGAAGCAGAGTGGCTGGACCATCACGCTGCACAACGACGAAAGCGGCGTGGCCGCGGCCATCGAGCAGGTACTCGGGCCAGTGAAAGTGAATGCGTAGCTATTTCAGCAATCGAGCATGCTCGGCGAAGAAGGGGGCGTGCTGATGAAGTGTGGCTCCTTGGCGACGGGGCATACCTTGCAGAAGGGGCGCACCTTTAGGTGCGCCGTTAAGCTCCCCCTTTTCTTTAGCGGGCTTCAGCCCGGGGCAAGCATATTGCGAGTCTCTCAATTGGGATTGCTCGCGCTGCTGCTCACCACTGCGCTCCACGCGGCCGAGCTCGCCAACCTGCGCAACGGCTTCAGCCTGCGCCACGAGCATCACGAGGTCGTCGGCGAAACCACGCGCCTCTACATGAGTGCCGATCCCGCCGCCGGCTACGTCGATGTTCCCACCGCCGAAATCGAGAGCTTCGAGCCCGCGCCTCCCGAGCCGCACGAGACAGCAACCGCGTCATCCGCGAAGTCGCCCGACCTGAAGACCATCGTCGCCGCCGCCAGCAATCAGCACCAGATCGACGCCGACTTCATCGCCAGCGTCATCGCCGCCGAAAGCGCCAACAATCCCCGCGCGGTTTCGCGCAAAGGCGCGCAGGGCCTGATGCAGCTCATGCCCGCCACCGCCGGTAAGCTGGGCGTGAAGGACAGCTTCGATCCCGCCGCCAACGTCGACGGCGGCGTGCGCTACCTGCGCGAGCTGCTCGTCCAGTACAACGGCGACATCCCCAAGGCCCTGGCCGCCTACAACGCCGGCCCGCAGCGCGTCCAGCAATATCATGGAGTCCCGCCCTACCGCGAGACCCACGCCTACGTCGCGCGCATCATCAACGACTTCAACCGCAAGAAGCTGGCCGAGCGCAAAGCCCCGCCTGTGCACCACACGACCACCACCAAATCCCCCGCGCCCGCGACTTCCCTCGCGCAGGCGCACGCCCATCCCAAATCCGGCGACAACTAGCTTCCCCGGCGCTGACGCGCCGGGCTCACAGCATCCCGCCCTTCGGGCTGGGGCGTTGGCAGCGCCATCAGCTTACCCCGCAACCCGGGCAGGTTTGCCCTCAGGTGATCGCCGCTGACGCGGCTTGCGAGGATGGGTTGTTCGCTTCCCCGGCGCTGACGCGCCGGGCTCACTGCATCCCGCCCTTCGGGCTGGAGCGCCGCGATCACAATCAGCTAAGCGGCAACCGGATTGCCCTTCTGGTATCGCTGGGAGAAAGTTGGTCGGGTGGGGCGGCCTTCAACACCGGCCCCGAACGCCGCCGCTGGGCTGCTGCGCGAGGTTTGCGAACCACGTCGGCGAGATTTCTGCGTGGGACACAAACCCGTCATGTTCGCATCAGGGCAGCCGCAACGCGGCGGGATGGGGTGAGCCCGGCGCGTCAGCGCCGGGTGAACCGATAAGAAGAACCCCGAGCCGCGGCAGCGGCGCCATCACACCACGTATTCGCGCTCGTATTTCACGCCTGATTTGTCGAGCATCGCCGTCAGCTCCTGCTCGTAGCTGCGGCGCGCGTGATGCCGCTCCTGGTCTTCGATGTATGCCCGAACGGCTGGAACCTGCGAAGGGCTGACGCTGATGGCGGCATAGCCATCCTGCCAGGCGAAATGGCCCGTTGTCTCGCTCATATATCGCGAGGAGTTGGCCTTCAGGTCGCGGATCGACTCGCTCAGCGGCCGGACAGGCGGAAGGCGCAGCAGCAGATGGACGTGATTCGCAATTCCGCCCGCCGCGAGCACGTCAATGTTCTTGTTGCGCGCAATGCCACGCAGGTTCTTGATCAGCGCGGCAAGATTGCGGATCATCGGGGCGCGATGTTTGGTGCTGAAGACGACGTGGAGCAGGTTCAGGGTGTAGGTGTGTGCCACATCCGAATTGTGGATTTATTCGTGCCGCGTGTCCGTGAGCCTCGTCACGCGCGTTTGTGCCGCCGCTGACGCGGCTCACGAACAATTGTTTTCGCTCACCCCGGCGCTGACGCGCCGGGCTCACACCATCCCGCCCTCCGGGCTGGAGCTCAGCCATCGCAATCAGCTACGCGACAACCGGTGTTTGGGGCCGGTGAGCGTTGTTACGGGCGTTTGTGCCGCCGCTGACGCGGCTCTTCAACCTTCATCTCCCTTCACCCCGGCGCTGACGCGCCGGGCTCACAGCATCCCGCCCTCCGGGCTGGAACGCTGCCACTGCAACCAGCTACGCGGCAATCGGTGTTTGGGGCCGGTGAGCGTTTGTGCCGCCGCTGACGCGGCTCTTCAACCTTCATCTCCCTTCACCCCGGCGCTGACGCGCCGGGCTCACAGCATCCCGCCCTCCGGGCTGGAACGCTGCCACTGCAACCAGCTACGCGGCAATCGCAGGGCACGACAATCAGGAGGCGCGAAGGTGGCCGTCTTGCTCGGCGTTCGGGGCCGTTGTTGAACGGTGCCGCCCCACATCTGAAGCGTCATGTGCTGCGCGATTTCAGACGTGCAATGCCGCCGCTGGTGTGCTGCGCGATGTTTGCGAGCAGGGTCCGAGATATTGTGCGTGGGACATGTCCCGTCGCATTCGCATCAGGACAGCCGCAACGCGGCGGGATGATGTGAGCCCGGCGCGCAGCGCCGGGTGAGCTGGGAAGAAGAGAGCCGAGCCGCGGCAGCGGCGTCATTACTTCCGGCACGCCGAGCAATACCCGCCGATCTCAAACCGCGCCACCAGGATGTGGAAGTGGCAGTCGCGTTCTACCTGGCCCTTCACACGGTCGAAGAGGTCGCTTTCGAACTGCTGTACTTTGCCGCACCGTAAGCAGGTCATGTGCATGTGGTCGCGTTGCGGGCGCTCGTAGAAGTGGCCTTCGCCTTTGACGTGCAACAGGTCGAGCTCGTCGACCAAACCTTGTCGCTTGAGCAGGCCGAGCGTGCGATGGCGCTCGGGGGCCATTGTTGCTTCTTAAGGGTGTCCCTTATTATGGGTACATGAACATCACTCTCTCGCTTGACGACAAGCTGGTGAAGGAAGCGCGGAAGATCGCCGTCGAGCAGGACACCACCCTGGCCGCTCTCATCCGCGAACATCTTCAGAAACTGGTACGGGAGGTTCGGCCTCCGGGCGTCGGCGTCGCGAGCGCGAGGCCCTGGAGCGCAGCTTCGCGCAAGTGAAATTCCGAGTGGGCGAACGCAAGTGGAAGCGGGAAGACCTGCATGCCCGCTCCTGAGTTTCTCGATACCAACGTGCTGGTCTACGCTTACGACGCCGCCAGCCCGCGCAAGCAGCGCATCGCTCAGCAGCTTGTACGCAAGGCCTTCTCCGGCGAGGCGCTCAGTTCCACCCAGGCGCTGGGTGAACTGGCTGCGACCCTGCTGCACAAAATAACGCCTCGGGCGCGCCCTGAAGACGTATTGGCCGGTGCTGGATGCGCTCGGGCCGATGGCGTTGGTCGCCACGGATGCCGACACGGTGCGGCGCGCGGTCGAAGCTCGCGCGCGTTATGGCATTCACTTCTATGACGGACTGATTGTGGCCGCCGCGGAGCAAGCCGGATGTGAACGAATATGGTCGGAGGACCTGAACCCTGGCCAGCGCTACTTTGATGTCGTGGTGGAGAACCCGTTCGTTTGATCGGGGGCACTCGCTGGTGGTGATTCGCCTGCCTGGACGAACCCGAAGATTGCAGCGCTGAGAAGACCCACTCATTCGAACCCCGCGAAATGAGTGGGGCACCCGCCCCCCGCTCGCCTACCCGTTAGGAATCGACAATCGTCTTCACTTCCGGCACGCCGAGCAATACCCCCCGATTTCGAAGCGGGCAACCAATATGTGGAAGTGGCAGTCGCGTTCTACCTGGCCCTTCACCCGGTCGAAGAGGTCGCTTTCGAACTCTTGCACTTTGCCGCACCTTAAGCACGTCATGTGCATGTGGTCGCGTTGTGGGCGGCGCTCGTAGAAGTGGCCTTCGCCTTTGACGTGCAGCAGGTCGAGCTCGTCCACCAAACCTTGCCGCTTGAGCAGGCCGAGCGTGCGATAGACCGTCACGCGATTGATGTTGGGGTCGATGCGTACCGCCTTGCGCAGGATCTGCGCGGCGTCGAGGTGCTGGCTGGCGGTCTCGATGATCTGGAGGATGACGCGGCGCTGGCGCGTCATGCGGATGCCGCGCGTGAGCAGCGCGGTTTGCAAGGCGCCCGGGGCTTCAGTCTGCGGGAAGGGCATCGGGTTCCTACCTTAGTTGCACGTTGCTGCAACACAGTTGCAACATATTCTACTTGCGCCTGTTGTGGTGAATCGCAATGAGGCGTTAAATAGTAATTTGGTAGATGCAATCGAGTTGCAACTACTGCTGACGCTCTCATTCTAGTCACCCGGCCCGGCGACAGTCAATTCCAATCGCAATTAAGGGGCAAGGCCTTCGATGTGCAAATCTCGATGCAACCGCGCGGCCCGGGCAGTAGCCATTCTCGCGGGCTGCTTGTCGATGCTCGCACTGCTGTCGCGTCCCGCGGCCGCGCAGGAGAAGCCGTATTTCGTGACCTACTCGGCGGACATGGAGGAGCCTGGCAATCTGGAGCTGGAGACCTTTAATGTTGTCGGCAATCCTCGCGGTGGGAATGAGTTCATCGGCTCGGACATTGAATTCGAGTACGGGATGAAGACGTGGTGGACCACCGAGTTTTATCTCGATGGGCAGGCGACGGCGAACGACTCGACCATCTTCACCGGCTTTCGCTGGGAGAACCGCTTCCGGCCGTGGCTGGGCGAGCATCGCGTGAATCCCGTGCTGTATGCCGAGTTCGAGGACATCAACGGCGCCGACAAGACGCTGCGCGAGGTGGTGGGGAACGACGGTGCGCCGGATTTTCTCGTCCCCAATGGAATCGCGCGGATGGAAAAGCAGCGTGAGCTGGAGTTGAAGCTGATCCTGGGGAGCGATGTGCGCGGGTGGAACTTCAGCGAGAACTTCATTGCGGAGAAGAACCTGGAGACGGGGCCGTGGGAGTTTGGATATGCGATTGGGGTGAGCCGTCCTCTGCAACTGGCGGCGAATGCGCATGAGTGCGTCTTTTGCCGCGAGAAGTGGGCGGCGGGCGTGGAGGCGTACGGCGGGTTGGGCACGACCGATAGCTTCGGCACGCGGCTGACGTCGCAGTATCTGGGGCCGACGGTGAACTGGTCGGCGCCCAACGGGATGACGGTCGGCGTGTCGCCGTCGTTTGGACTCAACGGGTATAGCGTGCCGGTATTGCTGCGGTTTTCGGTGTCGTACGAGATCCAGAACGTGTTCGGACACTTTCACAAGTAGGTGGAACGAAAGGCAGGGCGGGTGATTTGGTGAGAGAAGCAGGCTGCCTAGAACGAACGTTCGTTATAGTATTCTGCGCGGTGGCCTTGGGAGCTGTAGCCTTCGCGACCTCCAACGGCGCATGGCTGGCGAAGGTGCCGGCGCGCGAGCGTGAACGCGTCAACCCGTATCACGATTCGCCCGAGGCAGTGGCGGCGGGGGAGCGCGTCTTTCACGATCATTGCGCCCAGTGTCATGGGCAAGATGCGCGCGGAACGAAGAAGCGTCCGTCGCTTCGCAGCGGGCGCGTCCAGCAGCAGGCGACCGAGGGGGACCTCCACTGGCTGGTGACCAACGGCAGCATGAAGTACGGCATGCCTTCGTGGGCGAAGCTGGGCGATGCGCAAGTCTGGCAGGTGATCACCTATGTGCGATCACTGAAAGTCGATGCGGCGCTCGATCGAGTTGGGCCGAAATCTGAGGATTCGGCGTGGCTGGGTGCGCCTCGATTGCAAGCTGATCGCTGAAAGCCGGGGTTGCGTGGGGCGGGGGCCGCCTACTTCTCACTTGGCTCGTTTTAGGTTCGAGTAGCCAGTCCGACGAAATTGTTCTACGTAGAACAATTATAAGCTCCGGCCGCAACTCGTGGTTTGGGACAATGAGTTTAGCTTGCTTTGCTGCGAGTCTTGCAACTGTCAAGAACTTGGCCTGCCGAGTGCTCCGACCCAATAATTGTTCTACGTAGAACATTATTTGGGGCGACGACAAACGTTAGCTTCCAGACTGAAAGTGCGTGGCTGCCGGCGACGAAGATCCGGCACCACATCTTTCCACACCCGACTGAGCCGGCTAGTTCCATCAGAATCAATCCGTTGCCGAAGTTCCAAGACGTCTTGCACAGCTTTTCCTCCGAAAATAGCAGATGCAACTGGCCTACCGGCTTGCTCGAGAACTCCTGCCGTTCTAATCTGGGGCAGGCGACTGCTCGATTGCTGAGCTCGAAACCGGGAACAATGTCGAGCGCCAACTTGCACCAGCTTCCAGCCTGGAGCTCACGGTCAGCGAAGCCCGTCGCTCGCCTGCTGACAGCCAGAAGCCAAGAAAATTGTTCTACGTAGAACAATTTTGGCAGAAGCGCAGGGAAGGGTCGTTCGTCAGCAGCCAGAATCTCAACGCCGGCGCGGGTCGCAACGGCGCCGGTCGCACCCAACGCAACTCCTCGCCGGAGCACCCATGGCAAGAGTCATCGCAGTCACGAACCAGAAGGGCGGAGTCGGCAAGACGACCACCGCCATCAACCTGGCCGCCTCGTTCGCCGACCCGCGAGGCCCCGACGCTCCTCATCGACTGCGACCCGCAATCCAACGCCTCCAGCGGCCTCGGCTTCCTCCGCGACCCCGACCGCCCCAGCACCTACAAGCTCGCTGATGGGCGACGTCACGGCCGCCGACGCGCCTCCAGCCCACCGAGCTCGACCGCACCTCAGCATCATTCCGGCGCACAAAAACCTGCTCGGCGCCAACATCGAGCTGGTCTCGCTCGACTATCGCGAGTACCGCCTCCGCCACGCGCTCGATCCCATCCGCGAGCGCTTCCGACTTCATCGTCCTCGACTGCCCGCCCGCGCTCGACCTGCTCACCCTCAACGCGCTGGTCGCCGCCGACACCGTGCTCATCCCGATGCAAGCCGAGTACTTCGCCCTCGAAGGCGTCACCGAGCTGCTCGACACCATCGACCGCATCCGCCTCGAGCTCAACCGCGCGCTCGCCGTCGAAGGCGTCGTCCTCACCATGTTCGACGACCGCACCAACCTGGCGCAATCGGTCGCCGCCGAGCTGCGCAACTTCTTCGGCGACCTCCTCTGCCAGACCTCGATCCCGCGCAACATCCGCCTCGCCGAAGCCCCCAGCCACGGCAAGCCGGCCATCTTATATGACCCGCACTCCCGCGGCGCCGAAGCCTACCTGCGCTTGGCCGAAGAGATCATGAAGCGAGTGAAGAAGCAGCAATCAGTCGCGAGCAACCAGTGACTAGCAATTAGCTACCAGCTTCGGGCCACGAGCCTCGAGCAGTCAGCATTCACGAGGCTGTTTGCCTTTAGTAACAACCGACAACCGACTACTGCAACTGCTTGGTGTCATCCTGAGCGGAGCGACCGCGGTAGTTGCCCGGTCGTAGAGTCGAAGGACCCCTATCGTAAAGCCGATCCAGTCCTTTTTATTACTCCCACAATGTGGTATATACCACATTGTGGCATAACATCGATGGCATGGCGCTGGAACCACTGCGGACACTTTCCCCGCGCCCGAGCGTGTGCTACCAACAACCATGCCCCGCCCGCCATCCCCCACGCCTGTCCCGACCATCGCCTGCTTCAACCTCTCCCGCACCCCGCTGGGCGCCGACTTCGACGCCCTCATCGTGGCTATGCAGAAGTTCCTCGACCGGCACTTCGCGCCCGTCTGGGCGACACCGGCGAAGCTGGTGCGCACGCGCGGCTTCCGTCGCGGCGCCTGGGCCATGGTCTTTCACGACACCTGCCGCGACGCCGCCACCGAGGGCTATCACGACGTCACGCCCGAGGGCCTGCCCATGTCGCGTGTCTTCGTGAAGAACATCCTCAAGCAGAAGGACACGGTGAGCGTGGCCGCTTCGCATGAGCTGGCCGAGATGCTGGTCGATCCGCTCGCCAACTTCTACACCACCGGCCCCCGGCCCAACCGGCTCTACGACTACGAGGTCGCCGACCCGGTCGAGGAGCTCTTCTTCCCGGTGGACCGCATCGAGATGACGAACTTCGTCTATCCCGCCTACTTCGAGATCTTCCACAAGTCCCGCTCGACGCGCTTCGACCACATGCAGACCCTGATCCGCCCCTTCGAACTCCACGAAGGCGGCTACCAGAGCTATTGGAGCGAGGGGAAGGAAAGGACGCAGTGGGGCTCCAAAGCCAAACGCGCCCGCTTCAAGCTGGAGGACCGCACTGGCCACCGCAGCCAAGTCCGTCATACATCCAAGAGGAAGTTGTCCACCGCCCCCTTCGCCTGACAGGACCGAGCCTCGTATACTCTCCAGTTAACCCACTTAGGTGGTCTTGACGTTTCGACCGAATATATCGGAAACTCCCACCAATTTTCCCTATTTGCCATGCGGAGCGGCGACGCCCTGCTCATCCCGGCTTCTTAAGGTACTAAGCCGCGTGGCTGACAGATATCGGTGCTAACGGCCATCGCTCCCTCTCGTATATTACTGGTATGGGTGCCCTAATCAGATGGGTCCAGCGGTCAATGAACCCAAATGACTCGAGCGGAGTGGGCTCATTCCGACTCCACAATCTTGAGGTAAAGGGAAGTCGACCATGAAACCAAAGTGCTTCGTTATCCGGCCGCTTCACACTCGCTCGGACCGTGTCGTTCGTTTGTATATCTCGGACGCTTGCAAGGATCTTGTTGAGGTCATCCCGGCAGGCCAAGAAATTGGCAACGCTACGATCACCGACCACATATTCCAACACTTGAGGGATGATGCGATAGTTATAGCCTACCTAGATAGGCCTTCTCGGGTGGAAGGCGACGGTAACAGCTGGCTTTGGAACGCCAATGTGATGTTAGAGACAGGTTTCAGAATGGCTCTCGGGCCCGACAAGCCAATCGTCTTTCTGAGGGAACGACAACTAGAAGGCGAGCCATTATTGCCCTTCGATATTCACGCCAAGTACGTGATACAGCTCCCGACGATGCAAGAGGAAAACGGTGGCGAGGCCCACCTTGACAGCACCGTCGCCAAGATCAGGCGATTTGTCAAAGCCGGCTTGGACGAGATCGATCGAATTGAACAACAGAAACGTGCCGCGGAGCAAGCCGCGGAGCAAGAGAACCAATGCGTTTACCCCTGCCCATCAATCACCATCGAATGTGAACCGGGAGCGGGGGTTGTCCGAGAAGCCTCATGTGATGCTGCGCGATTCTTTGGCATCAATGGCAACCAAAGCCTTGTCGGTATGCCGCTGCAAACGTTAGTTGACAAGATTTTGCGGCGCCTTCCCCCTCCTCAAAGGACAGCTTTCGGCCAGGAGCAAAACGCGCTCATTGGGCAGATCTATAACGGGCAGATTCCAACGGCAACCGTTTGCCTGGTGTTTCGCAAACCGGACCCACGTGGAGGGGAGAAATGCTATGCGTATCTGCCGCTTGTTGCCCGATCGATCCTGCGCCGCCGCGGCGCGGGCATGACCCTGCATGTGAACTATCTCAACGTCACTCCCTATGCGAAGAAGGGCAATGACGGTGTGATGCGTTGTCCGCTTGGCCCTAGCAGGGCGACAATTCAATGACCCGTCCTCCCCAGGTTGATGAGGAGCGAGCTTGGGAGACGTATGCTGTGAGCTACGACTGCATACTCCCAATCCTTCCCTATTATCAAGAAGCAACGGCCCGTCACATAACTGCGCTGCACTTCCCAGGAATCGATCGAGTGATTGATGTAGGCTCGGGAACTGGCAACGTTGCCATCCCGCTTGCGGCCGACGGAGCAGTTGTTACAGCGGTAGATTCATCCGAGGCCATGCTGAACCAGCTCCGCCGCAAGCTTCCGGCTGACTTGCCCGGGCACATCGATATCGTGGAGCAATGTGCAACATCCCTCGGACGCTGGCGGGATGGAGCCTTCGATGCAGCGAATGTGCTCTTGGCGCTCTTTGCGATGCGAGAAGCGCACACAGCCTTGCATGAGATCATTCGTGTGATTCGACCTGGAGGTTTGCTAGTCGTCACGGAAACCAAACGAGATTTCCGATTAACCATTCTTTTTGATTTTATCGATAAATTCTTATTGAACTTCTCGTCGACCGGCGAGATCTGGGATCACTGGCGGAGGGTTAAGAGCGTCAACTTGGAGCTAGACCCTGGTAACCGCATTCATCGACTTACGATCGAAGAAGTACGTGAAGAGTTGTGTCAAGCCAACTTTGTGATCATATCCGAACTAGACTCGCATCTGGGTCAGTGTGCCACGATATGTGCGGCAAAGGCGATGGCCGCATGAGCCAGAATGGGCATTGCAATTTTACGATCCTGAGGGCTTCGGCTGGCGATGCTCACGCCATTGCATCGCTGTACCGGGCCGTATATCCTCCGCTTGGGGATCTACCCATCGGGAGTGGTTACCCTTTTCCACAATATATGAGGGAGGCGTGGCTTGCCGACGCACTGACGCGTGGTGACTTCCACTGGGTTTTGGCGAAGCGCGATGGGCAACTGATTGGCTGCTTAGGAGCTGCTGTCGACATTAGCTTCGCAGACAATCAAGACCGAGTGGCTGAGCTGACAGGACTGGTGGTTTGCGAATCAGCGCGGCGAGAAGGAGTTGGTGCGGCGCTGCTTCAGGCAATGTCCAAACACTTGGAGGACGCTGGGGCCGTCTTTCTATTGGCGGAGACACGCACAGGCAATTTGGGAGGATATAAGGGGGTCATAAAAGCAGGTTTCACGCCAATTGGGTTTGAGCCGTTTGCTCATTACATGGTGGGCTCCCCGGAACACATGATCATGACGGCTAAAATATTGCCCGCTGTCTACGAACTGCGCGATCGGTTCACATGGGCGTCAGCGCAAGTTCGGGAAATTGCCGAGGCTTGCTTCAGCGGGCGTTCCGAGGAGCTATATAGGTCTGATAAGCCGTTTGCGTCGGGTCTGAGAAATCGTTTCGGAAGAAACGTCCATGGCCGCAGATGGTCAGGTTCTGCACCGCAACCGCACGATTTACTCAGAATCGAGAGGGTCTCAGATTCTGAATACAAGCGATGTGAGGCGCTGTCGGAAGGTCTCCGGGGTCATGCCTCTGGAGTTATCGCATTGAAACGTATCCAAGGAATAAGCGGGTGCGATCAGCGGTTTGGAGATCGATACTACCTGCTTCGTCGCCAGCGGAAGTTGCTAGGCATTGCCAAAATATCGCTAGATCTTCAGGATCGACGCGCGCGTATACTGCGTCTAGATGTCCAAGTCAACGGTTTGCAGGTGTCCTTTCTACGCCTCATAGTCGAAGACTTGCGGACCACCCTACCCTCTCAGCTGAGTTGCACAGTTGTAGATGTTCGAGCCGACGCAGCGCCACTGCACCTAGTTCTGGGACAACTGGGATTTTTCCCAACTACCTACTATCCAGGACTCGCAGCGGCGGAGTCTGGCCGAGTTGACGTAGTACAGTTTACACAACTGTGTTGTCCTGCTCTCGACGAGCTGCCATTTTCCCTGTCAGATCTGGGTGAGAATCTGAGACACATCGTGGAGACCGTGATGGCGCTTCGCGAGCGGGCATATGCCACCGTAGGTGGCCGCCTTCCCTGCGATCACTCGGCTGGGGACCCTCTCGACGAGTGCAATCTTCAACCATGAGGAGGCGGCGGGTAGCCTATTGCTTTCACAGTGGGCAACGCACTACGAGAACAGCCGGCATTCCGTCTCTCGCTCGCGATCCGTTGCGATAGGAGTGCTCAGAGCTGCCACGGGTACGCTCTCAGGTCAAGGTCCCTGTTTGGGCTTGCCTATCTGATTGGAGGTATGATCTCTCATGGCCGCTCCAGCCACTTCACCGTTACCTGAGGCAGAAACCCCTGAAACGATGGAAAGGAGCGTTCAGATCATATTTGGGTTGTACATGATAGTTGCCGAAGTCATCATAGTCTATCTGCTCATAAAAATCTGGCCCGACCAAATCCCGCCTATCGATAAGCCCGAACCGGTGGATCTGTTCGGTTGGGTCCACTCGGTCTCACTTGAGGTGAGATTTTTGCTCATAGCCATTTTGACGGGAGCACTCGGTAGTTACATTCATGCGGCCACATCCTTCGTGGATTATGTGGGTAATCGACAATTTGTTAAGAGTTGGACGTGGTGGTATTTGCTGAGACCATTTATAGGGGTTGCTCTCGCTGTATTGATCTACTTTGCGGTACGAGGTGGTTTGATTTCAGCTTCAACCGGGGCTGGTGGCCTGAGTCCGTATGGTGTTGCCGCAATAACTGGTCTGGCGGGGTTGTTCTCCAGGCAGGCTACGGACAAATTAAGGGAGGTGTTTGAGACGCTGTTCAAGACTGATCACGCACCTCAGCGAAGCGATAAGCTAACGAGTTGACTTGCGGCTCTTGGCGGATACGCCTGGGATGGCACAATTCTTGGAGCATCCGTCTGGCTGCTGAGCACTGGCACTTACAACTTCAACCTGCTACGCTTCGCCCTATGCGGTTGCTGTTCTGGAACATGAATCGGCGGGGGTTGCCGACTAATGTCGCGCATTTGGCTTGGCAGGAAAACGCCGATGTGCTCATCCTGGCCGAGTGCGGCTCCGAGCCGGCCGCGCTGTTATTGGCGCTCAATGAGCGGACGCCGCAGTATCAGTTTGCCAAGGGCAATTGCGGGCATCTGCTGTTCTTCACGCGGTTCGATTCGAACTATCTCCCCAAGCTGATTGAGACGCATCGAATCGCCATCCGCGAGCTGAGGCGGCCGGGGTATGACGAGCTGCTGATTGCGGCGGCGCATCTGCCTAGCAAGCAGCATTTGTCGGACGAGAGCCAGGTGTTCGAGGCGGTGCATTTTGCGCGGCTGATTGAGGATGCCGAGAAGCATTGCGGGCATCAGCGAACGGTGGTGATCGGCGACCTGAACATGAATCCATTTGAGGCGGGGATGGTGGCGGCCAGCGGCGGACTGCATGCCGTCGGCAGCCGGCGGGTGGCCGAGCGCGAGCGGCGCACCGTGCATCAGCGGCCATACGGGTTCTTCTACAATCCCATGTGGGCGCACTTCGGCGACCGCGGCGAGGCGGCGGGGACGTATTATTACGAGTCGGGCGAGCCGCTATGCTACTTCTGGAACATGTTCGACCAGGTGCTGCTGCGGCCCGCGCTGCTGGATGGCTTCACCCATGAGCAAGTGCGGATTGTGACCACGATCGGCAAGGCCTCGCTGCTGCGGGATGGGTGTCCGGACAAGGAGATGGTGTCGGACCATTTGCCGGTGGTGGTGGAAGTTTGAAGGCGTTGTCGGTTGTCGGTTGGCTTAAGGACAGCTATCAGCCGCCCGCCGTGAGCCGTCAGATTGCGCATGGCTTGTTTTAGCACTCTGCGAATCTAGTAACTGACAACTGACTACCGACAACTGACAACTGGTTTTTATGGACGATCTTTGGCCATCGAATATTGCCGACGCGAAGCTGGTCACGCCGGTATCCATCCTCAGGCAGCAGGCTGACCTGCTGGGCGAGAAGACCAAGCAGCTAGTGAAGGGTGAGGTGAAGACGCAGACCACCGGCACCCTGTTTGTGCATTCGTTTTTCCTGGTGGCGCCCACGGTTGAGTATCGTTACGAACTGTTCCAGGCGAGCCATCACGTCAGCTTCTATCCCCTGAACGTGAGTTATCTGAACCAGACAACGCAGATGAAGTCGGAGACGGAGTTCAAGGAGAAGCTGAAGCAGATCTTCGCGGCGCAGCACACGGTGAATACGGTGCAGTCGATCCTGGCGACGGTTAGTAGCCAGTAGGGCGGCTGGCTTCGTTTGGCATGGTATGGTTTTCGAAGTCAGAAATTCCAGTTAATCCTGTGGGCCCGACTAACTCAGATTTCAGCCTCGTCCGACGTCCCAGCCTCGAGCGTCGCATCTTTTTCATTCTTGCCGGACTGGCGTTGATTTACGCCTTCCTGGCGGGCTTCCGCACGCTTGGAGACCTTGACACCGGCTGGCAGATGGCAACGGGACGCTGGGCGGTCCAGCATCATCGTGTTCCTACCTTCGATGTTTTGTCCTATACGGCGGCGGGCGAACCCTGGACCTATCCCGTCGGTGCGTTCGTGGTGCTCTATCTGGCGTATCTGGCCGGCGGGTTTACGCTGCTGTCGTGGATCAGCGCTGCCGCATCTGCGGGCACGGTGGCGTTGCTGCTTCGCCGAGGGTCGGCTGCGAGTGCCGCAATTGCAATCCTCGCTGTCCCACTGATCGCCGAACGGACCCAGCCGCGCGCTGACATGTTCAGCGTAGTTTTCTTTGCGGCATTTCTCTCCATTCTTTGGGAGTACTACCAACATGGCCGCGCGCCTCTATGGCTGCTGCCGGTGATCATGCTGCTATGGGTCAATTTTCATTACGGTTTTGCGGCGGGATTGGGGCTGATCGCCGCCTACGTTGGAACCGAAGTGTTGGACATTATTAGCGAACACGAACGCAGGCCTGCCGCTATCGAAAGACTTCGGCGTGGCTGGAAATGGCTGGTTGCTACCGGCCTGATAACGTTCGCGAATGCGTGGGGATGGGGCATCTATCGCACCGTGCTGGGGCGCGCCAACACTGAACAACAGCGGTGGATCGGGGAGTGGAAGGGCGTCCGGCTGAACTGGCCGACGGCGCGCGCCGCGTTTTCTGTCGGAGGCTCCCGAAGCGCTCTGTTCCTGGTGTTCGCGGTGGCCGTCATCGCAGCCGCCATCGCTTTGCTGCAGAGGCAGTGGGGCGCGGCCATTATCTTATTGGGATCCAGCTATGCCCCATTCCAGCACATTCGCGTGGAGTCGATATTCGGCTGCGTGGTGGTGGTGATCGCGGGACCAATTCTGAGTTCCGCTCTGCGACGCCTTGGCTCCCGGATACGAGCGCCGCGGCTGCGCTGGGTCCTCGCAGGCGCGACTGTCTTGTGCTTCGCGCTATTGGTGTATGCGCGCTCCGCCGATCTGGTAAGCAACCGCTTTTACTTTGGCGGCACGCCGCAGCTCTCGACCTTCGGCACCGGATTGAGCTGGTGGTTTCCCCGGCGCGCGGCTGAATTCATTGAGCGCGAAAATCTGCCGGGCGAAGTTTTCAATACGTATGGGGCGGGGGGCTATGACAGTTGGAAGCTGGGTCCCCAGCGCCGCGTCTATATCTATGGTCTGGAAACCGTGTTCGGGCCTGCACGCATCCAGCATCATCGCAGGCTGCTGGACCTTCCACCCGATTCAGTCGAGTGGGAAACTGACGTCGGCCGCTACGGCATCAATACGATACTTTTGTCCTACGGCGATCACGCGGAGCTGGCCCTCAGGAACTTTTGCGTGAGCAACCTATGGCGGCCTGTTTACCTGGACGAAGTTTCGGCTGTGTTCGTTCGCCGGTCACCGGAAACGGAGCAGTTGATCCAACGCTTTCCTGTGAATTGTGCCGCCGCGCCTCTGCCTGCGGCGACCCAGTTCCATAGTCGCGCGGAGGAGTTCGCCGCCTGGATCAACGCCGCCGGAGTGCTTCAGGTGTTAGGCCGCGATAAGGAAGCGCTGTCCGCCAGCGATAAAGCGCTGAGGCTTTTTCCTGAGGATCCCGGCGTTCATCTGGTGCACGCCGGTGCGCTCGCTCAGTTAGATCGGCAGGCCGAAGCCGAAAAGGAGCTGTTGAAGGCAGTGGCCATCGCCCCCAGCGGATATACGTGGTCAGCGTTGGCCGACTTTTATCAAGGGCAAGCCCGCGTGACCGACGCGATTGCGGCCCGCAGAAGGGCGGCCGACCTGGAAGCGGATCCGTCGCCGATGCTGGTGCAGTTGGGCGACTATGCCCTCAGCGTGGCTGATCCCGAAGACGCGCTGGAGGCGTTCGATGAGGCCATGCGGTACGCTTCCTCAGACCTGAAGCGAGGGACGGGCGAAAACTCGTTCTCCTACAAAGTGGCCGCGGGCCGGGCCCAGTCCTGGCGAAAGATCGGAGACAACGGGCAAGCTGTAAAGTTTCAGGAGCAAGCTGCTCAAGTCGCTCCTAACTCGCGACGACCGTGGCTGAATTTAGCGCAGCTCTATGACCTGCTGGGGCGCTCGGCGGATGCAGAACGCGTGAGGGCCCATGCCGCGAGCCTTCCGAATAACTAGAAGGGTCCCGAATCGGAAGATTGTCATCCCGAGCCTAGCAGGCTGCGGAAAAAGTCCAAAGCAGGTCCCTCGTCGGCCTGAAGGCCTCCTCGGGATGAGAAAAATAATGGGCTTACATCGGCGCAGCTAAAGCTGCGCCCCTTCAAAGCAGTCCCAATTCGAGTTTTTCAGCAGCCTGCTAGGGCTCGGGATGACAATTTCAGTAATTCGCGACGGTGTTTGGATTCCGCGATCCCTCTGGCGATCACCGATACGGATAAAAAATGAAGAACAGCAGAGAGAGCGCGGTCAACACCCATAGCCCGGGCCGCAATTGCGCCGTTCTGCCGGCCACGAGTTTGCAAATCGGATAAAGCACAAATCCGGCGCAGATGCCGATGGCGATGTTGAAGGTGAAAGCCATCAGCGTGACCACGGCGAAGGCGGGGATCGACTCGGAGTAATCCGCGAAGTCGATGTGAACGATGGGCGCGAGCATGAACAGCCCTACGATAATCAGCGCCGGCCCGTAGGCGATGGCGGGAATGGCCGCGACGAGCGGCGCGAAGAACAACGTCAGGAGAAAACAGGTTGCGGTGACAAACGCCGTCAACCCGGTCCTTCCGCCGGCTTCGATTCCGGTAGCCGACTCGACGAATGCGCCCGAGGTAGTGGTGCCCAGCACGGGCGCCAGGCAAGTGCAGATGGCGTCCACGAGCATGGGCCGCTCGATCTGCGGCAGTTGCCCTTGCTCGTCGAGAAAGCCGGCGCGCGCCGACAGCCCGATCAGCGTGCCCATGGTGTCCACAAACGCCATGATGAAGATGGTAAGCACGACCGGGAACGCTCGCCACGACAAAGCACCGCGCAGGTCGAGATGCCAGAACGACGGACGCGAGGCTTGGCGGCATGCTGATGAGCCGTTGTGGCGCAGGCGCGACCCTGGCCACATACGCAACCGCCGCAGTGATTAAGATCCCCAGCAGAATCGCGCCTGGAACTTTGCGGATGGTCAGCACGGCAATCAGCAGGAAGCCGAAGATTGCGACCAGTGATCGGCGGTGAGCTCAAATGTCCCGGCTGTACCGGAGCGCCCGGAACGCCGAGCCGTGACCAGCCCGGTCTGGTTCAGGCCGATAAAGGTGAGGAACAGATCCCATGCCGACCGCGAAGCTGTAGCGCATCGACGTGGGCACGCCTTCGACTACCCAGCGCCGCAGGTGCAGCACGGTCAGAAGCACGAACAGCAAGCCGGCAATAAAGATGGCGGCCAGCGCCGTCTGCCAGCGGAATCCCCAGGACCTTGCAGACGGTGAAGGCGATGAAGGCGTTCTCGCCCATGTAGGGCGCGATGGCGAAGGGCCGGTTGGCGTAGAAGGCCATCAGGTAGCAGCCGATGGCCGCCACCAGCACCGTGGCGACGAAGGACGGCCCTTCGGGAACTCCCGCCGCCGAGAGGATCGCCGGGTTCACTACGACGATGTAGGACATCGTGGTAAAGGTGGTCAGCCCGGCCACAAGCTCGCGGCCCGCCGAGCTTCCGCTGCGGTCCAACGCGAACAGCTTATTGAGCCATCGCAAGCCGTGCTCCAGGTTAGAACTGTCGCTGTAAAGGGGGATGATAAAGGACGGCTTGGAGTTCATAGGCGGCTTTCCAGCGGAAGACCTGGAACTCGGGGGCGCGCCCATCTCTCCTGTCTGGGATCCATAGCGCAAATCTGGGATCCATAGCGCAAAAGCGCCATTCCCGGTGAATCCAGACACGCCCATCGGTAACCTGTTTCTCCGTTAATCGCAACACTCTGCACTTAGCATGGACAGTGTCAAGTGTAAGCTGATGAATCCATTACATTGTGACTGGAAGGTCACGTGCGATTCACACCTGCGAGTTAGGCCAACTCACTCCGGAGGAGATATGAGAGTAAGAATCCTGTTGGTCGTTGTCGCCATGGCAGTTTTGGTATGCGCGCCGGCGGCCTTTGCCCAGAACCTGCTTACCAACGGCGGATTCGAATCGGGCAGCTTTTCGGGCTGGACCACAGGTGGCAACTTTGAGGACACGGAAGTGGTGACCGGTTCATTCTACGTTTATACGGGCGCCCAGGAAGGCAGTTTCTACGCCGTTCTCGGCCCGGTGGGCTCAGATGGTACGTTGAGCCAGTCGTTCGCCGACCAGGCTGGCGCGTCTTATACCTTCAGCTTCTGGCTGGCAGCGGTTGGTGACAACCCCAGCGACTTCACCGCCAGTTGGGATGGCAGCCAGGCGATTACCCTGACGAACCCGAACACCGGCGGCGTTTACCAGCAGTACACTTTCACCGAAACTGGTACTGGCAATGACACCATCACGTTATCGTTCCGCGACGACCCGGCGTACATCGCGTTAGACAATGTATCGGTGACCCAGAACGGTGGCACCTCAGTTCCTGAGCCGAGCAGCTTCCTGCTGATGGGCACGGGCGTACTGGGACTGGCTGGAGTTATCCGCCGCAAACTGCGCGGGTGACATTTAGCGAAGCGAGAATTTTCGGTGATGCCTTGAGGGGCGCCCTGATCGGGTGGCCCTTCGCTTTGCTGCCGCCGAAAAGCTTTTGGGTAGGAGGGAGTCTCTGGCTTCGGCGTTGCCGCACCCGATCCACGTGCCAGCTAGGCTGCCATCTGCGTAACCTGTTTCTCTCCTTAATCGCAACAATCTGCACTTCGCGTTGACAATGTCTCTTGTAAGTTGATGAATTTATTACATCGTGACTGGCAGGTTACGTGCGCTTTCCCCCTGCGAGTTAGGCCAACTCACACTCCGGAGGAGATATGCGAGCAAAAACCCTGCTGGTCGTCGTCGCCATGACAGTCTTGGTCTGCGCGCCGGCGGCCTTTGCCCAGAATCTGCTGACCAACGGCAGCTTCCAGACGGGCGACTTCACGGGCTGGACCGAGGGTGGGAACTTTGAGTTCACACAAGTGGTCAGCGGCCCATTCTATGTCTACAACGGTTCCCAGGACGCTGATGGCTTCTACGCCACGTTGGGCCCGGTTGGCAGCGACGGCACCTTGAGCCAGTCGTTCACGACCACGGCGGGCGGTTCCTACACCTTCAGCTTCTGGCTGGCGGCAGTGGGCGATGATCCCAGCGATTTTAGCGCCATGTGGGACGGCACCACCGTCTACAGCGCGACCGATCCGAACACCGGCGGTGCCTACCAGCAGTTCAGCTTCACCGAAACCGGCACCGGCCATGACACCATCACCTTCTCGTTCCGTGACGATCCGGCGTACATCGCCCTGGACAACGTCTCGGTGACGCCGGGCGGCGGCACGTCCGTTCCTGAGCCGAGCAGCTTCCTGCTGATGGGCTCTGGCGCGTTGGCGCTGGCTGGCGCAATTCGCCGCAAGCTGCGCGGCTAACACTTAGCGAGAGCGGCAATCTTGGTGAATCTTAGGGGCACCCAACCAGGTGCCCCTTGTTTTTTGTGAGCTCGGGCCGTGCGAGGACGAGTGTTCCTCTCATTTATCCATCAGGTATCAGCGGCTATTCTTGATTTGTCATTCCGAGAAGGCCGTCAGGCCGACGAGGAATCTGCGGTTTGCCCGAACCGCCATCCCGCTTGCGCGAACCGCAGATCCCTCGGCTCCGCCCTCCGGGCTCCGCTCGGGATGACAAAATTGAAATGAGGGCGCAACGGTCCGAATCCGGGCGCGCAGACTGACGCTGGACGCCTTCCCTCATCTAGGCCTGCAGTTGAGTGGGCACCCGGCATAATAAAATCGCTGGTTAGTGGCTGATTCCCCTAGACTCTTGCCGGGCCGTCGGTCGCATTGCGCGACGCGGAAGCCGCCGCCCATCTCGCCAATATCCAGAAGCTCGTACCCCCAGGCGTGTACAGCTCGTTTTCTGCCCTGCTGCCGGCCTCGCCCAGTCCCGATGCCACCGTCAACCAGTTCGAGCGCCTGGCCGAGACCGCCTCGCCGGAACTGCTCGCGCTCTTCGAAAAGCATCCCTCGCTGGTGCACTACGCTGTCGTCGTCTTCGGCTACAGCTCGTGGCTGGGCGAGACGCTGATCCATAACCCCGACCTTTTTTACACGCTGCTGCGCGATCGCAACCTCGACCGCACCCACTCCCGCGAGGAGTTCCAGGAGAGCTTCGCGCGCATGCGCTCGCGCTCCTTCGAGACCGACACGGCGGCGCTGCTGGCGCGCTTCAAGCGGCGCGAGTACATCCGCATCATGCTGCGCGATGTGCTGGGCATTGCGACCCTGGCCGAAACCACAGCGGAGATTTCGGCGCTCGCCGATGTGCTGATCGAGGAGGCGCTGCGCGAGGTGCAGGCGCAGCTTCAGCATCGCTTCGGCACGCCGCGCTCGCTGGACGCACAGGGAAGCGCGTGGTCGACTCGCGCTTCGCCGTGCTTTCGCTGGGCAAGCTCGGCGGCAACGAACTGAACTACAGCTCCGACATCGACCTGCTTTTATCTCTACGACGGCGGCGAGGAGCCGGCCGGTGCGGAGATCTCCAACCGCGAATACTTCATCCGGCTGGCGCAGCAAACCACGGAGCTGCTGGCGCGGCACACGCGCGAAGGGCCGGTGTTTCGCATCGACCTGCGCCTGCGCCCGCAGGGCGGCGAAGGAGAGCCGGCGGTGCCGCTGACGCATGCCATCCATTACTACTCGCGCATCGCGCAGGACTGGGAGCTGCAGGCCATGATCAAGGCGCGGCACTCCGCGGGCGATGTGGGGCTGGCGCGCGAGTTCGTTCGCGCGGTGCAGCCGTATGTCTATCGCCCGGAGGTGAACTTCGTCGCCATCAAGACCGCGCTGGAGACGCGCGAGAAGATCGGCAGCCATCGCCGCCGCAGCCTGACTTCACGCAGCCAGGTGCGCGCAGAACCGGCATCGACGTGAAGGTCGACCGCGGCGGCATTCGCGATATCGAGTTTCTGGTGCAGTGCCTGCAACGCATTTACGGCGGCAGCGAATCGTGGCTGCGCTCGCGCGGCACGCTGTTCGCGCTGCAGAAACTGCACGACAAGGAGCACATCAGCGGCAAAGACTTCCAAAACCTCACCAACGCCTACGAGTTTCTGCGCACTGTCGAGCATCGCCTGCAACTGCGGCACGGCCAGCAAACGCATCGGCTGCCGCAGTCGCGCGCCGAGCTGGAGGCGCTGGGCCGCAGTCTGACGCGCGAGGGCACGGCCGCGCCGACGCCGGAGGAGTTTGTAGCCCATGTGCAGCGGCGCATGGCAGCGGTGGCGGAAATCTATCAGCGGGTGATTTATCGCGAGCAGAGCCAGGACCAGGGCGCAGCGGAGTTCCAGCTTTGGCCTGAGACCGCGGCCACCCCGGAGAGCACCTACAGCCAGATGATGCAGCGGCTGGCCATCGACTCGCCCCGGCTGCGCGAGATCGCCGCGCGGGTCGATCTTTCGCAGCACGCGCGCCGCAACCTCGATCGCTTTCTCAGTTCGGCGGGAACGACCTCCGAGCGCTACGGCGCGGTGCTGCGCTCGCCCGACGCCGTCGAGAAGGCGCTCACCATCTTCGAATTCAGCGAGTTTCTGACCGACATTCTGGTGCGCCATCCGGAAGAGGTCTCGCTGCTGGAGCAGGATCGACGAGACCGCGGCCGCAGACGCCGAGGACCTGTTCGCCGCCGATACGCGGCATGCGGGCGCCGCCGACGATCCCGTGTTCCACTACCTGGCGCACGGCGACGTCGATCGCTTCCGAAGCCATGTCAGTCCTGCGGCGGCAATATCGCCGGCGCGTGGTTTTGTCGGGAGCGCTCGACCTGTTTCAGTCGCGCGATGTGTTCGATTCGCCTGCGCGACAACACTGCTGCGGCCGATGCGGCCATGCAGGCAGCGTTGGCGATCGCCGGCGCGCCTCCGGGATTTGCGGTCATGGGGCTCGGGCGGCTGGGTGCGGTCGAGTTCGATTTGCTCTCCGATGCCGACGTGCTGTTTGTGTGCGACGAGGCAGCTGCGATCGCGACCTTGCCGCGGCGCACCGCCGAGCAGCTGATGGAAGCGCTGACCGCCTACACGCGCGAGGGCACGGTGTTCTCGGTGGATGCGCGCCTGCGTCCGCATGGGCGCGAGGGCGAGCTGATCGTCACTCCGGCGCAGTTGCAGGCCTATTTCCGCGACGAAGCCCAGCCTTGGGAAGCGCTGACCTATGCGAAGCTTCGCCACGTCGCCGGAGATGCCAGGACTGGGACAGCGCGCACGTTGCACGTGGTGCAGCGGGGCATCGACGGAGTTGGCGACGGCGCGGACTTTGCTGCCGAGTTGAGCGAGATTCGCACGCGGCTGGAACGCAGCGAGAGCACGCAAAACCTGAAGACCGGGCCGGGCGGAATCTACGACCTCGACTACCTCGCGGGAGCACTCCAGGCGCGGCACCAGCTTTGGCTGGCGGGGAATCTTGCGCGAACGCCTGCGGCTGCTCCGTGCTGATGGGTTGCTGCAAGAAGAGGAATACCAGCATCTGAGCGCCGCCGCGCATTTCCTGCGCACGGTGGAGCACGTCGTGCGGATTGGTGAGCGGACGCGCGCGCAAGTGGCTGCCCGTTGCCGACCATCCGCGGCGGGCAGTGCAGAAGTTGCTGTGGAGAATGCTTGGAGCCGATGACAGTTTCGATCCGGAGATGCGGCTGGCCGAGGTGATGCGGCAGACGCGAGAGATCTATCTCACGCACCTGCCGGACGGAGATGCGACGCAAACACACGAAAGCCGTGGTTTACCACGCCGGGGCTTTCACTCAAATCGGGTACGAACGACGGTCTGCCAAACCATTTGAAGCGTAGGCCCGACACTTCGGGCGTGTCAAACGGCAATAGGCATGAGCTTCAACTATGGCTACCCTCTCTCAAATCGAGCCGAGCGTAAAGACGTTGATTCGCCGAGTAAACCCACGGAGGGCAGCAGAGTTCAACTGCAGTGGCTGATGAGCCACTCGACGGTGGACAGACCGCGTCCAGTACCCACTGGCAATCCGGGGTCCCCAAGAAGCGCGCCTTTGGCGATTCTTGGGGTGGCAAGACCCTCCAGACGCATTGGCTCGCCCGCGATTGAATGTACCGGGACTATTCCGAAGCACGATGTGCCCCGCATCACGCTGTTGCGTGACTCACACCTATGTGTGACGCGTGAACATGGCTTTCCATTGAACCTCACACGGGCAGGTGATACCGTAATTAAGTTCGGGATTAGGTGGTAAGCGTTTCCGATCCAGACGCGGCCCGCTATGGGCCTCGAGCAGCGCCGCCGTCATCATACTTGATCGAACGTTCGCTTTCGCTCTGGTCCAACGCCTGCCCCCTTCCGACACAGGCTGCTCGCAGCCCGGTCCATCTCTAACTAATTTCTTCGAGGTGCGCTCGTGACGGCTTCTTACAACGGAATTGCGCTGCCCTCCAGCGGCACAAAGATCACTTTTGACGGCAAGTTCGTCATTCCCGACAACCCCATCATTCCCTTCATCGAAGGCGACGGCACCGGGCCGCGATATCTGGAAGGCCTCGGTGCGCGTGTTCGACGCCGCAGTCGAGATCGCCTACGGCGGCAAGCGGCGCGTCGCCTGGTACGAAGTCTTCGCCGGCGAGAAGGCCATGGACCGCTTCAAGACCTGGCTGCCCGACGACACGGTCGCCGCGTTTCGCGATCTGCGCATCGGCATCAAGGGCCCGCTGACCACGCCGGTCGGCGGCGGCATTCGCTCGCTGAACGTGGCGCTGCGCCAGATCCTCGACCTGTACGCCTGCGTGCGCCCGGTGAAGTACTACCAGGGCATTCCTTCGCCGGTGAAGCATCCGGACCGCATGAACATGGTCATCTATCCGCGAGAACACGGAAGACGTTTACGCCGGCATCGAGTGGAAAGAGGGTACGGCGCAGGCCAAGGAGCTGATCGACTTCATCAACACCAAGATGCTCGCCGGCACCAAGAAGCACATTCGCGAAGACTCGGGCATTGGCATCAAGCCGATCTCCATCACCGGCACGAAGCGCCTGGTGCGCATGGCCATCGAGTACGCGCTGAAGAACAATCGCAAGTCGGTGACGATCGTGCACAAGGGCAACATTCAGAAGTTCACCGAAGGCGCCTTCCGCGAGTGGGGCTATGAGCTGGCCACGCAGGAGTTTCGCGACCAGGTCGTCACCGAGCGCGAGAGCTGGATCATCGACAACCTCGACCAGCAATCCCGGCCTCACGGTGGAAGAGAACGCCAAGCTGGTCGAGCCCGGCCTGGAGTTTGCCCCGCAGGACTTCCGCGAAGTGCTGTACAAAGAAGTGCGCGGCGTGATCGACAGCATCTATCTCACGCACGGCAACGGCGCGTGGAAGCAGAAGCTGATGATCAACGATCGCATCGCCGACAGCATCTTCCAGCAGATCGTGACGCGTCCCGACGAGTATGCGGTGCTGGCGACGCCCGAACCTGAACGGCGACTACATCTCGGATGCGGCGGCAGCGCAGGTCGGCGGATTGGGCATCGCGCCCGGCGCCAACATCGGCGATCAGCACGCCATCTTCGAAGCCACCCACGGCACCGCGCCCAAGTATGCCGACAAGGACGTCATCAATCCGGGCTCGGTCATGCTTTCGGGCGTGATGATGTTCGAGTTCATGGGCTGGCACGAGGCGGCGCGGCTGATCGAGAACTCGATGGAGCAGACCATCCAGCAGAAGAAGGTGACGTACGACTTCGAGCGCATGCTGGAAGGCGCGACCAAGGTGAAGACCAGCGAGTTCGCGTCGCACATGATTCAGAACATGGCGCCGGTGGCCGTAGCGGCCCGTGACGCGGTCATCGTGCCCACCGGTCGGCGACTATCGCGGGCACGAGCGCGTGCTCAGATTGCCAGAGTAGTGACGCTGCATAGGCCTTGAGTCGTAAGCTTTGTATCAGGGCACGGCTTCAGCCGTGCCGCAACAGTGAGATGTCAAATGGGCTTTAGCCCCTGCCTGCCGCGTGACAGGGGCTCAAGCCCGCCCCAGACTCGCCTGCTATCGGCACGACTAAAGTCGTGCCCTGATACGAATCTCGTAACCAAAATATAGTTTGATGATTCGTCATCCGGAGGATTTCGCATTTATGCGTAAAAAGGTAACGGTAGTAGGTTCCGGCAACGTGGGCGCGACGGCGGCCCATTGGCTGGCTTCGAAAGAACTTGCCGATGTCGTGCTGATCGACATCATTGAAGGTGTCCCACAAGGTAAGGGTCTCGATCTGCTGCAGGCCATGCCCATCGAGAAGCGCGACTCCTATGTGCTCGGCACTAATGATTATGCCGATACGGCGAACTCTGACATTGTGGTAATCACGGCCGGCATCCCGCGCAAGCCGGGCATGAGCCGCGACGACCTGCTCAACACCAACTACAAGATCATGAGCGATGTGGTGGGCAAGGTGGTGCAGTACTCGCCCGACTGCATCCTCATCATCGTCTCCAATCCGCTGGATGCCATGGCGCAGGCGGCGTATAAGCTGAGCGGCTTCTCGCGCAACCGCGTGATCGGCATGGCCGGCATTCTCGATTCGGCCCGCTTCCGCGCCTTCATCGCGCGCGAGCTGGATGTCTCGGTGGAGAACGTTACGGCCTTCGTGCTCGGCGGACACGGCGACACCATGGTCCCGCTGCCGCGCTATTCGACCGTCGCCGGCATCCCGATCACCGAGCTGATGGACAAGGCCACCATTGATCGCCTGGTGCAGCGCACGCGCGACGGCGGCGCCGAGATCGTCAAGCACCTGAAGACCGGCAGCGCCTACTATGCGCCGTCGGCCGCAGTGGCCGAGATGGTCGAAGCGATCCTCAAGGACAAGAAGAAGATCGTGCCTTGCGCCGCGTATCTCGAAGGCGAGTACGGCATCAACGGGCTTGTTCGTCGGCGTGCCGTGCAAGCTGGGCTCGAAGCGGCATCGAGAAGATCATCGAGATCAAGCTGACGCCCGAAGAGCAGGCCGCGCTGCGGAAGAGCGCCGATTCGGTGAAAGAGTTGGTCGCCGTGATCGGGGCGTAGTCAGAGTGCCAACCCTGGATAGTTCACGCGCCGGCCCCCATTCAGACGAAATCAGCTTGGATGGGGGCTGTTGCGCTGCTACTCGTGTTCCCAGGGTCTTCCGGCGAGAAACTCCCGAGCGGTGATGATTGGAATTCCGCGATAACGGGTGCATCACGAGCAGATGGTGGTCACCTGTGATCAGCCAATCTGCTTGCGCTTCTAACGCGCACTCCAATACGTGATTGTCGTCAGGATCGGTGCAGTCGATCACGCGCTTTCGCGGCTCAACCAATTGGGCCAGCGACCAGAGATAGCTTGTAGCCTGCACGACCGTTCTCGCAGACCACCCAAACTTAGTCGCAAGCACACGCTCGACCTCTCGACACAGCAGTTGTGAAGTGAACAGCTCAATTGAGCCCTGCTCTGCCAATTGGATCAGCCGTCGCGGATTGCCTCCAAATACCAGGGAGGAGATGAAGACATTGCTGTGCAACACGACGCGAGTCACGCCGGGCGTTGCTTGGGACGGCGCTGCTGTTTGCGATGCTGGTGAACCGCACGCACCACCTCATCCTCGCTGTTGATGCCTAAAGCGGCTGCCCGAGCGCGGCCGTACGCGTTGGTTTCTTCCCACCAGTGCTGCCGTTCGTAATGGCGCAGAGCCTCACGAACCAGTTCGCTCATGGTGCGGTTCTCTTTCCTGGCGAGCGCTTCGGCACGGGAAAGCATTTCCGGCGGAATGGTGACGGACAGGGTTTTCGCGTTGCGCATTTGCACGATTTTACATGGCTAAGCACGACATAACAAGATCACGAATCGCATTGCGATTTCGAACCTCAGAAACTGTACTGCTATTTCGTCCCAATCATCAGGCTTGCCGGCCCGGGCATGCGCACGCGCTTGGTCTCGACAAAACCCGCCTCCTGGAGCCATGCCGAGTATTCCGGCTCGCTGTAGCTGGAGCCCGCCTGCGTCGCTACCAGCATGTTGAGCGCGAACAGCGCGCCGAAGCGCGGCGCCGTCTTGTCGGGATCGAGCACGAAATCGGAGATGACCAGCCTCCCCTTGGGCGCCAGCGCCTCGTAGGCCCGACGTAGCAGTTGCCGGTTCTGCTCGGGGGAGAACATGTGGCAGATGGCGGAGAGCAGCACCAAATCGTACTTGCCGGCCTCAAGCGGCGCATTCAGCATGTCGCCCGCGCGCGCGTTGATGCGGTCCGCCAATCCGGCTTTGCGGATGTACTCCTGCGTGATCGGCAGGACATCTGCCACGTCGACGATCTCGCATTGCAGTGCGGGCGCGGCTTTGGCGAAGGCAATCGAGTACGCGCCCGAGCCTCCGCCCAGGTCGAGCAGGTGGCGCGCGCCGTTAATGCCGACGGCTTGGGCGATGGCACGCGCTCGGCCGCGAGCGTTGGCATCCATGGCGGCGATGAACGGCTTCAGCCAGCCGTTGTCGCTGCGCGGCGCCACGCTCGTGCCCGCCTGCATCGCTTCCGTCAGGGTCGACCAGCGCTTCCACATGTTGGCGTAGTGCAACTGCGCCAGCCGCACGCTATCGGGCGCGCCCTCGACGAAGAACCGCGCTGCAACCGGCGTGTTCTTGTAGGTGCTCTCTTGTTTGCTCAGCAGCTTGAGGCTGACCAGCACGTTCAGCAGCATCTCCGTCGCGCGCACGGCGCATTGGATCTTGCCCGCGACCTGCTGGGCGGTCGCGCCGTCGCCGATGGCAGTGAAGACATCCAGTTCCAGCGCAGTCAGCACCGCGCGGCTGGGCATGAAGCCACGAATCAATTCGACGATGTCGTCGGGCAGAACGCCGGCGGCATCCTTGGCCTTCAGCATGGCCAGGTATTTCTCGCGATGGTCGAGGATCTCGGCTTTCATCGCGTCATAGTCGTTCCGCTCCAGGCGCGCGACCTTCTTGCCCTCCTTGAAATGCGAGCGCACGATCTCGCTTGTCTCGCTCGGGCCAAGCTTTGTGTACCAGGTGCCTTCGGGATAGACGATCATCACCGGGCCGCTGTCGCACAGGCCGAGGCAGCCGCAACTGGAGACCTGGACATCGTCGGCGAGGCCGGCAGCTCCCAGCTCGCGATGTAGCGCGTCGAGGACGCGGAACGCTCCCGCGGCCGAGCAGCAGGGGACGCCTTCAGGTTTTTCCTGGGTGCAGGCGAATGCGTGATAACGAAAGGGTGCCAAGAGAACCTCCAAAAGCAGTGTCTAGTGGTTAGTGGCCAGTGGTCAGGGGACTACTTCCACCGTCTATGGTAATGATCCAGCGCGGCGGCGGACAGTGCGAGGGCTCACACTCGGGGGTGATATGGAATGACGTCATTGCGACGCCGAGCAGGTAAGACATATGCCCATCTTCTCGGTTGCGGAGGCGGATGGAACCGCGACGCTGAAGATCGTGCCGCTATCGGTCTTGGCCACGGTCCCCGGCTCGGCGGGATTCTGTAGCGCAATCACCGCGGGATGGTTCCCGCCGGTGCTCTTAGCGCTGAGCGCGACGAGCTTCTTGTAGGGATAGCTCTCCTCAGGATGTGAATCCGCAGTTGCGGGTATGGCCAGCAGGAAGTCAGGGTTGGGAGCGACGCCCAGGTGATTTCCGTCTTGGGGCAGAAGTTGATAGCGCAGGCTGTAGAGTCCGGCGGAGATGCTCTGTCCGCGAAAGTCGGTGAACGGCTGTGCGAACTGGACGACGCCGACGAATTCGCCGTCGCTCAGCTCGGGATAGAGCGCGCCCGCCACGTCCTTCTTGCTGGTTGCGAGGTCCTTCGCAAAGAAGAAGTCCGCCGCAGCGCTCTTATCCAGCGGAACATGGTAACCCTTCGCTTCAACAGCCTGTCGCAGAGGGTCCGGCAATCCGCTCGCCGGGAGCGAGACCCGCCCAACAGTCTGAGCGGTCGCCGACAGCCCGGTCAGCAGCGCCATCAACGTCAGAATTCGAAACAGATTGCGGGTGCAACGAAGCGCGATCATCCTAATCCATTATGCTCTTGTTGATTGCCAGTCAGTCTTGCCGGAAGTGAGGTGATCGGTGACTGAATCCCATTTCGATTGCAGTCATCCCGTCGAGATTAACGACGAGCCGCGGCACCATCTTGTGATTGCCAACGAATTTGTGCGCGCGTTTGCCGTGGAGATTGCGCCGGGCGACCGCACGCTGTGCCATCACCATCCGCATGACTATCTGCTGTATGTTGCCAGTGCGTCGTCAATTATCAGCGCCGCCCGCGATGAGGAACCAAAGCAGCTGAATTATGACGACGGGGAATGCGAGCTGTCATCGGCGGGACTGACGCACGTGGTCGAGAATCTCGGCCAAGAGCCGTTTCGCAATATTGTGGTGGAGCTGCTGCCCCGCTCCGGCGCGCTGCGGCGAGGCGCGGCTCCGATGTGGAGCGGCGGCTCGGCTGAGATTTCGCAGACATTGGACGTTGAGCAGGCGGCAATATTCAGCGTTGAGATTGGGCCAGGAGCGGAGGTGGAGATCTCGGGCCCGGCGGTTGTGGCCACGCCGTATGCGAACAACCTCAGTCCAGCCGCAGTTGGGGAGATCGAGGTCAAACAGAACGAGGTATGCGACGTAGCCTGGGTTCCGCCGGATCGGGGGGCGGTCCTCTGGGGATGCTGGGAACGTGCGGAAACAGCAATCGTCTTTCAGATCGGGCGTACTGACGAGCAAGGAGTGGCCGTGCCGGTGGAACGCGAACCGGTAAGGAGTTTACGCGCTCATGCTGACGAGCCGGAGTGAACAAGCTAGATAGCGGCCCAATTGCTCTGCGGACTAACCAGCGAAGCATTATCGTATGTTCGGCAGATCTCGGCTCAGGTCGCGCTCCAGTTTGCGCTCATGCCACAAACGCCGCGGACGCCAGTAGGTGATGATGCCGAAAGCGGCGATGGCCGTCAGTAGCAGGATGCTGCTCACGACTAAGAACACTATCGAGGCCTTGGTTGCCGCAATGCGCGCCAGCACAGCGATGTTAACGGGAGTGATGGCGAGGGCGAAGGCCAGCGTCAACATCCCCAGTCCCGCCAGCAGGCCGGTGATGTTCTTGGCCCACTTGCCGGTGGCGTGATACTGGCCGAATAGCGTGAAGCCATAGAAGGTGAGTCCGCCGATTAGCAGGAAGTTGGCGACTATCGCGATGGAGCCGCGAAGATCAATATCCATGTCTCTTTAGGACGCAAAACGGCAGCAGCAGGTTGGAAGCGGAATGCCACCTGCCAGACGCCGTGCGCCCTTACTCCTGGGTCTGAGGACGGGCGAACGCGTCCTGCAGAATCTCGGGATAACGGTGCTTGCAGTCCTCCTGTAAATGCTTGAATTGCGGATCGGAGGCAATCGGCTTCCACACGTCGTCGTCCTCGGTCGGATTGTTGATATCGAAGCACTCGACGGTCCCGTACGAGGTCGCCTTGGTAAGCGCTTCGAGAGCTTTGCCCGGCTTGTGGTCCTGGAGGTCCAGAATCCCCAGCAGATAATAAGCGGCCGAGTACTGGGGATCGTCGCCGGTAGCCGCGGTAAGCTCGTCTTCCGCCTGGCCCAGGTCGGCGCCCGGCTTAATGCGAATCATGTCGGCGATGAGATAGTGGCTCTGGGCAACATACTGGCCCCGCGCGATGGCGTCCCTGAATTTCTGGGTGGCGACGGCAAATTCCTGGTCAGCCTGCTTCTGGGCAGCGTCCCTCGCCGCCGGATCGAGCTTCTGGTCGCGCGCCTGGTTGTGACGCTGATAGCCATCGCGGAAATAGCGATACCCGATGAGATAGGGCTCGTCGGCCGCGACCGTATTGAGCAGGACCTTGTCATCCTCGGTGTACGCGTACATGACGAAGGCGGACCTGCGGTCCAGTTCCTTGCGGGTGAGGTGCGCGTTGGAGTACTGCAAACCCTGGGTGGAAAGCTGGGTCCCAATGGCCAGAAAGAACACCACCTGGAACAGCAGGGCCTTGCGCGAGATGTCGGTGAGCGCCCAGAGCGTAGCCGACACGGCCAGCACTCCCAGCATGAAGATGATGAACTCGTGGTTCCTCATGGATAGTTCTCCAAACCAGCGTCCCGCGGCAATCCCGCGATTCCGGCGGGGGTAACGCTTTTTTGTGTCTTGTGAGCTTGAATTCACGGATAATACAACACGACCCCTACCATTCAGTTAGATTTCCGAGGGCCCCTATGACGGTAGAGCCTGCGAAAGCGCCGGCTTTGGAGTTAGCCCATGTGCTGTTCATGGACATCGTCGCCTACTCGATGCTTCCGATGGAGGAGCAGGAGAAGCGGCAGGCCGAGCTGCAGGCGATTGTAAGAAGCACATCGGAATTCGCGCGCGCGCAGTCGGAGGACGGCCTCATCCGGCTGCCCACCGGCGATGGAATGGCGCTGGTGTTCTTCGGCGATCCGGAGGCGCCGGTGCGCTGCGCGCTGGAGATTGCGCAGGGCCTCCGCACCCTACCGGAGATCCGCTTGCGGATGGGAATCCACACCGGTCCGGTGTACCGGGTCACCAATATCAACGACAAGATGGACGTGGCCGGCGCCGGCATCAACATGGCGCAGCGGGTGATGGACTGCGCCGACGCCAATCACATCCTGGTCTCCGACTCGGCCGCAGGGGTGCTCAGCCAGTTGGGGCGCTGGCGCGACGTCCTGCACGATCTGGGCAATGTTCCGGTGAAGCACGGCGTGCTGGTACACGTCTACAACCTGTGCACGGCGAGCGCAGGCAATCCCGAGGTGCCGCACAAGCTGCAGCTGCTGTTGCATGAGCAACCCGCAGCCATCGCCCCGGCGACGGGAGCCCCTCGGATCTCCGCTTTCGGCCGCATGAAAGCCATCCTGTTCGCGCCGGCTCACGCCTTCGCGGGTCTGGAATTGAGCCCCACGTGGTGGGCGCCGTGGCTGGTGCTCTCGGTGGCGTTCGTGATGCTGGCGGCGGTCATCGAGTATCGCGTTGGCTTCGGGGCGCTGGTCGATGCGCAGTTGCAGGCCTCACCGGCAGCCAGCGCGCGCTTCGACAACCTGCGCTCGGAGGAGCGCGAGGCCAAACTGGAGGCGAGCACCGCGGCGGTGCGCTGGACCTCCTACGGCTTTCCCATGGTACTGCTGGCAGCGGCGCTGCTCACCGCCGCCGGCCTGACCTGGAGCTTCCGCCGAAGCCCGGGCGCCAACGTGAATTTCGTGTTGTCGCTCGCCATCATCATGTATGCGCTCACCCCGGAGTTGCTGCGCCTGGTGATCTCCGCGATGATGGTCGCCGCCAATTTCCACCTTCAGACTTTCACCTGGCACAATCCCCTGCCTACCAACCCGGCCTATTGGATTGACCCCGCTGCCCATCCCGTTCTTTACGCGATCGCCTCCTGCGCCGATGTCTTCCGCTTGTGGGCGCTTGCGCTGGCCATCTTCGGATTTGTCAGGGTGGCGCGCGTTAAGCTCCCGTTCGCATTCGTGATGACGACCGCCTGGTACCTGATCATCGTCACGGCCGTTTCCTGGTTTAAGGCGGTGTTGATCTAGAACCGTTCTGCGAAGACAGGCAGAACGCAAGGAGCTTTATGACTACCCCGAACTTAGTTGCGCTTTGGGAGGAGCATTGCCGCTGCGAATTTGAGACCCGCGATGTGGAAGCCACGATGGCTACCATGGTTTCGCAGCCTTACGTCAATCATGTCCCCACCATGACGGGCGGAGTGGGGTATGAGCAGCTCAAGCGCTTCTATGCTCACTACTTCATCCCGGTAAATCCGCCTGACTTCCGTCTGATACCGATCAGCCGTACCGTCGGCTCGGACACGATTGTGGATGAATTCATTGTGTGCTTTACCCATACCACCGAGATGCATTGGCTGCTGCCCGGTATTCCGCCGACCGGGCGCGCCGTGGAAATTCCGACGGTCGCCATCGTCAAGTTCGAAGGCGACAAAGTGGCACACGAGCATATCTATTGGGACCAGGCATCGGTGCTGGTTCAGATTGGCCTGCTCCATCCTCGTGGGTTGCCGATGGCAGGAGAGGAGACGGCCCGCAAGCTTCTGGATGAATCGCTGCCCAGCAATGGACTGATGAAGCGCTGGCGCGAGAAGCAGCCTTCGGAATGAGGTTCGATCTGTTCTCGATCTGCCGCTGACTCACGGCTCGAAACCATCCGCTACCCGCTGTGCCGGATGTGCATGACGTCGCCGTCCTTCACGATGTACTCCTTGCCCTCGAGCCGCAGGGTGCCGCGGGCGCGGGCTTCGGCTTCGGAGCCGGCCTCGAGCAACTGGTCCCAGTGAATGGTCTCGGCGCGGATGAAGTGATGTTCCAGGTCGGTGTGGATTGCGCCCGCCGCGTTCACGGCCTTGGAGCCGCGCTCGACCGTCCAGGCGCGGCACTCGTCTTCGCCCACGGTGAAGAATGAAATCAGGCCGAGCAGCTCGTAGGTCTTGCGGATGAGACGCACCAGGCCGCTTTCTGTCAGGCCGTAGCTCGACAGGAATTCGGCGGCGTCCTCGTCGCTCATCTCGGCCAGCTCGGCTTCGACTTTCGCGCACACGGCTAGCGCGCCGGTATTTGGGCGCGATGACACCTCGCCAATCCCATACTTCGCAACGGCTCCCTCGAGATCTTTGCCGAGCGTGGCGCTCTCGCCGATGTTGAGCACATACAGCACTGGCTTCTCGCTGAGGAACATGAAGCCGCGCACGCGCTTCTTGTCTTCGGGCGTCATCTCCATGTCGCGCAGCGGGCGCTCGGTTTCGAGGTGCGCTTTGGCGCGCACCAGCAGTTCGTGCTCGCGCTCGATCTCGTCCGACTTCATCTTCTTGCGATCTTTTTCGACGCGCTCCAGCCGCTTCTCCACCTGACCGAGATCGTTGACGATCAGGTCGAAATCGATGTTCTTGATGTCGCGCAGCGGGTCGATGGGGCCGACGTGCGGGATGGAGTCATCTTCGAAGGCGCGGATGACGTGCGCCAGCGCGTCGACGTTGCGCAGGTTGGCGGCGAAGGCGGTCTCGTTCAGCGCCTCTTTCGAGAGCGCGGCCACGTCGGCATATTCCACGCTGGCATGGACCAGCTTTTTCGGATTGAAGAGCGCGGCCAGGCGGTCGAGGCGGTCGTCGGGGACGCGGGCGACGCCGAGATGGGCCTCGCGCGGATTGCCGGTGCGTTGCGCCACCTGTTGCTTGGTGAGCATGACGAACAGTGAGGTTTTGCCTACCTGAGGCAGGCCGATGATGCCGGTTTTCATGATCAGCTTCTACATTAAACGGAAACGCGATTCGGCGCTGTGATGCCGCGGCGCGGCATGCTCAAGGCCGCAGCCTCGGGCCCAAGTTGGCTCTGTTGACTTCCTCATACCTAATGAATCATGTCCTCTTGCATTGAAGGGGCGCGCCTTTAGGCGCGCCGCATGAACTGCGCTTTCGCCGGCTTCAGCCGCTGCGGAGACCGTTGTTCGCGTGACCGATTTTCCTCATGGGCTAAAGCCCAAGATCAGAGCGGCCGTGTCGGCGCGGCTGAAGCCGCGCCCCTTCAAAGCAGGATGTGAACCGAGCCGCTCAAGTTCGCGGCACACACGGCCGATGATGAAGGTGTGCGCAAATCGGTACTGGTCACCGGGTTGTCACTCGCGCTGTGCGGGCTGACACTGGTGGGCATAGGCGAGTGGGCTGCCGGCCGCTTCGAGAATGCAGAGCCCGACGGCGGGTCGGCCGGCCCGCCCGCCGCCACCAGCTCTGGACGCAACCGGGTCGGCGCCATTCCGCCTTCCCCCGCGCTGCCGGACGCCCCCGAGCATCTCCCCGCGGCTGAGCCGGGATACACCTTCCGCCGCGATGTCCCTGAGGTGCGGCTGCAGTTCACCGTAGCCGACGCGCAGGGCCGGATGATAAGCGACCTCGCTTCCGACCAGGTGCGGGTTTATGACAATCAGGCGCCCGTCGAGCGCTTCAGCGACTTCCAACGCGACGAGAATCTTCCGCTGCAAATCGGGCTGGTGATCGATACCAGCGATTCCGTCAAGCGGGTGCTGGCGGACGAGAAAGCCGCTGCGACGAAGTTCCTCGACCGCATCCTGCGGCCGCAAAGCGACAGCGCATTCGTGATGGCCTTCGGCGGCGACGTGAAGCTATGGCAAGCTGCCACGCAGAATCGGCAGGAGCTGTTCCAGGCGATCGACCGCGCCAGGGAGCCGGGTTGGGGAACGCGCTTCTATGACGCGCTGTACGCCGCCTGCGACGGTTCGAGTGCCGGCGATGATGATGCCAAGCTTCTCCATCGCGCACTGGTGGTACTGAGCGACGGCGATGACACCCAAAGCCTGCGCGGGCTGCGCGACGTGATCGGCATCGCCGAGCGCAGGGGAGTCCAGATCTACGCGCTCGTCATTCGCTCCGGCAAGGGCGGCGATCGCGGCGACCTGGTGCTTCAGCGCCTGGCCGACGCCAGCGGCGGGCGGGTGTACTTTGCGCAGTCCAGTGCAGAACTGGAGGGCGCTTTCGCCGAGATCGAGCGCGACCTGCGCACCCAGTATTACGTCTCCTTCCCGCCGCAACAGCTCACCCCGGGGTTCCACTCGCTGCGCGTGGAAGTGCGCGCGCCGCAGCGGCTGGAAGTCCACGCGCGGCAGGGCTACTACGCGGCAGTGCAGTAGCCGCGAGAATTCACCACGGAAGCACGGAAGACACGGAAGAATTCAAAGAAAGAGAAATTTCGTGCGTTCCGTGCTGCTGTGGTGAAAAGGTGTCGAGGGCGCGCCCCATTCTTTGGCAAGCTCAGGGCAGGCGCCAAGCTTCCTTTGCTTAGGTCGGAATTTTCGATTCGGGTATACTCGTCGGGCGAAGGGGGCCCTGTGAGTTCGGTCGGCGTGCAAGCGGATCCGCAAGTACAGTCGCGTCCCGCCGCGCCATCGAGATCAGTTCAAGCTTGCGCCGGTGGCTTTCTGTTAGTGGTCATCGTCCTCGCCCTCTACTATCCCGCGCGGACCCACGGCTTCGTCAACTACGACGACAACCTCTACGTCACCGACAACGAGCACCTCAAAGACGGCCTGACCTGGGACACCGTAACCTGGGCCATGACAACCTACGAGGCGGGCAATTGGCACCCGCTCACCTGGCTGTCCCACGCATTGGATATCCAACTATATGGGCTGAATCCAGCCGGACACCATGAAACCAATCTACTGCTGCATGCGCTGAACGCGGTGCTGGTCTTCTGGGTCTTGCTGTCGGCGACGGGCAAGACCGGGCGCAGTCTCATGGTCGCCGCGCTTTTTGCGGTTCATCCCATCAATGTTGAGCCGGTCGTCTGGGTCGCCGAGCGCAAGACCTTGCTGAGCATGACGTTCTTCCTGCTGGCGCTCGGCGCCTACACCGGCGACGCGAAAACTCCGAAGGGTGCCCCGGGTCTGGCGGGGTTCAAGATCCGGGAATTGGGCCGCTACATTGTTGTCGCGCTCCTGTTTGCTCTGGGGCTGATGGCCAAGCCGCAGGTCATCACCTTCCCATTCGTGCTCCTGCTGTGGGACTACTGGCCCCTGCGGCGGATTTCCTTCGGCATTGTTGATAGACATGACGTGCCGTTGCCGCAGAAGAGCGCTCGCTACTTGATTCTGGAAAAGCTCCCGCTGTTTGCCATTGCCGCAGCCAGTGCAGCGCTCACCATGGAGGCGCAGCGCACCGCCAACGCGGTGCTGTCGCTGGGGGCCATCCCGCTGTCGCTGCGGCTTTCCAATGCCTTGGTGGCGTATGTGCGCTATCTGGGGAAGGCGTTCTGGCCAGGCAGCGCTGGCGCCCATGTATCCGCATCCCGGCAGACTCGCTGCGAAGCTGGCAGGTTTACGGAGCACTGCTGATTCTGCTGGCGATCACGATGTGGGTCGTCGAGCAGCGCCAGCAGCGGTATCTGGTTGTTGGCTGGTTGTGGTTCGTGGGGACACTTGTGCCGATGATCGGGCTGGTGCAGGTCGGCCGCCAGGCGATGGCCGACCGCTATGCATACCTGCCGCTGCTTGGCATCTTCGTCATGGTGGTTTGGGCCCTGGCCGATTGGGCCGAGCGAGTGCGACTGCCCGCGCCGGTACTGCCCATCGCCGGCGTCGTTGTCGTGCTGGTGCTGAGCGTCGTCGCGCGGCGGCAGATCGCGTTCTGGGGTGACGATGTGGTCCTGTGGACACACACCATCGAGGTCACGCCGCCCAACTACATTGCGCAGGACAACCTGGGCGCGGCGCTGCTGGCGCGCAGGCAGACGGAAGAGGCCATCGGACACTTTCGCGAGGCCGCGGCCATCCATCCCACGGACCCGATCAGCGTCTTCAACATCGGCTTCTACGAGCAGCAGCACGGCGAGCTGCGCGAGGCCATCGAGCATTACAAGAAGGCCATTGTGCTGACCACGCGGCCTTCTCTGAAAATCCTGGCGATGAATAATATGGGGCACGCCTATAGCGATCTCGGCGATACCGATCAGGCGCGCCAGTGCTTCGATGCTGCCCGGAAGATGCAGGGGCCGTAGACGGAGGGCGCTTGAGTTCGGTCGGCCTCAAACCCGATGAGACGGTGCAGTCGCCGGCAATCGCCCCCTACTCCGTGCCGTCGTGGAAGATGACCGCGCTGCTCTCGTTGCTGCTGGCGGCGCTTACGGTGGCGTTGTACGCGCGCGTGGCGCGATACAATTTCGTCAACTACGACGACACGCTCTATGTCACGCAGAATGTCCAGGTGCAGGAGGGCCTCACGCCCGCGACGCTGCGCTGGGCGTTCACCACTTACTCCGTCGGCACCTGGCATCCGCTGACGTGGCTGTCGCACGCTCTGGATTGCCAGCTCTTCGACCTCGATCCTGCCGGACCGCACTGCGTCAACCTGCTCCTGCACATCGTCAACGCGGTGCTGCTGTTCTGGATTTTGCAGCGCGCCACCGGCTTCACGGGCCGCAGCTTCGTGGTGGCGGCGCTCTTCGCGTTACATCCCATCAACGTCGAGTCGGTAGTCTGGATTGCGGAGCGGAAGAACTCGCTCAGCCTGCTGTTCTTTCTTCTGGCGCTGGGCGCCTATCGCTGGTACGTCGCGAAGCCCAAGGCAGGGCGATACCTCGCGGTCGCGGCGCTGTTTGCCCTTGGACTGATGGCGAAGCCGCAGGTCATCACGTTTCCGTTCGTGCTTGCTGCTATGGGATTTCTGGCCGTTGCGAAGGATAAGCTTTAGCGAACCAGAAGGATTCGCATGGGCGAACTTCTGGAGGCTGGTTGGGGAGAAGTTGCCGCTGTTTGCGTTGTCGGGGGTGAGCGCCGCCATCACCATGGCAGCGCAGCGCGCTGATGGAAACAAGGCGTGGTATCCGCTGGGGCTGCGCATCGAGTACGCGATTGTCTCGTACGCGCAATACATCGGGAAGGCGCTGTGGCCGGTGCGGCTCTCGCCCTTCTATCCCCACCCGGATCAAGTGAACATATGGCTTGTGTTGGGAGCCGCTCTGCTGCTGCTTGTTATCACGCTGGGCGTTGCCGCTGTGCGACGTAGCCGGCCGTATCTGCTGGTGGGATGGTTCTGGTTCCTGGGCACGCTGGTGCCGATGCTCGGGCTCGAAGGCGTGGGCTATCAGGGCAAGCAGGGCATCGCCGACCGCTACGCGTATCTGCCGTTCATTGGCCTGTTCATCATGGTGTGCTGGGGCTTGGCGGAGTGGGCGGAGCGGACGCACGTCTCAATTCGCATAGTGCGCGCCGTCACGGTTGCGGTCTTGCTCGCGATGACGATCGTCACCTACCGCCAGATCGGTTATTGGCGAGACAATGTCACGCTGTGGTCGCACGCGCTGGATGTGACGCAGGGCAACTTTCTCGCGGAGAACAACCTGGGACGGGCCTTGCTCCAGCAGGGCCGAACGCAGGAAGGCGTCGCGCACTTCTATAAGGCGGCGTCGATTTATCCCGACGATCCGGTGAGCAACTTTAATATCGGACTATACGAGCAGAAGCGCGGCAACTACTCCGCCGCGATCGAGCGTTTTAGAAAGACACTCAGCATCACCCGCGACCCGGAGCTGCGCGCGGCAGCGCTGAAGAACTTGAACGCCGCGCTCACGCAAGTCGGCGGCGTGAACGACGCTCAGCAGTTGCAGTCTGCCCCCTGACGCCGACCCGTGCTATGGAAACCGAAGGACGCGCCACCGCCGCTGATTCGAAAGCTGCCGAGCGGAGTGACGCTCGCGGGCCGCGGCACTCGTCCGCGCCTCGCAGCCGGAGCTTGCTCCTGGGGTTGGTGCTCGCGCTCGCCGTGGTCGCGGTCTACTATCCCGTCCATTGGCAGCCATTCGCGAATTATGACGACCCCGACTACGTCAGCGACAACGTCCACGTCAGGGCGGGGCTAAATTGGACAACCGTGCGCTGGGCGATGACGGCGCGCGATGCCGCCAACTGGCATCCGGTGACGTGGCTTTCCCACGCGCTCGACACGACTTTGTTCGGTGTAACTCCGGCCGGTCCGCACGACGTTAATGTACTGCTGCATGTCGTCAATGCGCTGCTTCTGTTTTGGGTGTTGATGCGCGCGACCGGGTACGTCGGACGCAGTTGGATGGTAGCCGCGCTTTTCGCGCTCCATCCTATCAACGTCGAATCCGTCGCCTGGATTGCGGAACGCAAAGAACCTGCTCAGCACCTTCTTCTTCCTATTGGCGCTCGAGGCGTACCGCTGGTATGCGCCCACTCATCCCAAAGGACGGGATGAGTGGGGCACCCAGCATGCAGCCGGGCAGCGGGATGCCCGGCAGTGGCGTTATCTCGTCGTGGCTCTCTTCTTCGCTCTGGGGCTGATGTCGAAGCCGCAGGTGATCACGCTGCCCTTCGTGCTGCTGCTGTGGGATTATTGGCCGCTTCAGCGATTTTCGTTTCAAACAGCAATTTCGGGGGCCGGCACGCCTGCACCACTTCGCACTCAAGAAACCCTTTCATCCCTCATTTGGGAGAAGGTGCCGCTGCTAGGGCTCTGCCTCATCAGCGCGGTGATGACCTTGAATGCGCAGGCCGCCGGCGGCGCAACCACGAATTACGGACACTGGGTGCGGCTGGAGAACGCGGTCGTCTCTTATGCTCGCTATCTGGCGAAGGCGTTCTGGCCGTCGCATCTGGCGCTGTTCTATCCGTATCCGTTGAAGCCCTATCCCGCCATGGAATTGGCCGGCGCGTCGCTTTTGTTGCTCGGCATTACTGCGGTCGTCGCCCAGATGCGCAGCCGGCGGTACCTGACGGTCGGATGGCTGTGGTTCCTGGGAACGCTGGTGCCCATGATTGGCGTGATCCAGGTCGGCACCCAGGCCATGGCTGACCGTTATGCCTATCTGCCGTTCATCGGGTTGTTCCTCATGGTGTGCTGGCTCGCGGCAGATTGGGCCAGCGAAGCACATTTGCCGCCGATGCTGCTGCGCGGCGCTTGCGTTGCGGTATTGGCTGCGCTCGCTGTCCTGAGCTATCGCCAAGTCGGTTTCTGGAACGATCACATCACGCTGTGGACGCACACCCTTGAAGTCACCCACGACAACTGGGTGGCCGAGAACAACCTGGGTACTGCGCTGCTGAAAGACGGGCGCCCGGAAGAAGCGATTCCGCACTTCCGCGCGGCGGTGGCGCTGTTCCCCAGCGACCCCAACAGCAACATCAATATCGGCACCTACGAACAAATGCACGGCAACCTCCCCGCGGCCATTGAGCGCTACAAGGCGGCCGCGGGCTTCGCGCGCAATCCCAAGACCAAGGCCCGGGCTTACAACAATCTGGGATACGCCTACAAGGGAATCGGCAACCTCACCGACGCTCGCGATAGTTTTCAGCAGTCGGTGAAGGCGGACCCGAACTATTCCGGTGCGTGGATCAGCCTGGGCGTGGTGGCGCAACGTACCGGCGACCTGCCGCTGGCCGTGAGCGCTTACTCCCGCGCGCTACAGGTGTATCCCTCCGATTACGGCTACCTGCTTCTGGCCGGAGCGCTGGAACAAAACGGCGACCGTGCGGGGGCCGAAAGCGCCCGCGCAAACGCCGAGCGTCTGACCAGAAATCTCGGGGCGGCGCAGCGTTACGCCGACGACCTGTTGCGCCGCTGATTTACCCGATCGATTTGTTCGCTCGGTGAAGCGCGTCACCGGCCCACGCCGCCCACTCCCATATAATGCGCGGCAAGAGGAGTCGATGAGTTCAGCGGCACTGCATCCCGTTCCGGCGACCGTCAGCGCGGCAAAGGGGAAATCGTCGCTGCCCTGGGCGAAAGCAATCGGGTTCAGCGTGGTGCTGGCGATTGCCACCAGCTTGCTGTATCTGCCCATTGTTCATCATCCCTTCGCCAACATCGACGACCAGGGCTACATCTACGAGAACCTCCAGGTGCAGGAGGGGCTGACGTGGCCAACGATCAAGTGGGCTGCGCGGAGCTTCGAGGACAACAACTGGCATCCGCTGACCTGGATCTCGATTGCCCTCGATTGCCAGATGTTCGGCATTGATCCCGCCGGCCATCACGCAATGAACATCGTCTACCACGCCCTCAACGCCGTGGTGCTGTTCTGGGTGCTGCTGCTGGCCACGGGCTTCGCCGGACGCAGCTTTATGGTGGCCGCGCTTTTTGCCTTACATCCCATGAATGTCGAGCCGGTGGCCTGGACTGCGGAGCGTAAAACCGTGCTCAGCATCCTCTTCTTTCTGCTGGCGCTTGGGGCGTACCGCTGGTACGCGCGGCGTCCCGGCATAGCCCGTTATTGCGTTGTGGCCGCGCTGTTCGCGCTGGGATTGATGGCCAAGCCGCAGATCATCACGCTGCCCTGCGTGCTGCTGCTGTGGGACTACTGGCCCCTGCGCCGGATGTTCGCCGACGCGCCTGCGGCAGAAGATGACCCGCTTGCGGCGCTCGCGCCCCGAGGTTTTCGCTGGCTGGTGATGGAGAAGGTTCCGCTGCTGGTGCTCTGTGCCGGCAGCGCGCTGGCCACGATAAAGGCACAGCACGTCGTCCATGTGCAGGAGTGGCAGTATTCCGCCTGGATCAGGACGGGCAACTGCATCGTGGCCTATGTGCGCTACATCGGGAAAGCGATTTGCCCGTCTCACCTCTCCATCATGTACTTACATCCCGGCAACTCGCTGCGCGTCTGGCAAGTGGCAGTTTGCGCGCTGGTGTTGCTGACCATCACCTCCGTAGTCGTTGTCACGCGCCGCTATCGATATCTGCCGGTCGGCTGGTTCTGGTTCCTGGGGACGCTGGTGCCGACCATCGGCCTGATCCAGGTAGGCGGGCAGGCCATGGCCGATCGTTACGCCTACCTATCGTTTCTCGGTCTGTTCCTCATGGCGTGCTGGGGTCTTGCGGAATGGGCGCGACGAGCGCACTTGCCCAAGGCCGCACTTCCCGCCTTCAGCATTGCGGTGCTGCTGGCCCTGACGGTGGTGACCCATCGGCAAATCGGCTATTGGAAGGACAACCTCATCCTCTGGACGCACGCCTCGCAAGTGACCCGGAACAACTGGATGGCCGACGACATGGTGGCCGGGCTGCTATCCAACCAGGGCCGGCGCGACGAAGCCATCGCGTATTACCGCACCGCTCTAGCCCTCAGTCCCGGCGACTCCGCCGCGAACCTCGCCCTCGCCATCTACGAACAGAACCGTGGCAACCCGCCGGAAGCGGTGCGACGCTACAAGCTGGCGCTGAGAGGGATGGAATACGAAGACCCGCTGGAACAGGCCAAGGCCTACCAGAACCTTGCCGTCGCCTACCGCGATCTGGGGGATACCGCGAACGCGGCGGAATGCCTGCGGCGAGCGGCGCGCCTGCGCAAACGGTAGAGCGCCGAATCCTTTGCTTGCACAAATGCAGCATTCGCGCAAAAATTCGTCAGCCTGGCAACGCGCTCCAATGTAGTTTCCCTGGCGCGCAAGTCAATCCGGACCGCAAAGAGGGCCCTCATGATACCGCAGTTGCAGCGGGACGAAGCGGTAACCGCCAGCGAGAGCGTACCGCAGTGGTCTACCCCTACGAAGATTGGCTTTCGCTTCGCCTTGGCGTACTTCCTTCTGTATGTCTATCCCTCCCCAGTGGGATCGCTGGGCGCTTTCGTCAATTACAACAATCCGCTGCGGGATATGTGGCACGCAGTGGTGCCCTGGGTGGGTACTCATGTGTTGCATCTGACGGGCGATCTTACCGAGGTTGCAAACGGCAGTGGCGATCAGCTCTATGACTATGTGCTGCTGTTCTGCATCGCCATAGCCGCGGCCGTCGCGGCGATCGTCTGGTCCGTGCTGGACCGCAAGCGAGAGAACTACGAACAGCTCTACCAATGGACGCGGATTTTCGTCCGCATGGTGGTTGCCGTGGCCATGATCAGATATGGGGCAGACAAGCTGTGGCGAATGCAGTTCCCCGAGCCCGGCCTTGCCCGTTACTCGGATACGTTCGGGCGAACTTCTCCGATGGGCCTTCTGTGGACGACGATGGGAATGTCCCGCGCGTACAGCTTTTTTGGCGGCGTTGGGGAAATGGCCGGCGGGCTGCTCCTAATCGTACCTCGTTTTACCGCACTGGGAGCGCTGGTCTCCGCTGCTGTCATGACCAACGTGCTCATGCTCAATTTCGGTTATGACGTGCCCAGAAAGATCTATTCCATTCACCTGCTCGCCTTCTGCCTGTTCCTGCTGCTACCGGACATGCGACGCATCGCCGACTTCTTTCTGCTTAACCGGAAAATCCAACTCTCGCCGCAGGTTCCGCTATCTCGGAACAGAAGAGTGAACCATGGCGTCTGGGCCCTACAAATATTGGTTGGGGTGGCCGCCCTCGTCGTGTGTTGTGCGCAGGCATACCAAGACCAGGTGAAGAACGAAACTCATGTGTCGCCGTTGGTCCGCGGAATATGGTTCGTGGACCAGTTCGCTACGGACAATGTGCCGCGTCCGCCATTACCGACTGAAACGGAGCGGTGGCAGAATGTAATTTTTGATGATCCCAAGGTGCTTACCATTCAGGCGATGGGCGGGGCGCAGAAGAAGTACTATCTCCAGCTACACATGGACAGGAAGAGATTTGGCCTGTGGGACCCAACCGACACCCACTGGAACGCAAACTTTACCTATGAGATGTCTCAGCCGGATCGAATGAGTCTGGACGGCGAGTTCGGGGGGCATCATGTCACCGCCGAGTTGAAACGCCTGGATCTGTCCGATCCCGAGAAGTTTCTGCTGATCAATCGAGGTACGCACTGGGTGAATCAGTTTCCCCAGAGCCGCTGAAAGAGACCCGACTTCAAGCGCAACGCAGCACGTGAGTTTCGATTCGCGTCACCTTGATGTTCGACCGGAATTTACCAAGACCAACTACACGGACTGCCTCCGCCGAGCGGCGCGCCTGCGCAAACGGTAGAGCGCCGAATCCTCTGCTTGCACAATTGCAGCATTCGCGCGAAAATTCGTCAGCCTGGCAAGGCGCGCCAGTTTAGTTTCCCTGTCGCGCAAGGTAACCCGGACCGCGAAGAGGGCCCTCATGATACCGCAGTTGCAGCGGGACACACCCGCCGCGTCCATCCCCAGCACAACCCAATGGTCCCTGGCGACGCGCATCGGCTTTCGCTTCGTCTTCTCGTACTTCCTGCTATATCTGGGGCCGGGCGCGGTGGGCGCCGTCGGACTGCAAGAACGTGTCATCAGCACGCCCTACCGCGACTTCTGGGTTGCCATCTGGCATCACGTCGTCCCCTGGGTGGGACAGAACATCCTGCACCTGCAAGGTGATTTCACCGAGATTTTCAATGGCAGTGGCGACGAGCTCTACGACTACGTTTTGGTGCTCTGCATCGTGGTGGCCGCGGCGATAGCGACCGTGGTGTGGTCGTTGCTGGACCGGCGTCGTCCTGATTACGAGCGGTTGCACGCCTGGCTGCGGGTTGTGATGCGGCTCGCCGTCGCCGCTCCCATGATCGGTTATGGCGTCAACAAATTGTTCCAGGCGCAGTTTCCCGAGCCGCCGCTGGTCCGGCTCATCGATCCCCTTGGCCAGGCCTCACCCATGGGATTTCTCTGGACGTTCATGGGCTATTCGCGCCTGTACAGCTTCTTCGGCGGGCTGGGCGAAACCGTTGCCGGCGTGCTGATCCTGGTGCCGCAACTTACGACCCTGGCTTCGCTCATTACCATCGGCGTCATGAGCAACGTGCTCATGCTGAACCTATGCTACGACGTGCCGCGCAAGATCTACTCCATCCACATCATCCTGATCTGCACGTTTCTTCTGCTGCCGCAGCTACGCCGCCTGGCGAACATGTTCCTGTTGAACCGGCCGGTTGAGCCGGAGCGCGAAGTGCCGCTGTTCACCAACAAGCAGTGGAACCAGGGTGCGCTGGCCTTCCAGATCGGCTTCGGCATTCTCACGCTGGCGTTCGTTTCCTATCAGGCGCGCATCGATGAGGTCACGCGTGGGACCCATCTCGGCCCATCGTTGCGCGGTATCTGGTATGTGGACGATTTCGTTCTGGACAACGTGCCGCATCCGCCGCTGCTGACCGACAATCAGCGCTGGAAGCACCTGGTGCTGGACACTCCGAGTGTGATCAACCTGCAAATGATGGATGAGAGCCTGCAGCAGTACGGGCTCCGTCTGGATGAGCAGCAGAACAAGCTGATGTTCTCAGAGTGGACCAGCCGGAGCTGGAAGGGCGACTTCAGCTTCGATCATTCGGCGCCGGACCGTCTCACACTCACTGGACAGTTGGACGGTCGTCCCTTGGTCGTACATTTGCACCGCCTGGATGCCTCCGATCCCAACAAGTTTCTCCTCGTCAATCGCGGCTTCCACTGGGTGAATCAGTGGCCGCTTCGGCGATGAGGACGCAACCCTCGTTATGCCTTCAAAGCCACGCAAACCGAAACCATTTCGCGCCGCCACGGCGGTGAAAGCTGCCGCGCGCGCCAAAGTCGGCACACCGCCTCCCACCCGCGCCGAACCGGGCGACAAGAAGCGCAAGGGCAAAGCGGAGAAGCACAAGCCCACATTAACCAAGCTCCTGGACGATGCAGGCTAGAAATTCGGCCGCTCCAGCGGTGGCTGCCACGCCAAAAAATCCTGACGCATTCGTTGGACGTAGCTATTCAGCAATTGCTGCACGCGCTGCGGATCTGGCGATTTCACAATCAGCCCGACGTGATGTTTCTTTTCCGTCATGCGCCAGACGATTTCGGGATCGTTATAGGACGAGGTATCGGGATGCTCCTGTCGCGCCAGCGAAACCAGCAACCCGGCAGAGTCTTTCCGCGGAGTAGGCGGCTGGTACGGGGCCTTGCCGCCGGCGATCTCCACCTTCGCCCATTCCGCCCACATATTGATGCCGGTTGCGGCCTCGACCAGGTCGACGATGTGCGCGCCGCCCACGCGCGCCGAGGTTTCCAGAAAATACAGTTTGCCATCTTCGCGGCCGCGAATGAATTCGCTGTGCGAAACGCCGCGCAGCATGCCGAAAGCTTTCATCACTTTCTGGTTCAGCTCGATCAGGGGCTGCGGCTTCCTCCGAGCCCAGTGGCAGCGTCGCGGTCGTGAAAATGTCGCCCTGCTGCGAGACTTCCATCGGCGGGCGTCCGTAGCGGCTGGCGATGGAGAACAGCAGCTCGCGCTCGTAGAAAATCGAGTCGACGTGATAGATGTCGCCGGGCACGTACTGCTCCAGCAGGTAAAACGACTGCTGGTCGCCCAGCTGTTCCGAGCGGCGGCCCAGAACTCATCGGCGCTGTGCAGCTTCCTGATGCCCATCGACCCCGCCATCGACCGCGGCTTCAGCACCCAGGGCGGCGGAACGCGTTCGATGAATTCGCGCAGACAGAGCGTAATTCAGCACGTGGATGAATTCGGGCACCGGCAGTCCGTCATCGCGCGCTTTCGCTCGCATGGCGAGCTTGTCGCGGAAATAGCGCGCCGTAGTGTCGCCCATGCCGGGCACGCGCAGATGCTCGCGCAAGGCCGCCGCGTTCTCCACGTCGAAATCGTCGAGCGCGACGATGCGGTCGATGTTCTCCGTGCGCGCCATGTAGCTGACGCCCAGGAGCGCATCCTCCAGCTTCCACTGCTTCTGCACGTCGGGCATGTAGAAGATTTCGTCGATGCTCTCGCGCGGCCAAGCTTCGTCTTTCAAGCTGTGCGAGGTGAGCAGCAGCGTGCGGCAGCCCTGGCGATGGCATTCGCGGATGAATTCGCCGCCCTTGTAGTAGCTGGCCAGGCAGAGAACGGTGATCGGCTGCTTCCAGGACGTTGGGAGATGCTGACGACATGCGTGGCCTCCCGGCGGGCAACACTATAACAGTGCCTACTGCAATTCGCGGCAACACGAACAGGAGCAGCCCGATGCTCTATGAGCGCTCGAAGTCCTCACGCCGGCTTCCTGCCTGCTTGTTCCTTCTCTTCTTCCACGTCAATCGGACGGAACCGATCGACCACAATGAAGACGACCAGCACCACGACCGGAAGATACAGCGCGCGCAGCTCCCATCGCGACTTGCGAGCGCTCCCAGCGCCGCACCGATGACATAAGCACTCCAGGTGAGGCCAGCATGGCAGCCTTCCGGACGTCTTCGCTGCGCAGCCGTTTGTCTGACAATGTGGGATATACCCGTCTGTCGGAGCTCATCCTATGCCCAGAAGAGGGCCCGGGTTAATGATTCCGTCATCTTGGTCAAAGTGCCTGTGACAAATGTGGTGTAAATGCGTCAGTGCGCCGACAGTGGGTAAGCGTTGCCGTTTGCACTCCCATGGCGAACGCCAGCAGCGCCACCAGCGCGAAGTAGGCCGGCGAGTGCAGATCGCACAATCTTGTCCCAGGTGCATGGCCGGCGTGGCGCGCGCGAACAGCACCAGCAACAAGGCTTCTGCTGCCGAAAGTAAATGAAGCGATACGTGCGAACCCGACGCGCCCGGCGATCCCGATCGCCACGCGTGTCAACAGTCATTCCCACAACGTAGGACACGACGGCGCAGAGGGGCCGCAGCAAGTCTGCAGCCAGTTATGTTGCCCCAGATACATCCCAATGTGAATGCTGTTGCCGCTCATGTTGGCGGTGAAGACTTCGAACAGCGCGATGTAGCCGACCGCATCGACAAAGCCGCCGACCGTGGTTAGCAGACAACGCGACTGCGCCCTTGCCGCGCGGTGCCGAGATGGGGCGGTGTTCGTCACAGTGCGTCTCAGCGCCAGCTTCGCAGCATTGTAGCCGCACATGCCGTGTACTCCTCCACCGGGCGGCGTGGAGGACGAGCAGATGATAGATGTCGCGCGCCGAAGTGGCGTACTGCCGCATTGTGGGACGGAAGAGAAACTGCGGCAGGTTATCAGCCCGCCGCCGATGTCGCCGCCGACCAGGTTGGCATCCATGGCCTGCAGCGCCGCCGGAGAGAAGTACGCCGCCGCTCCAGGACGCAGTCGCGAAACCCGGGCGCGAAGCGCTCGATCTGCGCCTCCAGCCGCGGCAGCATGTCGAAGTCGGAGCCGTTGGGAACGTGGCAATAGGCCCAGGCGATGTGCTTGCCCTCAGGCGCGCGAGTGGGATCGAAGAGCGTCGGCTGCGCCAGCAGAACGAACGGGCGTTCGGCGTGGCGCCCGTGCCGCATCGCATCTTCCGAGACCGACAATCTCCTCCAGTGTGCCGCCGATATGCACAGTCGCCGAGCGCGCGGCACTCCGGCGCTTTCCACGGAATCGGGCTCGACAGCGCGTAGTCGACTTTGAACACCCCGGGGCCGTAGCGATAATGCTCCAGTTGCGCCGGTATGCCGGCGACAAATGCTCGCCGGCGATCTGCAGCAACTGCCGCGGCGTGACGTCGCACAGCGCAAGGTCGAACTTGCCGAGCGACGCTAGATCTTCGACTCGGGTGGACAGTTGAACCGTGCCGCCCAGGCTGGCGAGATGCCCGCACAAGGCGTTGGTGATCGACTGCGCGCCGCCGCGCGGAATCGGCCATCCCACAGCGTGGGCCGTGGCGGCCAAGCATGATGCCGAAAGCGGCGCGTGAGCGGCTCCTCCAGCGAAAGAATGGAATGCGCCGCCAATCCGGCAAACAGCGCCTTGGTTCGCGCATTGCGAAACCAGATGTGCGCGATCGCACTGGCCGATGGAAATCCCAGCAATCCCAGCCGCGCCAGCAGAAACGGATGTCGCGGGAACAGCGAACCGGCCGCAGGACCTCCGGCGCCAGTTCGCTCCAGTCGCTCCGCAAACGGCCCAAAGAGCCTGCGCCACTGCTTGCCGTCCTCGCCTAAAGCGCGCTTCTGCCTCACCGAGATCGCGCTCCAGCATCACCGCAGTGCCGTCGTCGAGCGGGTGGGCCACCGGCGCCGACGGCTGAATCCACTCCAGTCCGTAGTCTCTTCAACGGCAGCGTGGAGAAGAACGGCGAAGCCAGCGCCATGGGGTGCACGGCCGAACCGAAATCGTGCATGAAAGCCCGGCAGGGTTAGCGGAAGGGTGCGCGCCCCGCCGCCGGGCTGCGGCTTCCGCCTCGAAGACGTCAACCTGCAATCCCGCCTGCGCCAGAACGATGGCCGCCGCCAGACCGTTGGGACCTGCTCCGATGACAACGGCGCGTCGCTGGGATGCGGGCATAGAAACAGTCTAAGGCATCTATTATTCATCTCCTCCATTGGTTTTGATTTGTAACAGGGCACGACTTCCAGTCGTGCCGAAAACACGCAACAAAAAGGGGCTGGGCTTTAGCCCCTGTGCGCCGGCAAGCGCGAAAAAACGTGCCGCGGACTGAAGTCGGCTGGAGAAGGCACGTAGGTTTTTTCGGCACGTCTGAAGACGTGCCCTGTTACAAGGCAATTCATGGATAAGAGATAGCTAAACCGTGCTCCCGTTCTTCTCCAGGGTAACGAAGAAGTCGCGACTGATGGGCTCGATGGTCGCCTTCGCCTCGGGGACTTTCGTGCACAGTTGCTTGATCTGCTCCTCGGTATAGAGGAACAGGTCGCAGCGTTTCTTGTAGCGCATCTGCCGCTGCCATCCCAACACGCCGCCCGCGACGGGAAACGAGAAGAACGCTTTGTGCCGCGTGAGCGACAGCACCTTCGCCATCACTTTCTCCGCGTCCGGCATGTAATCCATGAAGCCCATCACGATGACGTAGTCGAAGATGTCCTGCGGCTGATAGGTGTAGAAATCGGCCACCATGAATTTGCAGCGGTCGCCAACGCCCACTTTCTGCGCGTGCTCGGTCGCGAGTTTCAGCATGCCGTCGGCGAAATCGATGCCGACCACGCGCGCCGCGCCGCGCTGCGCCAGGGTGATGGAGTAGTGCCCCGGCCCGCAGCCCACGTCGAGCACGCTCTTGCCCTGCACCGGCTCGCAGCCTTCAATGGATTTCTCGTAGCGCAGACGCATGCTCTTGCGGAACAGGCGGTTGATGACGCTGTCGAAGACGCCGTTCTGATTGCCGTAGATGGCGTCAAAATCGTTCGCATATCGATGGAAGAAGGTCTGAGTGCGATCAGGCGACATAAGACTTAACCAATAAAGAATAATTGCTGATCACTTGCCGGAAGGTGGTGACGGGAAAATCCTGAAGGATGCGGCGAATCTTGGGTTCGGTGCTGGCCAGATTGACATACGACTTGAACGTGCGGCTTCGGCTCATGGGCAGCCGCGGATGCGTCGGATCGATCTCCCGCGGGTGGATGTAGAACACCACGGGCCGTCCCTCGGCCACAACTTCCTTCACTTTGCTGGAAATGAGCCAGTAAGGAAAGAGCCGCAAATATCCTCCTCCGAAGAAGCACATGCTCGTGCCCATGAAGTCGGCGACCGTGATCGGGACCTCGAGGATGCCGTCGCCATTCACCCGGTAAGGATCGCGGCGGCCCTCGGGAACTCCGCCGTGCGTCCGGCGGGCGGGGAACACAGACGAATCATACTGGTAGCCTGCCTCGGCCAGCGCCTCGAAGAACCACGGCGTGTCCGTCGTGCTGGAGAAGCCAGGCGCGCGATAACCCGCAACCGGCACACCGGCGACGTCCTCCAGCAGCAGGCGAGCTCGGCGGACATCCGCGAAGAATTCGTCGCGCGATTGCGTGTACACGAGCCGATGCGCATAGCCGTGAGAGGCGATCTCGTGCCCGCGCGCGACGGCTTCCCGCACCAGGTGCGGAAAGCGCTCCCCTACCCAGCCCAGCACGAAGCAGGTCACCTGCGCCTGATGTTCGCTGAAGATATCGAGCAGCCGGAAGAAATTCTTTTCCACGCGCGAGGGCAGTCCGCCCCATTCCGACAGCGCCGGCGCGCTGGGAACGTCGAGGATGTGAAACCAGTCCTCTACATCGACGGAAAAGATGAAGTTCGGCATGGGGCCCGCGGGCTTCTACATATACCGGTTTCACGAACAACCGGCAAGCAAAACAACGCGCTGTGGCCCAACTTCGTAATCCAGCGACGCAGCGCATTTGACTCGTCGGCGATGCTGGACTAGCCTCAATCCCTTGCACCGCCGCAGCCGTGCTCATTGTAACCAACTCGCGTTATTTCTTCCGACCCGAATTATGAATCTTCGCCGCACGCTTCCGTTCCTGGCACTGGTTTTGATCTGCGTCCCGGTCTCGGCCGGTGACATGGTGAGCCCCAGCCACGGAACTAAGGGGATGGTCGCGACCGTCCAGCCGGAAGCTTCGCGCGTCGGAGTCGCGGTGCTGCAAGAGGGAGGTAACGCGGTCGATGCCGCCGTGGCGGTGGGCTTTGCGCTGGCGGTGGTCTATCCTGGCGCCGGCAATATCGGCGGCGGCGGGTTCCTGCTCTTTCGGCGGCCGGATGGCGAGCTTCATTTCCTCGACTATCGCGAAAAAGCGCCCGCGAAAGCCACCGCGACGATGTATCTCGGCAACCACGGCGACGTCGTCCCTGACTTGAGCACGATTGGCTATAAGTCAGTTGCTGTGCCCGGTTCGGTCGCCGGCCTCGTCTATGCCGAGCAGCACTGGGGCAAGCTGTCGCTGAAGCAGGTGCTGGAGCCGGCCATTCGGCTGGCGCGCGAGGGCTTCGTCCTCGACTATAACGAGGCGAAATCATTTCGTGATTCGCATCTCGCGGAATTCCCCGACTCGCGCCGCATCTTTCAGCGCGACGGCGACTATTACCAGGCGGGCCAGGTCTTCAGGCAGCCGGAGCTGGCGAAGACGCTTGAGCGCATTGCGGAAAAGCCAGACGACTTTTATCACGGCGCGCTGGCGCAGGAGATCGCTGCGGCGGTTCAGAAAGGCGGCGGGCTGATAACCGCGCAGGACCTGGCGCAATACGAAGTCAAGGAGCGACAGCCGATTCGCGGCACGTATCGCGGCTATGACATCATCAGCGCTCCACCGCCGTCATCCGGAGGCGTGGCGCTGGTCGAAATCCTCAACATCCTCGAGGGGTACGACCTGGCAAAAGAGGGCGACCGCTCGGCGGAGAGCATCCACCTGATATCGGAGGCGTTTCAGCGCGCCTTCTTCGATCGCGCCGAGTTCATGGGTGACCCCGATTTCTCCAAGATTCCAGTCGCGCAACTCATCGACAAGCGCTACGGCAATGCGTGGCGCGAAACCATTGCGCCCCAACGCGCAACTCCCAGCGCGAGTCTGCGTCGCCCGTCCGTTTTTTCTCAGCTCGACTCTTACGCCAAATCGCATCCGCAACCGGCCTCAGCGCGTGAGCCCGACCACACCACGCACTACTCGATTGTCGATGCTGAGGGCGATGCCGTCTCTGTGACGACGACCCTGAACGACGTCTTTGGCTCGCGCGTGACCGCCGCGGGATTGGGATTTTTGCTGAACGACGAAATGGATGACTTCGCTTCTAAACCGGGCGTTCCTAATATGTACGGTCTGATTCAAGGTCCGGCGAACGCCATTGGCCCCGGCAAGCGGCCCTTGTCGGCGATGACGCCGACCATCGTGCTGAAGAACGGCAAGCTATTTCTGGTGTTGGGCTCACCCGGCGGGCCGACCATCATCACCACCGTAGCCAACGTCCTGCTGGGCGTGGTCAACTATGGCTTGAACATCCAGCAGGCGGTGAATGCGCCGCGCTTTCACCATCAGTGGATGCCGGACCAGATCGACATTGAATCCACCGGCATTTCACCCGACACTATCGCAATCCTGCAACACATGGGGCACAAGGTGAACGTAGCCCGCGAGTACTGGGGCGACGCCGAGTGCATCGCGGTCGACGAGAAGACCGGCGAGCTGCTGGGCGCCAGCGACGGACGCCACGACGGAAAGGCGGTCGGATACTGATGCGCCGCGCCATGTCCACTCTCATCTACGCGCGCACCGAGCGCCTGCATCCTGGGCTGCTGGACCAGTTCGTTGCCGGCGGCGCCGAAGCCATCGAGATCTTCGCCGCGCGCGGACACTTCAACTACACCGATCGCCAGCACGTGCGCGAGATCGCCAACTGGTTCCGCAGCACTGGCGTCCCCTTCCACTCTATGCACTCGCCGATGTACAGCGATGAGGAGTGGGGACGAGCCGGTACGCCGCCGGTCAACATCGCCGCTGTGGAGAAGCGCGACCGCATCGCGGCGATGGATGAGATCAAGCGCGCGCTCGAAGTGGCAGAGCAGGCGCCCTTCCGCTTTCTGGTGCAGCACGTCGGCGTCGGCAATGAGGAAGCGGACGAGCACAAGCAGGAAGCCGCGATGAGTTCGCTGGAGCACCTGCACGCCTTCGCCAAGCCGCTCGGTGTCGAGTTGCTGGTGGAGAACATCCCCAACGAACTCTCCACGCCGGAGAAGCTGATCGAGTTGCTGCTCGCCGGGCGCTTCTCCGACATCGGCGTTTGCTTCGACGTGGGTCACGCGCACCTGTCGCCGGGCGTGAAGCAGGCCTTCGAGGTGCTCCAGGACCGCATCCGTTCGACCCACGTGCACGACAACAAGCAGGACCGCGACTCACACCTCTGGCCGGGCGAGGGCAGCATCGACTGGAAGGAAGCCATCGAGCTGCTGCGCGGGGCGCCACAGGTGCCTCCGCTGCTATTGGAGATCGAGGGAGCCGAGGGTGAGAAGATATCGGAGAAGATGGCCGAGGCGTTCAGTAGACTGACAGCCGAAGGGTAGAGCGAACCTTTAGGTTCGCGTTCCGAGCTCACCCTAAAATTGAGCAGAGCGGTTCATGCGTTCCCGGCCGCGGCGCATTCTCCAGGTCGACAAGAACTCCCACCCTCTGCTCACCACATACAGCACGGCAAACACAAGAACCGCCAATCCCGCATTCATCAGCACTGCCATAGATCACTCCGGGCGAATCCCGATCACCGCCATCATCCTGCCGGTCTTTCCAAACTCCGCCCGATGCGAAAAGAAGCGCGCCGTATCGCAAGCGGTGCAGCCCTCAACGACGTTGATGCTTTCGGTAGCAACTCCCGCGTCCAGCAACTGCCGCCGGTTCGCCGTCATCAGGTCGAGACGTATCTCCGGCCCTAGCTCGCCGTGCCCCGGTGCGCGCTGATTCAGGAACAGCAACGGATAACGCACATGCAGCGCGTTGGCGTCGAAGACCTCCTCGAACAGCTCGCCGGCATAGGAAAATTGCGACTCGAACTCGGCGCGCACTTCACCGCCGACCGGATAGCAGCAGCGCCGGATACACGGCCCGATCGCCACTCGCAAATTGCCCGGCAAGCTGCCGAACTGGCGTCGCATCTCGCCCACACCCTTCTCTACGATGCGCGCCACCGTTCCGCGCCAGCCCGCATGAAACGCGCCCACCGCGCGCCGCTGAACATCCACGACCAGCACGGGAACGCAATCGGCGATCTTGATCGCCAGCAGTAGTCCAGGCGCGCTGGTGATCAGCCCATCGCCCGCCAGCGGCTTCACCGCCGCCGCGTCAACCCGATGCACGATCGCAGAGTGAATCTGCTTCAGTTGTAACAGCGGCCATGGCTCACCGTTGGCGTCAGTTGCGCCCAGCGCGGTAAGAAATTGCTCGCGATTGCGTTCCACGGCTGTGGCGTTATCGTCAGGCGTAATTCCCAGGTTCAGCGTCTTGCCACCGTAACAAGTGGAGACGCCGCCGTGGCGCGTGCTGAATCCATGAACCAGCCACGGCACCGACGACAACGCCGGCGCGCGGAGTATGTCCATCGAAGTCGCGGCGCCCGCGCGCCTGGTGGAAGGAGTAGTCGGCACAATTCCTATTCTATTGCCCGAAAGCATTTAGCATTAGGCGTCAGCAATCGGATTGCTCCCGTTTTCCAGCCGATGGCTCGTGGCTGAGAGCTGATTGCTACCTCGCCCATGCTGCTGTACTACATCACGGACCGCCGTGTATTTTCCGGAACAGACGCCGAACAGCGCAGCACCCTGCTGCGCCGAATTGCAGAGGCTGCGCAGGTGGGAGTCGATTACATTCAACTACGGGAAAAAGACCTCTCTGCGCGCGCCTTGGAGCAGCTCGTTCGTGAAGCCGTGCGGGCCGTGCGCGACAGCTCGGATCGAACGAAACTGGTGATCAACAGCCGCACCGATGTCGCGCTGGCCTGCGGCGCCGACGGGGTGCACCTGCCGGCTGACGACTTGCCGCCGTCCCAAGTGCGCGCGATATGGATGAAGTGCAGCACTCAGCCACCGCTCATCGGGGTGTCAGCGCATTGCGTCACAGAGGTGCGACTGGCGGAGTCCCACGGGGCAGACTTTGCCGTGCTCGGTCCCATCTTCGAAAAGCCGCGAACCGAAGCGCAGGCTTTGGGCCCGGAGGTTCTTCAGGAGGCCTGCTCGGGGCTGATGACCGGCAGCAGCGAGGGCGAGGGGTTTTCCATTCTCGCGCTCGGCGGCGTCACGCTGGACAACGCGAGCGCTTGCCTGGCTGCGGGTGCTTCAGGAGTGGCTGGTATTCGCATGTTCCAAACGGGTGCTTTGCGCGACACGGTTCGGCGGCTGCGTGCCCTCTCATCATCGCGAAAAAAAGCCGAATTGGAGTGACAACTACTCCTTCTCCAGGTCCCGCACCAGAGCCCGCAGCACCATATTCACCAGCGACAGCACAATGGCACCCCAGAAAGCCGGCCAAAACCCGGCCACCACGAAGGCCGGCGACAACAGCGCCGAGGCGAACAACAGCATCAGCGCGTTGATCACCAACCAGAACAGCCCGAGGGTGAGAAACGCGAGGGGAAAGGTAATGATCTTCAACACCACGCCCAACGTGGCGTTCACCAGACCGATAACGAGCGCTGCGATCAGCGCGGCCATGAAGCCGTGCAGCCGAAATCCCGGCACCACATGGGCAACAATCAACAGACTGATTGCGCTCAGCAACCAGTTCAGAAGCAATCGCATGGCGTTCTCTCCTAACGATCCGCCCTTCGAGTGCGGAGCAGCCGGCTGAGACCCCGCCCAAGGGCGGCATCTCCTAATCGCGCATAGCCGTTATTACTATGCTCCACTTGCTATTCATGCTACAAACGTATACCAGCAACGTCTAAACATAGGGGTGACGAAGTGGACTTGGCAACCTTGGCTGTCGTGGGGATCATTGTGGCGAGCTACGTAGTGGGGTCGTTGACCAGCTCGGTGGATAGCGAGATGAAGCTGCCGCATCGATACTAGAATCAAGCAGGAGCGATTGCCCGCTGATTACCGGCGCAATGGCGCCCTGCCACCAGCTTCAACGGGAGGCGAACCAGTTCCCGCCGCGCCTTCCTGCGTTCAGCTACAATGAGGCTCGTTTCGCGCAGCGGAGTCACCTGCCCATGACCCATGCCTGGCACGATATCGCACCCGGAGACAAGGTCCCGCTGGAGTTCAACAGCGTCATCGAGATCCCCTTCGGCTCCAGCGTGAAGTATGAGCTCGACAAGCAGAGCGGCCTGATCAAGCTCGATCGCGTCCTCTACTCGGCTGTCTACTATCCTGCGAACTACGGATTCATTCCGCAGACGCTGGCCGAAGACGACGACCCGCTCGACGTGCTGGTGCTATGCCAGGAAGCCGTTGTCCCCCTCACCCTGATGTACGCGCGCGCCATCGGCCTGATGACCATGATCGACTCCGGCAAGCGCGATCACAAGATCATCGCCGTCGCCACCCACGACCCCGAATTCAACTCCTATCGCGAGGCCTCGGAAATGCCGGAGCATCGCCTCGCCATGCTGCGCCGCTTCTTCCTCGACTACAAGCAACTGGAGCAGAAGTCCGTGGAAGTCGACAAAATCCTGCCGGCGGAGCATGCCTTGCCGGTCATTGAAGACGCGCTCAGTCGCTACTCGGCGCAGCGGCGTAAGGGATTCAGCCAACACTCGCAGTAGAATGCTGAACGACGTTCCCACCGCCGAGGGCCCCGCTTCATGAGTAGTTTCGCAGTCGCATCAAGCACTCCGCAGGCCGTGTCACCAGGGCGTGCGGAAGTTCGCTTTGCGAGAGCGATCAACGGGCTCTCGTACGCCGTTCTGGCTGGCGGAGCGGTAACCATGGCGCTGGCCATCTACGTGGCCGTGCTCGGGCACTCCAAGCTTCCCTTCTGGGATGAGTGGATGCAGATCGACTTCGCCGCCAACGAAGGCCCGGGCCACACGCTCGACTGGCTGTGGCGCCAGTTCAACCAGCATCGCGTGGTCGTCCCCAAACTTTTCCTGCTGGCCGACCTGCGCTGGTTCCGCGCTACGCAGACCTCGCAGATCGTCAGCAACCTCGGCCTGCAGTTCGCGCACCTGTCGCTGCTGGCGTGGAGTATGCGCGTGCTTGGGGGCTGGCGCGGCGCGCTGTGGCGCACCGCCGTTGGACTGCTGGCCTTCTGCCTCTTCTGTCCGTCGCAATGGCCCAACCTGGTGATGGGATTCACCGGCCTCTGCTGCTATCTTCCGCCGCTGTTCGCCAGCTTGTCGGTTGTGGGTCTGCTGCTTTATTGGCGGGAATCGAAGGTCGCGAATCCTCGCTCTTCCCGTTGGCTCTATCTGCTGCTGTGCGTTGCGGCGGCGAGCGGGGCGACCTTTTCGCTGTCGAACGGGAACCTGGTCTGGCCCTTGCTGGTGCTCGCGGCACTGGCGCTCCGGGTGCGCCTCGCCGCCACCGCGACCATTGTGGCGGTTGCCGCTGCGGGCATCGCCGCGTTCTTCTACAACTACACGGTGTACATAACAGCTACCTCGTTGAGCTCGCGGGGCGAGGTGGTTGCCCTCATCAAGTACATTGCCGTGTACTTTGGCAGCTCTTGGGTGACATCGGATGTCCGCCTCGCGGAGTATCTCGGAATCTTTGGCTGCCTCGCGTTCCTGCTGATCATTTGGCGGGTGCCTTCGTGGTTCAAGAGTTCGCCCGCCGTGTGCATACAGTTCGGAGTGCTGCTGTTGTTCGCGCTGGCTACCGGGGTTGTGACCGCACCCGGTCGGGTGGTCTTCGGCCTCGATCAGGCGTTTTCCGGCCGCTACCAATCATTCGCGCTGCTGTTCTGGTGCTGCCTGGGCGTGCTGGCGCTGGGCCGAATCGCTTCACTGCAACCAGGCAGCAAGCTATTTCTCGGCGCACAAGTCGCGGCTCTGGCCGTCATGTTATTCGCGGCCTCCAAAACGGAAGCTCTGCTGGCGAAGGTCAGATGGCAAGGCTTCAACGTCAAGCTCGCCGCGGTTGTTCTCGAGACCGGCGCGCCTGACGATGCGCAATTGGCCTGGGCCCATTCGCACCCCAGTTATCCGCGCACCCTGACGCCGTTCCTGCGCGATCACCAACTCTCAATATTCACGGACCCCGAACCCTACCTGCTTGGCTTCCCGCTGTCCGCGAAATTCCATGTCGCGCCCCCTGAGGATTGCGCCGGAGAAATTGAATCTACAACTGCGTTAGGCACCGCATGGCCGCGCGCGCTGCGCATCGCCGGATGGGCATGGAATGCGCGCGAGGGCGTGGCGCCGTCGGCGATTCTTGTAACAACCGATGGCGTGATCTCCGGGCTTGGGGTGGTTGGCGACGCACGACCCGAGAAGCAAGTTGGTCGCCAACGCACAAGCCATGCTACCGGATTTACGGCTTATGTCCGCGATGTTTCGCGAACCAACAATATTGATATATATGGAATTTCGCCAAAGGATGGCAAGAACGTCTGCCACATCGCCGCCGTTAACTCAGAAAGCAGCACGATTCGTTAATCAAGGATTAGGTTCGCAACTCAGCTCGCCGGCTTTCCGGATGACAATCTTCTGGTTTGGAACACCTTGACTACTTCCCTGGCTTCCACTTCTCGAGAAATGCCAGAAGGTCCTGCGGCGCAAGCGAGCGGGCTTTCTCGAACTCGCCGCCCTGCTGGCTATAGAGAAGCTTGCCCTTGCCATCGAGAACAGCCAGTGCCGGAATGCCCTTCTTCATCGGCACATGGTATTGCTCCATGATGTCCTGGTTCTTATCTCCCTCGCCGACGTCCATATGCACTACCTGGTAATTGCGCTGCAATACACCGGCAAGGTCGGGGCGATGAAACGCCAGGTCCAGCACGTGGCAGTCATAGCACCAGTTCGCGCCGAAGACGATCAGCACATTCTTGTGCTCGCTTGGCAGCTCGGGCCAGTGCCTGCTTGATCTCGTCCTGCGCGTCCAGCCCGGGCGCGTAAATGACCTTGCTGGTCGAGGTAGGCTGCTGCAAGCTTGGCGTGGCATCGCTGCGTTTGCTGGCGACCAGCCTCCACGTCCTCAGCCTGCTGCTGCCATAACTGGCCTTCGGTGACATAGAGAACGTGATCGGCGGAAGCCGTGCCGGAGTGGATTTCCGCCTCGAAAACCACTTGCTGAAGCCCCGCTTGCGGCGACGTTGACTCGACCACGTCAAGCTTGATGCGGCGCGCCTTCAGGCCAGTCCAGAAGGCGATGTCCGCGTCCGGGCTGCTCGCGCCGGCAGATGGTGTCGATCCGCGCAGGCGGATTGCTGCTGTACATCGATTGGAGCAGGGTCGCGTTACCGCTGACCACCGCGGCCTTCCATTGCTCCAGCGGCGGGAACCCTGCCGCGGAAGAAGTCTGTCCCACAATGTAGGATGCCGCGATAAAGACCAAACCTGGAATAAGAACCCGATACTTTGTCACATAAGCTCCCTTGTCTTCGAATCCGCCTCTCCGCAAGATTTGCGGCACGGCTGAAGCCGTGCCCTGATACAAAACATAGCTGAAGTTTCCTAATGTCCCCCGTGGTATGGATGTCCCTTCAAGATGGTGAATCCGCGGTAGAGCTGCTCCAGCAACACCACGCGAGCGAGTTCATGCGGTAACGTGATTTTCCCGAAGGACAGAATGGTCTTGCCGCGGCGCTGCGCGTCGCGTCGCTCCATCCGTCCGCCGGGCCCACGGCGAACAGCAATTCCTGCGTGTCGTGAGACTGGTGATATTCCAGGAAGTTAGCGATCTCTTCCGAGGTGAGCTGGCGGCCGCGCGAGTCCAGCAGCACCAGCACCGGCGCGTGCGCGCCCAGCCCTTCTCCAGCAGCTTGAGCAGCGCGGCTTCCGACAGCCAGTTCCTGCGCGTCCTAGGCGGCGAAGCGCGACAGGCGCTTCAAGTACTCGGCCGTCAGCGACTGGATGGGCGCGCTCCTGGTCCGGCCGATCCATGCGATGTGCAGTCTCACGTGCCGGAGCTCTTGGCGTTTGCCGGCTGCGCGCTTGCGTGCGCTTGCCGGCTCGGCCGGCTTGCGCCATCGTTTCGCAGCTTTCTTCGCTGCCGCGGCTCGTGCCGGCTTCATCAAGTCAGCCGACTCCGATCCGCTTCGCCGTCTTCCACAGCCGCTCCAGGTCATAAAACTTGCGCGCGCTCTCGGAGAAAATGTGCACGACGAAATCCACATAGTCGATCAGCACCCAGTCAGCCTGGTTGTAGCCTTCGATGTGCTTGGGCTCGACGCCCGCCGCGCTCAGCTTCTGGTCAACGTCGTCGGCGATGGCCTGCACCTGGCGCGGGTTCGCGCCCTGAGCACAGCACAAAGTAATCGGTGAAGCCGCTGGCCTGCTCATCCAGTTGCAGCACGCTGATGTTCTCGGCCTTCTTCTCCTGGCAGGCGCGCACCGCCAGGGCGACCTGCGACCTCAATTCGTTTTTCTTCATGCACTGGCTCTCATCGGTTCTCGCCTCGCTTTTCGCTCGTTCGCCAGGTTCGCGTCCATCGTTTGGACGCTAACCTGGCCCGATTGATGACGACCCAGGTTAGCCCAACGATGGGCGAACCTGGGGCACCAAGTGACAGCTAACCGCTGCCTTTCCGATATAGCCGTTCCTTCTGGATGTACTCGGCCACCGCCTCCGGCACCAGCCGCTTCAGCGCGCCACCCCGCCCGACCGCCGCGCGAATCTGCGTGGCCGAAACGTTCTCGTGCGTCTCCGGCAGGAAGTGCAACGTCGCCCCCGGCAAGACCAGCGGCCCGCTCATCGCCTGCTTGCGAAACAGCTTAGTGACCGAGGCGGAGGGGCGCAATTTCTCCGGCAGGGCCGACGCCACCTCCGCCAGCGAAGACCCCGGACGCGCCGCCACAATGAATTCGCACTCCGCCAGCAGCTCTTCCGCCTTGTACCACTTGGCAATGTCCTTGAAGGCATCCATTCCGATCAGAAAGTATAAGTGGGCGCTCTTGCCCAGCGATTTCTTCACCCGGCGCACCGTCTCGATGGAATAGCTGGGCCGCCGCTCGCCGCCGCGAGTGTCGAGATCGGACGCCTCCACCAGCGACGGCAGGAATCCCTTCTCTCCAGCTACTGCCAGCGAGACCATCGCGTAACGATGGTAAAACGACGTGATGGGCGTCTTCTGTTTGTGCGGGGGGATGTCCGCCGGGACGAACCAGACCTGCTTGAGCCCGAACTTCGCAACCGCCGCGCGGGCGACGACCACATGTCCGCGATGTACCGGGTCGAAGGTGCCGCCGAACAGTGCGATATTCATGCAGGAAAGCAGTGGCCAGGGGCCAGTTGTTCAGTTTACTAGGAACTGGGCCACTGACCACTGGCCTCTGGCCTCTGCTTGCTGTACAATTCCGCCAGACCCTCCTACATGGTGATTCTGTGAACAGAAAACAAGGCTGGGTTGCGCTCATCGTCCTCGGCTTGGCATTTTGCACGCCGACATTCCTTCACGCCCACACAAAAACTAGTCGCCCCGCTAACCACCACCCTGAAGTTCCCAAGCAGGAGCAGAAGTCGTCCAAGGAGTACCAAAAGCAAATGCGGAAGCAACAGAAGCAGCAGGCGAAGTGGGCGAAGAAGCAAGCAAAGCAGAACAAGAAGGCGCATCCCACGACGCACAGCGTCATCTAGATCTGCCCCGTTCCGCCGCGTTTCAAATCCCCCGCCCCAGTGTGTTATAACCGCATGTTTGCCCTTTCGCGGCGCACGCCTGCTGTGATCCGCGTGTGAGCCGGCCGCCAGCCCCGAACCGGAGGACGTGCTTGGATTTCCAGCTTTCCGATGAGCAGCTGCAACTGAAGAAGATGGTGCGCGACTTCGCCGAGCGCGAGATTGCGCCCAACGTCATGAAGTGGGACGAGCCCGGGACTTTCCCGCTCGATACCATCAAGGAACTCGGCAAGCTGGGGCTGATGGGAACCATCTTCCCCACCGAGTACGGCGGCGCCGGCATGGGCTACGTCGAGTATGTCACCGCCGTCGAGGAACTCTCGCGCGTGGACGGCTCGGTCGGCATCACCGTCGCCGCGCATACCTCCCTCTGCTCCAACCACATTTTCGTTGCCGGCAACGAGGAGCAGAAGCGCAAGTACATTCCCAAGCTGGCCACCGGCGACTGGCTCGGCGCTTGGGGACTGACGGAGCCGGGTTCGGGCTCGGATGCCGGCGGCGCGCGCTGCACCGCTACTCGCAAAGGCAAGAGCTGGGTGCTGAACGGTAACAAGACGTTCATCACCAATGGACACTATGCCGATGTCGCGGTCGTGATCGCGGTGACCGACAAGACGGCGCACACGCATGGCCTTTCGGCGTTCGTGGTGGAGAAGGGCACCAAGGGATTTCGCGCAGGCAAGAAGGAGAACAAGCTGGGCCTGCGCGCCAGCGACACCTCGGAGCTGATCTTCGAAGATTGCGAAATTCCCGCCGAGAACCTGCTGGGCAGCGAGGGCCAAGGCTTCATCGACGCGATGAAGGTGCTCGACGGCGGGCGCATCTCGATTGCAGCGCTCGGGCTCGGCATGGCGCAGGGCGCCTACGAAGCCGCGCTGAAGTACTCGAAGGAGCGCAAGCAGTTCGGCAAGCCGATCAGCGAATTCCAGGCGATCGCCTTCAAACTCGCCGATCTGGCGACCGAGATCGACGCCGCGCGCCTGCTGACCATGCGCGCCGCTTCGATGAAAGACGCGGGCATGAAGACCACGCTAGAGTCGTCGATGGCCAAGCTCTACACCAGCGAGGTTGCGGTGCGCTGCGCCAACGAGGGCGTGCAGATTCACGGCGGCTACGGCTTCATCAAAGACTATCCGGCGGAGAAATTCTATCGCGACGTGAAGCTGTGCACCATCGGCGAAGGCACCAGCGAAATCCAGCGGCTGGTGATCGCGCGGCAGTTGCTCAAGGATTGATGTGATGTCCACTGCGGGCCCGAGTGCGCCATACGAAACCACGCAAGATGAGCGCACCATGGCCACGCTCGCCCACATCCTGCAGATCGTGTGCTCGTGGATCGCACCACTGATTATCTTCCTAGTTAAGCGCGACTCTCCGTTTGTAAGGTTTCATGCCTTGCAGGCGCTGATCTTGCAAATCTGCCTGGCGATTCTCTGGATCGTGGGCGTAGTGATCTTCATAGTCACGATGGTTGCGACCATGTCGACCTCCGGCGCGACGGTCCATAACCAGCCGCCGCCCGCAGTCTTCTTCGTGTTTCCGATTTTCTGGGTCGTGGGGATGAGCGCTTGGGTCGTTGTTTTGATTGTCGCTGTCGTTTATGGGGTTAGGGCGGGACGCGGAGAGTGGGCTGCCTATCCCGGGATCGGTGGGCTGGCTCGTCAGCTTTTGAAAATGTAGTGAGGGACTGAATTAACCACAGAGACACAGAGGAGAATAAAATTCCTCGACGCGCTTTCCCAGAATTGACTTCTGAAACAATGTACTGGAACCGATGTTTTGTCTGTGCCTCTGTGCCTCTGTGTCTCTGTGGTTGAACATTGGCCTCGAATAACCACATCCCGGAATTTGTTCAGCGCATTCGCAACGGCGATATTCGTGCGCTTTCTCGCGCCATCTCCGCCGTCGAAGACCACACGCCGGAATCCACTGCGCTGCTGAAAGAGCTGTTCCCGCACAGCGGCAAGGCGCTGCTGCTTGGCTTTACCGGCTCACCCGGCGCAGGCAAGAGCACGCTGGTCGATCAGGTCGCACACGCCTATCGCAAGCAGGGCAAGAGCATCGGAGTTGTCGCCGTCGATCCGACGAGCCCATTCAGCGGCGGTGCGATCCTCGGCGACCGCATTCGCATGCAATCACATCATGCCGATCCCGGCATCTTCATCCGCAGCATGGCCACGCGCGGCTCGCTGGGGGGATTGGCGAGCACCACCGCCGATGTAGCCACAGTGCTCGATGCCAGCGGACGTGACGTGGTGATGATCGAGACCGTCGGCGTCGGCCAGGACGAAGTCGACATCGTGCGCCTGGCCGACGTGACCATCGTCGTGCTGGTGCCGGGCATGGGCGACGACGTGCAGACCATCAAGGCCGGCATCATGGAGATCGCCGACATCTTCGTCATCAACAAGGCCGACCGCGACGGCGCCGAGCGCGTGGAGCGCGAGATTCGCGCCATGCAGACACTGGCGATGCGCAAGGACCACTGGACGCCGCCCATCGTGAAGACCGTCGCCAGCAGCGGCGAGGGCGTTCACGAATTGGTGCAGGCCATCGAGAGCTACCACGCGTACCTGGAGCAGGATGATCGCGCGCGCACCCGCCGCATCCAGAACTGGCGCGAGCGCATTGCCGAGATGCTGCGCGACGCGCTGTTCCAGCGCGTGCTCTCGTACTATCTCAGCGAGAGCGAGGCCGCGCGCTATGCCGCGGAGGTTGCGGATCACAAACGCGATCCGTACTCTTTGGTGGAGAAGATTGTGGAAGGACTGGGCAGACCCGATGAGCGCAATTGATCATCTTGGAATTGCGGTGAAGTCGCTGGCGGACGCCAGACAATTTTATGAGAAGCTCGGGCTGAAGCCGATGCCGGAAGAAACCGTGGAAGCCGAGAAGGTGCGGCTGTCGATGGTGCCCGTGGGCGAGAGCCGCATCGAGTTGCTGGAGCCGACCTCGCCCGACTCGACGATCGCGAAGTTCCTCGCCAAGCGCGGCGAAGGATTGCATCATGTCGCGCTGCATGTCGACGATCTCTCGGCAACGGTCGAGCGCCTGAAGGCGAACGGCACGCGGCTGATCTCCGACGAAATCAAAGTCGGAGCCGGCGGACACATGTACGTCTTTGTGCATCCTTCCAGCGCCGGCGGCGTGCTGCTGGAGCTGGTGGAAGACGCGCCTGAAGGCGTGTGACCACGCGAATGCTGATTCTCGCGATCGACACCTCCGGCCGGCACGGCAGCATTGCGCTCTGCCGAGGCGATGGCGACAGCTTCGATACTCTGCAACTCGCCGATCTCGAAGGCGGCACTTATTCCGCGCGGCTGATGCCGACAATCGCCGAAATGCTTCAGCAAAATCAATATCAAAAGGCCGACGTCGACGGCTTTGTCGTCGTCTCCGGACCGGGATCGTTTACGGGACTGCGCGTGGGACTAGCGACGGTGAAGGGTCTGTGCGAGGTGCTGCACAAGCCGCTGGCAACGGTCTCCATGCTGGAGGCCGTTGCGTGATCGTACGGAGCGGAGCGAGAAACTGTCAGCGCAATTCTGGATGCCGGACGTGGCGAAATTTATGTCGGCGAATACACCGTGTCCTTAACAGGAACGCGAAGCTGGTTCGCGAGTACATCGCAAAGCTGGCGGCCTTCGCGGATGAGGCGGCATCAGGCCAGCGAATTGCTGACGCCCGACAAAGCAGTCGCGGATGTCTTGCAGCCGCAGAACGTGGCCGTCCGCCTGGTCGCGCCGGTGCAGGCAGACGAGCATCGCGCGCATCGGCCTACGCAAGCTGCTGGCCGGCGATGTCGCCGATCTCGCCACCGTTGACGTGAACTACATCCGCCGGTCCGATGCAGAAATTTTCTCCGCGCCGAAGCGATAGATCCCGTGCTCATCCGCACAGCCACTCCCGACGACTTCCCGCCATTCGCACGCTCGCGGAGCAAGCCGAAACGGCCGCCCACTGGAGCGCACGCGAATATGAGGCGCTGTTCTCACCCGAAGCGCCGCGCGCGAATCGCTCTGTCGCAGCGACGAAGCCGACGCCGACTTCTGCGGATTCATCATCGCGCGTTGCGGAGCCGACGAATGGGAGATCGAGAATGTCGTCGTGGCACCGGAGCACCGCCGCCGCGGCCTGGGCAGGGCGCTGGTCGGCACATTCTGCACGCGGCCCGGCAAGTCGCGGCATAACTCCGTGTTACTTGAGGTTAGGCCGTCGAACACCGCCGCCCGCAGACTCTATGAAAAGATTGGGTTTAGCGAGGCCGGGAGCCGTCCGGACTATTATCGGGAGCCGGCAGAGGATGCCCTGCTTCTGAAAATTTCCATTTCAAGTTTCCGTGACAAAACCGCTTGAAGCGCGTAGGTCCTGTGCTAGCGTTTTTATCATAGATTCTCCGGAGGTACCTGAATGGCAACTCAGGTACGCGATCAGCTTCTCGCGAGTAATGAGGAATTTCGCCGCCTGGCCGACGAACATTCCCAATACTCGCAGCGCCTCGACTCTCTGATTCAGAAAAAGTATCTCTCCGAAGAAGAAAAGCTTGAAGAAGTGCGACTGAAGAAGCTGAAACTCCGCCTGAAGGACCAGATGGAAGGCCTGGAACAGCGGTATCGGGCCAGCCATCAGGTCGTTTAAGAACCGCTCGCCGCCTTTCACGCGGTGAAAACCTCCGGGGCCGATGGCCGGGGCCCCCGATTCGCGCGTCTTTTGCGCGAATTGGGGTGGTGAGGTGGCCCCTCCCGCCAAGTGTATCCGCGTCCTGTCCCGAATCCTGTATCCTAACTTTCACGCCGTGAATCCAGTGCTGTGGGAGTTTCCTTTGCGACGCCATAATTTTCTTCGCACAGTCTCTGGTGGAGTTCTTCGCATAGTTTCGGGTAGAGCGGGCCTTCAGGCCCGCGTCACGCAGCCTACTTCCTGCGTTGCGGCGCTGAGGTCGATGACCTCAGCGCCGCAACTGTTTTTAGCTGTTACCCGACGCAGGCCTGAAGGCCTGCTCTACCTCGTCTGTGCCCTATTCGTGGCCGGTCCGCTCATGGCCCAACAGGCGGCCCCAGCTCCCATCGGCCTGTGGGACGGCGCCATCCAGAGCCGTGCCGGCGAGGTCGACTTCAACATCGAGCTGCGCCAGCAACCGGCCGGCGCGTTGCAGGCTGCGCTGATCAATGCGACCGACCGGCAGCCGTTCAGCAGCGCGACCTGGAATGAAAGCGTCGCACCCTCACACTGCGCATGAATTACTACGACGGCGTGCTCACGGTGCGCGCGCCGGCGCCGGGCGCCATGGCGGGCGAATACTCACGCCTGACCAGCAAGGGAATGGTGCACATACCCGTCGCACTGACGCCGCATCAGGCAGAGAAACCTGGCAGGCCCTGGACCGGACCGTCGCTCGCCGGCGACTGGATCTTCACCTGGCCCACCGAAAGCGGCGCCGAGAAGACCACGCGCGCCAGCTTCCAGCAGCAGAAGGACACGAGTGGTCCGGACCAGGTCGCGGTGACGGGTACGATTCAACCGGTCAGCGGCGACACCGGGCTGCTGCATGGAGTCGTGTCAGCCCTCCCGGAGGGCAAGACGCATTTCCACCTCAGCCGCTTCGACGGAATTCACGTTTTGGCCATTGATGGCGACTTTCAGCCCGACGGCAGCCTGAAAGGCCAGCAGGGCGGCATCAAGGGCCTCGACAACTTCACCGCGGTACGCGCCAGCGACGCCAAGACCGCCGACCCCAACGCGCTCGCCGAGACATTGACCCACGTCAAAGACCCGCAAGAACCATTCCGCTTCAGCGGACTCGATGCGTCGGGAAAGACGGTTGATCAGGACAGCCCCGAGTTCAAAGGCAAGCCGCTCATCGTCGACATCTTCGGCACGTGGTGTCCCAACTGCCACGACGAAGCGCCGGTGCTGGAGAAGCTCTACCGGAAGTACCACAATGAGGGACTTCAGATTGTCGGGCTCGGCTACGAATATGTTGATGATGTACCACGCAACCTGAAACAGTTTGAGATCTATCGCGAGAAGTTCGGCATTACCTTCCCGCTGCTGCTCGCGGGAACCACCGATGAAGGACAGATCGCGAAGACGCTGCCGCAACTGGTCGGCTTCGGCGCCTTCCCCACATCGATCTTCATCGACCGCAACGGACATGTGCACGCCATCCTTGCCGGCTTCACCGGACCATCAACGGGCGAGAAGTACCAGGAAGTGCAGCAGCGCATGGACGAGCTGGCGCGGGAGATTGTGGCGCGGTGAGTGCATCGCGTCCGATTCGCGATTCGGAATGCTGCGGGCGCAAGCGACTAGCGATAGAGCAATCTGTCTGCGCAACGATGGAAACGCTGTCCCCATAACAGCAGATCCCTCGCTCCGCTCGGGATGACAATCATGTTGCTCGCGCAGCCTACACCAGCGCCAGCGCCTCGCGCGCGGCGGCAATGGTGTCGTCGATGTCGCCTTCGGTGTGCGCCACGCTGAGGAAGGCCGCCTCGAACTGCGATGGCGGGAGCCACACGCCGGCGTCCATCATGGCGCCATGGAAGCGCCCGAACTTCACCGTGTCGCAGGTGGCCGCGCTCTCCCAGTCCTTGACCTGGCGATCGGTGAAGAAGAACGTGAACATCGAGCCGACGCGGTTCGCGGTCATCGTGACTCCCGCCTCTTCGGCGGCTTGCAGGACGCCCGCGACCAGTTTGCCCGCCATCTCATCGAGCTGCTTGTAGAACTGCTCGCGGTTCGCCTTCAACTGGCACAAGGTTGCGATGCCCGCAGCCATCGCCAGCGGATTGCCGCTCAAAGTTCCTGCCTGATACACCGGCCCGACCGGCGCGATCATGTCCATCAGCTTCGCTGGGCCGCCGTAAGCGCCCACCGGCAGGCCGCCGCCGATAATCTTGCCGAGCGTCGTAAGGTCGGGCTTGACGTTGTACAGCTCTGACGCGCCGCCGAACGCGACGCGAAAGCCAGTCATCACCTCGTCGAAGATAAGGAGTGCGCCTTCGTGCGCCGTGATTAGGCGCAGCGCGTGAAGATAGCCAGGCGTGGGCAGCACGCATCCCATGTTGCCGACGACGGGTTCAACGATCACACAAGCGATTTGGCCTTCGAACTTGGAGAAGGCAGCCTGGATCGCGCTCACATCGTTGTAGGGCAACGCCAGCGTGAACTCGACGAACTCCGCCGGCACACCCGCCGATCCCGGTATGCCCAGCGTCGCCACGCCCGAGCCCGCCTTCACCAACAGCGCATCGCTGTGTCCGTGATAGCAGCCCTCGAACTTCACGATCATCTTGCGGCCGGTCGCGGCGCGCGCCAGGCGAATCGCCGACATCGTCGCCTCGGTGCCTGAGCTGACGAAGCGCACCTTCTCGATTGCCGGGAAAGCCTCGATCACCAGTTCGGCGAGGTCGGCCTCGGCCGGCGTAGACGCACCGAAGCTTGTACCGTTGCGCGCCGCCAGGGTGACCGCCTCGATGACCTCGGGGTCGGCATGACCCAGCACCAGCGGCCCCCACGAGCCGACATAGTCGATGTAGCGATTGCCGTCGGCGTCCCACACGTGCGCGCCCTCGCCGCGAACGAGGAACGGCGGCTCGCTGCCGACCGAACGAAAGGCGCGGACCGGCGAGTTCACGCCGCCGGGGATGAGTTGCTCAGCTCGCTTGTGCAAGGCGCGGGATTGGTCGAGGGTGCGGGCCATGGATCGCTCTTCGCCTTTCGCTCTTTCCTACTTCGCCATAGACTCGGTTCTGGCGGGAACAGAGGAGTCTATCAGGGTAGGGCACACGTCACGCGCGACGCGTAGCCTGACATAGCCGAAGTGCTAGACCAGCAAGGCACCCAGACGCCACTGTAGCGCTAGCGCTATGGCCCTTTCATGGCGCAGAGCAGTTGGTCTCTAAAGGCCATAGATTCTCCACAGGCGCCAGGGCTACATTAGTCTTGTCGAGCATCGAGCGTGCACCCCGAGCAGCGCTTCCGCCTCCCCTGCAGGCGTACTGAAGTTCGACATTACCCGGGGGCCCGCATCGCAAATTCAGTTGCGTGACAAAGGGGGCTTCATGAGCTCGCTTACCAACGCACAGGCGTTTCAGCTTTGGGCGATAGGGTTGTGGATCGCCACGATGCTGGTGGTGTTATCGCTGGGCGCGATCGTCGCCTACCTCTGGCATCGGCGGCCGGAGAAACTCGACCCACTTCGCCAGCGCAAGCTGGAGAGGCGACTCTCCAAACTCGCCGAGACCACCACATTGCAGCCCGGAAATTAAGTTGGTTGTGGTAGGCAGGTAAAGCGCCGGAGGGGACCCTGCCAGCCCCTCCGGTGCAGTGGATCCGCAAGTTCGCGGTTCGCACTCTCTTTGTTACTGCCCTTGCGGCGGGACGCGTCCCGGCACGTTCGGCCTGATCAGAAGCGAACTCCACGACATTCCGTAGGTACTCGGAACGCGCACTCGTCCGGTGGTGACCAGTATGTTGTCGGACACCGAGGCCTGAGCATTCAGCGTGTAGCCGCGGTACTGCTGATTGCCGGCCAGTACGTAGCCGTCGAGCCATGAGCCGACCGTCTGCCCCTGCACCTGCCAGTCGTAGACGTTCTGGCCCGCGCTGTTACCGCAGGTCTCACCCGGCCCGAAGCCGCCGAAGCCCGGCTCCCCGTACAACGTCAGGTTGTAAGTGCCGTTAGGAACGATGACCTCGACCCTGGTGTCTTCGCCGGTGTCGGTGCTGCGCGAATAGAGTTGGCTGTCCGTGCCCGTCCATGCATCATTCGCGCACATGCCGTAGCCCTGCCAAGTGCCGTTCTGCGTTCCCCACCACAAGCCGGGCGCTTCAAAGCTGTTGTTGAAACCCATGCTGCCCCAGCTTCCCCACCAGGTACGGCCGGTCGAGTCGAGGTAGTCGCCGTCCCACTTGCCCAGCGCCAGCCGATAAGCGCCGTCGGGCGAGCGGGGCAGGCACGCCACCTCGATGAATAACGGCAGCGCGTCAGGATCGGCCAGCGAGGTCACCGTAATCATGCCGCGCTCTTTGGTTGGGCAATACGGCATGCTCACGAGGCCGGACGAAGATACGAAAGCGCCGCTGATGCCCGAGTCCATGCTGTACGTCACGTGCTGATTGACGTTGCCATTGACCCAGACTTTGAGTTGATACGAAACGCCTCCCACCATGGTTAGGCGCTCGCGGTCGGTGCCGATGGTCGTGCCCTGAAGAATCACGTCATTCGACGCGCAACCGCTGGTTCCGCATACCGTGACCGTGTTGCGGTTGGTATTGGTCACCAGATAATTGCTCAGGTTCCCCGAGAGTTGCTGCGAGGCGCGGTTCACCACTTCCAGCAGCGGCTCGATGGGCTGGAGCACGGTGGCCGTGTTCAGGTTATGGGTGGCATCCAGCAGCACCTTGGGATGGAACTCGCTGGAGACGGTAGTGTTGTCCCAGTTGTCGGCAGGTATCGTACCGTCCGCCACTACCATTCCATACTTCTGCAACGTGCGCAGGTAGACCTTGGCGTACGGGCACCAGTCATCCAGGCTGGTGCTGGTGCAGAGCTGGTCGAGATCGAACGACGCCTTCAGCCGGATGGTCGCGCCATAAGGGACGAAGTCAGGCACGAAATAAACGCCATAGCCGGCCGTGAATGGCCCCCAGAGCGTGCTGTTGAGCGCAGGGATCGAGAAGTGATAGCTGTCGATCGCGCTCGCGGTCTGGTCGCCATTCGCTGCCGCCCACGCCCCGGTCAGGCCGAAGATGACGACATGGAACTGGCAGCCGGTGGTGTAGGTGTACTGGTCGCAAGGCAAGTACAGCGCCGAGATGTCGCTGAGCGCGGTGAATACGGGCGCGTTGCGGTTGGTCGCCGCGGTCAGGATGTCCCCCGCATTAGCGAAACCCGCCGCCGGCCAGATGTTCCGCGCCGACAGATAGGAGTTCGACATGGTGGTGCGGATGGCGTGGCCGAGATCGCTGCGTCCGGCCCGGGTGGCCGCGTACCACTCTTCCAGCTTCAGCGACAGCGCGCCCATGGGCATGCTCGCGGCATCCACGCCGCCCAGCATGGCGTAGGAATTGGGATGGAACTTCTGTCCGCCGCCGCTGTTGCAGTTAGGACAGCCCGCCGAATTCTGTGTCGAACCCATGCTGGTGCCGCTCGGCGCAGCTCCCCAGCCGGCAGAGTTGAACGGCAGCGTGGCGCTGTTGTTCCCCGTGATCGTCATGCGCCAGGTGCCGTTGGCCGCGGCCCACGAGCCGGTCGCGCCGGAGATCAGCACTTGATAGTCCTGCGGTATCGGCCACACCGTGTTGGTCGTCCAGGCCACGTGCGTCGGATTGCCGGGCGTGAACGACACCGTGCGGAAGTCAACGTACAGGTTGTAGATCTCCGTGTTTTCGCAGGTGGCATCGTTCATGGTGAACAGATGGCGATCGAGCCAGCTCATGGCGTCGATGGCCGTCCCGCTTTCCATCAGCAGGTTGCGCGGGGTGGGAATGGGAAAGTTCGCGTCCTGGTAACCGTTGGAGCGGTCGGGATACACGAAGTGCATCCTCTGCTGCGGCGTGGTGGCGTCCACCGGGTTGTCGTAAAAGACAAGCTGTTGGGTAAAGAACTTCAGCGCATGATAGGCGGTGTATTGCGGCCCGTCTTCGGAGATGCGCGTCAGCCAGCGCGCGCTATGCGGATCAACGGGCAATTGGTCCACCGGAATATTGAACGGAGCGTTGTTGGGCAGCTGCTGGCAGCCGCGCGACTGGTTTTGGGCGCGCACCGAACTCGGCGCCGTGTAGTTGCCCGAGTGGTCGATGCTGCCCGCGCCGCTCAACTGCCAGGTGAGCGCGCCCGAGCCGCAATTGGACGCCTGGAACGAGTAGGTCCCGCCGGCAGGTACGCCCACCGGACTGGACGGGGTGATGGTGCAGTGTGGCCCGACGACTGGCCCAGCGGGCAGAATGGTTCGGTCGGTTGCCGATGACGGCGGCGCAGCCATTAGCCCCAGCGCAACGAGGACGGTGACCACGTGGCCGGACAATGCGAGACATTGAGTGCGAAGATTTCGTAAGAATGCGACTGCCAAATGCATGAGGTTCTCCTTCGACTGGACCTGAGCGGGCCCCGGCTGCACGAGGGCGATTTGAAGCGGGATAGGAGTTAGGATTCCGGCGCCACGCTGTGCCACACAGCAGCCATCGGCGGTGGCTGCCGGGGCATTACAGGTCCGGGCGGATTTCACTACCGGTTGGTAACCAGAATTGGAGTACTTCGGGAATGATGACGTGCAGAGCCGAATCAGGAATTGCCCAAGAAAAGAGCCAAGAAAGCGGTTCGCGCTTCCTTGACTCTGGCTTCATTGTAGCAGGACGGGAAGTTGTTCGAAGCCCAGCTTACGAAACGTCATATCTCGCGGGTAAGCATAAAGTTGCGGCTTATCGCTGCGTTTCTCACGCTTGACATGCAAGAAGTGCCCTCTACCGAATGATGGTAGTAGCACGACCGTACCGAAGTGGGAACAGCGCCAGATTAGCGACCAAACCCCACATGACTTGTGCAACGCTGATTTTACGTAAAGCAAAGCAAAGTGTTGAGTCGGAGGCCCGGTAGCTACGGCGTGAACTCCCACACGACACCGTTGCCATCGGCTCCCCCCTCGATCGTAGTGCCGTAGAGATTGCCGTGCGCGTCAAACGCTACTGCTGCCTCAGGGTATGCGCCGTCGTAGCCGCCGGTGAAGCTATAGAGCGTCGTGTACATCCAGCCGCCGTTTATGTGTGTCAGCCTGAAGATTGACCCGGCGCCATGAGCACCGTCGCAAGTTGTCGCGCCGTAGAGAGCACCCGCGGCGTCGGCGACAAGGCTGCCCAGCGGTCCGCACGGCTCGATGCCCCCTCCAGAACCGTACAGTGAAGAATAGCTCCAAGTGCCATCGAAAGGGGTCAGCTCAAAAATAACTCCGGCACCGTCAGCTGCAGCGCCGAAGAGATTGCCCGATGCATTAAAGGTCAGTCCGGCGTAGGGCTCGGCCCCGTCGCTAGGGTCGGTGAAGCTATAGAGAAAACTCTCCGTCCAGCCTACCGGCGCCACGTACGTCAATTCGTAGACCGCGCCAAAGCGGCCGTCACTCCCGCCCTGCAATGTCGTTCCATAGAGATTGCCTGCATTGTCGAAGATCACGCCGCTGTAAGGAATTGCTCCGTTAGGGCCTGAGAAGTTGAAAATAACACTCTCGGTCCAGCCGCCTCCCGAGCGGCTTAACTCATAAACAGTGCCGCCCCCACCGGCACCGCCGGCGCTCGTGGTGCCATAGATATTGCCCGCCTGGTCGAAGGTCACGGCGGCATAAGGATTTACTCCGTCCGTACCGCCCTGGAAGGAATGAAGGACAGTCTCGGTCCAGGGCGCGAAAATACTAGGCGGAAAACGTGCCGGGGGTCGCAGATTAAAAACCGCGCCATCATGGTTTGTGCCGCCAGCGAAGGTCGTGCCGTAGAGGCTGCCGTCCGGACCGACAACTACCCCGGCATACGGAACAGCCGCGTCATTCTGTTCCCCGAACTGGTAGAGCGTAGCGAATGTCCAGCCGCCGTTAGCATGGGTCATCTTGTAGACGACGCCGCTACCGTTGCCACCGTAAGCCGTCGTTCCATAGAGGTTGCCGTGGCTGTCGATCGTCACCCCGGCATAAGGGCTGGCCCCGTCGGCTCCGCCGGTGAAATTATGCAGAACGGTGAAGGTTTGCGCCGGTGCGGAATGCGTCGCAATCATGACCGACGCAGCGGCGAGCACCAGTAGGAATGCCGTCCGCCGCCCGCTACGCAAAACTGACCGGAAAGGTCGGCCAGGATTCGTCATGATGATCTCCTTTACCCAAGCGGCAGGCAGGACTCCAGACGCAGGCATTTTACGCCCTATTACGGCAGATAACAGTTGGGAGTTGTTAACTATTGTAATCAGGTTTCACCCATTGACTCCCGCGCCAGGCCGGAGACTCCCTCAATGAGAGTAATAGTCAGTAATCGAAAACCACTGCTCGGTTGCTATCTCTTCGCGGTGATGCTAACGGCACTGGACCGGCAGGAAATTTGGCCATGGACGCAGCCGGAAACCTGTACGGTACAACGTTCAGCGAGGGAGCCTTTCAGTGCGGCAACGTCTTCAAGCTGACGCCATCCGGCGGGCAATGGACCTTCCCCGACCTCTACGACTTCACGTGTGGTAACGACAGCGGGAATCCTGGGGCAGGGGTAACACTCGATGGCAGCGGCAACATCTTCGGTACGACGTCGGATTCTGGCCCGAGCGGCACTCGCGAGGGACACGGCTGCGGCGTCGTGTGGGAAATTACTCCATAACCACGGCCGGGCCGCAGCTCGAAGCACGGGCTTTGCCTCACTTAGGGATTTCCCCAGTTGTCTTGAAACGGAGAGCAGGCGTAAGAACGGTAAGAAGTTTAGGAGATGCTCATTGAGGTCAGCGAGTGCGTCGCACTCGTGTTACTCGTCGAAAAGAGGACTAACTGCGCGATTCGACCCGGCATAGGGCAGCACGAAAGTAGACATTTGGAGAAGAAAGAGGTACAAGGCCGTGACAATCACAACAGGTAAACGCACCGCGATTCTGAGATTCATTTTCCTGACGTTGGCTTGCTCACTGGCGATTGTGGCGCACGCCGCCGACGACAAAGCAGAGGAGCAGAAGGAGATCCGGAAAATGGCCCAGGATAACCTGCAACGCCTTTATAAGGCGAAGCCGGAAGTCAAAGGCGCAGTCCAGGGAGCGGCAGGGTACGCAGTGTTTAGCAATAAGGGCATGAAGATCTTCCTGTTTGGGTCCGGCAAGGGCGCGGGCGTCGCCGTGAACAACAAGAGTAAGCAGGAGACGTTCATGAAGGTTGTGGAACTCCAGGCCGGCCTCGGATTTGGGGTGAAGAAATTTACCGTGATCTTCGTCTTCGAAAACGAAACGGCGCTCGACAAGTTTATTAACTCCGGCTGGGAATTCGGCGGACAATCCACAGCCGCCGCCACGACCGGGGAGAAGGGCGGAGCACTGGCCGGAGCGGCTTCGGTCTCGCCCGGTGTCTGGATGTATCAAATGACCGACAAGGGCGTGGCGCTCGAAATCACTGCCAAGGGCACCAAGTACTACAAGGACGATGACCTGAATTGAAGGCGGAATGATTTTGCTGGGAGAAGAGAAATCCCGACATCTTCCGCCATTTGTCACCAGCGAATATTCCTGGTTATAAGCTACTTAACAGTCGGAATATTTGCGGCAAATTGCACTTGGAGCAGTAGATTGATGCGCCGGTCTAATTGGAAGAATAACGCAGCCTGCTTCCCAGTAAGTACCTTCCGGAATTTTGGAATCCATTCCTGGCGCATGGTCGCAGTTTGCACGTCCAGCCTTGCCATTTTTTCGACCAGGCTGTCGGCTTGAGCGTCCGTCATGTTCTCGTAGTTTTGCGCGTACTCTTTGACGAGAGCGTAACTAGAGTCACCTAGCTTCGTGGTCTCCTGAGTGTATGCATCATAGACTGGCCAAAATTTTCCGGCTTGGGCATCGGTCAGCTTCATGTTTTCCGCAATGATCTGCTTTTTCGCGGAGCGTATGTCGGACCGCAGCAGCTGTACCTCTTGCTCAATACCCGCCGACTCCGATGTCGACGGCTCAGATTTCTGAGCGAACGCCGCACTCTGGATGAACACGAGTGACGCTCCCATAACGAGAACTATCGCTAGATTTTTCATTTTTCCTCCGGTGAATCTTTCGAATCGACGACCAGGGCAACCAACCCCGCCGAACCACCCCTTGCAGTGCAATTATGCTCCTGAGTAACCGTTGATAACAGCGATAGCACCCACAATCCCGTTACCGGAGCCGCCCCCACATTCGCCGGCTGCCGGGGTTCAACTGAGTCGTCCGCCTGACCGGACAACCGTCCCGGACGGGCTGTCCGCCCTTTCCCTCCACCCGGCTGGCCGCAGCTAAAGTGCACAATTAGCGGTCAAGAGAAGAATTCGGCTGCACACCTGTGTGCAACACTTTGCACATGAAATTACCAAGGTCTTGCGCTTTTTTCTTTACAGGCGAATATCTTATTGATTTCAGAGTACATTTGTGTGACGTTATTTCAGCAACTCGGCCAAACAATTGCACATACTTGATCCGTTCATCGCAGTGAATCCATCCGGGAGAACGATTTAGTGGCGCTGGCTGGCACCAAACCGGGTACCACGCTGACGTCCGCGGCAACCGAAGCTCTGCCCGCGGCGCAGCCGTCTTCATCACGCTCTTCGCTGTGGCAGACGCTGAAACCCTTCGGCTGGCAGGGATTGCTGCTGGTCGCCGTCCTCGCATTTCTGTACGCGCCGGTGATCAAGCTGCTGGTCTGGCAATGGTACAACGACGCGGATTATTCGCACGGCTTCATCGTCCCGCTGCTGTCGGCTTACCTCATCTGGGCGCGCCGCGACAAGCTGCGCGAGGTGGCCGTACGCCCTTCGGCGTGGGGCATGGTGGTGGTGCTGGGCTCGCTGGGCTTCCTGTTCCTGGGCAGCCTGGGAGCGGAGAACTCGCTGAGCCGGCTCTCCATCCTGGGCACCCTCTGCGGGCTCATCGTCTACTTCGCCGGCTGGGCGGTGTTGCGCGCCATGACCTTCCCCATAGCGTTCCTGCTGTTCGCCATCCCCATTCCGGCGGTCGTTTATAACGAGATTGTCTTCCCGTTACAGTTCGTGGCTTCAAAGTTTGCCACGCGCGTGCTCGAGCTGCTGGGCCTGTTCCCCATCATGCGCGAAGGCAACGTGCTGGTGCTGCCGCAGATGCGGCTCGAAGTGGTGGAGGCGTGCAGCGGCATCCGCTCGCTGATGTCCTTGCTTGCCTTAGCTGCTGGTTATGGATATGTTGTTGAGCGCAGTGTTGCCGTGCGCTGGCTGCTCGTCATCGCCATGGTTCCGCTGGCCATCGTCAGCAACGGCACGCGCGTGATGATCACGGCCATCATGGCCAACTACATCGGCCCCCAGGCAGCACAAGGATTCATGCACGAGTTCTCCGGCTGGGTAATCTTCGTGGTCGCGACCATTCTGTTCCTCACGCTGCACAGCGTGATCACCTTCGTGCGCAAGAAGCTAGGCTGGTATGAGCCGGGCCCGAATGCGCTCGTTGCCAAGGCGGGTCAATGAAGGCGGGTATTCGTTACTGGGTGATGCTGGCAGTGCTGCTGTGCGCGACCACCGGCATGGGATACCTGTCGCATGGCGAAGCCACGCCGCTCGCCAAGCCGCTCTCCGAGTTCCCCACGAAAATCGGCCCTTACGCCTCGCTCGCCGACTATAAGCTCGACAAGGAGACGCTTGACCTGTTGAAGGTCACCGACTACCTGGACCGCCAGTATTGGGCGCCGGGAATGGGACAGCATGCGTTGGGCCTCTATATCGGATACTTTCGCACCCAGCGCACCGGCGCGGCGATTCACTCGCCCAAGAACTGCCTGCCCGGCGCGGGCTGGAACCCGGTGAACGCCTCGGTGTACGAAATGCCGCTCGATGACGGCCGCAAAGCCCCCATTAATCTCTACTTCCTTCGCAAGGGGTTGGACGAGGAAGTCGTGCTTTATTGGTACCAGTCTCATGGCCGCATCATCGCCAGCGAGTACTGGGGCAAGTTCTATCTGGTGTACGACGCGCTGCGGCTGAACCGCACCGACGCCGCATTGGTCCGCATCACCGTGCCCGTGGAAAACGGTAATGAGGCGGTGGCGCAGGACCGGGCGCTCGCATTCGCCAAAACCATCACCACCAACATCGATCAGGTCATCCCACGGTGAACCCAGGAGAAGTCATGCGCAACCGCTACATCGTTTTCACCACCCTGCTGGCCGCTTTAACCGTCGTCCTCGCCGGTTGCAGCCGCAATCCCGAAGTCGCCAAGAAAAAGTACTTGGAAAGCGGATTGAAGTACGTCGACCAACAGAAGTACGACTCCGCCGCCATCCAGTTCAAGAAGGCCCTCCAGATCGATCCCAAGTACGCCCAGGCGCACTATGAGCTGGGCAAGGCCGACCTCAAGCTGGAGAAGCGCCAGGAAGCCTTCAAGGAGATGAGCCAGGCGGTCGAGCTCGACCCCAACAACCTGAAGGCGCGCATCGACCTGGGCGGCATGTATCTGGCCTCGGGCCCGCACTACTACAGCAACGCCGAGGAGCAGGCGCGTTATGTGGTCGAGCACGATCCCAACAACGCCGACGGCCACGTCCTGCTGGGCAACGTGCTGTTGTCGGAGAAGCACCTGGATGACGCGCTGGCTGCCTTCAGCAAAGCCATCGCCTTGAATCCGAACCTGGGTGCCGCGTACATGAACCGCGGCGCGGTCTATGCCTTCCAGAAGCAGGACGAGCTTGCGGAAAAGGACTTCCGCAAAGCCATCAGCCTCGATCCTCACAACCTGCAAGCCTATTCCGATCTCGCCGGCTTCATGTTGTACAAGAAGGACGCCAAAGCCGCGGAAGCGGTCTATCGCGAAGAAATCAGCAACAACCCGGACAGTCCGTCGGGCTATCTGCGTCTGGCGGGACTGATGTTGCAGGAGGGCCGCAAGGATGACGGCGAGAAGCTGGTTGACGAACTACGCTTGAAGCAGCCCAGTTCGCCCGAAGTGGCCACGGCCATCGGCGACTATTATCTTGCGGCGCGCAACCCCGATGCCGCCTTGAAAGAGTACCAGCGCGGTCTCACCAACAATCCCAAGAACCAGGTCCTTCAGGTGCGCGTGCTGGAGACCATGATCGGCACCGGCAAGATGCAGGATGCCCAGGCCATGGTCGACCGTCTGCTCAAAGACAATCCCGGCGACATCACCGCGCGCCTGACCAATGGCCGGCTGCTGGCCATGAAGGGCAACATTCCGCAAGCCACCACGGTATTGCGCGACGTAGTGAAGGACGCGCCGGAAAACTCCGAAGCCCACTTCGTGCTGGGGCAGATTCTGCGCCAGGCCGGCGACATGGCCGGGGCCAAGAGCGAACTCCAGGACGCCAACCGCATCAAGCCCGGCAACGCGATGACGCTGCAGGCGCTGGCCGAGGTCTATCGCGATTCGCATGACTACGACACCGCGCGCGAGTACGCCGCCCGCTTACAGCGGCTGAACGAGAACAGTCCCATGGCGCACTTCGTCATCGCCACCATCGACCTCGGCGAGAAGCAGTACGACAAGGCCCTCGACGAGTTGAAGGAAGCGCAGAAGGGCGCGCCCAACGATCCCCTCATCTACATCAACATGGCGCTGTCCTACGCCGGCCAGCGCAAATACGCCGACGCCGAGAAGATGTTCCAGCAGGCGATGAAGCTCTCGCCCAACTCCGACGTTGCCGTCACCGATTACGTGGCGCTGCTGTTCGGCTCCGATCAGGGGGCCAAGGCGCTGGCTGTTGCCACGCAGTACGCCCAGGCCAATCCCAAGCGCGAAGGTCCCATCTACATCTATGCCTCTGCGCTGGCCACCAGCAAGAAGTATGACCAGGCGCTGGCGGAGTTCCAGAAGGCACTGCAGATCAATCCCAAGTCGGCGGTGGCGTACATGCACATCGGCCAGATCTACGCCGTGCAGGGCAAGATGGACCAGGCGCTGGACAACTACCAGAAAGCTCTGGCCATCCAGCCCAACTCGGTCACGCTCAACAATGCCATGGGCAATCTCTACATGGGCAAGGGCGACATGAAGAGCGCGGGCAAGTTCTACCAGGCGAGCCTGTCGGCCAATGCTCACGATCCCATCGCCGCCAATAACCTCGCCTGGGTCTATGCCGAGCAGGGCGAGAACCTCGACATGGCGCTCAGCCTGGCCACGCAAGCCAAGCAGATGGCGCCCGATCTCGTTGTGGTGGACGACACGCTGGCCTGGATCCAGTACAAGAAGGGCAACTACCGCGTGGCAGTCTCGCTGGCTGAAGGCGCGGTGCGGCGGTCGCCGGACAACGCCGGCTTCCACTATCACCTGGGCATGGCGCTGACCGGTGTGGGCGAGAAAGACCGTGCCCGGACCGAACTGCAAAAGGCGTTGCAGTTGAAGCTGACGGGCCAGGACGCGCAGGACGCGCAGAAGACCCTGGCGTCGCTGCAGTAGAACAGAGTGGTCAGTGACCGGAGGCCAGTTGCAGTCCGCGTGAACTGGTAGAGAGCGGGTGTCCCACCCAAGCTTCCTTTGCTTGGGTGGGTTTTTCTGTTATCTGCGTTGGCAAGGGACTCCTCGATTTCTACCACCGTCAACTTGCAGCATTTTCTGATCATGAAGCTGCTTTAGCCTTTCGGGCACGCAGATCTCCTATTGCTTGCGTCCCCACGTGCTTTGATCTACTCTCAGTGCCTGCAAGCTCCCGAGTTATCGCTCCCCGCTCGGGAGCGTCCCATCCGAAACACGCAGGAGCGAATATGAAGTTCCGTACGGCATCGGTTTTTGCCATCATCAGCCTCGTTTTTTCTGCCGCATTTGTCGCCGCCCAGCAGCCTGCGTCTGAAAGCGAGACCTTAAGCTCGACCACGGAACTTGTGCTGGTGCCGGCCCAGGTGAAGGGCCACGATGGCAAGCCGCTGCTGGGCCTGAAGCAGCAGGATTTCGTGCTGCGCAGCGACGGCAAGCCGCAGCCCATCCGCGTCTTCGAGGAGACTATGCAGTCGGCCCCCGACTCCAGCGCGCACGCTGTGGTTGCGGCCGCGGCGTCCCCGAACCGGATATCGAACGTTCCCCCAGGCGGTATGCCCGAGCAGATCCTTATCATCGCCATTGACCTGGTCAACACCGAGTTTCTCGACCAGACCCGGGCCAAGCAGCAGTTGCTGAAATATCTGCAAGAGCAGCCGCCCCACCGGCACTTCGCCCTGGTCGCCATCACCAAGGACGGGCTGGCGCAGATACACAATTTCAGCTCCGACCCGGCCGTGCTGGTGCAGGCGCTGGAACGCATCCAGAACTCGAATGCGAATGCGAAAGACGTGGTTGAGCAAACCCCGTCGGATAGTCTCTACTATGCCTGGCAGTTTAACGGCGCATTAAGTGCCACCGACGAGTACCACAGCATGATGGCCGCCTACAACGACACCCAAATCTATGGCGCCTACGCCCAGAAGCTCGCTGCGGGCGCCACGCTTACTGCCTTGATGCAGATCGCGCAGGCTTACGCCGGGGTACCCGGGCGCAAGTCGGTCATCTGGCTTACCGACGGAATGCCCACCCTGCTGCACGACGCGTTCGCGGGCGGCGCGAAAGGCGGCTCGGCGCTGAACGGAGACCCGGAGTTGCTCGACGATTACGAGCGCGCCTTTGCCGCCCTGAACAACGCCAACATCGCCATCTACGGCGTCGACCTGAAGGGCCACAAGCTGGACCGCACCTATCAGGCAACGGGAATCAACCAGTCCATGCACCGTCCGCAATATCAAACCCGCGCGGCCGGCAATATGATCTCCCCTGCCGACTACAACGACGACGCCATCAAGGTGTTGTCGTCGGCAACGGGTGGAAAGTCGTGTACCGCGAACGCCGGCCTGAAGGATTGCGTTGACGAGGCCGTGGCCGACAGCTCCAGCTACTACATGCTGGGCTTCTATGTGCCGCAGCAGGAGCGCAAGGCCGGCTGGCATAAGCTGGAGGTGAAGCTGGTGAACGAACGCGGCTCCGTGCGCTCGCGTAGCAGCTATTTCCTGGCGTCGACGACCGCGCCCTCGGACAAAGCGATCAACCGCGAGCTGCGCGATGCCGCCGGCGCGAAGATCGGATACACCGGGCTGGCCTTCACGGTTGAGCCACAGAGCGGCGGTAGTTCTGCGCCTGCGATGCGCATCAGGGTGCCTGCCACCAGTGTGCTGCTGACGGTAGGACATCCGCAGCTCAGCTATGACATCGTCAGCGTGCCGTTGACCAGCAAGGGCGAGCCTGCGGCGGATCTGCGGGTCGTCCACCTCAACCTGAACCAGGAGCAGACCCAGACCGCGCTCAGCAAGGGCTGGTCCTTCACCGACCAGCCGCAGAGCGCCGGCAAGGCCGTAAAATACGTTCTCCGCGACAACGGCACCGGCCGCATCGGCTCGGTCGTCGTGCCGCTTCAGCAGAAAGCGGGTGGGTAGGTTTACCGCCAAGACTGTGACGTGGCGTGAGAGGTGCAAAATCAGGCGCTATTGGAAAGGTATTCTGGGCGGGTTTCTGGCGGTCCTGGCAGCATTCGGCTGGGTCATCGCGATAATGTTCGTGCTGATGCTGAAAGGCGTAGTCTCGGTGGTCGGTCTCGCGCGCGGCGTTCCGCTCTGGGTGTTGTTGACGCTCATCTTCGCAGTCGGCTTCTATCTCGCGTTCCGCGCTTCCTACGAGCGCAAGATCTCACGCTGATGTTTCTCGATTTACTTCTCTATGCCTCTGTGTCTCTGTAGTCAATATTCTTTCCCTTGCAAATGTTATCCGAAATCGTGGACAATATATCTCGGAATCGAGATGAAAGAATTTCCGTTTTCCCATGGGGTTCCCGCAGGCCCGGAGGTCGCCCCTGGTTACAGGTTCGATAAGGCCGCGGACCTCACCGACGCCGCCGAACGCGAGCGCCTCAGCCCCACTGCCATTCGCGCCTTCCTGAAGATCTGCGACAAATGGGCGCTGACTGAAACCCAGCAGCGGGCGTTGCTGGGCGGAATCGCCTCCTCCACCTTTCACGCCTGGAAGTCCGATCCTGAGGCGCAGAAGCTGAGCCAGGACACGCTCATCCGCGTCTCGCTCATCATTGGCATCTACAAGGCGCTGCACATCTACTTCAGCAAGGCGTGGGCCGATCGCTGGGTGCGCCTGGGCAATCGCGGCGCCCTGTTCGCCGGACGCGCTCCCATCGACTTCATGGTCCGTCACGGGCAGCCGGGCATGGTTGAGGTGCGCCGCATGCTGGACGCCTGGCGCGGCGGCCGATGATACCTGCCACCTCGACCCGCACCAGAGCAGCGCGAACTACGGACCCCGCACTTCCGCCCCGTCGCGCCGTCCACTACCGCGGCATGCACCGCTTGATTCCCTCGCTCTATAGCCGCGACGAAACTGTCCTCTCCGAGATCGCCGACAACGACTCCATGCTGGAAGACGTCATCCTGCTGGATGGCGTGACCAACGACCGCATCCAGGGCGAGCAGCGCGGGCTGGCTGGCATCGGCATTCATGAGCTGGTTTATGCGATTCCCAATGCGCACATCGTGAACGCCGCCTTCACCCACGCGGGCGCCTTTGGCGGGCGCTTCAACGATGCGACGCGCGGCGGGTGGTACGCCGCCGATGAGCTGAATACTTCCATCGCCGAGGTCGCCTATCACAAGGCGCGACGCCTGGCCGAGATCGTTGTACCTGACCTGCCGGGTGAGCGCCCCGACCTGGAGGTCACGACCTACGACGACTGGCTGGCAGACTTTCGCGCCGAGTTCCACCTCCTGCGTCCGCGCGAGAAGTTCGCCGAGTATCTGGAACCGGAGCCGGTGCCGAAGTGCTACGCCAACTCGCAGGCGCTTGCGAAGCGGCTCTTGAACGACGCCTCGAACGGTGTGGTGTACGAGAGTGTTCGCCGGCCCAGACACTATTGTCTGGTGTGCTTCCGCCCCGCGCTGGTGTACGACCCACGCCGCGGCGCCAGCTTCGAGATCACCCTGAAGGCCGCTGCAAAAGGCTACACGCGCAAGGTGCGGCGGATGGCGAGCTAATTCGCTGACATCGAGAAAATCACCAATAAATATGCCGGTTTTCAGTGCCGGCTCCCAGCTGCCATTGTGAATTCTGCGTGACTCCACTTTCCCCGAGTTGACTACCTCCGCCCGAAGGTTGACCCTTGATATAAGTGAAAGGCCGCCCTCCAGCGATTTCCGCAGCGGGGCGCGCCGGCAAGGAGCCTTCCTATGAGTACTGCTGCCCCCGAAATTGATACTGAACTCAAATCTCTCAGCGCTTATGGTCCGGCTCGCTCCACTGTCAGGGCACGCCCCTCAGCGCCGACGAACTGCGCAAGACCGACGCCTACTGGCGGGCCTGCAATTATCTCAGCCTGGGGATGATCTATCTGCTCGACAATCCCCTGCTCAAGGAGCCGCTGCGGCCCGAGCACATCAAGAACCGCCTGCTCGGACACTGGGGATCGAGCCCCGGCCTGTCCTTCATCTACGTGCATCTCAACCGGCTGATCAAGAAATACGACCTCGACATGATCTTCCTCGCCGGCCCCGGACACGGCGCGCCCGGCGTGCTCGGCCCTGCGTATCTGGAAGGCACCTACTCCGAGGTCTATCCCGAGAAGAGCGAGGACTACGAAGGCCTGCGCGACTTCTTCAAGCAGTTCTCGTTCCCCGGCGGCATCGGCAGCCACTGCACGCCGGAGACGCCGGGCTCGATTCACGAAGGCGGCGAGCTGGGCTACGTGCTCTCGCACGCCTGCGGCGCGGCCTTCGACAATCCCGACCTGATCGTCGCCGCGGTGGTCGGCGACGGCGAATCGGAGACCGGTCCGCTGGCGACCTCCTGGCACATCAACAAATTCCTCAACCCGCAGCGCGATGGCGCGGTGCTGCCGATCTTCCATCTCAACGGCTACAAGATCAACAATCCCACGCTTGCTGGCGCGCATCCCGCACGAGGAACTGGAGAGCCTGCTGCGCGGCTATGGCTGGACGCCGTACTTCGTCGAAGGCTCCGACCCCGACAGCATGCATCAGGCCATGGCCGCGACGGTGGAGCACTGCGTCAACGAGATCCGCGCAGCATCCAGCAGCAGGCGCGCGAGCAACGCGCGACATCGACGCGGCCGCGCTGGCCGATGATCGTGCTGCGCTCGCCCAAGGGCTGGACGGCGCCGATGGAAGTGGACGGCCACCGGCTGGAAGGCTTCTGGCGCGCGCACCAGGTGCCGCTGCCCAACGTGAAGAAGGACCCCGAGCAGCTTGCGCATGCTGGAAAACTGGATGCGCTCGCAGAAGCCGGAAGAGCTCTTCGACGGACAACGGGCGATTCGTTGCCGAATTCCGCGAGCTGGCGCCCACCGGCACTCGCCGCATGAGCGCCAATCCGCACGCCAACGGCGGCCGGCTGAAGAAGGCGCTGCGCCTGCCCGACTTCCGCGACTACGGCATCAAGTTCGAGAAGCCGGGCACAGATGCAGGCGGAGAACACGCGCCCGCTGGGCGTCTTCCTGCGCGACGTGATGAAGCAGAACATGGACAACTTCCGCGTCTTCGGCCCGGACGAGACCACCTCCAACAAGCTCGACGCCATCTACGAAGTCAGCAAGAAATTCTGGATCGAGGAGTTCTTCCCCGAGGACGCCGACGGCGGCGAACTTGTCGACCGACGGCCGCGTCATGGAGATGCTCAGCGAGCACACCATGGAAGGCATGCTCGAAGGCTACCTGCTCACCGGCCGCCACGGCTTCTTCTCCACCTACGAAGTCGTTCGTCCACGTCATCGACTCCATGTTCAACCAGCACGCCAAGTGGCTGGAGATCTGCAACCACCTGTCGTGGCGCGCATCGATCGCCTCGCTGAACCTGCTGATCACCTCGACGGTCTGGCGGCAGGACCACAACGGCTTCACCCACCAGGACCCCGGCTTCCTCGACGTGGTGGTGAACAAGAGCGCCAACGTCACGCGCATCTACCTGCCGCCCGACGTCAACTCGCCTGCTCTCGGTCGCCGACCACTGCCTGCGCAGCCAGAACTACGTCAACGTGATCGTCTGCGACAAGCAGAGCCACCTGCAGTACATGAACATGGACGCGGCGATCACGCACTGCACCAAGGGCATCGGCATCTGGGACTGGGCCAGCAACGACGAAGGCGGCGAGCCCGACGTCGTGATGGCCTCCGCCGGCGACATTCCCACGCAGGAGGCGCTGGCCGCGACCGTGCTGCTGCGCCAGGAGTTCCCCGACCTCAAGATCCGCTTCGTCAACGTGGTCGATCTGTTCAAGCTGCAGCCCAGCACCGAGCATCCGCATGGCCTGCCGCGACCGCGACTTCGATTCGCTGTTCACCGTCGACAAGCCGGTCATCTTCAACTTCCACGGCTACCCGTGGCTGATTCATCGCCTGGCCTACCGGCGGCACAACCACGACAACATGCACGTGCGCGGCTACAAGGAGAAGGGCAACATCAACACGCCGCTGGAGCTGGCCATCAACAACAACATCGACCGCTTCAGCCTGGCGATGGACGTGATCGACCGCGTGCCGCGGCTGCAACGATCGGCGGCCACGCCAAGGAGCGCTTCCTGAACCAGCAGATCGAATGCAAGAACTACGCGCACCAGTACGGCATCGACAAACCGGAGGCGGCGACGTGGGTTTGGCCGTACTGACGTTGGGTCCGGCGTTACGAACCTGCCGCGGCGGGCGAGGAATCTGATTTCCTTCCGAGTCACGAAAACACAGATTCCTCGCAGCGCCCGGAATGACAATCTTCCAATTCGGCGCGGCCATTAACGGTCAACCACCGGATTCCTCAGCGTGCCCACGCCTTCCACGGTTATCTCAACAACGTCTCCGGCTTATTGAGTGGCCCGACGCCCGGCCGGCGTGCCCGTGGCGATCACGTCTCCCGGCTCAAGCGTCATCACGGGGCGATGAAGCGGACCAGTATGTCGAGCGGGAAGAGAAAATCGGCGGTGGTGCCGTCCTGCCGCAGCTCGCCATTGACCCGCGTCTGCACGCGCACGCCCTTCCACGGGTCGAGCCCGTCCACCACCAACGGACCGATGGGGCAAAACGTATCGAAGCCTTTCGCGCGGCTCCATTGCCCGTCCTTGTTCTGCAGATCGCGCGTGGTCACGTCGTTCAGGCACGTATATCCCACAATGTAGGGCCTCACATCTTCGGCGTCGCGCAGCCGATAGCAGCGCTTGCCGATGACGATCGCCAGCTCCCCCTCGTAGTCCACTCGCTGCGAAAGATCCATGGGGCGGCGAATCTCATCGCCCGGGCCGATAACCGATGATGGCGGCTTCAGAAAGAACAACGGCTCGGTTGGTATTGGGTGGTTCAGCTCCTTCGCGTGCTCGCGATAGTTGCGGCCGATGCAGACGATCTTGCTGGGCTCGGATGGCGCGAGCAGGCGGACTTTGTCCACTGGAACACCGAACCGCGCTCACGCGAAACCCCCAGTCGCACTGAGTCTGGTTTTTCGACTAGCTTCTTCGCCCCCGAAATCGGACTCACGATTGCGGAGCGTTGGTCCGTGCGCGCGTAATGCGTCTCCTTGCCGCCAACCGTTTCGATCAAACCATAGCGGCTGCTGTCTTGATGGGAAAATCTGCAATATTTCATGACGAATTCCTCTATCCATTATTTGTTGGGCACGGCTTCGCTGGCCGTAGCCGAGCGCGGACTCTCGTTGCTGCGCAAATCCACTGCGGAAACAGCATAAAAGTACGTCTTGCCCGCTTCAATGTTCTCGTCGCGATAGGAAGGCGTCTGGATCAGCTGCGGTTCAGCTTCTTCGGCTCTTCGCCCTTCGTCCAGCGAAAGACGTTGTACCCGGCCAGATCGCTCTCCGAGTTCGGCGCCCAGGTGAGGTCGATGAAAGGCTTCTGTCCGACGCTGGAGAACACTGCCTGCAATCCGGCAGGCTGCGCCGGTGGATAGATGTCGCGGGCAAACACCTCGACCGAGGGCGAGTCTTCGCCTTCTACCGCGCCGCTGGTTCGCCCCGACGGGCTTCGCCGAGCGTGGTGATCCGGTACTCGTACTTCTGCTCCCACGCAAACGTCTTGTCAAGGTACGATCCCTCGGCCGCGGGCGCTACGTCATCCAGCGCGATGTAGGCCGGAGCGCCCACCGGACGCCGCATGATGCGATAACGGTAGGTCACTCCCGGCGGCGGCTGCGGCGGCGCAGGTCCTGACCAATGGATGTGGACGCCCTCAGCGCTGACTTCGGCCGTGAGCTTGTCGGGCGCGGCGATCACGGGCACCAGCGGAATCGGCACCTGGTTCGATAGTCCGGCGCTGCGCCCGTTGGCGTTCACTTCCTCTACCGCATACAACACGAACCCGCCCGGATCCTTCAGGCTAAGTTCTTCGGCAGCGTGTCGACATAATGGATGCGAAGCTCCCCAATGGGAGGTCCACCCTTTTGCTTCTGCGGCGCTCTTGGCGGAGGGCGGCTGCACCTCGGTGACGACGTCGCACTTCGCCATCAGCGTCAGCCCGTCGCGGCGGCAGATGCGCGTCACCGGATTATGCTTGATGAGGGTACGGTCGGTGTTCTTGTGCGGCAGCGTCCATTCCAGATCGACCTTGTAGCCGTGCCGCGATGCAATGAGGTCGTCGACCGGCACCGCCAGATTAAGCGACGGCGGCAGCGGCGCCCCCGGCGTTCCACACGCGCAGAACGCCAAAACGAGCAGCATGCTCCCGATAAGCCCAACCAGCCGCAGTCTCATGGAAACTTACAGAGTAACAAATTCGACCGTTCACAAGACGCTGGGGCTCTTCAATCTCGCCTCGGTGTAGAATGCCGTCGATTGCTCCAGCCAGTGGGCGCTCGCTAGCCATGGGGACCTCAACGCGAACTCAGCCGCAGCGGGACGAAAGTTCGCTCGTGAAAAAGCCCGCTCACCTCCCGCGGGAGAGCGGCGCGGCGACGAGCTTGCGGAGTACCATCGTCGTTAGTTGTCTTCTGGCGCTGTTCACGATCGCGCTCTACGCGCCCGTCCGGACCCATCCCTTCGTCAACTACGACGACGACGTGTATGTGACCGTCAACGAGCACGTGAAGGCCGGCCTGAGCTGGCAGACGCTCGCCTGGGCCTTCACCAGCTACGACGCCGCCAACTGGCATCCGCTCACCTGGCTGTCGCACGCTGCCGATTATGAGTGGTTCGGCGACGAGGCCGCCGGACATCATGACGTCAACCTGCTGCTGCACGCTATCGACGTCGTGCTGCTGTTCTGGGTGTTGTTGCGGGCGACGGGATTCGCCGGTCGAAGCTGCATGGTTGCGGCTTTGTTCGCGGTCCATCCCATCAACACCGAAACCGTCGTCTGGATCGCCGAGCGCAAGAACCTGCTGAGCATGGCGTTTTTCCTGCTCGCGCTGGGAGCGTACCAGTGGTATGCGTCGGCTCCGGCGACGGGCGGTCACGGGGCGAAATCCCGCTCGCGGCGACTTCGGTATCTCGCGGTTGTCTTGCTTTACGCGCTCGCGCTGATGGCGAAGCCGCAAGTCGTCACCTTCCCCTTCGTTCTGCTGCTGTGGGACTACTGGCCCCTGCAACGGCTGTCGCTGGACCGCCGCGATCTATTCAGTTGTCACACCCGCACGCTTCTGCTCGAAAAGGTCTCCTTCCTCCTGATGAGTGGGGCCAGCGCCCTGCTGACGGTGCAGGCGCAGCGCGAGGGCGGCGGCTTCAATCCCGATTACACCTTGTTCGTGCGCTGCGAGAACGCCGCGGTGAGCTATGTGCGTTACCTGGGCAAGGCATTCTGGCCGGCTTCGTTGGCGCCGATGTATCCCCACCCGGGAACTTCGCTGAAGCTGTGGCAGGCTGGTCTGGCTGTGCTGCTGCTCGCGGCCATCTCTGCGCTGGTCGTCCGGGCACGACGGCAGCGCTACTTGCTGGTCGGCTGGCTGTGGTTCCTGGGTACGCTGGTCCCGATGATCGGCATCGTGCAGGTAGGCCGGCAGGCCATGGCCGATCGCTACGCGTATCTGTCGTTCATCGGATTGTTCATCATGGTGTGCTGGAGCGTAGCTGCGCTGGCCGAGCGGCGCGGGCTTCCGCGGGCGTGGATCGCAGTTCCGTCTTGCATCGTGCTGATTGCGCTGGCAGCCGTTACGCACCGGCAGATCGGATACTGGAGCGATAACGTCACGCTGTGGGCGCACACGGCGGAGGTCACGAACCCAAACTACCAAGCCGAGGACAACCTGGGCGAAGCTCTGGAGAAGGCCGGGCGGCCGGACGAAGCCATTCCACACTTCGTTCGGGCCGCGCAGATCAATCCGGCGTTCCCGCCCGCCACCATGTTTCTGGCGGTCCAGGACCAGCGTGAGGACAACTTGCGCGACGCCATTGCAAAGTACCAGCAGGTGATTCGCGAGACCGACAACGCCGTCTACCAGAATGCTGCCATGCGGGCGCTGGCCTTCGCCAACATGGGACACGCCTATCGCCAGCTTGGCGACCTGCCGGCCGCACGCGCCAATCTGCAACAGTCCGCGCACTTGAAGCAGGACAACTTTCAGGTGTGGATGGACCTCGGGCTGGTGTCGCAAGGGCTGGGCGCGCCGACAGACGCAGCCCACGCCTACAGCGAAGCCATGCGCCTTCAGCCCTCCGACGTAGGCTATCTGCTGCTGGCGCGCGCGCTGGAGCAGAGCGGGCAGAGGCAGCAGTCCGACGAGGCCTTGCAAAAGGCGAAGCTGCTGACGAACAACTACGAGCGTGCACAACAAGCCGCCGACGCTCTGCTGCGGCGTGCGCCCTAGGGGCCGGCGCGCAACCGGGCTGTACAATCGCGTCAGGACCGCGTGAAGACCGTCACCATCGCCATTCCTGCGCTGCATCGTCCTGACCTCACCGCACGCTGCATCGAGTTCATCCAGCAGCAGACCCTGCCCGCCGAAGAATGGGAGATTGTCGTCGTCGAGAATGAGGCGCGGGCCGGCGAGATGCTGGCCGATCCACTGCCGCGCAACACGCGGCGCATCGAGCTCCCGGAAAACGAGGGCACCACCGGCTCCATCAATCGCGCGGTAGCGGCGACGGACTCGCGATATGTTCTCCTGCTGAACAACGATGTCGAGCTTGAGCCGGACTACATTGCCAAGCTGGTTGCAGCGCTCGATGCGGATGCGAAGCTTGGCTTTGCGACCGGCAAGCTGCTGCGCGCAACCCAGCGGACGCATCTGGACGGCGCGGGTGACGCAATGCTCATGGCGGGCGGCGGCTTCCGGCTGGGCCACATGGACCGCGATGAGGGTCAGTTCGATCGCGAAGTGCCGGTGCTGGCCGGTTGCGGCGCCGCGGTACTGTATCGGCGCGAAGCGTTCGTCGAGGCGGGCGGCCTGGATACCGAGTTCTTCGCCTATCTTGACGATCTCGATCTCGCCTTGCGCGCGCAGCTCATCGGGTACGGCGGCCTTTACCTGCCCAGCGCCGTCGGCTATCACATCGGCAGCGCGACCTTGGGTGAGCCACTTCATCCGCGGGTGATCGAACTCATCACGCGCAACCAGATTTGGCTGCTGATGAAGGACTACCCACCGGCGGTGTTTCGACGCCTGCTTCCGCGCATCATTGCCTATCGGTTCCTCTGGATGATGTTCGCGATCGGGACCGGCAGCGCGAGCGCCTATTTTCGCGGGCTGTATGCTGGCTTGCACACTCGCCGCAGCATGCGACAGAAACAGCACGAATTGATGGTCCGTCGGCGCATCGGCGATGATGAATTTTTCGAGCGTCTGCGCGCGTCTGAGCGACAGATTTGGGAGTGGCAGCAGTCGCGTCCGGCGGGAGAGCATTCGAAATTGCTGAAGACATACTTCCGTTTGTTCGGCAGGCCGTAGAGGACGCAAGGACGAATTGCTAGAACCTATCTACCTATCTCATAAACCGATTTGTATCAGGGCACGACTTCCAGTCGTGCCGAAAAAGGGCAAAAACACTCGGGCTTTAGCCCCTGCACCGCGATGACAGGGGCTAAAGCCCAGGTTGTAGGAAGGACCGCCGCCCTGATACAAACCCGACGGATTTGTAAGATGAGACTCTAGTCGTTGGTATTCAGAACGTCGTCTGCAAGCGCACTCCGTACGTTCGCGGCGGGGCGATGGAATTCCCGGAGAACAGGCCGGCGAAGTTGATCAGGTTGAAGTGGTCGCTAAGGTTGAGCACGTCAAATTGCAATCGCGTGCTGACATTGTCCTTCGCCCAAACGTCGACGCCAACGGATGTATCCAGCGCGAAGGACGGTGCGACGCGGGCGCGCTCGAAATTCACGTGGCTTATAACCTGCGGCCCATATTGCGCCAGCGCCTGTTCATAAGTTCCGTCGAAGTCGACCGGCAGACCGCTGCCATACTGCGCACCGACGGCCCCCCACAGCCGCGGCAGAAACTGATAGCGGAAGCGCGTCCGCACGGTATTGCGCTGGTCCTGTGAAACCCAAAATCGGCCTGTCAACTGAGTCAAGGCGTTGGTTGCCGACTCTCCCAGGAACAGACCGCCCGTGGCCGGGAAATATGCAGATCCCACCATGTAGGAGTAGCTCACAAATCCGGAGAGCTTACCCCAATGTGGGACATTAACTTTTGCCTCGGCACCATAGATGCTCGCCCGGCGAAAGGCGATAGGGAAGCTGACGGGCGTGTTCAGCAGCAGATCGTCGTCGGCAAAGTTGTTCACCTGTCGTAGATAGGCATTGGCATCGAGGCTGAACGTTCCCAGAAAACCTTTCGTCAGCCCCAACTCGTAGTAGTTCCCATGCGATGGCTCCACAGGCAAGCGCAGAACGTCAGGATTCAGCACGACCACACTGGGCGAACTGGCCAGCAGGATGTTCTCGAACGTTGGCGTCTGAAACACGCGATCGTAGGCGGCGTGGACCAGCAGGTCCGCACTGGCGAAATAGCGGCTTATGCCCAGCCGCGGGCTGAACGCATTCTGGTTCACCAGAAGCTGATAGTGGTCCCAGCGTAGTCCGGCGCTCACCGTCCACTTGCCCAGCCGAACCAGGTCCTGCACATAAGCCGATTGCTCCAGGTCCGGCCGATTGCCGACGAAGCTGAAGGGCGGGGTGTGCCGGGATCGAAGTACGCTGGGTTCGTAATTACGTCGGCGAAGTCCTCGTGCAGAAACGTATTGTCCGATTCGACTCCCGCTTTCCATTCGTGCCGCCCGCGATGAATGGCAATCGAGCCGTTGAAGTACGCCTCGGTGAAATGGTTCGCCTGGAAGGCGAGGACCGGCGTCGAGAGCGGGTTGGAAGACAGGCCGTCCGAGTTGCTGCGGAACATCCCGCGCAGATCGGCGACCACGTTGGGCGAGAAGATGTGCTGATAGGAAACGGTGCCCAGGTCCTCGAAGGCATTGCCGTCCTGCCGCTGGCCTGCGGCCTGTTGCACCTGCTCATTGGGCACTTCATATCGCACCAGTTCATGGCGATACATCAGCGTCAGGCGGTCGCTGGGGGTGAACTGCCGCTCGTAGGTGCCGGAGAAGTCGCCCAGCGTCCCCGCGTTGGTGAAGTTCTGCGGCACGGGCGGATTCAGATAGTAGCCCGTCATCGAACCGTCGGCGCTGATGCCGAACAGGTCCTTGCCCTTCAGGTACTGAAGCATGGTGTAGCCGCCGGCGTTATCGAAGCTGCCGCCCGAGAGCACGAACTGACCATGCAAGCCCTCGCGCGTATCGCGGGCAGTGTTCACCTCGACAATGCCACCCAGCTTGCGGCCATACTCGGCGGGAATACCCGCGGTGTAGATGCTCATCGCCTCGACATCGTCGGCCTCGATCTCCGGGCCCTTGCCAGGCGACCGATTGTCGGTGAGCGGAATGCCATTCACGACAAATTGCGTTTGGTACTCCGAGCCGCGCGGATGCAGCACGGCATTGCTTTCGTACAGCCACCCGGGCTGCGAGTTGACCAGGTCTTGTAGCGAGCGCCCGGGCAGCGCAGTCTCGCGGTCCTGAATGGTTTGCGAACCGATGTCGTTGACATTGCCCACCCGCGCGGGATCGATCAGTGTGTCCTTGTTACTCACCGTAACCGTTTCTTTGGCTCCAGCGATGCTGAGCTTAACCGTGAGTTGGTGGGGGACCGCGGAGCGGATTTCCAACGTTTGTGAAAGTGGAGCGAAGCCTTCACCCATGACTTGCAGCCGATACAAACCGAACGGCAGTCGTTGCGCGTCCAGCGCGCCGGAGTCATCGGTGACGAAGCTCTGGCGAAACTGATTGGCCTCGCTAACCAGCTCGACCGAGCTCTTCACGCCCAGGCCTGCAGGATCGGTGACGCGCAGGCGCAGCTCCCCGGTCTTGCTCTGGGCAATGAGCAGCGCGGGCCACAGAAATATGATCACAAGCCGGTTCATGAAGAGTGCGACGCGGTATCCCACTCATCCGAAAACCGCGGATGAGTGCGGCACCCCTCTCACGAGAGCAGTGGGATGGATGCAATTGTACGGGAGAAAGGATGGAGGGCCGATTCCAACGGCTAATGGCAAGTGTTGAGGATGACTTGCACCATCCCGTTATTGCGTGGGCGTTCGGTACCTGGCGAGAAGGCAATTTTCCCCGGCGGTGCAACGGGCTTATCCGGGTTGAATTGTTCAATGTCAGTATCCGCGGACGCAAGGCCGTGATTGGCGAGCCAGGTGCGCACGGTCAGGGCGCGCCGGTGTGCCACGTCACGATTTTCATCGTCGGAATCGGCGGCGGAGGTCTCGGCAAAGATCGTCGCGGGATACTTGCCGGTCTTGGCGATCAGCACGCCGAGGGCGTCGAGCGTCTCGGGAGCGTCGGGATTGAGAGTCCAGCGATGCGGCGCAAACAGCGCATCGGCATTCACCTCCAGAGACGCGAGACACTTGGCATGACTTTGGGTGATCGCCGCTGCCCCCTTGGCGCCCGCAGGACTGACCGAGACGGGCACAGCTCCGCGCGGCTCGGTGACAGGAGCGTCCTGCACCGGCGCCGATTGCGCAGCACAAAAAATCGCGCTCACCGCCAGCACCGGCAGCCATCGTAGTGGAGTCCGGGTTCGCGCTCGAAACCCGAAATTGAAAACTCGAAACTTCCTCACAAGTCCAGACGCTCGATGCACGCCGCTACGCCTTGACCGCCTCCGCATGCTTCGCCCGGCGCGCTGCGTACAGCGGGAACGCCTCGGCCAGCCCCAGCACCTCGCGGCGAACGCGCGCCAGCACGTTCTTGTCGGTGCGGTTTTGCAGCACCTCGGAGATCCACTTGCCCACCTGCCGCATCTCGCCTTCCTTCATGCCGCGAGTAGTGAGCGCCGGCGTGCCGATGCGAATGCCGCTCGGCTTCAGCGGCGGATTGGTGTCGAACGGAATCGCGTTCTTGTTTACCGTGATGCCGGCCTCGTGCAGCGCGTTCTCGGCTTCGCTGCCCAGCATGCCCTTGGCGAAGACGTTGACCAGCATCAGGTGCGTGTCGGTGCCGCCGGAGACGATGTGGAAGCCTTCGTCGGCCAGCGTCTGCGCCAGAACTCTTGCGTTGGCGACGACCTGGCGCGCGTAGTCCTTGAAGCTGGGCTGCATGGCTTCGCGGAAGCACACGGCTTTCGCGGCGATGATGTGCACCAGCGGGCCGCCCTGCATTCCGGGGAAGACAACCTTGTCGATGGGCGCGGCGTACTCGTGCGTCGAGAGGATCATCCCGGCGCGCGGGCCGCGCAGCGTCTTGTGCGTGGTGGTGGTCACGATCTGCGCGTGCGGCACCGGCGAGGGATGCGCGCCGCCGGCGACCAGTCCCGCGAAGTGCGCCATGTCGACCAGATAGGTCGCGCCCACTTTGTCGGCGATCTGCCGCATGCGCGCGAAGTCGATGATGCGCGGATAGGCGCTGCCGCCGCCGATGATCAGCTTCGGGCGCTCGCGCTCGGCGATCTGCTCCAGCTCGTCGTAGTCGATGGTCTCGGTTTCGCGAGTCACGCCGTAGGGAACGATCTTGTAGGTCTTGCCGGAGAAGTTCAGCGGATGCCCGTGCGTGAGGTGGCCGCCGTGCGCGAGGTTCAGGCCCAGGATGGTGTCGCCCGGCTGGATCACGGCGGCGTACGCGGCCATGTTCGCGGTCGAGCCGGAGTGCGGCTGCACGTTGGCGTGCTCGGCGCCGAAGAGCTGCTTGGCGCGTTCGCGCGCCAGCGTTCTCCACCACGTCGGTGAACTCGCATCCGCCGTAATAGCGCTTGCCGGGATAGCCCTCGGCATACTTGTTGGTGAAGACCGAGCCCGCGGCCTCCAGCACCGCCTCGCTCACAAAATTCTCCGAGGCGATCAGCTCCAGGCCTTCATGCTGACGGCGCTCTTCGTTCTCGATGGCTTGGGCGATCTCGGGATCGACTTCCGCCAGCGGACGTTCCATAGGATTGTTGTCCATGATTCCGTCCTTCGCCGGGATGGCTACAGCTTAGGATCCAGCGTGTGCGACTGCCCAGCAACGATGCGCGCGGTCGCCGGTCTTCATTGTAGCGCGGCAAATTGAAGGTATGCAGTGACCCAAGCTGACCCCGCATCGCATGAAGGAGAGCCTCGGCAACGCCTTGTACCAGGGCACGACTTCGGTCGTGCCGAATCGTGCCTTTTTGATTTCTCGTTCCGAGGAGGCCTTCAGGCCGACGAGGAATCTGCGGTTTGCCCGAACCGCCATCCCGCTCGCGCGAACCGCAGATCCCTCGCCTCCGCCTCCACCACCCCAACAAGCGCAAAAACCGCGCTAGTCGGGGACCCCCGGCTCCGGGCTCCGCTCGGGATGACAAGAAAAAAAGGCCTGATCGGCACAAGTGACTCGTGCCCTGTTACAAAGCATTCCCTGTGCGAGTTCTTTAGCGGCCTGTGAAGTCGTGCCCTGTTGCAAAGCGGCGAATTGCTAATTGCTGATTGCTGATTGCTGAGGCTAGCTTGGAGGCGCGGGGCGGAATCGAACCGCCGATAGAGGTTTTGCAGACCTCGGCCTTACCACTTGGCTACCGCGCCACTTATCCACCCAGCAAGTGCAAAACCGGCGCTTGCCGCGGACCCCGGTATGCGAAAAACCCTCGCCAGAGCGGGTCCCCGGCAGTGGCTGGGGCGCTGATTGCGAGGGCAGCAGATCTGGAGCGGGAGACGGGATTTGAACCCGCGACTTCGACCTTGGCAAGGTCGCACTCTACCACTGAGTTACTCCCGCTCGTGCCTTCAGTCTACAGCACTTGCGCGTTTTCTTTCAATTCGCCGCGCCCACATTTGCGCCCGCTCGTTGTCGCGTTGCTCTTCTCATGCAGGTCAACGCAGCACGAGGAAACAGAGAACGCTCGATACCTGAGCTCGTGCGTCCTGTCCCTTGTGGCTGTTCTTTAGTTAGTCCTGGAGCCCGAAATGGAGCAGGAGCAGAAAGTAGCTGTAAAATGAGCCAAACGGCTTCGTTTCCCGAATGACATCGACCTCGCAGCAACGGCGCCTGGCGCGCGGGCACTTCCTGCGCGAGCCGGCGACGATTGCGCTGCAGACCATGCGCGCGCACAAGCTGCGCTCGTTCCTCATGCTGCTCGGCGTCATTCTGTCGGTCTCCACGCTGATCCTGGTGGTCGCGCTCATCGCCGGGATGAACCAGTACTTCGCCACCCGCATTGCCAATCTCGGCTCCAACGTCTTCCTGGTCATGCAGTTTCCCATCATCACCGACTCGAAGGAGCTGCTGAAAGCAATACGGCGCAACCGCGCATATCACCTGGGAAGACTACGAAGCGCTGCGCGATAACCTGAAGCTGCCGCAGGCGGTCGGAGTGCAGGCGAATGGTGTCGCCAACGTGCGCAACGACCGCCAGAGCCTCGAGGATGTCGAACTGCGCGGCGTTACCGCCAATATCGGCGACATGGATGTGGAGGAGGTCGCGACCGGCCGCTACATCACCGACAGCGACAACCAGCATCGCGACATGGTTTGCATGATCGGCGCCGACGTTGCCGACAAGCTTTACGGCAACGCCGACCCGCTGGGCAAGATCCTCAGTATCGATGGCCAGGAGTTCCAGATTGTCGGCGTCGCCAAGCGCATCGGCAACACCTTCGGGCAGTCGCAGGACAACTTCGTCTACATCCCGGTCGAAACCTGGCTGAAGATTTACGGGCGCAATACTCGCTGCAGCATCAATATTCAGGCGCGCGGGCCGGAGTGGCTGGAACGCACGCCAGGAAGAGGCGCGGTGCCCTCATGCGCGCCCGCCGGCATCTTGCGCCCAATGACGACGACAACTTCGGCATACTCGCCAGCGACAGCCTGATGGGCCTATGGAAGAACCTGACCGGCACGCTGGCGTCGGGCATGGTGGGACTGGTATCGATCTTCCTCGTCATCGGCGGCGTGGTCATCATGAACGTGATGCTGGCATCGGTGACCGAGCGCACGCGCGAGATCGGCATCCGCAAATCGCTGGGCGCCAAGCGGCGCGACATGCTGCTGCAATTTCTGGTGGAATCGACGGTGATGTCGGTGGTCGGGCGGCGCCATTGGCGTCTTCATTGCCTGGGTCCTGGCGATGGCCGTGCGCGCCGCCACGCCGGTGCCGATGTCCGTCCCGTTCTCCGCGGTGGCGATTGCCGATTGGATTTCGTCCGCGGTGGGCGTCTTCTTCGGAGTCTATCCCGCAAGCAAGGCCGCGCGGCTGGACCCGATTGAAGCGTTAAGGTACGAGAATTAGTGGATAGTGGATAGAAGTCCGAACCTGAAAATTGAAACTCAAAGGTGTTCTATCCACTATCCACTGGGTTTTTATGCTCTTAGGAATCAATTCCCGAATGGCGCTTGCAACGGTGCACGAGCACAAGACGCGCTCGTTTCTTACCGTGCTGGGCGTGGTGATCGGCGTGGCCGCGATGATCTTTGTGGCCTCCATAATGGTGGGCGTCAGCCGCGACTTTCAAGGCTCCCTGGAAGACTACGGCACAAACACCCTCTTCATCTTCCGCTGGAATGTTGGCATTCAATTTGGTCGCATGGACCAGGAGCAGCGCAACCGCAAGCCGCTGACGCTGGCCGACGCCGAGGCGATCCGCGCCGAGTGCCCGCACGTGAAGGCGGTCACGGTTGAGGTGATGCCGCGCATCAACCCCGATGAGCAGCGTCCGCCGCTGCGCGTGGCCCGCTACGCCGGCCACGAAATCACCGACCTCCAATACAGTGGTACCAATACCGCTTATCAGGACGTGTACAACGCGCACGTCATCCAGGGACGCTTCTTCACCGACTTCGAAAACGAGCATCGCGAAGATGTCGCTGTCATCGGCTACGACATCGACAAGAACTTCTTCCCCGCGCACGATGGCATCGGAAAGGTCATTCAGGTCGACGGCGTTTCGTATCAGGTTGTCGGCGTGCTCGACAAGCGCAAGGGCCAGCTCTTCAAAGACCAGAGCGCCGACCGCACGGTGGTGGTGCCCTACAACAGCTATCGCAAGCACTATCCCGCTGACGACGAGCACTTCATCGGCGCGCAGGCGTATGACGGCTATAAGGACGCGGCCGAAGACGAGATTCGCGGGTTGCTGCGCCGCCGCCGCAACGTGCCCTTCAGTAAGCCGGACAACTTCGGCATGAGCACGGCCGCGGCGCTGGCCGACAGCTTCAACCAGATTATGAGCACGGTGGCGCTGATGACCATTATCGTCAGCTCGATCGGCCTGCTGGTGGGCGGCGTGGGCGTGATGAACATCATGCTGATGTCGGTGACCGAGCGCACGCACGAGATCGGTGTGCGGAAGGCGATCGGGGCGAAGCGCCGCGACGTAATCCGCCAATTCCTGACCGAAGCCATCGTGCTTACCGGGCTCGGGGGTGTGGCCGGCGTGCTGGTGGGCGTGGCCGCCGCCATGGCCCTGCCGCTCATCTTTCCTTCAATGCCGACATCCGTACCGCTGTGGGCTGTGGCCGTCGCCGTGGTCATGGCCATGGGCGTCGGGCTCTTCTTCGGAATGTATCCCGCGGTGAAGGCGTCGCGGCTCGACCCGGTCGACGCGCTGCGGTACGAGTAGAGGGAATAGGGGCCAGGGGCTAGCGTTTAGTGGCTAGTCAATCGGTTTTGAGCTTCTCACTCGAATCCCGGTTCCAGTACTGACCCCTACTCCCTCGCCCCTAATCCCTGACCCCTCGCTCCCGCCCACTGCTACAATCGTCCCATGGCATTCCGCGGTCCCGAGCCCAACCATCACAACAACAAGGGGCGAACGCCGCCTCCCGACGACACTCACCAGGAAGCCGCCTACCTGAAGATGCTGGGCGAAAAGCAGCGCCCGGTGCGCATCAAGCTGATGGACGGCGAAGTAGTGCGCGGCTGGATCGAATACTACGACCGGCGCATGGTGCGCCTGACGCGCGAGGGCGCGCCCAACCTGTTCATCTTCAAGCACGAGATCGCCTACATCGCCGAAGACGTGGCGCGCAAGCCGCGCCCCGACGGCAGCTCGCCGAGCAGCGGCGAATGAGCCGCTACCTTCCCGAGGTTGAAGCTATCGCCCGCGAAGCCGGTGCGCTGCTGATGGGTCATTTCGCCCGCCGGGTCACCATCGAGTACAAAGGCGACGTCGATCTCGTGACGGTGGCCGATCGCTCCTCCGAGGAGCTGATCGTCAGCCGCCTGCGCGCGCGCTGGCCCGAGTACGGCATCGTCGCCGAAGAAGGCACACGCACCGACCCCGGCGCGGAATACCGCTGGTATGTCGATCCGCTGGATGGGACCACAAACTTCGCACACGGCTATCCGGTGTTTTGCATCTCCATAGCGCTGACCAGGCAGGCCACCCCGACAGGCGCAAATGCGGCGCCCGTTAGGGGCCCCGGTGAAAACGGCCAGCTCGAAGTCGGGGTGCTCTACGATCCCACGCGCAATGAGATGTTCTCGGCCGAGCGCGGGTGCGGCGCGACGCTCAACGGCAAACCTATGCGCGTCTCAAAGACCCCGCGTCTTTGCGAATCGCTGCTGGGCACCGGATTCCCCAGTCACAAGCGCCACAAGAATCCCAACATCCACTTCTACCACCAGCTCACGTTGCGCTCGCATGGGGTGCGGCGCGCGGGCTCGGCGGCGCTCGACCTGGCATGCGTTGCCTGCGGGCGCTACGACGGCTTCTGGGAGTTCAACCTGAATCCCTGGGACACCGCTGCGGGCGTGCTGCTGGTGCAGGAAGCCGGAGGCACGGTGACACGCTACGACGGCGCGCCGTTTCGCCTCGACAGCCGCGAGGTCCTGGCCAGCAACGGCCTTATTCACCGCGAGCTGATTACGAACTTCGAAGAGATCTTCGCCGGCCGCGGCCTCGAAGAGCTCCCCTCCGTGCCCGACTACGTGAAGACGCGCGAGTAAGCGCCGCCGCTCCAGCGAAAGCCTTCCCACCCAATTGGCCCTCTGTCCAGCCTCAGACCTCCAAAGGGACGCGTGACCCGCAATTCACCCAGAAATTACCGCCAGTTCATTGTTGTCGATACAGCACGGGGATACACTGTGTCCGATTGGGACGCGGCCATCGACCCAAGACCACTCCAAGGATCGCTCCCGAAAGAGGGTCAGTATGAGGCCGCAGATTCGTATTACGTTGCCGGCATGGGTCACCATTCTGTGCCTCGCGCTCATCGCTTCCGGAAATGCCGGCAACACCATAACACCCCAGACGAACTCCACCGGGCCGGCAGCCTCCCAGGCCGAAAGCGCTGCTCCCCCGGACAACGCGGTTCGAGGGGCCTTCGCCGTGGTCCTCGTGAAGAGCCTCGACTCGAAAAAGCTGAAAGATGGGGACCAGGTCATCTGCGAGACGGCGGGCACGATACGTTTCCGCGGAGGACTGCTGATCCCCAGCGGGGCCAGGGTGACCGCCCACGTAACACGTGCGACGGCCCGTTCCAAAGGCGATGCCGACTCGTCCCTTGGCCTCACGTTTGACAAGATCGAGGTAGCGAAGGGGAACGAGCTCCTCATGAAGGGCACGATGCAAGCCGTGGCGCCGGCCCTGCGCAATTTCGCGGAGGGTCCGGCCCATTCCGCGGACCTGGACGAAGCGCCAAGCCGGTCGGGCGCGCCGCCCATGCAGAAGGCCGATCTGCCGTACAACAACCAGCGGGGCCCGAAGCCGCTGTTGAATCTGGAGTCGACAGGCGTGTTGGGATTTCGCGACCTGGAGATGGACAAGGATTCCGTGCTGACCAGCAACGGCAAGGAAGTGAAGCTGGACAGCGGAACTCAGATACTGGTCCGCGGTGGAATACAGGTGCCGGGCCAGTGAAAACGTCCAGGCGGGCGGCGCCGGCATTTGCCCGGTGCCGGTGTCTGAGTTGGACTTGTCTATGCGTCGATCCCTTGCCTCTAAGGCTCTCCCTCGCGCACCTTGCCTTTTCGGCGCCGAACGATTTCCTCGACCGTCCATCCCAGCCCGAAAGAGCCCATAAACACCAGCGCAAACGCCAGCCAGATCAGTTCAACACCATGATTCACACGTCACCTCCGACACCACTAACCCGCATCGCACGACGCGGATAACGTCATCGCTTCGTGCTCGCCCCGGGTTTCCGTGGTAGTACGTGCAGTATGGGCAGAATGGCCAAGCCGCGCAAGTTACGAAAGTACTAAAGCGGCGAGTCTTCCGGGTTAAATTCCCTTTGGGGTTGGTAGCGGAGCGGACTACCAGTGAAGCGCGCTTTAATCGCCAGGTAAGGAGGGCAAAGGTGATAATGGACGATGAACTTCAACCTACTCTTGCCGCAGCGCACGGATGGGATCGACCCTGGTGGCTCGCCGCGCTGGGATATAGCTGGTGAGCACAGCGATTGCCAGAAACAACATCGGGGTAACAGCGAAGCTCAGCAGGTCGCGTGAGCTGACCTCGTACAGCAGGCTCGACATCACTCTGGTCAGGAGCACGGCGGCAATCATGCCGATGACAACTCCCATAACGGCAAGCTTGAGTCCCTGGCGCAGCACTAGTCCCAGAATGTCGACGTCTTGCGCGCCAAGAGCCATGCGTATGCCCAACTCCTGCTTGCGTTGCGCTACCGAATAGGCCAGCACGCCATAAATCCCGATCACGGCAAGCGCCAATGCCGTAAGGGAAAACAGTCCCAGCAGCAGCATGATGAAGCGCGGCTGCGTCCGCGAGCTGTCCATCAAGGCTTGCACCGTCTGAATTCCGGTGATGGGCTGATTCGGATCAACCCCGGAAATCTGCGCGCGCACAGCGGAGGTCACCTCGCCGGGCGACACCGCGGTGCGCACCAGCAGGTACATATTGCTCCACGGCAACTGCGGGAACGGGACGTAAACCTGCGCTTGCGGCCTCTGTCCCAAGCCTCTGTTTCTGACATCCTGCGCCACCCCGACCACTTCAGCCGGCTGCGGCCACCGGCCGACGACAACGCGCTTGCCGATGGGGTCCTGTCCCGGCCAGAACTGGCGAGCGAAGGTTTCGTTGATCACCAGCACTTTCGGTGCGTCGGCATTGTCGGCGGCGGTGAATTGCCGGCCGTTGCGCAGCGGGACCCGCATCGTCCGGAACCAGCCCGGACTAACGGCCTCAATGTCAAGGAACGGCCGCTGGCCCAACGGAACCTCTGGCTGCCCCTGCGGCAGCATGGGAGTGATTCGTTTCGAGCTCAGCGGCAAAGTGGCCGAGATGGCAGCATCGCGAACCCCGGGCAGCCGGCCTACACCACGCAGCACCTCGTCGAAAAACTCGACTTGCTGTGCCGGTTTGGCATACTTCGACGTTGGCAGCGCAATGTTCATGGTGAGCACATTGCGCGCATCGAAGCCCGGATCAACACGCAGCAGCCGCTCATAGCTATGCAGCAACAGTGCCGCCGCAAGGAGCAACACCAGCGACAGCGCCACCTGTCCAACCACCAGCAGGCGGTTCATGCCGCTTCGCAGGCGGCCGCTGGACGTTCCCCGCGCCTCCTCGCGCAGCGTCGTGTTCAGATCGGCGTGCGCCAGTTGCCACGCCGGAACGATGCCGGAGAAAATCCCCGTCAACAGGGAAATGAATGCCGTAAACAGCAACACTCGCCCATCCATTCCGACGGGAACGCCGTGCGGCAGTTGACCGGCCGCCCACGTCACCAATGCGCGGGTGGCGAGCCAGCCCAGCCCTATGCCCAGAATTGCGGCGAGCAATGCCAGCATGGTGCTCTCCGTCAGCAGTTGGCGAAGGACTTCTCCCCGGCTTGCGCCCAGGGCGGAGCGCACACCGATTTCCCTTCTGCGCGCCAGCCCCCGGGAAAGCAGCAGGCTGGCGACATTGGCGCAGGCGATTAGCAGAATGAGCACGACGGCGCCGAACAACAACCAAACTTTTCCGCGCGTATCGCCGATCACCATGTCCCGCAACGGGGCGACAATCGTGGCGATCCCAGAACTCGCGTCCGGCGCTGTGGGGTTCTGCTCGCGATACTGTTGGTTGAGAACTGCCAGCTCGGCATCGGCGCGTTCCAGCGTCGTTTGCGGACGAAGCCGCGCCACCATTCCGAGATATCCGACTCCCTGGCGGAGTTTCTGGGGCGGAATGAGCGTCAATTCGAAATACCGCGGAATCCACACATCGGCGTCGCCGACGAAGGGGAACTGCACACCGGTGGGCAGGATCCCGATGACTGTGTGCGGCGAGCCGTCGAGCGTGATGCTTTGCCCCACGATGCTGGGATCGCTCCCGTAGCGGCTGCGCCACAATCGGTCGCTCAGCACCACGACGAGCTTGCCTTCCGGCCGCCCCTCGTCGGCGGCGAAGCCCCGTCCCATCTGGGGCTCGATGCCCAGCAGGGAAAAGAAATTGGGCGAAACCCGCCCGACGGCAACCTGTATAGGCTCGCCGCCTCCGGTGAGATTGAAGGTGTCGGTCGTCCAGGCCGCCAGCGATTGGAAAGACGTGCTGCGGTCGCGTAGCAGCTCATAGCGCAGGAGCGTGCCGTCGTAGTCTTTGCCTTGATCTTTGACCTGCAAAACGACGAGCTGCTGCGGATCGGCGTAGGGAAACGGCCGCAACAGAAGAGCATTGGCAACCGTGAACACCGCCGTGGTCGCCCCGATGCCGACCGACAGGATAAGGACGACGGCCAAGGTCAAACCCAGGTCTTTGCGGAAGAGACGAAAGCTGAAACGGAGATCTCGCTGAAAGTGCATCGCGCGCTTCTTGATTATAGAAAACGGACCAGCGCGCAAGCGGTCCGCTAGCTCAGTGTGTTGGAGGGGTAGTTCATGGTGCGCGTGATGACGGGTCCCTGCTGCGAGTCGTCCACCTCGCCGGGACGGCGTAGCCTAGGTGGGGCGGCGGGCTTGGGCGCGTCCTCCTTTTGCGCCACTTCGGTTACCCGCGAATCCAGCTCCACTTCCTTCTTCGTGCGAATGATCTTCCGGCCGAATTCTACTTGCCGCAGGTCTCGCTGACTACCTTAAGGTTGGAGAGCTGGAAATCACCGTGCTTCATTGTCCCCATTTCCTTCTTTTCGTAAGGCTGGCTCACTTCCTCTTGTGCCGCTGAGCGATGCGGGACGACGCCCGTCACGGTAACCGTCTGGCCGACGTGATCGGAAAGAGAGACTTGGCTGTTCGGATAGAGTTCCCAATGATGATTGTCGGAGGTTGTGAGATAAAACCCCCCGGACTCAAGGCCCTTCTGAAGACAACCGGTTACGGTCTGCGTGGCTGTTTGCGCTACGGCACACGTAGACGCTGCAATCAGGCTCACGAATACGATGGCAACCGTGCATAGGGAGAGTGTCGCAAGCTTTCTAGTCATGAGCAACGTCCTCCACTACTATCGTCGATAGTATATGTTCCGCCTTTCGACCTTTCAGTGACTCGCAACACAGGCACTGGTGACGCGACGGCAACCCCACGTCCCCGGAAGTTTCTCATCGGAGGAAAAACAATATTGCGTGCCCCGCTTCCACTTGAAACGTCACCCAGCTGGAAAGCGGGTCAGGGAGGTGCGGTATCTCAGCGGACTGGTCGGACGCATCGGTCACACAAGCAATCGCGGCCCGGATCAGTTCGGCCCCGGCGGGCCACTGCCTGGCGGCGGGGGCGGGCTGGTGGGGATCGGGCCCGGATAGGGCGTGTTGGAGGGATAGTTCGTGGTGTGCGTGATGACAGGGCCCTGCTGCGAGTCGTCCACCTCGCCGGGCCGGCGCAGCGTGGGAGCCGCGGCGGGCTTGGGCGCGTCCTTCTTTTGCGCCACTTCGGTTTCCTGCGACGCCAGCTCCACTTCCTTCTTGGTGCGGACAATCTTCTGGCCGTCGACGGTCATGATCTCCAGCCGCGCGACGAACGGCCCGTTGAAGCGCACGAACTCGACCTGTTCCGGCGGATCGCCGTAGATCCACTCCTCGTAGTCCACGCCCGCGTCGTCCTTGTCGCGGATTTTCTTCGGCGGACGCCCCTTGGCGTAGATCACCATGTCGCGGTCCATGCCGACCAGCACCTGATGGTTCTTGATTGCCTCGCTGCACCTTCGGCGGCAGCGTTCGCTGGTAGGCCTCGGCTTCGGTGAGCGCCTTGAAGTCGAACACCGGTGCAAGCAGGTCGCGCAACTGGTTGCCGGTCATCTCCGGGACGTACTTGTCGAACTCCAGCGTGATCATGGAGCCGGTGGCCTCCAGGCTCTTGGGCGCGCCGCCCGGTGTCACCATGCCGCCGCCTGCGCCGACCGACACGTGCTGATACCACTTCTCGTGCTTCTTGCCGCCGCCGTTGATCTCAAGGACGATCGATTTTTCCTTGACGATGACGTTGGTGATGACCACGCGGTCCCCGGGCTTGGCAGCGAAGCCGTGCTCCATCACCAGCGACGCAACCTGCTGGCTGTCGGGCGTGATCTTGCCGTTCTTCAGTTCCAGGCCGCGTTCGCCGCGCGGGAAGACGGTGCGCACGAAGACGCGCTCCGCCGGCAGGTCGCGCATCACGGCGAGGCGCGTTTGCGGCGTCATCTTGTCGGACGAGGCAGGCGAGTTGGTATCGCCGGCGAGAAGGGAAACGGGCAGCAGGATCGCGGTCGCTAGCAGAACGGACAATGCGCGCTTCATGGGAGCCCCGATTGAGGCAATTATATGCCGGTTTCGCGACACGGCGCTGGAGCGCCGCTCGGGGGGAATTCCTATGCTTGGATGCTGGTCACAGTGTCACGGACAGCTGCTTCCGGGCAGGCCGGCGCGCTCGGGTTGCGCCAGCGCGCCGACCGGCAGCTTCCAGACCAGCAGAATACCGATGAGGAACACCAGCGTTCCGCTCGCCGCCGCCTCGATGCCATATAGCGCCGCCGGTCAACCATTTCGGGCCGAAGGCGTCGGTGTAGATCCACAGATTGAAGACGCGATATCCGCTGACCGGCAAGCCGAAGCCAAAGCCCAGCGCGGTATTCCAGCCGAAATGAATGCCCCATGGCAGCCACAGCGAGCGGGTGCGAAGGTAGGCGACGGAGAGTAGCACGCCCATCAGGTGGATTGGCCGCGCCCCAGAGCGTGGCATCAGGATTCAACAGGTGGGCCGGCCGTAAAAGACGGAGAAGATCAGCACCGCGCGGCACTGCGCCGATCGCGCGTTCCAGATGCTGGAGGGGATATCCGCGGAACATCAGTTCCTCGGCCAGCGCGCCAATCAGCAGCATCAGGAGCACCGCGCCGAGGTTGGGCAGATTTTGGATCGCCTTCAGGTGAAGGAACTTGAAGCGGACGTCGAAATACAGAGGAGCGATGCCCACCAGCGCCAGCCCGCCGCCGACCATGCAGCCGAGCACGAACTGCTTCAGCCAGCCGCGCGTTACGAGGCAGCCCTTGCGCGGCGATGCGGTGCTCCTCGATGTGGTCGCCGACCGTGAGCAACCAGATGAAGATGCCGAGCAACAGGACCGCCCACAGCGCGCGGAAAATCAGTTCGCGACGGAAGGGATGGTCACCGGCGGCTTCGGTGGCGATGTTGCCGGCAACCAAAAAGGCAAGGGCCGCGAGGACGACCGCGAACAGGAACGCCCAGACGGGTTTTAGCTTTCCCTTGCCGTCCCTGAACATGCTCATACCTTGGCGACGCTGTCGTGCGCCTTCACGGTGTGAAACCGCAGCCCATCGCGCGCCACCCGAAATTCGAGCGGCTGGCCGCCGTGGCTCGCGAATGGCGTCCTCAACGTCGCTGGCGCGCGCCCTTCTCGATCAGCGCGATCACGCAGCCTCCGCCGCCCGCGCCGCAGACCTTCGCCGCTCGCGCGCCGTTGCGCTTGGCGGCGTCAATCAGCGTATCGATCAGCGGCGTGGTGATGCCAGGCGCATTGGTGCGCCGCAGCTTCCACTCCTCGGCGATCAGCCGCTCGACGTCGTCCCACGCCTGCGCCGCCAGCGCGCAACGCATGGCCTGCGCGATTCGCGCGATCTCATCGAAGTTGCGGACCACCCGCTCGTCTCCGTTGATGTGCTGCTTGAAAACCTCCCAGTTGTTGATGCCCGACTGCCGCGGCGCTCCGGTATAGAACAGCACGAAACGCTGGTCCATCTCGTCGAGCGGAACCGGGATTGCTTCGCGCCGCACGCCGTCGGCGTCGAGGTGTATCGCGTTCACGCCGCCGTACATCGCAGGATAGTAATCCTGGCAGCCGGTGGGAACACGATCAGCTGCGCCTCGACATTCTGCGCGATGACGCGAATTTGCTCGATGTCGATCTGCCGCCCGGTGAAGCGCGCCAGTGCCGCAGCTGGTGGCGATCATCAGCGCCGAGGAACCGGAGATGCCCGCTCCCGCCGGCGATTCGGAGTGCGTCTCCAACGTGAAGCCGTCCTTCGGCTGGAAGAAACGAACCAGATAAGCCGCCAGCGGATGCGCGTATGACTCCGCGGCCAGCAGCTCGTCCAGGGAGGCGAAGCGCTCCTCGCGCCCGGTGTCGTGCGATATCAGAACGATCTCGCGGCCCGGCTGCGGCGTGATGCTTGCAAGCCGTCGAATATCCAGCGCGATGTTGACGCTCACGGCTCCGGGATGAAACAGGTACAGCGGCCAAATGTCGATGGTGCCGCCGGCGAGATCGGCGCGGCAGGGCGCGGTGGTCAGGATCGGCTCGTCGCTGCGCTTGCGACAGAAATTGCGTGACGGACAGCATCTACGATTGGGCCCCGAGCTGGAATTCTGCGCCCCCACCGCCAGCACTTCGTTAACAATCTCGTCCACATCGGCGGGCGTGGTGCGATGGTTCACCACGCAACCCGCAAGGCGAAGCTCCCGTTGATAGTCGCGTTGGATAGGAATACCTGTCCGCGGCGCACAATGCGCTGCAAAATCGCGCGATTCAGCCGCGTCAATGTCCGTGCGGCATCGCGATTTGGAACATATCGGAAACAAACCGCGCTCAAGCGGCACGGGCGCGAGCCGCTCCAGCTCGGTGGCGCAGCGATGAGTCCGGCGAAATACTGCGCGTTTCGAGATCATTGCGGATGGCCTCGCGAAATTTGCCAGCCCGTGATAGCGCAACGACAACCACAGCTTCAGCGCACGAAAACGGCGCGACAGTTCCATGGTCTCTTCGAAGAACGCGAAGTTCTCCACCGGATCTTCGAGAGTGACTTGGCGTAATCGCCGGTATGGGAGAATGCGCTGGCGCGCGCGCCGGGTTGCGGTAGAGCAGGCATCCGCAGTCGAGCGGCTGGTAGAGCCATTTATGCGGATCGAGCGAAATCGAATCGGCCTGATTCATGCCGGCGAACTTCTCCGGCTGGGCAATGCGCCGCCAGCGCGCCATAGGCGCCGTCGATGTGGAACCACGCCCCGTCTCGCGCGCGATTTCCGCCAGCTCGGTCAGCGGATCGATGCTGCCGGTAGCGACCGTTCCCGCCGAGCCCACGATGGCGATCGGCGTCATGCCGGCCGCTTGACTCGCGTGCATCGCTTCGCTGCAGAGGTCGATTCGGATGCGGAATTCGTCGTCGCAGGGGATCAGCCGCAGATGATCGCGTCCGATGCCCAGCAGCGCGACCGCCTTGCGATCGACATGTGACCTGGTCGGAGCGTAGACCGCGCCGGGTCGCGCTCCGTTTTCGTTGGCCGGCAGAAGCGCTTCGCGCGCCATCGCCAGCCCCATCAGGTTCGCTGACGAGCCGCCGCCGGTCAGGCTGCCGGTGAAGCCTTCGCAGCCGATCGTCTTCGCCAGCCAGCCGACCACAGTGCTCCAGCGTCGCCGCCGATGGCGACGGAGCGCCAGGCCGTGATGTTCTGGTTGAGCACGCTGGCCAGCAGATCGGCCGCCGCGGCCACCGGCTCGCCTGAGCCGAGCACGTAGCCGAAGAAGCGCGGGCTGTTGGGCCGGCAGCCGTCGATGACTTTCGTCAGTTCGTCAAAGATGGCGTCGCCCGAGCCCTGTTCCGGCAGCTCGCACGAGAACCAAGTCGCAATCTTGCTGGCGGTCACGTCAGGAAAGCTGGGCCGCTCGGGAATGCTCGCGAGATATTCCAGCGAGAGCTGGGTGATGCGCTCGAAAATGTCTTCGTACTTGGCTTGGGGAAGGACCAGGGGATTCATATTCGCTACAACTCACGATAGCTGATCAACTCGAATCCCGTGCCGCTCGAGCAGCTCTTTGGCTTCGGGTGAGGTCAGCACCTGCAGCTCCTGCTCGCGCGATTGCCGCAGCCGGGTGCGCACCTGTCGAGTTCGGCATCGTTGTAGCCGGGATGGCAGACGAACTCCCATGTGCCTTCGGGCATGTTGTCGATCATCGCGGTGAAGAGCTTCAGGTCAAGCGAGCCGGTGGCCAGCACGCCCAGCGGAGCCGTCGGTGGTGCGCATGCCCTGAGCGGCGACTTCGCGCGGAAGGTCCGCGCGCAGTTGCGCAACACGTTCAGTTGCGCGAAGCGCTTCCACACCTGGCGCGTCGCAACAGGCTACCCAGTGGCAGCGGCCACACCTGCCCGAACGGATTGCGCACCGCCCCTACCCCGCGCGCCTTGGCCGCGCGCAGCAGCGGCCGCAGCACCGCGGGAAACATGTGCGCGTGCTTGTGCGTGTCGAAGTGCGACGGCAGAATCCCCGGCCGACTGGATGCGCTCGATCTGGGCCGCAGCTTCGGCTTCGATTTCTTCTGGGTTGAGCTTGTGGCGGAACGAGGCGATGACGAAATCGTTCAAGCTATCGCGAAAGCGGTGCGGGACGGTGTTGCTGTGCGGCTCGAGCAACGTGGCGACTCTGTCGGCGGGCAGTATCGGCTCGCCGTCCATCAGCACGATGTGGCAGCCGACGCTGAGCTTGCTGTCACCACGGGCCAGTTCGGTTGCGCCGGCAAACGCGCGGGAATTGGCCATCAATGTCGTCGAGGTAACGATGCCGCGTTCGTGAGCTTCAAGGATGGCGCGATTGACCCCTATGGTCAGCCCCAGATCATCCGCGTTCACGATCAGCCGCCGCACCGCTCAAGTGTAGCAACTGGGCACGGCTGCGATTCGTAGCGATAGGGCGCAAGCAGGGCCTTAGAGCAGCGGCCTACAAGTGATCAGGTAAGTGCGGCCCAGTCGTCCCCTGCCCCTTGGCTTGGTTCGGACTCAACAAAATTGATAATCCGGAGAGAAAACCGGGCATTGCCTTGTGTATTTTCCAAAACCTCTGAGATGAAACTATGTACCCTGGAAGCCGCAAGATTTGCGGTCAGCGACACGATTCTGTCGTCAGCTGCGGTGTCTTGAATAACTTCGTTGTAAGCCGCCACTGAGGATTGGACAACTCCCGTGAATTCCTCAGGCACTGACGCGATAATCGCAACAACCGCTTCAAGCAGGACGGGATCGGCCCGTTGAAGTGCTTGCGCTGTTGCGCTCTCTGCCGCTTCTCGAAATGCAGGTCCGTTCGAATCTGATTCGTGGTAGCTGCCGGTTTCTATGGTGGCACATACATCCACAAACGCAATGCCGCCAAAAATTCCTTTCCGCAGCGCAGTTGCTGCACCATCGATCACAAACCCGGCAAGCTTCGCCGGAATGTGAGACCCGGCATGCCACGACAGCGCGTTACCTGATCCGTTCGACGATGGTACAACTGACACTCGAACGTGAGCGTACTCGTCAAATCCGCCAGCCTGCCGAAGGATTCGCCGCTCACCCACGCCGTAGCGCATGACGGTTGCGCGATAGTAAGAATTGTCTAGTTTAGTGTCCATCTTAAATTTCGTGCCTAGCGGTGCTCCCGGGCTGCGAGCGCCCCAGGCAACGACGACGCTCAACTCCTTAACAATGCTTCCATCTCGTCTTCGCCGATCACCGCCACGCCCAGCTCGCGCGCTTTGTCGAGCTTCGATCCCGCTTCCGCGCCCGCGACAACGTAGTCCGTTTTCTTGCTGACCGAGCCCGACACTCTTCCACCCGGCGTCTTCGATCAGCTTCTTGGCTTCTTCGCGCGTGTGTCGTTCGCAGCGTTCCCGTCAGCACGAAGGTCTTGCCGGCCAGCGTGGTGGCCCGCTCCTTCTTCTTCCCGGTGAAGGTCAGGCCCGGCTCGCGCAGCCGCTCGACCAGCGCAACATTCTTCGGCTCGTCGAAGAACTCGCGGATCGCCGCCGAGACCCGTCGGCCCGATCTCATTGACCTCCTGCAAGCTCTTCCTCGCTGGCGCTTGCATCAGCGCGTCCATCGAGCCGAAATGCTCGGCCAGGAACTGCGCCGTGCGCTCGCCCGACAAAGCGAATCCCCAGGCCGTAGATCACGCGCTCCAGCGGCAGCTTGCTTCGAGTTCTCAATTTCGCGCAGAATGTTCTCGCGCCGACTTCTTGCCCATGCGCTCCAGCCTGAGCAGTTGCGCTTCGGTCAGGTCGTAGATGTCGGCGACGTTCTTCACCAGCCCGCTGCTCGACCAGCTGATTCACCAGCGCGTCGCCCATGCCCTCGATGTTCATCACGCCGCGCGACGCGAAGTGGCGAATGCTCTCGCGCAGCTTGGCGGGGCAGTTCGCATTCACGCAGCGATGGTCGGCCTCGCCCTCGGCGCGCACCACGTGTCCGCCGCAAACCGGGCAGCGCTCCGGCATATGAAACTTGCGCGTGCCCGCGCGGCTTGTCTCTCAAGCACCTTCACGACCTTGGGGATGACATCGCCGCCGCGCTCCACCACACCCAGTCGCCGATGCGCACGCCCAGGCGCTCGATCTCGTCCATGTTGTGCAGCGTGGCGCGGCTCACGGTCGTGCCGCCGATGGGCACGGGCTTCAGCGCAGCCACGGGCGTCAGCTTGCCCGTACGCCCGACCTGCACCAGGATGTCCTCGATCTGCGTCTCGCCCGAGCGCGCAGCGTACTTGTAGGCGATGGCCCAGCGCGGCGCCTTGCCGGTGAAGCCCAGCTCCTCCTGCAGACGCGATGCGATCCACCTTGACGACGATGCCGTCGGTTTCATAGGGCAGGCTGTCGCGCTTGCCTTCCCATCGCGGTGATGAATTCCCACACCTCATCGATGCTGTGCACCAGCCGATGATTGGGATTCACCTTGAAGCCCGCCAGTCTGCAGGCCTTCAGCAGCTTCGGAGTGGCGATCGAAGATGGTTCGGCCGTCGACCAGCAGCCGTAGGCGAAGAAATCGAGGCGGCGGCTGCGCCGTGATTTTGCGGATCCAGTTGCCGCACCGTGCCGGCAGTCGCGTTGCGCGGATTGGCAAACTTGGGCAGGCCCTTCTGCTCCTGCTCTTCATTCATGCGTTCGAAACGATGCAGTGGGCATCAGCAGTTCGCCGCGCACCTCGAAAGCTCTCCGGCAGCCTCGCCTTCTTCAGCTGCTGCGCTGGAGATGTTCGAGCGGGATGCTGCGGATGGTGCGCACGTTTGCCGTGACGTCCTCACCCGCTGGTGCCGTCGCCACGCGTGATGCCCAACGCCAGCCTTCCCGCCTCGAAGCGCAAGCGCCATCGACATGCCGTCGAGCTTCAGCTCGCAAACGTAGTCCACCTTGGTCGCGCCGGTGAGTTCGTGGATGCGCCGCTCCCAGTCGCGAAGTTCCGCTTCGCTGGTGGTCTTCGCGAGCGAGAGCATCGGCGTGGAATGCCGCACGCTGGCGAACTGGCCGCTCGGCTTGCCGCCGACCCGCTGCGGTCGGCGAGTCGGGGTGATCAGCTCCGGATGCTCGGCTTCAAGCGCGATCAACTCGTCCATCAGCCGATCGAATTCGGCGTCGCTGATTTCGGGATCGTCGAGCACGTAATAGCGGTGTTCGTGATAGCGGATCTTGTCGCGCAGCGCGTCGACGCGGCGCTCAATCTTTTTCCTGGTGCCGGAGGGCATGAGGCAATTATGCAGTGAGCCGTTGTCGGTTGTCAGTTGTCGGTTGTCAGTCGATCTCTACCCGTTGCCCGGTGCTGTCCGCGGCCTCACGTAGAATCAGACGTGCATCCTATGTAGCGACAACTGACAACCGACAACTGACAACCGGCCACTGCCTTGAAACATCTTCTCGCCAAATGGAGCGCACTGGTCCTGGCGCTGCTGAAGCCGCTGGGAGTTTGGGGAGTGCTGGGCTTTGCCGCCGTCGACGCGGCGCTGCTCGGCATGCCGCTCGACGCTATCGTGGCCGGATACTCGTGGGCGAATCCGCGGCGATTTCTACTTTATGCCCTGATGGCGGCGGCCGGCTCGGCGCTGGGCAGCATCGTCATCTACCTCATCGGCTACAAGGGCGGCGAAGTGTTTCTGGTGAAGCGCATCGGGCGGGCACGGTTTGACCGCATTCGCGCGTCGTTCGAGCGGCATGAATTCTGGGCGATCATGCTGCCATCGATGCTGCCGCCGCCAACCCCGTTCAAGCTGTTTGTGCTGTCGGCGGGCGTCGCCGAGATGAGCTTCTCGCGTTTTCTCTCGGCCATCTTCTTCGGCCGCTTCATTCGCTTCTCGCTGGAGTCGCTGATTGTGATCCGCTACGGGCCGCAGATTTGGGGCCTCATCGGATCGGCGTTCCACCATCATTTGCGCTACACGATCGCCGCGATCGCTTCTGGTGTGCTGATCGGCTGGTGGCTGGCGCGACTGCGCAAGCAGCGGCGATTACGGCGCGCCGGAGATCAGGGACAAGCGGCGTAAAGATCAACCGAGTATTGCCCGCAGCGCGGCAGGAAGTTCAGGCTGACGAAAGCTGTATCCGGCGGCTTGCAGCTTCTGCGGTACTACTCGGGCCGAGGTCAGCAGCAGCTCCTGCCCCATTTCGCCGAGTAAGGCTCGCACGGCAAACTCGGGAAACGGAAATATCGCAGGACGATGTAACGCCCGTGCCAGCGCGGCGACGAACTCAGCGTTGCGCACCGGCGAAGGCGCGACGGCATTCACGGCTCCGCGCAAGCTGTCGTTGTGCAAAGCAAACATCATGGCGCCGATCACGTCATGGAGCGCGATCCAGCTCCAGTACTGTTTTCCACTTCCAATCCTGCCGCCGAGCCCCAGCCGAAATGGGAGTAGCAGGGGCTTGAGCGCGCCGCCATCGCGCGCCAGCACCACGCCGATGCGCAAGCAAACCACGCGGACGCCGGCGTCGCTCGCGGGGGCGGTCGCGGCCTCCCACTGCCGGCTGACATCGGCCAGAAATCCCGTCCCCGGTGCGCTGTCTTCGGTCAGCAACTCGTCGCCGCGATTGCCGTAGTAGCCTGCGCCCGACGCCGAAACGAACACGCGCGGCTGGCCGGTGCGGCGGAAGCTGTCGGCAGCCGCCGTTGCCAGCGTGCGCGTTCCGTTAATGCGGCTGTCACGGACTTCACGCTTGAGCTCTTCCGTCCAGCGTCCCGCGATGTTTTTGCCGGCGAGGTGGACGATAGCGTCGCAGCCCATCAGCTTTGTCGAGTCGAGTGGTGCGTTCGGGTCCCACTGCACCTCGTTGGCACGTGGCCCACGCCGCACCAGCGCGATTGGCTGGTCACCTGACTGCTGCAAAGCGCGGGTCAGGGCCTGGCCGAGCAATCCCGATGCTCCGCTGATCAGAACGCGCATCGTTTAATCAGCAGCTTCCGCCCCGGCGCGATGCTGCATGTGCGACCAGACGAAGTAGCTCGCCGCCAGCAGGATCACCCCCAGGATGAGCGCGTCGAGCCGATGGAACCACAGCTTCAGGCGCGGGTCGGTCTCCCAGCGCTCGCCCAGTCGTTTGCCGATATACGCGAGCATAAAACACCATGGCCAGGAGCCGATGAAAGTGTAAATGTGGAACTTCAGGCGCGGCATGCGCGCGATGCCCGCAGGCAGCGCGATGAAGGTGCGAATGACCGGCAGGAGTCGCGCGATAAGCACCGCAATCGAGCCGCGGCGCTCGAAGAAGCGGTCGGCAATATCGAGCTCGCGCCGGCTGAGAAAAATGTAGCGGCCGTAGCGCTCCACCAGCGGGCGTCCGCCGAAATAGCCGATCTCGTAGGCCACGACCGAGCCGAGATTGCAGCCCAGCGCGCCGAACGTCGCCACTGCCGCCAGCGAGAACCGGCCGGTGTAGACCAGGTAGCCGGAGAACGGCATGATGATCTCCGACGGCAGGGGAATGCACGCCGACTCGATGGCCATCAGCAGCATCACGCCGGGATAACCCGCGGCGGAGATGACGCTGACGATCCAGGCCCCGACGAGTTCAAGTAGGTGAGCAATCATGGGATGAGGGACTGACGTTTAGAAGAGTAGCAGACGCGAGGGTAGCGCCTGGCTACGCGGGCGAACCGCAGATCCCTTCGACAAGCTCAGGGCAGGCTCCTCGGTTACGCCCGGGATGGCAACCTTCCACTTCACAAAGCGTTCCACTGCTTGCAAAGCAGTTACTCCCTGGCGACTGCGTAATACCCTTGCCGCGCCTGCACCTTGTAGTCCTTGGCGTGAATCTGGATCTTGCGGTAGGTGCCGTCGAGCTTCGCGTTGGTCGGCGTATAGCCGATGTTGTACTGGCTGCGCAGCTCGTTCTGGATCTGATCGAATGCCTGCTTCAGCTTGTCCTGCTTGTTGCCCACCTCGATCACGCGTCCGCCGGTGGCTTGCGCCAGCTTTTGCATGTCGGCATCACCGCTGTAACCGAAGCCGCCATAGAAGCCGCGATCGGCAATCAGGATGACGTAGCAGATGGTGTCCGCCTTCTGCGCGGCTTCAATTGCGTCCTGGATCCGCAGCCGGCTGCCCTGGTCTTCGCCGTCGGTGAAGATGATCATCGCCTTGCGCCCGACCTCGTTCTTCAGCTTCTCGTCGGCGCCAAGATAAATCGCGTCATACAGGAGCGTGCCGCGCGGCGTGGTCGGCACCGGACCGCCCCCGAGTCCGGGAGGGCCGCCGCCCATGCCGGCGTTGATCTGCATTTTGTTCAGCGCGCGCGTCAGGTCGCGGATGTTGTTGGTGAAGTCCTGATCTAGGTCGACGTCAACATCGAAGTTGATGACGAAGGCCAGGTCCTTGGGGCGCAGCACGTCGCGCAGAAATTCCGCGCACGACGTTTGCTCGATATCCAGCACGCGCGTCTGGCTGGCGCTGGTGTCGATCATGATGCCCAGCGTCAGCGGCTGGTTCGCTTCCGCCGAGAAGTACTTGACGGTCTGCGGCTTGCCGTCTTCCAGCACCTGGAAATCGTCCTTGGTGAGGTTCGGGATCAGCATGCCGTGCTTGTCTTTTACATTGAAGAAAATGTTGACGACGTTGACCTGCGCCTTGAAAACCTGCAGATTGTCCTGATCGGAGGGCGCTTGCTGCTCCTGGCCGGCAGGCGGCGCATTGTCCTGCGCCTGAGCGCGAAGCAAAGGGCTGTAGCTTACGGCCAGGCAGGCGAGGACTAAGAACGGGCGAAACCGCAACAACATAGTGACTCTTTCGGGTGGAACGCATCCATTCTATTGCAGGTGCACCGGATTCAGCCATTCGGGTGCTTTGGCGTGGGCCCTGCGTTTATACTGGGCGTAGTTCCCGGCACTACCCCTGGAGACGCGCACTTACATGTTTCGTCGCCGTTTTGCCCATCGGCTGCAAGGCGTCTTGCTGACCGCGATACTTACGCTGTTCGCAGCCGCGACCCTATTCGCCCAGGAGCAGAAGCTGCCGGACGCTCCCCGCCCGCAGAACAATGCGCCCGCGCCCAACGTTAACGTGCCGCCACCGACTGACGAGCAGGGTTCTCCTCCCCCTGCTGGAAACCCGGACCCGGGAGCAAATACTCGCCAGATCCGGACAGACCAATCCTCAGCCTCCACCACCGGGCTCGCAGGAGATCAAGACCGTCCCGCCGGGCAGTGTCCCGAGATCCGGCCAGAGCGGCCCGGACGAGATGTTCAGCCTGGTAAAAAACGTCAGCTTCGTTACCGTTCCTGTGACGGTCAAAGACAACGAAGGTAAGCTGGTGGACGGACTACTCGCCAAAGACTTCAGCATTTACGAAGATGGCGCGCCGGTGAAGCTCACGTTCTTCACCAGCGACCCGTTTCCGCTCTCGGCAGCCCTGATCGTCGACCAGGGCCTGCCCGATTCGCAGTTGAAGAAGGTGAACCAGACGTACGCCGCCTTGGGAGGGGCGTTCGCTCCCTTCGATGAAGTGGCCGTCTTTACCTATGGCAACACCGTCAACAAGCGGCAGGACTTCGGCGACACCAACCGGATGGAGCTTGCGCTGCACCGCATCGCCGATGATCGCGGTGCGAATAACGGCGCATCCGTCGTAGACGGGCCGTTTGGAGCGGGGCCTGTGACCAATGGCAAACCCCCCGACGGCGCCCGGCAGGTGATTACGCCCCGGCCGGAATTTCACGTACTTAATGACGCGATCCTGTCCGCCGCCCAAGATCTGGCACACCGCTCGCCCATCAGCCGCAAAATCATCTTCGTCATCAGCGACGGCCAGGAATACGGCAGCCGCGCCAGCTACAGCCAGGTGCTGAAAGTGCTGCTGACCGATGGCATCGCGGTCTACGCTATCGGCGTCGGCAATGCTGCCGTTCCTGTCTACGACAAAGTTGCCAAGGCACGCATTCCCGGCTTCGGCTACAGCAATATTCTTCCCAAGTACGTGAATGCCACCGGCGGCGATGTGCTCGACGAGTTCTCAAAGGAGGCGATTGAAAGCGCCTACCAGCGCATCACCATGGAGGCGCGCAACCAGTACACGCTGGGCTACAACACGGCGCAGCGGCCTTCGAGCAACTACCGCGATATCGAGGTACGCGTGAAGCGTGCTGGCCTGGAGGTCTTCGCCAAGCATGGATACTACCCGCTGCCGCCGCAGCGCGAGACACCTGCGACGGCGCCGCCCGCGGAAACCGGCGAGCGGGAAGCGCCGCCGCCAAGCAACTAGCAGCGCACAGTGCCCGCCAGAGTTCTGGCTGGGTATCGGGTCCGGGGTATCTCCCGCAATCGCACCGGCATCTATGCGGTCAGGCGCTCGTCGATTGTGAATTGTCGCTAGTTGATAACTTTCCGGTTCCCACAAGGCCGAGTTTGGCAGGATAATTGAGTATTCAGGTGCCGCGTGGCAGTCCTCTGTGCTCGCGATGTTCCGGGTCCCAGGTTTTCATGCATGAGTTTGCCGGCTCTGCTGGCCGCAACCTTGTGTCTGACAGCTTTGAGCACAGCCCAGAGCGTCGGCGGTCCCGTCGCGAGCTCAACTCAGGCCCAGGCTTCTTCTACCGCTCCTGATAAGCCGGCAGCCGAATCGAAACGCGCGCCGGACGAAACTGTCGCCAGCGCATCAAGCCCGACTCCTCCACTACCCACTCCTGCTGCGAACGCCTCACCGCCGCGAGCGGCAGACGGTTCGCCGCTTCCTTCCAAGTACAACGTCGATCTCATCGGGCAGCGTGACGTGGGTACGGGACTCGACTTCTACTCGCTGGACCGCGAGATGTCGCTGGGGCGACAGTTGTCGCTGGAGGTCGAATCCAGCACCCGGCTCATCACCGACCCGGTGATTGACGAGTACATCAACCGCATCGGCCAGAATCTGGTGCGCCATTCTGACGCTCGCGTCCCGTTCACCATCAAGGTGCTCGACAACCAGGAGGTGAACGCGTTCGCGCTGCCCGGCGGCTTTTTCTATGTGGATAGCGGGTTGATTCTCGCTGCCGACAACGAGGCCGAGCTGGCGGGCGTGATGGCGCACGAGATCGCGCATGTGGCCGCGCGCCACGCCACCAAGAACATGACCCGGGCGCAGATTTGGAACATGGCTTCCGTGCCCCTTATCTTCATCGGCGGCCCGATAGGGTATGCCATCAGCGAGGTTGCGGGGATTGCGGTGCCGATGAGCTTCCTGAAGTTCTCGCGCGATGCGGAGCGCGAAGCCGACTTGCTGGGCCTGGAATACGATTACGCCACCGGCTACGATCCGCAGGCGTTCGTGCAGTTCTTCGAGAAGCTGAACATTGAAAAGAAGAAACCGAACCGGATCGCCAAGGCCTTCGCCACTCATCCGATGAATGTGGAGCGCATCGAGGCGGCGCAGGATGAGATCCGAAAGTACCTGCCCGACCGTCCCGAGTACATCGTCGACACCAGCGAGTTCGAGAACATCAAGACGCGGTTGGCGTCGCTGGTGAATGGGCGGCGGCTGGGCGGCAAAGCCGAGGAGCCGGGGCGTCCGGTGCTGCTGAAGCGCATGCCCACGAGCAGCACGAGCGATAGCGGTACCGCACCGACGGCCAAGGACGACGGCAAATCGCCGGATGACCAGGACCCTAATCGGCCTACGCTGAAGCGGGCACCCACAAGCCCGTCCGATTTCCGGGAATGAGAGAGCCATAAATGTATTCGCTGATTGCACTCACCATCGGTCCCGCATCCGCGCTGGTTGCGGCCGCCGTTCTCATCGGGGCCAGTATCAGATTTGCAATGTTGCTTTGGCAGGGAAAGCAGATTTTCCCCAGCCGGCGCTCTGAGGGTTAAGACCCTGGGAGCCCCGTTTTAGCCTTCTTTTGGCTAGGGCGGGGCCTTTTGCGTCTGCATCGTTGTTTTTCCTTGTCGGCACTGCTCACTCTGAGGGCGCGCGATACGCGATGATCGTCTCCGGATAGAATGTCACCCGGGAGGCGATCACCTCGCCTGCCGCGAACAGCCTCCTCATCTCTCTCTTCGTGAGCAACCGCAGGTTATCGTATGGCACCTTGCCCAGGGCCTTCACCAGCTTTCGCTGCGACTTCTGCGGCAGGAACTGCACGAACGGCAAATGGTAATGCGGCTCGATGGGATACCAAAGATTAGGCGTGGTAACGAACCATCCCTTGCCGACGCGCTGCACTTCGGCGGCGAACCGCGCGACGTGAGCTGGGCTCGGCAGGTGTTCGAGGACGGCATTGGAGTACACGATGTCGAAGGATTGGTCGGGAAATGGCAGGGCGCAGCCGTCAAAAACCACCGCCTCGACGCCGGGAAAGCTGCTGCGATAATCCTGTGCCTCGGCAAACGAGATGCCGCCGCCCACAATGCGCGAGCGGTGTTCGTAGAAGGACTCAAACTGCTCGGCCAGGCCGAGGCGCGCGCCCGTCGCGCCCACATTCAGGATGCGCATCGCAGAAGTGGGACGCAGGCAAGCCTGGAAGATGCGGTGCTTCTGTTCGCGCGATTTGCGGTGAAAATACTGCAGCCGGCGATTCATTGGGCAAAGCGGATTCTATCGCGCCGCCCGGCAGTTGGTTGATATCCTGCTAACTCCGACGAACCGGAGACCCCTCGGCTTCGCTCGGGATGACAAATCAATTAGGGATCGAAAATGGCGCAGCTAAAGCTGCGCCACTTCGGGATACAACTCGGCGGGAAACTCCAATTCCTCAAGCCTCTGTGTCTCTGTAGTTAACTTTCCTTCACCTCGCGCCGGCTGGGGCCGTGACCGGCTCCTCGCTGCCCGCCTGCACGAACGCCTCAGTCTCCTTCAGGATCTGCGACACCAGCTCCGGCGAGGCCGCTTCGCAATAAATCCGCAGCAGCGGCTCGGTGCCGGAGGCGCGCACCAGCACCCACGCCTCGGCGCCGTTGCCGTTGGTCGGCGCGTCGAGGAAGAACTTCACCCCGTCCAGCGTCTCGACTTTCTGTCACCCCGAAGCTGCCGATGCGCTCCGGCCTGGCTTGCGCGCGCCGCATGGCTTCGTCCTTCACGTCGTTGCGAGAGGTGCAGGTCGATGCGCCCGTAATGGTGCTCGCCGTACTCCTGCTGCAGGTCGCGCACCAGCTGGCCCAGCGGCTTGCCCTCTTCGGCCATGATGTTGGCCAGCAGCAGCGAATTCAGGATGCCGTCGCGCTCGGGCAGGTGGCGGCGGATGCCGATGCCGCCCGACTCTTCGCCGCCGATGAGGATGTCGCGCTCCAGCATCAGGTCGCAGATGTACTTGAAGCCGATGCCGCACTCGTGCAGCTTGCGCCCGTACTTGGCGGCGATGCGGTCGAGCATGCGCGTGGTATTGAACGCGCGCACGATCTCGCCCGGCCACTGCTTGCGTTTCAGAATCCACTCCAGGATCACGCAAAAACATTTGTGCGAATCGACGAAGCTGCCGTCTTCGGCCACCGCGCCCAGGCGGTCGGCGTCGCCGTCGGTCGCCATCCCGGCCTGGCAGTCGTCATGCACCACGCGTCTCCTGGAGCATGTCGATGTGCGGCGGGATCGGCTCGGGATTGATGCCGGGAAAGAGCGGGTTCAGCTCGCCGCGAATTTCGAGGTGACGAATGCCGTTCTCGGTGAAGATGCCCTTCAGCACGCCGCGTCCCGCGCCGTACATGACGTCGATGGCGAACTTGAATCCGGCTTTCGTGATCAGCTTCAGGTCGACGAAGTTCTTGATGGCCGCGATGTAGGGCGTCTTGAAGTCGGTCAGCGGTGACGCTGCCGCCCTTGCGCTCGAGGCGCGGCGAATCCAGTTCGCCCTCGATAGCGCGCATGATCGCCGGCGTGCCCGAGCCGCCGTAGCTGGCCTTGTACTTCACGCCATTCCAGTTGAACGGATTGTGGCTGGAGGTGATCATCACGCCGCCGGCCGTGCCGAGGTTCTTCACGGCATAAGAGAGCGCGGGAGTGGGCGTGTAGTCGTTGGAGAGCCGCACGGCGATGCCGGCAGCCGGCGAGGACTTCGGAGATGATCTCCGCCGCGCGCTGCGAGGCGAAGCGCGTGTCGTAGCCGACGACCAGGCCCTTGCTGGCGTCCTCGTGCTGGTGGACGTAGTGCGCCATGGCGTTGCCCACGCGGCGCACGTTGTCGAAGGTGAAGTCGTCGGCGATGATGCCGCGCCAACCGTCGGTGCCGAACTTGATTGTGCTTGCCATCAATGCTTGCTTTCGACAGGGGCGCGGCATATGCAGCCAGCGCCAAAGCACATCTTTTCCGAGTTGTGTCATCCCGCAGCGAACGCCGCAAGACGATCCGCAGTTGTAGGGAGAACCCTTATCTCTATTGGGCTGTACCTGGCAGTAAGAGGTCCTTCGACTTCCGGCGCGCAACAAAAGCGTCGCCGTCCGCTCAAGGACTGTACACCAATACCGGCGCAGCTGATGCTACGTCGCTTCACACCAGCCGCTTCAGCTTCTTCTCGTCCAGATACTTCACCACCTTGCCCACGTCCTGCGAATTCTCGCGCGTGGTGATCAGCAGCGCGTCATCCGTCTCGACCACAACCAGGTTCTTCACGCCCACCGCCGCGACGAACTTCCCATCCGAGTGGATGAAGTTGCCTTGCCGCATTCAGCGTGAAACTCTGCGTTCTGCCCGAATGACTTTGCGCCGTCGCTTGCCGGATTGCGATGCTCGTACAGCGCCGTCCACGAGCCCAGATCGTTCCATCCGAAGCTCGCCGGGAATGCAGTAGATGCCCGACTTGCCTTCGCCCTTGGCCGAGCGCGGCTCCAGCACCGCATAATCCACGCTGATGTTCTCGCACTGGGGATAGAGCTTGGCGAACGTCTTCTCGAACTTTCGCGTGCCGTAGCTCGCGGCGATCTCCTCCAGCAGCGGCGCGGTCTTGGGCAGATGCTCGCGCAGCGCGTCGGCCAGCGTGCGCGCGCCCCAGACGAACATGCCGCTGTTCCAGAAGAAATTGCCTGCCTTCACGAACTCGCTCGGCGACGTCGGCTTTCGGCTTTTCGGTGAAGCGGCGCACGGGAATCGCACCTAGCATTTGGCCTTCGGACTTGGCTCGCGGCTCTGGCTCGCGGCTCTTGGCTCACTTCGATGTAGCCGTAGCCGGTTTCGGCGCGAGTCGGCTTGATGCCGATCACGACGATGTTCGCGCCCGCCGCGGCGATCTCGGCGGCGCGCCTGATGTCGTTGCGAAAGCGCTTCTCGTCGGCTGATGACGTGGTCGGAGGGGAACATGCCGATCACCGCGCCGGGATCGCGCCGCGCCAGGAGGAACGCGGCCAGGCCGATCGCGGGAGCGGTGTTTCGGCCCACCGGCTCGGCGACGATCTGCTGCTTGTCGAGCTTCTTCAGCTGGCGGACGATCGGCTCGCGCAGATCGTCGTTGGTGATGACCCAGAACTGCTTCGCCTTGGCCAGCGGCAGCAGGCGCTCCACCGTTTCCTGGATCATGCTCTTCTTGCTGTTGAGCGGCAGCAGTTGCTTGGCCATGCGCTTGCGGCTCAGCGGCCAGAAGCGCGTGCCGCGTCCGCCGGCGAGGATCACGGGGTAGAAGTTATTAGCCAATTGGGTCCTTTGGTCAACCACAGAGACACCCTTCGACTGCGCTCAGGGCAGGCTCCGACACGGAGTTTCGAATTTTCGATTCTACTGAAGAATGAAAGAAGACGCGAAGGCGCGCGTCTGAAGCGATTCGGACGTCCGGCCGCTCCGGAGGCAACGGGAGCTTACACTTGAACGACTAGCGCGACCGCCTGCGCATGATCGCAATCACCCCGAAGAATCCCGAACCGAACAGGAGAAAGCTGCTTGGCTCAGGCACCGTGCTCGTTCCACCCGTGGACAGCGTGAAGGATTCGGAAGGAATACACCCGAACTCGCCATTCGATATGCAATTGTTGCCTTCTGCTATAGAAGGACAACCAGGCGAGGTGCATCCCACTCCAGAATTTTCGTCCCAGTAGACCGGATCCCCGGTATTGACCACCGCATTCTGCAGCTCGAGCCAGTAGGTACCGTTGGCGAGGTTAGGTCCGTTGAACAAGCCGGTTTCGGTGCAAACGTTGAACCCGTACTGATTCGCGGAGCAGCCGGACTGGGTGAGGTTGACGACCCCGTCGAAATACGTCGTACCCCCAAAGGCCTCGGAGGTCACCGACACTTCCACCGACTCGAGAACATCTCCGGGAAAGACCCACGCTCCGAATGCCAGGCTGCCCAGTGTGGCGTTCCCGGTCGATACCGTGAAGGTGTCAGTAACGACGAAGCCGAAGTTGATGGTCCACGCGTCCGTCGTCCCGTTGATGGGCCCGTTGTTGTAGACCTCGCCGGCGACGGCGGGAATAGCACACAGCAGCGAACATGTCAGGAGCGCTCGAAGCATGAATGGCTTCATACCCTGCACCTCCTTATGCGTTCTGCATTATGACGCACGGTCCCCAAAAGACAAGTTAAAAGACGGATCCGGCAGGCGTGATCCGAGCTTTTTAAAACGGGCTTGCTCAGAAGCCAAGGCGGGACGCCGGCTTGTCCAATACTTGTTATGGTGCGCTGGCCGATTGCAGGAGGGTGGTTTCCGGCTCGGGAGTGTCGCTTTCGGGCAGCGACATGCGCATGATCTCCAGCTCCCACTGCGGACGCACCGTGTAGTGCGCCGACGCTCGCGGGCACCACGACGGCGTCACCGGTGGCGAAGCTCACCGGCTCCATGCCCGGCGATTCCACGACTCCCGCGCCGCTCACGGCGACGACGATGTGCGGCGACTCGGGGGTCGTCTGCGCCTGGAGCAGGCCGGCGAGCTTGATCTTCTCCACCTGGAAGAACGGCGAGCGCACCAGCACGTCTCGGAATACGCCGCCGTTGCGCACCACTTTACCGGCATTCGTGCGCAGCTTGGCGGCGGCGAGGCCTTCTTCCATGTGCAGCTCGCGGCCGCGGCCGTAATCGTACAGGCGATAGGTGGTGTCGGAGGTTTGCTGCGTCTCGACCAGCACCATGCCGCCGCCGATGGTGTGCACTGTGCCCGCGGCGACGTACATCATGTCGCCGGCGAAGACATCAACCCAGTTCAGCAGCTCTTCGGCGCGCGTTGCTTCGATGGCGCGGCGAAATTCGTCGAGGGTCGCGCCCGGCTTCAGCCCCAGTGCGACTTGCGCGCCCGGCTCGGCGCGCAGCACGTACCAGCATTCGGTCTTGCCGCAGGGATGGCCGTCTTGCTGCGCCTGTTCGTCGTCCGGATGGACCTGCACCGAGAGCTTGTCGCCGGGGAAGAGAAACTTCACCAGCAGCGGGAAGCGGTCTTCGTACAGGCGGCGTGCCGACCAGATCGCGGCGGTATTCCTTCGCCAGATCAGCGAGCGTGCGTCCGGCGAGCGGGCCGTTGGCGACGCGATTGTCCTCCCAGGTGAGCCAGCTCTCGCCGATCGGCTCCTTGACGACTTGGTGTAGATAGGCCGCAGGTCGCGCACGCCCCAGGGGCGCTCGTCGAAGATGGGGAGCATCAAGAGTGGGTAGAGGGCGGGCATATGAAAGTGGATTCGATGCTGCTGGAGACCTGCCTTGCCTGTAAGTTGTCCCGAGAATCTTGGAAGGGGCGCGGCTTCAGCCGCGCCGTTACGCCCTGATTCGGGTTCGGCTTTAGCCGCCGAGGGGCCTCGCAGGTCGTCAGCAAAAGCGAAGTCCCTCGGTGGCTAAAGCCACGGCCAAGACGAGCGACCTACGGCGCAGCTGAAGCTGTCGCCCCTTCCACTACACCTTGCACCGGGGCCGCCCCTACACCCCCGCGAAGAACTCGCGCATGCGCTCCAGGCCCTTCGCCAGCTTCTCCTCCGACGTCGCATACGAGATGCGCACGTGGTCCTGCGTGCCGAAGCCCTCGCCGGGAACGACCACCACGTGCGCCTCGTGCAGCAGTTTGCGCGCGACATCGGAGGCCGAGTTCATGCCGCCGCGCCCGAAATAATGGCTGACGTTGGGATACGCATAGAACGCGCCGTTCGGCGCCGCGCAGGTGATGCCCGGGATCGCGCGCAGCCCGGCGACGACTTTGTCGCGCAGCATGATGTACTGCTCCAGCATCTCGTGCACGCAATCCTGCGAGCCGGTCAGCGCCGCCACCGCGGCCTTCTGCACGAATCGATGTCGGATTCGAGGTGCTCTGGCTTTGCAGCTTCTGCATCGCGCGCGATCACCGGCGCCGGCCCCAGCGCATAGCCCAGACGCCAGCCGGTCATGGCGTAGGTCTTCGACAGCGAGCCGATGATGATCAGCCGCTCCTTCACCTCGTGCACGCAGCCCGCCGAAAACTAGCTGCCCGGTGAAGTTCAGGTAGACGTAGCACTCGTCGGAGACAACGTAGATGCCGCGATCGTGCGCCAGACGCAGCACCGACGTCATGTCCTGCGGGCTCCATCACCGCACCCGAGGGATTGTTGGGCGAATTCAGGATGATCATTTTGGTCCGCGGCGTGATCGCGCGCTCGACCATGTCGGCGGTCAGCTCGAAATCGTGGCGCTCGTCGGTAGGGATGTACACCGGCTCGCCGCCGCGCGTAGCGGATGATGTCCTTGAACGACACCCAGTAGGGCACGGGCAGGATGACTTCGTCGCCATGATCGACCAGCACCTGGATGGCGTTGAATAGCGCGTGCTTGCCGCCGACCGACGCGATGCACTCCTCGCGCTTGTAATCGGAGCCGAAATCGGCGGCGTGGCGCTTCACAATGGCGTCGCGCAGCTCGGCGGTGCCACCCACCGCGGTGTACTTGGTGAAGTTGTGTTGATGGCCGCAATGGCAGCGTCCTTGATGTGCTGCGGGGTGGGGAAGTGCGGCTCGCCCGCGCCGAGGTCGACCAGGTCGGCGCCGTTGGCGCGCAGCTTCTCCGCTTCGGCGGCGACGGCCATGGTGGCGGAGACCTCGATGCGCTGGATGCGATTGGTCAGAAACGACGAGAGCTGAGTTACGGCTACGGTCATGGTCTGCGCCCTTCATATGGAGATGTTTTCCGCGTTGCGGAGATATGCCTGTGTGCGACGCTGCTTTCGCGCACCCGTTCCTCCACCATCTCTGGAACGAGGCCGGTCAGCGGCCCGCCCAGCTTGCGCGATCTCGCGCACGATGCGCGAGCTGAGATACGAATACTTCTCGGCCGGCATCATGAAGACGGTTTCCACGCGCGGATCCATCTTGCGGTTCATCAGCGCCATCTGCAGCTCGAATTCGTAGTCGCTGATGGCGCGAATGCCGCGCAGCACCACGTTGGCATTCCTGCTGGATGCAGTAGGACACCAGCAGTCCTTCGAAGATGTCGATGCTGACATTGTCCAGCTCTCGAGTCATCGCCTCCAGCATCTCTTTGCGCTCGGCCATGGTGAACAGCGGCTTCGCCCTTGTCCGAGATTGCGCGCGATGGCCACGATCAGCTGGTCGAAGAGCTTGCTGCCGCGATGAATCAGGTCCAGATGGCCGTTGGTGACGGGATCGAACGACCCGGGATAAATGGCGACAATGTTCTTCAAGCGGCCTCGGAAGCGACGGGAGCGCTGCATGATTTTATGCTGGCGGGAGGGCGCAGGCAATCAGGCAATCGCGCGGGAACCGCGCTTAACAAGCGTGCTGCTGTGGAAAATAGGGCGAATTCTCGAGCGCCGACGGATGCCACGCACGCCGGAGGCGGGACGCTTGGGTCGTACCCGGTTTGTCGTATCTACGGCGTGAACTGACGCTTGCTCCGCGAAGCTAAGGTGAGTACCTTGGGTTCAGGGAAGGCTTTTCCAAACATTGCCCCGCGTCTTGCTTGCGCTTTCCGGCCCACGGCCGCAAGGAAATGCGTATCGAACAGTTCGCGGGGCATTCGTACTGTCACGCCGCCAGCGGGTCGTCTTTCGCCTTATTCTGATTTTCCTTCTGCCGAAATCCCGGGTCCTGGTCCTGGGTACAGCTCTCGGGATTGATCTCAGTGTCGCGATCGAGCTCGTTACGCGTGTGCGGCTCGCCGGTGTGCTCTTCGTTCTGGCCGGGCTCGGGAAAGTCGCTGTTGGCGGATTTCAGCAGTGGGTCCTGGTCGCGGTGGCCGTTCTGCACGGTCAGGGACACGTTGGTCTTCTGCCCGCGCCGATCCTGCTCGACAGCGCCCTTGGCCGCGTCTTGATCGTGATGGTCCATGCGTACCTCTCGCGGAAGATGATGTTGCCGGAACAGGCGCAGTTGCCCCGAACGCCGGGTTGTTCTGGCCCGCACTTCGTGCTACAAGTGGCAATCAGGCAAGACGCTAACCGGCAACTGACGACGCTGTTCCATGCCCGAGAAGAAGTCGCGAGCCAAGAAGACCGCCGCCGCCGATCCGGTCATTCCGGACAAGCTCTACTTCCGCATCGGTGACGTTTCGAAGCTGTGCCATCTGCCGGCTTACGTGCTGCGCTTTTGGGAAAGCGAGTTTCCCCAGCTCAAACCGGTGAAGGGCAGCAACGGGCAGCGCATGTACCGGCAGCGCGATGTGGAGACGCTGCTGCGTATCAAGAAGCTGCTGTACGAGCAGGGATTCACCATTGCCGGCGCGCGCCAGCAACTGAAAGATGAAGCCAAGCCCGCGCAGAAGCAGGCCGGGCTACCGTTTCCGGCGGGCGGCCCCAGCGCGGACCTGAAGAAAGTCCGGCAGGGATTGCAGGACATCCTGGGAATCCTTGCGCCGCGGCGGAAGGTAAAATGAGTTTATGATTTCACCTGACCTGCTGGAGATCCTGGCCTGTCCCGTGTGCCGCAAGCCGCTGGTGATGCGCGGCGACGACGCGCTGAAGTGCAACGAGTGCAAGCGCGTCTATCCGATTCGCAACGACATTCCCATCCTGCTGGAGCACGAAGCGACCATCGAACAACTGTAACCTTCGTGGCGAGTTCGCAGAGCTCGAAATTGAGCTTAGCAAGTGCTCAAGTGATAAGGGGCCTTCCAGGCGTGCAGAAAAGGCTACTTAAGAGAGAACCGGCTTCAGCCGGTGAGCACCACGCAAGCGAATAATGCCAGCGGCTGAAGCCCGCTCTGTTTACATCACTTCTTTTCTTTATGTACGCCTGAAGGCGTACTCCACCCTGACGCCATCAGGCGTAAATCCCACGCTGCCGGATCGTGTACGCCACGCGGTCGATCGCCAGCATGTACGCGGCGATGCGGTTGTTCACGTGATGGGTCTCGGCGTAGCGCACCACGTCCTCGAACGACGAGACCATGATGTGCTCCAGCTGCTCGTTGACCACCGACTCCTTCCAGAAGTAGCCCTGGCGGTCCTGTACCCACTCGAAATAGGACGCGGTGACGCCGCCGGCGTTGGCCAGGATGTCGGGCATGACGAAGACGTGCTTGTCGGCGAGGATGTCGTCCGCCGCGGCGGTGGTGGGGCCGTTGGCGCCTTCGACCAGGATCTTCGCCTTCACGCGGTCAGCGTTGGCCGAGGTGATGACGTTCTCGGTGGCCGCGGGAACCAGGATTTCGCAGTCAGTAATCAGGAGTTCCTCAGTAGGCCGCCGCTCAGCGCCCTTGAAGCCGTGGATGGTGCCCTCCTTCTGGCGATACTCCGTCAACCCCACGATGTCGATGCCGTTGGCGTTATACAAACCGCCGTCCCACTCGCCGATGCCGACAATCTTGTATCCCGCATTGTGCATGAGCAGCGCGGCATTCGAGCCCACGTTGCCGAAGCCCTGGATAACGACGCGCGTGCTCGCGCGCGCCATGCCCAGCTTCTTGATGGACTCGTCGCAGATGATCATCACGCCGCGGCCGGTGGCCTCGCGACGGCCGCGCGAGCCGCCCATGTTCAGCGGCTTGCCGGTGACGACGGCGGTCACGGTCTGGCGCATGTGCATGGAGTAGGTGTCCATCATCCAAGCCATGGTCTGCTCGTTGGTGTTGACGTCGGGCGCAGGCACGTCTTTCTCGGGACCGATAAACTCGATCAGCTCCGACGTATAGCGCCGGGTCATGCGCTCCAGTTCGCCGCGCGACATGTTTTTGGGATCGCAGATGATACCCCCCTTGGCGCCGCCGAAGGGGATGTTGACCACGGCACACTTCCACGTCATCCAGCTGGCGAGTGCGCGCACCTCGTCCAGCGTTACGTCAGGCGCATAACGCACGCCGCCTTTTGCCGGGCCTCGCGCGATGGAGTGCTGCACGCGGTAGCCGGTGAAGACTTCCAGCTGGCCGTTGTCCATGTTGACCGGGATATGGACGATGATTTCGCGGTTGGGCTGGCGTAACACGCGCCACAGCCCTTCATCGAGCTGTAGCTTTTCCGCCGCAAGGTTGAAGCGCGCGGCTTGTTGTTCCCAGGGATTATGTTCCTGTTCGATGGTATGTGCGGTAGCCATAAATTCTCCGGATGACTGCGGAAGATCGCAGTACGAATTAGGCGCAGCGAATGAGCGCGCGCATTTGCGGGGCAAGCCTTCAAAGTATATGCAGGGGGGTGGAGGGGGTGCAAGTGAAGCACGGCAGTCAGCGGCAAAAGGGCCGTTGGCGACGCTAAGACCGGACAAACATTTCCACCAGAGTTGCGGACACGCGCGCGGCTGGGCGGGGTGAAATCCTGCCTAGTTTGCGAACGAGGCGCTGACGATCGACGGCCCGGAGTTGATCCAGCGCCACCTGCCCGCGCTTGCCCTGAAAGGTCACGGCAACCCGCGTCGGGTACGGCCGCTCTACCGTGGTCATCGGCGCGAGGATGACGGTGCGCAAGTGCCGGTTCATCTCATCGGGCGACACAATGAGGCAGGGCCGGGTTTTCTGGATCTCGGCCCCGGAGGTCGGATCGAGCGCGACCAGCCAAACCTCGTCGAGGCGCGGTGCCTCGTTCACCACTTCCATTGCTCGCGATCGAAGGTGCCGGACGGAACGGCATCGAGTAGCAGTTCGTCGTGGGCCGAAGGACCCGCCTGCCGAAAGGCGTCGTCCCAGCCGTGGCGCGCGGCGCGAGGGGCGGACAAAATCAGGCGGTCGTCAACTACACGCAGCTCAACCGTGTCGCCCAAACCACATTGTTCGATGATCGGCTTGGGAATGCGTACGCCACGCGAGTTGCCGATGCGAATCAGCTCGGTTTTCACTGGGAACGCTCCATAATTACATTGTAATTACAAGCGCCGGGGTGATGCAAGGCAGCCCGGACCCTCAGATATCAGCGGGCTGCGCCATTTGAGCGCAGCAACGGCCCGGGCATTGGACCCGGGCCGACGCTTCGCGTCAAACTGTCGACGGCTGCGCCCCCGCCTACATCGCATTGCAAGTCAGCGTGGCGGTTCCCGTCACGTTGGGCGAGGTATTGTTGACGCCGTTGTTGACGGTCAGGTTCAGGTCAGCCGGCGCTGTCGCGGTCACCGTTACCTGTCCCACCGAAATGCACGTCGCGCTGCCGTTCGTGCTGAGGGTGGCAACACCGGTGTTCGAGCTCGACCAGCTCAGTCCATCGGCAAGGGTCAGCTCGCGGCTGCTGTTGTTGGTGAAGGTCGCCGTCGCGGTGAATTGCACATCGGTGGGTGGGCTCACGGTGGAGGTGGCGGTCTGCGGACCAACCGTAATGCTGCGGATGGTCGGGTGTCCTGCGCCGCAGGCGATCCATGCGGCGGCAAAAGTGCAAATGCAAAGTACGTGCAGGGCCCTGAATTTCATGGTGTCTCCTGCCACACTTGGATTGCATGTCGCGAGCCCGAAGTTGGTTCTGAACAGCGGATGCAAGTGCAACCACTGAGGTGTCGCGCTACTATGACGCCCATTCTGAGCTGGTGCTGAGAGCTCAGCAGCCGGAGAGGATTACCAGTGCACGATTGCGTAGCCGTGGATGGGTGCGAGGGCTGCGGTAAGCACCAGCATCCCTGCGGCGAGTCCGCCTAGCCAGCGGCGGGCGGCGCCGACTTCCGGCCACTTCGGAACGTCTGGGTGCCGCATGCCGGTCAGCATAAGAACGCCGGCCCACACTAGCCATCCCATCCAGAAGAAAAGGCCCAGCGGGACCAATATGGCGATGGTGGCACGCGTCACGAAACGATGCGCCCGCGGCGCCAGCGCATAAAGAATGTGCCCGCCATCAAACTGTCCGCCCGGAAGCAGGTTCAGTGCTGTCGCCAGCATGCCCACCCACGCGGCCAGACCGACCGGGTGTAAATACAGGCCGCCCAGCGGCGTGGAATTGTGCGCCACCGGCGCCAGCGCATGATGGACCAGGTAGAAGATCAGTGGGTAGCCCACATCGAACTCGGGACTGAAGGCGTGGGCAGGCATCGGCTTGGAGAGCGCCAAGCCCCAAAGCAAGACCGGCACCGCAACCAGAAATCCGGCGATAGGGCCCGCGATGCCGATATCAAACAGCGCTTGGCGGGAGCGGATGGGTGACTTTATGCGGATCAGCGCTCCGAACGTCCCTATGGGCGACACGTCGGGCCGGGAATGAAGTAAGGCAAGGTAGCGTAGACGCCGTTCCGCTGCGCCAGCAGGAAATGCCCGAACTCATGGGCCAGCAGAATGCCCATAGGGTGAGCGAAAACGGAATGCCCATCATCAGCCTGCCGGATGCTGCCAAATCCAGCACAATGGAACAGGGAAAGCGTGAGGTATCGCTGTCGAAGGCCGGCAGGTCGTGCAGGAAGTTGTACTCCAGCCGCGAGCCAACGATCAGCGTGGTCAGCAGCGTCAAAGGAGGAGCAGGAGGTGCAGCCACCAGCGCCGGTGGCGCGCGGGCGCGGCGATGAAGACCTGTGGGTAGGAGGAAACCTCAAAGGTATAGGAAGCCGGGGTCGTGGGCTCAGACATGGAAAAGCAGTGGTCAGTGACTATGGTCAGCGACCAGTTCCACCAGTGTACCGTTTGCCACTGGCCACTGGCCACCGGCCACTGCCTTACTCGATGGACTGCAATTCCTTGCCGGGCTTGAAGCGCACGGCCTTGCCGGGCGGGATGTTGACCTCGGCGCCGGTGCGGGGGTTGCGACCGATGCCGGTTTTGCGCGGCCGTACGGTGAAGACGCCGAAGCCGCGCAGCTCGATGCGGTCGCCGCGGGCCAGCGAGCGCTTCATGCTCTCGAAGACGTACTCGACCGCCATTTCGGCCTTGGTCTTGGTGACGCCGGTCTTGGTGACGACTTCGTTGATCAGGTCCAGTTTGATCACAGATAGCTCCGCAGGGATCGCACGCCCCGGGCACAATTTTGGCTTGCGATGGGATGCGCGAATCGTAGTGAAGCGGACGGGCCGTTGTCAACCGCAACCGGGCTAGTTCTGCTCGTGACGCAGGCAATACTCGCCCAGCGGCTCCTCTTTCGACGAGTTTGCACCCAGCCGATAGACGTCTACGGAGCAGTTCTTATACGAGCCCTCACCGTCGAGGAGCCGTTCGAGACTGTATTGGCCCCGCGACAGTTCCTTACAATCCGCGTGCGATAACAGGCACTGCAGTACGACCGCCCTCCCATCGAGATCGCCGTAAAGAAAAGCGAGTCCATTAGGCGGATTCTTGCCTCCCCTGGAGTGGCTTTTCACTGTGAGTGTCTCGTTCTGCGCCAAAAGCGATGTCGCGGTTGCAACCAGTCCCAGCAGTAGCACGATCCTGCGCAATAGCAGCACCTCAGAGGCACCTTGTCGGCGCACGCTCTCAGGATAATGCTTTGTCAATTCGCGCAGCATTCCGTAAGATGACGTTTCCTCAAATCACGAGGAGTCTACATGTCCATCAAGAGCGACCGCTGGATCCGCAAAATGGCCACCGAGCACGACATGATCAATCCCTTCTCGGAGAAGCAGGTCCGCGAAGGCGTGATTTCCTTCGGCCTCTCGTCTTACGGTTACGACCTGCGCGTCGCCGACGAGTTCAAGATTTTCACCAACGTCAACAGCACCATCGTCGATCCCAAACACTTTGACGAGCGCTCGTTCGTCAGCATCCAGACCGATGTGGCGATCGTTCCGCCCAATTCGTTCGCCCTGGCGCGTTCGGTGGAGTACTTCAAAATCCCGCGCGACGTGCTGACCGTGTGCGTCGGCAAATCGACCTATGCGCGCTGCGGCATCATCGTCAACGTCACGCCGTTTGAGCCCGAGTGGGAGGGTTTCGTTACCCTCGAGATCTCCAACACCACGCCGCTGCCCGCGCGCATCTACGCCAACGAAGGGCTATGCCAGATCCTGTTCTTCCAGTCGGACGAGGTCTGCGAAACCAGCTACAAGGATCGCGGCGGAAAATATCAGGCGCAGAAGGGAATCGTGCTGCCGAAGCTGTAGCGTGGTGGGTAGAGCTGGCCTTGAAGCCGGCGTCAACGGCGTGCCTCCCTACAAAAGCCCGCTTCAGCGGGCGACACCCTATCGTCGGCTGAAGGCGACTCGGCACTGACGGGACGCCAGGGACGCGGGTCTGAAGGCCCGCTCTACCCGAGACGGCTACCGCCGCAACAGTTCGGCGCGGGTGCTCAGGAAGCCCATCACACTGGCGCGGGAGAAGATGCCTTGCAGGCGCCCGTTGGCGACCACCGGCATCTGGTTGATGTCCTCGCGGGTGATGACCTCCAGCGCCTCGGTAACGGGCGTATCCGGCGAGACGGTTCGCAGCTCGGACAAGGGCCGCATGACGCTCTGCACGCTGGTGTGGGGCCAGTCTTCCGGCGGGACCCGCTTCACTTCATTGGAGGTAATCAAACCTACCAAGCGGTCCCCCTGTACCACAATGTAGCACCTCCGTCCCGCCCGCAGTAGAAACTGGTGCACGAAATCATAGAGGCTGATGTGTGCGTCGACGGTGGGACAGTCACGCTCCATGAGTTCGGCGACGGTGTGCCCGCGCAGCAGCTCCATCATCTCCACTTGCGCCGCGCTGCTGCGCGAGGCGTCCAGCAGGAACCAGCCGATGAACGCGATCCATAGCCCGCCGAAGTTTTCCACCGTAAAGAAACGGAACAGCCCATAGATGATGAACAGGAACGCGACCACCTGCCCCACGCGCGCGGCCACCTGCGTAGCGCGCACCGCGTTCTTGTTGAAGAACCAGAGGATGGCGCGCAGCACGCGTCCGCCATCCAGCGGGTACCCCGGCACCATGTTGAAGATGGCCAGCATCAGGTTGATATAGCCCAGCCAGAGCAGCACGGCAGCCACCGGATTCTGCGCCCGCATAAGCCCCGTCCAGCCGGCCGCGCGGGCCAGCGCGAGGCAGAGGATACCGATCGCCAGGCTGGCAAGCGGACCTACGATCGCGACCCAGAACTCGGTCTTCGCGTCGGGCGATTCGGATTCGATCTGCGAGACGCCGCCGAGCGCAAACAGCGTGATCGAGCGCACGCGCAGGCCCTTCGCTTTCGCCACCAGAGAATGCGCCAGCTCATGCAACAGCAGCGTGACAAAGAACAGCACCGCAGTGATGCAGGCGACCGACCAGGTGACGGCGTTGCTCCACTGCGGCATCGAGGCGTGGAATTGTTCGATCAGCGACAGGCCAATCAGGAAGGCGATGATGAACCAGCTGTAGTGCAGTCCGATGGAGATGCCGGCGATTCGTCCGAGTTTGATCTGCGCGTGCATGTGCGAATCAATCCCGCTCGGCTGGTTGATGCCAGTTTACGCTCTTCCGATTCTCGCCTCGGCGCCAACGGCATCCGACGAGTTGCTGAAATCGCTAAGCCAATTCGCTGCCGTCGCCGTGCAACTCGCGCAACTCCTTCGGTGGGAGGGCGGGGGTGTCCTGGTTCGCCGGCGGGTCTGGCGCAGGCGGTGTGACGTGCGCCAGCAGATCGTCAAGCGACTCCAGCCACAGCATTTGCGATTGAAAGACGCGGCCGAAGTTGCGTGACGCGGCGGTCGCGGCCTCATCGATGGTGACCGGCTTCTGCAACTCCCGCTCCATCGACGTGACGGGCTTGCCTGTGAGGCCGCAGGGCACGATCATCGTGAAGTAGTCGAGATCGGTGGAGACATTCAGCGCGAACCCGTGCGTGGTCACAGCGCGCGAGATGTGCACGCCGATGGCGCCGATCTTGGCCTCGGGCTTGTTGCGCAGCGCGTACGTCCACACGCCGGTCATGCCCTTGATGCGCTGCGCGCCGATGCCGAAATCGCCGCAGGTGCGGATGAGGACTTCTTCCAGGCGGCGCACGAACTCGACGGCGCCCACTTTCGGCTCGAAGCTGCGCAGGTCGAAGATGGGATAAGCGACGAGTTGTCCCGGGCCGTGGAAGGTGACGTCGCCACCGCGGTCGATCTCGTGCAGTTCAACGCCGCGCTGCGCCAGGAACTCGGGCGAGGCGAGCACGTTATCCAGCCGTGCGTTGCGCCCCAGCGTGATGACCGGCGGGTGCTCCAGCAGCAACAGCGTGTTCTCGATACGGCCCGCCTTGCGAAGCTGCGCGAGCGTGCGTTGCAGCTCAAGCGCGGTCGCGTAGGGCACCAGGCCGAGATGGAGGACATGGATGAGCATGAGCGAGCAACTAGCTTACGGCAATTTCGCAATCGCGAAGCCGCATCAATCGCGCTCATTTGATGATCTTTTGGGTTCCGACGAAGCAGCGAACCTCGTGCCCAAGCAGCGCTCAGTCATCTTCCATGTTGCCGCTTGTAGATCTGCTCCACGGTTTCGACGCTGTCGATGTCCTTGGGCAGCTTGTCCTCGCGCACGCGAATGATGCGCGGGAAGCGCAGCGCATAGCCGCTGTCGTGCCGGTCGGACCGCATGATGGCATTGAAAGCCACCTCGAGCACAATTTTCGGCTCGACCTCGCGCAGGTGCCCGTGATCGGCCGTCGTGTGCGCCAGGAACCACTGGGTCAGCTCGGCGATTTCCTTGTCCGTCAACCCGGAATACGCTTTGCCGATGTTGACCAGTTCTTCGCCTTTGCGCACCGCAAAGGTATAGTCGCTGAGCACGTGGATGCGCTTGCCGTGGCCGAACTCCGCCGCGGTGACGACCACGTCGAGCGTGGCCAACTCGCGCTTCAGCTTCAGCCACCAGCGCCCGCGCCGTCCGGGCATGTAGGGCGAGCTGACGTCCTTGATCATCAGGCCTTCGTTGCCGCGGGCCATCGCTTCCTCGAAGTACTGCTCCAGTTGCGCGGGCGAGTCGGCTCGCATAGAGGGCGCGCGCAGCACCCAGCCGGAGCGCGCGGCTTCCTCCGCGACTTCGAGCTCGACCAGCAAGTTGCCTTGCGCGTTAACGATCGGACGCGGCGCCACGCGGTGCGCGCCGGCGAAGACGCGGTCCAGCACCTGCACGCGTTCGTGCAGCGGCTTGTCAAGCGTCAGTTCGCCGCCGGCATAGATGACGTCGAAGACGACATAGGCGACGGGCACTTCCTTGATCAGCTTGTCGCTGACCTGCTTGCGTCCCAGCCGCCTCTGGATTTCGCCGAACGGCATCGCATGGCCGCCGTCTTCCTCATGCCGCCACGCCACGATCTCGCCGTCCAGGATTACGTCGTCCGCGAACTCACTTAACGCCGGTACAAGCTCCGGGAACGACGGGGTCACTTCGTCGAGCGTGCGTGAGAACAGCTTGACGGTCCCGCCGGAGCAATGCGCCTGCGCGCGGATGCCGTCGTACTTGTCCTCCACCTGCGCCTGCTGAAAGTAGTGGAAGGCCTCTTCCGCGTCGGCCGCGGGACTGGCCAGCATGAAGCCGATGGGATGAAACAGCCGCATGCGCGCCTCGCCAAGGCGATGCTCCGCTGCCAGTTCGAGCGTGCCGCCAATATCGCCCAGCAGCATGTTCGCGCGCTGCACGGCGGCGAGCGGCTCCCACCCCATCGCGCCAACCGAGGGCGCATTGGGGGCCCCGGGCTCATCGTAGGCTTTGGCGATGGCCTCCTCCACTAGGCTCTCCTTCAGCCCGACACGCAGCTCGCCGGTGATGATCTTCAGGATGTACTTGACTTCCAGCGCGGTCGCACGCTCCAGCAGCGACTTCAGAACGGCAGCCTTTGCCGCGGGAGTGCGGGTTGCGGCGATCTGGTCGAAGGTGGCGCGAACTTCGCGCAAGGTAATTGTTGATCGCGACGGGGCCTTCGGCAGCAGCATGTCGTGAGCGGCCGCTCCCAGGTCGCCGCGCTGACGATAGGCGACGGTCATCGCCGACTCATGCGCGCCGGTAATCTCGCTGGCCAGCTTCCACAGCGCCGCGCCGCCGATCTGCAAGGTGCGCTCGTCAAAGGCGGGGAAGGCACGCCCAGATAGAAAGACTGCCGCAATCGCCGCTTCGCTCACGTCGCGCGCTCGCAGATACTCCGCGACCAGCGCGACCTTCTTGCTCTTCTTGGTCGTGGCGGCGATGCGCTCGCACAGCTCAGCGAAAAGCTGCATGGCTGTTGGATGTGCGGCAGCAAAGGTTGTCTCACAAACCACAAATACTTACTGCCGGCTGGTGCTGCCAAGGGCAACAGCGGTGTCGCAATCGTGCGTCAAAAACTGCATGCCCGCAATGTATGGGGCCCCTGTAAGCCGCTGTGCCGAAACTCTGGACCAATTCGATGGCCGCGGGCGTACTCGTGCTGGGCGCCGCCCTCGCGATTACGCGGAGCGCGCCGACACCGGCCAGCGTGGTTGCGGCCGGCGCCGCACCCCCGCCGGTGGCGGAAACCAAACCCGCTCCCGCGACTCCCATTGACGCCAAGAAAGCCGAGCTGGGCGGCAACACCTGGGACCCCGACTGGGACAAGTTCATCGAGCAGGCCATTCCACCGGAGATGCTTTCCTCGCAGGTGCCGCACGACGTACGCAAGTTCTGCCCCAACTTCTATCGCATGAGCGACACCGACAAGCGCGTCTTCTGGGCCTACTTCTTTCAGGCGCTGGCCGGGGCCGAGGCTGGGCTCAACCCGACCACCAATGTGCGTCATCCGCAGATGGCGAAAAAAGATGCAGTGACCCGCCAGCCGGTGCACAGCGAAGGCCTGCTGCAATTGACCTTCGAGGATGAGAAGGCCTACGGCTGCGACTTCGACTGGGAGCACGACCGCGAGCTGCCCGGCCATGATCCTGAGCGCACCATTCTTCAGCCGAAGAACAACCTGGAGTGCGGCATCAGGATCCTGAACAACCAGATCTTCAATCAGCACCGGCCGCTGGTGAGCAAGCACTCCTACTGGTCGACGCTACAGCCGGGCACCATCGCCTACCGCGTCTTCGCCAAAGAGATGACGAATCCCCCCGCCGCGTGCGCCAAACCCGCGCGCCCCGAGCACCTGAAGGGCGTGACCACCGCCGACGTACAGCAGAAGGCGAACCAAACGACCGAAGACGCCGCCGCGCGCTAGAGCCAATCCCACGTACACAACCCTCAACACGCGATGAGCCCAGGGCGAGCGGCTCGCGACCAACTTGCCCGCCGCTGCTCCCGTCGCTACAATAACTGTGCCCACCGAGTAGGCGCGTAGCTCAGTTGGTTAGAGCGCTACCTTGACACGGTAGAGGTCAGGAGTTCGAGTCTCCTCGTGCCTACCATTTCTTTCAACGGCTCAACGGCAAGAGCTTGAAAACCTCAGCCCACATGTTTATTGCACGCCGCGCGAGGTCATGACGGCTTCCAAAAATTGCGCCTGCGCCGCGGGTGCCTAGTGGAAATGTGGGGGAAAAGTTTTAGCGTTAAGATACCTTGCAGAGGATCCATGTCAGAGGAGACACAGACCAGCGCGAAACCCGCTCAGCCGCCCAATGCCGCCCACCACGTCGCCGAGGCGCATCGCATCCTGCGCGCCCTGCAACTGCCGCTCGACAAGCGCCCCGACCTGGAGCAGGCCATCGACAATCTGGAGATGGCGCTCAGCATCCTGGCCACCAAGACCGGCGGGATGCTGTAGAGCGATTGCACTGAGCTTGGGATGCTGCCGACGGGTGACCCACTCATCCGCGGCTTACGGATGAGTGGGGAATGGCCCACTACTGCACGGCTTTCTTGGTGTCCTTGCCCAGGTCTTTCACGCCGACGGCGGTTTTCTCGGCGCCCTCCCCGGTGTACTTCACCGCGACTTTGGAGCCCTCAGCCACGCCGTCGCCGACATCCTTGCCGGTTGCGGTGGCCGTCTTGTCCGTCCACTTGATGGTGTGTTCTACACCATCAGCCGATTTGACGACCATGGTCTTCGTGCCCTTGTCCACCGACTTCACGACACCTTTCACGACATGGACTACATCGTCCGCAACCGCACTGTGAGACAGCCCGACAGCTATGACCAGAGCCAGCGCAGCCAACAGCATTACGCGAAACTTCCCCTGAAACGGCATTGATCCTCCTTGTGAGTACAACATCGCATTATTGTAAACGCGAGCTCAATGAGAGTACCTTGCGAATTCCGGGAGACCGGATTTGCCGGGCCCGTTCTACTACACCTGAGTCGCAGGGTCCTGGCTGCGCGAGCGGATGTAGTCGTCAATGACGCTCTCCAGCTTGCCCTGCGCGCGCAGGACGTACTCGATGGCGTCGCGCACTGCGCCCTTGCCGCCCTCGTGCGGGGTCACGTAGTGCGATTCGCGGATGACCTCCTCGCGCGAATTCTTCACCGCGATCGCCAGCCCGCAGAGACGCATGACCGGGAGGTCGATGACGTCGTCACCTACATAGCAGACTTCGTCCGCGTGCAGTCCTGTCTTGTCGAGGATTTCGTAGAACGCGGCCGCCTTGTCCTGCTGGCCCTGGTAAACGTGCTCGATTTTCAGGTCGCGGGCGCGCAGGCGCACCGTCTCGGAGATGCGTTTGGTGATGATGCCGGTCTTCAGTCCGCCCAGCCGCGCCAGGGAAAAGCCGGTGCCGTCGTGGGCGTTGAAGCCCTTGGCCTCGATGACGTCATGACTGGCGATGCCAAATCCGCCGGCGTCGGCCAACTGCTCGCGCCGATCATGCGTGCCGTGGCCTGCGCCGCCGCCGGGGGCAGGGAACAGGAAGATGGTGCCGTCGGTCATGACGCCGTCCACGTCGAACAGCATCAGCTTGATCTTGCGTGCGCGCTCTTCGGACATGAGGAGAGTTGGGAATTAGGGACTGGGGATCAGGGTTTAGTGGCCAACAAATTTCTGTTAATCCCTAGCCCCCAGTCCCTGTTCCCTACACTGAGATTGTTACGCCTTGACCTTGACCTTCTCGCTCGCCTTGCCCCGCGCCGGGGTCATCTTCTGCGCGACGGCCTGGCCGGCCCGCCTGGCGCGCCAATCCTGATAGGCGACCAGCATCGGAGCGGCGACCGCGATGGAGGAGTAGGTTCCGATCAGAATGCCGATGACCAGAGCCAGCGAGAAGCTGCGCAGCACCTCGCCGCCGAAAATATACAACGACAGCACGGTGAGGAACGTCAGGCCGGAGGTCAGGATGGTCCGGCTCAGCGTCTGGTTGATGCTCGTGTTCACGATGTCGGCCAGCGGCTCGCGGCGCAGCAGCTTCAGGTTCTCGCGAATGCGGTCGAAGACGACGATGGTATCGTTCATCGAGTAGCCAATCAGCGTCAGGATGGCGGCGATGACCGTGAGGGTGAGTTGCTTATCGAGCAGCGAGAAGAAGCCAAGCGTGATGATGGTGTCGTGGAAGCAGGCGACCACGGCCGCGATGCCGTAGATGAGCTCGAAACGGAACCACAGGTAAACCAGCATCCCAGCCAGCGAATACACGGTTGCGCGCAGCGCCTGCGCCCGGAGCTGCGAGCCCACCTGCGGGCCGACGATTTCGACGTTGCGGACGACGAAGGTGGACGTGTAGAAGTCCTGCTGTACGGTGCTGACCACCTCCGGCGGCACAACGGCCTTTAGCTCGTCGACGGAGTTCAGGATGCCGTCGCGCTGCTTGTTGCGGAAGTCCTCAATCTGCTTGGCGATCGCGGTGTAACGCTGCTCGGCATCGGTGCCCAGACGCAGCGGGTCCTTGTTGAGCAGATACTGCCCCAGGCTAGCGGTGCCGGTGTTGTTCAGGTCCTGCTTGCCGGACGCCGCGTCCTGCTTCGGCTCAAGAGCTTTGATGATGGTGTTCTTGCCCTGGTCGAGCGCGGCCTCGCTGGTTTCCTGGAGCCCGAGGTCGACGAGCACTTCGTTGTCGGTGGTCGGCCCGAAGCGCTGAAGCTTGGGATCGTGCAGCCCGGCGCGGTCCAGTTCGCTGCGGATCTGGTCGAGGTTCGGCGTCTGCGCGAACTTCACGTAGACCAGCGTGCCGCCGCGGAACTCGACACCCAGCGGAATGTGGTGCCAGAACAGCATCGAGCCGATGCCGGCGACGCTGAAGATCAGCGAGAAGGCAAGGAAGTACCATTTCTTGCCCAGGAAGTCGATGTTGGTATTACGAAATAATTCCACTGCTAGCCCCTTGCTGGGAACGTGCCATTCTCGCGGTTCCGACGGGGTATTCACCACGGAAGCACGGAAGGCACGGAATTTTCTAAAACTCGTCGAAACACAGTCACGGACTCAAACACCACTCAGAAATTCCGTGTGTTCCGTGCTTCCGTGGTGAACGTTCTCGTTCGAATCCGCTAGATGCTCAACGCCTCACCGCGCTCATGACGATCGAGAACAGCCTCGAAGATCATCCGAGAGATAACCACCGCCGTGATCAGATTCGCCGCCAAGCCAACGCTCAAAGTGACTGCGAATCCCCTGACCGGGCCCGTGCCGAACAGGAACAGGATGACGGCCGAGACGATCGTCGTCACGTGAGTATCAAAAATCGTTCTCCAGGCATTATGGAAGCCCTGCTCTACAGCCGACGACGGTGTCTTGCCGTGGCGCAGCTCCTCACGTATGCGCTCGAAGATCAGCACGTTCGAGTCCACGCCCATGCCGACCGTCAAAATCACCCCCGCGATTCCCGGCAAGGTCAAGGTCGCTCCGCTGATCCCCAGGAAGCACAGCAGCAGCAGCAGGTTCAGTATGAGCGCCAAATCGGCGTTGATACCGGCTGCCCGGTAATACACCAACATAAAAATCATTACCGCAAGCATGCCTATGATCGCAGCACGGACACCGGCGCGAATCGAGTCCGCCCCTAGCGATGGCCCCACCGTCACTTCCTGCAAGTACTTGATGCCCGCGGGCAGGGCACCCGAGCGCAGAGTCAGCGCCAGGTCCTGGGTCTCCTGCTGCGAGAAGCTGCCAGTGATGCGGCCCCGGTCCGAAATCTTCTCCTGAATGGTCGCGACCGAGTACACGCGATTGTCGAGCACCACCGCCAGCTTGTCGTTGACGTGCGCAGCGGTGAAGGCGCCAAAGCGCTGGCCGCCGGCATTGGTCAGGGTGAACTCGACGTCGGGACGGCCGTTCTCATCGTTGCCGGCATCGGCCGAACGCAGGTCGCTGCCGCTCACCGCGGAGATGCGGCTGACCACCCAGTAGGCCGTGTTGTCTCCCGAGTTGTCCTGATTATGCTGGCCGTTGGTGCCCTTCAGCACGACCGTGTCGGGGGGCAGTACGCCGTTGCTGGCCTGGATGGCCGCATCTTCGGTGGGATACGGTCCGCTTTTCACCAGGCGGATTTCCAGCAGCGCGGTGGACTGCATGATCTCCTTGACGCGCGCGGGATCGTCAACCCCGGGCAACTGGACAAGAATCTGGTAATCGCCCAAGCCATGCTCCTGGATGACGGGCTCGGAGACGCCGAGCTGGTCAATGCGGCCGCGAATGGTCTCGATCGCCTGCTGCACCGCCTTTTTCTTGGTGTCATTGGCGACGGACGGCTTCATGGTCAGCGTCCAGCCATTCTGCGCGCCCGACGTGAGATCGTAGTCGCCATACTTGTCGGTGATCAGGCGGCGCAGGTCTCCCGTAACTTCCGGCGGCACACCCTTGATCACGATGAGCTCGGGATGGTTCTGCGGGTCGGCCTTGCTGATCTCGCCATAAGCGATGTTGGCCTTCTTCAGGTCATCTTTCAGGCGCTCGATGTCGCGGTCGGTGTTGGCATTGATAGCGTCGTTCACCTGCACCTGGAGGATCAGGTGCGTGCCGCCCTTCAGGTCGAGTCCCAAATGAATACGGCTCTGGATGGCCTGCGCCAGTCCGCTGCCGCTGAAGCTCGAGGGAATGCCGAAAATACCTAAAACCGAGACGATCACTACTGCGACGATCACGAGCGTGGCAAGGAGACTTTTGTTTTTCATAAAGACAGCTACCTGTTATGACTTGGGACCTTCGGCCGTGGTTAGCGTCACGACCGAGGAGCGTGCGACTTCCAGCTTGATGTTGTCTGGCGGGACGCGCAGCACAATCGCGTCGTCCTTCACCGACATGACCGCACCCGTGAGACCGCCGCTGGTCACCACCTTGTCGCCGGGCTTGATCTGCGCAAGCATCGCCTGCCACTTCTTCTGCTTGCGCTGCTGCGGCATGATGAGAAGGAAATAGAAAACGGCGAACATGCCCACCATCAACACGACGGGGGTAGCGCCTGCCATTCCCTGGGCCAACAAAACTGTAGTCGTCATCGTTCTTACTTTCGGGCAGGCGCCGGGCCTGCACTGTGAAGGGCCGCTCCCACTCTTGTGAGGCGCACTACGGTCACGCCGTACCCCGCTTTAGTTCTTTGGCTGCATCACACACGGCAGCGCACAAACCATCCCTCGCTTCCGGGGCACTGTGGGATGTTCGGGGACTTCCAACTGATACCAGGATCTCCGGCCCGAACTCGTCGCGGGCGGGAATCGGGCCGCGTCGCTGCGCGACCTCGGAAGGCTTTTCCCTGATTGCCTATTTTATCGCGCTTTTCTGAAATTCGGCAGGGCTGCCTGCGGAAAATCTCGTTCTGACCTGTGGGGCGCCAATGGCTCATGGGGCAGCCAAACGTCGCCGCGACGCAGGCTTACAGCGACAGGAAGGGATTGCTGGCGCGCTCCTCGCCGATCGTGGTCAACGGACCGTGTCCGGGCACGACGATGGTCTCGTCGGGGAGCGCCAGCACCGGGCCGTGCAACGAGCGCATAATCTTCTCGTAGGAGCCGCCCGGCAGGTCCGTGCGCCCAATGGAACCCGCAAACAGCGTGTCGCCGGCAATCAGCTTTTTCTCCGGCGCAAAATACAGGCAGATGCTGCCTTCCGTGTGTCCCGGCGTGTGCAGCACGTCGGCCACCAGGCTGCCGGCACTCACCTTGTCGCCGGTGGTCACGCTGGAGTCGATGGCCACAGCTTCGGGCGCCTTCATGCCGACCCACGCGGCTTGCATGTCCAGCATCTTCAGCAACGCGTAGTCGTTCTGGTTGAGCAGGATGGGCGCGCCGGTCAGTCGCTTCAGCTTCATCGCCCCGCCCACGTGGTCGATGTGCGCGTGGGTCACGACAATCTGCTTCACCGTGAGTCCGTGGCGCTGCACGGCCGCCACGATTCCCTCGATTTCGTCGCCGGGATCGATGACCATGGCTTCGCGGGTTTGCTCATCGCCAATGATCGAGCAGTTGCATTGCAGGGGACCGACGGGGAAGATTTCGTGAATCATGTGAAAAGCATAAAGCAACCAGCAATTGGCGACTAGCGACCAGATCCCGTCTTGGCTGGCCGCTGCCGCTAGTTGCTATCGCTAGTTGCTCGCAGTACACTTCGCCCAATCGCGTCACTCGGGCTCGTGCGCCGGCACTGGAGGAGAGAGTCATGGAACGGATACGATTCGTGACGCATCGCGGGCAGCGCATCCTGCTGGTCGACTACACCAACTGCACGGCTGACGAGGTGGCTGCGATCGCCGACGGGGCCCCGCCGATTGTGACCAAGGAGCCGCTTGGATCGGTGCTGTTGCTGGCCGACTTCACCGGCGCCAAGTTCGATCGCGACACGGTCGAGCACATCAAGGTCGCGGCTGCCATCGACAAGCGGCACCTCAAGCGCGACGCCTGGGTGCTGGACGACAACCTTCCTAAGGCGCTCTACGACTCGGTTCGCAGCTTCAGCGCCCGCGAGCTTCCCATCTTCCCCACGCGCGAGGCGGCGATGGATTACCTGGTGGGTTGAAGGGTAGACAAGTCTTCGTAAAAGGTGTGGCAAGCCTGGCGGAGGCGAAGCTCTGATTACGTCACAGCTTCCAAAAAGCCAAGGTTTGTAACAGGGCACGGCTTCAGCCGTGCCTGTCCCGGCACCCATTAATTTGGCATCCCGAGCGTAGTCGAGGGATCTGCTGTTCGTGCGTATGGGCACACTGCCGGCGAAAAGCGGCCCTCGACTCGCCGCTAAAGCGGCTCGCTCGGGACGACAAATTTAGGAGAGCAGGTTGCGGCACGACTGAAGTCGTGCCCTGATACAAAGCGCAGTTCGCATACCGCAGAAAACTGCCCGCCCTAGTCAGAAGAAGGCTAGAAGGGGGCACCCAATATCTTGATCTGGACTACTTCGCCATGGGCTGGGGCTCGGGAGCGGGCTTCGACTGCGCCGGATTGGCGGGGTTCGGCTGCGTCGGCGTGCTCGCCGGGGCTGTCTTCGCCGGCGCCGACTTGGTCCCCGAAAGCACCGATCCGCTGAGGTGCCCCCGACGCGCCGCGACCACCGAGAGCGTGATGGAGGTCAGCATGAAGATGACGGCCGCGTAGGTGGTCGCCTTGCTGAGCACGGTGGCGGCGGTGCGGGTGCCGAAGGCAGTCTGGCTGCCCATGCCGCCGAAGGCCGCGGCGATGTCGCCGCTCTGGCCGCTTTGCAGCAGCACCACGATAATCAGGAAGGCGCAGACGATAATGTGAATGGTGGTGATCAGTACTAGCATGCAGCTCTCAATTCCCTTTGCGGGCCGCGTCAAGCGCAGCAACCCGTCGCTTTCAATTCCGGCAATCTCTCTCAACCTTGATTTGGATCAGGCGTGAAGAGGTACGGTGTGCCGCAACGCTTTCCGGAAGTCCGGAGGCCTGTCTGTCGGCGCTTCAAGCGTGTTTGGATACTTGCCGGATTTTAACACGTCAGGCTCATCCTTGGGCATCGGGAGGGTCGATCTGCAACTCCGCCAAGCTCTTGCGGATTGCCGGATGACTGGCCGGCGGGTCTTCGGCGGAAACAATCCCCGACCACCCTTATCGTGAACTTGTGAAGGAAATTGGACACATCTTTGGGCACCTTGCGAGCATCTGAGCCACGAGGTTCTTCGAACCTTCGACGCGGGGTGATGCATGGCGAAAGAAGATCCATCCGCCTCTCCGGATGATCCGCGCAGTCCGCAGCGCGACTCCAAAACCAAATCTGAACGTACCGGTGTGACGCGGCGATCGTTTCTCGGTCGTATGGGCGCGGCCGGCATCGTGGCGACGGCCAGCCCGCTACTGGAGCAGGCGTCGCTTGCGCAGGTGGAAACTCCCGCCCCGGTCGAATCGCCTCCTTCCATACCCGGCGCCGTCCCGATCACGCTGAAGATCAACGGCCAGGAACATCACCTGAGGCTGGAGCCGCGAGTCACGCTGCTCGATGCGCTGCGCAACAACCTGCAAATGTTCGGCACCAAGAAGGGCTGCGACCACGGCCAGTGCGGCGCGTGCACCCTTCACGTAAACGGACGCCGTGTGAACTCGTGCCTCACGTTCGCGATCATGCATCAGGGCGATGAGATCACGACCATCGAGGGCCTGGCGCAGAACGGGCAGTTGAATCCGGTGCAGGCCGCTTTTGTTGAGCATGATGGATTCCAGTGCGGCTACTGCACTTCCGGGCAGATCATGTCGGCGGTGGCGCTGCTCAAGGAGCCGTGCGGCGATGACGACAACTCCGTGCGCGAGTGCATGAGCGGCAACATCTGCCGCTGCGGCGCGTACCCCAACATCGTTGCCGCGGTGCAGCAGGCCCGCAAGCGCGCCTAGTCCTTTCCAGCAGGAGGCCTGTATGCAGAGCTTTGACTATCGCAAGACGGACAGCATCGCCGGAGCCGTGAACGCGGGCGCATCTCCCAATACTCGCTTCGTCGCCGGAGGCACGACGCTCATCGACCTGATGAAGCTGGATGTCGAGAACCCACGCACGGTCGTCGACATCAACAGCGTGCCCCTGACGAAAATCGAACCGACGACCGACGGCGGCTTGCGCATCGGCGCGATGGTCCGCAACAGCGATCTGGCGCACGACAAGACGGTGCAGCAGGAGTACGCGGTGCTTTCGCAGGCGCTGCTTTCGGGCGCGTCGCCGCAACTGCGCAACATGGCGACCACGGGCGGCAACCTGCTCCAGCGCACCCGCTGCTACTACTTTCGCGACACCGCGTATCCGTGCAACAAGCGCGAGCCCGGCACCGGATGCTCGGCGCTGGACGGCTTCAACCGCATTCACGCCGTGCTGGGTACCAGCGAGCACTGCATCGCCACCCATCCCTCGGACATGGCTGTGGCGATGATGGCGCTCGAGGCCGTCGTGCACACCAGCGGCCCGCAAGGCGAGCGCTCGATCCCGCTGAACGAGTTCTACCTGCTGCCTGGCAACACGCCGCAAAAGGAAAATGTCCTCGCGCCTGGAGAGCTGATTACTTACGTCACGCTGCCCAAGCTGCCGGGCGGCACGCGGTCGTACTACCTGAAGCGGCGCGACCGCGCGTCCTACGAATTCGCGCTGGCATCGGCAGCGGTAGTCGCGAATGTGCAAGGCGGAAATTTTCAGCACATCCGAGTTGCGCTGGGCGGGGTTGGAACCAAGCCCTGGCGATCCATGGAAGCCGAGCGCGTGTTGCAGGGACAAGCTGCGAGCGAAGCGAACTTCCGCTCTGCCGCAGATGCGGCCCTTCAGGGCGCGAAGCCGCTGCACGACAACGCCTTCAAGGTGGAACTGGCGAAGCGCACGTTGGTGCGCGCACTACAGACTGCTACCCAGACGGCATAGGAAGACATCGCTATGAGCACATCACCAATCGGCCAACCGGTAAGCCGCATCGACGGTCCGACGAAAAGTCAGCGGCCGCGCGCCCTACGCCATCGAGCATCCCATGCCGAACGTCGCCTTCGCGGCCGCGGTGACGAGCACCATCGGCAGCGGACGGATCACCGCCATCGACACCAGCCGTGCGGAGAAGATGCCGGGCGTGCTGACCATCCTGCATCACGGCAACATCGGACGCCTGTATCGGCCTGCGGGCCCGCTGGAAGACATGAGCCGTCCCGGCGAGAGCCGTCCACCATTCGAAGACGAGAACGTTTACTACTACGGGCAATATGTTGCGCTGGTGGTAGCCGAGACCTTCGAGCAGGCGCGCGATGCCGCGCATCAGGTGAATGTCTCGTACGAAACGAAAAAGCCTCTGGTGCGCATGGAGCAGTCGCCCATGCGCGGGCGGCCGAGCGACAGTGCGAATGACAAGACGTCTCCTGGAAGCGAACAGTACTCTCGCGGCGATGCCGAAGCGGCGTATCAGCAAGCGCCGGTCAAAATCGATTACACCTACGTCACGCCTGTCGAAACCCACAACCCAATGGAGATGCACGGCACACTCGCGGTGTGGGAAGGCGACCGGCTGACGCTGTACGAATCGTCGCAGGGTGTGGTGAACCATCACAACGTCGCCTCGCAGGTGCTGGGCATGCCGATGGAGGACATCGACGTGATCTCGCGCTTCATCGGCTCGGGCTTCGGCTGCAAGCTGTTCCCGTGGCCGCATTCCTGGCTGGCGGCGATGGCGGCGAAGAAGGTGCAGCGGCCGGTGCAGTTCGCGATCCCGCGCTCGCTGATGTTCACCTGCGTGGGACATCGCCCTTCGGTCGAGCAGCACGTTCGTCTTGGCGCAACGAATGATGGAAGGCTGACGGCGCTGCTGAACGACATCCACAACGATACTTCGTTTGTGGACGACTACCTGGAAGACTGCGTCGATCCGGACTCGATGCTGTATAGCTGCCCGAATGTTGCTGCCCAGCAAAGAGAGGTGAAGCTGAACATCGGCACGCCGACTCCCATGCGCGGACCGGGACGGACGCCGGCGTTATTTGCCCTCGAATCGGCGCTGGACGATCTGGCCATCAAGCTGAATATGGATCCGCTGCAAGTCCGGCTGAAGAATTACGCCGAGAAGGACGAGGGCAAGAACCTCCCGTTTTCGAGTAAACATCTGCGCGAGGCCTATCAGATGGGCGCGGAGAAGTTCGGCTGGAGCAAGCGCAATTCGCAGGTCGGGTCAATGCGCAACGGCAACGAGATTCTCGGCTGGGGCATGGCGACCTGCACCTGGCCGGCGCACCAGCGCGGCGCTGAAGTCCGCGTGCGGTTGCTCGCGGACGGAACGGCGCGCGCCTCCTGCGCGACGCAGGACATCGGTACTGGAACGTACACGATTTTCGCCGAGATCGTCTCCGATCGCACCGGCATTCCGGTGGACAAGATCGACGTGGTTCTCGGCGACAGCGAGCTTCCGCCCGGGCCGACCTCGGGCGGATCGTCGGCAACATCGACCGTGATTCCCGCGATCGCGCAGGCCACCGACAAAGCCGTGCAGGCTGTGTTGAGAGCTGCGCCGAAAGCGGCCAATTCGCCCTTCGCCAACGCCGATCCCAAGACGCTGAAGTTCAGCCAGGGCCGCGTACACGTCGCGGACAAATCGCCCGACACCGGCATTCCTTTCCAGGAGATCCTGCTGGCCCAAAACCTGGTCGGCCTGGACGGACACGCGAAGACCAACGAAACCGACGAGCAGAAGAAGTATTCGACGCACTCCTTCGGCGCGCACTTCTGCGAGATCAGCTACGACCCCGAGGTCTTCCATTTGCGGGTGACGCGCTGGCTCACAGTGATGGACGGCGGCCAGATGATCAACGCCAAGACCGCCCGCAACCAGATCATCGGTGGCGTGGTGATGGGGATCGGCATGGGGCTGTTCGAGGAGACCGTGTACGACGTGCGCAACGGCAATCCCATCAACAGCAACTTCGCGGACTACATCGTGCCCGTAAATGCCGACATTCCCGAGATCGACGTCATCTTCCTCGACTACCCTGACAAGGTGATGAGCGAGTATGGCGCGCGCGGCATCGGTGAAATCGGACTGACGGGATGCGCCTCCGCCCTAACCATGGCCACCTATCACGCGACCGGAATCAGGGTGCGCGAGTTGCCGATCAGAATTGAGAAGCTGATGGTTAAGGCTTAGGCTGAAGCTCCGCTCTGCCGAATGGCGCGCTGCACTAATGGCTTCCGCTGGGGCTGGCGTTCGACGCCTGTTGCTGGCCGGCGTAGTAGCCGCTGCGGGTGCGCACTTGCAGCTTCTTGTAGCCCGGCGCCTGGGCTTCCACCTTCACCGTGCGATAGCCGCCGCGGCTCTGCGGAACACTGGGCTTGTACTGGATGGTGTACTGGTTGCGAATGTCGTGCGCGATCTCGGTGGTGATGGCGTTGACTTCGCTCAGGTCCTTGGGGAAGAAGGCGACGCCGCCGGTGTCTTCCGCCATCTCGCGCAGAGCGCGGCGGGCGCGCTTGTTGTGCTCCTCGCCCAGCAGGCCGATGGTGTAAATGGTCGGTCCGTTCTGTTCCTCCAGGCGTCGCAGCGCCTGCTCCAGCGACTCGCGGCTGGCGTTGTCTTCGCCGTCGGTGACCACCAGCAGCACTTTCTTCTCCAGCGCGCCGCTCTTCTTCAGGTGATCGGAGGATGCGACGACGGCGTCATACAGCGCCGTGCCGCCGCGCGATTCGATGCGCTCCAGCGCGTCTTTCAGCTTGGGGACGCTGCCGGTGTAGTCCTGGTCGAGGAAGTACTCCTCGCTGAAGTTGACGATGAAGACCTGGTCCTGCGGATTGCTGGAACGCACCAGGTTGATCGCCGCGGCGTTTACCTGCGGGCGCTTGTCGCGCATGGAGCCGGAGTTGTCGATGACAATGCCGATCGCGACCGGAATGTCTTCGTTCCGGAAGTAGGTGATCTTCTGCGGCTTGCCGTCCTCCAGCACGGTGAAGTCGTTCTTGTTCAGGCCGGTGATGGGCTTGAAGTGATCGTCGACGACGGTGGCGTGCAGCGTGACCTCGTCAACTTCCTTCTTGAAGATGTAGACGTCGTTCTGCTGCCCCGAAGGAGCTTCCCCTTGCGGCACCTGGACCGTATCGCCGGGCTGGTTGGGCGCGGGCGCCGGAGCGGGAGTCTCTTCCTGCGGCGGCTGACCGGCAGGCTGCGAGGGATTCTTCTGTCCGGCCGCGGGCGGTGTGGCTTGCGTTGATGGTTGCTGCGTCGCGGGCGCGGTCGTTTGCGGAGCGGGCGCGCCGGTCTGGGCCAACATCCATGCGGCCGCCAGCAGAATGAAAGTCACTACAAGATAGGTTTTATTCCGTTGGTGCATAGTATCCGGTTTTGGCGTACACGTGCAGGGGCGGCAGGCCCTTGGGCGGATTCAGCTTCACCTTGATCTTCCGCCACTTGCCATCGTGTGCTGGATTGGTTGGACGGTATCCGAGCACATATTGGTTGCGCAGCTCGATGCCAATCTTGGTGGCGACGTCCGCCAGCTCGTTGGGCGAATCGATGACAAATGCCCGCCCACCAGTAACTTCCGTCACATCGCTCGAGCAGGGCGGGGCCTTCGTGCTCTTCCGGCGTCTTGGCCTTACGATCGAACAGGCCGATGGCGTAGATCTGGACGTCGGCCTCACGCACCATCGACTTGATCTCGCTCTTCGGTATAGCGGCTGTGGTTGTCGCCGCCGTCGGAGATGATCAGCAGCGCCTTGCGCTCGTACTTGGCACGCGCATGCGGTTCATGCCCAGGTAAATGGCGTCCAGCAGCGCAGTGCGCCCGCTGCGGGACGGCATAGACCAGCTTGCTCTGGATGTCCTCGACCGACGAAGTGAAGTCGACCAGCACCTCGGGCTTTTCCGAGAAGGTGATGAGGAAAAACTCGTCCTGCGGATTGGCGGTGCGGAAGAACTCGACGACTGCCTGGCGCGATTTGTCGATCTTGTCGGACATCGAGCCGCTGACGTCGAAGATCACGCCCAGCGAAATGGGCGCGTCCTCGCTGGAGAAATGCTTGATCTGCTGCGGCTGGCCGTTGTCGGTGAGCAGGAAGTTTTCCTTCTCCAGGCCGGTGACCAGCCGGTTCATGGGGTCGGTGATGGTCACCGGCACCAGCACCAGGTCGACATTCTCGGTGATCGGCTTGGTGTGTGTGCGGAGCGAGGGATCGACCGGTGGATCCCATCGGCGTGGCGTCGGGCTTCTTGGTCTCGCGCGGCGTGATGTGGATGTCGTCACTCTGGTCCTGGCGGCAACGGCACCGTCCAGCAAGCCCATCAGGCAGAGCTACGAGCAGGAGCAGCAGGGTCTTGGCGCGCACGTTGGGTTGGACGGACGGGCGGGGAAAACGTCCCGCCGCACGAGGTGAGGAGCGGAACCTGAATCTTCGAGCCGCTTGACCCGAATCCGCCGTGCTGCCGAGCGGGCCATAGGATCCCCTACATGTGGCGTGAATCGTTATCACAGCCAACGGCGGCCGGTCTTGGCGCGGCCGCACGTTCAGGGTTGCTGCACCTATGGATGTGATTGACGTCATCATGGTTTTCTTTTATCGCTGCTAGACTGGCATTTCCGGGGCAATTGCGTGATGCAAGCGCCTCGCATGGCGGAACCGAAACTGGCGTTCAGACCGGACGGGAGAGGTTTGTAACAGGGCACGACTTCAGTCGTGCCAGTGACGGTCAGTTATTCTCGTGAGCCTTACCGGCGCATATGTCGCGTCGCAGGTTGCCGGCTGAAGCGCAAGGAAAGGGCGCTTTTCGGCACGACTGAAGTCGTGCCCTGTTACAAAGCGTTCTGCGATCAAGATTCCGGGCTTTGCTGAGGCCGTGATTAATTCCAAGTCAATTCACTCTCGATTCATAGCAACGAGGACTCCTATGGCAGACATACTTCCTTTTCGTGCTCTTCGCTACGACCTTGCCAAAGTATCGCCGGCGAGGTGATGACTCAGCCCTACGACAAAATCACGCCCGCGATGCAGGACCAGTATTACGCAACCAGCCCTTATAACCTGGTGCGGATCATCCTGGGCAAGACCGCAAGCGAGCGACGACGAAGCACGAGAACGTCTACACGCGCGCAGCGGCGTCGCTGCGGCAATGGCAGAGCCGGAGGCGTTCTGAAGCGCGATGCCGAGCCCAGCCTTTATGTGTATTCGCAGCGCTTCAAGGTCCCGGGAGATCCCTCGGGAGCCGAAACCGAGCGGCGCGGATTCATCGCACTTGGGCGAGTGGACGATTACGATAACAAGGTCGTCTTCCGGCATGAGCAGACGCTGAGCAAGCCCAAGGCCGACCGCCTGAACCTGCTGCAGACCACCCAGGCGCACTGCGAGCAGATCTTCATGCTCTACAGCGATCCGGCGGATGAGATCGCCAGGCTGCTGGAGCAAGGCAGCGCCGCCGAGCGTCGAGCTGCGCGACGAATACGGTGTGCTGCACCGCTGTGGAAGGTCTCCGACCCGGCGACGGTCGCCGCCGCGAAGGCCAAGATGGCCGACAAGAAGCTCATCATCGCCGACGGCCATCATCGCTACGAGACGGCGCTGAACTTCCGCAACGAGATGCGGCAGCAGTTCGGATCGAGTGATGCGTTGAATCCGGGGTCCCCATCAAGTCCCGGGGTTGGACTTGATGGGGTGGCGGAGGCGCCGTACGAGCGCGTGATGATTACCTTCGTCAACATGGACGCGCCCGGACTGGTCATCCTGCCGACGCATCGCGTCGTCTTCGGGCTGGAGAACTTCAGCATCTTCGCCATATCAGCGGAGGTGATGCAGTACTTCGACATCCAAGACATCGGGACTGTGACGGATGTGTCTGAGGCGATGCGCAAGTTGCGCGAAGCCGGCCAAGACCGCACGGCGCTGCTGGCCGTTACAGCGCAGAACGCCTTCCTGCTGCGCGCTCGCGATAACTCGCACGTCGCTGCGCTGAAAAATCTTTCGGACAAGCAGCGGCGTCTCGACGTGGTGCAACTGCACAAGCTGGTGCTCGAAGAGACCATCGGCATGTCGGAGGAAGACATCCGCGCGCAGAAGCACCTGAAGTACATTCGCGATGCCGAGGAGGCAGTGAATGAAGTGCGCAGCGGCGCCGCGCAGATCGCCTTCCTGATGAACCCGGTGCGCATGGAGCAGATGCGCGACATCGCCTTCGCCGGCGACGTGATGCCGCAGAAGTCGACCGACTTCTATCCCAAGATGCTGAGCGGGCTGACAATTTATTCCTTAGCCGAGACAACGCAGCACGCAGCAAGCGAAAGCTCGCGATCAGAGATGTCCGTACCGGCATCATGAACCGCGGTTAGGTATGGCCTGTTACCAACAATTGCACTGCAGGCGCCCTATGAAACGCCGGATGTTCTCGTTGGGGTTGCTCGTATTGGAGCCCAGAGATGTACTCGCCTGGTACTTCACTTCTCCGAGAACGGCGATAATCAGGACTTAGCGCCAGTCCTGCGGCTGAAAAATTCTGGTAATGACCGATCAAGCTCTTGTCCAGCAACCAGCTGCTTCGTCGATCGATGACCTATAACTTGCCGGCGAGCCAGTAATCGACACTGAACTTTCCCGGACCAGAGCAGATCAGCCAGATAAAGAAGAGCACGTACAGGACTTCCGGAAGGTAGAGGAAATCGTCGAGCCAGTTAAGAGGCGAAAGTCCTTTAGGCATGGCGGAAAGTTTGTTGGTCAGGATGGCGACAAGCATATCGACCAATAAAGCCACGCAGGCCAGGCTCGAAAGAAACCCCACGGTCAGCAAGGATCCGCCAACGAGCTCGACACCCGACACGAAATAAGTCGTCAGGTGGGGAAACGGGACTTTGGCCTCAACGAGCGTTTCGTACATAGTTTGCCTGCTGCCGGCGACAAACAATTTGTTTGCCCCGGAGATGGCGAAGAACAGCCCGAGCGAAACGCGTACCAGCAGGATGGCATATTGTTCCAAATCACTGCTACCCAGCAGCGCAAACTGGACCAATCGTCTCCAATCCATCTCTTGTCCCTCCACCGGAGGACGTGCCGTAACGATATTAATATCTTACTAGTTCGACTTCTCCGGTAACTACGCTAATCAGGACTTAGCGGGTCGTTGGAGTTAATCTCTGTTCTCGACAACTATGCTGCAATGGCGGTATCGTTAGCCGAATTTTCGCGCCGCGAGATTAATTGTCCATTCGTTCGACCCATTGAGTGCGCCATGCGGGAGCCACGAATGGATCCGCAAAGTACTGTGTTTCCCGCGCAACCTTGTCGCCCTTGAACTCCATGATGCTCACGGTGTAGGACGGCTTGCCGTCATAGGTCAGGATGAATTCGGTGACCCAAAGATCGCCGCCGCCAAGGATTCGTCGGACAGCAAACCGCTTTTTGCTCGGCTGACTGGCGCGTTGGCCCTGTATGTTGCGTCGACCGCGGGTTCGCTCGCCTGACTGCGGATATTCCAGCACCGCGTCCTCGTGATAGATGCGGTGCTCCGTTTCAAAATCGTTGGCATCGGACGCCGCCCAATGCTGATCCAGTGCCGCACGGATCTCTTGATCTCGCACTCCAGAATCTGCTCCTTCGTTTGCTGATCGTTCATCTTGAGCCTTCCCGTTGAGTTTTGGGGTCCTACTTTGCGGGCTCGAGTCCGTGGCCGACCCGGAACACGTGGCCATCGGGATGGCGAAGGTGCATCTCGCGAACGTTCCACGGCATATCGGTGGGCGGAAATGTGACCTCCAGCCCGGCGGCGACGCACTGCTTGTGCATCTCGTCCACGTCATCGACCCAGACCGACATCCAGACGCCCTTGTCGCCCTCTTCGTCTCCCTCGTGCTGAAACGTGGTGGTGTTCGCGCCGCGGCCGCGGCCTCCCTGCGCCCCTTGACAAAGAAAGATGCACGCCTCCTTACCCGATCCCACTGCGCCAAACGTCGGAGGCGTTCCCCAGTCCCACAATTTCTTCCATCCCCACTTCTCAAACCACGCGACCGTACCGGCGATGTCGGACACGTTCAATATCGGAGTCAAAGCTTTGGCTTCCATAACCGCAGCAGGATAACACCGGGCGCAGCGAGGAATTTGGCCTGCTGTTCTTGCTGGGAAGACGTTGAACATTTTGCGTGCTGCCGCCGTATGCCTTGGAAGGCTACGCGGCAGAGCAGGTATCGCGCGGCCACGAGGTGTTGTTCAATGCGGCCCCGCAAAAGTGGTTGTGACTTTCCGGCCTGTATCATTGACTTGAGCCTTGATGCATCCACCGCGTTCCCGCCCGCCGGGCGAAAAGCACAAGCACGTCTGGGTCAGCCTCGGGCTGATCGCCGCCGCCGCGTTGCTGTTGTGGCGGCTCGGGAGCGTGCACGCGCAATCCTCGGACCAGCTTACCGTCTACTCTTCTCAGACAACCTACTCCGCCTCCGTGCTGGACGTGAAGGGAATGCCGTACGTCGGGCTAGTCGACGTGCTGGAGCCGCTGGGGTCCATTGACGCGCGCCCTGACGGAAAGAAGTACAAGCTGCACTTCACGCCTCCGGGCGGGCGCGCGGTGGAAGCACAGTTCACCGAGGGCAAGGAGAAAGGCAAGGTGCTCGGCGAGGAGCTGAAGCTGCCCGCGAACTTCGTCGTGCAAAACGGGCGCGGGTACGTTCCGCTCAGTGCTGTCCCGCAGATACTGAGCAAGCTGCTGGCGAAGCCCGTACAACTGCACGCGGGGGCTCGGCGGCTGTTCATCGGCGACGTGGCCGCACGCCTCAGCGTGGAGCTGGACAAGAGCACGCCGCCGAAACTGTTGTTGAGCTTTCCGACTCCGGTGAACCCGACGATTGCCACGGAGCCGGGGCGCGTGCGCTTCACCTTCCGGCGTGAGCCCGTCGTCTCCGGCGGACAGGACAGCTTCAAGTTCGACGACCCGGTCATCACCGGCGCCACCTTCTCCGAGCACGACGGCATAGCCGAGTTGAACGTGACCGCGACCTCTCCGCTGCTGGCGAACTTTGCCGATGGCGGAAAGACCATCATCGTCGCCGCCGCGCCCGCGCCTCCGCCGGCGAGTCCTGCAGCCACCGCACCACCGGCAGCGCAGCCTTCCGCGCCGGCCGCAGCGGCACAACCTAAACCACCGTCCACCCCGCGGTTTCTGGTGCTCCTCGATCCGGCGCATGGAGGCGCCGATAGCGGCGCCGCGATCACGCCCTCGCTAGCCGAAAAGGATGTGGTGCTCACCCTGGCGCGACGAGTACAACGCGAATTGGCGAACCGCGGTATCGCTGCCGCGAGCTTGCGTAACTCGGATGTCGCCATCACGCTCGATCAACGCGCGGTCTCGACCAACGCCGCACGCCCGGCGCTTTACATCGCGCTGCACGCCGCGAACACGGGACGTGGCGTGCACGTGTTCACCGCGATGCTTCCGGCCGCGAACCTCTCGCGCACGGGATTCTTACCGTGGGACACAGCGCAAGCCGCGTTTCTCGACTTGAGCGGAGTGGCGGCGGGGTCCGTGGCTGCGGAGCTGGAGAACCGCAAGCTGCCCAACACGACGCTGGTCGCGCCGCTGCGGCCGATGAACAACATCGCCGCGCCCGCCATTGCGATTGAGATCGCGCCGCCGGACGAGAAGGTCGAGAACATCGCCGGCGCGAAGTATGAAGAAGAGGTAGCGCAGTCCATCGCCGCGGGAATTGCGGCGGTGCGCGGCAAGCTGCCGGAGGTGCGACCGTGACCCGGCGACTGCTCATTGTGTTCGCAGCGTTGGCGGTGGCCGCAGTCGGACTGGGTTACTACGCGCTGCGCCTGAAGGGCAACGCCGCGCGTGAGGCGCAAGTGGCGGCCGAACAGCAGGTGACTGCGCCCGTGGGCAATGGTCCACCAGAGCCGGTGACGTTGTTCGTTGCCGACGACAGCGACGGCACCTTGCGCAAGACGCAGGTGAGCGTGGTGCTGCCGGCCGAGCGTAGCGAGCGTGACCGGGCCGTGTTGCGTACACTCATGGCGCAATACATGACCGCGGACTCCGCTCATCCCGTGGGCGCGGGCTCGGATATCCGCGAGGTTTACTTGATGGGCGACGACACCGCCATCGTCGATACGAATTTGCCGTTTGCCGATGCGCACCCGTCGGGAGTGCTGGCCGAGGAGTTGACGGTTGCGTCTGTCGTGCTCTCGTTGAACGCCAATGACAGCAAGCTTCAGCGCGTGAAGATACTGGTGAACGGCCGCGAGCGCGATACATTGGCCGGACACGCCGACCTGCGCAGATTTTATGTGCCCGGCAACATCGGCCAGATTGTCGGCGAAATGGGAGTGCCCGGGGACGCGGTGGTCGCGCGTGCTGGATTGGGAGACGTCCCGTGAACCTGCCGCGAATTGGAGTGTTTGATTCCGGAGTGGGCGGCCTGACCGTGCTGAAGGCCATCGCTGCGCAGTTGCCGGCGCATTACATATATTTCGGCGACACCGCGCGCCTGCCCTACGGGACGAAGTCGGCGGAGACCGTAGCGCGCTATGCGATTTCGGCCACACATTTTCTCGACGCGCAAGACATCGACCTGCTGGTGATTGCCTGCAACACGGCGACGGCGCTCGCGCTGCCCGCAATCAAGGACGCCGCCCGCGTGCCCGTGGTTGGAGTCGTCGAGCCGGGCGCGGACATGGCGGCAGAAGTGAGCAAGAGTCGCGCCGCCATCGTCATTGCGACGGAGGCGACCGTCAGCAGCCACGCCTATCGCGACGCGCTGGAGCGGCATGGATTGCCGTCGCTGGAGAAAGCCTGTCCGCTGTTTGTGCCGCTGGTGGAAGAGGGATGGATCGAGCACCCCGTGACTGAACAGGTGGCGCGAATTTATCTCGGCGAAGCGCTGGCCGACGCGCCCCCCGGCGCCGATGTGCTGGTGCTGGCGTGCACGCATTATCCGCTGATCGCGCCGCTGCTGCGCCGCATCCTGCCGCAGTCGATTGAGATTGTGGATTCGGCGGAATCGACCGCGCGCGTCGTGAAGACGATGATGACGTGCGGGCCCACCCTCTCGCCGACAGATGGCGAGAAGGATAGGGCACCCGGCAGTCGAAACCCTACTCCTGTACAGACCACACCCGGCGAGCATCGAACCTTCCGCTTCTACGTCACCGATTCCACCGACAAGTTCAAGCGGCTGGCCACGCGCTTCCTGGGGCGGGCGGTGGACCATGTCGAGCACGTGGACCTGGAGCGCTGACCGCGATCGCAGACTTCATGTATCTGGCTGGACGACGACCTGCAAATTGCTTTGTAACAGGGCACCTCTTCAGACGTGCCGAAAGCGTGCCCCTAATCTATTGTCATCCCGACCGAGCCGCTTCAGCGGCGAGTGGAAGGACCTGCTGTTTGCCCGAACCAACGCTCCCCGCGAGCCAACAGCAGGTCCCTCGACTGCGTGACTTCGTTCGCTGCGCGAAACGAAGTCACTCCGCTCGGGATGACAAAATAACGAGTTGCGATCGGCACGACTGAAGTCGTGCCCTGTTACAAAGCATCTAGCCATCAGTCTTTCGGGTTCAGCCCTCCCTCACTAATCAGCGTCACTACCGCTTCTGCCATACTGGGCGAGGGGAATTTATGAACGTCCTCGTGCTCAATGCCGGCAGCTCCAGCCTGAAGTTCCAAATCATCGCCACCGACCTCGACCGCATCAAGCGGGACCAGGACCAGCGGCTATGCAAGGGCGAAGTGGAGCGCGCAGGGGGCGAGGCGATCGTTACCTTTCAGGCAGGTGAGGGCGCCAAGCATAAGCTCACCGCGTCACTGCGCGATATTCCCGCGGCGCTGGACTACCTGGTGCGCTACATCGCCTCCGACCAGTCGGGCGTCAACGAAATCAAAAGCACCGCGGACATACAGGCGATCGGCCATCGCGTGGTCCACGGCGGCGAGATGTTCAGCGAATCGGCGCTCATCGATGACAAGGTGCTGAAGGGCATCGAAGACTGCATCGACCTGGCGCCGCTGCACAATCCCGGCAACTTGCAGGGCATCGTGGCGGCGCGGCAAATCTTCGGCAAGGACACGCCGCAGGTCGCAGTCTTCGACACCGCCTTTCACCACACTCTCCCTGAGCAGGCGTACCTGTACGCTGTTCCCTATCATCTGTATCGGCGATATCGCATCCGGCGCTACGGCTTTCATGGCACCTCGCATCGCTATGTCGCGTTTCAATACCGGGCGCTGCGCGGGCTTAGCCGCGAGCAGACGAACATCATCACGCTGCATCTGGGCAATGGTTGCTCGGCGACGGCGATCCAAGGCGGCAACTCAGTCGATACTTCGATGGGCATGACGCCGCTGGAGGGCCTGGTCATGGGCACGCGCTCGGGCGACCTCGATCCTGCGATCGTGAACCTCATCGCGGCAAAAGAGGCGCTGTCGCCCTCGCAGGTTGACGCGCTGCTGAACACGCAATCGGGGCTGCTGGGAATTTCCGGATTGACCAACGACATGCGCGACTTGCTCTCGGAGATGAAGGACCATGACGACCGCCGCGTGCGGCTGGCCGTCGAAGTCTTCTGCTATCGCGCACGGAAGTACATTGGCGCATTTCTCGCCGCGATGGGTGGGGCTGATGCGATCGTGTTCACCGGTGGCATTGGCGAGAACTCGCCTGAGGTGCGCGCGCGCATCTGCGAAGGAATGCAGTGGGCCGGGCTGACGATCGACACGGCGAAAAACGAGGGCACGATCGGCAAGCTGGGACAGATCAGCACCGAGGATTCGAAGCTGGCGGCCTACGCCATCCCCACGAATGAAGAGCTGCTGATCGCGCGCGACACGGTGCGGGTGATCAAGGGCGTGCCGCATCCGTCGTAAGCGATTAAGTCCAGTTTAAGTTGCTGCGTTCACGTTCCTGAGGTTGGATTAGGGCGCGATTTGCCTCACCAGTTAACGTGCGTTTATCGTTGCTTCTGCGATGCCTCATAAGAAGCGCGGAAATTCAAAACCATCAAGCAAGCACACGGCGAAAGTACCTTTGGCTCCGCCCCGGAAGGCGCCAAAAACGCCTGCTCCCGACGAGCAGGCTGACGGCTCGCCCAAGCCGACCGACACACGCGCGGGATCCCGCAACTCTGAAGCGCGCGGCAACCGCAGGCGCAGGCAAGGATCCTTCCCTCCGCTGCTACAGCATCCCCGACTACCGCCTGGAAAAGCCCGAGTTCCGCATCTACCTCTGCGGCGAGGGCGCGAACTGCGAGTACCGCATCGAAGGCGACCTGAGCGCCGCCCCGCCGCCCATCCGCGAGTCCAACTATCTCTCGCGCGAACAGTCAATCGCCATCTACCGCTGGATGCTGCTCAACCGCCGCATGGAGGTCGCGCTGGAGAACCTCTACAAGCAGGGGAAAGTGGTCGGCGGCGTGTACTTCGGCCTCGGGCAGGAGGGCTGTTCGTGTGCCTCGGCCTACGCGCTTGGCCCCGATGACTGGCTCGGCCCAATGATCCGCAACCAGGGCGCGATGCTGGTGCGCGGCTTCAGCGCGCGTGACATCATGCGGCAATACATGGCCAAGGGCGACTCGCCCACCTGGGGGCGCGATGCCTCGTCGCACTTCGGCGACTTTCAGCGGCGCAACGTTTGCGCGCCCATCTCGATGTTGGGCGAGTCGATTGGCGTGATGGCCGGCGTCTGCCTCGGCGCACGCCTGCAAGGCAAGAGCATCGTCGGGCTGACCTACGTCGGCGATGGCGGCCAGTCCACCGGCGTCACCTACGAGAGCCTGAACTTTGCCGCGGTGCAGAAACTCGGGCTGGTACTGATCGTCGAGAACAATCTCTGGGGCTACTCCACGCCGGCGGACATGCAGTTCAACGTGAAGGACCTCGCCGAGCGCGCTATCGCGTACGGCATTCCCGGCGTGATTGTCGACGGCACCGACCCCTGCCAGGTCTACGACGCCACCCACGAGGCCTGCGAGCGCGCCCGCCGCGGCGAAGGCCCTACGCTGATCGAGGCCAAGATGATGCGCATGAAGGGTCACGCCATCCACGATGCCGCGCAGTACGTCCCCGCCGAGCTCTTCGACTACTGGCGCGCGCGTGACCCCATCGCGCGGTTTGAGAACTACCTGGTAAATGAGAAGCGCTGGCTGACGGCGGAAGAGAATGCGAAGCTGATCGAAGATGTGGAACGCGAGCTGGAAGCCGATCGCGAGGCGGCCGCCGCCTCACCCATGCCCGATCCCGCAACCGACACAACGCATCAGGGCGTCTACTGCGATCCCTCGTGCCACGAGATCAAGCCGAAGTACGGAGCGGTCGTGGCCAAGCCGCGGGCGACAGGCGCCACCCCGAAGGAAGCCGAGGCGGCAGTGCATTTGAAGTAGAGATGAAGCCCTCGTATCCTTTTGATTTTGTCATCCCGAGCGGAGCCGAGGGATCTGCGGCTCCCGCGCGCGGGATGGCGGTTCGGGCAAACCGCAGATTCCTCGTCGGCCTGAAGGCCTCCTCGGAATGACAAGTCAAAAAGCGGCGTCATGCGGCACGACTAAAAAGCCTGCCCTGAGCTTGCCGAAGGGTCGCGCCCTGATACGAACCTCGATTTGTGAGGAAGTCAACCGGGCCAAATGAGTTCTAGCTTCTTCGCGCCCGTTGTGAATACCTCGACTGCCATTACCACCTCATACCCAGGAAGTAGCCCCAGATCGAGGACCTGATTTCCCTCGCAACCTGCATTGCAGCGCCTGATTTTGCTGCCTACAATGTGAGCATGCGGCGCCCCGGTCTCCTTATTCTGCCCGTTGTGCTGTTCTCGGTGTTTGTCGTTGCCGGCGACAAGAAGGACGACGTCCCGGGATCCTCACTCAACTTCGTCGTAATCAAGGACGATAACGGCAAGCCCGTCCGCAACGCTGCCGTCGTGCTGCATCCCGTGGACAAACACGGCAAACAGAAGAAGTCCGGCTTCGAGTTGAAGACCGACCCCGATGGCAGGACGCATTTCGACGGTGTACCGTACGGAACCTGGCAGGTGCAGGTGATCGCGCCGGGGTTTCAGACCTTCGGCAACGACTTCGCCGTAGGCCAGCCGACGCAGGAGATTACCGTTCGCCTGAAGCGGCCGCAAGGACAGTACTCGATTTACGAGAAGCACGACGGCAGCGCCAGCCCCCCGCCGGCCCTGAAGCCATAACAGATTCTTAACGAAACTACCGTCTGCAAACAGCCTCGTAAGCGCGGGTGTCTCGCAGACGCGAAGAAGCCAGTTGAGGCTAGTGACTTTTCAGCGCCTGCACTCTCTGCTTCACGTCCGCCAGGAACGCCTCGTCCTTGATATCGCCGAGATTGATCTCGACATTCGCCAGCGCGCCCTGCACTGCGGCGTTCGCCAACGCGTGGCCCACCGTGAGGTCCGACGCCATCCTCGGATTCGTTATCGGCCGCAGTGATTCTATGAGTTGCCCCACTTGCCTGGCGCGCTCGGCCACTACGAGCGGAACCAGCGTAGCTTTCTTGGTCGCGGCTTCAATCTCCGCCTGCGCCTCGGGATGCTCTTTGGCTTTCCTGAACGCCGCCATCACCTCGTTGAACGACTCGGCGTCGGCGTCGATCGAGGCTTTGAAGTGCTCGCGCATCTCGGCCAGCCGCGCCAGTGCGTCGCTCAGCTCGCGTTCGTATTGCACATAGGCTTTCTTGCCGCGCGACATGCCGGCAACCATGCTACCCAAAGCCGCCGCCATCGCGCCCGCCGCAGCCGACGCGCAGCCGCCTCCCGGAGCCGCCGTCGGCGCGGCGAGCTGCTCGATGAACGGCTCGACTCCGGCGCGAATTCCGCCCACGGCCATCTTGCCGCTCATCACCGCCGCAAGCCGGTTCTCCAGAATGAGCGACGAGTCGAAGTTCTCCACCTGCAAGGAACCACTCCGCCGCATCCTCCAGCGCCTTCTTGGGGATGAGCCCGACGATCTCGCTCGACACCGGCATCACGCCGTAGCGCGCGGCCTCGCGCTTCACGTACTCGAAGACGCGCGCGATCGGCGTCTGGTCGGTGTCGGTCAGGTTCATCGAAACCTGCGCCAGCCCGCGCACCGGCACGCCCATACCCTTCACGTAGCGCAGCCCGCCGTTGGAGAAGCGCACCGCCTTGGCGACCTTCTTCGCGATCTCGACGTCGGGCGTGTTGAGATAGACGTTGTAGGCGACGAGAAACTTGCGCGCGCCGACGATCGTCGCGCCGGCGGTGGGATGCAGCGCGGCCTCGCCGAAGTCGGGCTTGCGCGCGGGATTGGTCTTCACCTCTTCGCGAATGCCCTCGAACTGCCCGCGGCGCACGTTCTCCAGGTTCTGGCGCTCGGGCGTTTGCGCGGCAGCCTCGTACAGATACACCGGGACCTTGTAGCGCTTCCAGATTTCTTCGCCGACGCGGCGCGCGATGGCGACGCAATCTTCCAGCGTGACGCCTTCGATCGGGATGAAAGGAATGACGTCCGCCGCGCCCAATCGGGGATGCGCGCCGGTGTGCTTCGTCAGGTCGATCAGCTCGGCGGCCTTGCCAACGCCGCGAATCGGCAGCTTCGGCCACGTTCACCGGATCGCCGACCAGAGTGATGACGCAGCGGTTATGGTCGGCGTCCATCTCGCGATCGAGCAGGTAGACGCCGTCCATCTTCATGGCTTCGATGATGGCGTCAACGCGGGCCTTGTCGCGGCCTTCAGAAAAGTTGGGAACACATTCGACGAGTGCGGGCATAAAGGGTCAATTAAACCACAGAGACACAGAGACACAGAGGAACCTGGAATTCAAGACCTCTGTGTCTCTGTGTCTCTGTGGTTAATTTCGGCCGTTTGCCGCGCGGACATGACCCGCTGCGCCATCGCCCACTTCAGCTCGTCGATGCCGGCGCCAGTCACGGCAGAAATCGCGTACAGCTCCAGCTTCTTGCGCTTGCAGTAACGCTTCAGCTTGGCCAGCTTCTCTTTGTTCGCGACGTCGATCTTGGACGCGACGACAATCGTCGGCTTCGTGTCCAGCCCGCTACCGAAGCTGGCCAGCTCGCGAGTGATGACCTCGTAATCCTGCACGGGATCGGGACGGCCGCTGGCGTCCGACACATCCACCAGGTGAACGAGAAGCCGCGTGCGCTCGATGTGCCGCAGGAATTGCGTGCCCAGCCCCGCGCCTTGGCTCGCGCCCTCGATCAGCCCGGGAATGTCGGCGACCACGAAGCTGATATCGTCCGGCGGTTCGCCAACGACAACGACGCCGAGGTTGGGTTGCAGCGTGGTGAAGGGATAGTCGGCGATCTTCGGGCGCGCCGCCGAGATGCGCGAGATCAGCGTGCTCTTGCCGGCATTGGGATAGCCGACCAGCCCGACATCGGCGAGCAGCTTCAGCTCCAGGCGCAGCTCGCGCTCTTCGCCGGGGCGGCCTTCTTCGTGCTCGCGCGGCGCCTGATGAGTCGAGGTCGCGAACTGCGCGTTGCCGCGTCCGCCACGTCCCCCGCGCGCGACCACCACGCGCTCGTCGGGATGCGAGAAGTCGTGGACCAGTTCGCCCGTCAGCTCGTCGTAGACCATCGTGCCGACCGGCACCTTCAGCACGACATTCTCGCCCTCGCGGCCGGTCTTGTTCGAGCCTTCGCCGTGGCGCCCGCGCTCGGCCTTGTATTCGGGATTGAAGCGGAAGTGGACCAGCGTGTTGTGGCGCTCGCTCGATTCCATGATGACGTCGCCGCCGTGCCCGCCGTCTCCGCCGGAGGGTCCACCGCGCGGCACGAACTTCTCGCGGCGGAAGGCCATGCAGCCGTTGCCGCCGTCGCCGGCTTTGACGCGAATTTTGGCTTCGTCGACGAACATGAAAATCAGCAGTTAGCACTTGGCACTTGGCATTTAGTCTTTCGATATCGCGAATCTCTCGCTTCAGTGAAGCTTTCCGAGCTCGTAAGGACAAATGAGGAATTGTTCTGGATAATCCACAAAGCCAGGCTTGTGGGCCAGTGTGTTGATCGCCTCTTTCGCCTCTTGTTCCGTCCGAAATACTCCGATCAGCATGCCTTCATCGTCGATGTCGGGAGGGCCGGTATGCCAAGAAGAAAGACCTTATCCATAATCTGCCAGATGTAATGAGAAAAGCCTCGTGTTAACGAGGCCTTATCACCTTGGAAAAGTCGGATCTCGCACGCTGTAGTACAAGCAGGGCCGTCAGCTTTGGCTAAGTGCTGAATGCCAAGTGCTAATGGCTTTCCTGCGGAACCACCGACACGAACTTGCCCATTGTGCCGCGGTCCTTGAACTCGACCAGGCCGGTGATCTTGGCGAAGAGGGTGTCGTCCTTGCCGCGGCCGACGTTCAGGCCGGGCTTGATGCGCGTGCCGCGCTGGCGAACGATGATGGAGCCGCCGGAGACGAGCTGGCCTCCGAAGGACTTGACGCCCAGCCGCTGCGCGTTCGAGTCGCGGCCGTTGCGTGAACTGCCTAAACCTTTTTTGTGTGCCATAAGAATTTCTCTCCGTGCGGCGAACCGCAGATCCCTCGGCTCCGGCGACAAAAGAAGTCGCCTTCGCTCGGGATGACAAAATCAAAGAAGGTCGCACACGGCGCACCTGAAGGTACGCCCCTTCAATGCGACTACGTCTCCGGCAGCTCCGAGCCGCCGATGCCCACTCGCGAGGCCACGCGCCGCGCGACCGCCACTGCATTCAGCAGCACCGCATCGAAGCGCTTGGCCGTGGCCGCCACCACAAGGATGAACTGGTGAAGCAGCATCCGCGCTTAAGCTTTGAGCTCCCGGCCGTCCACGCTGATGCCGGTGATCTTCACGGCCGTGTACGGCTGGCGATGCCCGTTCAGCTTCTTGTACTGCTTCTTGCGCTTGTAGTGGAAGACCAGAATCTTGTCGCCGCGGCCGTGCTCGACCACCTGCCCGGTGACGAACGCCTGCGTCGGCTTGGCCAGCTCGCCCGCGCCGCCGCTGACCGCCAGAACGTCGTCAAACTGCACGTTCTCGCCGCCGGCCTGTTCCAGCTTCTCGATCTCGATTACGTCCCCGGGTGCGACGCGATATTGCTTTCCCCCGGCGCGGATGACCGCGTACATGGCAATGCCTCCTGGCCCGCACCATCGGCCCCCACCCATCGCGCCAAAAGCGCGCGCGCTGGGACCCCGGCGCGTACGGCCTAAACTTTGTGCGCTTGCACTTTCCCCAGCCGGGAAGAAACGCGTCTCAGCCGAGTGGCTCGACCGGCGGGGCGCTCTGACGGGCTGTCACTTCAGGCAAACCATAAAAGTATAGCGTGTTTGTGCAGAGCTGGTCAAAAGACAGTTGCCGGTTGCCAGTTATCGGTTGCCAGTGCCGTCGGTGCACCAATCAAAGAGTGCCTGCACTTGCGGACCATTTCCAGAACGCAATTGCTACGTGAGAACTTACGGCTGGACGTGAAACGCCTCGTTCACCCGCTCGGTCGCGCTGGCGGTGTCCTCCATTGTGGGAGTGCCGATCTCGAGCGAGCCGTTGGTGTTGGCGCTGCATTCGTGGGTAAACATGTTCTGGTTCATCACGATGGATTGCAGCAGGCGGCCGAGCCGGCGTGAGTGATAGCCGTTCAGGAAGCGCGGACCGTCCGACCAGCCGAGATGGACCGGGTAGTCGCAGATCAAGCTCCAGTATTCGCGAGTGCGCGCCCACAGCTTCAGCGACTCCAGCCCGCCGTCCGCCCCAACGTGGTATTCAATCCTGACCAGGCCATCGGACGCACCCGCGGCGAGAGCATCCCAGTTCAACACGACGGCGCTCCCCAGAATCTGGTTCAGCGGAAGGCTGGCACTTACTTTGGGCGCTAAATCGGCTTTCATCATTCGCTTCTCCATTCTGGTTCGACCTCGTTCGCGGCGGCAGGCCAATCTCGCGTGAAGCAGAGAGCGGTGGCGCAGTCGGCTTCAGGAGAAACTCTCTTTGCTAACAGGAGAGCGCGGTGAAAGGGGGAAGTTGACTTCCTCCCGCTTCCCGCGAAGAACAGAAGGAGCCATCTCGAATGTTTGCGAGATGGCTCAATTATACGCTCAGGAGAACACCTCGCCCGGCATGCGGGAGAGGGTGCGCGTGGGCAGCGTGTTTAGGGTTGCGCGCGCCGCGATCTTCCCGCCGGTCTGGAATGCCTTGCGCGCAATCTTCAGCTTCAGCGCGCGTTCCATCGTCCGCAGCTCCGGAATTTCCGCGCCCGAGACCAGCGTGGAAGCGCGGCCGGCCGAGCCCATGCGTCCGGTGCGTCCCACGCGATGGATGAAGTCCTCGGGAATCTGCGGCAGGTCGTAGTTGATGACATGGGCGACGTTGTCGACGTGAATGCCGCGTGAGGCAACGTCGGTCGCGACCAGCACCTGGAACTTGCCGTCCTCGAATCCGCTGAGCGCGCCCACGCGCTGCGATTGCGAGCGATCGCCGTGGATCATGGCGGCAGTGAAGCCGTCGCGCACCAGGCTCTTGCACAGGCGCTCGGTGCCATGCTTGGTACGGGCGAAAACCAGCGTCTGTCCCTTCTCGCTGTAGAGAAGCTGGCGCAGGACGTCGCCCTTCTCGGCCTGCGAAACTTCGAAGGCCTGTAGCTCGACGGTGTCGGCCGGCTTCGAGGTGGATCCCAGCGCGACGCGCACGGGCTTGTTCATATAATCGTTCACCAGATTGGCCACCGACGCCTCCAGTGTGGCCGAGTAGCACAGGGTTTGGCGCTCGCGCGGCAGCTCCGCAACGATGCGGCGAATGGCCGGCAGGAAACCCATGTCAAGCATGCGATCGGATTCATCCAGCACCAGCGTCTTCACCTGGCGCAGGTCGACGAGCTTGCGGCGAAGATAGTCCTCCAGTCGTCCCGGAGTTGCGACCACGATGTTGGCGCCCTTGCGGACGGCCTGGATCTGCCGTTGCTCGCTCATGCCGCCGATGACCAGCGCGGCGGGACGAAGATTGCGCGGGCGCAGATTCTCGTACTCCTCGTGCACCTGCATGGCCAGCTCGCGCGTGGGCACCAGGATCAGCGCCGAGACGCGCGGCGCCGCAGGCTCGGCTGCGAGGCGCTCGATGATCGGGATTAGGAACGCCAGCGTCTTGCCAGTGCCGGTTTGCGCCGTGGCGAGTACGTCTTTACCGTCCAGCGCGGGCGGTATGGCGGACGCCTGGACCGGCGTCGGGGTAGTGAAATGCAATTGTGCCAGCTTCTGCTGGAGCCCAGCAGACAGGGGCATGTCTTTGAATTGTGTCAATCGATGCTTTCTTTCTTGGAGTGGCGTCTCGCGAGGAAGTCTGCCGTGATCGGGCCACCAGGCGCCTAAGCGCATTTGCTTGGGTGGTCCGCGGCGGGCGAGTCGCGAAGATACAACGGAAGCCGCTCTAAATTGATTCGGCGCTGAAGATGAAACGGAAGCCGGAAAGGCGGGAGATCGGATCGAAACTGCGGATCGGATGTCGCTTGCAAGCGGCCGTAGCCAAAAGCGTCTACTTAGGACTCTAACACAGTGCGCCCGGTAATGTCGCGGGCGCACCAACTTGGTATGCGGGGTTACTTGGCGAAATCGTGGAAGTCGAAGCCCTGGGGCTGGCCGTCTTCATCGTGCGTGACCACCAGGTCTGCGACCGGTTGCGTCGGCACCGCGCCGGTTTCGGCATCGCCGGTTTGCTTTCGTTCGGCTTTGCGCTGTAACTTTTCCTGGCGCTTTTCCTGGCGGGCACGTTCCTTTTGCCGTTTGGTGAAGGTCGTACGAGAGTTTCCTGCCATCTGACTCCTAGATTGTGCGCTTAGCTTATAGATTAAATTTTGAGGCTCGCAGATTCATTATCGCCTAATGCGGCGAGGAGTGCGAATGCACTTCGTGGTTCGCAGCTCCGCAATTCGTCGTGAAGCGGGCCGGCCCGGTGATGCAATAGAAATTCAGTGTTGCAGTGCTTTGTAAACAGGGCACGAGTTCAGAGGCTGCTGAAAAGCTCGAGTTTGGTTTGCTTTGTAACAGGGCACGAGTTTACTCTGCCGAAAACAGCTCGATTTATTGTTTCTAGTCGGCTTCAGCCGACGTTACAGGGGAGTATCGCCGGCTGAAAGCCGGCTCCCCAAAAGCGAAAAGAGACGTCGTTCGGCACGAGTAAACTCGTGCCCTGTTACAAAGCATCTCTGATTCCGGGTTTTTTCAGCAGGACACCCTCGCAATGAGGAGAGGCGGCTGCTAGACGCTGGGGGAGCCGGTCGCGGCGCCACCCGACGGCTCGCCGAACACCGAGCCAATCATGTCGAGGAGCTGTTGCGGTTCTCCTTTGCGCACGAAGCCGGAGGCAAAGGGAGCAACATCTTCCGGCATCCAGGGCAGGTCCGAAAGCACGACGATGGGCATCGACGGCGACTCGGCTCGCAGGCGCTTCGCGACATCGGTCGCGCTAAGCAGCGGACCCAAGCGGTAATCCAGCACGGCGACGTCGATGCTGTGCTGGTCCGGCAGCTCCACCTCGCCGCCCCTTACCAGCGCGGTCACCGGCACAAATCCGCCGCGCTGCAAAACCCAGCTATAGAGTTTCAGGTGCGACGGATCGTCGTCGACGATCAGCACCGTTGGGGAACGTTGCAATCAGGGACCTCGCGCCGCGTCAGTATAACGGGCCTTGCAGATATCAGACCGGCCGGTTGCGAAAAGCGGCGCAAAAAAAAATGTCATCGGCCGGGACAACCTGAGTTGCCGCCGGCCGCATCTGACGCGTGTCTTCCCGCACTTTCGTGATTTACATCGTAGCCGGGCGAAGCCGTGTGGGGGACCTTGCCGACCCGCATCGGTAAGCCGCGTCTGTGACGCTCCCAACGATGGCCGCCACGTCCGCTTCGAAGTTCGCGCTCGGCCTTCTCGCGATCCTGACGGTTGCGTTCGCAGCCGCACCGGCGCCACTCCTCTGCACTGATACCGCGCCACAAGCCGGCCCCATGGCCGATAGTAATCAGGCGGGTGACGAACGCCTGAAAACGCTTACGCTCGAGCAGTTGGGCAACATCGAAGTCACTACCGTGAATAAAGAGCCCGAGGTGTTGTGGAAGACGCCGGCGGCCATCTACGTCATCACCCAGCAGGACATTCAGCGCTACGGCGCCACCACCATTCCCGAGGCGCTGCGACTCGCGCCCGGCGTGGAGGTGGCGCAGATCAGCGCCGACCAGTGGGCCATCGGCATTCGCGGCTTCGGCAGTCGGCTGTCGCGCTCGGTGCTGGTGCTGATCGACGGACGCATCGTGTACTCGCCGCTCACCGCCGGCGTTTATTGGGAGGTGCAGGACTACCCGATGGAGGACATCGACCGCATTGAAGTAATCCGCGGGCCGGGTGGGACCATCTGGGGGCCGAATGCGGTGAACGGCGTCATCAACATCATCACCAAGAGCAGCAAGGACACACTGGGCGGGCTTGTCTCCGGCGGCGCGGGGAACGTGCAGCAGGGCTTTGGGGAAGGCCGTTACGGGGCCGCCGCGTCAGCCGGACATAACCTGACGTACCGGGTTTATGGGGAGGGATATTCGCGCACTCCGGAGTTCCATGCCCCAGACATTCCACGCTACGATTCCTGGCAAGGCGGGCAGGCCGGCTTCCGCATGGATTGGAGCGGAGGCACGCGCGACAGCTACACGCTTTCCGGCGACGGGTATTACCAGTCCTTCGGCGAAAGCGCCGGCACCTCCAGCTACAATCCGCCTGCAAACTACACCCTGTTCGGGCAGGCCCCACTGTCCGGCGGCAACCTTCTTTTTCACTGGCGGAGGGCGCTGGGCGACAAGAAAGACCTGCAAGTCGATACCTACTACGACCAGACCAGCCGCCACGAGCTGAACTTCGGCGATGTGCGCAACACCTTCAACATCGATGCGCAGTATCGTTTTCCCCTGCCGCGGCAGGAGATCACGACTGGGCTGGGAATCTACGCCAGCCACGGTCATGAGGAGGAGGTGCTCTCCGGGCTGGAGTTCCAGCCCGATGTGCGCACCGACCAGATCTACAGCGCGTTTCTGCAAGACGAATTTACGCTGGTCGAGAACAAGCTTTCGTTGACTGCGGGCTCGAAGTTCCTGAAGACGAATTACACCGGTCTGTTGCTGGAGCCGAGCGTGCGCCTGCTCTACACCCCGAGTTCGACGCAGACCTTGTGGGCGGCCTTCACCCAGGCGGTGCGCACTCCGGCCGATGTGGAGCGCGACTTCTATCTCGCCAGTCTCGTGGGCTTCGCTCCCAACGGGCTGCCGTTCTTCGCACGCTTCAACGCCAACCGGAATTTCCAGTCGGAGCGGCTGAACGGCTACGAAGCCGGTTATCGACGCTTGCTGGTTGCGAAGGTCTACGTCGACATCGCGGCCTTCTACAACCAGTATCGTAATCTGCTGAGCGAAGACATCACCGGCTCCATCTTCCTGGAAACCGATCCCGCGCCGCCGCATTTGCTGCTGCCCGCCGAATTCGGCAACGGATTGAAGGCCACAACCTCCGGCGGCGAAATCGCGGGCGAGTACCGGCCCAAGAACTTCTGGCGGCTGCGCGCCTGGTATTCCTTCCTGGAGATGCACGTTGAGCCCGCGCCGGGCTCGCAGGACATCGGTTCAGCGCCGGGAATTCAGGGCTCCAGCCCGCGCAATGAGGCCCTGCTGCAAACCGGCTTCGATTTGCCCAAGTCCGTTACCGCTGACATCTATGCGCGGTACGTCGGCCGGCTGGTCGCCTTCAGCATTCCGGGCTATTGGACGGGCGATGCAACGCTGGGCTACAACCTGACCAAGCAGGTCCGGCTGACAATGGTGGGTCAAAATCTGTTTCAGCCCCGTCACTTGGAATTCCAGTACGACCCGGGCGGGGCCGTGGGGATTGAGCGATCGCTGTTCGGCAAGCTGACGTTTCGCTGGGAATAACAATGAACGCCCCAAGTGCGACATCAGGTATCGCCGACGGCGCTCTTCGTCGGAGCGAACCTTCGACCCAGAAACGGCTTTGTAACAGGGCACGACTTCAGTCGTGCCCTGCTCTTATGCCCAGCGTCAGCCGCAGATGCTCGAGTGGCGAATTCCAACACGTGCCCATTCGCGCATGCTGATGCGCTCCCACGGGTGCATCTTCACTCTCACCCTATGGCTCGCTCTCCTATCTCTTTCCGCTGCCGCTCCCGCCCAGCAGCCCAAAGCTCCCGAAGCCGAAATCGAAGCCGTCTACGTCTTCAAATTCAGCCAGTTCATCACCTGGCCGCGCAGCGCCCAGTCAAAACCTTCGTTCGATATCTGCATCCTGGGTGAGGACCCCTTCGGGCCTTTCCTGGACAAGACGATTCGGGGAGAGACGGTCAACGGCAAGCCGGTTGTGGACCGCCATATCCTGCGCCCGCAGGATGCCGGGGGCTGCGCCATCGTCTACATCAGCCGCTCCGAGGCATCGCGACTGCGGCAGGACCTGCTGGCGCTCCACGACTGGCCCGTGCTCACGGTCAGCGACATTCCGGATTTTGCCGATAAAGGAGGCATGATTGCGTTTGTCCTACAGAGTGGGAGAGTACGATTTCAGATGGACCTCACTCCCGCCGAGCAGGCCGGACTTATGTTCAGTTCGGAATTGCTGAGGGTCGCCGTCGAGGTGAAGGGCGCAGCCGAGCAGGGGGGGCACTGACATGCTCGACATGCGCCACTCGCCCATCGCCAAGCGCCTCACCTGGATCAACGTGCTGGTGAGCGCTGCGGCCGTGTTGTCGGCGTGTGTGGCCTTCTTCGCCTACGACCAGTACACCGCGCGCGAGAGCCTGGTGCGCACCCTATCGGCGCAGGCCCAGATCATCGGCTCCAACAGCGTCTCGGCGCTTACCTTCAACGATCCCCAGGCGGCCAAGACTACGCTGGCGGCGCTGGCCAATTCGCCCGACATCATTGCCGCCGCCATCTTCAACGGCAATGGCAGCCTGTTCGCGCAGTTCTCGCGCGACCGGGGAGCCAGTATCCTGCACGCGCCCGACAGCTTCGCCGCGCACGAGATCGTGCGCTTTGGGATGAACGACGTGACCGTGCTCGAACCCATCGTCTTCCAGGGCCGCCGCCTGGGCATGGTGTACATCCGCTCCGATCTTCAGGAACGAACGCGCCGGCTGAAGCGGTATGTGACCATCGCGGCAGCGGTGCTGCTGCTTTCGCTGCTGGCGGCGCTGCTGGTTTCGTCGTTCTTCCGCAAGTCGTTCGCTGAACCCATCGTGCGCCTGGCCGACACCGCGCGCGCTGTATCGCAGGAGCGAAACTATTCCATTCGCGTCGAAGCCACCGGCAAGCGCGACGAGATTGCCGTGCTCATCGACGCCTTCAACAATATGCTGGCGCAAATCCAGCAACGCGATGCGGCCTTGCGCACCGCCCAGGACGAGTTGGAGCAGCGGGTCGACGAGCGCACCCGCCAACTGGTGGCCGCCAATCGCGAGCTGGAAGCTTTCTCCTATTCGGTCTCCCATGACCTGCGCGGGCCGCTGGAGATCATCAACGGGTTCGCGCACATCCTGCAATCCGAGTTTGGCGCGCAGCTCAATGCCTCGGCGCGCGAGTGCGTGGTGCAGATCAACGGCGCCACCCGCCGCATGTCGGAGCTGATCGACGACCTGCTGAACCTCTCGCGCGTGAGCACCTCGGCCATGCACCGCGAGCGCGTGGACCTCAGTGCGATGGCAAAGTCGATCATCGAGCAGCTCTGCCGGCGCGAGCCCGACCGGCGGGTGGAGTTCGTGGCTCACGACTGCATTACGGTGGAAGCCGACGCGCGCCTGATGCGCATCGCGATGGAGAACCTGCTGAGCAATGCCTGGAAGTACACCTCGAAGAACGAGTCGGCGCGCATCGAGTTCGGCTGCGAGAAGCGGCGGGGGCGCGATACTTTCTTCGTGCGCGATGATGGCGCGGGCTTCGATCCGGCACTGGCCGACCGCCTATTCAAGCCCTTCCAGCGGCTGCACGCGATGAGCGAGTTCTCCGGCACCGGCATCGGCCTGGCGACCGTGCATCGCATCATCGCGCGGCACGGCGGCGAGGTTTGGGCTGAAGGCGCGTTGCGCAAGGGCGCCATCTTCTACTTCACCCTGCCGTAGCTTTATTGCTGCATCTTGATGTGCAGCTCCATGTCGCCCTTCAGTTGAAACTTGCAGGCGTCATAGGAAGGAGTCTTCAGCGTGGCGTGCGGGTTGTTGGAGAGTCCCCACTGCTCGGTCGGCTTGCCCATCCAGTTTTTGTCCAGCTTGTGGTTCTTGTTGACATCGTGCACGACGGCAACGCCGTATTCGCCTGCCGGCAATCCGGGCACGGTTACGGTTACGATGCCGGGATGCGCCGGGACCACAATGTCCTTCAGCGCGACTTGGCGGTCATCTGCCCATCCCTTCGGCGAGTTAAACACCAGCATGCCGATGTTGCCGTCGCGCTCATCGACGCCTTCAACGATGACCGTGAGCGTATAGCCCTGGCCGGTGGACGAGGGTTGAGAAGCTTGTTGCGCCGTCGCCGGCACGAGCGCGACGAGCGCCAGGAAGATAGCAGGAAAGAACCAACGCACGAAGCCTCCCAGAGCAAGCTGCGTGACAAACCGCGCGACCCGCCCTCACCAAATGTTCTACGTAGAACAATTTATTGCAAGTGCAGGATAGCAAATGATTTCTTTGCTTCCCAAATCGGGAATGTGACGCAGCTGCATGTTCGCCCATCACCTCGAAATCCCACTTTGTCACATTACGATGGAACGTTGCGCCCGGCTGGCTGCGGGAAATCTGCTGCGCTCTCCCGCCGCTAGCGAGTGATTTTTTCTCCGCGAGGTGCGGCAATGAAAAAGCTTCACGCAGTTGAGGACGCCCGCGCCGTCATGACGCAAGGCCTGGAGTGGGGCGTATGGAAATGGCTCACCGAAAAGAAGCGGGTGCGCGCCTTGGCGGATGTGGCCCGCGCCGCACTCGACGATCAGGAGATGAAGGTGAAGCTGACCTGGAGCGACGAGCACAAGCTCGCCTACAACCAGCTTGTCTCCGGAAATAGCGACGTCAGGCAGGTGGGACGAAAATCGAAAGCGCCCAAGCCCGCGGCGGCCAACGGCAAGGTCGAGGCGAAGGTCCTCGCGGCCGTGACGAAGGTGAAGGAAGCGGACGACGAGGCTTACAACGCGCATGAAGACGCGGAAGACATGTTCGCCGAAGCTGAACGGAAGATGAGCACGAGCGGGGCCCGCGAAGCCGCGCGCAAGGCGCTGGAGGCCTACGACCTACACGAGGCCGCGATCCGCAAAGCCGAAGCGCTGGCAACGCGGCATTGACGTCCGAGTTCACCACGGTAACACGGAAGCCACGGAAAAATCCTAAGAAATTCCGTGCGTTCCGTCCTTCCCTGGTGAAACGATGCTGGCGGCATCGTCCCATGCCGTTCCGGACGCGGCCGGAATGAAGCTCATGGCCCGCTCGGCGAGCGCGGTGATCGTCAGGCTGGGATTGACGCCCAGGTTCGCCGCGACCACCGACCCGTCGCAGACGTACATGTTCTTGTAGCCGAAAACGCGATTGCGCGCGTCGACGACGCCATGCTCGGGCGAGTCGGCAATCACGGCGCCGCCGAGACAATGCGCCGTGCCGGGAACGTCGAACAGAATCTCCGGCAGCATGCTCATCGCCGTGCCGCCCGCCATCTGGGCAAACTTCTGGGCGAACTCGTTGGCCGCAGGAATGAATGTCGGGACGCGCTGGCCGCGGCTGACCAGAAACTTGCGAAATGGCCAATAAATGTGGCGCCGCCACTTCATGTCGATGTGGCCGTCCAGCGCCTGCATGCACAGCAGGATGACGCACTCGCGCGCCCAGCGAACGGGCAGCAGCAGCCGCAGCGTCTTGAAGGGATGGCGCAGCGAGCGAGACGCACAGGTTCTTCAGCCACAGCGCGACGCGTCCCGGCCCGGGATGGCCGCCGGTCAGGATGGTGGTCAGCAAGCCCATGGTGTTGGAGCCCTCGGGATAGCGCACCGCCTCGATGTGCGTGTGCTCGTCGATGTAAACGCCGGAGCCGATGGCGACGCCCTTCGAAAGGTCGTCGCTGGAGCGCGGCACGCGCACGCCGATCAGCGACTCGGAGTTGGTGCGCACGTAGCGGCCGAGCTGATCGCTGATGTCCGGCAGCGAGCCCTTGTCCTTCAGGCGGAAGAGCAACTCCATCGTGCCCAGCGATGATGCAGAGAAGACCACGCCACGACAGGTGAAGCGGCGCGGGTTGCGCGGGCGAAGCGCGCTGATGGAATTCACGGTACAAACTTCGTAGCCGTGACTGCCATCGGCCATGCCGTCGAGCGGGCGCACATCGACGACCCTCGTCTCGGCGAAGAATCTGCGCGCCGCGTTTCTCCGCAAGGTAGAGATAGTTCAGGTCCAGCGTGTTCTTCGCGCCGTGGCGGCAGCCCATCATGCAGCCGCCGCAACCCGTGCAGGTGGTGCGCTCGGGACCCTCGCCGCCGAAGTACGGATCGGGCACGGTGACGCCGCGCGGGCTGGCCTTCGGGCGCCTGGAAGATCGCAACGTGCGTGCGATAAAACGTCTGGCCGATCCCGGCCGCGTCCGCGACCCGTTTCAGCAGCTTGTCCGCCGGACCGAGGATGCGATTTTCGATGACGCCGAGCATGCGCGACGCGGTGTCGTAGTGCTGCGGCATCTCGGATTTCCAGTCGCCCAGGCCGGCCCACGAGCCGCTGTCCCAGACTTTGTTCTGCGGCCGCAGCATGGTGCAGGCGTAGGTGATGGACCCGCCACCGACGGCGCAGCCATGCAGGATGGTGACGTGCCGGAAATAGCGCATGCGGAAGAAGCCGCGCAAGGCGAGCGCGGGCTCCCAGAACCAGCGATGCAGATACCAACTGCGTGGGCGGCAGATTCTGCGGCGTCCAGCGGCGGCCCATCTCCATCACCGCGACGCTGTAGCCCTTCTCGGCGAGACGCAGCGCGCTGACGCTCCCGCCGAATCCGGAGCCGATGACGATGAAGTCGAAGTCGTATTGTGGCGTGGTATCAGGCATGGATTGGTATTCGTTGCCTCGTGGCGCAGAGCGGCGTTTGACGAATGTCCCTCGAATCGCAAGTTGAGGAACGGCCCTCGAATAGCCAGCTTTGTAACAGGGCACGACTTCAGTCGTGCCGCAAAGCGGCTTTGGTTGGGATTGCGAGCGGGTTTCAACCCGCGGCACTCCGGAAGCCGCGTAGACGCCGGGCGTGACGCCGGCTGAAGCCGGCTCGGAACAAAATAAACAGGGCGCCTGGTCGGCACGAGTTTAAGTCGTGCCGCACCTGCGACGGCTTTGTAACAGGGCACGAGTTCAAGTCGTGCCGCATCCGCGACCGCTTGGTAACAGGGCACGATTTCAGTCGTGCCGCACCTGCTCCTATCAATCGTTAGGGGGCTTTAGCCCCTGCCGATTTTCGCTGCGCCAGATACTCGAAGCAGAACGGAAATTTCTCCGGCGAATCAGCCAATCCTCTTCGCACGGGATTCTGTGCGATGTATTCGCGATGTCGCGCAAAACTCTCTCGATCTTCGACTCGCAACTCCGGGAATCCCCGCTGCCAAACTTCGCCCGCATACTCATGCTCTTTCTGGACGCGATATGAAAATCCGCCTTTGACCAACTGCATTGCCTTTTCGATGGTCATGTCGCCCACAAGAGTGATGAGCAGATGCGCATGGTCCGGCATGACGACGAACTCGTGCACCTTGAACTTCCCTTTGCGGACATAAGAGCGCAATACGTCAATAAACAGCGTCGCGTTACGCTCGGATTGCAACAGGGCCCGTCCCATGCTCGTCTTGGTGGTGACGAAGAAGGTCCGCGAGGCACTGAGGACTTGATTCGGTTTGGCGTTACGAGTGGGTTTCGCCATAGGCTTGGGGCTAAAGCCCCTTAATCATTTGTGGTAACCGCGTTCGGCACGACTGAAGTCGTGCCCTGTTACAAACCTTTGACCGTGCCCTGTTACAAACCGGTGACCGTGCTGTTAGAAACCTCGGACCGTGCCCTGTTACAAACCTTTAACCGTGCCCTGTTACAAACCGGTGACCGTGCTGTTAGAAACCTCGGACCGTGGCCTGTTGCAAACCGCTGACCGAGCGCTGATACAAACCTCTCACAAAAGATAGCCACCTTCAGTGACGCACCGCAGACACTGCGCAGATCCCGGACACACCTCCCGTAACGGGAATCACTCCGGGCAGTGCCGCTCATCACTGCACCCATGTTTACCGCCGCTTCATGATGAAAGCGACAGACCGCACACCCTCGTGCCCGGAGATTCGCCAATGTCCAACCCGCAGCTGAAGAATTCTTTTTCCTGGGGCGACGCATTGTTCCTCTACCTTGAGCGTCCCGGCCAGCCGCTGAGCATCGCCTGTGTCAGCATCTTCGAGGGCACGTGCCGCTGAAGGCGTGCCGCGATTTTGTGGAGTCGAAGCTTCCCGCGATTCCGCGCTATCGCCAGCGGGTGGCGTTTCCCCCGTTCAATCTTGGCCTGCCGAGCTGGCAGCCCGACCCGAACTTCGACATTCGCAATCACATCCGGCAGGTGACGCTGCGGCAACGGAACGGAGGCGCAACCTCAAGAAGCTCGCTTCGCAGCATTCTCAGCACGCATCTCGATCGGCAGCGGCCGCTGTGGGATCTGACGCTGGTGCGTGGGCTGGAAGGAAATCGCAGCGGCATGATCGCGCGCATTCATCACTGCCTGGCCGATGGATTCGCGGGCGTCGGCATCATGAATGTTCTGATGGGCACGAGCCCGTGTGCCACAGCGGCTCCGCGCAAGAAACCGGCATCGCCCGCGCCGCCGCAGCGCGACTCGGGTGCGCGCTGCTGGACAGCCTGATGAAGTCATCCTTCTCCGCCGGAAAGGAGCGCTCACGCTGCAGAGCGAAGCGATGCAGATCGCGCAGGCGCTGATGGCCAGTACCCAACGAGGCGATCAACGAGCTGATGAAATGTTCTGCCGGAGATTGCCGCGCCCGCCGACCGGCTGCCGTTCAACGTGGTTTGCCATGGGCCGCAGAAGTTCGGCTGGACCGAAGTTGCGACCTGCCGACATTCAGGAGATTCGTCAAAGAGCGCCACGGCGGCACCGTGAACGATGTGATCCTCACGATCATGGCCGCAGCCCTGCGGCGCTATGCCGAGCTGCGCGGCGTGCGCGTGAAAGGCCGCTCGGTGCGGATCATGATCCCGGTGAACGTGCGCGGCAACGGCGATGTGCGCGAGTTGGGCAATCGCATCTCATTCCTGCCGGTGACGATTCCGCTGGACATTCGCAGTCCGCAGAAGCTTTTCGCGCTTGTGCGCGAGCGCATGGAGTATTGAAGCGCGCGCGGGCGGCGGAGTTTGTCGGCTTTGCCGGCGGACTGTTCTCGGCGATTCCCACGCCGATCTGGGCCGCGATCGGGCCGGTGGCCAGCCAGTTGCCGCTGAGCCTGTGCAACATCATCTGCACCAACATTCCCGGCCCGCAGGTGCCGCTGTATCTGCTGGGACACAAGATGCTGTCGTGGTATCCGTATGTGCCGATCGGCGGCGAGATGGGGCTGAACTGCGCCATCCTCAGCTACAACGGCATGGCGTATTTCGGATTCATCTGCGATGTGGGTGCGGTGCCCGATCCGGAGCACCTGGAGAAGTTCGTTGAACTCAGCTTTGCGGAGTTGTCGAGGAGCGCCAAGCACGTGAAGCCGCAGGCTGAGCAGGAGACGCAAGTCGCAGCGCCGGTTTCGGTCGAGAGGCCGAGGCACGGACGCGTGGGCCGGATGATTCCGCTCGGAGGGCCGGCGGCACGGGAAACAAGGCTGCACAGGAAGAAGTTGAAGTCGAAAGCGAACGGCGCGGCAAGAAACACGAGCGCAGCACCAGTCTCCTCGCTTGAGCCGATCCCTCGCTCGGTTGAGCCGATCCCTCCGCAGCCGTCGATACCTGAGGCAATGCCGAAACCTGCGACATCCAAGCTTCCTCTTCGAGAATTGCCGGAGGCTGTAGGAGCCTAGATCTGGCTCATCGCCTCCTTGCGCGCAGAGGGGTATGCGATGGTGCCCCACACGGCTTAATGAATGCCGCTAGTCTTGCACGGCGGCGCGGCTGGTTTGCACGGCCGCGCGGAAATACTCCAGCGACATCCGCAGGCCGGTGCGCAGGTCGATCTTCGGCTCCCAGCCCAGCACCCGCCTGGCCTTGCCGATATCGGGACGGCGCTGCTTGGGATCGTCCTGCGGCAGCGGCTCGTGGCGGACTTTGCTGCTCGACCCGGTGACTTCCAGCACCACCTTCGCGCACTCCAGGATGGTGAACTCGTCGGGATTGCCGATGTTCGTCGGCTCGTGCTCGTCCGATTTCGACAGCGCGAGAATGCCCGCGACCTCATCGCTCACGTAGCAGAAGCTGCGGGTCTGCGAGCCATCGCCGTAAACCGTCAGGTCTTCGCCGCGCAGCGCCTGCTTCATGAAGTTCGAGATCACGCGGCCGTCGTTGATCTGCAGCCGCGGGCCATAGGTATTGAAGATGCGCACGATGCGCGTGTCCACGTTCCTGGTAGCGGTGGTAGGCCATGGTCACGGCTTCGGCGAAGCGCTTCGATTCGTCGTACACCGAGCGCGGGCCGATGGGGTTCACGTGTCCCCAGTAGCTTTCCTTCTGCGGATGCTCCAGCGGATCGCCATAGCATTCCGAAGTGGAAGCCAGCAGAAACTTCGCGTTGTATTTCTTCGCCAGCTCCAGGCAGTTCATGGTGCCCAGGGAACCGACTTGCAGAGTTTCGATGCCATGCTCCATGTAATCGACCGGGACTGGCGGGCGAAGCGAAATGGAAAATGTAGTCGACGTCGCCGAAGTCGAAGGGCTGGCAGACGTCCTGCTGGAGGAACTCGAAGCGCGGCTCGTGGCGCAGATGGGCGATGTTCTCGCATGCGCCGGTGAGCAGATTGTCGGCGCAAACGACGGCGTGGCCCTCGCCGAGCAACGCGTCGCACAGATGCGAGCCGAGAAATCCGGCGCCGCCGGTTACGAGTATGCGCATATCGGATACGTTCTTCAGTGCCCTGCTACAGAAGGTCCTAGACTACTGCCTCTAATGCGCGTGTTGCGCAATCCTGTGATGCGCAGTCATGGCAGCTCCACGCGCTCACGCCGTATAATCGACCGTGTTCGACTGGATTGCCTTATGGCCGATCGTGAAGCAGATTTGCTGATTATTGGCGCGGGCATTGTAGGACTGGCGACCGCGCTGGAGGCGACGCGCCGCTTTCCGAAGCTGCGCCTCGTGGTCGTCGAGAAAGAGAATCAGGTTGCCGCCCACCAGACGGGGCACAACAGCGGCGTCATCCACTCCGGTCTCTACTACAAGACGGGCTCGCTGAAGGCGCGCAACTGCGTGGCGGGCGCGGCGTCGATGAAGCGCTTCTGCCGCGAGCAACGGCATTCCCTTCGAAGAGTGCGGCAAGCTGGTGGTCGCGACCAGCGCGGAAGAAGTCCCTCGGCTGGAGCAATTGCATCAGCGCGGCATCGCCAACGGCGTGCCGGGACTGCGGATGCTCGAGCCGTGAGCAATTTCGCGAGTTCGAGCCGCACTGCGAGGGCATGCGCGCACTGCACGTCCCGTCGACCGGAATCGTGGATTACATCGCCGTCGCGCAGAAGTATGCCGAGCTGATTCGAGCGGGCGGGGGGCGAAATCGTCCTTCGGTGCGAAGGTCGTCGGTCTGCGCGACGATAACGGCGGCAACATCGTCGAGACCCGGGCCGGCGCGTTTCGCGCGCGCTACGTCATCAACTGCGCCGGACTCTACAGCGACACGATCACGCGCATGGCCGGCGTCCAGACCGATCTGGAGATCGTGCCCTTCCGCGGCGAATACTACGAAGTGCGGCCCGAGCGGCGACATCTTGTCAAGAATCTTATTTACCCCGTGCCCGATCCGCGCTTCCCGTTCCTCGGCGTGCACTTCACCCGGCGCGTCAATGGCAGCGTGGAGGCCGGGCCCAACGCACTGCTGGCGTTTCGGCGCGAAGGCTACACCGGCACCGGCCCGATCTGGGCGAGGCCGTGGAGATGCTGCGTTTCCCCGGCTTCTGGAAGATGGCTCGCAAGTATTGGCGCATGGGCCTGGCCGAGCAATATCGCGCGTGGGTGAAGTCGGCGTTTACGAAGGCGCTGCAAAAGATGGTGCCGGAGCTGCAAGAATCCGACCTGGCGCCGGGCGGCTCGGGCGTGCGCGCACAGGCGGTAGATGCGAAGGGCAATTTGCTGGACGACTTCCACTTCGTCTACAGCGGCAGGATGGTTCACGTTTGCAATGTGCCGTCGCCCGCGGCAACCGCGTCGCTGGAGATCGGGCGCGAGATTGTGGACATGATGTGCGAGCGGTTTGAGCTGGCGTCGCAACCGAGCGCACCGATGCGAATCTAGCATGTTAAGCTGTAGCGATGTCGCTCTACCTGGTCACTGGTGCGGCGGGATTCATCGGCTCGGCGCTGGTCCATGCGCTGCTGGAGCGCGGCGAACAGGTGCGCGGGCTGGACAACTTCGAGACTGGCCGCCGCGAAAACCTGCACGACGTCATCGCTGAAATCGACTTCCGTGAAGCCGACTTGCTCGACCCAGACGCAGTTGCATCGGCCTGCCGCGGAGTGGATTACGTTTTGCATCAGGCGGCGATTCCGTCGGTGCCGAAGTCGATCGCCGACCCCGCGCGCAGCAACAAGGTCAACATCGAAGGCACGCTGAACGTGCTCATCGCCGCGCGCGATGCGGGGGTGAAGCGCGTGGTCTATGCGGCGTCGTCTTCGGCTTACGGCGATACACCTACACTGCCCAAGCGCGAAGACATGATGCCCATGCCGCTCTCGCCCTACGCGGTGGCCAAGCTCACCGGCGAGATGTACATGAGCGTGTTCTACGGCGTCTACGGCTTGCCGACGGTCTCGCTGCGCTACTTCAACATCTTCGGCCCGCGGCAGGACCCGACCTCACAGTATTCGGCAGTGCTGGCCAAGTTCATCACACTCATGCTGCACGGCGAGCGGCCTACCATCTACGGTAACGGCGAGCAGTCCCGCGACTTCAACTACATTGACAACGCGGTAGCCGCGAATCTGCTGGCTGCTACTGCGCCCGAGAAGGACGTCGCCGGCGAGACCTTCAACATCGCCACCGGGCGGCGCTTTGACCTGAACCAGACGGTCGCGCTGCTGCGGCCGCTGACCGGCTACAGCGGAGACGTGGAGTATGCCGCCGAGCGCGCCGGAGACATCAAGCATTCGCTGGCCGACATCTCTCGCGCCCAGCAGAAGCTCGGCTATAAGCCGCTGGTGGATTTCGAGGAAGGGCTGCGGCGGACGGTCGAGTGGTATCGCACCTCGGAGAGCGCGAAGCAGAAGGAACTAGCCGCGAGCCGGTGAGCTGCGCTTTTTTTGTTTTGTGTCATCCCGACCGAGGGCTTCAGCCCGAGTGGAGGGACCTGCTTGAATTCGCGGCGAACGGCAGGTCCCTCCACTCACCGCCGAAGCGGTTCAGTCGGGATGACAAATCATATGGTGAGATCGTGACGGCACTGCTGAAGCCGCGCCCCTTCAGCACTTCATTACGCCGAATCGCCATCACGCCAACATCACTCATTACCGAAAGGAATCCTCATGCCCCGTACTCCCGGCGTTTACGCCACTTTCGACACCAGCGAAGGCACCATCGTTTGCCGCCTGTTTGAGCAGGAGGCGCCCATCACCGTCAAGAACTTCATCGAGCTGGCCGAGGGCTCGCGCGAGTGGACGCATCCCACCACGCACGCCAAGAGCAACCAGCCGCTCTACAACGGCACCATCTTCCATCGCGTCATTCCCGACTTCATGGTCCAGGGCGGCGATCCGACGGGCACCGGCATGGGTGGCCCGGGCTATAAGTTCCAGGACGAGACCAAAGGCTCGCCGCACAAGTTCGACAAGCCGGGCAAGCTGGCCATGGCCAACTCCGGCCCTAACACCAACGGATCGCAGTTCTTCATCACCACCGCGGCGACGCAGTGGCTCACCGGCAATCACACCATCTTCGGTGAGGTGGTCGAAGGCCAGGACGTGGCGGACAAAATGACCAAAGTTCCGCGAAGCCGCCAGGACAAGCCGAACAAGGATGTGGTGCTGAACTCGGTGAAGATCGAACGGGTTTAGCCTCTGGGCTGCCCTGCGGCCAAACTTGCAATCCCCAAGTGACACGAATGACTGAGCGGCCAGCCTAGAATCCCGGTAGCCTCGCAACATCGGAGAATCAACCGCAGCCCGCAGAATGGATCCGCTTGGCCGTGTGTCGCTGCTTCTTGGGCCACTGCTGTCCTCTTCCAGTAACCGCAAAGCGATGAATTCAAGTCGGTTGTCCGACCGGAATGCTCCGGGTTACCCCGGCGGGAGCTGTCGTAGTACCACTAAAGTGTTGATATTCTATAATATATTAGTGCCACATGCATGCACCTGTGTGGCTCCTAAGTGGTGGCACTAAAACACCACGTCTGAGGAATTGTAAGTACCTTTTAGTGGGTGCATAATGCAGCACAGTAAGCTTCTTCCCTGATTATCCCCTACAAAACAGGCAGGTTTGCGACCCGAGGGTAGCTTCCCTGTCCAATTGGTCGTCACAGCCGGAGGAAGTTGTCGGCTAGAACGGTTGTCGATTTTCAGGAGACAGGAATGAAAAACAAGAAGCAACAGGAAGCCGGGGGCGGGCAAGCTCTTCGCACGCGCCTCCGGGGCAACAACGAGGACGGTCAGGCGCTGATTGAGTTCGCCTTCAGCGTGCCGCTTCTGCTCCTCCTCGTAACCGGAATCGCCGCATTCGGCATCGTCCTCAACAATTACCAGGAGCTGACCAACGCTACGAGCGCCAGTGCGCAGACTCTTTCCATGAGCCGTGGACAAACGTCCGACCCATGCGGCACCACCGCGCAAGCCTTCTACGCAGCTGCACCGACCCTCCATCGAGGCAACCTTGCATTCACCATTACCCTTAATGGGACGAATGTGGGAGGAACGTCATGCAGCAGCGCAACTCTTGTGGAAAATCAAACGGCGCAGGTGACGGTCACGTATCCGTGTAATTTTCCTCTTGTCTACGGACTGAACCTCAGTTGCACCCTCAGGTCGCAAACCGCGGAGGCAATTCAATGAGACGGCACAGTGAGTCTGTTATCCGACGGATGCGCGACGGCGAGCGCGGTCAGATCGTCGCTATCGTAGGCTTGATGCTAGTACTTCTTTCAGCATGCGCTGCCATCGCGGTCGACATCGGAGTTGTCTATTACTCTCACGAGGAACTCATGGCAACAACCCAGGCGGCGGCGTTAGCGGGAGGAGGGGCCATTCCCTCAGGTACCGGGGCAGCTACCGCGAAAGCCTACAGCGGTGATACAGCCCAAGGAGGCACACATAACGTCCGCTCTAATATGAACATCACCAACGTGACTCCTACTTTGGGCTGCATTACGCAGGCCTCGTATCCTAACTTACAAATTCCGCCCTGTATCGATTATGGTGAGGGCGCAGCCAATGCTATCCAAGTCAGGGAGACAGCGACGGTAAGGACATTCTTCGCCCAGGTATTAGGCATCCACTCGGTGGCCATCGGAGCAACCGCAACTGCAACCGCAAAAGGCGGTCAGTTCAAGCCAACCAACATCGTGATCGTCCTCGACTCAACAAATTCGATGGGAAACACCACAGACTCGGGTTGCACCGTTCCCGGGGTCAGCGGAGCACCCACACCTGAGCAGTGCGCACAGTACGGCGTCCAGCAACTGCTAGGTGAAATGGACCCCTGCCAGTCGGCTCTAAGTTCCTGCCCGACACCCACTAACGGCATGGTTACGAATCCTGTCAACGTGGTCGCCCTGATGACATTTCCAGGGTTGTGCAGCGTCACGACTGGTGGCGCAACGTGCCCTAATACCGCTACGGGTGTGAGCAGGCCTCCGGTGCAATCCACCTATGCTTCGGATGATTACGCTTGCCCTAGTATCAACCCTCCAATCTCAGCCTACAACAACAACCCGGCCTACCTGGTGCTTCCCTATCAAAGCGACTACCGCGTTGCCGATACAGCGACGGGCCTGAAAACTAGCTCCAACGTGGTGAAGGCGGTCGGTGGGGGGGCCAGTCCTTGTGGGATGCCTGGCATAAAGACTCCAGGCGGCGAAGGCACCTTTTATGCGGGCGCAATCGACGCGGCACAGGCCTACCTTACCTCGACATCGGTCACGAGAGCAGGGGTTGATCCTTCAACCGTCCAGAACATCATCATCTTCCTGAGCGACGGCAACGCCAACGCCAGCTCCACCCAAATGGGAGGGAGCGCATCGAGTTATCCGGCCAGCAATGAATGCGCCCAGGCGGTCACCAGGGCGGGAGTTGCCAAGACTGCCGGCACCTTGATTTACTCGGTTTCCTACGGCTCGGAGAACTCGGGTTGTCCCACGGATACGGGTTTGTATACTCCGTGCTATACGATGCAACACATGGCCTCCACCCCCTCGGCCCAGTACTTTTTCTCCGTCCCCCAGAGCGGGTCAGGTAACAACACTGTATGTCCGGGAGCACGTTCGATTACTTCTTTGAACCAGGTCTTCACGGCGATTGGACAGGATCTCACGACCTCCCGTTTGATCCTGAACAGCACGTTTGGGGCCGCACTATAGATACTCGTCAAGGAGGGAGGAAAAGTAGACCACTGTGGTGGGGCAAAACTAGACCAGCAGGATTGACGAGGCGAACTCCGGCCCTAACACCAACGGGTCGCAGTTCTTCATCACCACCGCGGCGACGCAGTGGCTCGCTGGCAATCACACCATCTTCGGTGAGGTGGTGGTCGAAGGCCAGGACGTGGCGGACAAAATTACTAAAGTTCGGCGAAACCGCCAGGATCGCCCGAACGTGGACGTGGTGCAAATTCGGTGAAGGTAGAACGGGTTTAGCCTCTCGGCCGTTCGGCGCTTGAAACTGTTAGTTACGCTAAGTGGCTTGATATTAAACGTCATAGCACACGACCGCCCGCACAATCGAACGGCCTTCTCAGCCGTTCAACATTCGCTGCCTGGGCCTTTCTTGCCAGTTAGTACCGCGACTTAGGAATCAGTAGTAACGGTCTTTCTAGTCTCTTATTGGCTAGTTACGAATAGACCACTAAGCCGTCACAAACACAGCACTAAAGCACACCACTAAAAGGCCCATGCTGGCCATTGACATGGTTCTAAAATGCCAGCAAACTTGTGGCATCCCCTACATCTGTTCAAGTTGTTGTTGCCCTGAGGCTCATCTATGCTCCCAGGGCCCGGGAGATCCTTGTCCCATGAAAGACAATTCAGGACAGAGCATCGTAGAGTCGGCACTTGCGGCTAGCATGCTGATCCTCTTCATCTTTGGAACACTTGACTTCGGCTATCTGCTATTTGCCAGAGCCACGCTGCAAAATGCGGTGCGAACTGCGGCGCGATACGCCGTCACCGGCAATTGCGGCGCAAACGGCGGATCGGGATCGAACTGCTTTGTCAATGGCCCGCAAGACCGTTTGAACGTTATCTTGCAGACGGTCACCAACTTCTCATTCGCCGTCCGACCGGTGACCGTCAGCGTGCAGTGCGTCCAGGGATACTGCCCAGGGTATGCCGGCCAGGGCGGGAATAATGCCGGAGGTCCGGGCGATACCGTGAAGGTGTCGGCAACCTACACCTTTCACCCGATCATTATCACCCAGTTCTTCAGCGGCGGCGCCTACACGTTTACCGTCTCCTCATCCTTCAAGAATGAGGCATTTGCGCCGCCGTCAAGCTAATCAGGAGGCCAGGATGATTGCCATGAGAAAAGACGACTCAGGCCAGGCATTGATAGAGCTGGCAACGGTGTTGTCACTGCTCGCCATTTTCGTGTTTGGGACCTTCGATTTTGGCCGCGCGGTGTATGACGGGGAAGTCATCAAGAACTTGTCCGGCGAAGGTTCCAGTCTGGCCTCCCGCGGGGCCACGCTCCCGAATGCAATCACCGCAGTAGTGAGCGATTCGGATCTCAACATGGCCGCTGCCGGATGCGTCATCATGACCACCGTCACCAGCGGTGCGACACCCGGGAGCTATGTCATTTCCGGACAAGCCACCTCGAACCCGTGCGCTTCTGGATCGAGCAGAATCGGCTGCTATCCTGTGTCGCCAACCTGCACCGCCAGGGCGACCATCCCCACTCAGATACAGACCATTCTGTCCACCGTCCCCAACTCGACTATTTACGTCACGGAAGTGTTTTTCAATTTTACCCCGGCCAGTCCGGTCGGCAGTTTCTTGCACAACGCCAATTTGTTGCCTACGCAGATGTATAGCGTAGCTTACTTCTGAGTTAAGGGTGGGTTCTTATGCTCGGCAGCTTCCTGCGTGATGAAAAGGGCCAGATTATCATCTGGGTGGCGCTGTCTCTGCTCCTACTGGTGTTGTTTACCTCGATGGCCGTGGACATGGGCGTCATCTACATGCAAAAAGCCAAGCTGGCAAATGCGGTGGACGCCGCCGCAATTACCGGCGTCAAGGACTATGGGTCGCAGGGTCAGACGGCCGCTCAGAACCTGGCTAGCGACATCTTTCAGGCCAACTATGGCTCGAATGAACCGAACGTGACCTACGAATGGTGTCCCAATGCCATGGATCCCAACTGCGGCAGCTCGCTGTCGCTGACCGTGCACGCTACCAGCTACGTCCCTACCCGATTCATGCAAGTGCTGCCGCAGTGGGCGCAATGGCAGCTGGGGGCCACCTCCACGGCGACGCGCAGCAACCTCGTCATGACCATCGTGCTCGATCGCTCCGCCTCCATGTGCGGTGGAACAGTCTCCTGTCCGTCCTATATTACTAATGGGGGGGACAGTGGAGGTCAGGCGCTGCAGTCGGCCGCTCCCACCTTTGTCAACAATTTTCTGAATGGAGTCGATTACCTCGGCCTGGTCAGCTTTGCCGCCAACGGAACGGTTGATGTCCCCATCACGACCAACTTCAAGACAGCGATCGACAACCATGTGGCCGCCATGAGCTTTCAAGGAGACACGTTTGGCACCGGCGCCGGCACGAATTCCTGCACGGGAACGTGCCTCACGTACGACGGGCCTCCTCTGAACATGGCCGATAATCAGAACAACAGCGTGGTTATGGCAGGGAACCAGCCGGAAACCAAGGTCGTGGTGTACTTCACCGACGGATTGATGAACACGATTCAGGACACTTTTCACTGTGGAGGCGCGGGCAGCGTCACTACGACCCTGCTCAATTATGGGGGGTTGGACGCCTCGGAGATGTCTCAGTGCCCGGGCGGCCTTATTCTCGATCCGACCCAACCATTCAACCCCTTGGGCTGCGCCGACCCGACGAATGGGTTCACGTACGATACTCAGCACTACTGTTACGACGCTACCAACAAGCTCGTAACCAAGTTTCCCTCCCAGCAGTCCGGAACGCAGGTGGCGTTTAGTCAGACCGCCATAACCGCAGAGACGCAGTGGCGCGCCATTCACACGGCGAATGCCATGCGCTCGGAGACCCCGGTGCCCACTTATATTTTCGTCATCGGGCTGGGCCACGCCGTGAGCACCAGTGTCGCGACCGAAGCCTTTTTGTCGACGCTCGCCAACGATCCTAACGGCCCGGGCAACTTTACGGGTGCGGTGTACGACTCGAGCTTGCCCGCCGGTTTGTTCGTGGTTGTGCCCGATTGTCCTTCTTCGGCCTGCACGCAGGAATTGACCACTGCCTTCCAGACGATCGCCGCGAAAATTCTGCTGCGCTTGACGCAGTAGCGGGTCTCGCGCGTCGTTAAGGACGTGGTGCTGAACCTCGATAAAATCGAGAGAGGCTTGCGCTCCCGGCTGAGACGCTCCATCAGCTCGGCAGCCTCCTGCAATCGCGCCCTTTCAGGCTGCAGGGCACTGAGCGGCGGCAGCCAGAGCGCTCAATCGCCGCGTCCGGGCTGGCCTGCATCAGCCGCCTTGTCCTTTGGTAGAATTCCGCTAGAATTATGTGTTTCGGATCTGCGCCCGGTTTGACTTTTGTCCTGTATGGGGCGCACAATTTCGCGATAGTTGTGGGGTGCAGCACTCCCTCCCATGCAATCCAATCTCCCTTTCGCTGTGCTCATCAGGAGGAGCCATGAGTTCACCACAGGTTTCCAAGCTAGACATGGACAAGCTGAACGCCTTCATCGGGCAGTTCGTCAGCGACCTCGGCGCGGCGGTCCACACCGGCATGGTGGTTATCGGAGAGAGGCTGGGGCTTTACAAGGCGCTGGCGAACAGGCCCGATGACTTCCGCCGAACTGGCCGCGGCACACCCAAACCGATGAGCGCTATCTGCGCGAGTGGCTGGCGTCGCAGGCCGCCGGCGGCTACGTCAGCTTACGACGAGACCGACGGGCAAGTTCTAGCCTGAACGAGGAGCAGGCGTTTACGCTGGCGAACGAGGACAGCCCCGCCTATCTGCCGGGAGCGTTTGAACTCGCGCTGGGATCGCTGGCGGCGGTGCCGCGCATTGCGGACTCCTTTCGCACTGGCGCGGGAATGGGCTGGCACGAACATGCTGACGGCGTCTTTCATGGCTGCGAGAAGTTCTTTCGCCCCGGCTATGCCGCGAATCTCGTCAGCTCATGGATTCCGGCGCTGCACGATGTGCAGGAGAAGCTGGAAGCGGGCGCGCGTGTCGCCGATGTGGGCTGCGGAAAGGGCGCTTCCACCATGCTGATGGCGAAGGCGTTTCCCAAGTCTCAGTTCTTCGGCTTCGACTATCACGACAAATCGATCGAAGCGGCTCGCGAATCGGCGCAACGCGAAGGCGTGGCCGACCGCGTCGACCTTCGAAGTGGCCAAGGCCAAGGAATTTCCCGGCAAGGATTACGACTTCGTCGCCGTCTTCGATTGCCTGCACGACATGGGCGATCCCGTGGGCGCGGCGAGGCACGTCCGCCAATCGACTGGCCAAGGACGGCACCTGGATGATCGTCGAGCCCTTCGCCAACGACCAGCTGAAGGACAACCTGAATCCCGTGGGCCGGGTCTACTACTCGTTTTCGACCTTGCTGTGCACGCCGTGCTCGCGCTCGCAGGAAGTGGGACTGTGCCTGGGCGCGCAGGCCGGCGAGTCGCGGGTCCGCGAGGTGGTGACCTCGGCCGGGTTCAGCCGTTTCCGCCGCGCGACCGAGACGCCGTTCAACATCGTTTACGAAGCGCGGCCGTAAGTTCCGGCGTTGTTAGTGCTTGATGAGCCACATCGCCCAGGAGGCGACGATCACCCCGCCGATGAAGAGCGAGAAGCAGTAGGCGCCGTAGCGCAGCATGTCGCGCGGTGGTGTTGCGCTGGGTGATGCCGAAGACGATCGAGGCGCAGAGCGGCGAAGACAAGCGCGGCGTTGAAGTGCGAGAGTTCGAAGGTCATTGTTTTTTGCCGATCGCGATGTGATAGGCGTCCACCGCGGCGATAATGTTCAGCAGACCCGGCGACCACGATGTACTTGGTGCCGTAGTCGGCGACGGCGCGATGAATGTTGCCGACGCCCCAATCCATGATGCGCGCGATGAAGTACAGCAGCGCCCGCGCCCATGTCGCCGATAAAGCCGAGGATGTCGAGCAGGTCGCCGGTATTGAAGCCATAGACCTTGCCCTGCATGCCCAGTCCGGCGAAGAACATGACGAAGACGGCGAGCATCAGCAGCACGCCGCGAATCCGTAGCGGCGCTGGATGAGGTGACCGAGGCCGGGCACGCAGCCATCCGGCAAGCGGCGCCATGATCGGTCATTGAGTCTGGTCCTGCGCCGCGCTTTTGCGTCGCGCGCCAGCGGTTGTGTTTTGGGGATTCGCCATCAGATACCTTAATTAAGCCCTACCAACTCGTTCTGGATCCGTGCCGGTCACTTCGCCCTTGCCGTTGCGCGACCATCATGTTCGATTTCGCTGCGCACGCCGAACTCGGGCAGGTAAATGCCGGGCTCGACCGAGAAGCAGGTGTTGGGCAGGATCTCGCGATCGTCCTTGGTCTCCAGATTATCAAGATTTGCGCCGTTGCCGTGAATGTCGCTGGTGATGGAGTGGCCGGTGCGATGGATGAAGTATCTGGCCCCAACCTTTGCTGTCGATGAACTCGCGGACCGCCTTGTCCACTTCCCAGCCGTGGATGGCTTGCCCGGCGTCGAATGCCTGCTGCACGGTGCGAATGCCGACATCGCGCGCGTCGCGCACGATGTCGAACATCTCGCGCTGCTTGTCGCTGGGCGTGCCGATCGCGCCCGTCCAGGTGATGTCGTAATAGACCGAGTCGGGCTCGTTGCGTTTGGCCCAGATGTCGAGCAGGACAAAGTCGCCCTGCTTTATCGGCGCGGAGCTCGCTGATGTGGGCTCGTAATGCGGATCGCCGCTGTGCGCATTCACGCTGACGTTCGGCGGATCGCAGGTCTCCAGGCCTTCGCGCGCGAAGGCCTCCATGATCCACTGCTGCATCTCGAACTCGTGCGTGCCGCCGTTGCGCGCGCGCCGGCCGATTTCCTGGAAGAACGCAGCGGTGATCTTGTCGATCGCCTCGCCGGCCTTGAAGTGCGAGGCCATCTGCGCTTCGGTAAGCGTCGCCTCGAAGCGGGCCACCAGGTTCGCCGAGCTGACGATCTCCTTACCGAAGCTGCGCACCAGCTCCAGCATGCCCGCGTCCACCAGCGAGATGTAGGGGATCTGATTGTTGGGCGAGTACTGCATGGTCACCCGATGGTACGGCTTGAGCATGGCCTCGAGGTTCTGCCACAGCTCCTGCCACGCCGAGTACTCCATCTTGCTGCCGGGCAGCGAGTCGAGATGATGGCTCTCGATGCGGTGCACCAGCTTCACCGGCTCGCCCTGCGCGGGAACGAGATAAAACCAGCGGCGCGTCACCATCATGGTCGGGGACAGCCCGAGCACGCGGTAGGCAATGGGATCGCGATGATGATGATCGTAAAACAGCCAGCACTCGTGGCCGCCATCACGCAGCGCGGCTTGGATTTCGGGGAGATTCATTGCGGATTAATTGTAAATGACGGGAATGTTCAGCACAGAGGCACGGAGAACACGGAGTTTTGAATTCCAAACGCCACGAGGGCGACCCTCACGGATCGCCCTCATAAATGCGTAGCTCGATTGACGAGCCCGGTTCGCACTATGCGCCAAATTTCACGAAACCTTTCTTGACGCTATCAGGGTTTCTGCCTAACATAGTGGCCCACGCTCCCAGGACACCGCTGTTCGTAGGCCCACCCAGTATCCGACCAACTCGCCTTTGGAGAGCACCCATGCGCGTTCGCATCGCAAGCAAGGCCGTCATTACAGTCATCGCCCTAACATCGATTCTCGCGTTTGCGCCTGCTGCGAGCACCCAGAACACAATCTATGCCATGACCGTCAACGGCGTCTTCGGCAGCTTGAACCTGACCACTGGAACCTTCACGCAACTCGGCAATGCCGGCATTACGCCCGCGGGAATGGCGGGGCTGGGCGGGGCCCTGTATGCCATGTATTACGGGGACTGCGAACTCTATCAGATCAATCCCGCGAACGGCAACATCAACAACCAGGGTTGCGGCTCCGCTACCTATTACGAGTCGGGAGGCACGACGACGGCGCTGTACGGGGTCGGCGACGACCGGAACCTTTACTTCATCGACGCGAGCAACGGCGCTACCACGCTCATCGGCGCCACCGGGCTTCCTAGCGGCGGTCTCCAGACCATGTCGTCGGGCGGCAACGGACTTTACACCACGGCGACCTTGAGCAGCGGGACTGTCCTGTACTCCATCAACACCACCACCGGGGCGTCGAGCGTTGTGGGCAACACCGGCGTGACCAACAACGTTTCCTCGTGCGGCTTCTATCATGGGCAGCTGTACATGGTGGATGAAGAGGGCAATCTTTATAGCGTCAATACCAGCAATGCACAGGCCACGTTAATCGCCGGCACCGGCCAGGACCTTTGGGGACTGGGTTATCCGGCGGTTGCGTTGAGCGTGGTGCACACGTTCACGGGTGCAGCCGATGGCGGTCATCCCTTCGCCGGGCTGATTTCCGATGCCGCGGGCAACTTCTATGGCAGCGCGGCGACCGGAGGCACCGGTTCCTGCTCCTACTTCAACACGACCGGTTGCGGCACCATCTATGAGTTGAAGAAGCACAACAGCTCGTTCATCTTCGATCCTCTTTACAGCTTCCAGGGTGGAACGGATGGTGAGTTCCCCGTTCGGCCGATGACGCAGGGCTCCAACGGCACCTTCTATGGCACCACCATATCCGGCGGCGGCCAAGGGTCATGCCTGTTTGACGGCGCGCCGGGATGCGGCATCGTCTTCAATACCGGCCCCAATGCCGCGCCGCCCAGGACGCCCCTGCTCACCTTCCGCGAAAGCGTGCTGTACCGTTTCCCCGGCGCGCTAATGGGAGGGAGTCCCTTCTCCACGCTCATCTTCGATCAGTCGGGGGACATTTACGGCACCACGGATTCCGGCGGCACATTCAACGCTGGCACGGTGTTTAAGCTCACGCCGTCCGGCGGCAATTACACCCATAGCATCATCTACAATTTTGAGGGTGGAAACGACGGTGCAAATCCCTATGACGGCTTGGTCTCCGACAGCGCCGGAAACTTTTACGGCACTACCGCGAATGGCGGCGGCTCGAACGTCTGCAACAACGGCTGCGGGACCGTCTTTGAGCTATCGCCGTCGGGCGGCGGGTGGACGGAGCGGGTGCTGTACGCCTTCCAGGGCGGGAATGACGGGCTGAATCCTAATGCCGGCGTGGCCCTCGATGCGGCGGGTAATGTTTATGGCAACACCTGGCAGGGCGGCATGGATGGCGGCGGCACGGTGTACGAGTTGACGCCGAACGGCAGCAACTACAACTTCCACCTGCTGTTCACTGTGCCCGGGAGTTCCGGCAACGCGGTGGGCCGCGTCAGCCTGGATTCGGCGGGCAATCTGTACGACCCACTACAAGGCGGCGGGGCCTTCAACGTCGGGCAGATTTTCAAGCTGACGCGTTCGGGCAGCAACTGGATCTACTCCGACCTGCACGACTTCGCCGGTGCGACGGACGGACAAACTCCTCTGGGCGGAGTAGGGTTCGATTCCAGCGGCAACCTCTATGGCACGACCACCTACGGCGCGGGCACAGGCTGCGGCGGCTTCGGCTGCGGCATCGTCTGGACGATCACGCCGCAATGAAGTCGTAGCTTTTGCGCAAGGCCGGCGAGCAACGGGCCGGCCTTTCCTTGCGCTCTGAAATGGCGTTAGCATGAGGGCAAGGAGGACTCATCATGGAAGCTCAAGCCTACGATTACGCCAGCCAGGGGGAATATCACCCCAGTGGAAGCAACATCAGTCTCGCGTTAGCCATGCTGTTCATTGGGCTGGCTGCCGGCGCCGTCACCGCGCTGCTGCTGGCGCCCAAAACCGGCCGGCAGATGCGCCGTACGTTGCGCCGCAAGGTGGAAGATGCGCGCGACGCTGTGGACGATCTCACCGGCCAGGCGGGCGATTGGCTCGACAAGGGCTCGGATTGGGCGGAGAAGGCCAAGGGCCGCGTCGCGCAGTTCAAGAAACGTTAGAGTAAGCCGGTTGGTGTGAACTGCTGTCACGGACCGTCAAGATTGCCATCCCGAGCGAAGCGAGGGAGCTGCTTTTTCGTGACTCGGAAGGAAAGCAGATCCCTCGCTTCGCTCGGGATGACAATCTTCTGATGCGCACGGCATTGCCTGTCTTGATGCGTACGACATTGCGTGCCTTCTGATGCGTACGGCATTGCCTGCGGATCGTCATTGTCCACGCGGTCTCAGTTACACCTGTCGGTGAGGGTCCTAAAGGACACCACCCACCACTCCGAAGCCGCTCCAATCCCCACACTCTCCCATATAATGCTCACGCGAGCGCGAGGGCAGAGTATGGGTGCAGCGGGTGTCGGGGTCGAACCGCAAAGGGAGACCGCAGTCGCGAAGGTCTTGGTGGGCAGGGACAAAATGCCCGTCCTCGCCGGCCTGGTACTCCTGCTGGCTACGGTGGCGCTCTACTATCCCGTCCACAGTCACCCGTTCATCAACTACGACGATCGCGACTACGTCACCGAAAATCCACGAGTCCAGTTGGGCCTGCGGCCGTCGACGGTCGTCTGGGCATTCACCACCTACGACGCCGGGAACTGGCACCCGGTGACATGGCTGAGTCACGCGCTCGATTGCCAGTTGTTTGGCCTGGATCCGGCCGGGCATCATGACGTCAACGTTCTCCTTCACGCCTTGAATGCGGTGCTGCTGTTCTGGGTGCTGCTGCAAGCCACCGGATTCGCCGGGCGCAGCTTCATGGTCGCGGCGCTGTTCGCGCTGCACCCCATCAACGTTGAATCTGTGGCCTGGGTAGCCGAGCGCAAGAACGTCCTCAGCATGATGTTCTTTCTGTTGGCGCTGGGGGCGTACCGCTGGTACGCCGCTCGCCCGCATATCGGTCGTTACGGAGTGGTCGCAGCGCTGTTCTCTCTCGGACTGATGGCCAAACCGCAGATCATCACCTTCCCGTTCGTACTCTTGCTGTGGGACTATTGGCCACTCAGGCGCATGTTCCCCGGCGGGCAGTCAGAAGGCGCTGCTATTTTTGAAACAAAGAGGGTCCTGCGGCTGGTCGGGGAGAAGTTGCCGCTGATGGTGATCGTCGCCGTCAGCGCGGTGTTCACCCTGCGGGCGCAGATAAACGCCAGGAACTGGTTCCCGCGCCCTTATCGGCTGGGCAACGCAATCCTTTCTTACGGGCTGTACGTGAAGAAGGCCATCTGGCCGACGAAGCTGACCCTGCTGTATCCGCATCCTGGGACGACGCTTAGATGGGGCCAGGTGGCTCTGGCCGGCGTGGTGCTTATAGGCATCACGGCGCTCGCCATCGTTGGCCGGCGTCGTCGGTATCTGCCCGTGGGATGGTTCTGGTTTCTAGGAACGCTGGTGCCGATGATGGGCGTCGTGCAAGTCGGGGTGCAGGCCATGGCCGACCGCTACGCCTATATCTCGTTCGTCGGATTGTTCATCATGCTGTGCTGGGGCGCGGCGGAGTGGGCGGAACGAAAGTCCCTGCCCGCGTTTCTATTGCCCGCCGTGAGTACAGTGTGCCTGCTGGCGTTGGCTCTGGTGGCGCGGCAGCAGATCAACTACTGGCAGAGCAATGAGGCGCTCTGGACCCACGCGTTGCAGGTCACGTCCAACAATTTCGTGGCGGAGAGCCAGTTGGGTTCCGCGCTGGCCATGTCGGGACGAGTGGCGGAAGGCGTACAGCATTTTAACAACGCCCTGGCACTGAATCCCGAAGACACCAACAGCAACATGGGAATCGCAGTTTACGATATCCGGCAGAAAGATTATCGCGACGCGCTTCAGCGTTTTGAAATTGTGGTGAAGGACAAGACGCTAAGGCCGGGGTTTATGGCCGAGGTGTATCGACGGATGGCAAAGTGCTACCAGGCGCTCGGCGAAAACGCCAAGGCGCAGGAGTCGCTGGCACAGGCGGCGCAAGCGGCGAGCCAGTGACAGGTGCGTACCATGCCTGTGAGCCATAGAAAATCAGGGAGTCAGTTTGTCGTCGGTGAACAACCCTCACTTTCAATCTCGCGCTGATTCCTCGCCCGCTTACCGGGCGTTCGCCTTGTCGCTGCTCCTCTTCTGCGCGACGCTTGCGCTGTACCGCCAGGTGCGCCATTTTGACTTTATCGAGGACTACGACGACGGCGCCTACGTCACCCAGAACTTTCATATCAAGTATGGCCTCGATTGGGACACGGTGAAGTGGGCCTTCACCAGCTATTACGCCGGTAATTGGGACCCGCTGACCTGGCTCTCGCACGCGCTGGACTGCCGCCTGTACTACCTCGACGCCGGCCGCCATCACGAGACCAACGTGACGATTCACGGGCTCAGCGCCGTCGTGCTCTTCCTGGTGCTTTGGCGCGCGACGGGCTTCATGGGCCGCAGCTTCGCGGTGGCCGCGCTGTTCGCAGTCCATCCCATGAACGTCGAGTCGGTGGCGTGGATCTCCGAGCGCAAGAACCTCTTGAGCATGCTGTTCTTTCTGCTCGCCCTCGGCTCTTATGGATGGTATGCGCGCCGGCCGAAGCCGGGCCGTTACCTGCTCGTGATGATTCTGTACGCCTGCTCGCTGATGTCGAAGGCGCAGATCATCACCTTCCCTTTCATCTTGCTGCTGTGGGATTACTGGCCATTGCGACGAATGCTCCCGCAGTCGTCCGAGCGCTATCCGGGCACGCAAGACCTGGAGCCGGCGCCGCCGCAAACGTTGCGTTGGCTGGTCCTGGAGAAGCTGCCGCTGCTCGCGATGTCTGCCGCTGCCGCGGTGTTGACGGTAAAAGCCAACGTCGAAGGCGGCACCATGAGCGGCGTCCGCAACAGCTATCCCTTCCCGCTGCGCCTGGAGAATGCGATTGTCGCCTATGTGCGCTACCTGGGAAAGCTGTTCTGGCCGGCGCATCTCACCGTCGTCTACCCCTATCCAAAGGTCTTGTTGCCGGTTGCGGAGGTACTGGCGGCACTGCTGTTGCTCGCGCTCATTACGGCCCTGGTGTTTGTGACCAGGCATCGCGCACGTTACCCGCTTACGTGCTGGCTGTGGTTCCTGGGGGCGCTCGTTCCCATGATCGGCATCGTGCACGCCGGCGGTATTCCTATGGCCGACCGCTTCAGCTATGTCCCATTCATCGGCCTGTTCGTGATGGTGTGCTGGGGCGTTGCCGACGTTTATTCCGGCGCAAGGGCTTCGGGCGCAGCGGAGCGGAGAGCTCCCCTTTGGCTCGCGACCGGCTTTGCCATCGTGCTCGCCGCTTTGTCCGTGGTCACCTATCGGCAGGCCAGTTATTGGAAGGACAGCGTGACGCTGTGGTCGCACGGGGTCGCGGTGACCGCGAACAACGACGACGAAGAGGACAAGCTGGGCTCGGCATTGGAGCTGAAGGGGCGTGAAGAAGCGGCTGCCGCTCACTTCCGTGCAGCAGTGGCCATCAACCCTTCCGACCCGCTCATCAATGTGCACATGGGTTTTGTCGAGCAGCGCCAGGGCGACCTGCGCAAAGCCATCGCCTACTACCAGAGTGCGCTCGAGCTCACGCAGGACGACCTAGTCAACACTGCCTCGCTCCGTTTCGACGCGTTCAAGAACATGGGGCTGGCCTATCACAGTCTGGGCGATGACAGCCGTGCCCAGCAGTGCTTCAGCGCCGCCGCCGAACTGGAGCGCGCGTATCGCAAATGATTGTTGCGGTGCAGGCTTCATCGCGCTGCTATAGTCGCTGCTGAAGCTAAACCTCTGGAGGAAGCATGCTCTCCCTGATCACCGGCGGTGCAGGATTCGTAGGCTCCCATCTCGCTGAAGCGTTGCTGGCGCGCGGTCACGAGGTCATCATTCTCGATGACCTGAGCACCGGGTCGGTCGAGAATATCCGCCACATCCGCAGCGATCCGTCGCTGCACTGCTTTTTTGAGAGCGTAATGGACCAGCGGCTGCTGGCCGAATTAATCGGGGATTCCGAGGTTGTGTTTCATCTGGCCGCCGCGGTGGGCGTGCGCAGAATCATCGAAAGCCCCGTGCGCACCATCGAAACTAACGTCAAGGGAACGGAGTTGGTGCTGGAGGCTGCCGCCCGGAAGAACAAGCTCGTCTTTCTAGCCTCGACATCCGAGGTCTATGGCAAGAATGGCAACGCGCCTTTCCGCGAAGATGACGACACGGTGTGTGGCGCCACCACCAAGTCGCGCTGGTCCTATGCGACATCGAAGGCTTTGGACGAATTCCTGGCGCTGGCCTACTGGAAGGAAAAGCGGCTGCCCGTCGTCATCGCACGATTGTTCAACACGGTTGGACCGCGCCAGACCGGCCGCTACGGCATGGTGTTGCCCACGTTTGTAAGCCAGGCGCTGGAAGGCGAGCCCTTGACGGTCTACGGCAGCGGCCGTCAGAGCCGCTGCTTTGGCTATGTAGGCGACGTGGTCGAAGCCATTCTTCGGCTGGTGCAGACGGACGACGCCGTCGGCGAGGTGGTCAATGTCGGCAACGACGACGAAATCACCATTCAGGACCTCGCGCTGCTGGTCAAAGAACGGACGGGTAGCTCGTCGCCCCTTCAGTTCATACCCTACGATCAGGCCTACGAGGTCGGCTTTGAAGACATGGCGCGCCGAGTGCCCTGCCTGGAAAAGCTCGAGCGCCTTACGAACTTTCGCCCCTCCACCCCCCTCAACACGATCATTGATAAGGTGATTGATTATTATTCAGGGAGGCAGTCGACCGTTGCCGCGGCCGAAATTTCAAAGTAAGCACGCGACTGTCACCCCGGGGGCAGAACTGAATTTCAAGTCCATGCCTCCACTGGTCCATGCAGTCCTGGATCGATAGGCGAGTGCCCGAGGGATAAGCCATGCCGCCGGTTGAACTTTCCGTAGTAATCCCCGTGTACAACGAGCGCTCCACCATTGAGGAGATCCTTGCCTGCGTTCAGGCAGTGGATATCCCGAAAGAAATCGTGGTCGTCGATGACGGTTCGAAGGACGGCACGCGCGAGTTCCTGACCGCGCTTTCCGAACAGTGCAGGCGGGCAGGACGTGACGACATGCGGGTCTTCTTTCAGGAGTGTAACTGCGGCAAAGGCGCCGCGCTGCGGCGCGGCTTTCAGGAGGCGCGGGGCCAAATTGTCGTGATTCAGGACGCCGACCTGGAATATGACCCGGAAAACTTCCACGCCCTGATCGACCCGATACGCAGGGGCAAAGCGGACGTGGTCTACGGTTCACGCTTCCTCGGCGGGCCGCATCGCGTGCTGCTGTTCTGGCACTATGTGGGGAACAAGCTGCTGACCATCCTGTCCAACATGGTCACCGACCTGAACCTCTCCGACGTCTGGACCTGCCATAAGGCCTTTCGCCGCGAGGTGCTCCAGCAACTCGCGTTGCGGGAAAACCGCTTCGGCTTTGAGCAGGAGATTACCTGCAAAATTGCTCAAGGCGGGTGGAGAATGTTCGAGATTCCGATCTCGTATTACGGACGCACCTACGCGGAAGGCAAGAAGATCACCTGGAAGGATGGCGCCCGCGGGCTGTGGTGCGTGCTACGTTATGGTTTACGGTCGCAGCGGCAAGCGCGCGCAGCGCAGCCGCGCTTCCCAAGCCCGATTGCCACGCCAAGCGCTTCACCAGTCCAAGAGAGATCGCGAGCTGCCTCCCAGGAGTGATTTGAAAAACATGGACGCTTCCGCACGGTTTCCGAATTCCCCGTTTTCGTTTCTCTTCACACCATGTGCTCGGCGCAACTGGTGAACAACCTGCCAATAGCTGAATTGAGGCAAACGACAAGCGCGCCTGGCGGTATCCGCTGCTAACGATGCAACTCGCGGCAGCGCTGCGCATCGAGAGCGCGAGTCTTGCAGGCAAAGTTTGCGTTCAGCACGCCGCCATCTGCAAGTAGCAGGTACAATACAGGTTTCTATGCTCGTCCTGATCTGGGGTACGGCAGGCGCCGCTGTGGTGGAGCACGTAACCGGACGTTTGTTATGGTGCGTGGCCATCTTCGGATCGTTCACCTCGACGGCCTTTCTGCTGATGGCCGTGGTGGCGGCGCTTCGTTATATGCGCAAGGCGCGAGGCACGAGCCGGGAAGCCCTCGCGGTTTCGCGCGACACCCTGCCGCCGGTGACCATCCTGAAGCCGGTCCATGGCATGGAGCCCAGGCTGGAAGAAACCCTGGAGAGCTTCTTCCGGCAGGACTACCCCTCCTTCGAGATCATCTTCGGCGCGCGCACTGGTGACGACCAATCGCTGCCTGTGATCGCGAGGTTGCGCGCCCGCTATCCGCATGTGCCCACCCGGGTCGTGATCTCGGGTGACCCATCCTGGCCCAACGCCAAGGTTTTTTCGCTGGCCAAGATGATGGCGCTCGCCGAGCACTCCCATTTTGTCATCAGCGACAGTGACATCCTGGTCGCGCCGGATTTTCTGCGCAACATCGTCCCGCCGCTGCTGCGGCCTGAGGTGGGCCTGGTCACGTGTCTCTATCAGGGCGTTCCCGCTCGCGATGTGTGGTCGCAACTGGAAGCCTTGGGCATGTCGGTGGAAATGCCCGCCGGGGTCATGGTGGCCGACATGATGGAGGGCATGAAGTTCGCGCTGGGGGCGGCCATGGCCGTGCGCCGTGATGCCATTGACGCCATTGGCGGGATGCGCGAGGCGGCACAGTTTTATTCCGATGATTTCGTGCTCGGGAACCTCATCGCCACCGCCGGATATCGGGTGGTCCTCTCGCATCACATTGTGGGGCACGTGCTCGCGGGCCGCTCTTTGCGCCGGACCTTCGGCGACCAGTTGCGCTGGATGAGGAGCACCAGGTTCTCACGTCCCTGGGGGCATATCGGCTCCGGCCTGACCTACGCCGTGCCGTTTGGTGTTCTGGTGCTGTTGCTGGGCATGAGCAGCGGGCGCCACGTGCTCCTGGGCGGGGAGTTGCTCGCCGCAGCCTGGCTGAATCGCATGCTGCTGGCGATTCTGGTGGGGTGGGGCGTGATACGCGACCGTCGTTGCCTGAAGCTCTGTTGGCTGTACCCCGTGCGCGACCTGCAGGGCTTTTGCACCTGGGTTTTGAGTTTCGCCGGGAACAAGTTCTTCTGGCGCGGCGAGCCTTATCAATTCGGCGAGGAGGGCCGCATTACCCCAGTGCAGCGCTCCATCGACTTTGTGCCCGACCGCGTGCCACAGGCGCACCAGCAGATGGATCGAGCTCCTTCGGCGGCGGCGACCGGGGATTAGCCGGAGAGAAGCACCCGAATTCTCTGTTTGCGGTTCAGACCTCTGCGCGAGCTAGAACTCATCTCGCGAATCGATCAGGTTTGTATCAGGGCACGGCTGAAGCCTGCCCTGAGCTTGCCGAAGGGTCGTGCCCTGATACAAATCCATTTGTGAGATAGCCACTAGATTTTTTCCAGCTTGCCCCTGCGCAGCCTGAACCGCAGTCCCCGCCACTCGACTGTGTTGCCCAGGAAGCTGGCAATCCAGATCGCCAGGGCAACGAAGTCGCGCAGCGGCAAGAGCCACAGGTCGCGGCCGACCTGTTCGTCATCCAAAACGCCCCGCCCAACAAAGATCGCCGACGCGAATCGCGTGACCGTCGCCATCGCTAGCACCAGGCAAGACCACCAGCTCAGATAGAAAAGAACCGCGACAATGGCCCAGGGCAATCCGAACGTTACCATCAGCCCGATATATTGCGCGGGCCTGCGGTCTTTGACGTTGCGTGCCCAGCGCAACTGATGCCGCCAGAATTCGCCGAGCGAGTAGTCGGGCAGCGCGGTTTCAACCACGACGTCGCTCAACGCCACCTGGTATCCCGCGGCAGCAACCTGCGCACCGAGTTCGTAGTCATCGCCCAGATAGTCGGCCAGCGGCTCCAGTCCGCCGATCTCGCGCAGGACCGTCTTGGTGGTCGCGAGGGTTGCGCCGAGGCCGAAGCGAATGCCGCCCTCGAGCGCGCGCGCCAGCAGCACGCCCCCCGCAAAATCGCTGCTGATGCCCAGCGCCTCCAGCCGCGAACCCAGCGTCTTGCCCGCAATTGCGCGGTAGAGTGTCGTCACCATACCGACCTTCGGCGAGGCGAACGGTGCCAGCACGCGATGCAGGTAGTCCCACTCGACCAGGATGTCGCTGTCGTTAATGATGACGTGCTCGAATCGCGCCTCGGGCAGCATCTGCGCCAGGGTGCTCACCTTGCCGTTTGCACCCAGCACCTCGGGACAGTGCACCACCCGCAGAGCGCGCTCGGGGAATTCCGCTCGCAGCTTCTCGACCAGTGCCAGCGCCGGCTCATCCATGCTGTGCACGCCGAACAGCACCTCGTATTCGGAATAGTCGAGCACGCAGTGGCTGCGGAAGGCCGCGTACATGTGCGGGTCAACGCCCTTCAGCGATTTCAGGATGCTGACCGGCGGAGCGAAGGCGGGATCAGCCGCAGGTTGGGCTTCGCGCCGAAAGCGTTCTGCCGCCCAGACGCTCAGGACGAAGTAGGCCGTCCCGACCGCGCCCAGCATGGCGAAGACGTCCGCAATGAGGAAGAAACAGACGGCATTGGAAGCTGTTCAGATTAGCAGATAGAGTGAGGAAGGCCGCTGCCCTCAGCCCGTACTGCGCAATGTTGGCACTCACACTTTTCGGCTCTGTGGAACGGCCCGTACCGGGTTATCATATTATCGCCAACTTGGGGAAGCACTCATGATTAACGGCAAACGCGTGGCCGTCGTAATGCCCGCCTACAACGCGGAGCGCACGCTGGAGGCGACGGTCCGCGAGATACCCGAAATCGTCGATACGCGCATTCTGGTCGACGACTACAGCAAGGACGACACCGTAGCCGTCGGCCAAGAGGCTCGGTCTGCTTGTTTTTGTGCACGACAGGAATCTACGGCTATGGGCGCAACCAGCAGACCTGCTATCGCGAGGCGCTGGCTGCGGGCGCCGACGTCGTCATCATGGTGCACCCGGACTACCAGTACACGCCGCTGCTTATCACCGCCATGGCCAGCATGGTCGCCTACGATGTTTACGATGTCGTGCTGGGCTCGCGCATCATTGGCGGCCAGGCATTGCACGGCGGCATGCCGCTGTACAAGTACATCTCCAACCGCTTCCTCACCGCCTTTGAGAATCTCTTCCTGGGCGTGAAGCTCTCCGAGTATCACACCGGTTTTCGCGCCTTCAGCAGCCAGGTGCTGACCACGCTGCCGCTGCTGGAGAACTCGCCCGACTTCGTCTTCGACAACCAGATGCTGGCGCAATGCGTGCATTTCGGCTTTCGCATCGGCGAAGTCTCCTGTCCCACTAAGTATTTCGCGGAAGCGTCGTCCATCAACTTCCGCCGCAGCGTGAAATACGGGTTCGGCGTTCTGGGGACTTCGCTGGAGTTCAAGCTCAACAAATGGGGCGTGGTGCACAAGCCCCGGTTCAGCCCGCAAGGCAAGAAGCTGGAGCTGCCACCGGAAATGGCGAGGGCGTCTTCGATGGTGGGAAGCCGATAGATTTAGTTCTCCTACTGGGCACCGTCGGAGACCGCCCGCGAAATCTCCACGCGCCCGAAGCTCCGCAGCTTCCGCTGAAGAACTATTAGCGGTTCCCGGCAGTGGCGCACTTGCTCCCTAGAGGAGAGATTTCAAGACCGCGCCGCGACGCCGGCGCAAGCCGCTCCCGGCGGGGAAGTCGCATCCAACCCCGAGGTGCGGGTTCGAGCGACCAACAGGACGACCCCGGAGTCTCTGCTGCTCCGAACACGGTGGCGGCGTTGCGCGCGCTTGCTGGCGGCGGCTGTCCTGCTCTGGTATTTTCCCTATCGCTGCCAAACCGCAAGGCCTCCCTAGCCTCGGGGTGTCGAGCTATGCGGGCCAGAAGGTTTCCTCGGTGGACATCGCCGGCCAGCCCGACATGACGTTCAGCAGTGTTGAGAACCCTCATTGCGGTTGAGCCCGATAAGCCGTTAATGAAAGGATGTCAATGCCAGCATTACGGCGCTGAAGCAACATTCCGGATTCAAGCGACGTTAAGGTCGATCTCCAGCCCTCCGCCGACGGCGTGCAAGTGACGTTCATCCTTGAGCCCGCCATCTACATCGGCATGTACGAATTTCCCGGCGCGCTGAAAGTCTTCACCTACACGCGCTGCTACAGATGGCGAACTACAACGCGCAGATGCCGTATTCGGCCACCGACATCAGGCAGGCCGAAGATGCGCTGGTGCAGTATCTATCGTCAGCACGGCTACTTCAAGGCCGAAGTTCGCTCCGAACTTGGCCGCAGGACCAGACCACGAACTAGTCAACGTTGTATTCCACAGCTCCTCTTGGCAGCGCGCAAAGTTCGGCAAGATCGACCTTGACCGGCGCCACTCCGCACGAGACGGCTTATCTGCAACGCGAAGCTGCGCTCCACCATGGCGAAGCTGCGCAGCAGACTCGCTCAAGCCCGGCATGCGCTACTCCTACGATCGCCTGCAAGGCGCGACCAAGTACTGCAAGTCGCAACTGGCGAAGCAGAACTACATCGCGGCAGATCAAGCTGATCTCGGCCGAGTACGACGCCAAGACCAATCGCGCCGACATCACCTTCGAAGTGAAGACCGGGCCCGGTGGTGAAGGTGATCACCATTGGCGCGAAGCTGGACGGACCGCTGCACCCGCACACGTTCGCGATCTGGTCCCCATCTATCAGGTGAATGCGGTCAACGATGAGCTGATCAGCGAAGGCCAGCAGAACATCCTTTCCTACTTCCAGTAGAAGGGCTACTTCGACGCCAAGGTGGACGTGAACTAGAGCAAACGCCGAAGGGGGTAGAGATCATCTACGACATCCATAAAGACGGCCGCTTCAAGGTGAAGGAAGTCGCGTTCAAGGGCAATCAGCATTTCAGCAGCAAAGAGCTGCAATCGCACGTCAGCGTGGAAGAAGCCAATTGTTCTTTCTGTGCACGGCAACTACAGCGAAAAATTGGTGCGCGCCAGCGTGAAGAACCTGACGGACACCTACAAAGCTGCGGGATACAGCGAAGCCACGGTGGTTCCGAATGTCACGACGAAAAGCCGGCGAGGTCGACATCACGTTCCAGGTCACCGAAGGCCCGCTGACGACCGTGCGCAACCTGAGCATCCAAGGCAACAACACGCGTGCCCGAAGCGCAGTTCGCGCCGCACGGCCTGAACCTCGGTCCGGGCAAGGCGTACTCGCAGGAGCTTGGTGGCCAAAGACCGCAGCCTGATCGTGGCGCATTATCTGACCTCGGGATACCTGAACGCCGGTTTTCGCGCGACGGCGAAGCCGGTGCCCGGTGCGTCGCATGAGATGGACGTGGTCTACCAGATCAGCGAAGGGCCGCAGGTGATCATCGCCGACGTTATCACCGACGGCCGCCCGCATACGAAGCAATCGGCCGATCAATCAGCGAGTGAAGCTCGAGCCCGGCAAGCCGATGAGTGAAAACTCGATGCTCTACTCCGGAACGCGACTGTACAATCTGGAAATTTTCGATTGGGCCGAAGATCGATCCCACAGCGCCCATCACCGACCAGACCAACGAAGACGTTGTCGTCAAAGTACACGAGCGCAAGCGCAACTCGATTGTGTATGGCTTCGGATTCCAGGTGCTGAATCGCGGAGGCGCCATTCCCAGCGGTACCGTCGCCGTCCCGGGGCTGCCGGCGGTCGGCCTGCCCAACAACTTCAAGACCAGCCAGAAGACCTTCTGGGGACCGGACGGGACCTTCGAGTACACGCGGCACAACATGCGCGGCCTAGGCGAGACGCTGAACTTCAGCGCCTTTGCCGGACGGCTTGACCAACGCGGTGCGCTCACCTACACCGTCCCGTATTTCCTAGGGTCGGGCTGGAGTAGCAGCGCTATTCTGTCCGGCGAACACGATGCCGAGAACCCCATTTTCACTGACCGGCTCGGCAGCGCTCGGCTTTCAGCTGAAACGGCCGGCTGGCAAGACGCCGCTGACGCGAAAAGCCAATATTTTCTTTCTGCGATACAACTTCCAACTCACCCGCATCAGCAATCTGCTGATCCCCGACCTGGTGCCGCCCAACCAGCTGAACGTGCATCTGTCCACCATGTCGGCCAGCTTCGTGCACGACACGCGCGACAACGTGCTCGATGCTCATCGCGGCCTATATATGAACTACGAACTCGGCGTGAGCCCGTATTGGCTCGGTTCAAACTTCAGCTTTGGCCAGTTCCTGGCCCAGACGGCGTATTACAAGAACTTGCACTCCACCGGCATCATCTGGGCCAATAGCATTCGCGTCGGCCTGGAGCAAGCGCTTGCGGGCAGCGAAGTGCCATTAAGCTCGCGCTTTTTTGCCGGCGGCGGCAGCACCCTGCGCGGATTTCCACTGGATGGCGCGGGCCCGCAGCAAGCCATTCCCGCGTGCGGCAATCCCAGCGATCCCGCTACCTGCGTCAAGATCACCGTGCCGCGCGGGGGCAACGAGCTTCTCATCCTGAACTCCGAGCTGCGTTTCCCGCTCAACATGATCAAGCAGGGCCTGGGCATCGTGACCTTCTACGATGGCGGCAACGTTTTCCCCACCATCGGCTTCCACGATTTCACAGAACTTTACAGCAACAACGTTGGGATTGGAATTCGTTATGCGACACCGGTCGGGCCCATCCGCATCGACATCGGCCGCAACCTGAACCCGGTTCCCGGACTTAGACCAACGCAGTACTTCATTACCCTGGGGCAGGCATTTTAATCATGGCGATTCGGGACATTGGATTTCCACCGCATGAACCGGAGAAGCCGTACCTGGTACCGCCGCGCGGGCGCGCTCGCTGGAAGCGCGTACTGGCCTGGAGCTTCGGCATTCTCTTCGCGCTGATCATCGTAGTGGTAGTCGGAATCTACGTTGCGCTGCACAGCCAGAAAGTACACAACTACGTTCTAAACCTGGCCCAGGAGAAAATGAGCGCCGCCCTGAACACGCGCGTGCAGCTCCAGAACTTCGCGCTGCACCTGCACAATCTCGGGCTGGATCTGTATGGGTTGACGGTTTACGGCAGCGGGCCGGGCGCAGGACAGCCTCTGCTCCAGGTCGATCACATCGGCCTGGGAGTGCGCGTCATCTCCGCCGTGCATCGCACGTGGAACCTCGACCGCGTCACGGTCGACCATCCCGTCGCCAATATGATTGTTGCGGCCAACGGCGAGAACAATCTGCCGCAGATGCAGTCGAGTGGTAGCAGCTCCAATACCAACCTCTTCGACCTTGCTATTCGGCACATCGTGCTGGATCGCGGAGTGGTGTACTACAACGATCGCGCCGCTCCGCTCTATGCCGACCTTGATGACCTGGAATTTCAGTCCAGCTACGACGCGGCCGCTAGCGGCCGGTATTACGGCACGCTCTCTTATCGCGCTGGCCATCTGCAATACGGAAACTATGCGCCCATGCCGCACAACCTGAAGGCGCAATTCGATGCTCGCCGTGACGGCATGACCTTGAGCAATGTGAACCTCACCAGCGGCCAGTCGCAGGTGCTGCTGAACGCCTCGCTCGACAATTACGTCAGCCCGCGCGTACACGCGAAGTACGTTGTCATTCTTGCGCTCGGCGAACTGCGCAATGTTCTGCGCGATCCCTCGGTGCCCGAGGGCGTAATGGTGGTGAACGGCACCGCCGATTACATCAACGTTTCCGGACGGCCGCCGCTCGATACGACTTCGTTGCAGGGGAGTATACGAAGCCGCCTGCTGCAAGTGCGCACCGCGAGCCTGCGGACGGATATTCGCGACATTGATGGCGAATACACCCTCGCCAATGGCAATGCGGAGCTGCGCGGTGTCAGCGCGCAACTGCTAGGTGGAATGTTTCGGGCCAACGCAAGCGTTCGCGATGTGACCGGCAATCAGCAGGGACACGTGGTCGCTACACTTCGCGGTATTTCGCTCGCCGATCTCAAAACAATCGCCAACTCCGGCAGCCTGAAGCCGGTCGCGATCTCGGGTCAGGTGAACGCGAATGCAGACGCGGTTTGGAGCGGCAGCGTGAAGAACGTCGTGCTGCGCGCCGATGCCATGGCCAACGCTAATGTCGCGCCGGCGAAGTCGAGAGCGAATGCCGGCGCAGTGCCGCTGAATGCCGAATTGCATGCGCGCTACAACGGGCGCACGCAGGAGGTGGCGCTTAACAAGAGCTACGTACAAATGCCGCAGACTTCGCTCACCTTGGACGGAACGGTAAGCCGGCGCTCCGCCTTGCAAGTGCGGTTGCAGGCAAACGATCTACACGAGTTGGAAACCGTTGCCGACGTCTTCAGTCCTCCGGAGCAGCCGCTGGGCCTGCACGGCACGGCGTCGTTCAACGGCACGGTTTCCGGTTCAACCAGTGCGCCCCAGATTGCGGGGCAACTGAATGCCAGCAACGTGCACGTGCGGGGCAGCTCGTTCCACGTGCTGCGCGCGGCGGTGCAGGCCAGCCCTTCGCAAGCCAGCTTGCAGAATGGGGACCTGGAGCTTGGGAAGCAGCAAGGCCACGTCACCTTCAACCTGCAAACCGGACTGCACGACTGGTCGCACCTGCCGTCGAGTCCGTTCACGGCCAACATCAGCGCGACCCAGGTTTCCGTAGCGCCGCTGGCGCAGGCTGCGAATCTCGGCCCTCCCATCAGCGGTACACTGAACGCCAACATCGCGGCGCACGGCACCGAGCTCAACCCGATCGGACAGGGCGATGTGACCCTGCGCAACGCGAACATCTCCGGCGAGCCGGTGCAGCTTGCACAGGTACGCTTCAACGGCACTGGCGATGCTGTGCACAGCAATCTGCAGGTGCGCATCAGTGCCGGCACTGCGCAGGGCCAGCTCACCTACTATCCCAAGCAGGAAGGCTATGACGCAGTTCTGGAGGCGACGAATATCCACCTGCAGCAGCTTCAGAGTTTGCGGGCGCGCAACCTGCAAGTGAGCGGCACGATGAACTTGAAAGCGAGCGGCCGCGGCACGCTGAAGGATCCGCAGGCGACAGCGTCGCTCATCATCCCGCAACTGGCCGTGCAGAAGCAGCAGATCAACGATGTGAATTTCCAAGGCAGCGTGGCCAATCACGAGGCGCGCTTCACGCTCGGGTCGCAGATTGCGCAGACGCCACTCAAGGCACAGGGAGAGGTCGCGCTCACCGGCGATTACTATGCCGACCTCGCGCTCGACACGCCGGTCATCCCGTTGCAGCCGATCCTGGCGGCCTACGCCCCGGCAGAAGCCGGGAGCGTCGGCGGGCAAACCGAGATCCACGCCACCGTTCGCGGGCCGCTGAAAAACAAAGTGCTGCTCCAGGCGCACCTCAACGTGCCGACCTTGTCCGTGAACTACCGCGCGGCGGCAACCGCCGGCGCGCCGCCGGCCAATCTCCGAATTGCGGCGGTCAAGCCGATCCGCGCCGACTACGTCAATGGCGTACTTTCGCTCGAACCCGGCGAAATCAAAGGCACCGACACCGACGTTCGCTTCCAGGGACAAATGCCGCTGAGCGGCAACGGGCCTTCGACGCTGAACGTGCAGGGCGCAATTAATCTTGCCATCGCCGAGATCTTCGATCCCACCCTGGCCAGCAGCGGCCAAATTCAGTTCGACATCAATGCCGCCGGGACACAAGCCGGCCGAGAACATCGAAGGACAGATTCGCATCGTGAACGCCAACTTCTCGACCCCCGATGCGCCGCTGGGCCTATCCAATGGCAACGGCGTGCTGCTGCTGCGCAGCGACCGCCTTGACATCTCGCAATTCACCGGCAACGTCGGCGGCGGCACGGTGATGGCTTCCGGCGGTGTCGCCTACCGTCCGGCGGTGCAGTTCAACCTGGCGCTGAAGGGCAACGATCTGCGCCTGCTCTATCCGCAAACCGTGCGCACCGACCTGGGTCTGAACCTCACGATGACGGGGACTACCGAGTCGTCGCTGCTGGCCGGGCAGGTCAATATCAACAGCATTTCGTTCACGCCTGACTTCGACCTGATGAGCTTCGCCACGCAGTTCGGCGGCGTGGCGTCGCCGCCCGCAACCACGGGAAGCTTTACCGACAACTTGAAGCTCAACATTGCCGTGCGCTCCACCTCGGAGCTGAACGTGGTCAGCCCGACGGTCAGCATTCAAGGCGACGCCAACCTGCGCGTAATCGGCACGGCGACCGACCCCGTCATTGTGGGACGCGCCAACCTCACCGGCGGTGACGTCATCGCGCTTGGCAACCGCTACACCGTGCAGGGCGGCACCATTGCGTTCGTGAACAGCGTACAGACGGAACCGGTAGTCAACCTGCAAGTGAACAGCACCATCCAGCAGTACAACATTGCGATGCACTTCCGCGGCCCCCTCGACCGCCTGCAGACAAACTACACCTCCGACCCGTCGCTCTCGCAAGCCGACATCATCCATCTGATCGCGTTCGGTAATACGGAGGAGGCCGCCGCCGCCGCTCCCTCCCAATCCACCACGCTCGGCGCGGAGTCGCTGATCGCCTCCCAGGTCAGCAGCCAGGTCACGGGTCGATTGCAGAAGGCGCTCGGCATCTCGCAGATCTCGCTCGACCCGCAACTGGGCGCCACCAGCGGCAACCAGCAGCAAGGCGCGCGATTGACCGTACGCCAGCGCGTCACCGGCAAGCTCTTCGTGACCTTCTCGACCGACGTGACCACCACGCAGTTCTCCGCCATTCAGTTGCAATATCAGCTCAATAAGAAATGGTCGGTAAGCGGCGTCCGCGACGAGAACGGCGGCTTCGGCTTGGATGGGCGGTACCACAAGGACTTCTGAGCCTGGCGTTGCGTCCTGGCTCACCCCGGCCACGCTCAGGGCAAGCTCCGGCACGGAGATCACGCAGGAAAGAGAAATCTGCCTGGACCTCCGAAGTCTGGGTGGTCAAATTAGCTCACTTCCAGGACCTTCATCGGCGCTGACAAAAGTATTACAAACGAAACTGCCTTGAGTTGTTAGTCTGGACATGGCCGGTTCGCATTGCTCCGGACAAACTCCAACTCAGGGGAACTATGGCTCAGCAAGATGTCTCTCAAATCAAAGACACCAGCATCAACTGGATTACTACTATCTTCATGATTGTTTTCCATCTCGGCGCAATCGCTGCGCTGTTCATGTTCAGTTGGAAGGCGCTGTTTATCGCATTGTTCCTCTACTGGGTGGCGGGTAGCCTTGGCATCGGCATGTGCTATCACCGCCTGCTGACGCATCGCGGGTACAAATGTCCGAAGTGGCTCGAATACTTCCTGACCGTCTGCGCCACATTGGCGCTCGAGGGCGGGCCGATCTTCTGGGTGGCGACACACCGCGTCCATCATCAGCTCTCCGACAAACCTGGCGATCCGCATTCGCCGCGGGATGGCGGCTTTTGGGCGCATATGGGCTGGATCCTTACCGGCAAGACCTTCCACAACAAGAGCACCGAGCTGCTGGCCTATGTTCCCGACTTGCGCAAAGACAAGTTTCATCTCTGGATCAGCGAGTATCACTGGCTCCCCATCACCGTGCTCGGCGTCCTTCTGCTTGCATTCGGCGGATGGAAAGTTTTGATGTGGGGACTTTTCCTGCGCACCGTGTTCCTGCTGCACTCGACCTGGTTCGTCAATTCGGCGACGCACATGTGGGGCTCCAAGCGCTTCAAGACCACCGACGACTCGCGCAATCTCTGGTGGGTGGCGTACATCAGCTTCGGCGAAGGCTGGCATAACAACCATCACGCGCATCCGCAGTCGGCGCGGCACGGTCTGGCGTGGTACGAGTTCGACCTGAACTGGTACGGCATCAAGACGCTCCAGTGGCTCGGCCTCATCTGGGACGTGAAGCTGCCCAAGCTGGGCTCGGCGCGCGTGCCGCAGATCGCCCCCGCAACGCCGAAGCCGGTAGAAGCGGAAGCGGTGGCTGTAGCCTACAGCGGCGACTAAGATTTCAGGCGCAAACGAAATTCAGGACGGCCCCGGCGCCGTCCTTTTCTTTATTTCGTGCAACGCACTGGTTCTGCTTGGAGGAACATATGCCAATAGCTCGCATCGACATGCTCGAGGGGAAACCGCCGGAGTACCGCGCGAAGGTCGGCGAGATCGTCTATGAAACACTGCGCGATGTCCTGAGTGTTCCCGAGAACGACCGCTTTCAGGTCATCGAGGAGCGCGCGAAAGATGCGCTGTTCTTCGACCGTGAGTATCTCGGCATTCATCGCAGCGAGGACTGCATCTTCTTCCAAATCACGCTCAGCACCGGCCGCAGTGTGGAGCTGAAGCAGCGGTTCTACAAGACGCTGGCCGATCGGCTGCACGACGAGCTGAAGCTTCGTCGCGAGGACGTGCTTATCAACCTGGTTGAGGTAGCGAAAGAAAATTGGTCGTTCGGCAACGGCGAGGCCCAGTATGTGGCCGCGGTGCCAACTCGCTAGCGGGTTGTACTCGAGTAGCGCTCAGGACGTAAGTAGCAGACCTTAACCAGCAGACTGTAACCCCTCCCCCGTGTATCTAATGGCGTTTTAGGCAATCTCCCTAAGCGTTTGCTCTTATTGTGGGTTCCTCTTCGAGGCCCGAAGCTGGAAGAACGCTGGCTGCGGTTTCCGCGCCACGTTCCATTCGACAACTTCCCCTCGAGGATCCTGATGAAACGCTTTGTAGTTCTTGTGCTGTGCCTTACAGCATCGAGCGCGGTCGCACAGTCGCTAGGCGGCGGAGGACTGCCCAGCCCGCCGCCCGGCGCCTTGGTCTTCAATCAAATCCAGCGCATGCCCGGCTGGAACTCCTGCAATTCCAACAGTTGCGCCGGTGGCAGCGGCAACGGCGTCTACTGGATGGCGCAGAACCAGTCGCAGCCTTCTCTCTCCGGCTCCAGCACCGAAATTTATGACTCGGGGATATGGGCGAACGCGCTGTGGTGGGAGAAGCTGGGGCCACACGACAACGTCAGTAACCTGCTGTGGGATTTCTGGGTGCAGCTAGACAGCAATGCGGCATCGGCCGCGCAGGCGTTGGAGTACGATTCGTTCCAGTTCGTGGGCGGGTATAACTACATGATCGGCAGCCAGTGCAATATCGCCGCCGGCGTGTGGGACGTGTGGGATGAGCTGCATGGACACTGGATCCACACCACCGTTCCCTGTCACGGCTTCGCCGCAAATACCTGGCATCACATCCAGTGGTACGTGCAGACTAACCACGCAAACCAGAGCTATCACTACGTGCTGCTGGTGGTCGACGGCGTGTCGCATCCCATCAACCAGACCTATTTCGCGCAGGACCTGTATTGGAGCGACAACCTCGGCGTGCAATATCAGCTTGACGTGAACGCCACCGGGCAGGGCTATCAGGAGTGGTTCGATAGCGTGAAGCTAACCGTGTGGTAGCGAAAAGGGTTGGTCCTGGTTAACCGGCCGGGCCAACCCGATTCTTCGGACTCTTTCGCTCCGTCAATCCAGCAAAATCAATATCGCCGGCCCGGCCCGGGTCAGCGTTTACGAACAGGACGCAGACAGGGGCCGGGGCTGTTTACGCCATCGTCAGCACTGGCAACCAGCGCAGCAGTTGCCGCAGGCGCCACTGTCGCAGCAGCCGCTGGAGCACTGGTCGCAGCAGGCGCACACGCAGCTGGTGCTGGTCTGGGCGGCGAGGTTGGTGGTCAGCGCCATTGTGGATAGCGCAAGTGCGATCATGCAGAATACGACTTGCAACTTCGATTTCATCTTCTTGTCCTCAGAATTTTCGGTTGGGGGCGAAGACACAGCTCCGCCTGTCTCATTGCGCAGCGGTGAGTCACCGGTGCAAGCTGGCGATGGGAGCCGCGATCTAAATTCTGAGGTCGGTTTTCTTCTGGTCTACGGGCTTGACATAAAGCGCGGCCGCTTGCGAAGTCGGCGGAGGCGAATCAGCGAGTGGCGGGGCGGCAGGATTTTGTCGCGAGGCTGCCGCGACGATGCGCTTCGAGCGCGGGCGCTCGGAGGCAGCCTGCGTCAGTGAGGCGGCCCGATCAATGTTGCAGCAGGACAGTTCGTCGGAAGCGCCCTTGGGATGGCGCGCGTGCATCGGGCAGCACGGCGTCGCATCGGAAAGACGATTCGTTGCCAAGCCCACGGAACGCGCTGCGGCGGGCGGTTGCTGCCGCGATTGCATCGCATCGAGCGAGCATTGCGGCGCGCGGCATATCAAAGCGGCAAACGAGGGATCAGACCACAGCACTGCGCAAAGCGCCAATGCCATGGCGAATCGCATCCGCAATAATCCGCCGAGCTTCATCCTAATCAGAGTACACCCGGAAGCTCGGCCGGGCCAAGGAGTCTCCGATTAAGTGCCTCCGCGGCTAAAGCCGCCATCAAAAGGGGCGCATTTGCGGACGGTCTGAAGACCGTCCCCTTCAAACCAGGCTTAATCAGTGCTTTCCTAATAGCTAAGTGCTGACAGCTGCCTGCTGGCCCCTGATTTACCATCGCTCTGTGCTTGAGCTCTCGACCAGCGTGCAATACGTGAAGGGTATCGGCCCGCGCTTTGCCGAGATCCTGCTGGACAAGGGCATCAGCACGGTCGAGGACCTGCTCTACTATCTGCCGTTTCGCTACGAGGACCGGCTGAACCCGCGCGGCATCGGCGAGCTGCGCGTGGGGGAGATGGCCAGCGTGATCGCCGAGGTGCGAACGTTCGGCTTGTTTCGCACGCGCAAGATGCCCATCTTCCAGATGACCGTGGGCCAGGGGCGCGACACACTGAACTGTATCTGGTTCAACGCGGCCTACCTGAAGGACAAATTCCGCGCCGGAATGCTGCTGGCCCTGTACGGCAAAGTCGAGGCGGGGGATCGCGGCGGCCATCGCTTCCAGGTTCTCCAGCCGCAGTATGAGGTGCTGCACGATCCATCAGAAGCCGGCGCCAATGGCGAAGAGCAGAAGTGGCAGTCGCTCGAGGTCGGGCGCATCGTGCCCATCTACGAAGCTGCGGGCAAGGGGCGGGTCACCGCGCGCTGGTTTCGCCGCGTGATTCACGGCATGTTGGACGACCTCCCGCCGGACATTCCCGAGGCGATCCCCGCTGTCGTGCGTGGGCGACTGCAGCTCATCGATAGCCGTCGCGCGTTCTGGCTGGCGCACTGGCCCGAGGTCGGCGAGAGCATGACCCGCCTCCAGGAGGCGCGCACGCCTGCGCACATCCGCCTCATCTTCGAAGAGCTGTTCTTTTTGGAGCTGGGGCTGGAGCTCAAGCGCCGCAAAGTGCGGGCGCAGACCGGAATCGTATTCGAAATCAACGACCGCGTGCGTGACGCAGTCAAGCGCATCCTGCCGTTTCATCCCACGACAGCGCAGAAGCGCGTGCTGAAAGAAATCGCCGGCGATATGGCTCAGCCCGCGCCCATGCGGCGTCTGCTGCAAGGCGATGTCGGCTCGGGCAAGACCATCGTTGCGCTCGAAGCCGCCGTCATCGCGATCGAGAACGGACATCAGGTTGCACTGATGGCTCCGACGGAGATCCTGGCGACACAACATTATCTTTCGGCGCGGCGGATTCTTGAAGCTGCGGGATACCGGGTCGTGCTGCTCACCGGCTCGCAGGACGCCGGCCGCAAGAAGAAGCTGCGCCACCACATCGCGCAAGGCAACGCGCAGCTCGTCATCGGCACGCACGCCCTCATTCAGGAGACCGTCGAGTTCGACAAGCTGGGGCTGGTCATAGTCGACGAACAGCACCGCTTCGGCGTGATGCAGCGCCTTCGGCTGATGAAGAAGGCCGACGAAGCCGAGCCCGACGTGCTGGTGATGACGGCAACCCCGATTCCGCGCACGCTCGCGCTCACCATCTACGGCGATCTCGATACCAGCGTATTGGACGAGCTGCCGCCGGGACGCACGCCCATCACGACTCGCAAAGTCGGCGACGAGCGCGCCGACGAGGTGTGGCAGTTCGTGCGCAAGCAGATTGCCGCGGGACATCAGGCGTACATCGTGTATCCGGTCATCGAAGAAGGCGCAATGGAGGGCGAGCTGAAGGCTGCCATCAAGATGCACGACCGGCTGCGCACGCACGAGTTCCCCAGCCTGCATGTCGGCCTGCTGCACGGGCGCATGAGTGCCGACGAAAAAGACGCAACGATGGCCGAATTCAAGCGCGGCGAGATTCAGGTGCTGGTCTCGACCACGGTGATCGAGGTCGGAGTGGATGTGCCGAACGCGAATGTGATGGTCGTCGAACACGCCGAGCGCTTCGGGCTCTCGCAGCTTCATCAGTTGCGCGGTCGCATCGGTCGCGGCGCGGCCAAGTCGTATTGCATCCTGATGACCGGCGGCAAGGTCTCCTTGGAAGCGCAGCAGCGGCTGGACGCGCTGGTGCGCACGCAAGACGGCTTCGAGATCGCCGAGATCGATCTGGAGCAGCGGGGCCCGGGAGAGTTCTTCGGCACCCGCCAGGCGGGCATTCCCAATCTGCGCGTCGCCAATCTGGTGCGCGACCGCGACCTGCTGGAAGCAGCACGCAAAGAGGCTCGGTATGTGCTTGCCGGCCCGAACGCCGACCTAACGAAAGAGGAGATCGCCCGCGCCGTGCAACATCTGCGCACGCATTGGAACCGACGGTATGGATTAGTCGAAGTGGGATGACGCAGCATCAGATGGGGAGGAGTGTTCCATGATTGATCCAAAGGAAATGCTCGCAACCCTCGTCGATCATTTCGCCACCACTGCCAAGGTGCAAAACGTCTTCGGCGAACCCATAGAGGCTCACGGCAGGACGATCATTCCCGTGGCCCGCGTCAGCTATCGTCTGGGAGCCGGCGGAGGCGAGGGCGGCGAGACGCCGTCTGACCCTTCAGCGCCGAAAAAAGGGGGAGCCGGGGGCGGAGGAGGAGGAATCGTGCAGTCCGTGCCGGTCGGCGTGCTGGAAGTCACCGAAGCCGGCGCGCGCTTTGTGCGCTTCTTCGATCCGCAGATGGCAATGGGCCTGGTCGCGGGCGGCGTGATGTTCGGGCTGCTGCTGCGACGAATTTTTCGACGCCGGTAAGCGATGATAATGTGTCTTCGTGACTATCTCCTCTCAATCGTCGTTGTTCCTGCTGCTCCCCTCGGTCGATGAGATTCTGCGCGAAGAGCGCCTCCAAGATGTGGCTGCGAGGTTTGGCCGGAGCGCCACACTGGAAGCTGTTCGGAGGTCTGCCGAAGACCTGCGCGCACAGATCGCTGCGGGAACGATGGATGAGGACCGGGTCAGGACGGCCGTCGCACAACTACCCGCGGCGGTTGAGCAGCGCCTGCAAGCCGGACTGGGCCACTCGTTGCGCCCGCTGATCAACGCCACGGGCGTGATCCTACACACCAATCTCGGACGAGCGCCGCTCGGCGAAACGGCGCTGCGACACGTAGCGGAGGTCGCACGCGGCTACTCGAATCTTGAGTTCGATCTGGCGAGCGGCGAGCGCGGCAAGCGTGATGTTCACGTCGATCGACTGATGGCGCAATTGTTCAGCAACACAGGGTGTCAGGTCTCGACCATCGTCGTCAACAACAACGCTGCCGCGGTGCTCCTGTCGCTCAACACGCTGGCGGAGGGCGGCGACGTCATCGTCTCGCGCGGCGAGCTGGTCGAGATCGGCGGATCCTTCCGCATTCCCGACGTGATGGCGAAGTCCGGCGCAGTGCTGCGCGAAGTGGGGACCACGAACCGCACGCGCATCGGCGACTACGAGCAGGCCATCACCGAGCGCACACGGCTGCTGCTGCGCGTGCATCGCTCCAACTTCCAGATTGTCGGCTTCACCGAGCAACCGTCGTTAGAGGAGTTGGTTGCACTTGGCCGTAAGCACACCATTCCTGTAATGGAAGACCTGGGGAGCGGCGACCTCTTTGATTTGCGCCAGGTCGGCATTCACAGCGAGCCGATGATTGTCGAGAGCCTGCGCGCCGGCGTGGACGTCGTGACCTACAGCGGCGATAAGCTGTTGGGCGGTCCGCAGGCCGGACTAATCAGCGGCGACCCTGAACTGGTGAAGAAGATTCGTGCGAACCCTCTGTTCCGTGCGCTGCGCGTGGACAAAATGTTCTATGCCGCGCTCGAAGCCACGCTGCTGGCCTATCTTCGCGAGGACTACGACGCCATTCCAACGTTGCGCATGATGCGCGTCAGCGAAGATGAGCTTCAGCATCGCGCCGAGCAGGTTGCGCGGCAGTTACGCATCAGATCGCCCGAGCTTGAGGTTGAAGTAGTGGAGTCGCGCTCGCTGCTGGGCGGCGGCTCGGCGCCGGGAGCGATGCTGCCGTCGCGGGCGGTTGCGGTGCGCGCGCCACATCTCAGTGCCGATGAACTACTTCGACGGCTGCGAGAATGTGAGACGCCGATCGTCGGGCGCGTCGAGGACGATCGCGTGCTGCTGGACCTACGCACGGTTGCAGCGGAGCAGGATGCGATCATCCTGGCGGCGCTGGCAAGTCTAGCGGAGAAATAGCCTGCTCTCGACGAGGAAGGATACCGTCCCGGTTGCGAGCGACTCAGTTTAGGCAGAACGGAGTCTTGGGTATGCTGGCAAGTGATTTCCAGTTAGCTTCACGAAAACGGTTATTTTAATTTGCCCAGCTCGTCGAGCACGGTTTGCCACGCGGTCGGGTCCTTCTTGGTCGCGAATGGCGCATCGAGCTTGGCATAGTACGCAAGGATGTCATTGCGCAATGCATCCGAAATCGGTTTTCCGCTGACCTTGTGCAGCAACTTCGCATAGGTCTGGTCGGCAAACGGGTAGGCCGCAGGTTCCGTAAGTTCTCCGGTGTCAAAGTTTTCGTTGGGCAATTGAAGGCGGCCCTCCTGTTGCGCGACCAGCAATCCTCGATAATCATTCAAGGTTTCATTGAAACTGTGCATGTACAACTGTTCCACTGCCGGCGTGGGCGGATGAAATGCCAAGGCGCTGAAGGGCCCTATCTTCGGCACCAGGCGAAAGAAAAACGCTTTGATACGGGCTGCGATGCCCGGCTGTTCATAGACATTCCCCCAATCGTTGCGGTATTCAGAATGTGACACGTTATAAACGAATTGGCTCCGAACCTCATTGGGGTGGCCGTTCCGGATCTCATCTCTTTTCAAATGCCATGCCGCCTTGGTGGTGCTCGGTATAACCGACGAAACCGCGTGGCGATAGCTACCTATTGCCAAATCGACGCGGAGAAGGACGCTCGATAGCTCGATACAGTAGGTGTCCGCGAATGCTCTTTCCAAGAGCGGCTTCGATACCTCGAAGCCGATGAACTCATGATAAGCGTGCGGCGCGTAGTTCCCTTCAGCGACCTGGTCCACATCGAAACCGAATTCGACCTTCAAGTGCGCAGATGGTTTTTCGTCGTAAGTAACGACGGGCCCGTACTTCTTTGCGAGCTTGGGGTACATCATTGCAACCGAAAGGTTCGTGGCCAGGGGATGGCCCATAGTGTCGGCTGCGTAGTGGGAAAGAGCGCCCAGCGCAAACGCATATTCGTTCAGGTCGTGGGACTCGGCGATAAGCGCGAGAACGAAATCGCCGCTCCGAACATAGTGGGTGAGATCGCTAAAGAATTGGTTGCCAAAAGGATAGTAGCCCATGTCTTGAATGATGGCGCCTCCGTAGGCGTAAGCATGGGCCTGTTGCAGTTCCGCAGGAGTCGAGTGCGGGAAGCGCTGCAAGAGCAGCGGCTTGATCCCGTCACTCCAGGCTGCATCGATAATGGCTTCATGTGTCAGGACAGAGTAGCCTGCACAACGGGTAACAACGACGGCGCTAAAAAGGACTGCCAGGAGAGAAAGGAAGCACACGGAAGAGGTACTGCTATATTGCAAGCTAAGCCGATGGCGTTTTGCGGACTGGCTGGTCCCGGAGCTGTTCCGGTTCGCTAAGCGGCCCCACAAATGGCGTGCCTTCTCGGGGAATGCAAAAAGGTCTTCGACGATTCCGTTGAAAGTCATCATCTCGACGACACTTCCTGCGTGTCTCAAGTGGCAGCCAAGACCGACATTGGGCGATCGACAGACGAGATCTCCAGGAATGCAGACGCGAACTGCGCTGTCCCATTGATCAGACTTAACCCTGCGCTGCCCTGAATGTTGAGGGGGGACCTAGGCGCCCATCGGCGTCAAGTTGTAGCACCGCGCAAGATCGTTGATATTCGCGCGCAAAGCGGCCCAGTATCGCTCTGGCTGACTGCCGTAGTTCCCCTTCGTCATCACTTGATTCACACGGCGCGCGCTGTCCATGACCTGCTCCATTTGCACCTTGGTCTCCAGATAATTCGCTGTGCCATCAAACTTGCGCCGGAGACGGTTGGTGCTCCGATTCAGATCGTCCATTGCGTCTTCAAGATCGTCTTTTGTTTGCTTGGCTTGATTTCCGGTGGGTTGTGTGTTCGCTGAATTTGAACGCTGGCGGCGGCTTGTGGCTCCGCTGCTCTGTGCCGAGTCCGCCCGGCTTTTGGCGTCGTCTCCGCGGTTCTCAAGGTACTTGCGGAATTCGTCGACGCCGTCTTCGACCTTGCGAATGCGATCGCCAACCTGGGCCTTTGCAAAGGTCTGGGCGTGCGTCGTGGTGGACAAGCTGATAGCAGCGAAGAGAGCGCCGTAGCACAATGCGGTTCGCGTCCTGCGGTTCATAGCGACCTCCAACTAAGACGAAATGCGCTGGTTCGATCCACTGCGTACGCAATGGACCGTAAGTAAGCGGCAAAGCATGCGGAGCGTTCATGCGAGCCGACACCCTACTCAACTCTGCAACCTCAAGTGCTGCCGATCAGGATAGTCAAGCTCCAGCCGGCTGGCCAAACTTTTCTGCGGCGTTGCAAAGACCGATGTCTCTGACGCTGACGTAGATCAGTCGCCCCCGTCCGAGGCAACTGCTGCGATACTCTTGTTGGAGTCTGCCAATTGTCTCCTTAAGGCCTCGGACTCGAACACCCCCGCGTACAAGGCTCCTCCTAGCACGCCGCCGATAATCGGCGCCAGCCAAAACATCCAAAGTTGCGCAAGCGCCCACCCGCCAACAAAAATGGCCGGACCTGTACTCCGCGCGGGATTTACCGAGAGGTTCGTAACCGGGATTCCGATCAGATGGATCAGTGTCAGTCCCAGTCCGATTGCGATAGGCGCAAAGCCAGATGGCGCACGCCCGTCCGTCGCTCCCATGATGATCATGAGGAAGAAGAAGGTCAGTACGACTTCCGCGACAAAGCACGAAAGCAGCGAGTACCCGCCGGGTGAATGTGCTGCGTATCCGTTGGACGCGAAACCGCCGCTCAGCTCGAATCCCGCCTTTCCACTCGCGATTACGTATAGCACTCCAGATCCCAATACTGCCCCAAGTACCTGGGCAACAATGTAGGGCAATAACTCCGCCGCCGGGAAGCGCCTGCCTGCCACGAGTCCTATGGAGATCGCTGGGTTGAGATGGCAGCCCGAAATGTGTCCGATCGCATAGGCCATGGTCAGCACGGTGAGTCCAAAGGCGAGCGCGACGCCATAGAATCCAATCCCTAGTTGGGGAAAGGCCGCAGCCAGCACCGCGCTGCCGCATCCCCCAAACACCAGCCAAAATGTTCCAATAAATTCTGCTGTGCACCGCTTAGATAGATTCATGGTTTCCTCCGGTAATGACGGAATTCCTGCGTCTCCGCTGTAGAGATCGGAGTAACTCCATGTCCCAATGCTGGTCGTAGTTAGATGGCAACGACTGCGTTCATTTTGCGCCCTTGTTCCAGTCGATAATGTTCGCCAGTTTCCAGGGGTTCTGGAACAGCTCGAATTCCAGCTCACCTTCCTTGTTCACCTTTAGCTTCGCCGCCGGAAACAGCACGCCTGCGCTCTTGTCCTTGTCCTGATCGTTGATGTCAAGCTCTCCTGCGGTCAGGCTGTACTGCTCTGAGCGAGTCATGCCCCACTGCTCGACGATAGCAATGGGACGATCGGTGACGAAGCGGATCTTGCGTCCGGTGGGCGTGGGAATGCTGCGCGCGTACGCAAGGGAGTAGCCCACCGTGCTCGGTAGCCGGAGCCGGCCCACGCCTTTCATCTTCGATAGCGCCTTCACCAGGTCGTCGTTGCCGCCCTTCAGAAAAGCGGCCTTCAGGACCGCGCGGTCCTCCGAGGTCGAATACCGATCGATGGTGACTTTGACATCGAAATCCTTGCCCATCTGTGTGCTGGTGCCACGCGCTCGCGCGTCAATGGTTTCCACCTGACCCGAGACGGTCAGCGCCGCCAACAGGATTGAGAGAAAAGCCGTGCACTGCAATATTCTGAGAAGTCTCACTCGAACCTCCGCCAACCGTGATGAGGCATGCGATTGCCCCATTTTCGTATTATTTTCGTCAGCTAGCCGCAAGTTGCGCCACTAGGGAAATCCCTAGCAGCGGAATGGGAGACTACGAGTTCACACTTCGTTGCAGGTCGAACAGCCGAGCCGCAACCATTAAGGAGGGGCATATGGCAGTAGCCGCATCTGGTGCCTTGCGCAACGTCCAGCCTCGTTTCCTGGACGGTTTTTCTCCGGCTGATCTCAACACTGTTATCTCTGCTGCCAAACACCGGCATTACTTCGCGAACTCCGTGATCGTCAATCAGGGACACCCCGCCGAATATGTCTACCTTCTTGTCAGCGGGCGGGCGCGATATTTCTATGTGACGCCGGACGGCCGCAAGAGCATCCTGCTTTGGATTCCGCCCGGGGAAATCTTCGGCGGGGCAGCGCTGTTGGGCGAGCCTTCCGACTATTTGGTCAGCACTGAAGCCGTCAAAGCTAGCTCTGTGCTGGTGTGGGACCGCCCAACCATCCGAGCGCTGATTAGCAAGTATCCTCGCCTGACTGACAATGCTCTGTTAGTCATGTTCGACTATCTCGTAGCTTACCGGGCCATCCATGTCTCCATAACCTGTCACTCGGCACGGCAGCGACTGGCCTTTGTGCTGGCTCAACTGGCCACGGGCATGGGCCGGAAAGCCACTGGGGGCATCGAACTCGATGTCCGCAACGAGGAGCTAGCCAACGAAGCCAATGTGACGCCCTTTACTGTCAGCCGGATGCTGGGTGAATGGCAACGCCAGGGTATCCTGCGCAAGGGGCGTGGCAAGATCGTCCTGCGCTCCCCAGAGCGGCTCTTCCTGCAACAAGTCTGACGTGAATGGAGCGCGATCAGCCTTCTCCGGCTGGTTGCTCTCGCGCAAGCAGGCAGTTGTCCCAGGACAACGACCTGGCAGCGCTTTTCCTTCATCCTCTTAAGTAGTGTTCAGTGCCTGCACCCGCGAGGTAGCAGTCTGAATGATCGGGGGTGGAGGACAAGTTAGCATCGGCACCCGTGCGCGTTTGATAGTTGACGATTGCGAGCGTTGGCAGCGCTTTCTTTATTTATTCTTAGAGCAGCATCCGGCATGGCAGGTCATTTGCGAAGTGCCGAATGGATTAGATGCAGTCGAGAAGAGTCTGGAGCTCCAGTTAGACGTAATCTTGCACCATATAGGTCTGCCTGAGCTCAACGGCATCGAAGCCGCTCGACAAATCCACAAGCTCGCACCCAGCTCAAGAATCCTGTTCCTTAGCGAGAGCGCCCAACCCGAGATAGTACGGGAACGTTCCATGTCGGCGGGCGCGGTTATGTGGCGGAAGGAGACGCCGGTCCAGGCATTGGACGTTGTGATCGCGAACGGGACAGTTTGTCGGGCGCAGGTTCCTCAGTCTCGAATGGTTGGACCGGGATGACACGAGTCCGTAGCCCGGTGTTTTCGCTTTCCGCTCGGCGCCATTGACTGCCGGCATTTCCTGATAGATAGAAACTCTAATGTCGAATTACTTAATTCTTTGTGTTGATGATGACCGGACATCCTTGAAGGTGCGTGCGCTCCTTCTCATTCGCGCTGGATACCAACTCCTCACAACTACGAACATAGAAGCCGCTTTGCAGCTATTCCGGCTCAATCCTGTCGACCTCGTAATTATCGATCCGCCCCCAGGCGAGGTCTCGGGAGCTGGAGTGATAGGCGAGATGAAGCAGATCCGACCCCAGGTTCCGGTTATGCTGCTCACTGGTCAGATGGATATGCCTTTAGGATCCGAGCAGGCTGACCTGCTTCTTCCCAAAGGCACCTCGCCCGGGGATTTTCTCGCGGCAGTAGACGCCATTGTCATCCGCAGCCGAGCTTCTGGCGCCAAAGGGGAGTGAGCGTCGGTAAGCGGTGGCGGCGGCCACAACTTCACTTGGAGACCAGCAGAGGACAGAACGTGCGGCCGCCGTGTGGCCAGATAGATTGAAGGGGGCTGTTTCTCTCGCACCCCCTCCAGCTCCTCCAAGGACGACCCTGCCCGGAGACCAATTGGGGTCTGTCCGGGAAGCTATTCCGATTCTTTTGTTAATCCGGTGTTCTGTCGTTGCTCACGCGCAACTTTATGCCGCCGGATTCTTCGGTCAAAAGGCGTACTTAAGGGCGAGCGTAGTGTTATTCGCATGGAAGTAGCGCGGAGCAGTTGGTCCTACGAATGAACCCTCGTTGTACTGGTAGTAATTCCAGCCTGCTTTGAACGTCACATTCTTGTGGACCAGGAAGTCCACCGCGGCCAGCGGCGATTGATAGGTCGAGGCCAGCGGCCCCAGAGGCAGCAGGGTGTTGAAGACCGTGGTGTTGCCCTGATTGTCGACGATGTTGTAGCCCAAGCGGATTTCGGCGCGCTCAATTGGCGAGAACCGGAACGCGAAGTATCCGTACTGAGTGTGCGTTTCGTAGAGGCCGTAGGTCTGCATCAGGGTGTTGTCCTCGGCGCAGGTTGTCTCACCAGCAACCGGCGCGCCGTCGGAGAAGCAGAGGAACAGGTTCTGCTGGATGGCGTCGAAGTTGTACGCCAGGTCGAGCCCCCAGCGCTTGCCGGGCATGATGGTCGCCGTCGCCATGGTGATGTAGTTGTGCTGCTTCAGGTTGATATCGCTGGTGTCGTTGGTGGAGCGCTCGTAGATGAAGTTACCGCCCAGCATCAGCCAAGGCTGGGGCGCATACGAGACGTTGCCTTTGAGGCTGAAGAACTTCAGCGGGTCGGTGCGATAGATCCAGTTGTCGGCGCCGCCGAAGCGGGCGTCAAAGTCGGCGTGCAAAGCCGACCCTTTGCGGAACCAAGCGCCCAGCACGCCCGAGTAGCGGTTAATGTCGGTCGTAGGATTGCCGAACGGCTCAAGGACTCCGGTAAAGGTGCAACTGCCGTCAGGGTTCAGGGGCAGGCCTACGCAGTTGCCACGATTCGGATTGTTCGGGAAGTAGATATCGCCCAGCGCCGCGCTATACGTGCTACCCGGCTGGATGGTGTTATGCAGATAATCGAACCCGGCGCGTACGCCGAACAAGCGAGTCACGTCGTACTGCACCTGGAAATCGTTTTCCTTTGTGTTCTGGCCGATTAGGTTAGAGCTGATTTCGTTGATGATGTCGGCCGGCGAACCGGAGGCATGAGTCAGTGGGGTCGACGGGAACGTGCCAATCGGCTGCAACAGCGATGCTGAGCCCAGGCTGGCGGCGTTGAAGAAGTTGGATTCCAGGTCCAGCAGATTGCCGGCGACGCTGAAGTTGCGGAAGCGGAAGGTCTCGACCAGCCGCAGCCGGTCGCTGAGGTGAATCGTGGCCGAAACGTCGGCGGATGACGAGTTCCACTTCGCGTTGGCATTGCTGCCGGAGGAGTCGAAGCCCAGCACGCCGGTGCGGCTGACCAAGCCGCGGAACATTTCAGTCAGCGGCGTATTCATGTTCGCGTGGCTGTACTGGTATTGCCCGTTGAAGTCAAGCCACTTCAGCGACGATGAGCGCAGGTTGATTTGTTCCGTCGGGATGAAGGTGCTCACGTGCTGGAAAAAGCTGTAGCCGAGAAAACCATTGCAAGTGGGATTGGCAAATCCGTTCATAACGGGCGCGCTGCACGGACTGCCGCCGTTGAACCACGGAAGCCCCAGGCTCACTAGCGTTCCATTCGACAGAGGATATGAGTTGAAGGAGTTCAGGTCGTAGGTGGTCGCGTTGGTGTTGTATTGCAGCGACTGCGTGTAGCTGAGCGTGGTCTTCGGGTTGACGCGGAAGTCGGCGCCAAAGCGGAAACCGTTGAGTTGGTCGTTCCAATTCTGGTTGAGCAGTGCATCGGTACCCTGGTGGTCGCTGCTGAACGACGGGCCGATGATGCGATTGCGGTTGTAGTCCACCCGGAACGACAGGCGATGCATGGGCAGCATGACCAGGTCGAAGTTGTACAGGTTTTGCGTGTCAAAGTAAGTGTGCGGCGAGCTGAGAATCGGAACGAACGAAGATCCTGCGGTAGGCGAGTTCAGCGGGTTCGCCAGGAGGTTGTAGTCGAAGAAGTTCTGCACGTGCTGGTAGCTGCCGCTGAAGTTGTACCAGCCGTACTTGGCCACGCGCAGGCGTGCCGCCTGCTCCGGGTCGCCACCGAAACCGAAGCTGTTGAGGGTGAGCGTGTCGAAGATGTCCGCATGGGTCAGCGACTGCATGGTGAGCGACTGCTCCAGGATTCGCGCGCCGCTCTGATAATTCAGCAGCGTGTCATACATCTGCTGGCTGCCGGTCACTTCGCTGATGCGGCCGCCGATCTCGATCGATTGCGTGACGCGGAAGCCGCCGATTTCCTTGCCTTCGTTGTCCGAAGTCGTGTCGTTTGGTGCGGGAGCCGCAGGAGGGCTCTGCGCCCACAAACTACCGCCCAGCAGCAACCCGGCTGCGATCACCGCCAGCCTCACAAACTTTGCGCCGTTCTCTAACATCGTCATCGCAAGCCTCCCCTAGCGGAAGAACACCGGGCTGAAGTTGGAGCCGTGAATCTGAGTGTGGCACATCGTGCACGCCTGGTATTTGGTGTTCTGGTCGTGGTTCGGTCCGGTGGGCCGGCCCGCGGCGCCATTCATGTTGGGGGTATGGCAGCGCAGACAGAGGAAGTTGATGTTGTTCACCTGCAACAGCCGCGGGTTAGTCGACCCATGTGGCGTATGGCAGGACAAGCAGGAGTCTTCGGTCTTGACCGGCGCGTGCTCGAAGACGAACGGTCCCATGGTGTCGGTGTGGCACTTGGTGCAGACGGCAAACTGGCCGGCGGCCGCGCGCACCTGATGACCTGTCTGTGTGCCGTGCGGATTGTGGCAATCGCTGCATTGAATCAGCCCCACATCCACGCGATGGCGGTAAGGCCGCGCGAACTCCGCTTTCTGCGCCGCATGGCATCCATAGCAGAGCTCGGTCTGCGACTTCACCAGCATGAAATTCACGTCCTTGGAATTATGGGGATCGTGACAGGTGGTGCAAGCGACACCGGCAGCCAGGTGTTCCGATTTCGAGAAGTTCTGGGTCTCCAGGCTCGACTGATGACACTTAGTGCAGATGGCCGCAGTCTGCGCCGGCGTGAGGGTCTCGAAACGAATGATCTTGGTTACATCGCCGCCGCCATCGACGTGCGCCTGCGCGGGCCCGTGGCAGGATTGGCATCCGTGCTGATCGCCCTTGAGCAGCGCCGAGTGTGGCGTGCCGGCGAAGTGTTTGTTCCAGAGCTCCTCGTGGCAGCTCTTGCAGACGTCGTTCTCCGCATACTGCCCTCCGGCCGCAAGGGAAAGCACAGTAGAGGATTGCGGGGCAGGTTGGCTGGCCGCTGCTTTCTCCTGCGCTGCCGCCACGGCCCATGTCAACGACACCACAACGAGAGCTAAACAAAAGCTACGCGCACGGAAAAACATAAATCGCCCTCTCATCGCAATCCCACCTCGGCAGGGTGGCGCTTCTTTCATGGCGGTATTCTCGCAATGTCAGCCGGTCTTCTGTCTTGCACAACTGGGGAAACCCCTAGTATTGGCCCATCGTAGCAGACGCAGAGGTCGAAACTAGCCGGTGTTAGGGCCCAGTTCCGCCAGCCGTGATCAACCGCAGGAAATTTGTGGCACCCGTAGTTTCCGTGGCGCCGGCGACCAGGCCAAAAATGTCGCCTCTTGTGAGCACCTGGCGGCGGCTCAATTCCGCCTCTGCGAACTCGGCCATGCGCTCCACGGAGAGGCCCGCAGGGCAGCGCAACGGGGTCACTCCCCAGAACAGGTTCATGCGGTTGCACACCGCTTCGGATGAAGTGAAAGCATAGATAGGAGCGCACGGCCGGTACTTGGAGAGCATGCGCGGCGTCTTTCCCGTTTGGGTGTAGATGGCAATGGCCGCGAGGTCGAGGTCCCTGGCGGCATGCGCCATCGCCTCGCAGATGGTTTCGGAGATCGACAACTGTTCTGTGTGCTGCCGCTCGGGGAGCAGTTGCAGAGAAGGAGCACTTTCGGCCTCTACCACAATGCGGGACATCATCTGCACCGCCTCGCGGGGATACTTGCCCACTGCGGTTTCGCCCGACAGCATCACCGCATCGGTGCCATCCAGGACGGCATTGGCCACGTCGCTGGTTTCGGCGCGTGTGGGCCGCGGATTCTCGATCATCGATTCCAGCATCTGGGTCGCGGTGATCACCGGCCGCCGGAAGTCGAGCGCACGCCGGATGACATGCTTCTGAATGAGCGGCACTTTCTCCGGCGCCAGCTCGACCCCAAGATCGCCGCGCGCCACCATCACCGCCTGGGCGACCTCGAGGATGGCATCCAGGTTCTCGATGGCCTGCGGCTTTTCCAGCTTTGCGATGAGCGGAACGCTGTAGCCCCTATCGGTGATGGCCTGCCGGGCGCGCATGACATCCTGCGCCGTACGCACGAACGACAGGGCGACCAGATCGACCGCGTTGCGCAAGCCGAAATCCAGGTCAGCTTCATCCTTTTCCGTGAGTGAAGGGATGCTGACGTTTGTGCCGGGCAAGTTGATCCCCTGATGCTCGCCCAGAGTGCCGCCATTCAGCGCCTCGCACATGACGTCATTTCCCCGAACGTCGCTCACGACCAGCTCGACGCGGCCATCGGACAGCAGAATGCGCTCCCCCGGCTTAACGTCCTTCGCCAGGCCGCGGTAAGTTGTCGCGATCTTCTCGGCGGTACCCATCACGTCGTCGGAGGTGATCGTGAGGGTCTGCCCCTTGTGCAAGGTCACCGGAAGGCGGTCTTTCAAACGGCCGGTCCGAATCTTCGGGCCTTGCAGGTCCTGCAAAATACAAATGGTGCGGCCAAGCTCCGCTGCGGCTCCGCGCAGGCGCTGGATAACCGCTGAGTGATCGTCATGGGTGCCATGCGAGAAGTTGACGCGCGCAACGTCCATGCCGCTGAGCATGAGCTCGCGAATCATCTCCTCCGAGTTGCTGGCCGGCCCGATCGTGCACACAATCTTGGCGCGCCGGCATAGCTGGTTGCCGATGGGGAGAACTTCGTTTGCAACATCCTTCTGCGTAGGTTCGCTCATAGTTGAGAATGCTAGTTACTCAGTGGCAGGAGTTGTCATCCTGAAACGTGCCGCTTCCCAGCATGGTGCCGAGGAAGTGCCAGCAGGCGATGAGCTTCTGCGAGTCGGGCTCGTTGCGCAAGGATCCCGGCGACATGGAGTATTTGGCCGTATTCATGTTCTGGCTGGCCTCGACCAGCTTGTCGCTCCAGCGCTTTACGCCTTCAAACTCGTTCGTCAGCAATTGCAGCGCGTTCTTGTCAGCCGGCGTAGTGGCCGCGATGGAAGCCATTCGAAGCCCGTTCGCCGCCTGTTCGCGGTAGTTGCTCACCCATTGCTCCTGAATCGGGTATCCATTCTGAATGGCGTAGCCGATCGGGCTGGCCCATTCTCTCAGCAGCGCGATCACCTCGATGCCGGCCTTCGATGAAATCCGTTGATAAGCCGTTAGTGTCGGCTGGTTTGGGGGTATCGACCGGGGCTGCGTTGGCGGCCGAAGGCGGCGGTATGGTCAGCACAATCTGGTTCGTGCCGAAGCTTAACGACCCGTTGGCAGTCCGCGCCAGAGCATCCAGATCGACGTAAGTGTGACCGTTGCTCCGTATCACCGGGACCTGCCCCGAAACTCCATTGACGACCAGCGTGGAAGACTGGTGTTGCGCCTGGCCAAAGGCAATTCCCGAAGTAATCAGGAGAGCCACTGAGCACCAGAGCAAGTAACAGCAGGTTTTGCGCATAGATCCTCCCATTCATGTAGGCACGCCGCATCTTCAGCGAGCAGTGCTGGCCGGGTACTTCTTAAACATCTTTTCTACCGCACTATTGACCTGATCCACCAGCTTGAGTTTGTTGTCGCTGAGTTTCTCTTTGGCCACGCCGCGCCACGCGATTTTCTTATGGGCGGCATCGATAAGATCGACGACAAGTTGTCCCTTGTGCACGACGACCGTCGTGGTCGAGCCGGGCACAGCTCCCCACATCAGAAAGTTCTGGTCGAATGGCGGGATTCCTGCGTATCCGCTGTAGAGGTCGGAGTAACTCACCGCCATGTCCGAATCGGTTGAACCGTATATCTGGATATAAAGGTCCGGATGGCCGTCGGTTTTCTGCAAGCCGCGTTTGGTGAGCTCTTCTTCGATGGCGCCCGCAATGGCAGCGGCCAGCATTGGACGGGAGACCGCACCATGCTCGCCCCAGGCGAAGGTCTTGAACTTGGCAAAGTCGAGGTTTGGATCGTAGGTCACGTTGATCTTCTGCGCGTGGGCGGTCAGCGCAAGCAACCCCGCCAGGAGAAACCACTGCACTGCGCGGCATGGCAGTTGCGAGGAACGCGAGGTTTGCATCAAGTCTTCCTTCCCTGCGTCGTTATGAACATGTGCCTTTCAGCGCTCCCATCATTGCAGCTTCGCAGGCGCATTGGCGACTAGGGATTTGCCTAGTAGAACATTGCCGCAGCCAACGGCAAATACGGTTCAGGGTCTGTCCGGAAAGCAGGCTCTGAATCCGAGTGCCATCGAGCTTCATGAGAACCAGAACCGATCGTCGACGGCACAGGAGCGCACTCGAACTTCAGGCGGGCAGGCAGCTTCAGATCAAGTGCGCCCTGCCAATTTTTTCTTTATAAACTAGGGCTTTCCCTAGTAGCGGAGGAGTCGTTTGGGCACTACAAGGGACAGGGAGTGTTTCTCGCACACCATAACAGTTTCTATTGGTAGAAAGTTACGCGGGTTGAGCAGCGAATATTAGGCGAAGCGGCACGGTTGACGCTACGCCATGGCTCGCGCTAAAGCCTGACAAAGGAAAGGGGATATAAGCTATGTTCAATAGAAGAATTGTATTTGCGGCATGTCTCTTGGCGGTGCTTGCTGTGGCGGTGGCCCCGGCATTTGGCGCCTCTGGCGATAAGGTCAAGAACAAGGGAGTGATCATGCTCCGAAATGGAGATACGTTGACGGTGAAGACTTCGGAAGGAGCTTTCACGGTCACCATCAACAGTGATACCAAGATTCAACATCCGGTGGGGCTCACCAATATCCGCAAGAAGCAGGATACGCCGGACGTCCTGATTCCCGGACTCAAAATGAAATTTGAGGGAACCGCCGGTGCCCAGGCCAATCAGGTTGTCGCGAAGGAGATCGAGTTTGATGAAGACGACCTGGCGCTGGCCGAGGTAATTCAGGCCGGCATTAACCCTGTCGCACAGCAGCAAGCCCGTAACATGCAGACTTACACAACCAATCAGGCGGCCACTGAGGCGGCCCTCGCGGCAAACAAAGAGGACATCGCGGCAACCAATAGGGAAGTCGAAGCCAACAAGTCGCAGATCGACGAAGTGGCGAAATCGACAGATCAGCGCATCAAAGAGATGGGCGAAGTGGTCACCAAGACCCAGTACACCGTGTTGTTCGCGACCAATGACTACAGTCTCTCCCCGGAATACAAACGGGGACTTTCTGATCTCGCGAAGCAGGCCACCGCCTACCCCAAGGGCTGGGCCATCTCGGTGGCGGGATATGCCGATTCGCAGGGTACCGCTCTGTATAACCAAGTCCTAAGCAGACTGCGCGCGCAAGCGGTGGTCGCTTACTTGCTTCAAGACTGTGGAGTTCCGGTAGGTCGCATCCTCGCACCGGGCGCGATGGGTGAAACCAATCCGACGGCTTCCAACGAAAGCGCGTCAGGACGGGCCGAGAATCGCAGGGTAGATGTGAAGCTCCTCCTCAACAAAGGCGTTGCCGGGGGCATGTAAGGGCGTTTCCCCTGCAGGCCGGCTTTCGCACCCACGCGCGCCAAAAGGAGCGCGTGGGGCACAGCCTTTCGTGATAGTTTGTTTTCGCGGTTAGATCTTCTTGGAGCGAAGTTCTAAGAACCAAAACTGAGAGAAGGGGAACATCATGACGCAACACAAACGGCTTGGAACATTAACTCTTGCGGTCCTGGCGCTAATCGTGGTGACTGCCCTGAGTACAGCACTATCTGCCCAGTCCGCCAAAGCCGAGGGCCTGATAACTGGACGGAGCGGTGACACCATGACGGTACGAACTGCAGATGCGTCGAGCGTGGTGGTGGTTCTGACCGACACTACACAAGTGGCCCAAGTACAGGGGCTCTTCAAGGCACGACGCAAGGAAATGTCGATGGCCGCGCTCGTACCGGGTCTCCAGGTTAAGGTAGAGGGGTCCTACGACGCCCAAAACCGCCTCGTGGCCAACTCAGTTACGTTCAAAGGCAACGATCTGGAGGACGCGGAGAAGATCCAGGCGGGCATGGCCCCGGCGAAGGAGCAAATACAGCAGAGCGAACAGGAGCTAGCGGAGCAGAAGGCAGCGTTGGCGCGGCAACAGCAGGAAATGCAGGAACAACAACAGCAAATGAAGGAGGCGCAAGACAAGATTGACGCTAATAAAGCGGCCATCGAGGCCGCAAACAAGCGCTTCGGCCAGCTCGATGATTACAACATCTTCGACGAGGTAACGGTTTACTTCGGCAACGGCAAGGTCAAAGTTGACCCTAAATATATTCCCCAACTGCTGGAACTGGCGAAGAAAGCCGAGACCATTAACGGCTACGTGATCCAGGTGAAGGGCTATGCTTCCGCGGTCGGCAGTGCTTCATTGAATCAGAAGTTGAGCGACGACCGCGCCGACAATGTGACTAACATCCTGATCCAGCAGGCCCATATTCCCTTGACCAGAATGCTGGCTCCGGGTGCGATGGGCGAGACCCACCAGGTCGGAAATGACAAGACGGCTGAGGGGCAGGCGCAGAATCGTCGCGTAGTTGTCCGTGTCCTGCAAAACAAGGGTATTGCGGGCACGTAGAAGCACAACCGTCCGCCAAAGTCCGTCGGACCAGGACTAGCGCCCATCCTGCACTGGGAGTGAATGCACTTTTGTGTGGCGCGCTAAGCTCAACGTCGCTATGAGAAAGAGCGCGGTAGTGTTCTTCTGCCTGTTTCTGAGCGGCTACCTGCTCGCTGGAGACAAGACCGATGTAGTGTTCATGAAAAACGGCGATCGCCTGACCTGCGAGATCAAGGGTCTGGCTTCCGGAGTGCTCTATGTGAGTGTGGACTACCTCCTCGGCACCCAGTCCATGGAATGGTCCCAGGTCCAGCAGTTACAGAGCAAACATCTGTTCATTGTGAAAACGCAGGATGGGAGGACTTACACCGGGACTCTATCCACTGTGGAGGTCGGAGGCTCACGTCCCGTCGAGCTCAAAATCGCTGAGAATCAAGGGCAGAGTGTAGTCCTCGATCAGATGCAAGTGGTTCAGGCAGAGCAGAGCTCGGAGAGATTCCTGCAGCGCTTCAATGGGTCCATCAACTCGGGAATCATCTACTCCAAGGGCAATCAGACAACCCAGTATAACTTAAGCTCAGATGTGGAATACCCACGGGAGCGGTGGGCGGCCGGGGCGACTTTCAGCTCCAGCCTCTCGACCAGCTCCGGGGTCACTGCCTCCACCCGCAACGATGGCAGCTTCAATGGCATGCGCTTGCTACGTTGGGACAATTGGTTCTATGCAGGACAAGCCGACTTCCTGCAGAGTTCAGAGCAGGGAATCAAGTTGCAATCCACCTTGGGAGGCGCTATTGGATACTATTTGAAGAACACAAGCCAGACGCAGCTTTCGTTATCGGCCGGCCTTGCCTGGCAGGGTACAAAATATGAGCAGTCCTCCGTTAGTCTTCCGGAGCAGAACCTTGCAGCAGCGCTGATTGTCGCAAAGCTCAAACTGTATCGTTTCGATAAGACCCACCTGGATTTTGACGCCCTTCTCTTACCAGTATTCTCCGATCCCGGGAGGGTGAAGTTTACGACCAACGTCGGCTACTACGTCAAATTCCTGGGTGACTTCACCTGGAATGTGTCGTTTTATGGAAACTGGGACAACCAACCTCCACCGGGCTTCTCCGGCAGTGACTACGGCACCAGCTCGGGGCTGGGATGGACGTTTGGCAATCGATGAGTGTACGCGTGTGCCGATTGTGCGATTGCCGGCTGGCTGAACGGAGGTTAGTGTCGAAGGCGAGCACTGATACCCATGAAGACGCGGTATGAATTCAACAGCGACTCAAACCTTGTTGAGCCAACCAGCGAGCGCAGTCTCGGAGAAGCGCATATCTCAACGGGTCGCCTCGATTGACCGGGAGAGATCGTGACCGCGCAGGTTGATCTTCCATACAGTATCGGCTCCTTCTCACTCGGGTGTTAGAAGCAAGTCGGACCGGTGCTAGAGACTATTCGTAGGTATGCGACGACTTGAACGACGCGCAGAGGCTGGGCGCTACTGTTCAGGCAAAGCTCTAGTACGCTACCCTCTTAAGAGAATCGTCAACATCAGACAACTAGGGAAATCCCTAGTTAAGAAGCCGTACCACGAAGATAGGCTGATTTCGCATTTCCGTACTAACTTTCCATGCTGGCAGGTCTGGTGGGTAGGTGATTGAGCGGCCGACGCAGAAGTACCGCCCGGGATTAAAGGCGTGAGATTTCACTGCCCGACGTTCTTCCACAATTTGGACGAGGGCCGCTCTCAAGCCGAGGGCACAGCGAAGAGACGGCGGATGCCGTCCGATTCGGCTAACGGCAGTGCAATCGCCGTGGGCCGACGCGAGCTTAGCCTGTTGGCATTCTGAAGGCCATTGACGACCCCCCGTATACTACTAGGGAATTCCCTAGTTGCTCCCGTTCTCGCCGCCGAACTAAAACAGCGTTGGGGTTAGACCCTCGACCCGCATCGTTCGAGGCACGGACCAAAGACTGGACGCGCTCTGGTCTGGGAACAACCAAACACAGTTCTCACTTCCAGGAGTTCGCAGTGCCACAAGAACTTAAGACTGCCGTGCGGTTCCCCGGCATGCTCGGGACCACCATTGGAATCGTATCGCTGCTGCTCACCCTTGCCGCCTGCGAGAAGAATGAGGAAAAGCCCAAGGCCGGCCCACCCGAGGTGCTGGTCTCCGAGGTCTTGCAGCAGAATGTGCCCATCGTCCACGAGTGGGTGGCGCAACTGAATGGGCCGGTGAATGCCGACATCACCCCCAAGGTACAAGGCTACTTGCTCAAGCAGGATTACCAGAACGGCTTCTTCGTGAAGAAGGGGCAGCTTCTCTTCGAACTGGATCCTCGCCAATACCAGGCAGCGCTGGAACAGGCGAAGGCCGAAGTGGCAGTGGCCCAGGCGAACCTGGCCAGGGTCGAGACCAATGTGGCCCGCGACACTCCGCTGGCCGCCCAGAACGCTATCCCGCAGAAGCAGCTCGACAACGACCTGGCCGACCAGAAATCGTGGCAGGCCCAGGTGGAGGCGGCGAAGGCGAACCTACAGAACGCCGAGTTGAACCTGGCGTGGACCAAGATATATTCACCGATCGACGGCATCGCGGGCGTCTCCATCTCGCAAATCGGCGATCTGGTTGGTACGTCGACCAAGATGGCGGTCGTCTCGCAGGTGAATCCCATCTGGGCCTACTTCAACGTCAGTGAGGGCACCTTCCTCAGCTTCGCTCCGCAGGTGACAGGAATTATCACCGGCAAGGTCAGTGCGAAGACCCTCAATAGAACTCCGGTCGATTACATTCAGGCCAATGATGAGCCTTATGGACCAAAGGGCAAGATCATCTATGTGAACCGGCAGGTCGGCACACAGACCGGCACCATCCAGATGGCGGCGGAATTCGCTAATCCGGACGCGGTGCTTCGTCCCGGCGGTTTCGGACGAGTGCGGATCGCAGCCGGAGTGACCGAAGGCGCGTTGCTGGTGCCGCAGCCGGCGGTTATCGAGGTGCAAACGGATTACCAAGTCATTGTCCTGGGCCCCGACAATAAGGCCACTTTCCGCGCGGTGAAGATGGGCGAGCGCGTCGGCCCAAACTGGATTGTCAGTGAAGGCCTGAAGCCGGGCGAGCGTGTGGTGGTGGAAGGCATTCAGAGGGTCCAGCAGTTCGCGGCGGCAGCTCCCGAGCTGATGAAGACCGGCGGTGTCCCAGTTGTTGCCAAGCCTTACGTCGCTCCCGCGAGCCAGGCAGCGGCGGGGAGCAACTGACCATGTCGAAGTTCTTCATCAATCGCCCCATCGTCGCCATTGTTATTGCCATCATGATGGTGATGCTCGGTGTGGTCGCCATCCTCGGGCTTCCTACCCAGCAGTTTCCTAACATCGCCGATCCTGTGATCCAGGTGAAGGCCACCTATCCCGGAGCGGACGCGCAGACCATCGCCGAGTCGGTGGCCACGCCGATTGAGCAGCAGATGTCGGGCGTCAGCGGCATGAACTACATGTATTCGCTGAGCGCCAGTTCTGGCGGCGGCATGACGCTGTATGTCGATTACCTGCTCGGCACCGATGTCAACACCGACCAGATTCTGGCGCAAATGCGTCAGGGGCAGGCCAATTCCCAACTGCCTTCTGAGGTGACCCAGCAGGGAGTAATCGTGCAGCCGGGCACAACCGCGCCCTTCATGCTGCTCGACCTGTATTCACCCACGGGCGCGTACGACAACATCTTTCTCGCCAATTACGCCACCATCAACTTGCAGTATGCGCTCACGCGTATCCAGGGTGTCGGACAAGTGCAGATTTTCGGCGCCGGCCCTTATGCCATGCGAGTTTGGTTAAACCCCGACCGGCTGGCGAGCCTGGGCGTGACGGTTTCCGATATCACGAATGCGGTCAAGGCGCAGAACAAGGTCAATCCTGCCGGCCAAGTGGGCGGCGAGCCGGTACCGAATGGGCAACAGTTCACTTACAACGTGCGCGCTCCCGGACGCCTGCCTACGGCCGCAGATTTCGAGCAGATCGTTGTGCGCGCCCAGCCTGACGGCTCCATCCTGCGCCTGAAAGACGTGGCGCGAGTGGAGATGGGCTCGCAATACTATTCCTACCAGGCGCGGCTGGGGACCGCCGGTGAGAAGAAACCCGCCCAGCCGGCGGCCCTGATTGCGTTGTATCTGACTCCGGGCACCAACGCGCTGCAGACCCGCGACAACGTTCTGAAGATGATGGAGGAAGCCAAAGGGAGGTTCCCGCAAGGCCTGGACTACATCACCGCGCTCGACACCACTCTGGCCGTCAGCGCCGGCATCAAGGAGATCTACCACACTCTGGGTGAGGCCTTGGTCCTTGTGATTCTCGTGGTCTACATCTTCCTGCAAGGGTGGAGGGCCACGCTGATCCCACTGCTCGCCGTGCCGGTTTCGCTGATCGCGACCTTCATGGTTTTCCCGCTGCTGGGCTTCTCGATCAACACACTTTCACTTCTGGGCCTCGTATTGGCCATTGGTCTGGTGGTTGACGATGCGATTGTTGTGGTGGAGGCGGTGGAGCACCACATTGAAAAAGGCCTCTCCCCGCACGACGCTACCATCAAGGCGATGGACGAGGTCTCCGGTCCGGTCATCGCTATCGGCTTGATTCTGGCTGCGGTGTTTGTGCCAACCGCGTTCATTCCCGGAATCACCGGCCAGCTCTACAAGCAGTTCGCGGTGACCATCGCGATCTCGGTCCTGTTCTCGGCATTTAACGCGTTGACCCTCAGCCCGGCGCTTTCGGCGATGCTGCTGAAACCGCGAAAGCCAACGCGCGGGCCGCTGGGCGCATTCTTTCGCTGGTTCAACAAGGTCTTCGGCAGGGCCACCGATGGCTACGTGACCGCCTGTAGTCACCTGATCCACAAGGCGGGCGTCGCTTTTCTGCTGCTGGCCCTGGTAACCGTAGCCGCCGGATTTTTTGGAAAGAAATTGCCCACTAGCTTCCTTCCCGATGAAGACCAGGGATACCTCTACGCCGGTCTGCAACTACCCGACGCGTCCTCGCTCCAGCGTTCGTCGGATGCGGCCAGAGAAGTCGAGGAGAAGATTCTCGATACGCCCGGAGTCCAGTACGTCAGCTCGGTCATGGGCTACAGCATGTTGAGCGGCGTCAACGCCACGTACAGCTCGTTCTTCTTTGTGTCGCTCAAGCCATGGGAGGAGCGCAAGTCGCCCGAGGAGAGCTATGCGGGCATCAAGGAGCACCTGCGACGCGCGCTTTCGCAGGTGGCTTCGGGCATTGCGTTTTCGTTTCCGCCGCCGGCCATTCCGGGTGTAGGCACCTCCGGCGGCGCAACCTTCATTCTCGAAGATCGCTCGGGCAGCGGCATCGATTTCCTCGCCAAGAACACGCAGCTCTTCATGGCCGAGGCGCGCAAGCGCCCCGAGTTGTCCGGCTTGCTGACCACCGCCCTGTTCGGCGTCCCGCAGCTCGGCGTGAAGGTCGATAACGCCAAGGCCATGACGCAGCAGATCCCGCTTGACCAGCTTTACCAGACTGTCCAGACGTTCATGGGCGGCTCGCTGGTCAACTTCTTCAACCGCTTCGGCCTCCAGTGGCAAGTCTACGTGCAGGCCGACGGCGACTTTCGAACCAACGCCGGCAACCTGGGCAAGTTCTACGTGCGAAACGCCGCCGGCGAGATGGTCCCGTTAAGCACGTTAACCAGCACATACGCGCGTAGCGGCGCAGAGTTTGTCATGCGCTACAACCTGTTCAACTGCGTGCAGATCAATGCATCGGCCGCGCCCGGCTACAGCTCAGGGCAGGTCATCGCGGCGTTGGAAGACGTCTTCCAAAAGACTATGCCCGCCCAGATGGGATATGACTTCGGCGGCATGTCGTACCAGGAGGTGAAAGCCTCGCAGGGCGTCTCGCCGGTCGCGATCTTCGGTCTGGCGTTTTTCGTCGTCTTCCTCATTATGGCTGCGCAGTACGAAAGCTGGACCTTGCCCTTTAGCGTGCTGCTCGGGGTGCCGATCGCCGTCTTCGGAGCCTTCATCACGCTGTATTTCCGGCGGCTCGACAACAATGTGTACGCGCAGATCGGACTGGTCATGCTCATCGGACTCTCTGCGAAAAACGCCATTCTGATCGTGGAGTTCGCCAAGCTCGAGTATGACAAAGGCAAGCCCCTGCTCGAGGCCACGCTTACCGGCGCTCGGCTGCGACTGCGACCCATTCTGATGACCGCCTTCGCGTTCATCCTCGGCTGCGTGCCCTTGTGGACGGCATCCGGCGCGGGCGCCATTTCGCGGCAGGTGCTGGGTACGTGTGTGATTGGCGGCATGATGGCCGCTTCGATCCTGGCCATTTTCTTCATCCCCGTTAGTTTCGATGTTGTGGAGCGGTTTGGCATCTGGATGTCGGGTGAGAAAAAAGAGCCGCACAAGCAAGGGCTTGAACCAGTGCCGGAGGGATCAGGCGATGACTAGCATGAAGACCTGGGCTGTTTTTGTGCTGCTGGTGACGCTGTGCGCCTGTAAGCTCGGCCCTAACTATCAGCGTCCGCCGGTGGATGTCCCGGGTGACTACCGCGGCGTTGCGCCCGAAGCTGCACCTTCCAAGACCGCCGCGCCGTCACCGTTGGACACGGTGCCCCCTGGTACCGGGCAAACGACCCCGCCGCCACCGCAGCAACAGGAGACTACGCCGGCCGCTCCAACTCCTCCTCCGGCAGCCACGCCGCAAGCGCAGGCGCCCGGACAACCGGGACAGTCGTTCGCCGAGTCGCCGTGGACTTCGGTGTATCAGGACGAGGTGCTACAGGGGCTCATCAAGGAGGCGCTGGCTAACAATTACGATTTGCGGGTCGCCGCCACTCGCGTGCTGCAAGCCAATGCCAACCTCGGCATCGTTCGGGCCAATCAGTTCCCAACCCTGGATGGCAGCGGCTCCATCGGCTATGAGCGCAACAACCTGCTGCCCAACGCTACGACCTCCGGGAGCCTGGCACTAAACTTCAACTACATCGTTGACTTCTGGGGCCAGTTCCGGCGGGCCACCGAGTCGGCGCGAGCGACGCTTCTCGCCACCGAATACGCCAGGGAAGTCGTGCAGATTTCGCTGATTGATTCGGTTGCAACGAACTATTTCGCGCTCCTGCAGTATGACGATCAACTCGAGTACTCGAAGAAAACGGTCGAAGCCGACCAGGAAATCCTGAAGCTCAACGACATCAAGTTCAAGGGCGGCGACGCTGCCATCATCGATGTTTACCAGGCCGAGGTCATTTTGCGGCAAGCCGAAGCCGGGGTCATCACTTACCAACAGCTCGCGGAGCAAAGCGAAAACAACATCAGCGTCCTGCTGGGCAGAAATCCGGGGCCGATCACGCGCGGGTTAAGTCTTGTCGATCAGCCGCATCTGCCGGAGATACCCGCCGGCTTGCCCTCGGATTCTGCTGCGCCGGCGTCCTGATGTGCGGCAAGCCGAGGAAAACCTGGTTGCCGCCAATGCGAACGTCGGCGTCGCCAAGGCGGCATTTTTCCCGCAGTTCCCCATCACCGCTATCTTCGGAGCGCAGAGCAACGCTCTGAACACCTTCGTCTCGGGACCGGGGACGTTTTGGGCGATCGCTGGATCAGCCGTGCAGCCCATCTTCCAAGGCGGCCGAATCCGCAGCGGCTACCGGCTGGCATGGGCACAGCGCGACCAGTTCGAACTGCAGTACAAGCAGACGGTGCAGCAGGCGTTCGCTGACGTGTCCAACAGCCTCATCGGCTACGAGCAGTCGCGCAAGTACCGCATGAAGATCGAGGAGGAGACCGAGACATACGCGAATCTGGTGCGAGTATCCAACCTGCGCTACCAAGAAGGGTATACCGCGTTCCTCGAAGTCCAGTACAACGAGCAGCAGTACTTCCAGTCGGCGCTGCAGCTATCGCAGGCGTGGTATACGGAGCTGCAATACTACGCCGCACTTTACCAAGCTCTGGGCGGCGGCTGGCAGCCGTAACCGGTCAAGTCCCTGCGCCGGAACAAACAAACCACGGAGGACCGACTCTTTCCAGCCTCCCTGTGGAAGGCCATAGCGAATGCCCGTCATTAAGAAAATCGCCATTTGCACCGGAGGCGGCGATGCCCCCGGCCTGAACGCAGTCATTCATGGAGCGGTGTATGCCGCACGAGGCTTGGGTTGGCGGATTGTCGGCATTCGCGATGGCTACGATGGTCTGCTCGAGCCGGAACGTTACCCGCATGGCGGCCTGGTAGAACTCACACGCTCGGTGGTCCGCGAAATTCCTCATCTCGGCGGCACCATCCTGGGCACGACCAATCGCGGCAATCCTTTTCACCGGGTGATCAACAATCCGGACGGCACCACGACCGAGGTTGACCGTTCCGACGAATTGATCCAGCGCTTTCGCGATAACCAGATCGACGCGGTCATCTCTGTCGGCGGTGACGGCAGCCTCACCATCGCAAATCAACTGCACGAAAAAGGCATGTGGATGGTCGGAGTCCCCAAGACCATCGACAACGACCTCGAATCGACTACGCTGACCTTCGGCTTCAACACGGCGGTCTCGTTTGCGACCGAATGCATCGACCGGCTGCACAGCACGGCGCACTCGCACCAGCGCATCATGGTGGTCGAGGTGATGGGGCGTTACGCTGGATGGATCGCTCTGCATGCCGGGCTGGCCGGCAGGGCCGATGCGATCCTTATCCCGGAGATTCCGTACAGCATCGAGAACGTCGCCGATCACCTCTCCCGCAAGCATCGAGAGGGCAAGCCGTATTCGATCATCGTCGTTGCCGAAGGAGCGAAGCCACAGGGAGGCGACGTGACCGTGAAGAGCCGCGAGACAGGTCGGGTCGAGCGGCTGGGCGGTGTCGGCGAGACGGTGGCCACGCAGCTTCAGCAGCTCACCGGCAAGGAGAGCCGCAGCATCGTGCTGGGGCATCTGCTGCGTGGCGGAGCTCCCACGGCCCTCGATCGCAACCTCGGAGTCGCCTTCGGCGCAGGCGCGGTAATGGCGCTCTCCCAAGGCTTGAACGGAGTGATGGTCGCGCTCAAGCCGCCTCGGCTGGAATTCGTGCCGCTGAAAGAGGCGATTGCGAAACTGAGGCTGGTGCCGCCCGACGGCGAGTTCGTAGTCGTGGCGCGCACCGTGGGTATTGCCTTCGGAGATGTCGCAGCGTCAGCCGTCTCCGGAGGTTAGTTCCAGCTCCACAAGGAAAGACATGATCTGCCGCAACGGCAAAAAGACGCAAAGTATTTCGGCGGTTTACGCCGGCAAAGCGCTCCGCCTGCTATTCCTGGCGCTCTTTGCGTTCTCCGCATATCTCCAGGGCGCAGCGCAGAAGTTGCCCGACGCGCCCAGCGCAGCGCAGGCGAAGCCGGCGACCGCCGCTTCGCAAGCCGACAAGGGCTGGCCGCGCAGCTTCAGCAGCAGTACCGACAAGTTCACTCTGTATCAGCCACAGATTGAGAAGTGGGATGGAAATCGCCTGTATCTGTATTCCGCAGTCGAGGTGACGAGTGCGGGCAAGACGTCTGCCAGCTACGGTGTGGTGTGGTTCAACGCCCGCGCCGAGGTGGACAAGGTGAATCGCACCGTCCTGCTGGACCAGGTAGAGCTCACGAAGGTCAACTTCCCCGCAGACGCAGGGAAGAATGAGGAGCTGACCAAGCTGCTGGCGCCGAAGCTGCCGAGCGCGACCAAAACGATTTCGCTCGATCGCGTCATCGCCGACTTGCAGGCGGCGGACCAGTCGGCGCAGGCGGTCGAGGTCAAGAACGATCCGCCGGCGATCATCTTCTCCAGCAAGGAAGCCGTGCTGGTGCTCATCGATGGGCCCGCCCAGTTGAACGAGATCACGGGAACGAAGCTGCAGAGCGTCATCAACACAAAAGCTATTCTGCTCTTCGAGAACGATAAGAAAAAATACTACCTGCGGGTGATGGACTGGTGGCTGCAATCCGAGACATTGGAGGGCCCCTGGGTTTACGCGAAGAAGCTGCCTGACGACATGAAGAAGGCGGAGGAGTATATCGTCGCGCAGCAAGGCGGACAGACGTTGGAAGAGGGACCGACATCGTCGTCGCAATCGTCTTCGGGCTCGGCTGGCGGCGCGCCGCAGCGATCGCTGAAAGAAGAGGGCAAGAACGCGCAGATTCCCGTGGTGTATGTCGCCTTTGGGCCAACAGAGCTGATCGAGACGCGGGGCGAGCCAGTGTACAAGTCCATCTCGGGCACGGGCTTGGAGTATGTTGAGAACACCAACGGGAATATCTTCCGCCTCAGCGGTGAATACTACGTGCTGATCTCGGGGCGCTGGTTCAAAGCTGCATCGCTTCAGGGCTCGTGGACATTTGTGAATGGCGCGGAGATGCCGCCGGATTTCGCGAAGATTCCCGTGGACAGTCCCAAGGCCACGGTGCTGGCGTCGGTTCCGGGCACGCCGCAATCACAGGAAGGCGTGATCGCCAACACGATTCCGCAGACCGCGGCCATCACGCGCTCCGAAGCCAAGCTTACGGTGGTCTACGATGGCGAGCCGAGTTTCACTGCCATCGAAGGTACCTCGCTCAAGTATGCCAGGAACACTTCTGCCCCCGTGATCAGGACTGCGGATGGTGTTTACTACTGCGTCGAGGCGGGCGTGTGGTTCAAGGCGCCGACTCCCCAGGGCGGGTGGCGCGTCGCCGATACCGTGCCGCCGGAGATTTACGAGATCCCGCCGAGTTCGCCCGTTTACTATGTCACCTACGTCAAGGTGTACAACTCGACTCCCGAAGTCGTTTATGTCGGCTACACCCCGGGATATTACGGGACGGTGGTTTCCGCCAGCACGACCACGGTGGTCTACGGCACGGGATGGTATTACCCGCCGTACCTGACTCCCACAGTGTGGTACGGATGGCCCTACACCTACGGTGTGGGAGCCGGGTTCACATGGACCGACGACACCGGATGGAGCTTCGGCTTCGGATACGGCTACGCTTACTACCCGTGGTATTACCCGTGGTGGGGCCCGATGGGCTATTACGGTTACGGCTGGTATCCGTATTACGGCTGGGGAGCGTGGGGCGGTGCGGCGGTAGCGAATGTTTACGGCGTCTGGGGCAATACCGCGTACGCCCGCACAGGCGCGGCCTGGGCGAATCCCTACACCGGCAACTATGGCGCGGCCACTCGCGGCTCCTACCACAATACACAGACCGGCAGGACTACCGTCGCGGGCCGGGGATATAACACCAACATCTACACCGGCAATACCGCCGGATTCCGTGGCGGCGCCACCTACAACCCCAACACGGGGATCGTCGCCGGCGGCGGAGCCGGATACGCCGGCAACATCTACAGTGGCCAAGGGACAGCCGGGCGCGCCGGCTTCGCCTACAACACCAACACGGGTGCGGGAATTGCCGCCGGCAAGAACAACGTTTACGCGGGGAAGGATGGCACCGTCTACCGCTACAACCGCCAGAGCGGCGACTGGTCATCGAACAGCGGCAACGGATGGCAGTCCGCGAGCAAGCCCGACGCCAACCTTCAACGGCAGCAGCAGATGCGCACGCAAGGCGCGCAGCGCACGCAGAACTATACCTCGACGCGCGGAAGCTACGGTGGCGCGAGAATGGGCGGCGGACGCATGGGAGGAGGCCGGCGACGTTAACTCGTCATCGGTGCGACCGCCACCCTTACAAGCATCTGTAACGTCACTTCTCACCAGCAGCGTGCTGGGCCTTCTCCGCGGTAAGCGGCCCAGGACCGCTGTCACGCAGCCGGCGATGCATGCCACTTTGACGGCGGAACAATTACGGCGCCCTGCGGCTGCATCATGAAATGCGGAGACATGATCTGCACGCCGAATTCGTTGAAAGCATCCTGAATTTGGGCATGCAGATTGGAGAGAGTTTCCAGGCGCAACTTCTCGTCCTTGATGTGTGCCACGAGGAGATAGTCCACATAGAAGTCGGAAAGTTGCCGCTGGCGAACGTAGGGCTTCGGTTCCTTACGGACGTTGGGGGTGCGGTCCGCCGCGAGCAGCAGAAGCCCTTCCACCTGTCGCCACGGAGCATCGTAGCCAATGGTTACGTGGGCACTGATGCACATGCCGTCAGGAAATCCGAGCCGGGTGAAGTTCTTGGTCGACGTGCTCACGAGCACCGAGTTCGGTATGGTAATCTCTTGCCCCTCGCGGACTGCGGATCTTACCGGCGAGCAGCCCGACTTCTAACACTTCTCCTTCGACATCATTCACCAGCACCCATTCACCCGGCTTGAGGGCCTTGGAGTAAACCACGAAGAGCCCGCTCATGACCTGGTTGATGATCCCCGTGGAACCGAGAGAAATCATCAGGCCAACGAAGACGCTGATGCCCTTGAAGGCATCGGTGCCAGAGCCCGGGATATAGGGATACGCCACAACAACGGCCAGTATCCACGCGACGCCGGTAAAGATGCGCTCCGTCGCCTGCGCTGTTTCGGGCTCGAGCCAGGATATGCGTTATGCGTCCGGCGACGACCTGCTCGAAAAACGCACGGCCTAAGACGGACAAGCCAGCGCGTAAGAACGAAAATGACGATGACGGCAAATAGTCCGGGAAGGGCATCCACGCCCGATCTTCCGAGGTGCTGGAAAAGTTGCAGCACATAGCGGCCCAGCTTGTCCCCCCAGGGCTCCGTGTAAGGAAAGCGCTGCAGTGAGAGACTTGCCCACGAGTAGATTGCGGAGAAGATGAGCACAGCCGCGATGGCCCGGACCGCCGCGTAAACCAGGCTATCGATCGGGCGGCCTGAGGTCGATCCCAAATAACTGCAAGGGCGTTCGAACCAGCGGTTGTCTGCGATGGAGAAGCGCTGTCAGCCGGGAGTGCGCAGTCCAGATCAGTGAAGCTGCAACCAGAAGAATCACCAGCCCGATGAGGGTGAAGAGAAGAGCGGAACGAATCACCGGCCAGGACCGCTCCGCAAGGCGCGCGTCCAGCGCGTCATCCAGATTATGCAGCGCGGTTTGCGAGGCCTGCGCCAGGGTTTCACCGGTCTCCTCGTCGAGGTCGCCGGTGCTTAGAAAAAGAAGAACCTTTCCGTCATAGGTAAACGCTATCCCATTCTGGCCTTCGACGTTGAAGGGATGCAGCTGCGATGTCGCTCGCGCGCGCACGCAGCGGCAGTTCATCCAGGCGAGCGAGAATCCGCTCCGCTCGCATTTCGGGATCGGCGCCGGCGATCGTGGCGCGCAGGATGGTGATCTCCCGGTTCCAGAAGTCTACGGCCACCTCCTTGGTGCCCACCGCGGGCTCATTTTCCGTAGCAGGGGGCGGTGTCGGCGGCGAATGCGAACTCCTGAGAGGCACACGCCAGCAGCATGATCGCAGCCGATAGCGATGAACAAGAACCGCCTATGCACGAGACTGTTTGATCTGCACAGTTGCTCCTCTCACCTGCGGAGCATAGCAAACCGTGGGTAAATTATGGCGGCCAAATTCTGGGTTGCCGCAGAAACTCACGTTTCAAGCTGCTGCATCCAGGCCTGCCGAGGCTGGAGCAAAATGCATACACTGATAAGAATCACCCACAGCGGGAATACGGTAACAATCCACCTGACGCTTCCCACGCTCAGCAAGAGGGCCAGGGCTGCCACATAGCCGACCAACGCGACCCACCGCGGGACAATTTTAGTGCGCACGAAGATCGTTGATCCGGAAATCATGAACACCGCCGACATCCTGGCGGCATACACCCTCATGATTCTGTAAACCGTGGCCTGGCTCAGCGGATATATCCCAGATGCGTTCAGATCGAGGGAGCCCGCGGCGATCAGTCCCATGAGCGCTCCGGCGATCGCCGCCGCAGTGAAAATCATTGCCACATAGAGTAGGCCACTGCCAAGAAAAACCGTGGCAAAAAAGCGGTCTTCCATTTCTCCCAAACGATCGCGCACTACTCCGATAAACCAGAGAAAAGCGATACCGGCGAATGGTAGCAGGTTCAGGGCGAAGGCTATCTTCTTGGAATTCGCGATGATGTGTGCCGCCGGGGTGGAGGGGTCAGCGGGAATCGAAAACCAGATCAGCGACTGACTCGTAATCGACAGCACCGCAAAAAGAATGCCGGCGATGGCTGCGGCTCGTGGCGTGCGAAGGCTCTGACGGATCTTGTCAGTTTCTTTGTTCACGTGAATCCCGGATGACTAACGCATGTTACTGCTGGCTTCGCGAACCGAGAGCGTTTCCACTCGGCTGTGACACGTGTCCCGAATCAAGCTGCGAGATCGGCACTCTCAACCTGCAGCCCACTCTAATTTCAATTACCACTCGTCGATCCACAACTGGGGAAATCCCTAAGCCGCTTCGGAGCAGTCAGATAACAAAGAGTGGACTGGCGGACCGTAGTCCACTGGACATAAGCCACTAAATACACCAATGGGCCATTTGTAAAATGGCGGGTAGCTGAATTAGCATTAAACTTTAAGCTCCGGTTCAGCACCCAAAATAACCCGTGGCGCAAGCGTCCAACTGCGCCACCGAGATCCGATTGCCCATTGCACTCGAGTTCCCCTATGAGAGCGTGGCTAACTCGCGGATGGCGTCTCGCGATGCTGGGGCTGTTCTGCGCCGCGTTGGCGCTGAGTCCTCCTGCCGTTCGATCTCAAGATCCCGTCAGAAAAAGCGTCCTCATCGTCAACGAGCTTGGTCTGTCCCACCCGGCTATCACAATGGTCAGCCAGCAGATCCTTTCGGCGTTGGGGACGGACCCCCGCTATCAGATCGAGTTTTATACCGAAAGCCTCGACGCCAGGTCGTTTCCCGATGAAGCCTCGCGGCAGGAGATTCGAGAGTGGATTGCGCACAAGTACCGCAATCACCCGCCGGACGTCATCGTCGCCATGGGACCCGAAGCCATCAAGTTCCTGTCAAGGCCCCCCAGCGCCTTTCCCGAGACCCCAATCGTTTTCTGCGGGAGCACCGAGCGGCAAGCCGGCAATCCCCAACTCGATTCCCGGTTCACGGGCACGTGGCTCAGGCTGGAACCGGGGAAGACGATTGACGCGATAGCGCAATTGCTCCCCCGTACCCGGCAAGTCTTTGTCGTGGGAGGGAGTTCGGACTATGACAAGGTGACTGAGGACATCACGCGGGATGCCCTCAAACCTTATCAGTCGCGTTTTGCTTTCACCTATTGGATCGACCTGCGAATGGACGATCTGCTGGTGCGGCTGCGTCATCTTCCCAAGGATTCAGCCGTACTATACACATCATTCTGGCGGGATGGAGCGGGCCGGCACTTCGTAAACGCCACGGCCGCCCTGCCGATGATCGCGCAGGCTGCGAATGCTCCGGTCTTCGGTATGTCGGACGGATACTTCGGCCACGGTATCGTGGGTGGCTTTGTGATCGAGTGGGAGGAGCAAGGGAAGATTGCTGCCGGGGACATATTGGAAGTGCTCGGCGGAAAGAAACCGCAGGATATTCCCGTGGTGCCCGGCCCCAGCGCGTACAAGTTCGATTGGAAACAATTGCAGCGGTGGGGCCTTTCGCAGCGTAATCTGCCCGCCGGCAGCATCGTCCTGTATCGTGAGCCGAGCCTGTGGGAGCGCAGCAAGTGGGTGTTGCTCACCAGCGCTCTCGTGATCCTTGTGCTGGGCTCCCTGACGGGTTATCTGCTGTACAAACAAAAGCAGCTTGCTCAGGCGAGAAGTGAGCAGACCCGGCTGAGCGGGATGCTGATCAATGCCCAGGAGGACGAGCGCAGACGTGTGGCCTCCGAGCTGCACGACGATTTCAGTCAACGCCTGGCGTTGCTGTCGATGGGTCTCGAGAACGCGGCGGAGATGGTGCCGCGATCCCCCGATGAAGCAAACCGGCAACTGCACGAGCTCCTAAACTCGGCCGGCGAGATAGGCGCCGATCTTCACACGCTCTCCCATCGCCTGCATTCGTCAACCTTGGAGCGCCTCGGGTTGGTGCCTGGCGTGGGGGCGTTCTGCAAGGAATTTACAGCGCAAAAGGGAGTTGAGGTCCTTTTCTCCCACAAGAACGTGTCGCGCGCGGTTCCCGCGGACACGGCCTTATGCCTGTTTCGCGTGGTCCAGGAAGGCCTGCGCAACGTCCAGAAACATAGCGGTGCGTCGAAAGCGAACGTGGCGTTAGAGCAGCGAAATGGACACCTTCACCTGTCGATCTCGGATGATGGCGCAGGCTTCGATGTCAAAGATGCTGCGGGTAGGCAAGGGATCGGCATGCTCGCTATGGAGGAGAGGGCACGTTTGATTGGAGCTCGGTTCCGGGTCCGTTCCGAACCGCGGCAGGGAACTCAGATCGACGTCTGGGCGCCGGTACCGAAGAAAGCGCCTGTGAAACCGGCAGAGGAGGCCGCAGCGCCGGCGATGGTTTCGGGCACATGAAACCGCCGGCCCTTTCCGCGGAAGAGGCATTGCAACGGCTGATCGACGGGAACGAGCGCTTCCTTCGCGGCGAGGCGCGATTTCCTACGGTATGCAAAGAGACCCTCGCTGATCTGACGAAAGGGCAGTGGCCTTATGCCACGATATTGGGTTGTAGCGATTCCCGGGTCCCACCGGAATTGATTTTCGATGCGAACTTTGGTGATTTATTCATTGTGCGAGTGGCCGGCAATGTTGTCTCGGGCGAAGTCATGGGGAGCCTGCAATACGCTGGGTCCCATCTGCACACTCCGGTTTTTGTGGTTCTGGGCCATGAGGGATGCGGAGCAGTGAAAGCGGCCCTTAGCAGCAAGCTGCACGATGTTGAACATCAGTCTCGCATCCAGATTTTGGTGGACAATATGCTTCCTGGATTGTCCAATCTCGATTCAGAGCTTTCCGGCGAAGCGCAACTTGCCGCTGCAGTGGAAGCTAATGTCCGGTGGTCCATGCTCCAGTTGGCCGAAACCCCGGAAGGTAAAGCGGCACTCCATGAGGGCCGCGCCAAGTTGGTGGGCGCGGTTTACGAGATTGCCACTGGCCGGGTGCGGTACCTTCCCGAAGAGCCTGGCATCCGGTGGTCATGAAATCTGATCACAGCCATTTGAAAGGAAAATGGAGAACAGTCAATGCAAGCCCCGCGGCCGCAGATTCTAATCGCAGACGACCATCCGGTCTTTACGGAAGCCCTCCGGCTGCTGCTTGAAAAAACGTACGACGTGGTTGGCGCTGTTCCCGATGGGCGGGCGCTGGTAACGGCAACCGCCAAGTTGAAGCCGGATCTCATAGTGGTCGACATCGGCATGCCGCTCTTAAACGGCCTGGACGCCGCCCGGCGCGTACGAGAGCAACTTCCAAAAGTGAAAATCGTTTTCCTCACCATGCAGGACAATCCCAACCTTGCCGCCGCCGCTCTGGAATTGGGCCCTGTAGGATTTGTGCTGAAGCTTTCGGCTGGCTCTGAGCTGTTGAAAGCTATCGGCGAAGTGCTGCGCGGCAAGAGTTACCTGAGTCCCAAGCTCAGGTCGGTGGACTGGGTCGTCATGAAGCAGCGGGCCCGTCAGTTTTCGAAAGTGCTGACCGCCCGCCAGCGCGATGTTGTCCAGCTTTGCGCCGAAGGCCGGCCGGTGAAAGAAATTGCCGGGCAACTGAACCTGAGTGAGAAAACGGTTGAGTTCCATAAGCACCACATCATGCAAGCATTCAACCTGAAGAGCAACGCAGACTTGGTACTCTTCGCGCTGAAAGAAGGCCTGATCATGCTGGATCCTTCGCCCGCGCCCAAGCAGAAATTCTTATAGATATTTGCCGCTCGGTCCGCTACCTCCCGCTTACTAGGGATTTCCCCAGTTTCGCGAACCCAGCTAATGCCATAGCATTCTGCGCGTCTCCTCAGGAGGTGCCACGTGGCCGCTGGACAGCCTGTATACGCCAAACCAGACGTGGGCCGTGCCGTAGAAATCTCCATCAACATCGGCCTGGTTTTCCTGCTGGCGACCGTTTGTCTGCTGATTCTGCGTCCGTTCGTCCTGCTGATCGCCTGGGGCGTCATCATCGCAGTTGCTTGTCATCCTGTGTTTCAAAAGGCGCAGCGGCTCGTGGGCGGGCGCGAAACGCTGGCTGCGGTGCTCATCACCCTGGTTCTTCTGGCGGTGCTGATCGTGCCCGCGGTTCTCCTGGCGCAGAGTCTGGTGCAGAGCATCGAGTCTGTGACCGAACGCCTGAAGGAGGGAGGCGCGATCGTTCCAATACCGCCCGCCAGCATCGCGAGTTGGCCGCTCATCGGCGCTCCCTTGTATCGCATCTGGGACCTGGCCCACACGGACTTGACGCAGGCGATCACGAGTTTCGCGCCACAACTGAAGTCGGTACTCCCGGGAGTAGTCTCGGCTTCGGCGGGCGTCGGGCTCACGGTGCTGCAATTCTTTTTTTCCATCATCATCGCTGGGGTGCTTCTGGCTAATGCGCAAGGCGCATATGAAGTCACGTGCTCCTTGTTCAATCGCATCTTCGGCAACAGAGGCCCCGAGCTGCATCAACTCGTGGGCGCAACCATTCGCAGCGTCACCTTCGGTATCCTCGGTGTCGCGCTAATCCAGTCGGCCTGCGCGACTATCGGTTTCCTGGTGGCGGGACTACCCGGTGCAAGCCTATGGTCGATGTTCTTCCTGATCGCAGCGGTGCTTCAGATGGGAGCGCTCGTCCTTATCCCGGCGGTCGTCTTCGTGTTCGCCACCGCGAGTACCACGAAAGCCGTGATCTTCCTCATCTGGTGCATCATCGTGGCGTTGATGGATAACGTGCTGAAGCCTCTGCTGCTGGGTCGCGGCGTCGCAGTCCCCATCGTTGTAATCTTCCTGGGCGCAATCGGCGGCTTTGTGGCGATGGGAATCATCGGCCTGTTTGTTGGCGCGATTGTGTTGTCGGTCGGCTATAAGTTGTCGGTCGCATGGCTTGGCGATAGCGGCGCGATGTGAGTTTCCAACTGTTCCCTGAACGCGAACTAGGGTTTTCCCCAGTTGTGAGCTTCCCACTTCACCTCATACGCTTCAAATTTGGAGTTTACTTTCGAACCGTCTCCATCTGGCAGCCACGGAGGGTCCATTTCCAACCTGTTTTCTTGATTGGAAGTTCCAAGCCATGTCCGAGCAATCTCAGCTGCGCCGTCCGCGTGTCCTCCTGGCGGATGACCATCTGGAAGTAGTGCAGCGAGTGACCACCCTGCTGGAAGCGGCATTCGAAGTGATCGGCGCCGCGCGCACCGGCCGGGAGATGATTTCGCAGGCGGTGCACCTGAAACCTGACGTGATCGTGGTCGACATATCCATGCCCGAGCTGGGCGGCATTGAGGCCGTTCACGATTTACGGCAGCTAGGTTCTACCGCCAAAGTTGTTTTCCTCACAGTTCATTCGGAAGACGAATTTGTCAACGCCTGTTTCGCCGAAGGCGCGTTAGGCTATGTCGCCAAGACCCACATGCGGACCGACCTGATCCCAGCCATCAATGCGGCCCTGCTGGGTTGTCCCTTTATTTCCCTGGCGAGATAGAACCACCCATTAGGGATTTCCCTAGTTGTTCTCCCCCGGCCATAGTCGTACAACAACTCCGGATAGCTCCCGGCGGCGGGGGATGCTCGGGGACAGAGGATGATATGAGCCTTCAATCGGTCTTCGCCTGTGGTCTACTTCAACTGCTTCGGGAGTTGGTTGCGATAACGTGCGTCGCGGCCCTGGTGCCCGGAGGCGTGATCTCTGCGAGCGCAGTCGCTCCGGCCCCGCAAGCGGCGCAGGACCAGGCGGCCGCAAAGCTTCCAGCCGACCAACTGGACTCGCTGGTTGCGCCCATCGCGCTCTATCCCGATCCCATGCTCAGCCAGGTGCTCGTAGCGTCCACCTATCCTCTCGAGGTCATTCAACTTCAGCAATGGCTGGCTCAGCACAAGGACCTGAAGGACAAGGCGCTGGCGGATGCGGTAGAGAAGCAGGATTGGGATCCCAGCATCCAGTCGTTGGCCGGACTGCCCGATCTGGTGAAGCTTCTGTCAGAAAACATCAAGTGGACAACCGATCTCGGCAACGCCTTCCTCGCGCAGCAGAACGACGTCATGGACGCGGTGCAGCGCATGCGCAAGAAAGCCCAGGACAACGGCAACCTGAAGTCCAACGAGCAGCAGAAAGTCGAGGTCAAGACGGTCGAGAGCAAGCAGGTGATCGTGGTTGAGCAGGCGAACCCGCAAGTTGTCTACGTTCCCAGCTATAACCCGACGGTAGTGTATGGCGCTCCGGTTTATGCGTATCCGCCGATCGCCTATCCTCCGCCGGGATATTACGCGGCGGGCATGGCGATTTCCTTCGGTGTGGGCGTCGCCATGGGAGCGTTTTGGGGAGGCGGAGGATGGGGCTACAACTGCGGCTGGCACGGCGGCAACAACAACATCACCATTAACAACAACAACAACTTCGTCAACAATTCCAACCGCCAGAACTACAACCGGCAGAACGTCAGCGGGAACCGGCCCTCGCAGCAGCCGGCGCGAGGCAATAGCAACTGGCAGCACAATCCGCAACATCGCGGCGGTGCGCCTTACTCTGACCGGTCCGTTGCGAATAAATACGGCGGTACGGCGCGTGGCGACTCCATGGCGAACCGGCAGGCGAATGCCAGACAAAACCAGGCGCGCCAGAATGATCGGCAAGGTGCGGCCGGCGATCGCGGTGCGGGTAATCGCCAACAAGGCGCGGCCGGCGCAGGCAATCGCCAGCAGGGCGCCAGCGCCGGAACGCGCGATGTCGGCAATCGCGGGGGTGGCGCGGGCAATGCCGGCGGCAACAGAAGCGGCGGCGGTGATCGCGTTGGCAGTCGCGATGTCCCGAGAAGCCCCAGTGCGACCAATCGCGATGCGTTTAGCGGAGCGAGCAGCGGCATGAGCGGCAGGGACGCGCGCGCCAGCAGTTCGCGTGGCGCTTCCAGCATGCAATCCCGCAGTGGTGGAGGCGGTGGGTCGCGCGGTGGTGGAGGCGGTGGGCGCGGGGGCGGCGGCGGACGGCGGCGATAGGCAACGCGAAATCGGAAGACGGAGGAAACCATGAAATCGAGAAACTTCAGCCATGCCGCTCGGACTATGACGCTTGTCCTCATGCTTCTCGTATTCGCCTGCCTCGCTGTAGGCCAGTCGCAACCCCCGGCGAAGGCCCCGGCAAGCGGTCCGAAGGGATTCGCGACCGCGCAGCAAGCTGCTGACGCGATGGTGCAAGCGGCAGGCAACTACGACGTTCCCGAGATGTTGGCCATCCTCGGACCGGATGGAGAAGACATCGTCGCCTCGAAAGATACGGTACAAGACAAGAACCGCGCAGTTGCGTTTGCCGACAAAGCCCGCGCCCAGATGGCCGTGACCGTCGATCCCAAGAACCCCAACCGCGCATGGATCTCGGTGGGCGGCGAGGATTGGCCGATGCCGGTCCCCATCGTGAAGAGAAATGGCAAATGGTATTTCGATACTAAGGCCGGCAAGCAGGAGATTCTCTATCGCCGCATCGGCACCAATGAACTCGATGCGATCCAGGTCTGCCGCGGCTATGTCGAGGCGCAGAAGGAATACGCCGAGCAAATTCACGATGACTCCGGCGTCAATCAGTATGCACAAAAGATCATCAGCACCCCCGGCAAGCAGGACGGTCTGTACTGGAAGAATCCGGACGGCACATCGGGAGGACCGATTGGGGAGGCTGTTGCGCAGGCGCTGGAAGAGGGGTACAGCTCCAAGAAAGAGGGCTATCACGGCTACTACTTCAAGATCCTCAAAGGCCAGGGCCCTGCCGCTCCGATGGGCAAGTTGAACTATGTCATCGAAAACATCATGATTGGCGGCTTCGCTCTCGTGGCCGTGCCGGTGGAGTATCGTGTGACGGGTGTGAAGAGCTTCATCGTGAGCAATGACGGAATCGTGTACCAAAAGGACCTGGGGCCTGATTCTCTCGAGCTCGTCAAGAAGATGGAGCTTTATAATCCGGACTCGACGTGGCACCGAACGGACGACCAGTGGCCCGCCAGCGTCGCCGATGCCGCACCTCCTGACGACAAGAACTAGGCAGATTTGGGAGAGGAATGATGGCCAAGAAGAGTGGCAAGAGAAAACATGGCGACCCCTCCGAAAACCACGCAGTCACCAAGGGCCCCGATTCAACCGCGAAGATGAACAATAAGGAGTACGAAGCTGAGCTCTTCAAGCTTCAGGTTGAACTCGTCAAGCTCCAGGACTGGGTGAAGAAAGCCGGAGCCAGGATCGTCATACTCTTTGAGGGCCGTGATGCTGCCGGGAAAGGTGGCATCATCAAGCGGATTTTGGAGCGTGTGAGCCCGCGCGTCTTCCGCCTAGTTGCACTACCGGCGCCCACCGAACGGCAGAAGACGCAAATTTATGCCCAGCGCTATATCGAGCACCTGCCCGCGGGCGGAGAGATCGTCATCTTCGACCGTAGCTGGTACAACCGCGCGGGGGTCGAGCATGTAATGGGTTTCTGCACCGAGGAGCAGTATAAGAAGTTCCTCAAAGGCTGCCCCATCTTCGAGAACTTCATCATCAATAACGGCATCATCCTGCTGAAGTACTGGCTCGATGTGTCCGAGAAGGTGCAGCACAAGCGCTTCCAGGCACGCATCCACGACCCCTCGAAGCGCTGGAAGCTGAGTCCCGATGGACCTCGAGTCTCACCGCCGCTGGTACGACTATTCGCGGGCCCGGGATGCCATGCTCTCCGCAACCGATACGCCTGTCGCACCCTGGTACATCGTGCCCTCGGATGACAAGAAGAGAGCACGCCTCAATTGCATCGCGGATATTCTCAGCCGGATCCCATACGAGGAAGTGCCTTACACACCGCCAAAGCTGCCGGCGCGGCAGAAGCCCAAGGGCTATGTGGAGCCCCGGCAGACGCACCAAGTGATAGCGCAGCGTTGGTAAGAGGAACGCGGGAGGCAGACAGCGATGACGGCCGCGCCCAAGAAATCATCCTCATCTTCCTATGTTGAGGTTGCTGAACAGAAGCGACTGAATGCTGCGCGCGAAGAGGGCGTGCCGTGGAAGAAATGGGGGCCATATCTGAGCGAAAGGCAGTGGGGTACAGTTCGCGAAGATTACAGCGATAATGGCGATGCCTGGAACTACTTCTCCCATGATCAGGCGCGCTCTCGGGCTTATCGCTGGGGCGAGGACGGGCTGGCGGGGATCTCCGACGACAAGCAAAATCTTTGCTTTGCCGTTGCGCTGTGGAATGGCCGCGACCCCATCCTGAAAGAGCGGCTGTTCGGTCTCACCAACAGTGAGGGCAACCACGGCGAGGACGTCAAAGAATACTACTTCTATCTTGACAGCACTCCCACGCACTCGTACATGAAGTATTTGTACAAGTACCCCCAGCGGGAGTTTCCCTACCGCGATCTGGTAGAGACGAACAGCAGGCGCTCGCGGGAAGAGTTGGAATACGAGCTTCTCGATACCGGCATCTTCGACGATGACCGGTACTTCGATGTGTTCGTCGAGTATGCCAAGGGCGACCCGGAAGATCTGCTGATTCGCGTCACGGTGCACAACCGCGGCCCCGAGGCGGCGCAAATTCACGTGCTTCCCACGCTCTGGTTCCGGAATACCTGGTCCGCGAGCGACGGCGATCCCAAGCCGGTATTAGCTCAGACTAGGGATGGAAACGTGCACGCCTCTCACCCGCAGCTTGGCGAGTATTTCCTGCAATGCGACGGCGGCCCGGAACTGCTCTTCACAGAAAATGAAACTAATGTCAATCGGCTGTGGGGGCGGGACAATCCTTCTCCATACGTCAAGGACGCGTTTCATGACTATGTGATCCTCGGAAGAAAGGAAGCTGCGAATCCGGCGAAGACGGGGACCAAAGCGGCCGCTCATTACGTGTTGAACATTCCCGCCGGATCCAGCAAGGTTGTGCGTCTGCGCCTGAGCACAAAACCCGCGGCTGACGCGTTTCAGAGCTTCGACAAGACTTTCGTCGACCGGCTAGCGGACGCCGACGAATTTTACGAGCGGATCACGCCGAAGTCCTTGACTGAAGACGAGCGCCGCGTGCATCGCCAGGCGCTCGCGGGGATGATGTGGACCAAGCAGTATTACTATTTCGACCTCGATAAATGGCTGAGCGAACATGACTCGCATCCGCTCGTTGGGGAGGGCAAAGGGGCCGCGCGCAACTCTGAGTGGTTCCATATGCTGAACAGCGATGTCATCTCCATGCCCGACAAATGGGAATATCCCTGGTATGCGGCGTGGGACCTCGCGTTTCATACCATTTCTCTGTCGCTGGTGGACTTCGATTTCGCTAAAGACCAGCTCCTGCTGATGCTGCGCAACCTCTACGCCCATCCCAATGGGCAGATTCCCGCGTACGAGTGGAACTTCAGCGACGTGAATCCGCCGGTCCACGCCTGGGCCACTTTGTTCCTCTACAGAATCGAATTGGAGTTGGGCCGCGCCGATCTGCGCTTCCTGGAACGCTCCTTCCAGGGACTGATGCTGAATTTCAACTGGTGGGTCAACCGTAAAGATCCGGAAGGACGCAATGTCTTCGCCGGCGGCTTCCTCGGGCTCGATAACATCGGGGTCTTCGATCGCAGCGCGCCGCTGCCGACCGGCGGGCACCTGGACCAGGCCGACGGTACCGCATGGATGGCATTCTACTGCCAGTGCATGCTGGAGATCGCCCTCATTCTGACCGAGTATGACTCCGAGATGTATGAAGAAATCGCCTTCCGCTTTCTCGAACATTTCGTCTGGATCGCCTATGCTATGGACCGCATCGGCGAGAACCATGACGAGATGTGGGACACAGCGGATGGGTTCTTCTACGATCTGCTCCACTTCCCCAATGGCGATGCCGTACGACTGAAAATCCGCTCCATGGTTGGACTGCTGCCTTTAGGCGCCGCGACTGTATTCGAGCCCGGCATACTTGCAAGACATCCCAGAATTCTCGGATTAATCGAACTATTCCGCAAGCGGCATCCGGATGTGATCAAGAAGATCGCGGCAGCCGACGACTTGTCGGTAGGCGGATACCGCGGCCGCAGGCTGTTGACGGTATCCAACAAGGAAAAGCTGCGGCGCATTCTGGCCTACATGCTCGACGAAAACGAGTTTCTTAGTCCCTACGGCATCCGCTCCCTGTCTAAATATCATCTTGCGCACCCCTTCGTGTTTCACCTTGAAGGGCACGAATATAAGGTGCAATACCTTCCTGCCGAGTCAAACACCGGCATGTTCGGCGGCAACTCCAACTGGCGCGGCCCGATCTGGATGCCTGTGAATGTGCTGATCATCCGGGGATTGGCGAACATGTATCCGTTCTACGGCGACGACTTCAAGGTGGAATGCCCGACCGGTTCCGGCAAGTATCTGACGCTGTTCGAAGTGGCGGAGGAAATTGCACGACGCTTGTCACGCATCTTTTTGCGCGACGAAAATGGGAACCGGCCGGTGTATGGCGGGGCGAAGAAGTTCCAGGACGATCCTTACTGGCGCGATTACATCCTGTTTTACGAGTACTTCCACGGTGACAATGGCGCGGGGCTGGGCGCCAGCCACCAGACGGGCTGGACGGGTTTGATAGCGCGCACCCTCGATTTATTCGCGCGTCTAAAGCCCGAAGACGTGCTGCGGGCTCCGCGCGGTGTGCTCGGTGAGATAACTCGAAAACAAGTCGCAGGCGAGTAGCTTCAGCTCGTCGGTATTCATGACTTATGGAAGCGGAATAAGCACAAAGCTAAGAGTCGCAGCGGCTTCGCCGTAAAGCTACTTCTGGTCGACATTTTCGGCGAGTGCCGGCGGCTTGGGTTCCCGGCTCGCTTTCTGTTCAAACAGCACGACTTCACCAGGCTTGACGTAGCCCAGTTGTTCGCGCGCTTCCTTCTCGATCAGTGCGGGATCGCCGCGCTGTAGACCCTCCACGCGGCGTTGCAGCTCCTGCTGCTCGCGCTGCATGCGCTCGATGTCCCCTTGAAGTTGTCTTGCCTCGGCGCGCTTGCTCTGCCACACCTTTAGTCCGTTGGCGCCCACAATAACCTTGTAGCCGAGAAACGTGGCCAGTGCAGCCAGGCACACCGTCGCCAGCACGCGACGCATGCGGTAGATCCAACCTTCGGCGATGCGGACCCTGACGCTCATTTTCTGGTGGTGTGCGAATCTGGTGCGCGCCGGCAGATGCTGGCTGGTCAGCCGGAGGAAGCGCTCCCATCATCCAGTGAACGTTGCAGGAATATTGGCGTCAAGCGAAGCTCCGGCGAAAGACGCAAGGAAGTAACGTCGGCGAATTCTGTAGCTGCGGATTCTCGCGGCGCATGTGCGCTGATATAACTATTCAACGGCCGCAGCCGAGGAGGTTCGATTGCCGGAAGAACGCCCGTTGTTCATCCCGGTGATACTGGGGACCACACGTCGGGGAAGAAATAGCGAGCCGGTGGCGCGGCTGCTCGCGGCCGAGCTGGGCAAGCGCCCGGCAATCGCGACTGAACTCGTCGACATCGCCGCGCTGCCGCTGCCCACGAATGATGCCGGAGAGGCGATCAAGGACCCCGTCTTCGCCGGGCTCATGGACCGCGCGGATGCGCTGGTCGTCGTTGCTCCCGAATACAACCACGGCTATCCCGGGCTGCTGAAGCACGTGCTCGACAGTTGCCTGAAGGAGTACATTCACAAGGCGGTAGGGATTGCCGGTGTTTCCGCCGGCATCTTCGGCGGGGCGCGGTGCATTGAGAACCTGCTGCCGGTGATGCGCGAGTTGGGTCTGGTGACAATCTTCTGGGACTTGAACTTCGGCAACGCCGCTGCTCAGCTCTTCGATCCGGAGGGAAAGCTGCTCGACGCGGCCTTCCTCCCCAGAATCGACAAGTTCCTGAACGAACTCGTCTGGATGGCAAAGACGCTACGCTACGGCCGCGAGCACGTTCCTCAGTGAAGCAGATGACCGTCAACCAAAGCAGCCCGATCCCCTGTCCCGAGTGCGGGAAGCCCATGAACCACCACGCTGACAAGCTGGTCTACGCCGGCGAAGACAAGCTGGAAGAAGTGATCGAGGAGTTCCATCGCTGCCCGGCTTGCGGCGCGGGCGTATCGCGCCGGGGACGCCTCAGCAGCCGCTAACCGATCCAGATACTCTGGAGCGGGGACGGCAATCATGGTATCTTCAGTCACTCCGTCACCAGGCGATTGTCGGTTGTGGGAGTCACTTTTTCCGTTCGCCGAACGAAGAATGCGACGAAGTGGAAGAGTTGTCATCCCGAGCCCCAGGCGAGGGATCTGCTGTTAGCCGCGACGTGTCATCTGACTCGGGAAAAAACACATGCCTCGTCGGCACTATTTGTAATCTAATTCCTGAGAAGCCGACGAATACGCGGGAAAACAGAATGTCGAACTATCTGGCAGCCCGTTGTACGCAGTGCTCGAAGTGGATCCCCCTTCGCCAATGCGAGGCAGACGACCCGACCTTCGATCCGTCGCTATTCATGCAAGTGGTTTGTCCGCACTGCGGGCACGCGTCAAAGGTGAACGCCAAGGCCCTGGAAGTTATTCCTAAGTCGAAGCTTCAGTAACGCGCCGGTTCAGTCAGGCAGGACTTTGCCTTGAGTCTCCCAACCGAACGGGACCACCAGCAGCCCGATACCGAAAGCAATTGCGGTAAGCGCCACGGGCTTGCCGAGCGTCCCTGACTGCCTCACCAGCGCAGCGATACTGAAGTTCACGGCGGCGGCGATGAAGCGCCCGAACGACGTCGTGAAGGCGAATGCTGTCGCACGCACCGTGGTGTTGTATTGCTCCGGCAGCCAGAGGCTGAACATGGTGAAGTTGCCGCCAAAAAACCCCAGGAAAAAGAGCACGACGATGAATGGCTTCAGTCCTTGCGGCAGGTAGAAGGCCCAGCCGAAGCTGAGCAGGATGCAAACGGCCATCCCCAGAAAGTAGAACGCCAGTGTGAGCCTGCGCCCGAAACGTTCGGCCAGCGGCGGCAGAGCCAGGCAGCCGAAGATCGTGCCGATGGACAGCAGTCCCATGCCCAACGAAGCAGTCTTCACCGCCTGCTCCTTGACGATTCCGGCCTTATTGGCCAGCGTGATGAGCGCGGTCGGGGCGTACACCGCGCCTGCCCACAATCCGCAGATCGCGGCGGTCAGCAGGACCGTGTTGACCAGGGTGCGGCGCGTATAGGGTGCGCTGAAGATAGCAATCAAGGGGTGACGCGACAGAGCCTGCTTGGTGGCTTTGCGCTCCCAGCGCTCCGGCTCTTTCACACGGCGCAGCACGAGATACGCTACGATGACCGGCGTCAGTCCACAAGCAAACATCCAGCGCCAGCCGAGGTGCGCTCCCACGGTGAAGTTGAGCGCCGAAGCCAGGAAGAATCCCGCGTAGTACCCGGTTTGCAGATAGCCGGCGCCCATCTTCCGGCGGTCCTCCGGCCACGCCTCGGCGACATAGGTGCCCGCCAATGCCCATTCGCCGCCGATGCCAATGCCCGCCAGCAAACGGAACAGCCCCAACTGCCAGACGTTTTGTGACAAGGCCGCCGCGCCGGTGAAGAAGGCGTAAACGAAGATCGTCGCAGCCAGCACGCGTGTGCGCCCGAAGCGGTCGGCGATCGGTCCCCAGATCAGCGACAGTCCCCAACCAACAAGAAAAAGCGCGAACAGTACCGAGCCGGCGTAGCCGATAGTCGCGGGATTGGCCGCATAGCCAGACTTCGGCAGCAACTCCTTAAGCGCCGGGCTCAGGACGAGGGCGTAGATGACCGAGTCCATGCCATCCAGCGTCCAGCCGGTCCACGCTCCCCAGAAGCCGACAATCTGCGAACGGTTGAGTTTGGTGTGAGTACGGGGTAGGGAGATCGGTGCGGCGGTGTCTGACATCGGAATCCTTTCTCCGCAGAGTTAGGAGCCAGACTGCAACATGCTTTGGGCAGAGTAACACATGGGTCAAAGGCGGGCGGGTGAAACCGGATCCAAGGCTGGGCAGAGCGGGCCTTCAGGCTCGTCTATCGCACTCTCAAATTGCGTGAGTGATGAAGCTGGAAGGCGACTTCGTCCGGTATCGTCACGCCGGCGAAGGCGAGTTATTCCTGGTGATGAAGAGCAGGGAACGAGCGCCGAACGCGAAGTGACCATCATACCGGCGCGTTCACAATCGTGCCCCGCGCTCAGGCAGCGAACGCCTGTGCCTTCTCGGCGCACGCGTGCTGATGCTCACGCAACTCCAGCTCAGCCTCGTCGTTCGATTCCACAACCACGGCAAAGCAGTAATTGCAGACCGACAGAATGACCTCGTCTTCCTTGTAGAAGTACCTGCTATACGCCAAAGGTGGTGTGATCACGGCTGGCCTCGTTACTCAAAAGTATATGGGCCGACCGAACGCGATTCAACGAACGTGGCATGAAATTTCCGTGAAACGTCCGGGTAGCGAACGGACTAGCAGGTCCTCCGGCTACGAAGGCTGCACGGGCCTTCTAGAACGGTATGTCTTCGTCCGTGATCTCCGGGCCACCGCTGGTGACGGGCGCAGGGCCTTCGGGTTCGGGAGCATGCTGCTCGAAGCCGGAAGACTTCGCTGCCGCTGCCCGTCCGCCGCTATAGCCCCCGCCACCACCCTCGCCGCCTTCGCGTTGCCCGCCCAGGAGCACCATCTGGTTGCCGATGATCTCGGTGCGGTACTTCTTCTGCCCGGTCTCTTTGTCGTCCCAGGAGTTGGTGCGGATGCTGCCCTCGATGTAGACAGTGCGGCCCTTCTTCAGGTACTCGCCGGCGACCTCGGCCTTGCGGTCGAAGAGAACAATGTTGTGCCACTCGGTGCGATCGCCCCAGTTGCCGTCCTTGTCTTTGACGCGCTCATTGGTGGCAATGGAGAAACGGGCGACCGCCATGCCGCTGGGGGTGTACTTCACTTCCGGGTCTTTGCCCAGATTGCCGATGAGAATGACCTTGTTGACGCTCGCCATAACAGCCGCTCCTGTGGTGCAGATTTGCGTGCCAGGAAAGGGCAAATATAGCAGATGGGCGTCAGCTTTGGCGGTGAGTTATGACCCTAGCACCAGCACTTTGTGCTCGGGGCAACGGGCCTGCGCCAGTTGGATAAGCTGTTCGATCAGCGGCGGACCGTACTTCGCGTAGAAATAGATGGCGGCAATCTCGCGTTCCTGCAGCTCTTTGTTGGGGTACAGCGCGTTCTCGATCTGTGCGGCGTGTCGCGTGATGATCTCGTTACGGCGCAGTTCGGCCTGGGCAGCGCGCTTTCGCAGCCGCTCGATTTGGTAGCGCATCTTGTTGGTCGCGCGCACGGCGGCCCCCACCAGCGTCGGATCCACCTTCTGCAGCGACGCACTCACCTGCTGCATGGAGATCTCGACCCTCTGTCGCGCCTGGTCGAAATTCTGCTTAAGTTCGGGAGGAAGCAGGCGCGCCGCGATGCAGTCGCGAAGCTGGCATTCGCCGTGGAAGAGCTCGGGCAGCTCGACCTGATACTTGGTCAGCAGCCGCTCGATGCGCGGTTCAATCAGCGTCGCACTCAGCCGCGAGACAACGGGCGTGACTCGCCCGAGCAGCTTCTCATAGACGACCGCGGCTTGCGCAAAGTATGCGATTTCTGCAGGCCCGCCGATGTAGGCGAGCGTTGGCAGCCAGTAGTCCTGTAGCACGGGACGCAGCAGAACGTTGGCGCTGAAGCTCTCAGGCGATTGCTCGATGCGACGCCGCAGCTTCTCGGGCGAAAGCTTCTCCCGCCCGAGCTTGAACCCGCCGTTGTCGCGGTGAACCGGAACGCGCTTGCCGGCCTCCAGCGCAAACAACGGAGTGGATTCGCGCGTGACCTTCACCTGCTCGTGATAGCCGCCCGCCTGCAACTCGCGATCGCGCGTCAGCACCGCCTCGTCGATCTCGTCGGAGCGAAGCGCCGCATCCACGAACAGGGGAGCGGCAAGGCGGTGAAGTTCAGCATCGGCAGGGTCGAGAAAAATCAGTCCGTGATCGCGGAAAATGCGGGTCAAGAGCTTTGCGTACGCATCCGAGAAAGTCTCACCTTCGGCGTAGCTCTCGCGCAGGTCATCGGCGGCAGCGGATTCCCCCAACAGTTCGGCAGCTTGCGCCACGATGGCATTGCTTCCCGCGCCGAAACGAATCGCCGAGACCGGAGCTCCCTCGATCCCTTCGGTTGGTGCCGTAACATGCGCTAACTGGAAATCATTCGTCAGCAGCAGCGTCTGATTGACTTCCGCCAGATCATGATCTTCGCTGGCCAGCCAAAACACGGGCACGCATTCCGTCCCAAGAGCTTCGACCTGTTTCGCCAAAGCTAGTACCGACGCACCTTTCAATAGCGCCAGCAACCGGCCTCCGAATAGCCCGACCTGCTGGCCGGTCACGACCGCAAAGGCTCCTTCCCGAAGCCGCTGGATATTTCGTAGCGTTGCCTCCGAAGCTCCCCATGCCCGGTTCTGGCGCTCCAGAGCGTCGGCCACCTTTGCCTGGCGCTCGCGATCGCGCGGAACGGACTTCGCGAAAGCCGCGATGCGCTCGGGATCGGGTGGGTGCGGATAGAACTTGTGAATTCCGGGCGAGTAGGAAAGAAAGTCGCGGAAGATGTGTGTGGTATGCGGGATCGAGTCGAAGGAGATGCAATCCGGGATCACGAGATCGTCTCCCGACAACAACTGCATTTAGGTACGTGGCACGAACTCTGACCCGAAGCTGGCAACAGTTCACGCATGTCCGCGAGATACATCAGACTAACAGGCGAGCAAAAGGTTTGGATGATTGCGTCACCCTTCGGATGCATCAATTGCACAGTCGGAGCGGGTTGGCCTCCAGTTCTATAATCAGGGGCCAGTATGAAGGCTTTCCGACGTGCTCTACTGCTGCTCGCGATTGCGGCATTGATCTCGACAGCCCTTGGAGCACAAGAGGCAACCGCGCACCCGGACCGCGATGTACCTTCCAGCCAGTCTGCAACGGTTGATTGTCAGGCGATTGCCGGGACCGATGCCGATGCCAGACTGCATCTGCTGGTGAAGCTTTGCGACTTTGTCAGTCGGCTACCAAAATCAACTGCCGAACTTCATCGTGCAGCAGACAACGACCTTTGAGAGCGGGTCTTCGAAAACGGTGATGACCGCTGAGGTCACCTTTCAGAAGGGGTTGGAGAGCTACTCTCGCGTCACCGTCAATGGGAGACCGGCGCCGGTGAGCAGGATCACCACCAAGCCTCCTGACGAGGTCCAGTTCAGCTCGACCGGCGAATTCGGGCCGGCGCTGCTGGACCTATTCAGAGTACCGGGCGCAACTCAATTCAAATTCAAGACAACCTCCACATTGCAAAACCAGCCGGTAGCAATCTATGAGTTCCATGTTCCTCAGAAGAAGAATCTATTGTGGACGGTTCGCCCTGGCGATGGGCGCACCCTGAGGCCGGAGTTCAATGGCGAACTATGGCTGGAGCAGCAGACCGGCAAGCCGCTACGGGAAGAGATTGCGCCGGCGAATATGATCGTCGGTGCGGAGATAGTTTCGACCAAGACTGTGATCGAGTACGCACTGACCGCGGTAGGCGATGCCGGAACCTTTCTCCTCCCTTCCAGATCGGAGTCCACGATGTGCAAACGGGGAGTGCAGGAAACGGGTAACTGTACGAAGAACGTTCTGGTGTTCCACGGATACCGGAAGTTCGGAACCGCGACCCGCATTCTGCCCTTGGGGTCGTCGCAGTAACCGGCAGCGAGCTGCATTCTACCGCCTTAAGGGTCGAGCAACCTCCCCACCGCTCACATGCGCTGGCAGTCGGCAATTCTCGTCTCGCGGTGAGGCTGAATGTGATTACATAGTGGCGAATTCCCCGGACGGGATGAGGCACCGGACCCTGCACCACTGGTTTTGCAGACTGTTGCTTTTCCTGCCCAGCTCGATCAAGACTGTTACGGACTACGCCATGACGAAGGTGAGGGATGTGGGAACGTTCCTGCTTCCGACCCGATCGGAATCCACGGCTTGCATAGCGAACCGCAGTCTACTGAATAACCCGTGCACGACCAACACTCTTGTCTTTCACGATTACCAGAAATTCACGACCAGCACGCGCATCCTGGGTGCCACGCCGGAACCGTGAACCGCGGACGCGCCCAGCCGAGTCCCAGCCCCGCCTTTGGCATCTATAGGATTGAGCGGTTGACTTGCCCGCTGTTGCTGCTACAGTTAAGTTGATCGCAAATCGCGTCATTCTATGGGGGCGTCACGGCTTCGACGGAAGTGATTGCGGTAAAGAGGCATACCGGAGTGCATGCATCCGTAATCGCGTGCAAAAACACAATTGCCACACCACAAATGGCATACGCAGCTTAATTAGTTAAGTTGCCGCTCTGCTCGGCTTTGCTCATGGGCTGAGACAGGGCGTCACACAGTGAGCTGGCCTTGAACTCTCCGTCTGTGAGTTCAGGGTGAGATCATCAGGCTGGCCGGCTGCGTTTCTTGTCCGTTCTGAGCGCGGCTGGCGAGAGTGCCGGGCAACCGGCGCAGGAACGTGACTAAGTATGTAGGCTCTTTACTGACAGCATTTTCGGACGCGGGTTCAACTCCCGCCGCCTCCACCATATCTAAGCTACTTATTTTGTTTTACTTACAACAATGATATTTGCGGTGGTGTACATGAAACGTACCGCCGCAATCGGCAGGTTTAGATTTCTGTTCACGTTTAGTGGAGGCGGCGGCAAGAATCGACCCCCACTAAGAGTTTCCCCCCCGGGAAATCCAGAACTCTTTTAGCAAATCAGGGTAGTTGGCTGTGCTGTAACAGGTCGTGCTCGGAACGGGTGCTATTCTGCGTGCAATGACAAGCTCGTTACAGCCAGAAGTCAGCGGTGCGGCGACTCCAAGTCGGCGAAAACCCTCCTGGCTCAATTTGCTGACGCTGCTGCCGTGGATGCTATTTATCATCTATGCCATTTATGTATGGCGGCTTGACCGTGCAATCGCAGCGCGGCAGCAGTCAACGCCCGGAACGATCACTGCTCATGAACCGTCTAATCACGACCGCTATGGCTATGTCTACAGCATCGACGGCAAGGCTTATCACGGCTGGGAGATTCCCCAGAAGACCGAATACAAGATTGGCGAGCAGGTCAACGTGTACTATGACCCAACAGATCCCACAAGGAGTTCGCTCGCTGGATTTGAAGAACTCAGCCTCCGCGAATTTGGACCAGTTCCTTTTTTGCTATTGGGCACAGCGGTCATCGTTTTCATCTTCTACAAGCGGCGTAAGCTAGGCAACGTGCCTAATTAAGCTGAAGTCCGCGTACACGCCACGTACACACATTCGCCCATTTCTGAGATTTTGGCGGTTCTGGCGACATTGATTTTCCAATAAGTTATTTGGAATCAGTAAACGCTGAAAAACCAACTCCCGCCGCCTCCACCATTTAACTTGTTTATTTGCACCTGGTTACATCTTATCCCGACAGCCCCGGGATAGAATCGTAGCCATGCCCGCGGAGCAGCAGACCGACTTGCTTTCCCTGTTGAAACGGGTCGCGATCTTCTCCAGCCTGTCTGAGCAGGAGTTCGCATTTCTCAGCTCGCATCTTTTGCAGCGCAGATACTCTTCAGGTGAGTTGATTTTCGGCGAAGGGGACCCTTGCGCGGGACTTTATATGGTGCAGGCGGGACACATTCGCATCTTCAAGAGTTCGGCCGGCGGACGCGAGCAAGTGCTTTCCATCGACGGTCCCGGCAGCTCGATCGCGGAGCTGCCGGTGTTTGACGGCGGGACTTATCCGGCATCGGCCCAGGCCGTTAGCGATTGCACGCTGCTGTTTTTCAGCCGGGACGACTTCCAGGCCCTCTGCCTTCAGCATCCGCAGGTCGCGCTCAAGGTGTTGCGCGTAATTGGCGGACGTCTGCGCAAGCTGGTGGGTATCATCGAGGAGCTTTCGTTTACCACGATTCGACACCGGCTTATCGCGCTGCTGGTTCGGCTCGGCAAAGCCGACGGTGTTCGCACCGGAGACGCGGTGACGCTCACCTTGCCGGCGAACAATACCGAACTGGCAGCGCAAATCGGCACGGTCCGCGAGCTGGTGTCGCGCAATCTGAGCCGGCTGCAAGCGGAAGGCCTCATTCAGGTGGACAACCGCAAGCTGGAAATTCCCTCCCTCAAGCGCCTGCAAGCTGAACTGGAAGACTCCAGCGGCTAGTCTTAGCCGGGTCGCTTCAATCTGGATTCCTGCTCTATTTCCTCCGGCCGTGACAGAAGTCATAGCTGCTGTGCCCGCGCGCCCGTAGTCTGCCTTTAAGACAATTCAAATCACCTGAAGGAAGGGACTATGACTTTAGCAGCGACCACCACCGTTGGAGAGATTGCGGCTGAGCTACCGGGCGCAACCCGCGAATTCGAAAAACTCGGTATCGATTACTGTTGCGGAGGCAGCCGCAGCCTGGGCGAGGCGTGCGCTGCGAACAGCATTCCTATCGAGGAAGCGCTGGCGAGTTTGCAAAACAGCCTGACTGCGCTTCCCACCGCCGACGCGAAAGACTGGTCGCGCGCGATGCTCGCCGACCTGATTGCCCACATCAAGAATACGCATCACGTCTTTGTTCGCGAAGAGTGCCCGCGCATCGAAGCTCTGGCCGCCAAGGTCGTCAGTGTCCACGGCAAGAGCCATCCCGAACTGTTGCAGGTGCAGCAGGTGTTCTCTGCACTCGCCGAAGAGCTGCATGTCCACCTGATGAAGGAAGAGCAGGTCCTCTTCCCCTACCTTGTGCGCATGGAGGAAAGCACGCTGGCCCGCGAGGCAGCTCCGCCTTCGTGCTTCGGCACGGTCGCCAATCCGATTCGGATGATGCTAGCCGAGCACGATGGCGCAGGCGAAGCGCTGCGGGCCTTGCGCACCACTACCAATGACTACAAACTGCCGGAAGATGCCTGCATCAGCTATCGCACGCTGTACGAGGCGCTGCAAGGCTTCGAGGCCGACCTGCACCAGCACATTCATCTCGAGAACAACATTCTCTTCCCGCGCGCTGTTGCCATGGAAGAGGGACGATGAGTGCTGCGCAAGCCACCGCGGTACCCACGCGCGCGCACAAAAAGCTGGTGCGGCGCGAAAATCGCGAATACTCGCAGGCCTTGCGCTTATCGGTACAGCTTTTGTTCCTGGCCCTGAATGTCTGGATTGGGCTTCAGTTCTATTTCTGGGTGCGCTGGGCGGAAAGCGGCGGGCAACTGCCGGAGGTCGCGCGGCCTGCGGGAGTCGAGGGCTGGCTGCCCATCGAAGGCCTGATGCAGTTGAAGTATTTCGCGCTCACCCGGCAGGTGCCGCGAGTGCATCCTGCCGGGTTCTTTCTGTTCGTCGCGTTCCTGGCTATTTCCCTATTTTTCCGCAAATCATTCTGTAGCTGGCTGTGTCCCGTCGGCACTGCGGCCGAGTACCTGTGGAAGCTGGGCCAATACACCTTCGGCCGCAATATCCGGCTGCCCCGCCGGGCCGACACAGCTTTGCGTTCGTTGAAGTATTTGCTGCTGGGCTTCTTCGTCTACGCGGTCGCGGCAATGTCAGCCGCTGAGATTGCAGATTTTCTGGGCAGTCCTTATGCCCTGGTGGTCGATGTCCGCATGTTGAACTTCTTTCGATATCTCGGCGCCGGCGCGGCCATGGTTCTGTTGCTGCTGGTTATCGCATCCATCCTCATTCAGAACTTCTGGTGCCGATACCTTTGTCCTTACGGAGCGCTTCTTGGGCTGGCTTCTCTATTCAGCCCAAGCCGCATCACGCGCCAGGCGAGCACCTGCATCGATTGCGCCAAGTGCGCTAAAGCATGCCCCGCGTTGTTGCCAGTCGATCGTTTGGTACAGATTCGCTCCGCCGAGTGCACTGGATGCCTGGAGTGCGTAGCCGTTTGCCCTGCGAAAGACACCCTCGCCCTCAGCCTGCCTGCCGGCTATCGCCCCCGGCGCGCCCTTCCCGCCTGGGGTGTGGCCACGGGAATCGCGGCGCTGTTCCTTGGACTGGTTGCTTATGCTAAGGTGACGAACCACTGGGAAACCGAGCTTCCCAAGCACGTCTACCTTCAGATTGTGCCGCTGGCGAATAAGCAACAGCATCCGATGCCGGGCCAGTAGCGTCGCTGGCGCCCTTGCTCGCTAGCCAAAGGCTAAGTGCTGCTCCCGTATAATCCTCCTACCGCAGCGGTCTTCCATGCTCACTCCCGACTATCGCGCATTCCTGGAGTTCAGTCGCGATGCCACGCTTGTTCCCGTCGCCAAAACGTTGAATGCCGATCTGCTGACGCCGGTGGGGGCGTTCCTGAGCCTCTCCAGCGGGCAGAAATACGGTTTCCTGCTGGAGTCGGTGGAGGGCGGTGAGAAGATCGGGCGCTACACCTTTCTCGGCGTGCAGCCCAGGACAGTCATCACCGCGCATGGAAGCGAGGCGGTAGTTCGTGAAGGCCCTTCCACGCGACAGCGCCAGGCCGGCGTCATCGAACTGCTGCGCGAGCATCTGCGGCAATATCGCCCGGCGCAGGTTCCCGGGCTTCCGCCATTCACCTCCGGCGGCGTGGGATACTTCGCCTACGACATGGTGCGGCAATTCGAGCGGCTGCCCGAACGCGCCAAGGACGATCTCGGCCTGCCGGACTGCGTTTTCACGTTTTACGACCGGCTGCTGGCTTTCGATCACCTGCGGCACCAGCTCCATATCATCGCCGCCGCCGACGTGCGCTCTGAGTCGCCACGCAAGGCCTACGATCGTGCGCTCCGCGATATCCACTCGATTGAGGCGAAGCTGAGCCACGGGACGCGCGGCCAACAGCTGCACTCACCCGCTGCCGGCAAGCCGCGACCGATCAAGACCCACCACAGCACTTCGCACGACGATTTCATCAAGAGCGTGCGCCGATGCAATGAGTACATCGCTGCCGGCGACATCTTCCAGGTTGTGCTCTCGCAGCGGCTCGATTTCAAACCGCCGGCGGAGCCGTTCCAGATTTATCGCGCCCTGCGCACGGTCAATCCATCGCCTTACATGTTCTTCCTCAAGCTCGACGACATGCACGTGCTGGGCGCATCGCCGGAGATGCTGGTGCGGGTCACCGGACGTAAGCTGGAATATCGCCCGATTGCCGGGACGCACAAACGCGGCGCCGATGCTGCCGAAGACGCGCGGCTGATCGAGCAGTTGCGCAACGACGAAAAGGAGCGCGCCGAGCACGTGATGCTGGTCGACCTGGGACGCAACGATCTCGGCCGCGTCAGCGAGTACGGCACGGTGAAGGTCCGCGACCTGATGTACGTTGAGAAGTATTCGCACGTGATGCATTTGGTGTCGGCGCTGGAGGGCGAGCTGCGCGGGGAGCTCGACGCACTGGACGCGCTGGCGGCCTGCTTCCCGGCGGGAACGTTGAGCGGCGCGCCCAAGGTTCGTGCGATGGAGATCATCGAAGAGCTGGAGCCGGTGCGGCGCGGCGTTTATGGCGGCTCGGTGCTCTACGCCGATTATGCGGGCAATTTGGATTCTTGCATTGCGATCCGCACGATGGTGATTCGGAAAGGACGAGCTTACGTACAAGCGGGCGCAGGCATTGTTGCCGACTCTGTCCCAGAGAATGAGCACCGCGAATGCATCAACAAAGCTACTGCGCTGCTACGAGCATGTGAGCAGGCCAGGGGCTGATAACGCTGGTAGACCATTGGTCTTCGTGCTGGACAATTACGACTCTTTCACCTTCAACCTCGTGCAATACATCGGCGAGCTGGGGAGAGAGGTCGTGGTGTGCCGCAACGATCAGACAACCGTTGCCGGAATCGAGGCCATGCGCCCCGACCGCATCGTCATCTCCCCCGGTCCGTGCACGCCGCACGAGGCGGGCATCAGCATCGAGCTGATTCGGTACTTCGCCGGACGCGTGCCGATTCTGGGAGTGTGTCTCGGTCATCAAGCCATCGGCGAGGCGTTTGGGGGGAAGGTAGTGCGCGCTCCCAACCTGATGCACGGCAAGACCAGCGCGGTCGAGCACGACGGCAAGACGATCTTTCGCGATCTTCCTTCGCCCATGACCGCCACGCGTTATCATTCGCTGATCGTGGAAGAAGCAACCCTCCCAAAAGAGCTGGAGATTTCTGCGACTTGCCAGGACCGCGATGGCACACGGGTAATCATGGGTCTACGCCATCGTAAGTTACCTGTGGAAGGCGTGCAGTTTCACCCGGAAAGCGTCTTGACCGATCTGGGAAAGCGACTCGTCGGCAATTTTCTTAAGGCCGAAATCTCTTCTCGACACCCGGGAAAAGCCGGGTTATAGTTTTTGCAAGAGTTCGAGGGCCGAACTCATCCCCTTCAGTTGTGTAAGCATGATCGCCCCGTCAGTAGTACTGAACAGGAACTTGCACGAGGGCCGGAGCTTCTTCCCCTACACATGATGGCGCAAGGCTTAGAATTGCCGCCGCCGCCGCAATGCAGTCAGTGCGCGCTGCGCAGGTAGCCGGCACATCCGGCGATTGGGAGCGCTACGCTAGTCGGAGCTAGACAGAGGTAGGAGGCCAGTGGCCCAGGTTAAGACGATTCCTTTTCACTCCCAGGCGGAGCGCGTGCTGAACGCGGTAGAGCTGCGCGGCATTCGCAAGACATACGACGACTTCGTGGCCGTCGATCACCTGTATGTCAGCATTCGCGAGGGCAGCGTCTACGGGCTGCTGGGGCCAAACGGCGCCGGGAAAACATCCACCATTCGCATGATGATCGGCATCATCCTGCCAGATGACGGCCAGGTGCGGCTCTTCGGCGAACCCTTCCATCGCGGGCAACTGCGGCGCATCGGCTACATGCCGGAGGAGCGCGGGCTTTACAAGCGCATGAAGGTGCTCGATCATCTCGTCCTGTTGGGCCGGCTGCACAACTTGACGGAGCGCGATGCGCGCCAGCGTGCGCTGAAATGGTGCGAGCGTTTGCAGATTGCCGAATGGACGCACAACAAAGTTGAGGAACTCTCCAAGGGCATGCAGCAGAAGGTGCAGTTCATCGCCACCTTGCTGCACGATCCCGATCTCATCATCATGGACGAGCCTTTCTCCGGGCTCGATCCCGCCAACGCCGTCATGCTGAAGGACGTGCTCATCGGGTTGAAGAACGCGGGCAAGACCATCCTGTTCTCCACCCACCGCATGGACCAGGTGGAGCGGCTGTGCGACTCCATCTGCCTCATCGACCATGGCCGCGCCATCCTGGAAGGCGACCTGAAGAAGATCAAGGCGAGCTACGGCAAAAACCACGTACAGATCGAATGTGATCGCGATCCGCACCTGGAGCGATGCGAATTGGTGCAGTCGGTGAACAATTACGGCAACTACGTCGAGGTGCAGTTGAAGCCCGGGGCTGATCCGCAAGAGTTGTTGCGTCTGGCCGCAGACCGCGTCCGCATCAGCCGCTTCGAGTTGCTGGAGCCGTCGCTGGAGGAGATCTTCATCGACCAGGTGGGCCGGCATGAATAACGTCTGGACACTGGTGAAGCGCGAGTACCTGGAACGGGTCCGTTCCCGCTCCTTTTTGATTTTCACCCTGCTCATGCCGGCGATAATGGCCGGGGTGGTACTCATCCCCACCGCCCTGGTGCGGTACGACACCGGTGGCGAACGCAAGATTGTGATCGTCGCCAATGATCCGGAGCTGGCCAGCGTAGTTGGGCATGAGCTCGGCAGGGCCAAAAGACAGCCCGGGGGTGAAGAGCTAGAACCGCAGGGTCCACCCACCGTGTACTCCATCCAGGTGGACACCGACACCAGCGCCGCCGAGCGCGATCGTCTGGGCGCGCAGGTGAGCGCAGGTAAAATCAGCGGCTTCGTCTGGCTGACCGACGATGCCTTGGCCCAGCACGAAGTGGTCTACAACACCAAAGAGGCCGCCGACTTTGGCCAGGCCCGCGAGTTGCGCAGCGCCATCACCACGGGGCTTGCAAGGTACCGGCTGTCGCAAAAAGGCGTGAAGGGGCCTGAACTCGATGTGCTGCTGGCGCCCATCAAACTGGACACCATCCGCATTGAAAAAGGGCGCGAGGGCGCCAGCGGATCGGCCGTCTTTCTTACGGCATTCGGCATGGTGATGCTGCTTTACACCGTCGTGCTCATCTACGGTCTGGCGGTAATGCGCTCTGTCATCGAGGAAAAAAGCACGCGCATTCTGGAAGTGCTGCTCTCCTCAGTTACGGCCAAGGAACTGCTCGCGGGAAAAATCATTGGCGTGGGAGCCGTGGGGCTGACGCAGATCCTGGTATGGGTGATCTTCTCCGTCATCTTCTCGGTGCCGGGATTGGTGGCGGCGAAATCGTTTCTGGGCGAGCTGCACATCCCCATGTCCGCGATGATCGCGTTTGCGGTTTTTTTCCTGCTGGGCTATCTGCTTTACAGCGCAATGTACGCGGCCATCGGCGCCATGGTGAACACCGACCAGGAAGCGCAGCAGATGCAGTGGCCGGCGCTCATCCCGCTGGTCCTGGGCGTGGTCCTCATGAACGTGGTGATCCAGCATCCCAATTCGGCGCTGGCCTTCTGGCTGTCTATGGTGCCGTTCTTCGCGCCCATCCTGATGTTGCTGCGCATCGTCATCGAGCAGCCCCCGCTCTGGCAAATTCTGCTTTGCCTGGCGATTATTGTGGCGACAATCTACGGCCTGCTATCGCTGGCTTCGCGCATTTATCGTGTGGGGATCTTGATGTATGGCAAGCGGCCGTCCTGGCCGGAACTGCAGCGCTGGCTGCGGTACGCGGGCTAACGACCCAATAGAAAGTGTCGGCGAATATCAGCTTCACTGGTTCCGCTTCGGCGTGCCGTAGAGGTAGTGATCGTGTTCACTGGCGCCGTCGGTCGGCATGCGTTCCCAGACCTCTTCAGGCACATCCTTGAACGCGTCAAGCACGATTTGCCACGTGGGACGATCCGTCGACCGCGGCTGGGGAGCGATCGGCGAGTGGGCGTGTTGCTCCGCGAGCCGTTGCAGCCAGGCCTCAACGCTCAGACCTTCAGCGGCGGCCTGGGACTTCAGCACAGCCAATTGCTCATCGGATAACTCAATCGTGATCGTCATAGCACAATACCCTGCTTTCAGGATACGGCAATCTGGGAGCGGCGTCAGCAGATTACAAGCTTAAGCCAACTCGATTCGTGAGTCCTGGTGAGGCGAAGCCTGCCGGGGGAAACCAATCCTTTAGAATTCCGATGTGCCTGATGAAGCCCGCGATGGGCCCCGCTACACCCTGTTGCAGCGCGTGCAGTTGACGCTCGTCTCGTGGCTCGTCCCCGCTGCTTCTCCGGCTCATTGGCTGCACCTTGCGCCCCACCATCAGCTACGAAGAAGGCGCAATTCGCGACCTCGACGATCTCTATCCTGGAATCTTTCCCTTCTGGCACCGCTGCGTGCTGCCGTCGACGTGGTTCTTCCGCCACCGCCGCATCGCAGTCCTCACCAGCCAAAGCCTCGACGGAGAATTGATCGCCCGCGTCATCCGGCGATTCGGGTACATACCGGTTCGCGGATCGAGCACCCGCGGCGGCCAGCGCGCGCTGCTCGAAATGGACAGCATGTTACGCGACCAACAGGCGGTTGCGTTCACCATTGACGGACCTCGCGGGCCCCGCTTCGTGGCAAAAAAAGGCCCGGTACTGCTGGCCCGGACAAGCGGCGCACCGATCACCGCGTTTTACATTGCTGTCCAGCGCGCATGGGTCTTGAACTCCTGGGACAAGCTGGTGGTCCCCAAGCCGTTCTCGCGAATCCTGTTGCGGGTCGCGCGAAAAAGCTACGTGTCAGCCGACGCGGACGACGCGGCCATGGAGAAGTGTCACGCCGAAATGCAGGCCGCGCTGGAAAGGGTAACCGCGTTCGCAGAAGCGCAGTTTCAAGAAACCCGCAATTGATACCTGCCCGCCGCAGCATTCCAGTCGGCGATTCGCGTGGGCCCACCGCTCGTCTTTCAGGCGACGATCTGCACGCTCGAGGTGATGGCGAACGCGGGAACCAGCGACCGGTACACGGGACACCTCTGCGCATAGATGCCGTGCACCCGTTCCACGGTCTCGCGCACTGCGCCGGGGTCGTCGGCGCGCAGCTTGTGGGTGACGTGCACTCGCTTGATGACCAGCACGCCGTCTTCGTCCTCTACTTCCCCACGCACCTCGCAACTGAGGCGGCCATCCTTGGCGTCGATTTTGCGCGCATCCAGCGCGCCGGCAAAAGTGCCGAGCATTCAACCGCCCAGCGCGGCAATCACGTAGTCGATGGTTGCGGCGTGGGGCTCGGGCAGGCGGCTTTCGTCGATGCCGTAGTGCTTGGCGATTCCGCCATGCACGCTGAACATCACCGGCTGTGGCTCGCCCGGCAGGTGCGCCCGCCGCAGCGGGCCTTTGACGCGCTCTATGCGCACGTTGGATACATAGGCAACTTCGGACATGGGTGCCTCCAGGGCAAAGTTATTTTACGCGCGAGGGATAGTTGTCAGTTGTCGGTTATAGGTGTCTGTCGTAGCTAACCTTGATCAGGAGTTTTACAGGCAGCTGACCACCGACAACTGATAACTGGCTACTGACGACTGCCTGCTGCTACCATAAGCGCTCAGCGTCGATCGCGCGGCCCCGATGCTCACAGGCCCTGCATGAAGGATTTCTACATCTGCGATTGTTCCCAGGTTGAAAACCAGACCATCACCTCGTTCTTCGTCGTCGCCGTCAAACAGGTGAAGTCGAAGAAGAGCGGCGAGCTGTACCTGTCGCTGATTCTTGCCGACCGCAGCGGGCAGATCCAGGCCAACATGTGGGACAACGTCAACGACGCCATCTCGGCCTTCGAGCAGGACGACTTCGTCAAGGTCAAGGGCGTCATTCACAAGTACAACGGACGCTGGCAACTCACCGTCCACAAGATGCGCAGGCTGGGCGACTCGGAAATCGACTATGCCGACTACCTGCCCAAGACGTCGAAAGACGTCGAACAGCTGTGGCAGACGCTATGCGACCTACTCGACAGCTTGGAAAATCCCGTGGCTGAAGGCGCTGCTGAAGGAGTTCTGCGCGCGACGAGGCGATCGTCGTCGTCGTACAAAACGCGCCGGCGGCCAAGTCGCTGCATCATGCTTTTGTCGGCGGGTTGCTCGATCACGTGGTTTCGCTGTTTACGGTGTGCGATCTGGCGGCGCGCAACTATCCGCAGGTGAATCGCGATCTGCTGCTGAGCGGCGCGTTCCTGCACGATATCGGGAAGTTGCATGAGCTCGCCTATCAGCGATCGATCTGCCTACACCACCAAGGGTCAGCTTCTCGGCCACATGATCATCGAGCTGGAAATGCTGCACGAAAAGATCGCGCACGTGCCCGGTTTTCCCGATGAGCTGAAGATTCTGCTGGAGCACATGATCATCAGCCATCACGGACAGTACGAATTCGGATCGCCCAAGCTGCCGATGTTTCCCGAGGCGCTCATGCTGCACTACCTTGATGATCTGGATTCGAAGATGGAGAGCATGCGCGCGCAGTTCGAGCGCGAGGCCGACCTGGATAGCCCGTGGACCAGCTACAACCCTTCGCTGGCGCGGCCGCTGCTGAACACGAAGAAGTTTCTGGAGAAAGGGCTGGCGGGATCGCGAGTGGTGGAGCCGCCGAAGCCGGAAGCTGCGCCAACGGCAGAAACTGCGAGCGGCTCTGCTGGACCGGCCGCGCCGAAAGAAACACCCGACGCAGCGGAAGCCGAGTTCGAGAACGCGTCTGCTCATGCTGGCGAGAATGGCGGGGACGCAGACCCGACCTCACGCCACCTCACCTGCGGACGATCGCGGTCGCGAAAGCAGAACGCTCGGCGCTCGCGGCCCTGCAACGTCAATTTGAATCCCACAAAGTGACCGCCCTCGCCGAAAAAGACCACTGACGGCGATGCTCGACTTCGCGCAATATGACTGGCTATCGTTCGATTGTTACGGGACGCTGATCGATTGGGAGGCGGGCATTCTCCAATATCTTCAGCCGTTGCTGCAGAGAAAGGGCCGCTTCATCAGTGATGGAGAAATCCTAATTTCTACTCGGAGTTCGAACCACGCGCCCAGTCGGGCCCCTATCGTACCTATCGTGAGGTGCTGGCCAGCGTGGTGCGCGACTTCGGACGTGAGTTGCAGTTCCAGGTTATGGAAGCGGAAGCATCGGGATGGCCGACTCGATAGCACGCTGGCAGCCCTTTCCCGATACGGTTCCGGCGCTGCGCCGGCTGAAACCGCAATACTAAGCTCGCGATTCTGTCCAACATCGACGACGATCTGTTTGCCCACTCGGCGGCCAAGCTGCAAGTCGGTTTCGACTGCGTCGTTACCGCCCAAAAACTGCGAGCTACAAGCCTTCGGCAGAGAATTTTCGAGGCCCTGCTGCGGCGGCTTGCGATCCCGCAGCGATCGGCTGCTGCATGTCGCCGAAAGCCTGTACCACGATATGGCGCCAGCGCGCATCTGGGCATCGCGACCGTATGGGTCAATCGCCGGCAGGGAAGGAGCGGCGGCCAGCAAGCTGGCCGATGCTCAACCTGACTTTGAAGTGCCAACCTCGCCGCACTGGCCGATTTACGGCAGTCTCTAACTGAGCGGTACACTCATTGCGAGTGACATTCGACCTCTGGATTCCGCCGAGCGCAGCTTTGATTTTGCAAGCCATTTTTCTTGCGGTTAACAGGTGGTGGCCCCCTTCGCCGCAACATTTATCGCTTGACGAGAGTTCGGCGAGTGCCGAACATGCTATAACCGCATCAAAACTGGTCGCAGCTTCGTTAGTTTGCTCTCCCAGGAATTGAGGCTACCGGTGTGTGCTTGAACGAATCAATCTGGCCAAGAAAGGCTCGTGAATGAATTCCAGATTGACCCTGTTGTTTGTGTGCGACCGCTCCCATCTGTATTCGACATTTATTGAAGAATTCCGCGCAGCCGATTTTCAAGTGCTGATCGCGCGCAATCTGGCGCAAGCAAAGTCGGTTCTGCTGGCGCGCGCGGTGAGCGGCGTTGTGCTCTGTCACGATGGCAGTCGCGATGACCGGCCATTGGCAGCGTCGTTGAAGCGAAGCTCGCCCGGCATATCCCGATCTTCCTGCTTACCGACCGGCAGCAACCGATGCCATCGGATATCGATTCGATCTGGCGCTCGGACTTGCGGGACGATGCCTGACCCGGAGCATGGCCGTTTTCTTTCGGCATCTCTTCAACCCGCGCAACGTCTCGCGCAGGCCATCGCTGGTGCAAACGGCGCTCCTCGTTTTTTTGTCGCCGTCCGGGCTAACGGCTCGCACTAGAGAACACTCTTCGACCGCCGCTCACGCTCCTTGGGCGTTCGCCCGCTTTCGTTGCGCGCGCGGTTCTTGATCCAGATGGGCGTGCCCACGAAACCGAAGGCGGCGCGAATCTGGTTCTCCAGAAATCGCTCGTAGGAGAAATGCAGCTTCACGGCGCGATCGGTGAACAGGATGAAGGTTGGCGGCGAGACGGCGGCTTGCGTCATGTAGTAAATCTTGACCCGCTTGGCGACGGGACCGAGGCGCGTTCGAAATCGACGTGGCTGAGGAAGCGGTTCATCTCACCGGTGCCGATGCGCTTGCGCCGCTCGCTCGCGACCAGTTGCAGCGTCGAGAAGAGTTTGTCGAGGTTCTGCCCGGTCGTGGCGGAGACAAACACCACCGGAGCATAGGACAGGAACTTCAGGTGGCGCCGCACCTGCTCCTCGTAGAGCTTGCGGTCGGCAGGCGGCTTGCCGTCGGTGCGTTTCTTGTCACCAGGTCCCATTTGTTGATGACGATGATCACCGAGCGCCCGCTCTCGTGCGCATAGCCGGCGATGGTGGCATCACCCGCGGTAACGCCTTCGGTCGCGTCGATGATGATGAGCGCCACGTCGGCGGCTTCGAGATGCTTGCGCGCCATCACCACCGATAGCTTTTCAGCCATCAGTTCGGTCTTGCCTTTGCGGCGAATGCCCGCGGTGTCGATGAAGCGATAGGTCTGGCCGTCGCGCTCGACCAGTTCGTCGACGGCATCGCGCGTGGTGCCCGCAACCGGCGAGACGATCGCACGCGAGCTTCCCGTCAGCGCATTCAGCAGCGTTGACTTGCCGACATTCGGACGGCCGATGATGGCGACCTTGGTCTCGCGCGTGGCAGCCTCGTCTCCGTGCAGCTTTTCTTCGTCACCTTCTGGACTGTCCTTGTCGCTTCGGCGAGCTCGTTTCGACCTGCCCGCCGCGTTCCCTGATGTGTCATCCCGACCGAAGACTTCAGTCCGAGTGGAGGGACCTGCTGTTCGTCCGAAATGCCATCAAACTCCCGGTCCGGCATCAGCTCAATGGCATGCTCCAACAGCTCGGCCACGCCGTTTCCGTTCTCGGCAGAGATCGGAAACAGCTCCTTGATCCCTAACCGGCGGAACTCCTCCGCATACGGCTCCATCTTGGGCGTGTCGATCTTGTTCACCGCCAGCAGCAGCGGCTTGCCGCGTACGCAGCAGCAGGCGCGCCAGTTCGATGTCGGGCGACGCCAGTTCGGTGCGCCCATCGACCACCAGCACGATCGCGTCCGCCTCTTCCAACGCAACCGTGCCTGGCGAAAAATTTCCGACGGGATCAGCGCCTGGTCGTCGGGAACGATGCCGCCGGTATCGACGACGCGCAGCCGTGCCCGGCCCACTCGGCTTCGCCATAGAGGCGGTCGCGGGTGATGCCCGGCTCGTCGCCGACGATGGCGCGCCGCGAGCCCACCAGCCGGTTGAACAGTGTGGATTTGCCGACATTCGGCCGGCCGACGATGGCGAGGGTGGGAAGTTCCGGCGAATTATTGTCCGGCTTGCCGGATGCAAATTGCGGTTGACGACTCAATCAGACTCTTTCAGTGGCTGTTGCCCAAACAGCTATTATTGGAACACGGTTCTCGTTTCAGTGTCCTCCACCTCACAATCCCGCCACCACGGCCGCACGCCTGCCTTCGCTCTACCAGTTCTTCGGCCCCGGAGGCCTGCTGGCGCGCACCATCCGGCGTACGAATTTCGCCGCGGGCAACTGCAAATGGCCGAAGCCGTCGAGCAGGCGCTGCAGGATAGGCGGCACCTCATCGTCGAGGCCGGAACCGGCACAGGCAAGACGCTGGCGTACCTGCTGCCCGTCATTCGCTCGGGCAAGCGCGTCATCATCTCGACCGGAACGAAGACGCTGCAGGAGCAGCTCTTCTTCAAGGACGTTCCCTTCCTGCAACAGCACCTGGGCGAGCTGCGCGTCTGCTACATGAAGGGCCGCGGCAATTATCTTTGCCGCAAGAAGCTCTACGACCTCACGGCGCAGCCGGTGCTGAACGGACTGGAGGAGATCAACCACTTCCGCATCATCAGCGACTGGGAGAAGACGACCGAGACCGGCGACCGCGCCGAGCTCGCCGACCTGCCCGAGACGAGCCATCTGTGGCCCAAGCTCGACGCGCGCACCGATCGCTGCATCGGCGCCGAGTGCCAGCAGTTCGACCGCTGCTTCATCACCGAGATGCGCCGCCGCGCCGCCGAGAGCGACATCATCATCGTCAACCATCATCTGTTCTGCGCCGACCTCGCGATCAAGGCTGCGACCGACCGCCAGCAGGACGCGGGCGTGCTGCCCGAGGCTGGCGTGGTCGTCTTCGACGAAGCGCACGAACTGGAAGACGTGGCGGCCGAACTACTTCGGCGTGACCGTCTCCAACCTGCGCGTGGATGATCTTCTGCGCGACGTCGAGAACGGCTTGCGCCAGGCGGATATCCCGGTTGCGGATGTGCTGCAGGCTTCGGCGCGGGTGCGCGAGCACTCGCAATTGTTCTTCGCTCTGATTCCGCCGGGCGAGGGACGCTTCGCCTTCGAGAATCGCGCCGAATTCCTGGAAGAAAACGGCGACGAGTACCTGGGCTTGCAAAATGCGCTGACGCACCTCTACACCGAGCTGCAGGCCATCCCCAACAAGCCCGACGAGGTGCACGCCATGGCGCGCCGCGTCGAAGAGCTACGCGTGCAACTGGGCTTCATCCTGGAGGCGCAGGAACGCAACACGGTGTTCTGGATCGAGCGGCGCGGCGACTATCACCCACGCCCAAGAGGGCGCGCTGGGGCCCCGAAATACCGTCGCGGGCAGCACAACGTCTTTCTGCAGGCCACGCCGATCACGGTCTCCGACATCCTGCGCAGCACTTTGTTCGAGCACCTCGAGTCGGCGGTGCTCACTTCGGCGACGCTCGCCGTCGCGGGCGGCTTCCAGTACATCCGCGACCGCCTCGGCATCCAGAACGCGCGCGAGCTGGTCGTGCCTTCGCACTTCGACTACGAGAGCCAGGCCCTGCTGTACGTTCCGCCCGACTTGCCCGACCCGCGCGATCCGCGCTTCGTCGACCGCGCCGCACAGCGCGTGCGCCAGTTGCTGGAGATCACGCGCGGGCGCGCCTTCTGCCTGTTCACCAGCTACGCCCTGATGCACCAGCTCCACGACGCTCTGCTGGGCGAGTTGCCGTTCCCCGTGCTGCTGCAAGGCAGCGCGCCGAAGAACGCGCTGCTGGAGGAGTTCCGCCTGACGCCCAACGCCGTGCTGTTCGCGACGTCGTCGTTCTGGCAGGGCGTGGATGTGCAGGGCGAGCAACTGAGCTGCGTCATCATCGACAAGCTGCCGTTTGCCGTGCCCAACGACCCGGTGGTCGCGGCGCGCATCCGCGCCATCGACGAAGACGGCGGCAATGCCTTCTTCGACTATCAGGTGCCGAGCGCAGTCATCTCGCTGAAGCAAGGCTTTGGCCGCCTGATCCGCTCGCTGCACGATCGCGGCCTGCTGTGCCTGCTCGACAACCGCATCCTCAACAAGCGGTACGGGCGGGTATTTCTGGAGAGCCTGCCGCCGTATGGGCGCACGACGGACGTCCAGCAGGTCGCGGAATTTTTCGGAGCGCCAGAAGTACAATAGGTTGGAAAGCCATGCGCGACACGAGCCCAGAAGCCGCCGCAGTCCAGCGCGCAATCTTCCGCCGGATGACGACCGAGCAGCGACTTCGCCTGGCGCTGGAAATGAGTGATTCCATGCGTAACGTGGCACTAGCAGGCTTGCGCAGCCGCAGGCCAGAGCTCAGCGAAGCCGAACTGTCCCGCGAACTGATACGCCTGATGTATGGGGTCTTGCCGCCAGCGTGACGTTCGAAGAGCTCTTGTCGCGACTAGGGCCTGCGCTCGAGCTCGCGCAGATACCTTACATGGTGACGGGTTCGGTCGCCAGCTCTGCCCATGGAATACCGCGTTCCACGGGCGATATCGACATCGTTATCGCACCGACGCACAGGCAGCTAATCAAACTCATCAAGCAATTTCCCAGCCCCGATTACTATGCCGATGCACAGCAGGCGCTGGAAGCGCTCGCGAGCCGCAGCCAGTTCAACATCATTGACTTCGCCAGCGGATGGAAAGTGGATTTCATCATTGCTGAGGACACGCAATACGGGCGCACCGCGCTGGGACGCCGCCGATTGATAGAGATTGCGGGAGTTCCTCTCTATGTAGCTTCCCCGGAAGATGTGATCATTGCGAAACTGCGGTGGGCAAAGCTCGGCGGCTCAGAACGGCAACTACAAGACGCAGGCGGCATTATCCGCGCACAGGCCGACAATCTTGATCTCCCGTACATCGAGCGGTGGGTTCGCGAGCTTGGTCTTGAAATGCAATGGCGCATTGTGCGCGACGAACCACAATAGCGCTGCGGCTACTTCGACGGCATGGTGTAGTAGCCCGTCCGATGGCGCACGATTAGCTCCGAGGGATCGGGATAGTCCTTGGTCGCGGGATTGATCTTGATGTCGATGCGGCGGAAATCGGAGTCCGACATGCGCGTGTTGGGATAATAGGCGATCAGGTACTGCGTGCGCAGCTCGTCGCTGATCTGGCGGAAGGCGGCGTCGAGTTGCTGCACGCCGCTGGCGTAGAAATACTTGCCGCCGGTGTCGCGCGAGAACGTGATCAGCGCGTGCTCGCCGCCGGTGTCGCGGCCGGCGCTGTTCTCGATGGGCACGATGATGATGCTGTACAGGATGACCTCGGCCTGCTGCGCCTCGCGAATGGCTTCCTGATAGTTGACCTTGCTGACGGTATCGCCGCCGTCGGTGATGACGACCATCACTTTGCGGCCGCGCCGGTCCATCAGCGCGTCGGAGCCGAGGTACAGCGTGTCGTAGAGCGCGGTGGCCGCGCCGGTGTGGACGCGGTTGATGGCGCGGTCAATGACGCGCATGTCGGCGGTGAAGGGCGTCAGTTGATCGACGATCTCGCTGAACTGAAATAGCGAGAGGCCGTCGATGGGCCGCAGGATGGCGTGCGCGAAGCGGCGCGCCGACTCCAGTTCCAGCTTCTGGTCGCCGCGCGTGCTCAGGCTGGTGTCGATGGCGACGACGATGGACAGCGGCAACTCCGATTCGCGATGGAACACCGCGATCTGCTGCGGCTTGCCGTCCTCGAAGACCTGGAAGTCGTCCTGCTTCAGCGATGAGACGGGCGCGCCGCCGGGGTCGGTCACGGTGGTGAAGACGTTCACCAGCTTTACGTTGACCTTGAACGTGGTGTTCGGCTGCTCGTCGGAGCGGGCTCGACGACTGCGCGTCGGGAGGCCGCGGCACCGGCTTTTGCGGCTGGACGTTGCCGGCGGGCGAGGCACGCTGCTTTGCGCAAGCGATGGCGCACCGAGCAGCCATAGCAGCGGCGTACGCCAGAATCAGCAGCGCGAGCCCAGCTCTAGGGCGCCATTCGTTAGCGCCACTAAGGGCGAGTTTCATTACTAAGATTAGAACCCGGAGCGGGCTACTTTGACGCGGTTTGCCCGGCACGCGGGACCTCGGGGGGAAAGGGTTCGCCGTCGGCCCAGACTGCGCCGTCCTCAAAATACTCCTTCTTCCAGATCGGCACAGTGGTCTTCAGCGTATCGATCAGCCAGCGGCAGGCGTCAAAGGCCGCGGCCCGGTGCGCCGCCGCCACCGCAATATAGACGCTGGTTTCGCCGATCTGTAACCGTCCCAGCCGATGCACGAGCCGCACGTCGCGAATGGCGAAGCGGGCCAGCGCCTGCTGCGCGAGCTGCTCCATCTGGCCCAGCGCCATGCGCTCGTAGGCCGTGTAGTCCAGATACAGAGTGCGCCGGCCGCGCGAGTTGTTGCGCACAATGCCATCGAAAGATCGCCACCGCCCCGTCTTCCGGGCGCTTGAGCGCGGCGACGATCGCGGCCGTGTTGATGGGCCCGCGAACCAGGCGGGCGTGCTCGGAGATCAGGGGCAGCGGTGTCTCCGCGGTCGAGGGCTCGTCCTTGGCCTTCTTGTCCTTGGTTTTCCCGCCGCTGACCGGCGGCAGCAGCGCCACTTCGTCGTTTTCGCGCAGCACGGTGGTTGCGTCGGAGTACTCGTAATTCACCGCCAACGCGATTGCGCCGCGCAGTTCGGTCAGCCTGGGAACAGTTCTCTGGAGTTGGTCAAACAGATCGTCGAGCCGGGCGCTGTCCGGAAGCTGCAATTCTTCTTTCTCCCGTCCTACGAGGTCCTTCAGCATCCCGAGATAGAGCACTCGCACCCGCATGATGCAAGAATAAATCACCAGGCTCGCCGCAGTAACATCTACTCGCACTCGGGTTGGATACAGCGCCGTAGGCGGGACAGAGGTTGGCCCAGCGCTTCAACGCTGGGTGGGTAGGAAAAATGAAACCAGTCCCGTAGGGACGACACGACCTGAGAGCGCGGCTTAAGCCGCGCTGTGGATATGCCGTCGCTACGCGACTCGGCTTACGACGGCCTCTGTCCCAGCGCTGAAGCGCTGGGCTAACCTGTGTCACGCCTACGGCGCTTGACGGTGACGATTCGGCCGACACGCGACGAGAAAACGGCGGCGATTGTGGTACTCTCATTCCGCCGGAAGTGCCTTCGATCCCACGATCCTCATCTATCGGCCTCGCTTCACCCGTGCGTATGAAGACCGCAGCAGCGTCACCCTCCGGCACTTCAACTGAAGCCCGCCTGAATGCAGCGCTGCTGGAAACACCCGCCGAACGCTGGTACGAATCGCTCTGTTTCGACTTAGGAATAGCCCTTCTTGCCGGCTTCTTCTATGCCCTGCTGGTGATGGGTCCGGCGCCGCTGAACCCGCGCAACGTGAACTGGGTGGCCTTCGATCCGGCCTATCACTACATCGGATGGGAGCTGTATCGCCAGGATCCGCACGTTCATTGGCCTATCACCTATACCGACCGCCTCGGATATCCCAAGGGCGAAAGCGTCGCGCTGCTCGATCTCAATCCGCTGATGGCGGTCGCGCTGAAGCCGCTTTCGCCGCTGCTGCCCGAGCCCGCACAGTACTTCGGCATAGAGGTCATCCTCGTCTGCGCGCTTCAGTTCTTCTTTGCAATGCGGCTGTTTCGATTGCTTATTGAACCGAACCTCGTCGCGATTGCGCTGTGCAGCGCGTTTTTCCTGCTCGCGCCGCCGCTGAACTATCGCTTCTGGGGGCACTACTCGCTCAGCAATCAGTGGCTACTTATCGCGGCGCTGTATGTGTTCGCGCGGGCCCAGCAGGAATCGCCGGGCGCAGTTCGCCGCTTTGCGATGTCGAGCGTGGCGCTGGCGGCAATCGCCGTCGGCATCAACCCATACCTTGCGTTTGAGGTGTTGCTGATATTAATCGCCGGCGTGGCAAGCCTGCTGTGGCGAAAACGGATCAGTGTATGGCAGGGCGCCGGGATTGCGGCAGCAGTCGCGGGGGCGGGCTTTGCAATAGCGTATGGCTTCGGACTGGTGATCAGCGGCGGACGCGGCTACGGCAGCGGCGGATATCGCGATCTCTCGATGAACCTGCTGGCGCCGATCGATCCCCGCGGCTGGAACTCGCTGGTGTTACCGCGGCTGCACAGCGCCAGTTTCGGCCAGTACGAAGGCTATAACTATCTCGGCGCGGGCGTGCTTATCATCGCGGTGGTCGCGGTCGTTGCGGCTCTTGTGCAACATAAGAAGCTGCCGCAACTCGACCAGCGCTGGTTCGTGCCGCTGGCGGCATGCTGCGTGCTATTGAGCTTGCTTGCGCTATCGACGAAGGTCACGCTAGGCGCGAGAACGCTGGTCGACCTCGATCCGGCGCAACACCTGTCCGGCCTCTTCGCGCCGCTGCGCGCCAGCGGACGCCTCTTCTGGGCGCCCTACTACGCGCTGCTTGCAGGCATTCTCGCGCTGCCGTTTCTGATGGCTACCCAGGTTAGCGTCCAAACGAAGGACGCGAACCTGGGGCACCGACACCACCGGCAGAACTGGGCGACGCTGTTGGTCGCCGCTGCGCTCGTACTGCAATTTGCCGACACCAGTTCGTTGCGGCACTGGGTGCGAACGACCATCAGCGAACAACATCCCTCGCCGCTGAAATCGCCGATCTGGGCGACGCTTGGCGCGCAGCATGAGAACCTCATCGTCCTGCCGGCGTGGCAATGCGCGCACAATGCATCGCCCGGCGGCCCCGAAGGCTATCGCTTCTTCGGCTTCCTCGCCATTCAGCAGAAGATGCGCATCAACAGCTATCAATCGGCGCGCTATACCGGAGTCGCGCAGGACTACCACTGCTCGCAGGCTGTCGCTGAGTTGACGCAGCAGCCGCTGGCGGCGGACTCCGCCTACGTGGTCACCCCGGAGCTCGCCGATGCCATTGCGCACGGCCCCACCGGCCCGGGAAAGTGCCACGACCTCGACGGCTTCATCCTGTGCTCGACCAAGACCGATTTCGGGCTCAGCCCGGTGCTGATGACACCGGAGGAGCGCCTCGCGAACGCGGTCGCCAATTCCGGTTTCGAAGATGGCGATCTCGCGCCGTGGTCAACGAATGCCATCGCGGCCAGCATCAGCGCGGCGCACGCGCGCAGCGGCACGCACAGCCTCGCCGAGACCGGCGGTACGGGCACCGTCTATCAGGACATCAATGGCCTCGAACCGGGGCGTGGGTATACGCTGTCGGCGTGGGTTTCCGCCGCGCCAGACACGAGCCCGACCGCGCAGCTCACTATCTATAATCCGACCGACAACACGGCGGTTTCCTCGCCGTCGGTTCGCTGCGATCCGGCCTGGCAGCGACTGACGAAGTCCTTCATTGTGGGGGGCGAGGGCGCGGTCCGCATCCATCTGGCGCGCGGCCCGGGTGCGGGAACGGTTTATTGGGACGACGTGCATATTTCGTCGGGAGAAACGCAGTGAACATCAGTCAGGCAGCGTCGCAGCCGACGGAAGCGGATTCAGGCAAACAGGCTCCCAGCCTCGGGCAGAAGCTGTTGCTCCTGATTTTCGCAGTGCTGCTGTGCATCGTCGCCTTCGTTTTGCTCGACGCCGCCTACAGTTTCCTGTTCCGCAAGTCAGCGGTGCCTACTCCGTCGGAGATCTTCGGCTGTCTGGGCCGCGATCCGCTGCGCGCGCTGGCATTGCAGCCGTACTGCTCCTGCACGCGCGCGTGGGGAAGCGAGCGCTACGCGCTGAACGTCAACAGCCAGGGCTTTCGCGACAAAGTGGTGCGACAGGTGCCGCTCACTGATCCGCGGCCGCGCATCCTGGTGCTGGGCGACTCGTTCACCGAGTCGATGGGCCCATGGGACGAGAGCTTCGTCGGGCGGCTGGCGGCGCGTTTTCCGCAATACGAGATTCTCAACGGCGGCGTCGGCGGCTATTCGCCATCGAATTACCTCAACACCGCGCGCATCGCGCTGAAGAGCGGGCTTGATTTCGACGAGGCCATCGTCTTCATCGACATCTCCGATGTGCAGGACGAAGCCGGGCTGGTGAGCGACATCGACGACTCGGGCGCGGTACGGCTGGCGCGAAATCAGTATCACTATCAGACGTGGTACTCGAACCTGCGCAAGTTCGTCAGCAAATATCTCGTGCTGACGAACTATGTCTGGACGTTCGTCGAGCGCGTGCTCGTGGCTTCGGGCTACTACCATCTCGACCACGGCTTCAACGGCAACGTCTTCGACCTGGAGCGCTCGGGCTGGACTTATCGGAAGGTCGTGGAAGACCAGCCGTTCGAGTTGGGCTTCGCGCCGCTCGGCGTCGAGGGCGGCATCGCGAAAGAGAAGCGCAAGATGGACCTGCTGTATGAGGATCTCGCGAAGCGCAACATCCCGATCAGCGTGGTCGTCTATCCCTGGCCGGCGCAGCTCATCTACGACAAAGTCGACTCGCGCGAGGTACAGATTTGGCGCGAGTGGTGCCAGGGCAAATGCAAGCGCTTCGTGACCATCTTCCCGGAATTCTTCGCCGAGAAAGACAAGTGCCCCAAGGCGGAGCCGGGCTGCTGGTATTTGAGGAACTGGACCTTCGGTGACATTCACCTGAACGCGAAGGGCAACGCGATTGTGGCGGATGTGGTCAGCAGGGACCTTGAAGTGGCGCCGCCGGTGAAGCATGTGACGGCAAGCGCACGGTAGAGCCGGCCTTCAGGCTGGCGTCCAGGTCAGTCTAAACAAAGTTGGGCGCTCTAACGTTCCGCGCCTATTCGCGACGCGACGGGTTTTCCAGGGTCGCCGGCTTGCTCGAGTCCATGCCTTCCAGCATCACCTCCAACTGCGGCCCGAGCAGGACAAATCCCCCCAACACCCCGCGCCCCCGCGACGACGGGTAGGTATAGCGCAGGTCCTGAAAATCGACCAGGTACGCACGAGTCGCTTCGTCGAGCTGTTGCTGCCGCGCATAAGGGAAGACCGCCCAGTCGAGATAGACGCGGCCAAGATACGAGCGCTTTGCCGCTTCCAGAACGGCGGTCTCCGGCGGCTTGAAGAACAGGGTGCCTTCCTCGTCGCTCACTTCGGGACCGCGCGAGTTCACCGGCACGGTTTCGAAGAAGCTCGTGGTCTCCACTACACCGTGCCAGCGAAACGGGTCGATCATGTAGGGATACGCCGCAGCCCGAACCGGCTCGGCGTCGTGATATCGCAATGAGTTCATCGCGCTGAGCGCGCGCCGGTGCTGAAAATCGCGAACTCCCCAGATGACGATGCAGCAGACCAGCGCCGCAATGGCCGCGCCCCGACCGCGAGGCCCGGTGCGGCGCTCACCGATCTCGCTGCCAATCAGGCCGAAGAACCACGGCAACACCAGGCCCGCAATCAGCGCGACGAGCATCAGCGGCTCGACAATGGAGACGATGTCCCACGAGTACCAGCGGAAGTTGAACGGCTCGAACAGGCGAATGCCGTAGGCGGTCGTGTAGTCGAGCAGCAGGTGACTGAGCGCCGCCAGCACGGCGCAAAAGTAGAGCAGGCCCCAGCGCACGGGTAATTCTCGTGCGAGTCGCGCAGGTGTGATGAGTCGCCGGCGCTGTCGCCACTGGTACAGTAACCAGACCAGTACGAGCACCGCCGCGGCCACAAACGGCACCCCCACAAAGCTGTGGGTTATGCCGCGATGATGCTGCAATCCGGCGATGGAACCCTTCAGCCCCCAAACAATGTCGACGTCCGCCGCCTCGGCGGCGAGCACCATGGTCACGGTTGCCAGCGCGGTCTTGCGATTGAAGCCGGAGCGCGCCATGCACGCGCCGGTCAGGAAGTGGGTGACGGGTTCCAAAGTACGATTGTAAAGAAGAGCGCGGCTTCACACCTTCTGAAGGGCGGTTTGGACCATAGCGACGGTTTGGTTCGGGTCGGCGACCTCGACAATCAGTTCGTCATACCGCTCGTCGTGCAACTGCATGACGACGGTGTTCTCGGGATGATGCACATCCCAGAAGACGCGCTTGCCGTCCTGATAGAACGTGCCTGCGGTGATCACGCCGGGCAGGTTCGTTCCCGGCATTCGCAAACCATGCCACCAGCCGCGCGCGACCGAAGGATCGGCACGAATGCCGGCGATGTGCCGCAGCGGGATTTCCAGCGAGCTCTTGAGCGCCCAGAGCTTGTCGGCGCCCATGACGCGCAATTCGAGACGGTCTTCCAATACAGAGATCTCAACCATGGCTGACCTCGTGTCCCGTCTTGCCGGCGAGGAGATCGATGGCGTGCGCGAGGACATCGATGACCGCACCCAGCGATTGCAGCGCTCCTTCGGGACTGCCCGGCAAGTTGAGGATAACGCTTTGACCACGAACGCCGCACAGCCCACGACTCAAGACCGCTAATGGCGTGTATGCCTGGCCCTCGCTGCGCATTTTTTCCGGGACTCCGTCGATGAATCTGGAACAGACGGAGCGTGTCGCCTCAGGCGTGACATCGCGCTCGGCAATTCCTGTGCCGCCGGTCGTGACCACTAACTGCACCCGTTCGCTCTGGCGGACTAGGGCAGTCTCGATCGCGGGCTGATCGTCAGGCACGATCTCCTGATGCCGCACATCGAAGCCGTTATCGCGAAGCAGTTCCGCGGTGGCGGGGCCGGAGCGGTCAACGCGCTCGCCGCGCGCACAGGAATCGCTGACGGTGATGACGGCTGCGGTTTTCATGGACTTGTTCGTCGAATTATCGTTTCGGATTCTGTAATGGGCACCGCTCGGGCAGGATGTGCTCGTATCAATTGTATCTACAGCACAGTGGCAAGAAATTGCATTGCGCCCGCTTTGTAACAGGGCACGACTTCAGTCGTGCCGAACGCGACCTCTTTTTCTTTGAGCCGCGAAGCGGCGACACCAACCTTCTAAGACAGCCTGCCGCCTGCATATCAAAATGACGCATCGGCCCGACCGAAGTCGTGCCCTGTTACAAAGCGCCCCAATCACAACTTCAAACGGCAGACGGAATACTAATGCGACTGACGCTTGCGCTGATTCGTCGGCCGCTTGTACTCGCCGCTCTTGCCGCCCGACTTGCGCAGCAAAACGATCTCGCGGATGGCGATGCCCTTGTCGAGCGCCTTGCACATGTCATACACCGTCAGAGCTGCAACAGAGGCGGCGACCAGCGCTTCCATCTCGACGCCGGTGACGGCGGTAGTGCGAGCCAGCGTGCGGATCGCGATGCCATCGCGCTCTACCTTTGCCTGCACATCGATCTTACTTAGCGGAATCGGATGGCACATGGGGATGAGCTCGGAGGTGCGTTTGGCGGCCTGGATACCGGCGATGCGCGCCACCTCGAGAGGGTCGCCCTTAGGATTCTGCGGCAACGCGCGCAGCACTTCCGCACTCATGACGACGAATGCGCTCGCTTCAGCCTCGCGCACACTGGGCTGCTTACCGGAGACGTCAACCATCGACGCGCGGCCGGCCGAGTCGTAGTGCGACAGCTTTTTCGTCTGGGGCTTAATAATCAGCTCTCGTCGTTGGTACCTTGGATAAACGGCAATAATCGAGTCCCGCACTCGGGACGGAAAATCATAGCCAAGCGTTTCAACGCTGGGTAGAGTGGGTTTATGAATTGGAGCCCCTTTAGGGGCGGCACATCCGCGAGGAGTGCCGCCGCTACGCGGCTCCGCCGTAAAATCATGCTGACCCAGCGCTGAAGCGCTGGGCTATCCTCTGTCGCGCCTACAGCGCTCTTGCCGGCAGCCCTGGTTCTCAGCGGACACGGATGGCGGGTCACATCATCAGAACGCTGATCGCCTCTCCAGCCGCAAATCGTTCCCGGTCGGGTGGTACCACAATGTAGCAGTTGGCGCGCGCCGCGGCCATTAGATCGCCGGAGCCCTGCCAGCGTACCACTTCCACCTCCGGCCGCTGGCGCGTACCGCCGAGCTGTGCCGGAAGAAAGCGCGTCAATCCCGTCTTGGTTTTGAGGTCCGAGCTCAGCATTGCCTGCGCAAATGGCAGCGGCTGCGGCTTCGCGCCGGCAAGCGCGTCCAAGACTGCGCGTGCGAAGAGCTGGAACGTCACCATAGTCGAAACCGGGTTCCCCGGCAAACCAAAGAAAGGCGTGGTGCCGTCGCTGGTCGTAAGCTCTCCGAAGACGACCGGCTTGCCGGGCTGAATCTGCGCGCCGGTAAAGAACATCTTCGCCTCGAACGACGCCAGCACCTGCTCAACCAGATCGTATTTCCCCATCGACACACCGCCGGTAATCAGCAGCAGGTCGGCCTCGAGCCCTTTGCGCAGCAGCAAGGCAATCTCGTCGGCCTCATCGCGCGCCACGGGCAGGATGATAGGCTGGCCGCCCGCAACCTTGACTTGCGCGGCCAGTGAGTAGCTGTTGGAATTGCGAATCTCATTGGGGCCGGGCCGGAGATTGATGTCCACCACCTCGTCGCCCGTAGCAAGAATCGCGACGCGCGGACGCCGATGCACCGCGAGCTGGGCACACCCGATGGCCGCAGCAACGGCGGTCACCGCGTGGTTTACACGAGTGCCCCGTGCGACCATGATGTCGCCCCGGCGCGCCTCCGCACCTGCGGCGACCACGTTCTCGCCCGCCACGGTCGTTCGTCGCACCACAATGACGTTGCCGTCGCGTTCGGTATGCTCGACCATCACCACCGCGTCGGCGCCTTGGGGAACGGGAGCGCCGGTCATGATCTCGACGCACTCACCCTCCCCTATCGCGATGCCGCTTTGCTCGACAGACGCTCCCGCGCGTATCTCCCCGACGCATTTCAGGCACGCCGGAACAGTGTCCAGGTCGGCAGCGCGGACCGCGAATCCATCACGCGTAGAGCGGGGGAATGGCGGGAAGTCGCGGTCGGCGCGCAGGTCCTCTGCGAGAGCCAGGCCCAGAGCGTCCAGCAGCGACATCATCTGTGGACTGTTCGGCCGCAGCGCGGCGGCATAGCCCAGAACAATCGCCCGCGCCTCCTCGAAGGAAGGCAGGGCAACTTCGGGTTTGGTTTTCAGGGGAGACGACACCACGGAGATTTTCCTGCAATGATTGTCGCTTCTCGCTCCTCGCTTTTCGCCAGAGTGGTGTTGAAGCATTCTGGAGAGAATCGTCGATAGCCGTTCGCTCCCAGTCCCGAGTCAGATCGGAGCATTCTGGCGAAAAGCGAAGAGCGAAGAGCGAAGACGGCACGGACCGCCCTCGCCGAAAACCTACTTTTTGCCTGACGACTTCTGCTTCCCGAAAGTCGTCTGCACGGGCGCGCCGATGGCGGTCAGCATCTGCTTGGCGACCTCGGCGTACTTGCCGTTCGGTTGCAGCTCCAGATACTTCTGGAAGGCCTCAGCCGTCCCGTCCGGCACGACCATCTTGTCCCCTTTGGTCGTCCCCTTAGCCATCATGGCCTGACCCTTCAAGTAGTAAGCGTCGGCACGGGTGGGATCGGCCTGGATGGCCTTGTCGAAGGCGGCGATCGCCTCGTCGCTCTTGTTGGTATTGGTGAAGACTACGCCCTCGTTGTAGTAGTAGGCGCCGGCGCTGGTGGGATCATCCTGCGCGGCGGTGGCATACTCTTGCACGGCCTTGTCGACCTGTTGCGTGCGAGCATAGGCGTCGGCCAAACCGGCGTGGTATGGCGCCCCGGCAGGCTTAAGTGCAAGCGCTTTCTGGTAAGACTCGATGGCCTCCGCATACAATTTGCTCTTCGCCTGCGCATCGCTGGAGTGTGCGGCCGCGCCCCGCTGCGCATCGCCCAGATAGCCCCAGACCAGGTCCTGGTTGGGGTCCACCTGCGTCGCCTGCGTCAGGACGGTGATGGCCTGATCGTAGTTGCCGGCCCCCTCCAGTTCTTTGGCCTGCGTCAACGAGGCGTTCAGGCCCTTGATCTTCTCGCTCGCCTTCTGCTGCTCTGCGATTTTCTGCTGCTGCTCCGGCGGGATAGCCCCGGCATTCCCGGCTTCATTGAAATCGACGATCGTTCCCGGATCCTGGCCGGGCGTGATGGGAACATTGTTGCGCTCGTCGATCGGGTTCCCATTTTGCAGCAGGCTTACTTTGTACGTTCCCAGATAAATGGCGATGGATTTGTAGAAGCCGTTCTTGTCGGTCTTCAGTTCGTATTTTCTTCCCGTTTGTGGATCATAAAGACGTATGGTGGCTCCCGCCATCGGCTTGCCCGAGGAGTCCTTGACTGTGCCCTGGATGATGCCTTCGAATTGTGCCCAGAGCGGCGCCGCGGACAGGGCGATCGCAAACAGCAAAGCGAGAACAAAACTAGTTTTCTTCATGGTTTCTCCGGCGCATGGGATTCCGGCCGCCTCTTCCGCGCGGCCTCCAGCGTAATTAACAGTATTGAATTCATGAAAAGTCCCGGACCGCAGCCTGCGACAGGTAAGGAATGGGGTCGGTTGCGCCGGCCGCCGCGAATGCCCGCAGCCGCAGCACGCAACTGTCGCAGGCGCCACAAGCCTGGTCGTCCCGGCTGTAGCAAGACCACGTTAAATCGAAGGGCGCACCCAATTCAAGGCCGCGGGTCACAATCTCCGACTTGCGCAGCGCGATGAGCGGGGTTTCGATCCGGATGCGCCCTTCCTTCGTCCCGGTGCGCACCGCCTCGTTGAAGGCGCGATAAAACTCAGGCCGGCAGTCGGGATATCCCGAACTGTCCTGCTGCACCGCTCCGATATAAATGCGGTCGGCGTCCAGTACTTCGGCCCAGCTTACGGCGGCGGACAAGAAGTGCGCGTTGCGGAAAGGGACGTAGGTGACCGGAATATGAGCGCCGATCTCCGGACCGGCTGCGGGGACCGCGATGCCTTCGTCGGTGAGCGCGGAGCCGCCGATGGCGCGGAACAGCGGCGTGCGCACGACGAGGCGGCGATGAATGCCGAGCCGCTCGCAGATGGCGAGGAACGCCGCTTGCTCGCGCGCTTCGGTGCGCTGGCCGTAGCTGACGTGCAGCGCGGCCACTCCCTCGGTGCCGGCTTCGCGTACGGCAAGCGCCGCGCAGACGGCAGAGTCCATGCCGCCGGAGAGAGAAACCACGATTTCCGTTGAAGCCTTCATCCGCTGGTCGCTTTTCGCTATACGCGTGGTGCCCCAGGTTCGCGCCCGTCTTTTGGACGCTAACCTGGGCCCAGGTTAGGCCAAAAGATGGCCGAACCTGGGGCACCATCACCTACACGCCTTTCGTCGAAGGCTCCCAGATGAACTTATGGATCTGCAAGCCGAGGCGGGCATGCACGCCGTCCTCCAGCATCCATTCGGCAAGCTCGCGGGGATCGACCAGGCAATGCGATGCGTCGCGCGCGCCCGCGGCGTCCTTGCGAAACGCGGGCGAGAAAATCACGGAAGCTACCTTGGCCGTGAGTCCGTGCGAGCGCGTGAAGTCGCGGGCGAAGATGTAGTCACGCCGGCCGGCGATCACGAATTTGACCTCGTCGTGCGCCTGCAAGGAGTGGAGGTTCTCCATCGCGAAGGTGTCGCCCTCGCCGGAATCCGGACACTTCACGTCGACAATCTTCACCACCTCGGGCGGCACCGATTCCAGCGGGCGCTCGCCGCTGGTCTCCAGCAGGACGGTGTACCCGGCGGCGTAGAGCGCGTTCATCAGCGGGACCACCTCGCGCTCCTGGAGCATGGGCTCGCCGCCCGTGATTTCGACCAGACCGCCGTCAGGCGACAGCCGCTGCACCTCGCGCTCGATTTCGTCCAGCGCCATGCGCGTGCCCCCACTGAAGGTGTACTCGCTATCACACCAGTCGCAGCGCAGATTGCAACCCGCCAGGCGCACGAAGACGCAGGGCAGTCCCGCGTAGGATGACTCGCCCTGCAACGATTTGTAGATCTCGATGATGTGCATGTAAGGCATGGCGCCGCTGCCGCGGCTCGCATTTTCTCTCACAGAAACGGGGGCTAACGCCCCCGCCTAACTTCATACCGCCGCGTTGCGGCTAGTCTGATCTCCTTCGACCGGTCTTCCGGGCAAGCCAATTTCGAGGACGCTCGTGGGACAGCAACCGCCTCAGCGGCTATTCGTGGTAGCTCGCCGTGGTTGTGTCCGTCTCCCAGATGGTGACGTCCTTCACCCGCACACGGCCGTTGGTGCTGTGCTTGAGCCGGGCGTTGGTCTCGTCGTAGAAGTACTTCGCCAGGTTCTCGGCGGAAGGATTGACGGTGGTGAAGGGCTCCAGTTCGTTGATCATCTCGTGATCGAGATGGTTCATCACCGGTCGCAGGACATCCTTCAGGTCCTTGAAATCGAGCAGCAATCCGGCCTGGTCCAACTCGGCGCCGGCCAATGTAACCCGCACGCGATAGTTGTGTCCATGCGGTTTCTCGCACTTGCCGCGGTAATTTCGCAGGTAGTGGCCGGCCGAGAATGTGTCTTCAACGGTTACTTCGTACATGAGCTTGCGCGCGAGGCGAAAGCCTTTTTCCTCGAGCAGCTGAACCCACTTGTCAGCAGCCCAGCTTCGCTTCTTTGCGTCTGAATTATTCTAGCCGTTTTGCGCGACCTGCGTTCGGGCCGCGAGAGACGGGCTCCAGAGTGAGTCGCGGCGCAATAGCCGGGCGGAATTGGGCTCCGCGCCTGCGAGCGTAGCACTCCGCGCACCCGTCTTCTCGTCTCGTCGCCTTTACTATGGCGAGGGGGCCGGCAGCGAGCCAGTCTTTTTCGTTTCGGTCACGCTCCCGGTTTGGGAAAACGGCCGCAGATTCCAGAATTTGGAAGAAGCGCTTCGGGTCATCTCTCAAAAATAATATCTGCACTGCTTGGGGACTATCCCTGAACTGGAGATTTGATTTTACAATCAGCAACTTAGAGTGATTCATAAGCGTTGCGAGAATGGAACTCGTGTTGCCCTTCAATTCACGACCCATTGTGTCTTTTCACGCGGCCAAGCTGGCCAACGGAAGCAGCCAACCGCGAACCGAGATTCCAAAAGCAAGCGATTTGAGGGGAGATATGACAGCAAAGAAACTGATCACCGGGATCCTAAGCGTACTGGTGGTCGCCGCAGTGATGGCGCCGTCGTTGATGGCGCAGTCCGCGATTTCCGGCGACTTGACTGGCACGGTGACCGATCCAAGCGGTGCGGTGGTATCCGGCGCGACGGTAACGCTGAAGAGCGATGCCACTGGCCAGACCCGCACCACGACAACCGGTTCCAATGGAACCTACCGCTTCTCGTTATTGGCTCCGGGCAATTACACCCTCACGGCGACCGCGCCGAACTTCAGCAAGGCTGAGGAAAAGGCTGCGGTCAGCGTTGGCCAGGCCACGATTGCCGACGTGAAGTTGGCGGTCGGCTCGGGCGCGACGACCATTGAAGTGACCGGCAACACGCCGCTGGTGCAGGCCGACAATGCCGACCTGTCCACCAACTTCAGCCAGTCGCTGATCACGAACCAGCCCAACGGCGGTAACGACATCACCTACATCGCCCAGACCTCGCCCGGCGCCGTGATGAACTCGTCCGGCGGTTACGGTAACTTCAGCGTCTATGGACTTCCCGCCACCTCGAACCTGTTCACGGTCAACGGCGAGAACGACATGGATCCCTACCTGAACCTCAATAACTCCGGCGCCACCAACCTGACGCTCGGCAGAAACGATCTTCAGGAAGCCACCGTCATCAGCAACGCCTACTCCGGCCAGTACGGCCAGCAGGCGGGCGCGCAGGTCAACTATGTGACCAAGAGCGGCACCAACAACTACCACGGCGACCTGATTTACTACTGGAACGGCAGCACCCTGAACGCCAACGGCTGGTTTAATGATGCCTTCCACACGCCAAAGCCGTTCGCTAACAACAACCAGTGGGCAGCGGGCATCGGCGGGCCGATCAAGAAGGACAAACTGTTCTTCTACCTCAACAGCGAGGGTCTGCGCTTCATCCTGCCCACCAGCGGCCAGGTGTTCGCGTGGGCCGGATCACCGACCACTCCGAACTCCTACATCTCCAACAGCTTGGCGCTGGTGGCGGCCAACAATCCGGTGGAACTGCCGCTGTACCAGACGTACTACAACCTGTTCCAGAACGCTCCGGGCAGACCGGCATCCTGCAATAGCCAGACGATCGCAGCGGACGGTTCCGGATTCACTTGCGGGTACCAGGCCAATGCGGGCCAGAATGGACGCGAGTTCATTGCCAGCGGCCGCGTTGATTACAACCTCTCCGACAAGGACCACTTGTTCTGGCGCGTAAAGGTCGACCAGGGTACGCAGCCGACGTACTCGGATTTCGTCAACTCCGCATTCAGCGCGAACAGCTACCAACCCTCTTATGACGGACAGGGCCAGTGGAGCCATGTGTTCAGCCCCAATCTGACCAACCAGTTCGTCTATGCGGGCAGCTACTATCGCGCGATCTTCACCCAGGCCGGGTGCTGCGCCGGTTTCCCGTTCACGGTCATCGGCTCGGGACTGACCGACGACGCTGGCAACCCTATTGACCTGACCCGTGTGGGCGGACTCGCTTACGACTTCCCGCAGGGCCGCAACGTCACCCAGTACCAGTTCGTGGATGACTTGTCCTGGACGCGCGGCAATCACGCCTTCAAGTTCGGGGCCAACTTCCGCCGTTACGACATTTCGGACTTTACGTTCAGCGTGCTGAACAACCCGGAAGTCATCATCGCGGATGCCAGCCTCGACCCCACGGATAGCACGTCCTTTGCCCAGGGCATCGCAACCCAGACGCGCAAACGCTATCCCTCCGACCTGTCCGAACCGGTTGCGATTTGGGGCCTCGGTCTCTACGCGCAGGATGAGTGGCGGGTCAACAAGAGCCTGAAGCTCACCTTCGCGTTGCGCGCCGAGCACACCAGCAGCCCGGTTTGCCAGACCAATTGCGGATCGTTGCTAACCGGTGCCTTCCAGAACCTGGTCGGGGCCGGCATCATCAGTCAGGCAGCTCCCTACAACACGTTCGTCAACGCTGGCCGGCACGACCTCTATTCGGGTGTGGATTCCATCAACTGGGGTCCGCGCTTTGGCTTTGCCTGGTCTCCCAGCGGCAACGACAAGACCGTCGTCAAAGGCGGCTTCGGTATCTTCTACGATGCCTTGGCTGCGGGCGTGGGTGACGACTTCATGTTGAACCTGCCCAACGTTGTGACGGTGTACAGCAACGGAGTTCCATGGGCGGACACCACCACTCCGAACAGCCCCTACACTATCGGCGCCGAGTCGGCGGCGGCGATCAAGTCGGGATTCGCCAACAACGCTTCCTATAACAGCCTGCACGCCATGCTGGGCTCCAACTTCAGGACGCCCACCTACATCAACCAGACGGGGACCTTCCACACTCCGTATTACGAGCAGTTCAGCTTCGGTCTCCAGCAGGGCATCGGCGACAAGTCGTCGGTGAGCTTGACCTACGTCGGCAACCATGGTGTTCGTATCCCGGTGAATGATCCGTGGCTGAACACGTTTTGCAACCAAGGCTTCGGGTGCCTCTTTGCCCCTGGGGTCTTACCCGCCACGGCGCCTACCAAGGTGTTCACCAGCGTCCAGCAGTTCCAGTCGGGCGGCGTTTCCAACTACAACGGTATAACCGCTACCTTCCAGCAGCGTCTGACGTATGGCTTCTCTATCCAGGCCAACTACACCTGGAGCCATGCCATGGACGAAATCTCGAATGGCGGCTTCCAGCCGTTTAGCGACAACACCGATGTTTCGCTGCTGTATCAGCTCAATCCAAACTGCCTGCGCTGCAACAACTACGGCAACGCCGATTACGACGTCCGCAGCTACTTCAGCGCAACCTATGTCTGGACGACCCCGTGGAAGTTCAGCAACAAGTGGGTCAACGGAGCGGTCGGTGGCTGGACGATTTCGCAGAACTTCTTCGCCCGCACCGGTATACCGTTCACGGTGCTGGATTACAACAACTACTTAGGGAACGCGAACTTCACTCCCAATGGAGGCTACAGCGTTGGGTCTGTGATCCAGTCCGGGCAGACCACTTGCAACGGGAGCACAACCAACGCTGGGACGAACACCTGTCTGAACCTGGCGAACTTCTACCAACCTCAATTTGACGCCGAGGGCAACCTCTTGAACCCGCTGCCATACATATCGAACCAGAAGCGCAACGGGTATCGCGGTCCGGGGTTCTTCGACTCCGACCTCAGCGTCAACAAGCAGTTCAAGCTAACGGAGCGGATGGCGTTCGCTGTGGGCGCCAACTTCTACAACATCTTCAACCACCCGAACTTCGATCTGCCGGACAACGGTATCGGCGATGGAACGTTCGGCCAGAGCATTACCGCGGCCCTGCCCCCAACCGGGCCTTACGGGTCGTTCTTCGCCAACCTGCCTTCGGCGCGTGTTATTCAGCTCCAGGGCAAGCTGGTGTTCTAAGTCAACTCAATCTGTTGCACTCGACGGCCTCCTTCGCGGAGGCCGTCTCTTTTTGCGGGCAACTTTTTCGTTGTCATTTGTAGGCTGCCCGGTGCCCCAGGTTCGCGTCCTCTCTTGGACGCTAACCTGAGGACTCACGGCCATCATCTGAACTGGTTTGGTACACTTCAAGATTCACCGACAACTGAAGCTTCAAACTGGCAACCGACAACTGACAACTGACAACTGACAACCGATAACTGCTTCGAGGTAATCATGCCGAATCCTCCGCAATCGTCCATCACGCAGCCCGCGATCCAGTTGACCAACACGCCCGACTATCGCGAGAACTATGCCAACAGCGTGCAGGTGCGGGTGAATGTCTGGGACTTCTTCCTGGTCTTCGGCACGCTGCAGCAGCAGGACGAGACGCACGTCGAGGTGCGCAACTTTCAGGGAATCTACCTCAGCCCGCAGCAGGCCAAGGCGCTGTACACCATCCTGCAGCAGAACCTGGTGAACTACGAGAACACCTTCGGCGAGATCAAGCTCGATCCGCGCATGGGTCCCGGCTCCGGACCGGTCCACTGAGGATTGCTTTGGAACTTAGCTGAACGAACGGAAGCTTATCTGTTCAAGAGTTCTGGTTTGTATCAGGGCACGACTTCAGTCGTGCCGCAGCCGGGCGACCAGAAACCGGGGCTTCAGCCCCTGCTTGGGAATTTTTCTGCCTACGCCCTCATCTTCACCGCCCTCTTCATCACCCACGCGCCCCTGCTGCGGCTGCCCTACTTCTGGGATGAAGCCGGATACTTCATTCCTGCCGCACGCGACCTGCTGCTGACCGGCTCGCTCATTCCGCACACCACGCTTTCCAACGCGCACCCGCCGCTGGTGATGCTGTGGCTGGCGTTCTGGTGGAAGTTCAGCGCGTTCACGCCGGCAGTCACGCGCACCGCGATGCTGATGGTCGCGGCCTTCGCGCTGCTGGGCTTGTGGCGCCTGGCGCGGAGGGTTGCCAATGACGCTGTTGCTGCCGCCACCGTGCTCTGCACCGCCCTGTATCCCGTCTTCTTCGCGCAAAGTTCGATGGCCCACCTCGACATGATGGCCGCCGCCCTGACCCTCTGGGGACTGGCTATGTATGTCGAGCGAAGACCGGTCGCGACGATCGTGTTCTTCTCGCTCGCGCCGCTCGCCAAGGAAACCGCCATCGTGACGCCCATGGCGCTGCTGGTCTGGGAGCTCGTGTGCCCGGCGAGTGAGGCGCCCCAGGTTAGCCAAAAGAAGGCGAACCTGGGGCACCATTGGCTGGCCCTACGCGTTCCTGTCGGGGGATGGCGCCCTCTGCGGTTCCTGATTTGCCTGCTTCCGCTGCTGCTCTGGCTCGCCTACCATCACCATCGCACCGGCTTCTACCTCGGCAATCCGGAATACCTTCGCTACAACCTGCAATCGACGCTCAACCCGCTGCGCATTGTGCTGGCGCTGCTGATTCGGCTCTGGCATGTCTTCGGCTATCTGAACCTGTTCCTGCTGACGCCGGTGCCGTCTACGCCATGACGCGAGCGCCCCTGCGCGAGGCCGATGGCACGCCGCGCCCGCGCATCGCGATCAAAGTGCAACTGGTGTTCGTGGTCGTGCTCGTCGCTAATGTCGTGGCCGAGTCTGCGCTCGGCGGCGCAGTCCTGGCGCGCTACATGCTTCCGGTCGTTCCGCTTGTGATTCTGGTTTGCGTCTCCACGCTGCGCCGGCGAGTTCGCCAATGGACCTGGTGGATCGCATTCACCTGCGCGGCATTCATCTTGCAGTTACTTGTCCCGCCGCCCTATCGCATCTCGCCCGAAGACACGCTGCTCTATCGCGACTACGTCGTCCTTCACAAGCTCGCGGCCGACGAGCTGGCCACTGCATCCCAACGCTCGCGTGCTGACCGCCTGGCCCGCGTCGGACGAACTCACGCGGCCCTTTCTCGGCTACGTGAAGCAGCCGCTCGACCGTCGTACGCATCGAAAACTTCTCTGCGGCGGAGATGGAGCGCGCCGCGCAAGCGACAGATCAGTTCGATGTTGCCTACCCGTTCACGACCAAGTGGGAGCCGCCGCACCCGCTGTTTGCGGCCCGGTTTTCGGGAAGGCGATTCACGAGCGCTTCTTCGACTATCACGAGGACGTGCGGCCGCAGCGCGCCGCAGACCTGCTGGGCGGAAGAAGGATGATGTATCGCAATCGCAACAACGAGTGGGTCGCCCTCATCGCCATCGAGAAGATCGAGAACGCGAGCGCGCAAACTCCGGTGCAGCGTTCTACCCAGTCGCCATAACGGCCGGCCCCGCCCAAAGCACGTTTCCGAGCTCCCCAATTCTGTTTTCTCAATTCCGCAGATTTTCGGCGGCAGCTCCGCTTCTTCCCACCTATCCCCCGCGCCAGGCATCCCACTCAAAGACCCGCGCATTCCCGCGGACCTCATTCCAACTCATCTGGAGGACACCATGGCAGAGAAGACGCTGTACGGTTGCCGTGTGGCAATCATCGCCACCGATTTCTTTGAAGAAGCCGAGCTCATCGAGCCGCGCAAGGCGCTGCAAGAAGCCGGCGCCCGCACCACCATCATCTCGCCCAAGTCCGGCGAGATCCAGGCAGTGCAGCACGACATAAAGAAAACGCAAAAAGTGAAAGTGGACATCACTCTCGATGAAGCCCAGCCTGGCGACTTCGACGCTGTGCTGCTGCCGGGAGGTGCGCTGAACGCCGACGCGCTGCGCATGGAAAAGAAGGCGCAGCAGTTCGTGCGCGAGTTCGACCGCGAGGGCAAGCCGATCGCTGTCATCTGCCATGGCCCATGGCTCTTGATTTCCGCCGGCCTGGTAAAGGGCAGGCACATGACCAGCTACAAGACCATCCAGGACGACGTGAAGAACGCGGGCGCCAATTGGGTAGATGAAGTCACGGTGCGCGACCGCAACTGGGTCAGCAGCCGCCAGCCGTCTGACATTCCAGAGTTCAACGAGAACCTCATCGAGCTGTTCTCGGAATGGCAACAGAAAGGTCACCGGGCAGCGTGATCGTCGGACGCGCTTTGCCCCTAGGGGCAGCGCGGATATGATCACCATGAGAGCCCGCTTTGATAGGTCCGCCGCAGACGCTCGGGGCGAAGTTCAGCATTCGCGACTATCGCCCCGCCGACCTCGAGACTTTATGGAAGATCGATCAGCGCTGTTTTCCCGCAGGCATCGCCTACGACCGCCTGGAGCTGAGTGACTTCGTCACCGGGCGCAACGCGATCAGCCTGGTGGCCGAGTTCGACAATGAGGTTGCGGGAGCAGGATCGGAAGCCGATGCCAAATCCCGGATCGCCGGGTTTGCTGTGGCCCACGCCGTTCGGCAGAGATACGGAAGAATCCTGACGCTCGACATCGTACCCGAAGCACGACGTTACGGCCTCGGCAGCCAGCTCATGCTGGCCTGCGAGGAGCGGCTGCGCGCTTCGGGGTGCCGCGAGGTATATCTGGAGACCGCAGTCGACAACGAGCCGGCGCTGCGGCTCTACCGTAAACTCGGCTATGAGGTGTTCGAGGTGCTGCCTGAGTACTATGCCAGCCACGCGCTGGACGCCTTCCGCATGAGAAAGCGGCTTTAGCGCGACATGCGATCCACAGATGAACAAGGCGCCCCTTTGGGCGCCCCATCCTTGCGACAGTATGCGTTGAGAGCTAGGCTACGTCCTTACGGCGCTCATGCACCTCGTCGCGTTCAACGTCATGCTCGTGAGGGTGATTAGCGTCTTCGGTAGCATCGCGAACCGCGTCCTTCGTCTTGCCCCAGGCGTTCTCGACTTTGCCCTTGACTTCCTGGGCTCCGCCCTTCACCTGCGATTCCTTGTCTCCGGTCCATTCCCCAACCTGACGCTTTGCGCGCCCGGCCACTTCATCTGCCTTGCCCTTCACACGATCCTTATCCATAGCACTGCCTTTCTGGCCCTGGGCCCCTTTATATATCGAAATCACACTCGTCGCCCGCCGGCTTGCACGAGAGCAAACCTTCGAGCGACGAGGTGTTAAACCACTGTTCTGCGTCCCGAGATGAGCTGGAAGATCAGCGCAATCACGGCCAGTACCAGCAGAATGTGAATGAACCCGCCGAGCGTGTAGCTGGTCACTACTCCCAACAACCACAGCACCAGCAGAATTACGAACAATGTCCAAAGCATCGTCTCACCTCCCAACTCTTACCCCGTGCTCTGACAAGTGTTGCTAACCTACCTACAATTGGACGGGCGTTGCGGCTTAGATGGTTGTGTGCGAGCTAGCGGGGTTATCGGGTTTCGCGAGCAGGAAATTGTGAGTAGCGGGGCAACCTGAGCAGTGCTGCCGGCCGGTTCTGCTATGCTCGTCGCAATTCATGAAGGTTGCTATCCAGGGGGAACTCGGCTGCTTCAGCCACGAAGCCGCGCTCAAGATGCTGGCCGGGGCCGCACCCGTTCCATGTGTCCGCTCGGCAGAAGTTTTCGACCGCGTCGAGAGCGGCTCGGTTGGGGCCGCTGTAGTTCCCATCGAGAATTCCCTGGCGGGCTCAGTGGGCGAGCACTTCGACCTGCTGCTCACACGCGAGGTATCCATCGCCGGCGAGCTGTATCTCCGGATCAAGCACAACCTGATCGCGGCGCGCGGCGCCAAGCTGGAGGAGATACGCCGAGTGTTCTCGCATCCGGTGGCCCTCGATCAGTGCCGGGAGCTGTTTCGCACCCATCCGCAGGTGCAAGCCATACCTTATTACGACACGGCGGGTAGCGTGCGGCATGTCTTGGCCGAGGGCTGGACGGACGCGGCCGCGATTGCGCCGCGCCAGGCAGCCCAGCAATACGGCGGGCGGGTGCTGCTGGCCGGCATCGAAGACGACCGGCAGAACTACACGCGCTTTCTGTTGCTCCGCAAGTCGCGCAAGGTCCGGCCCGAAGCCGACAAGACCTCCATCGCCTTCGCCCTGAAGAATGCGCCCGGCGTTCTGTTCAAGGCGCTCAGCGTCTTTGCGCTGCGCGACCTAAGCCTGAGCAAGATCGAGTCGCGGCCGATGCGCGGCCATCCCTGGGAGTACGTCTTCTTTGTAGACATGCTGTGCGGCGACACCGAGCCCGCGCGCAATGCACTACGCCATCTCGCCGAGATAGCGGAGTTGGTCAAAGTGCTGGGAGTGTATCCGGCGGCGAAATAGTCGCCCTGACCGGGCTTTCCAGGCTTCTGCTATCCTTCGATCGTCAATTTGCCGCAGGGAGAAGCAGCGATGAAATCACTCAAGATTTTCGGCGTTCTTTTGGCAGTCGCGTTGTTGACGATGGGGGCCACAGCGAAGGATGCTGCCGGCAGTTCCGGCAACTATCTTGCGCTGGGCGACAGCGTTACCTTCGGATTTATCGCGGAGGCGGGTTACGAGTATTTCTATCCCCAGAATTTCGTGTCCTATGGCGATTATGCCAGCCTCATCTTCGGCCTGAATTTGGTCAACGCAAGCTGTCCCGGCGAGACGACAGGCAGCTTTTATTCGCCGCTCGCGCCTGATCTCGGATGCCGGCAGTATCGCCAGCAGGCGCCGCTGCATGTGGTTTACCCGTCGCTTCATGCGACGCAATTTGCCTACGCAACCGGCTATCTACGGCTGAATCCGAGTACGCCGCTCGTGACCATCATGCTGGGCGCGAACGACCTCATCCTGTTGGAAGACGAATGCAACGACGACCCGACCTGCATCGAGAACGGCGCGCCGCAAGTCTTCGCCACGGCTGAGGCCAACATGTCGCACATCCTCTCCGGGCTGCGCGCGACCGGATACACCGGGCCGATCGTCATCGTGAACTACTACTCGCTTGACTACTCCAACCAGTTTGTGACCGCACTGACGCAAGGCTTGAACCAGGCTGTTACTGCGCCGGCCTCGCAGTACGGAGCCGCCGTGGCCGATGTGTTCACCGCCTTCCAGCAATTGGCGTCCAACCAATTTGCCCAAGGCAATACCTGCGTCGCCGGACTGCTGAATGCCAGCAACCCGCCGACCAGCCCGCCGTCGTGCGACATTCACCCCAGCCAACTCGGCCACAAGGTAATTGCAACTGTAGTTGCGGGCCTCTCGCAATCGCCTAATAAGAAGTCAGGCAATAACTAACTTCATCGGGACTGCAGGTCGGAGCTCCCTGCGCATGGAATTCGTAAGCGCACTATGCTGGTCAAACGATATGCGTCGCTGATGAATTCCAGCTCGGGGAATCACGTCCGAGTATTTGCCCTGGTCAAATCCTGCCTTTTGGGCACATTTTGTTGCATCTGGAACCAACTACCGGTTGTAGGAGACCCTGCCGTCTGTGTACGATTTCCACAACCGAGTACCCGCCTTTTTGAGGAGCAGCAATGAAAATCCCTGTTTTTGCGACGATGCTCGTCGCGCTCTGCGTCTCGCCTTCGCTGCTCTGCGCGGCGAATAAGCCGGCGCAACCGGATCCTCCTATTTACGTCATCACCAACGACGATGGGACCCTGCACAGCTATGCGACCTTCTATACCGCCGGAGGTTCGCAGGGAAATCCGACCTTAAGTTACCTGACGAACGTCAACACCCACGGCTTCGGAATCGCCGGGGGCTTCTTCGGCACACCACGGCTGGCGATGCTGCCCAGCAGCTCTGCCCAATGTGTGTATGTTTCCAATGCCAGCAGCGGCGACATTGCGGCCATCAATATTCAGTCGCAGCAGTTGGTGGGAAACTTCACCGCGTCCATGAACGACAACGGCAGCAGCAATGGGATAGGGATGGTAATGAACCAGAACTATCTCTATGCCGGCTACAGCCTGTCCAACACGATCGCCACATTTTCGGTTGGGGCCGGCTGCCAGTTGAGTTTCCTGGGCGACATCAGCGCCACTCCGTTGAACGGCGGCTGGGTCGCCGGCATGGCGCTCAACGGCAACATGCTCGTCGTGACCTATATCGACGGTTCCATCCAGTCGTTTAACACGGCCAACGGAATTCCGATCTCGAACAATGACGAGCAGAACGCGTCCGGGTTTGCGTCGGCGTACTTTCCCGACGGGGTGGACATCACACAGGATGGCCACTTCGCGATCTTCGCCGACGCTGCCGTGCCGACCACGGTGGAAGTTTCTGACTTGTCCTCCGGAAAGCTGGGGCCGACTGTGTCCTACCTGGTATCGGAGCCCACGAATGTCATCGGCCCGGGTGTGAACTCTGCCACCGTGCGGCTCAGTCCGGACCAGACGCTGCTATATATCGGCAACAGCCAGAGCGGGACGGTGAGCGCGGCCTACTTCAACAAGACCACGGGAAAGATCTCGCCGGGCTGCGCGTCGAATCAACTGAAAAACTTCTACAGCACATGGAGCTACATCGGCTCGCTGGTGACGCGCGATACCGCCGGCACCGGCAATGTTCTGTACGCGGCGGAGTTCGGCTCCTCGATCGGAATCATCAACGTGACTTCCACGGGCACGGCATGCACGCTGACCGAGGCCGCTTCCTCTCCGGTGAACGACGAAGCCAGCCCCGGACTGCTATCGATTGAGGTTTATCCGCCGCGGCCGTTTTGAGCAAGACCCCAGCGCTGGTAAGGACACTAAGGAGTTCTCAGGATGCACGCAATGTCGAAATATGTTCTATCGTTCTTGCTCGCTGCCGCCGCGGTGACCAGCGCCCCGGCGCAGATGCAAATCTGCCCGCCGCGCCCGCAGCCCGGGACGCTCGTAGTGAACCCGCTCGACCTGTTCAGCCAAAACGGCGTGCTCAACGTTGATTTAACTCTGCAAAATCAGTTGGGCAGCGACGGCTTCATGCACTACTGCTACGTGTATCTGTTTCAGGGGCAGCAGGTGGAGGCCCCCACGCTGCGGCTGAATCCCGGCGACCAGCTCGTGCTCAGCCTGACTAACAACATTCAGGCGCCGTACGACAGGTACCCGAGAAAGATGCAGAGGATGCACATGCATCAGCCGGCGCGGGTGGGCGTCAAGCCGGGTGCGGACTGCAACGGCGGTGACATCCTGCCCAGCACAACCAACATGCACTTTCACGGATTGAATGTGCCGCCGGTATGCCACCAGGACGACGTCATCTACACGCTCATCCAGTCCGGCGATCCGGCGTTCCAATATAGCCTTCAGATTCCACCGAACGACAATCCCGGAATGTACTGGTACCATCCGCACGCGCATGGCAACGCCACCACCCAGCTCGACGGTGGAGCATCGGGTGCAATCTTTATCAACGGCAACATCCCAGGCACGCAGGGGCTGCCGGAACGCGTATTCGTGATTCGGCAACAGTTTAATAACCCTAACTCCTGGATCGCCGGACCCAATCAGCTCACGGTGAACTTCCAACCCGCCATCTTTCCCAACCGGCAATCTCCGTTCATCAATGTGCAATATGGGCAACAGGAATTCTGGCGCATCGTGAATGCCAGCACGCAGGCCTTCCTCACCCTGCAATTGCAGTACACCAGTGGTTTTCAGCAGATGGAGGTGGTCGCGTACGACGGCGTTCCCGTGCAGAGTCCCATCTACACAACTGAGATTGACCTGCCGCCCGCAGGACGGGTGGAGTTCATCACGCCCGGGCTGCCCCAAAACGAGGAGGGACAATTCCTGACGAACGGTTACGATACCGGCCCGGTGGGCAATCCCAATGCGCCGCAGCAACTGATCAAGATTTTCGGCACGAACGACGCCCGGGAGAAAGTCCACCCGGCGCCCGCTCCCACGAAGCCGCCGGCAGACCGCCCGCGTTTTGCCGGGCTGTTAACGCAGCAGCCGACCGCGACGCGCAGTCTGTTCTTCTCCGAGCAAACCGTCGGCAGCAACGGCCCGACCCAGTACTTCATCACGGTCAACGGCCAGAAGCCGCACGTGTTTCACATGGACGATCCGCCGGCCATCGTGACCAACACCGGCGCCGTGGAAGACTGGACCATCGAGAACCGCTCGGGCGAGGCCCACGACTTCCACATCCATCAGTTGCATTTTCTGCTGATGGCGATCAACGGAGTGCCGGTTGCGGATCCCGAACTCTACGACAGCTTCGCTATTCCCAACTGGTCGGGCAGCGGTCCGTTTCCGAGTATCACGGTGCGCATGGATTTCCGAGACCCGAATATTGCCGGGACTTTTGTCTATCACTGCCACATCATCGACCATGAGGACGGGGGCATGATGGCAAAGATCCAGGTGAATCCGTCGAACCAGCATTGATTTGGGAGCGGCGGGCAGACCCAGGCTGCCCAGGGCTGAGGCAGAGCTAGGTTGAGATAGGGCGGGCCTCAGCTAGAGCTAAGGGCTCACTTGGGGTAGAGCGGGCCTTCACGCCCGCGTCTACGCCGCTCAATTTGCATCTCGAGGAGGCCTTCAAGCCGACGAGGGACCTGCTTGTGCCCCTCACGCATGAACGGAAAGCCGTTCAGGTGCGCCACCTGTCAAACAGCTCCCACCACAGCAGCTTTTCCGACTCGGTCAGGTAGGTCTTCGCCCATTCTCTATGCTTCCACCAAGGCACTCCGAAAATTGCCGGGTTCTTTGCGGCGGCTGCCGTCCAGCGATACTGCGGCAGGCGATTACGGAAGATGGAAAGGGCGCGTCGGGTGTGGTACTCATCCGTCACCAGCATGACGGTATGCGGAGTCGGCTGCAGAGTTCGTAGGCAAATGTTTACCTGCGGCGCTTCATCCTTGGTGGAATCGCCTTCTACCGGACAGAGGCTCACTTGCGAGGCATTCGCTCCGGCCGTGCGGGCCACAAACGCGCGTGCCAGATCGACGAGCGAGTGCCCATAGGTAACGCCATCCACAGCATCAAGGAAGAGGTGCGGCGCATCGCCGGCGCGCAACAACTCCAACGCATGCGAGTAACGCGAGTCGGTCTCGCTGCCCGCGAGGACGACGATGGCGTCCGCTTTCTCGGGACGGTCGACGATTAGCTGGCTGCCCGGCAAGACAAACCAGATAACGACGCACAGTACCAGAGCAGCGACAGCGATCGTAAGAAGGCGCTTCATGAGGAATGGACATGATAAATGCCGCCCGGCGGGTTCACTGTCTCGGGGTTAGCGGCTGCGGCCACTCAATCACGACAGTCTTCCCATCGGCATCGTGCGTCACGACGGGCGCGTACAGCCCGATGAGTTCGCGGCGCCACCACAATCCGGTTGCGCGCTTCTCCGCCAGCGACGTGAACCAGTACTGCCAGAGAACGGCCCGCACCTGCTTTGGCGGCGCCTCGGGGAAGGGATCGCCGGCGAACAGCGCCAGCACATCGCGCGAGCCCTCGAGCAGGCGCTCTTCCGTGCTCACCACCATCAGGTTCTCGCGCCACGAGCCCAGCGAGGCAAACCACAGGTTCCAGTCGAAGCGCGGCTGATAAGGCGCGTAGATGCGCGGCTTCTGCGCGGGATCCTGCGGCTTGTACTTGAACGGGTATGTCTTCCAGTTCTTCCCGTCCGCGGAGCCCTGAAACTCGATCTCGTACCGGCCGCGTGTCATCACGGCGAACAGTCCATAACGGTTGGCGATACGGAACGTATCCAGCGCCGCGACCGGCGAGGTGGGCAGCGGCAGGTGGGGGAACAACATCCAGAGCAGTTGCGCGGTGGTGGCGTAGAAGATCCAGAGGAGAGCGACGCTGGTAAGCGCCAGCTTAAAGGCGGCCCATGGATGCGGGTGCTCGCGTTTCGGCGAGCGCTCCAGCGGTACCTCCGGTGTGGGAGGCTGTTCATCAGTGGCTTGCTCGACCTTGGCAGTCGCTTGCGGCGAGGCGAGATTCAACTCGACCAACGGCGCTTCGCGTGGACTTGGCTCAGCACTGGGAGGCGGTGCCCATCGCTGTCTCCACTTCGCGGGCACGAAGCGCAGGCAGAAGCGATCGTCCAGCAGCAGGAACCCGAGCACGAGCACGAGATAGTTCAGGAAGCTGTAGTTCGCCGTCAGGATCACGGGAACCTGCCACGCGGTCACGATGAAGAAGCACACAATCCGGAACCGCCGCGGCAGAAACAGCATGAGAACGAGGCCGAGTTCGAGCACGAGCGTCGCGCCCGTCGCGAACGCGTGGAGCCCGTGCGGCAGATGCTGTACGTACCAGCCGACCCAGGTGGGCAACGGGCCGTTCTGGTAGTACTCGTCCATGGCGGTGAAGTTGCGCCACTCGGGATCATGGCTCGCCAGCTTCACTATGCCGGATTCGAAGTAGATGCGAAACCACTCCCACTGCAGCAGGAACAGACCGGCCCGCGACGGGGGACTCACCCGGCCAAGTCCCGGCCAGAACCCGGCAGGCGCGAAGAACAACGAGATGAAACCGGCTTCGAGCAACATCCCGTCCGACTGATATCCCGCGAAGTCTTCCGCCGCAGCCACGAACGACAGGAAACATACGAAGCAGATCGCCAGCATCGCGCGGGGCCAGACGTTCAGCACCAGCAGCACAGCAGCAATCATGCCGATCCAGCAAATCGCCGTGAGCATGTGATCGCCGCTGCGAATCCACAGCAGCGTTGGCGCGAACCAGAAGCGCGAGCCGCCAAATTGCCTGCTGACTGCTTCAAGATAATCGCCGGCGGGGAGGATTCCGTTCGGGCCAATCAGGCCGCGAATCTGGAAAACCAGCGCGTAGAACGCTGAGAAGTAGATGAGGCCGAGCGCGCGCAGAAACAGCCAGCGCGGAATCAGCCGGTCGGAGAGGCCGTCCTGCGAACCGAACCAATGGCGAATAAAGGAAGCGGGCGTGCGGCTCACTGGAGGAGTATATGCGCAGCGCAACCGAAGAGTTGCAGCGGTGGAGGGGCAGGGCTTTAGCCGTGCCAATGAGGCCGTATCAAGGAGTGGGCTTTAGCCCTGGCTCACCGCGGCTAAAGCCGTTGTTAACGTTTTTCGATTTCGCCGGGCTCAAGCCCGGCGCTTCCACCGCCATTACAAGTTGCGGAGCGCCGGTGCGAATAAAAAAAGGAAATCCCGAGACTGTCTTTGGTGCGATTCACTCCGCCCGTAGGTCGCAGCCGATCCTCAGACGAGCTTGCTAGCCGAATACTTGCGTATCGCCTCGCTGCTCAAGGATGACCGGACTCGCTATCGGCCGGAATGACCGCTCGACGTCCCGGGATTCCGTCTTGCCTCTGACTCGTTCCTGTTCTTCACCTGCAGCCTGCGATCATCTTTCGCGTGCGCTCCGCCTGCGCCGTGGGCGCGGACAGTTGCCTCGCTGGAGCACCCCGGACTTGCCGGTTCCGCATCGCTTGCGCGCTGTGGAAGCCTGCTGCCGGCGCTGAAGAACTTGAGAACGTTGTCAAAGAACGAGTGTGTTTTACTCCTTGCGGCGGCGAAGTCAATCGAATTTTGGCAACTCTAAGTGGCTTGTTTTCAATTGAGTGCAGCTCATCCACAGGCGCCTGCCGAAACTTGGTGCAATCGGCACATGTCCCACTTTGTGGGACATTGCTGGGTCCGCGACTGGCGCTTATTCGGACGGCGCTCGCAATCGCTCGTGCGCGTTCGCCGTCTTGCGCGGTGATGTGCGAATCGTGGCACAAACCGCATCTGGAGCGGCGTTTCATTAGCACTGATTTGGAAAATCTTGATTGATCTCTGCCGGCCGCAAGATCTCGATGTGCTCGGATTCGGGTGGAGCACCGCTTCAGCGGTGCATTGCAAGTCGCCGAGAAAGGCGGCTTCAGCCGCTGAGGTAAATCAACCTTACCTCAGGCGCTGAAGCGCGTCTCAAGCGTAGGCCTCCGTGCACGCTTGAAAGCGTGCTCCACCCCGGACCGCAGGCCTTTTATTCTGGCTGATGCTGCTGCCTTTGCTACCATCCCAGAGATGCCTCTAGTGCAGGCCCATCACCTCGTCAAGACCTTTCAGAGCGGACAATCAGCCCTGGGGCTGTATTCTTCCGATCAGGTCCACGCCGTCAAAGACGTATCGCTGGCCATCGAGCCGGGAGAAACGCTGGGTCTCGTCGGGGAATCCGGCTCGGGCAAGAGCACCCTGGGCCGCATGTTGCTTCGTCTGATCGAACCCGACTCCGGCGAGGTCACCTTCGACGGCCGCGACGTGCTGCGCGCCGGCAGCTCCGAGCTGCGCCGTCTCCGCCGCGACATGCAGATCATCTTTCAGGACCCGTTCGGCTCGCTCGACCCGCGCATGACGGTGGAGCAAATTGTCTGCGAGCCGATGGTGGTGCACGGCAGCGAATCGCGGTCAGAGCGCCGGCAACGCGCCGCCGGGATGATGCGCGCGGTCGGGCTGGACGCCTCTGCGCTGGCGCGCTATCCGCACGAGTTCAGCGGCGGGCAGCGGCAGCGCATCGGCATCGCGCGCGCCATGGTGCTGCGGCCGCGCTTCATCGTGGCCGACGAGCCCGTCTCGGCGCTCGACGTCAGCGTGGGTGCCCAGATCGTCAACCTGCTCAAGCAGCTTCAGTGCGAGTTTCGGCCTGACGTACCTTTTCATCTCGCACTCGATGCCGATCGTGCGCTACCTCGCCGACCGCATCGCCGTCATGCAGCGCGGCGAGCTGGTAGAACTCGGCGACGACCGAGCAGATCGTCACCGCCCCGCGGCATCCCTACACGCGCACGCTTCTCGCAGCTACGCCGGAACTGCAGGTCGCGAAGTGACGCGCGCGGAAAGAAATCATCACGGTTGAGCCGGTTGTGCGTGTTGCGATGTGTTTTCGGCAATGCGCTTCTTGAGCTGGTCAGCCAGGATAGTTTCGCTCTCCTTCTCCAGCGACTTCACGACCTCTCCAGAAAACCAGGGTCCTCGTTCCAGGACGAGATCCAGGACGGTCTTCCTGGCCTGCTCGATACCGGCAGCGAAAAGCGAACGGTACAGATGCAGTGCAGCCAGGCGCGGACCCGGCCTGCAACGCCCGCGTGAAAAGATCTTTTGCCGCTGCTGGATTCTTGAAGCGTAGCTGCTTACCCAGTTCCAATAGGGCTTCTGCCGGAAAGTTCGCCGTCCCCCGGTCGTAGAGCTCAGCGGCTCCGGCCGTGTCGTAGTGCCGGACAAGGAACTCGACATACGGCTGACCACCGAGGAAGGGATTAAGTTCGGCCGCTCGCTGAAACATTGCTTTCGCTTTGCTCTGCTTGCGGAAGTCGGCGTCCTTCTCCAGCAAGGTGGCCAGCCGCACGGCCGCCTCCGCCGAGCCAATTCGCGAGCCAGAGTCGCCGACTGCGCCAGCGTACTGATACATCGCCAGCTGCGCCAGGCCCTCGTTTTCGAATAAGCGGCCGAGGCGGAAGCGTGCGGGATAAACGATATGGGCGCCGACATCGCTACTTTCGGCAAGACGGATTGCCAGCTCATAAGCCTCGCGCGCGGCGGCTACATCCTGTTGCTCTTCTTCCTCCAGCAGGCCCAGCTTGTAAGCGCTTTCGGCATGGCGAAGCCGCGCGCCAAGACGGTAGTTGCGCCGTGCGCGCGGAATATTTCCTTCGTCGCGCCGGAGGTCGCCCGCCATGCACACCGCGGTCACGTCACCCAATTCGAAGGCGCGACGATAAAGGGCCAGCGCCCTCGCGCGCTGCCGGCGGCTTCCGCCGGGTCACTGAACTCGCTTTGCCGCGCCTTGAACAACAGCTTGGTGCCCAGAAATTGTGCAGACAAAGCGTCGCCGCGACGGGCGCCTTCCTCGTAAACCTGGATGGCCTCCGTTTCCAGCTTTTTTTGGAGCTCGAGCGCCAGCCCCAGCGAGTGAGCCGAACCAACATCCCCTAAATCGAAGGCCCGGCGAAACGCTTCCAGACGCTCGTCCGGGGTCTCATACGTGGTGGCGAGCTTGTAGGCGCAATTTGGATCCCCCATGTCCGCCCCCCGACGAAAAGCTTCACGGGCTTTATCGGTTTGACTCCGCCGCTGATAGTGGTAGCCCAGGGCCCATGCCGCATTCACCGAGCCCTTATCTATCGCGACCTGCAACAGGCGTTCTGCCAGGTCATTGTCGAAAGACTCCAGCGCGCGGCCCAGGCGCGTGAGTTCGAATTCGTTGGGATCGGCGAGCGCGAATTCCGCGGCACGCTGCAATTTCGCAAGCCGAAGTCGCCGCAGCGACTCCGGGCTGCCCGTCGCCGAGGACAGCAGCAGCCAATTACGCGCTCGTTCTCGCACAAACACGGCAGCCATCAGGACACAAACCAGCGCGCCCGCGATGACTCCCGCCGACTGCGCCACTGTCCAGAGACAGGCTGCGACCGATGCGCCGAGGACCGACAGGAAAAGCACAAATTGCGTGTTCACCAGGCGATAGTCCGCGCCAGACAAAGCGAGAGACGTCTCGTGGCGGTCCCAGATTTTCCACGCCGTCAGGGCCAAAGCCGCGGCAATCAACCACAACCCACCAGCAAGCAGCAGCCCCAGCTCGCTTCGGTGCCGCGCCAGAATCGCAAAAGACCGGCCCATACCCCGCCAATTCAAGATTTCGTCCAGCACAGGTGGAGCTTGCGCAAGCCAACGAGCCGCCACCGCCAGCGCACACAGCGCGATAATCGATTGCGCTGCGGTGCGCCAGTTGCCGCGCCAGCGGCGTCGCGCGCCAGCATACGGGGCACTGGGTCGCGCTTTCAGTCGCGCGGCACCGAGCAGCACGCTCGCGACGTTCTTAACGAACTCATCCTGGTTGTCCCAGTAGCGAGTGTGGTCTGACAACAGAGAATGCAGGTTGGTAACTTCGACCGAGTACAGGTCTTCTGGAATGAAATCGTCGAGCAGAGGCCCATTGGGCACGGGATCGGCTGACGCGTAAAGGTCATGCCATCTCATCCCCTGCCGATTGTGCAATTGAAACTCGTTCCTATAGAGGTTGCGATCAATTTGCCATTGCGCGCGGGCGTTCAGGGAGCGATGGGAGGCAATGTGCCAGCGTCGCAGAAAAAAGTACGTAAACGCCAGACCCGCGGCAAGCGCCGCAGCCAGGGCTATGCCCAGCCGGGTTGGCAGTGCATCGTCATGCATCAGGGCGCGCACGAGGGCGACGACTGCGACATACGCGACGGCCGCAGCCCGCGAAGGCGGTCGATCCGGTTCACTCGCCGTATCTTTTTCACCCACCAGCACCAGTTGCACCAAAACCAGCAGCATTCCCAGCTCAATGATAAGAAATGACTGAATCAGGACATCCAGCAAGACCCAGAGGTTGGGTTGGTGATGCCAGGCCAGTCCCAGGCTTGCCAGAAAGGCCGCTGCCGCCAGGAACGCGCCCAGGATCGGCATCCACAGCAAGCGTCGTCCTTTGTCAAAGACCGCGCGTTCCATTTCCGAGAGCTTCGCCAGACCCGATCCGAACGTCACCAGCACATCGCAGGGCGCAGTCACGGGACCCCGCAGAACTTTGTGAGCGATAGCGCCGCCCTGTGAATGCGCCACCACGGCGACCCGCTTGCACCGCGAAGCCAGCCATTCCAGATCGGCCCCGACACTGGCGCAGATCGCCGCCCCGGTGATCTGTTGGTGCATGAACACATAGCTGTCGCCCACCGTAGCCGCCAGTTTCCGCTGCACCGCCCGCGCGAAGTCGCGCAGCTTGGCATAGGGAATAAGCCCGAGCAACGAGATGAGGCCGATCAGGACAAGCAACAGGGGCGATACGGCCAGCGCCAAACTCAGCTTCAAGCCTTCCGCGAGCCACAAAACAAACGCAACCAGAACTCCGGGAAGAGGCCGGCTGTTGTTCACCGCGTTGTAGAAGCGAAACCCAAGACGCCGAAACCGCCGGTCAAAATGAGCGATCAACGTCCACGGCAGCACTTCGAAGCTCCAGGACGCGATCTCGCCGAAGGTGGGAGTGGGAAACTTCTTGGCCCACCATGCTTCCGCTACCAGCCAGCGCTGTTCGGGTAGCTTGGACTTATCCATCCGGCTTGCGCCCCGGATGAGCACCTCGGCATTGGCAGGGGTCTCGGGCGAAGGATCCAGGCTGGCGGAAACTACCGTGGCCTGCACCGGCACGTCGGGATTTGCCGGCACAGCAATCTTTTCAATGCAGGCCCGCAGCGGCTCGCCGAAGCGCAGAAGCGTTTCTCCTCGTCCGCTCTGCCCGATCCCATGGACAAAAAGAATGCCCAGGTCGCGTAGCGGTTCGTCGGTCTCCAGCGGCTGAAGCACTCGGTCCTTCGACACATTTGCCATTTTCACTACCGCAACGACGGCAGGAATTTTACTCGAGAGTTAAGGTTCATGCTGCCCAGTCGTTTACAGAGTAGCTCCGCTTGAGATGCCGGGAACCATCAATCCCACCAGAAGAAACAGCGCCCACCCTCTGCAAGCTCCCTTGCGAACCTGGCGACAGCTTGCGGATCTTTGGCGGAGACCTGCACGTCGGGGCAGAACTCGGCAATGCGGGCGGCGAGTTTCTCGCTATTTTGGATCGGCTGCGCAAAACTCAGGTCCATGAAGTCGAAGCCCACGCCGATCACGGTCAGCGGGTGTTCGCGACGGGTTTCGGCGCACCAGTTCAAAACATCGCGCGTGTCGTGACCATAGTTGGCGGCATTGGTGCCGCCAGCGGCGAGCGCGGCCAGCGGTTCGTTCAGCGGAAACAGCAGCAGCCGCTGCAACGACGCCTCCGCCAGCCCGGTATAGACCAGCGTGTAGCCCCTGGCCGCGACCTCGGCCTGGAGCCGTTGCAGCAATTGCAGCGGTACCTTCTGGCCGGCGGCCGCGGGTGCGGGCTGCTCGTAATGCGCGGCCAGCGCCTTGTCCAGCAATGACGTGTAGTGGATGACGCCCTTGCGCCGCTTCCAGGGCATCGGCTTGGCGCGCAGGATCGCGCCGATACGCGCCGCCTCCGCCTTGAACTTATCGTCGGCCAGAACGGCACATTGTTTCAGCGCATCACGCACACTCTCGTAGAAAAATTCGTCGCTCTCTTCCGCGCCGCCCGCGTGGGTGTGGAGGAGATAGTAGACATCCTTGGATGCGAAATGTTTTGCGAATTCAAGTACGCTGCAAGGACTCTTTAGATCTTCCGCAGCGCCGCTCTCGCGATTGGCTGGCAGTGCAAATGCTTTGAGAAATTCCGCCGATTTTTGACGTTTCCGCGTCGCCTTCTCGATCACCTCCGCCGGCACCGGGGCGTGCACGTCGGCGCCGTTGTCGAGCAGGAGTTTCAACATGTCCTTGGGCTTTTCCAAGCCGAATGTCAACAACAAGGCGGGTGCCGTTTTTCGCGTCTGGTTGGGGCTGAGACCGTGTTCGATCAGACAACGCAGGATCTCCGCATTGGGCTTGGCAAAGGCACAGGTCCAGAGATCGCCACCGCCTCGCCGCGCGTGGCATGCACATTGGCGCCCGCCGCGCACAGCATCTTAACCACTTCCACGTGGCCCGCCGCGACGGCGAACATCAGCGGCGTCTGGCCATGCTCGTCGCTTTGCTCGATGTCGGCGCCTGCATCGAGCAACGCTTTCACGCGATAGAGCGTACCGGTGGCCGCCGCCTCACGCAGGGTCAATTCGCTCCGGCTGCGTCCTGCTTTTCATAGGCCGCTTCGAGATAGGCGACGACCCGCTTGAACTTGGCTTCCTTCGCATAGGTCAGAGCGGTCCTGCCCTTTTTGTCTTTGGCGGCCAGCTCCGCGCCCGCCTCCACCAGCAACTTGACCGCGTCAAGACTGGATGTGTTGGCGGCGATCATGAGCGGAGTAATGTGGGCGGCATAATCGTCGAAATACTCCACTGCATAATCCGCCAACGGCATCGATGCCATGGCCGCGTTGGCCGCCTTGGGCCATGGCGAGCGATTGCGTGGCGGGATCGGCATCCGGCTGCGCTAACGCAGCTTCCTTTGCCGCCTCCTGGGCGCGGGCGAGCCGCCTGCCGAGCGCTAGGCCGCGCTCATAGGCGCCGTCGAAAAAGGGCCCGTGCAGTTGGGCCATGGCATCCGGCTTCGCGTTGGGGTCGGCCCCGGCTTTCAGCAGCGACCGCATCGCCGCCGTACTGCCCCGGGCGGCAGCAAAGGTAAGTAGCGGCCATTTGTTCCAACCGTGAACGGCAAAGGTGAGTAGCGGCAACTCGGTTCCGTCGTCATGCGGGCAATCTATGCGGGTGTTGGCGCTCATACCCGCGCCGAGCAACAACTCCACGATTTCGGAATTGTCCTGCCGCACCGCGTCGACCAGGCACCTGTGATACTCGTCCGCATTGCTGTCCTCGAGCGGCGCACGCTCAATCGACGAGCGGACGGCGGAAGGATCCCCGGCGTTGACGGCATCGGAAAGCGAGAATCGCTCCACCGCAAGCAGCAGCTTGACGATCTCGGCATCATCCTGTTCCACCGCATGAGCGAGCGCCTTGCGATACTCGCCCGCTGCGCTTGCGGCAAGACGCATCGGCTGAAGATTATGGTGGATAGCCGCAAAATTGCGGGCGACGACGGCGTCGAACAGGCAAAATCGCTCAATCGGATGGGTCCGGCTGTGCTCCAGCAGCAAAGCTGCTATTTTGATCTGCCCATCGACAAACATCCGCCCGCTGACCGATTTTTCCCGGCTCTTGGAGGCGCGTAATCCGTCGATAAGCGCCTCGGCCAGCAAGCTCTCGCCTCGCCGGCCTTTGGCGAAGACGTCCGCCCCTCGCTCCAGCGCAATTCTTGCCCACTCGGGGTTGTAATTCAGTAGGGCGGTAGCCAGCGCGTGGGTTGGACTTGTGGAAGGCGGCGGCGGAAAGGAGGACACGGCAGATCTCCCGGAACGAACGAAAGGCTTAAGCGCCCTTCTTCATGGCATGGCTCTTCGCCGGCGGGGTGCCTACCGCTTCGCCCGATTTAGCGAGGAGTTGGGAGCAAGCCGATCTCCCGAATCCACAATTTACTCCGCTTGCGCTCCAAACGGAACGCCCCCAATATTCCTCCTGACGGTTCCCCTCGGCGCGACACATCTCAAAAATGGGGAATGATGTTCTCGCTGTGATGCTGGAGAATTTCTGAACTCGAGGCGCCGGCAATGTACGAGTTGATTTGCAGTGATATTGGTAACGAGGTATTGCTCATCCAATTGCGTAAAATAGGGGGCCCCTTGACAACAAAGAAGCAGTCGGCCCCGTGATTTCGGACACGACAAAGCTATTCGCATGTCATGAGCGCAGATGACCGGCACCTCGCCTCTGAGTTTGGCTGGATGTTGGCTCCAATCTCTCCAGCCGTTTTGGAGCGTTTTGGAGAGACTCCTACTCCAGCGCTGTTTTCGTAGCTCAATAGTGGGTTCAGCCCGCCCTTGTTGCAGTGCATAGATCGGGCCGCCCAAGCAATGATTCAGCAAGAAAAAAAGCTGACGAGTTGCCGGTTTGCAGAAGAATGCCAGCGTAAACCGGGCAGCTGCTGTGCATTCGAAGGCAGGACCAGATCTCCAACTAGTCGAACGTCTGCAGACCTAACTAAAGCCACTGGCACAGAGAATCGCCGTGGCGTTTGTGTACGGTTCAATGGCACGTCAGAAAGAAAAGGCGAATAGCGACGTTGATTTGATAATCATGGTAAAGTCATGCTCGATGAAGTCTTGGCGCATTGCGCAACATTGAGCCTTCCCTGGGTCGGGCTGTCGACCCGACGTTGGGACTTTTTCCGCGCAGCGGCGATGCCTATGCGCAGTATTGTCGGGTGCATTAGGCAGTAGGCGCCGAGACGATTCGAGACGAGCGAACTCGCCGCAATCAACCAAACTGCACACGGAAGAAACGCACCTCACAGCCGTTCCGGCAGTCGCCATGCTATAAAAAAGCGTTACCGCTTACTTTGGCGGAAACGGGGAGTTCCCACCGGTGAACCTGCCGAACTGGCTTACGGTTTCGCGCATCTCCAGCGTCCCGCTGCTTGTTTGGATCTTAACGACCAATCAAATCAGCAGGACCCACGGTGAGAAAGAACTGCTTGCGTCAGCGGTAGTTGTTTTCGCGGCACTTACGGATCGTCTTGACGGCTATTTGGCGCGCAAGCGCGGCCAAGTCACCCGGATGGGAATGCTTCTCGATCCGCTGGCCGACAAGCTGCTGATTGCCTCCGCCTTGATTGCCTTGGTGCAATTCAATCCGCGTCTAGTGAGTGCATGGGTGGTGATCGTGGTAATTGGCAGGGAACTCCTGGTTACCGAGCTGCGAATGGTGGGCGCTGCGGAAGGCTTCACAATCCAGGCGCGTGACTTGGGCAAGTGGAAAATGGCGGTGCAGGTCGTGGCCGTCATCGCAGCAATCCTCGATCACGGCTGGCCCGCCGTGCGTTTCGACTGGGGTCGAGTTCCGCTCTCACTCAGCATTGAGCTGATCGCGAGGATAACAATCTGGGCGATGGTGGTACTGTCGGTCGTCTCCGCCGCTGATTATTTTGCTATTTTCTGGAAAAAGATTGACGAAGCCCACAAACGGCACAAGCCCTCGGTCCGGGCGGTGCAACGTCGCAATTCAACGGAGTTGACCACAATACGAAGCAAGGAGCGCCTTCCGCTTCGCTGAGCGGTTGCGACCTGCTTCTGTAACCGCGCCCCACGGAACAACAATCGAATCTTCCAGGAGGCAAACATCGTGCCGAAAAATGATTCGCCGGCTGTACTCATCTTCATGGAAGATGGCTATGAAGACATGGAACTCATGTATCCCAAGTACCGGCTCGAGGAGGCCGGCTATAAAGCCGTCGTTGCAGCACCTAAGGCGCGACAGCAATATCTCGGAAAACATAGCTATCCATGTGTTAGCGACACATCGGTGTTTGACGTCGACGAATCGGCGTTCGCCGGCGTCGTTTGTCCAGGTGGCTGGGCGCCGGACAAATTGCGGCGCATCGACAAGGTCAAAAACCTGGTTGCCCAATTTAATCAGTCCCGCAAGCTAATCGCTGCCATCTGCCATGGCGGCTGGATCCCGATTTCTGCTGGGGTTTATGGCGGGGTACACGTGACCGGCAGTCTCGGAATCAAGGACGACCTGATCAATGCGGGTGCAGTATTCGAGGACTTGCCCGTAGTGATTGATCGCCATTTTGTCAGCAGCAGAAAGCCCGATGACCTGCCGGCGTTTATGGCCGCGGTTCTCGAGCTACTGGCACATGCAGATTCCTTTGCTACGACATTCATCGATGCCACGGTACGCCGAGGCTGCTGAAGCTCGGTGCAATCACCTCCGGATCGGTTGCGTTTCTCGATGTCAGCTGTCCCATTTCGGTAAGGGCTCTCGTGCCTAAAGGACCACCTTCTTCGTTTCGTTCTTCGTTTCGTTGACGATGAGAGATCAACGGAGCATAATGACAGTGTCGGCACCGCTACACGGAGAGTGCTTGAGAAACCAGCAGCGGTGACTGCGCGTGAAAAGAAACCTGTTGGGATCCCGGAAGGGATCTTGGATAGAGTCTTGAGAGCGCCGGTCCACCTCGGTTTTGCACTACTCCTTATGCTTGCATATAAACCCCCGAGCGCCGGCTAACGATCCTGAATACATTCCCTATCCAGACACCCTCCTGCCGCGAATGATCTGCTGCCCGTTCCCGATCCCAAAATGCTTTGCTCGCTGATTGGTGGTCATAAGCTTTGCGTTTTGCCGCAAGGCTGCCGTTGACAACGCGCTGAGCGGAATACCGGACCTCCAGTTGCGAGCTCACATCGCGGAGCCGATTGCCATGGAAAAAACACAGGTCGTAATCATAGGTGGAGGCGCTACCGGAGCAGGAATCCTCTGGGACCTTTCGCTTCGGGGGATTCCCGCGGTCTTATTGGAGAAGAAGGATCTGGCCAACGGCGCGACTGGCAGATGTCATGGATTACTGCACAGCGGTGGCCGTTATGTGGTGAAAGACGCCGAGGCCGCGAAGGAATGTATTAGTGAGAACATGATTCTCAAGAAAGTCGCCGCTCTCTGCGTGCACGATACTGGAGGGATGTTTGTGCATGTTCGCGGCGATGATCCTCAGTATGTTCAGCAGTGGGCGGACGGGTGCAACAAAATCGGAATCGCAACCCAGGAGCTTTCTCGCGATGAAGCGCTGAGCCTCGAGCCCAACCTTCCGGCCGATATCGTCAAGGCGTACACCTGTCCGGACGGGCACATCGATGTATTTCAGTTAGCCCTGGCCAATATTGAATCCGCAGTCTCCAAAGGTGCGATCTTCCGCGCCTATTCCGAAGTCACTGGTATTGAGCTTGCGGTCGATCACGTCAAAGGCGTTCGCTACCGTGATGTGAGTACCGGCGAGGAAGATTCTGTCCAGTGCGAAATCGTAATCAATGCCGCTGGAGGCTGGGCGCAACAAATCGCGGCCATGGCAGGAGTGGAGGTGCCGGTGCGTTGCGATCGCGGAGCGCTCCTCATCTTCAACCACTGTGTGGTGAGGCGTGTGGTCAATCGCTGCCGCAAGCCGGGCGACGCCGATATCCTGGTGCCGTGCGGGCCGGTTTGCATTCTGGGCACGAGTTCGGTGACGGTGCCCGGGCCTGAGGGCCTGACTGTGCCGCCGGAGGAGATAGAAAAGCTGCTGGCGCTGGGAGTGGAGTTGATCCCCGCGCTCGCCGAAGCCCGGCTGCTCCGCATCTTTACCGGTGCACGGCCGCTATACGTCCCCAAGAGCGTTGCCGGCGCCGGTGGACGCGAGGTCAGCCGAAACTTTGCGCTGCTCGATCACGAGAGTTCGGAGGGCATTCATGGCTTCATGTCCATCGTCGGCGGCAAGCTCACAACTTATCGCTTGATGGCCAAGGCAACGGCCGACCTGGTCTGCCGCAAGCTTCATATCGATCAGCCCTGTCGCACCGACCAGGTGCCGCTGCGCGATACCGCCGCAGTTGATGTGCTCAGGGAAGCGCACCAGTGGATGCCCGCAGCCGCAGTCGAGAAAGCGCACCGCCGCCTGGGCAGCAGACTGGCCTTAGTGATGGAAGCAATTCAGCAAAATCCGGCGATGGCGGAAATCGTCTGCGAGTGCGAACTGGTGACGCGCTCCGAACTCGAACTGGTGCTCGGCAGCTCGGCCCGCGTTCCGGTCGAGACCATTGGCGACATCGGCAGACGCACCCGGCTGGGGTTTGGTCCGTGCCAAGGCACGTTCTGTGGCTACAAAGCTATGCTGGCCGGATATCAAAACAAGAAATGGACCGCCGCGCGAGCCAGTCAGCTTCTGGAAACGTACCTCGATGATCGCTGGAAGGGGCAGTCGTGGGTCCCGGACGGCAAGCAGGCAGAACAGCTCAGCCTGAGCCGCGAGCTTTTCGGCACATCGTACAACTTCCACAAGCCTGCGGAGGTGAGCCATGCGGGGCAATGAATTCGACGTACTCGTCATCGGCGAAGGTCTTTCCGGTCTCACTGCGACCGCGGCAGCTTGCCGGCAAGGCGCCCGCGTGATGTTGGCCAGCAAAGGACCTGGGAGCTTTGTCCTGGGCGCCGCGTGCGTTGATCTGGACGGGCTTGATTGGAGCGCTTTTGGTCTTGGCAAATCCGGTGGAAACGAAATGGAAGAGGCGATCGGCCTCTTCGTTGAGCTGACCACTGCCGCGGGATGCGCCTACGAGGGAGGCACGCGCGAGCGCCGGCTGGTTCCTACCATCATGGGCACATTCGCCGAGGTTTCACTGGCTCCAAGGTCGCTATGGAAGGGCGATCCTCGCGGTGTAGCCAAGGCCGTGGTCGTCGGCATCGAGAATGTGTTTGCCTTCGACGCGAATTTTGTCGCGGAGCGATTGACGCTCCATGGCAAGGACAAAGGGCTCTCAACTTCGTATAGAGCTGTTGCCATCAAGCTGCCGCAGATTCACAACCAGCATTGGCTGACGCCGCTCGACATCGCGAGCGAGATCGATAGAGATTTGTTCTATCCGCGAGCTCTGATTGCTGCTCTCAAGCCGGTCGCTCACGATGCGGACTTGCTGATTCTTCCCGGGATCCTCGGAGTGAACTCCGGCGACGACAACATTCGCGAACTTGAAGAGGACATTTGTTGCGCGATCTGTGAGCTGCCCACGCTGCCGCCCTCCGTCCCCGGACTGCGCCTGTTGCGGCGGCTCGAATCGCACCTGGCGGCGATGGGAGTGGAGATCTGCACGGGATTTTCGGTCCAGAAGCTCTGCCTGGACGGAGATCGCTGCACGGGCGCCGTTCTCGACACTCCGGGCCAGCCGCGGACCGTCCACGCCGAAAGCGTTATTCTTGCCTCGGGCAAATTCTCGCACCTGCTCGAAGACGACACAGCCAAGGAGCATGCCTCAGAGCTCGCAATGCGGATGAGAGAAGAGCTGCAGCCGGTGATTCGCAATGGCGCGGTACTGGCGGAAAACGTCTTCGCTTGCGGCAGCGTTCTGGGGAGATTCGAATCGCGCTACGGGAACGCGATTGCGATCGTGAGCGGATATGAGGCAGGCATGCTGGCTTGTCAGCGAGGAGTGCAATATGCAAAACCGTAATCTGGCGCTGGACAATTGCGTAAAGTGTTCCGACTGCAATGCAGCCTGCCCCGTGTTGAAGGTTTACCCGGCGTTCCCCGGACCGAAAGCACTGGGCCCGGACATGGAGCGCTTCCGGCGCGAAGGCGTGGAGAGCGATAGCGAATGGCTGGAGTACTGCATGGGCTGCCATCGTTGCGATATGGCTTGCCCGCAGGCCGTCAATGTTTCCGAGCTCCTTGCCCGAGGCAAAGCGCAGCACAAGAAGACCGGCCGGGTTGCGCTGCGGGATTACTGGCTGGCGCGGCCCAGCCTGGTTGGGAAGCTGTCCTCCAGTACGGCTGCGCTTACGAATGCGGTCATGAACCTCAAGCCGAGTCACTGGGCCATGTCGTCTCTTCTGGACATAACTCCGCAAAGGAAGCTGCCCAGGTATTCGGCCCATCCTCTGGGAGCGGCAGACGGCGTCGATGCCGGCTCTCGCAAAGCCCTGTTTTTCCCGGGCTGCTTCCTGCGCGACAACAAGCCCGAAGTTGGGCGCCGGGTGATCGAACTGCTCCGCCTGAATGGATTCGCGGTTGAGGTCACGCCCGACGTTTGCTGCGGCACGCCGGCCGGCGCCAACGGTGATGCCGCCGAACTGATGAATTGCGTGCGGCAGAACGCCGTGGCTATGGGGCCGGCTGTCGATGCGGGCGCCTGCATCGTAACGGCCTGCACGAGTTGCGGATATGCGCTCAAGGCCGAGTATGCTCATCTGCCTACGAACGGCGCGCTGGCAGCCTCGGCGAGAAAGATCGCGGCAAATACGTACGACCTTGGCGAGCTGCTGGCTGCGCTGCTGGATGGCGGCGAGCTGCGTACCGACTTCCGGCCCATGGCCAAAAAGCTCGCCTATCACGCGCCGTGTCATCTGAAGTCGCAGGGTATCGGACGTCCCTGGCTGCATTTGCTGCATGCGGTGCCGGGCGTCGAAATCGAGGAGATGAAGGCGGACTGCTGTGGCATGGCCGGAACCTACGGCTTCAAGAGTGAGAAGTATGGGATCTCGTTGGATATCGGCCGCGAGTTGTTTGAACGAATCAAGGAATCCAAGCCGGACGCGGTCGTCACGGAATGCGGAAGCTGCCAGATGCAGATCGAGCATGGCACCGGGCTCAAAGCTCTCCACCCGGCCGAAGTTCTGTATGCTGCGTGCGTGGCTCGACACTAGGCTCATTTGGGTGCCCCAGGTCTGGCGATTTTCCAGACTCGGGTAACTCGCGGCGCAATAGCCGTCACCCAGGTCTTGAACCGCGCGAGACCTGGGGCACCCTCCTCAAAACTCGTCAACGATTACAGATTGATCCTTATAGACCGACCCACTACGTGATCGCCGGTTCTCTTTGCCCGTTCTTCAACGGTGCGAGACAATGATTCCGGCCGATGGGCCATTTTCCACGCCGGGAGCGCCGATGGTAAGAGATCTCGTTTTGGCGAGTGCGATCGCGTATCTGTTGGGCTCAATTCCATTCGGGCTGATCTTGGTCCGTGTTTTCCGCGGGGTCGACGTCAGGCAGACGGGCAGCGGCAATATCGGGACCGCCAACGTGGCGCGTATTGCGCCGGGCCTGGGGCTTTGGACGCTAATCCTCGACTCATCGAAAGGCTTGGTTGCCGTTCTTATCGCACGCGCGATCGCAAGTCATGCGCCGTCCGATTCGGGCGGGTTGAAGAGCGCGGGCATGATCGTGGGCGCGAGCGCGCTCTGCGCCGTACTCGGGCATATCTTTTCCGTGTTCCTGAAAGGCAAAGGCGGCAAAGGCGTGGCGACCGCGATGGGGGCGTTTCTCGGCATGACGCCCTGGGCGGTTGGGGTAGCAGCCATCGTTTACATCGTGATCTACCTGCTTTCCCACTACACGTCGCTGGCTTCGGTCCTCTCGGCGGCGATCTTTCCTTTGATTGCGCTGGCATTCATCGCGCCCGGCGAACGCCCGGTGCTGCTGCCCTTCGTAGTGCTGGTGTGCCTGCTGATCATCCTGAAACACCATCAGAACATCCGGCGCTTGCTTGCGGGAACGGAGAACCGCCTCGACCTGAAGCGCCAGTAACGCCGCCGCGCTTACTCCGCGGCGGCGTAATAGCCGGCCTTGGCGTACACGTGCAGTGGCGGCGAGCCTGTCGGCGGCTTCATTTTCACCCTGATCTTCCGCCACTTACCATTGTGGGCGGGATTGTTCGGACGATATCCGAGCAAGTATTGGTTGCGCAGCTCGATTCCGATTTTGTTGGCGACCTCGGGCAATTCTCTGGGCGCGTGGATGAAGTAGGTCTGTCCGCCGGTAGCGCCGGTGATTGCGCCGAGGAGCTCGGGACCGTGAAGCTCCTCCGGTGTTTTCGCCCCGCGCTCAAATATTCCCATGGCAAAGACTTGGACATCCGCCTCGCGCACCATGTTGGCGATCTCGTCCTCGGTGTAGCGGCTGTGGTTGTCGCCGCCATCCGAGATGATCAGCAGCGCCTTGCGCTCGTTATGGGCCAGGCGCATGCGGTTGATGCCGAGATAAATGGCATCCAGCAGTGAGGTAGCGCCGTGGGGAACAGCATACGGCAGCCCCTTCTGAATGTCTTCCACCGAGGGGGTGAAATTTACCAGCACTTGCGGCTGGTCCGAGAAGGTCACGAGAAAGAACTCATCGTCGGGGTTCGCGGTGCGAAAGAACTCGACGATCGCCTGCCGCGCCTCGTCGATCTTGTCGGCCATCGAGCCGCTGACGTCGAAGATCACGCCCAACGAAATCGGTGCGTCTTCCGTCGAGAACGACCGGATCTGCTGCGGCTGGCCGTTTTCCATCAGGACAAAGCTGTCCCTTTCGAGACCCGCGACGACGCGATTCATGGGATCGGTGACCGTCACCGGCACCAGCACCAGATCAACATCCTTCCTGAGCGGTTTGGTGTGCGTTCGCAGTCCAGGGCCGGCGATTCCGCCGGCATCCGACGTTGCGTCGGCGTGCTGCAGTTTCCCTTCGCGTGACGGCAGGTGAACCTCGTCGCTTTGCGCGAATGCCGCAGGCACTAGCGAGCCAGTCAATAGACACACTGCCGACAGGACAGCCATGGACTTAAGCATCATTGCCTCTTGCAAATTCTCTTGTTGTGGGCACCCCTTGAGAAAGTGGAGAGATTGTACATCGAAAGGAGCCTTTGGCAACAGAGTCGCCGGGGCAAGAGGCAGGTTGGGGGTCGTCGTCTCCGCGGCGATATCTCCGATTGCCGGCGATGCGAAAAGGAAAGTCACGCTTCAGCGCGTTTGGACTCACATCGCTGTCGCCCCCGAATAGCACAGAATTAAGATCGGCGCCTCGGTTGAGGGTGAACTCATGCAACACAGCGAACGGACAGCGAAATACAACCGCCTGATGAAAATCGAGGCGGAACTGGGCTCCAAGGCAGTCTTCAGGGGCATGGCCGCCTTGCCATTTGGCGTTAAAAGCCCGTCCTCAGGACCGCCTAAGCAAATAGAGAAGGAGAAACATCATGGCTAGGATTGCAATTCATGGTTTTGGTCGCATCGGACGCTCTTTGATGAAGGTAGCACTGAAGAACGACTTGTTCGTTCCGGTTTCCATCTCCGATATCAAGGATCTCCCTATTCTGGCAGCGCTTTTCGAGGTGGACTCCGCCTATGGCCGCTGGCCCGACGAGGTCACCACGAAAGATAGCTGCTTCGTCATTGGCGGTCGCACGATTCCCTACTTCGACGCGAGCAAGGGCCTGCCGGACTGGAAAGCGCTCGGCGTGGACCTGGTCATCGACGATGGCCAAGGCCCTCAAACCTGGCGACGTGCTGATGCTGGAAAACACGCGCTTCCACAAAGGCGAAGAGAAGAATGACCTCGAACTTGCCACGCAAATGGCCAGTCTGGGCGACATCTACGTGCACGATGCCTTTGGCTCTGCGCACCGCGCCCACTCGTCCACCGAGGGTGTCGCCCGCTTCTTGTCTGCCGTCTCCGGCTTCCTCATGGAGCGCGAACTGGAGTACCTTGGCCGCGCCACTGACAACCCCGCCCATCCCTACATCGCTATTCTGGGGGGAGCGAAGATCAGCGATAAGATCGGCGTGATCGAAAACCTGCTGATCCGATGCGACAAGTTGATCATCGGAGGAGGTATGGCCAATACTTTCCTGGCTGCCAAGGGCTACAACATGCACGACAGCCTGGTGGAAGCCGGCTCGGTGGAAACGGCTAAGGCGATCATGGCGAAGGCGGGTGATCGACTACTATTGCCTGCTGACGAAGTAGTGGCCGACAAGTTCGACGCCGAGGCCGCGAGCAAGGTTGTGGACGTGGACAAGGTCCCGCCTGGCTGGCGGGTGATGGACATTGGGCCCAAGAGCATCGCGCTGTTCGGCGATATACTCAAGACTGCCAAGCTGGTAGTGTGGAACGGCCCGATGGGCGTCTTCGAGTTTCCGAAGTTCACCGAAGGCACGTTCGCCATCGCAAGGCTGTTGGCCACCACTGGCTCGACCACGGTCATCGGGGGTGGCGACAGCGCCAGCGCGGTAAAGAAAGCTGGAGTTGCCGGAAAAATGACGCATGCCTCCACCCGCGGTGGGGCGTCGCTGGAACTTCTGGAAGGCAGAGTGCTACCAGGAGTGGCGGCGCTCAACGATAAGAAACAAGGAGGAGCAAATGCATAAAGTCGTCCTGCTCCGCCATGGCGAGAGCACCTGGAACCTGGAGAACCGCTTCACCGGTTGGACGGATGTCGACCTATCAGAGCGCGGCACCGCCGAGGCTCATCGTGCCGGGCTTCTACTGAAAGCGGAGGGCTACGTCTTTGACGTGGCCTTCACCTCCGTTCTGAAGCGCGCCATTCGTACGTTGTGGATTGCGCTGGACGAAATGGACTTGATGTGGATCCCGGTCCACAACTCGTGGCGACTGAACGAACGCCACTATGGGGCCCTGCAAGGGCTCAATAAGGCCGAGACGGCAGCGAAATACGGCGAGGCTCAGGTAAAGATCTGGCGCCGCAGCTACGACATCCAGCCTCCGGCGCTGACCGAAGATGACTCGCGCTGGCCTGGGCGCGACCCGCGTTACCACGACCTGCCTCGGCAAGATATTCCGTTGACGGAGTGCCTGAAAGACACAGTTGCCCGTTTTCTACCCTATTGGCACGATACTATCGCTCCGGCAATCCAGTCAGGAGTGCGGGTGATCATTGCGGCCCATGGCAACAGCCTGCGAGCGTTGGTCAAGTACCTGGACAACATCTCCGAGGAAGATATCGTGGAGCTAAACATTCCGACTGGCGTGGCCTTAGTATACGAGCTGGACGCGGATCTCAAACCCATCAAGCACTATTACCTGGGTGACCCGGAGGAAATCCGCAAGGCTCAGGAAGCAGTCGCCCAACAGGGAAGAAAAAAAAGCGCTTGAGTATTACCTTTTGAGCTAAGTGACCACCGTTTGCCGCTAACCTGTTCGTTGCACCTCGTCGAACTTCACGACGCCGCGACCGCTCCCGCCAGTCGCATTCCGGTCGCAGAGCAAGCGATTTTCGCTTCGTGTTACGCAGGTCAAATAGACTTCGTCGAATTGCCAATCGCTAGCGGCTCACTCTGATAGTTCAGGATGCTGAAGAACGAATCTGGATCCAGGCTCGCACCACCGACCAGCGCTCCGTCGATCTCGCTCTCCGACATCAGCACTGTTGCATTCTCCGGCTTGACGCTGCCGCCGTAGAGGATGCGAACGGTCTGTGCGAATTCGTCGCCGAAAGTTTTGCTGACTTCATGCCGGGTGACAGCGTGCGCATCGGCTGCCATCTGGGGCGTTGCCGTCTTGCCGGTACCGATTGCCCAAACCGACTCATAGGCAATGACGAGTTTGGCGGCTTTATGCGCGGAGATGCCGTTGAAGGGGCGGACGCACTGGCAGCGCAAAACGTCCTCGGTCAACCCTGCTTCCCGCTCCTCCAGAACCTCGCCCACGCAAACGATCGGCGTCAAACCCAACTCCAGAGCGGTCTCCAATCGGCGATTCACGCTGTCGTCGGTCTCATTGAAGTACTGACGGCGCTCGGAATGTCCGATCACGACGTGGGTGACGCCAATAGCGGTAAGCATGGGTGCGGAAATCTCGCCGGTGAAAGCGCCTTCCTTTTTCCAATGCACATTCTGGGCACCGATGGCCACGTTGGACCCTGAAGCTGCATCGATAGCGGTGTGAAGATCGACGAATGGAGGACAAACCACAATCTCGGCCCCATCATAATCAGCCACTAACGGGAGAAAATGTGCGAAGAAGGCGGCGGTTTGTTCCGGGGTCTTGTACATCTTCCAATTGCCTGCAATAAGCTTCTTTCTCATGTGGAGACCTTCCTCTGCGCAGCTCGAGTTCAATCGATCAACTCGGTGCGCTTGCCGTACATCACAGCAGTTCGCACCGCCAAAAGTGTCACCATTACAACCGCCGTTGATGGTGGAAGCTGTGAATGTCCGCACGATGCCACTGAGAGCCCGTATACGGTCAGCATGCCCTTGTTTAGTTATTAGAGAGTGTTCCTATAGCAACTTGACGCTGTTTCAACGGGCATTTGAGATGCAGACCAATTGCCATAAGTACACGGATTGTCACGCGCTGTGCAACTGCGCTAGCAACTAACAGCTATTCCTAAACGAGCCCAAAACGGGAAATATCGGCAATAGTGTGACGCATGTCCTTGCTAGCATGAATCTCTGACTGGCAACTTAACTTCAGTAGCTTAATTTGTAAATGGGGATTGCTATGGAGTACTACAGGCCGCTTCCGTCTAATTCTTGGGAACAGCGTATGTCGGTGCTTGCATGACTGTGACCTACAGCACAATATGGCACAAAATTTGGCGTGCAATGCGTCAAAGCTGCTGTTTGGGAGGTTCACTATGCACGAAGTCTCACAGGTATGGAATGAGGGTTCCCTCGAACTGACTGAGGAAATCATCCGCGTGCGTGCCCATCGGTTATTTGAAGAGCGTGGCTGCGAGCACGGACACGATCTTGACGACTGGCTGCGGCAGAAGCGGAGATCATGGGAAAGAAGCCCATCGGTTCCGTAGATCAGAACCAAACTCTTGACAGAGTAGCGGCTGCTTAAAGATACCACTGGAACTCTTCAGGAATTGGCTTACCAAAACCGCGCGGGGACGATACGGAGCCAAGCTGCCCGAAGAGCTATCGTCCCCGTGGTTTTGGCTTGGAGGTTGAAGATTGTCGTAACGGTCGAGAAAGTCTCGTACTCACCACTCCCGAGGGGAGCGCTTACCCACACTGCCATTATTTGGCACGACAAATGCTCGGTTAGCATCATTGCTGAAAGGCGGCAAGAGTGCTGGCAGATATCAAGTGCAAAGCGGCTATAGTGAACCCGGCAACCTGCGCTGGGGTGACCAATCGACTTGAGTTCCGGAATCACCAGCATCGTTCACACGACAACGTGCATCGGCTAGCTGCGCTGCTCGAACAGACACACATTATTCCGTCCGTCCGCGCCCCCGAATTCGTTGCGCGCAGCGCTCATGCTCCCGGCAAAGTCGTCTATTTCCTGTTTGGGAATCCGGAGCATATCGCCGAGATGGTAGAGGTGGTCATGGCCGCCGGCAAGGTCCCGATGGTCAATGTCGATTTAACTGCCGGGTTATCGCGCGACGAGGCAGCGATGTCTTATCTTGCCCATCGGCAGGTGCAGGGCATCATCTCCACCCACATCGAGCCGTTACGAGCGGCTCGGGACTTCGGGCTGTTTGCGATCAAACGCACTTTTCTACTGGACTCTGCTGCACTAGAGAGCGCTTTGCACAGCCTGGAACACTTTCTGCCCGACGCGTTGGAGGTCATGCCGGCAATCGTGGCGCCGTACATAGTTCCGAAACTGCGCCAGGAGTACCCCGAGCTCCCTATCATCGCGGGAGGGTTGATCTCGACCATGCGGGAGATTGAAGATCTTGTAAAGCAGGGAGTCACTTCCGTGTCGGTCAGCGATTGTCGTCTATGGGTAGCTTAAGATCGTTCTCACGGCGAGATGGAAGAACAGCGAGGGAGAAGCGTGCATCACATGCAGGCGTGATAACAGTCACACACAGGGCACTGCGCACCTGTTAAGCTAAGTTGCGCGGTTAGAGATCTAAGAGTAAGCCGTCTACAATCCAGGGTTTCGATTCGATTCTTTCCACGAAACCGTTGGAGTGTAGGCGGCTTTTCCATTTCGCTCGCTTTACGTTGTAAACGCGCGACATAATAAAAGGAGAAGCTATGGCGACCTCCCAGTCTCACAGCAAACAAGTAATATGCATACTACTCTTGGTAGTTTGTCCACTCTTACTATCTGTAGCTGCACTTAGCCAAGACAATACGACCGCTTCACCGAGTACCAATCTCTTCACTCAGAAATATCTGCTGGGTGACTGGGGCGGTGAGCGAACCAAGTTGGAAGAAGAAAAGGGCGTTAAGTTCGAATTCCGTTACACCGGCGACTTTCTGTATGCCGAGAATGGAAGGTACCAGGACGGCGGCGCAGGATGGAACCGTATGCGCGGAACCATGTGGATTGATTTCGGCAAGCTGATCGGGCCGTCGGCAAAAAATTGGAGCTTCTTTGTCACCGGACTATGGCAAGGCGGTCCCAATCTTGGCGCCGACTATCTGGGAAGCATCTCCAATCCCAGCACCCTAGTCAGTGCACGGACCGAGATCCTCGACTCCTACTGGTTGCAGTACGCGATGGCGGACGGAAAGGTTAAGGTCCAGTTCGGCCAGCTAGCTAGCCTGGACTACTATGGCCTTCCCCCCTGGATCTGGCAGTACCTCGAGGAGCCGCTCTCCTATGGCTTCCAAAACCGCTTCAACGACTACGCCTCCTTCGACCCTGCTTCTGGTCCTGGTGTCAGGTTGGAGGTGGATCCCTATCCCTGGATGTATTACAGCGCGGCTTACACCTCCGGCAACCGGAATCCATATGTGCAGGATCCCAACGGCTTCCATTATGTGAAGCGCGATTCGGGTGTAATCAGCGACAATGTTGGCTTCAAGATCAATCAGCCTGGTACCGGGAAGACTGCAAAGGAAAAGTATTATTCCGGCCAGTATGAAGTCGGATCGACTTACAACGGCGGTAAGTTCGCCAACTCCTTCTGCAGCAACACAGCTCAGGTTCCTGGCTGCGCCCAGCCTGGTTCCCTGTACTACTCGAATCCCCTGTACTTCTCGCCGAACACCGGCAACTACGTTTTCTATTTCTGGGGTCAACAGGCGGTTTATCGTCCGAAAGCAGGCTCGAACACAGGCCTGGATGTCCAGGGCGGTATGTCTTACTCGCCGAATGCACCCTACAACATGGTCGATAAGAACGTCCTCGTGGGACTGACTTACCACGGCCCGATTCCCAGCCGGCCGAAGGACTCGGTTAACTGGGGCCTGTCGTACACCCACGTGAGCGATAAGTACGCCAGTTACTATGCCTTTACGAATCCGGCTGCTCCGCCCTATTCCTCGGAAAAAGCGTATGAATTCAACTACATATTCCAGGCCACGCCGTACTTGTCCCTTCAGCCAACTTTGCAGATATATCAGGACGTAGGTGGCTTTGCAAAGGCCGGAACGGCTGAGGCAATTGGTTTCCGGACCACGGTATTCTTCTGAGACCCAGGCCGTGGCGGAAGCCTTGCAGGCAAAGGGCAGGAATACATCTACATGTCTGTGAAGACTTCGCGGTCGCGGCAACAATTCTATGGAGGAACTAATGGCGAATTACATTGGCGCAATCGATCAAGGCACGACGAGCACTCGCTTCATCGTGTTTGACCGTTCCGGACGGATCGTCACCACGGCCCAGAAGGAACACGAGCAGATCTATCCCAAGCCAGGATGGGTCGAGCACAATCCCGAGGAAATCTGGACGCGGACGCACGAAGTCATCGCGGAGGCGTTGAAAGCCAAGAACCTGACCGCGAAAGACCTCGCCGGCGTAGGCATCACGAATCAGCGCGAGACCACGGTGGTGTGGAATCGCAAGACCGGCAAACCAGTTTACAACGCCATTGTCTGGCAGGACACACGGACTGCTGACTATGTGGCCGAGTACTCTCGGCTGGGCGGGCAGGACCAGTTTCGCCGCAAGGTCGGACTGCCGCTGGCCACCTATTTTAGCGGGCTGAAGATCAAGTGGGTTCTGGAAAACATATCTGGGGTCCGCCCGCTCGCCGAGAAGGGTGAGGTGATCTTCGGCAACATCGACACGTACATCATCTGGAGGCTGACTGGCGGCGTTGATGGCGGCATTCATGTCACCGATGTTAGCAATGCCAGCCGAACCATGTTGATGAATCTGGAAACCCTCGAATGGAGCAGAGAAGTCACTAGTGTCTTTGGCGTGCCGATCGCGATGCTGCCAAAGATTTGCTCCAGCAGCGAAGTGTATGGCACTGCGAAGACGACGGCCCTTGCCGGCGTTCCCGTTGCCGGCGATCTCGGCGATCAACAGGCCGCCCTGGTCGGCCAGACCTGCTTCAAGCCGGGCCAGGCGAAGAACACCTACGGCACCGGCTGTTTCCTGCTGCTGAACACCGGTACCACGCCGGTGCAGTCCGAGTTCGGCCTGCTCACTACACTGGCGTACAAGCTGGGCAATCAGCCCGCGGTGTATGCGCTGGAGGGCAGCGTGGCCATCACCGGAGCGCTGGTGCAGTGGCTGCGGGACAATCTGAACATCATCCAGAAGAGCTCGGACATTGAAGCTCTGGCAAAACCGTGGATGACAACGGTGGGGTGTACTTCGTACCCGCATTCTCCGGTCTGTTCGCTCCTTACTGGAAAGCAACGGCACGGGGCGTCATCGCTGGACTGACTCGTTACGTCAATAAAGGCCACATTGCTCGCGCCGTCCTGGAAGCTACCGCATTCCAGACTCGCGAAGTGGTGGATGCCATGAAGAACGACTCCGGCATTGAGCTCGACGTGCTGCGCACCGATGGCGGCATGGTCGAGAACGACCTGCTCATGCAGTTCCAGTCGGACATTCTTAACAAACCTGTCGTAAGACCCGTCATTAAGGAGACCACGGCGCTTGGGCGCTGCGTATGCAGCCGGCTTGGCGGTTGGCTTCTACAAGAACCTTGACGACCTCTGTGCCAACTGGGCAGTCGACAAGACTTGGAAGCCGAACATGGACGAGACCAAACGCGAGTCCATGTACAAGCTCTGGAAGAAGGCCGTCACTAGAACATTCGACTGGGTAGAAGAAGCGCCCAAGGTCGAAGAACCCGAAAAAGAACTCGCAGGCGCCGCACATTAACGGCAAGGAGACTAACTATGCATGGACCATTATTCGGTGAATTCATGGGGACCTTTGTGCTGATCCTCTTGGGCGATGGCGTGGTGGCAAACGTCCTCCTCAAGAAATCCAAGGGCGAAGGCTCGGGATGGATTGTGATCACTACGGGGTGGGGACTGGCAGTGATGGCCGGGATCTTTACGGCAATCGCATGCGGAAGCCCCGGAGCGCACATCAATCCCGCAGTCACCTTGGCGGTGGCCCTCATCTCCGGCAAATGGGCGACTGTCCTTCCCTTCTGGCTGGCGCAATTCGCCGGGGCTTTCGCGGGCGCAACCTTCGTATGGCTGGCTTACCTGCCGCACTGGGCGGTTACGGAAGATCAAGGAGCCAAGCTGGGAATCTTCTGCACCGGCCCGGCGATCCGTAACCTTCCTGATAACTTCATGACTGAAGTCATCGCTACGGCGACCCTGGTCGGAGTAGGCTTTGCCTTCGGCGCCTCGGCGGTGGCTCCGACCGGGATGCCGCCCGGCTTCGCTCCTTATCTTTGGGGCATGTTGGTCTGGGTGCTCGGCTTGTGTCTGGGTGGTCCGACCGGATATGCCATGAACCCAGCGCGTGACTTCGGTCCGCGCATAGCTCATTTCATCCTGCCCATCGCGGGCAAAGGCAAGTCGGATTGGGGTTACGCCCTGATTCCGATCCTGGGTCCGTTGGCGGGTGCGGCCATTGCTGCGGCCAGTATTCACATCATCAAGTATTGAGTATTGAGCTTGATGAGTGCAAAAAGTAAGCGTTGTCGTCATTGAATCTCTCTTCGCCGTGGCGACATGCCGGAACTGGCGTGACTGCCCAATGACGCCAGTTCCGGCCAGCGCCCTGATATCAACGTTGTCTATGCTGACGTGCAGAAGGAGGCAGTGCTAGTGCCAGAACTCGTCCATACTGATGTCATGAAAAAGCTCATCAATTCCCCTCAGGACGTCGTGCGCGAGGAGCTTGAGGGGATGGAGGCGGCGCACAGTGACCGTCTCCGCATCAACTACGATCCGGCTTACATCGTGCGCAAGGATGCTCCCATAAAGGGCAAGGTAGGTCTGGTCTCCGGCGGCGGCAGTGGTCACGAGCCGATGCATGGCGGCTATGTGGGCAAAGGAATGCTCGACGCGGCGTGCCCCGGCCAGGTTTTTACCAGCCCCACTCCCGACCAGATGTACGAGGCCAGCAAGGCGGTAAATGGCGGGGCCGGAATTCTGCACATCGTCAAGAACTATACGGGCGACGTGATGAATTTCGATCTCGCGAAAGAGATGTTGCAGGCCGATGACATCGCCGTCGAAACTGTTTTGACCGACGACGATGTGGCGGTGGAAAACAGCCTATACACGGCGGGCCGCCGTGGTGTGGGCTTGACCGTTCTTATGGAAAAACTGCTGGGAGCAGCTGCGGAGCAGAGAATGCCGCTGGCCGCCATCAAGAAACTTGGTGACACAATCCGCGGTAGCGGCAGAAGCATGGGCATGGCCCTGACACCATGCACCGTGCCCCATGCCGGCAAACCCAGCTTTGAGCTGCCGGAAGACGAAATCGAACTCGGCATCGGCATTCATGGCGAACCCGGACGCCGCCGCGTGAAGTTTGCCACTGCCGATGAAATCACGGAAATGCTGATGGATCCCATCCTGGGCGATCTGCCGTTCAAGAAAGGGGACGACGTGCTCCTGTTCGTGAATGGGATGGGTGGATCACCCCTCATTGAGCTGTACATCATTTATCGCAAAGCAGCGCAGATCGCCAGCGAACTTCGGACTGACCATCGTCCGCAATCTGGTAGGCACGTATATCACCAGCCTTGAAATGGCTGGCTGCTCAATCACACTGGTCAAAATGAACGACCAGCTCTGCAAACTCTGGGATGCTCCGGTCGATACTCCAGGCTTACGCTGGGGCTGAGATCCAATACCATGGAAACCTTCGAGCTGGAAAATGCGCGGTCGTGGATCAAGGCGGCCGCGCTTCTTATTGCGGAGAACTCGTACATGCTTACCGAACTGGATACCGCCATTGGTGATGGCGACCATGGCGAGAACATGATGCGAGGGTTCAAGGCAGTTGAGAAGAAGTTGGAAACGGGCACGCCGCCCGGTGACCTGGTCGGGTTGTTCAAGTTGGTAGGTATGGCCTTGCTCTCTTCCGTTGGTGGTGCGGCCGGCCCGCTTTACGGAGGCTTCTTCCTGGCACTGAGCAAAAGCTGTGCAGGCAAGAAAAGCCTTAGCAAAACTGAACTTGGACAGGTCTTGGCTGAAGGGCTCGCCGACATTCAACGGCGCGGCAAGGCTCAACTGGGTGACAAAACCATGGTCGATGCGCTTGCGCCAGCTTTGGAAGCCTTTCGCGCCTCCCCGGATGGCGACCTCGCAGGGGCACTCAAGGCGGCTGCAGAACAGGCATGGGAGTCCGCCGAAGCGACGATTCCGCTGCAGGCGCGCAAAGGCAGGGCCAGCTATTTGGGAGAGCGAAGCATTGGTCATCAGGACCCCGGCGCTACATCAAGCTGGCTCTTATTGCGGGCACTTGCGTCGGTTTGCAAAGCCGCTTCGTAGGGTGACGAAAACATGGTCGGCCTGGTATTGGTCTCGCACAGTACGAAGCTGGCAGAAGCGGTGCGGGAGCTAGTTTTGCAGATGACCTCTCGCGATTTTCCCGTGGCAGTAGCTAGCGGTGTTGGCGAGAACCACGAGGATCTAGGAACCGACTCAGTCCACATCTCTGATGTTTTGCAGGACATGGCCTGCCCGGAAGGCCTGCTGGTGTTGATGGATTTAGGCAGTGCGGTGCTCAGCGCCCAAACCGCTCTGGAACTGTTGGACGCTTCTGCCGCCAAACGAATCAGGGTATGCCCAGCGCCGCTGGTGGAAGGCGCCATCGCAGCGGCTGTGTGCGCCCAGGTAGGGGGCAGTCTGGATGAGGTCGCCCGGGAAGCCGAACGTGGTCTCACTGCCAAGCAGCAACAACTCCAAGGTAAAAACCCCTCCGAAGTTGTCTCCGCAGAAGAACGGCTGTCGCCAGCAGCGCCATCAGAAACCGCGGAGTTCATACTGACAGTAGAAAACCCATATGGGCTCCACGCTCGTCCAGCGGCAGCATTAGTGCAGACCGCCTGCCGATTTTCCTGTTCCTGCGAGGTTTCCAATCTGACCTCGGGCCGCGGACCGGTCCCTGCCCGCAGCCTAACCAGCCTCGCCCTTCTGCAGGTTCGCAAAGGGGACCGCTTCAAGATCGCCTGCAGCGGAAGTGACTGCCACGAGGCCTTACAGGCGATTCGCCAACTTGCCGATGTCGCGTTCGGAGACAAATCCGAGAACGCACCCCCTCCACCACCGGTAATGACTACTGCATGTGCCGGTGCTCGCAGCTTTCCAGGCTCGGACGGCATTGCTATCGGTCCTCTCGTGATGCTTCAAGCAACGGACCTCGCTGTGATTGACGAGCCATCGGGAACGCCGGCCGAAGAACTCGCGAAGCTTACGGCCGCGATGAAGTTGGTGAGCGAAGAAATTCGACGCACAGCAGGTCGCGATTCCGGAGGGGTTCCGGGCAACGCGACCATTCTCGAGGCGCAGGCGCTGATTCTCGTCGACACGGTTCTGATGACTAAGCTGCGATCGCTTCTGGAGCGCGACCGGCTTTCAGCAGCTCGGGCTTGGATCACGGTGACGGACGAGCTTGCTGCCCAATATGAGGCGATGGAAGATCCGTATTTGCGCGAGCGTGCTGTGGACGTTCGTGATATAGCGCGCCGTGTTCTTCGGCAGATCAATGGGGTTGGATCGCAAACTTGGATTAGCTTGCCTGGGCCTAGCATTCTTTTCACTGAAGAATTGTTTCCCAGTGATGCAACCGCCTGTGACCCCTCTACGGTGCTTGGAGTGATCACCATTACGGGAAGTGCGACGTCCCACACCGCCATCATTCTGCGCACGCTAGGTATTCCCATGGTTGTGGGAGCCACCGGCATCAGCCAAGCCGACATGGGAAAGAATGTTGGGTTGGATGGCTCAACCGGCGAAGTATGGATCGATCCGGATGCGCAAACCGTTGCGAAACTGAAAAGGCGTGAAGAGGTTCAGCTGCAGCGCAAGAACCGGGCAACTGCTGCCCGGTCCGAGGCGGCCGTCACGCTTGATGGCACACGTATAGAAGTGTTGGCCAATGTCGGGAACGCACGTGAAGCAATCGCGGCAGCCGAGAATGGTGCCGATGGGGTAGGGCTGCTGCGAACGGAGTTCCTTTTCGCGTCTCGCGCGCAAGTCCCCACCGAGGATGAGCAAGTTCTGGCCTTACGCGAAATCTACGCCTCGATCGCCGGACTGATCATAGTTCGTACGCTCGATGTGGGCGCCGATAAGCCCCTGGCCTTTCTGCCCCAGACCCGAAGAACACAATCCGTATCTCGGAGTGCGCGGCATTCGTCTATCGTTGCAGTCCCCAGACCTGTTCCTCACTCATCTGCGGGCAATCCTGCGCTCGGGTACAGGGCACGAAATCTGGGTCATGTTTCCCATGATCTCGCTCCTCGATGAGGTGCAGCAGGCTCTAACGCTCTTGCAACAGGCGCACGAGCAACTGAATGAAGAAGGAACAGTGCATTCTTGGCCGATCAAACGCGGTGTCATGATCGAAGTGCCTTCCGCCGCGTTAGCGGGCGAGCAGCTTGCGGAGGAACTCGACTTCTTCAGCATCGGCACTAACGATCTCACGCAATACACCATGGCGGCCGAGCGCGGAAACGCGGGCTTGGCTCGATTGCAAGATGCGCTCCACCCAGCAGTTTTGCGCCTGATGCAAGCTGTGGTTGACGGTTCCAGAAGGAGGGGCCGGCACGTCTCCGTTTGCGGCGATGCAGCCTCCGATCCGTTCGCAGCGGCAATCTTCGCCGGGCTTGGGATCTGCAGCCTGAGCGTGAGGCCGAAGCAGGTCGCCGAAATTAAAGAACTGTTCCGCAACCTGTACTTTGCAGATTTGAAAGCAATCGCCAGCGAGGCATTGATTTGCAAGGATGCTGCTGCAGTGCGCGGCTTGATCGGGCACTATCTCGATAGCGCCGCGACCACCGGCCGAGAGCCGGTGGGGACAAATTGGAGCTAGACCCAGGAGTACCAGGTTATGACCCCAGATGCCCTTAAGAAGAGAGTTGTGGAAGAGTTTAAGTCTATCGGTCTGCTGAAATCGTTGGACGTCGAGACCAGTACCTTTAGCGAGCTACCACGTCTGTTCGAGGTCTCCCATCTTTCCATGCGGCTCGTGCTTGACGATGTTGGTGCAGTTGCTGCGGCCAGCAATCTCGCTGCGGAAATTAAACGCGATCTTGAGCGTCAGGGCGTCGAGTTGGAATTTGAAATTCGTTCGCAATGGAGGGTTGTCGGCATTTGTTGCGACGCCCCGGCATGCGGCGGAGAGACCGCCTCGATGCCTTCCGAGCATTTCCACATCGAAGTGGAGTCGGGTAGCGCAAGGCGATCTGTGGTTATTCGTCTAGCCGCTGCCGCGAGAACGCGCATCGCTCAGTATCTTGCCCATGTACCACCCGTACATCGGCAGAGCGCGATCTGTAAGTTGCTCGAAACCTGCCTCAACCAGAAGCTATCAAGCCATGGAGACGAGTATTGGAATCCTATCCTCTATCCAAGCCGGAACATCGAACTGCAAGACGTTGCTCGAATTGTCGACAGCAGGGTGGACTCGTGGCAGCGAGAACTCGTACCCGGCATTTAGCGCTTGACGTACTACGCGAACCGGCTACTGCTATTTGGTACCGGGTATAAGTGGAAAACTGCACCCGCTCTCCGACTTTGGCGATGACGAATGCTCCCACAATCGGCTTCCGCTCCCTGAAAAGTCGCGCCCGCTTTCTCAGTAGCCTGTATCGCGACCTGCTGGAAAACGGCATTCGCTACTTCTTCCCCGGAGCAACTCTGGAGCGGATGTCGCAAGGCGCCGAAGAAATGCCGGGGCTGCTGGCACGGTTCCCCAGCGGCGGCGAGGTGCAATTCGAGTGGATGGGTAATGGCTACTCGCTGACCGCCAGTGCGAAACTTTCGGAGCACGAAGGCCGCCTGCTACGGAGCATCGGCATGGTGCTTTCCGCGCGCTATCAACTGCTGACCAACGAGGAACTTGCCGGTCAAAGCTTCCAGCTCTTTCGCGGGCTGCCCGAGGACCGCTTCGTCTCCGCGTTCCTTGACCCAACCCCACACACCAGTGCCGAAGCTATCGTCGGACTTCCCGACCGCGTCGCGGATGCCATCGAGGTGCTGCGCACCAGCAGTATGAGCACTTACGAGAACCGCCGCATAGCCACCGGCGTTCTGCTCTTCGGCTCCATGCCTGAGCTTGGCCACGAACCGCCGCGTACCCCTAATCGGGCTTTGCGCTACTGCAGCCAGCTCACCAGCATCCGTAGCTTTCATCGGTTATGCGACGGCTTGCACACGCTGGCGCTGGTGGACCAGAACGGCTTGCTGGCGGAGTTGATTGACGTACATGAGTGGGCTGAGCCATACCGTGACATGCCGCTGGCGGTACCGGCTTCCAGCGCCTATTCGGATCATTGCCGGGCTACGTTGTGCGGCGGCTACATCTGTCTCATCCTTTCGCCGAACGGCGAGATCAAGATCTATTCCGAGGGCGTGCCCGTCTTTCGCTTTATCGATGGCAAGTGGCGGTTGGTCGATGCTCGCTATCGTTATGAGCTATGGAAGAATGCGATTGGCGACACAGAGCTTGCCGAGCTCCTGTTCAGCGTCGGGCTGAACCTAACGGAGAGTCGCCGGGGCGCACTGTTCGTTGTGCTGGATGATCGCAACTCCGTCGACATGCTGGTATCGCAGCCCGATCTGTTGGACCACCGCAACCACCCCGACGCGGCAGACGGCGTCACCGGCAAAGACCAACTGCATTACTTGCTGCGCGACAAGAGCATCCTTGATGTTCCTTCCGCTGTGCTGGAAAATATCGCGCGCATTGACGGCGCGGTAGTACTTTGTCCGGATGGAAATCTACTGGCCTTCGGCGCGATCCTGCATCACCAGTCCACCGAAGAAGCCTTGAACCGCACCGTTGAAGGCGGGCGCACCACCGCTGCCATTGCCGCCTCGCACTATGGCACGGTGCTCAAGATCAGCGAAGACGGCCTTATCTCCATGTATCGCGGCGGAGAGTGCTTGTGGGAGATGTGAGGGCCCACGCTTCCGATTTGCCTTGGGCAGCGTGAGGTAACGCTGAAGTTCCCGGTAGAGCCGCGCGCTCGCAGAGCTTGGCCAGGCTATTATTTGCCCATGTGGATCTCAGCTGGGTTCACCATCGGCCGACAGGAGTTTTGTTCTGGCAGGGTGCTCTGGGAGATGAAAAGATATTGCAAGACTGCATCCGATGTGCCGGTTCGCAGGCCGCTCTCACCGCCCTGCCGCGGCAACATCATCCTTTCAATTGCGGCCTTTGGCCGCATACATCCGGCTCACCATCTTAGTCACGGTATTGCGCGGCACTGCGCGGAGCATATTGGTCAGCAGTCGGTTCTTCCATCCCGGAATCACGACTCTCTTGCCTTCCTTCATTCCCTCGTAGCCTAGGCGAGCCACTTCGCACACGTCCATAAAAAGCCGTTGATTCGCCCGGCTGGAACCGCCGGTGTGCGCGCGTTTCTGAAAGTTCGTGGCCACGGGGCCGGGGCAGAGGCATGTGACCGTCGCGCCGGTTCCGCTCAACTCTTCCGCGAGGGCCTCCGTGAAGCTCAAGACAAATGCCTTGCTCGCGTAATAGATGGCTGTATAAGGACCCGGAAGGAATCCGGCCACACTGCCTACATTAAGCAGCTTGCCTCTCCGCGCGAGAATTTGCGGGAGGAACAGCTTGCTCAGATGCACCACAGCAACAATGTTGACCTGGATCATTTCCGCTTCATGGTTCCAGTCGGTTTGGAGGAACGGACCGCTGCCGCCGAAGCCGGCATTGTTCACCAGCACATCGACTGCAATCTCGGCTTCCTGCAGTTCCTGATAAAGCTCGGTAGGAGTGGAGGGGTGAGAGAGATCCTTCGGCATAACCCGCACCTCCACGCCGAAACGCGAGTGCAGTTCGTGGCCGACCTCGCGCAAAGCGTCCCGGCTCCGCGCTACGAGTACGAGGCGGCAGCCGTCACGGGCAAAAAAACGCGCGAGTTCCAATCCGATGCCGCTTGAAGCGCCAGTGATTAAGACGGTCCTGAGACCGGAGTTATCTGTGCTCACGTTTCTCTTATAGCTGATTGAAAGACTTTGCGCAGTCGAAAACCATCGTGCGGTCCGAACTCGGCGGTATCGCAGTGTGCTTCGCAAACTACCTGTTCACATCGTCGCCGTTAGCCTCCCTGGGGCCAAAAGTCGCCGCAGGCAGGTTGCATATTTTCAGGAATCCGTGCAGAATTACGCCACGGGTGAGGATTTCGCGTCCAACCGTATCAACCCCTTTTAACCCATGTGGTCCATGAACTCCGATACCAAAGCACGTCTTTTGGGACTGATTGGCTTGGGAAGCGTCGCGGTTTGGCTGACAATTAGCCTCGGTAGCAGCTTCTATCTCTGCTTAATCAGCTTGCGTTGGCCCAAACTGCCCGTTCGGATCGTCTCTGCTGGAGTAAACACCGGCAGCTCCAATTTGGGAGCATGGTGGGCACCTGACGTCGAGTACGAGTATCGGCTCAACGGGCGCGCTTACCAATCGGCCACTATACGGTATCTAATGCCACCATTTTACGAGAAGGAAGGGGCCGAAGCCGTGCTGGCTGGCTATCCAGCCGAGGCACAGACTACAGCGGCCTATGATCCGCGAAACCCGGCGCGCAGCGTACTCGAGCCCGGCGTTCCTCCCGGTATGTGGAAGAAAGCTCTGATTCCGCCTTTTTTCTGGGCCCTGACACTTTACATCTTTTACGAAATTATTCATCCCCGCCGGAGATTGATGCTACGCTCTGACCCTGAAGTCGTCGCGCAAGAGTAGCACCCACGTGCGTGCCCTGCATGGATATCATGTTCCCCCAGCGACGAGTAGCCGCTCCCGCCAGGATGAGCATTGCAAGGGGCGCGAACATGGCTGCATGATTGGCAAGCCAGTCGGGCATGTGCGGCTCGACGCGTGACTTGAGCCCGGCGCAATTGAGGATGCCGATGAAGCGCATAACTGCGGAGTAACGGCGGCGCTGGCTTCGCCGAACGGGGCGGACGCAGCCTTGGCGCGCATCGCCCGCACCAGGCTGCCCTCGCGCCTTCCGCCAGCGAAGGCAAAGCGATCCGCGCCCAGCGCGGCGATCCACTGCTCGGGCCCGAGCGTGGTGTTGACCATGAAAACCAGGCACGGCGAATGGTTTTGCGCCAGCGAGGGCAGAAGTTCCTGTACCTGATTCTTGCGGACCACGACCAGAATGTAGTCGTAAACATCATCGGAGGCGAGGTGGTCGATGACTGGCACCCTGGTGACGGTGCAGACACCGTTGAGGGGGTTCTCAATCTCGATGCCGCGCTCGTTGATTTCCTGGTAGCGCTGGCTGCGGGCAAGAATGGTGACGTTAAAGCCGGCGCGATGGAGTTCAGCGGCGCAGACCGAACCATTGACGCCAGCTCCCACGACGAGCATGCGTGATGATTCACTGCTCATAAAGACTTCCAGCAAAGGATTGTGCCAGGACTGTAGCGCCGTTAGAGGTGTTCGCCGCTTATAGGCATAAGCCGAGAGCAGATTCCTCCGCCTCCAACTTGGATAACGGAGCCATTTGGCAAGGACGGGACCTCTCCCGGCAGGCTCACTCCCGCACGGGGCTTCCGTGCCGCGAGCCAGGCTGGTTGGTTCTTGTCAGTACTCCAGTGCGCGGGTTTCGGACGGGAATGCGAGGCACTAAAGGCTTCCACGCAGTCGGGTTTGAAGTTAGGCCGAGCTCAAAGCACCAGGGCGGGAGCAACGAAGAGGCACAGCAATGCGGACCTAGGCTGGGGAACTTGTGGTCGGCCGAGGATGGAGCTGAAGCGAAAACCCAGAGCGCAGGGACGGGCGAGGGGTCAAAGATTACGACGGGTACAGGGTCGGCGTGTACTATTTCGGCGGTGTACCGTTTTTGGACAAAGCGACGACCCAGAGACGGACAAACTATTTGCCAAGAAATTAACCTGGAAAATACAAGCTGCTCTCTGTGTATATATTTGACGCACGCCCCCCAAAAAAGGCCGCCGACTAGTAGGTCCGAGTAGCCTAGGTCAAGATCGCTGTTATGAGACACGAGCGTGCCCGTCATCTTAGCCCGTCTTATTCACTAGCAAGTAGTAAATAGTCCGCCCGTTGCTTTGCAGAGTCTTCGCACAGAGTTGCTGGTAGCGCATTCCCGGAGGAGACTGTAGAACTGACTCTCGGGGAGAGCGGCTATCTGATAGGCCCTCCCAGCGCTGAGGCTCTCCGACAGTTTACGGCCAAGAAGAGGTCCTGCCGGTAGGGACCTTTAACAGCAAGACCCAGGTCGGGAGAGGTCGTTCGCTGGCAGCCCGCAAGAGAGACCCAAGAAGTCAGCATTCTGCATACCGTCATTATGTCAGAGCCGACGTTGGCCGGCCTCTGATGTGACCTTCACCCACCAATTTGCCATCGCCCGCAGAAACAGCGAGATTGTTGCCTTCGCCAAAAATTTACTTCGTTTAACGGAAGCTTCGTTGCGCCTTCATCTTCCAGCAACGTTCGTGGACTTTTATGTGGATGACAAAAATGTAATGTTAGTCGTCAACGCATCCGGTCGAGCGCTCAAGGGCGCTGCGTCAATGTAGGCCAGGTTCTCAGGAGGGTTTTATGACGCGAGAAACGGCGTGGGAGCACGAACCGTGCCAGGGAATAATTTCGCGGCGCAGGGGTTGGGTCTTAGGCGCGCTATGTCTTCTGCTTTGTCTTGTCTCGCCCGCTTGGGCACAACTGGACAGCACCGGATTGACCGGCACCGTCAGCGATTCCTCCGGAACGGACTGCCCGGTGTCGAAGTGACGGCGGTACAAGACGCTACAGGACTTCAACGGAAGGCGCTCTCTTCCGCGGAGGGAGCCTACTATTTTCCTAAACTGCCGGTTGGGACCTATACCGTCACCTTTGACCACCGGGATTTCCAGTCGCTGCGTTTCGACAATGTGGTGCAGAAGCTGGGAACAACTCGGATCCTCAACGTAACGCTGAAGATAGCGGGACCCAGCAGAGCAAGTGGAAGTTTCGGCCACCCCGCAATCGCTGGATCAGACTAACAATACGCTAAACACGGGCATTGCACGCATACAGGCTAAAGAACTTCCCTCTGAATGGGCAGAATTGGGCCACCTTGACCGCCTTGGTCCCAACCGCGATTGACACCGCCGGCGGACCCGGCGCCGGCAACCAGCGCTCGATTCGCTATGCCGGCAGGGGCCGCGACGATAACAACTATACCTACGACGGCATCGATGCCACCTATATTATTAATCAGTCCCAGCTATATTACGTGCGCGCGGCGATTCCGCTCGATACCATCGAGGAGATCCGCATCGACCCCATGCTGGCGACGGCGCAGACCGGCGCCACGGGAGGGGGCCAGGTGGGCGCAGCCTCGCCTTCAGGCACGAATCGGTTCCATGGGGATGCCTACGACTTCTTGCGTAACAACGCTTTCGATGCCACGGATCCGATTGACTCCTTGAATCCAAACCACCAGCCGCCCTTCCACTTGAATCAGTTCGGAGGGTCTTTGGGCGGACCCATCGTGCGTGATAAGGCCTTTTTCTTTGTCGCCTACGAAGGCTACCGGCAAGACCTCGGTCAGACTCTTATCGGTTATGTACCCAGCGCTGCCTTTCGCTCGCAAGTGCTGGCGAAGTCGCCAGAGCTTGCGCCCGTCATCAACGCCTATCCCACAGGGCAGATCCCTACCAGTAATCCGGACGTTTCCCAATTCGTGGGGGAAGGCAATCAAGTGGGCCAGGAAAACTCGGGGATGTTCCGCCTGGATTATCGCTTCTCCGACGCGACCAATCTTTTTTGGCGGGCCAACATCGACGAAGCCGACTACTTTCTCCCGTATTCCCCAAGCTCCGGGCAATATCTCAACGAACAAGAGGAGCTTACGTCCTATCCGGTCAATAGCGTGATTGCGCTGACGCACGTCTTTTCTCCGACCCTGCTCAACGACTTCAAGTTTGGTTTCAACCGCAGCACGGCCGACACCCATCTACCTCAATCCGACCGGATCGCTCTACGCGATCTCAGTAGCGGGCCTCACTTCCTTGAACAACGGCCGTGTCAGCACCGGCGTGGGCAATTCGTTTTCCTGGCTTGACGATGTGACCTGGGTCAAGGGAAGAAACGTAATCAAGGCCGGAGTCGAGGTCCGCCGCATACAGATGAACCAGGGGAGCAGTTCCTATGGCACGATCAGCTATAACTCGCTCGCCAGCTTTGCGGCCAACCAACTCCTACAAGGCCAGTATCACGGGCGAATATCCCGTAAACGGCCTGCGCAAGACGCAGTTTTTCGGTTATTTCCAGGACGAGTTCAAGTGGCGGCCGAATTTCACTCTGAATTTGGGCCTGCGCTACAGCTTTTTCGGTATTTTTCATGAAGTACAGGGCCGCGGGAATCCTTTTGATTTCGCCACCTGCGGGCCGCAAGGGTACTGCGGCGTAGGCGCGAGCTTCGGCCCGCCGAATTATGGCGATTTCGATCCGCGCATCTCCTTCGCCTGGGCCCCGGCCAAATACGAGGGAAAGACCGTCATTCGCACCGGCTTTGGTATTTATCACGAGGACGGCCAATTGGACGATCAGAACATCCCCGATAAGAACGAGGTGTTAAGCTATGCGCTGACACCGAAGAATTGCCCAGGGCTTAGCTACCCCATAGTTCTAGACTCGAAGGCAATCCGGTCTGCTCGACCGGCACACAATCACCGAACGCGGAACAGCGGAATCGCAAAGACTCGTATGTAACCCAGTGGGGGGCTTCCATTGAGCAGGCGCTGCCCGGCAATTTCGTCGGCTACGATGGCCTATGTAGGCAGCAAAGGCACCCATCTGCTCACGGCATCCTATGTTAACGTCGAAAACCCGCTCACCGGCCTGCGTCCTTACCCGGCCTTCTCGCAGATCCCTTGGCGAGGCACCATCGGCAACAGCTCGTATAATGCGCTAGCGCTCTCGCTGAAGCGTACCTTCTCTCGCGGTTTGCTGGTCTCGGCCAATTACACGTGGTCCCACAGCATCGACGACGATTCCAACGGAAGCGGCGACGGCGACTCCATCACGCCACAGAATGTTTCCTGCTTGCCCCGGGGAGCGGCGCAATGCGGGGAGCGCGCCAGCAGCGCCTTCGACGCCCGCCACGTGTTCAATGCGAATTTCATCTATGAGCTTCCTTTTGGGGCAGGCAAGCCGTACCTTGCGCAGAACGGTTTCGTGAGGGCCGTTTTCAGTCACTGGCAGATCAGCAGTGTCTTCATCGCCCGTACCGGCTTCCCCGTGAACCTCACGACGAGCGGTACTGGCCCGGACGGAAACACCAACGCGCAGCGTCCCAACTTAGTTCCCGGCCAGCCGCTGTATTTGGCCGGCGGGACTTTCAACCCCGCGGCTTTTTGCACCCCCGGGACGGAAGACCCGCTTTACCCAGGTGGCATCTGCCCCGCCGGATTCGGCGATGTCCCCCGCAATTTCTTGCGAGGTCCCGGGGTCTGGCAATCGGATTGGGCGCTTTCCAGACGCTTTCCTGTCACAGAACAGGTACAAGCTTCAGTTCCGGGCCGAGGTGTTCAACATTTCCAACAGAGCGCAGTTTGCTAACCCGGATGGCCTCATTTCGGCTTCCGACTTCGGCAGGATCTATCTGCCTTTGAATACAACTCCGATAGGAATGGGTACGCCGCGTCAGTTCCAATTTCTGCTGAAACTACAGTTCTGAAGGGAGAGCCTAGCTCAGACCTCAGGCACTTTCTGCATTGAGCAGTATCGCCGGGTGATGCGATCCATTGGGTGATATGAGGATTCTGGTCATCGAAGATGAAGCTAAGACCGCCAAGTTCCTGAAGAAGGGACTTGGCGAAGCGGGCTTTGTCGTCGAAGTGGCAGGAGATGGCTTGGATGGGTCTGCACCTGGCGCTGGAAGTGGAATTCGATCTGGTCATTCTGGACGTGATGATCCCCAGCCTGGATGGCTGGCAGGTGCTCACCCGCTTGCGACAGGCAGGCCGACGAGATGCCGGTGCTCTTTCTGACGGCCCGCGACGCAGTTCACGAGCGGGTACGAGGATTCGAGCTGGGCGCCGACGACTATCTGGTGAAACCGTTTGCCTTCTCCGAATTGTTGGCGCGCGTGCGATCGCTGCTGCGCCGGGCGCCGCCCCGGCCGCAAGAAACCATCCGCATGGCTGACCTGGAAATCGATCTACTGCGCCAGCGTGCCACCCGCGCCGGCCAACGGCTGGATTTGACCTTCAAGGAGTTTCTTCTGTTGTCGCTGCTGGCGCAACGTGCCGGCGAGGTACTGTCGCGGACGCTGATCGCCGAAGCGGTTTGGGACATGAATTTCGACAGCGACACCAATGTCGTGGACGTCAACGTGCGAAGGCTGCGCAGCAAGGTGGACGACCCTTTCCCGCAGAAACTGATCCATACCGTTCGGGGCGCCGGCTATGTCATGGAATCCGACTAGTCAGCCTCGCCCCGCTCTCGCGGCTGTGGAGGACTTTGGCCTTCCGGTTGACCGCCGGGTATGCGCTGGCCGGCCTGTTTCTGGTGTTCTTCGCCACCGCCAGTCTCTATCTGCTGACGGTCACGGAATTGGAAAGAAGCACGGAGCTTGTTCCTCGCCGACAAGCTGAATGTGCTACGCACCATGCTGCGGGAGCGTCCCAACGATTGGGACGCCCTGCGGGAGGAAATCGAACTGGAATCGGCGGCGCGGCGATACGAACAGTTCTATATTCGCCTGCTGGATGAACGAAACAACCGCTATTGATGACGCCGGCATGGCGGAGCAATTGGACCTGGAGCAACTTCGCCAGCTCAAACACCAAGCCGCCCTGGCCGCACCATTCGGATGAAGGGAAGGCACGGCCAAGGCCTTTCGCGTCACCAGCGCGACGGCGCCGGTCGGCTCCCCTCCTACGCAAACCGATACCATTCAGATTGCCGATTGACGTCTCGCAGGAAGAAGAATTCCTGGCACGCTATCGGCTTTGGTTCTTGGGCATTCTGCTGGGCACATTCGCCGATCTTCCCGTTCGTCGGGTACCAGATCGCACGGCACGGCATTCGCCCGGTGGAAGACATGGCGGCGACCGCTCGCCGCATCAGTTCGACGAACCTGCGGGAGCGTATCCTCCCGGAAGGCTATCCGTTCGAACTGGCATCCCTGGCCAGCACCTTCAATCAAATGCTGGACCGCCTGGAAGAGTCGTTCGAACGGATCTCCCGATTCTCCGCCGACATCGCACACGACCTGCGCACGCCGGTCAACAACATCCGCGGCGAAGCCGAAGTGGGCCTGGCCCGCGCGCGAACCATCGACGAATACCGCGATGTGCTTGAGTCCTGCCTGGAAGAAGCCGTGCGCCTTTCGGACCTCATCGGCAACCTTTGTTTCTGGCCCGCGCAGAGAGCCCATTGAGCCCATTTGCGCCGCGAGCCGGTGGACGTGGTCGAGTTGCTGGGCGGCGTGCGCGAATATTACGAAGCTTCGGCCGCGGAAGCTGGTATCTCCCTCACGACTACAGCGAGCGCCGAACCGGTAATTGCCGAACTGGACCGCACCCTGGTGCAGCGCGCAGTGAGCAATCTGGTCTCGAACGCCGTAGCGCACACGCCACCGGGGGGATCGGTTGTGTTGGCTGCCAACTCGGAAGCTTCCGCTGTTCGCATTGAAGTTAGCGATACGGGTGTTGGCATTCCATCGGAGGCGCTTCCGAAAGTGTTTGATCGGTTTTTTCGGCTTGATTCCTCACGATCCCAGGCTTCGGGCGGTACTGGCTTGGGTCTGGCGATCGTGCAGAGCATCATGCTGCTTCACGGCGGGAAAGTTGAAATTGCCAGCCAACCGGGACAGGGCACCCGGGTCACGCTCCATATGCCAGTAGCCGCCGACAGATGACGCCGACGCCAGGCGGCCGCAGTGCCCACTCACCACATGACAAAAACGTAATGTTTGCGTCATCTGGCTGTTCGGATTCCTCACTACTCTTGCCATGTTGTCCAGCCTCACCTTTGTCACCGATCAACTGAAAACCTTACAGTGCAAACCTGAGCCAGTTCCTTTGGAGGAGACACCTTATGCAGATAAATTCGTTTCGCAACAGTTCTCGGATCCTAATGGGGCTCTGCTCGCTGGCCTGCTGTGGATGGGGCTGAGCGTTGTCGGCGTTCGCGCAAGCGTCCGATTACCCCTTTCCCGACCTACACCCCCGGCCCGCTGGGAACCGGCACGTGGGTCGTCGGTAGTGGGCAGATCATCACGCCCGCCGGAACCCATGGTCAACCTCGATGTCAATGAAAGCACCGGCACCGGCGTCCGCGCCAAAGCCATCGCGCTCAACCCCGTCCCACTCCCCAACGGCCATCACACCGCCGCCGTCCTTACCATGGGCGCCACGGCCGCGTTCGGGCCGGTCCAGGTCTTCGACGTGACGACCGGCGCTGTCCTGCAGTACGTACTATGGTTCAAAGATAAGCACGGCAGCTCCGCCGGCATCGTCTATACGTCGGATGGCAAGTACCTGCTGTTCAGCCAGGACAGCAGCTACGTTGCCGTCGCCAACGTCAATGCCACGACGGGCTTGCTCTCAGACTATCGCCCAGGTCTACGGTTCCGATGGACGTCGACTCTAACGGCTACCTGACCACCGTCACCTGCTTCCCGAACAGCCCTGCGGGAACCACGGGCAGCGCTCCCATCCCCTGCGGCCAGACCGTCACACTTACCGGAGATGGCACATAGAGCTCCTACCCGCTCGGCATCGCCCTCTCGGCGGATAACAAGACCGCCTACGCCGTGCTGGACAACAACGATACGCTGACCAAGATCGACCTGACCCAGAACCCTCCCGGTGCAGGTTGCGGAGGTTCGCGTCGGTAACGTCCCGAACAGCGTCGTGCTCTCGGCCGATGGCCGCACCGCCTACGTCTCCAATGAGGCTGGCCGGATTGCTAACCAGAACGACTTCCAGGAATACTCCAACGGCACTCCGGTCGTCGCCAACTATCCGGCCGGCTCCATCGCCACCGCCACCATCTCCGTGGTGGACCTGCCCTCGTTCACGGTCACCGGCACTATCAATCTGACCGGTCTGCACCCGACCGGTATGGCTCTCTGGGGCCAGTACCTGTTGGTTGCCGATGCCTATAGCGACGTCATCTCCGTGATCGACACGAACACTAACCAAGAGGTGCGGACGATCAACCTTGGGCTGCCGATCGGAGTGCCCGGCCGGCCTCGTCCGCGCGCCTATGGCGCAGCCCGAACTCGATCGCCGTCGACAGCGCGAAAACGTCGCCTACGTCGCGCTTTACAACGCCAATGCGGTCGCCGTCGTCGACCTTAGGCTGACGTGCCAAACACCGTCAAGGGCATGATTCCGGTCGGCTATGCGCCGAGCTCGGTTGTGCTGGACTCGGCGGACAACGTGCTGATCGTCGCCAACGACAAGGGCCTCGGCACCACGAACACCGAATCTGGGCACGAATTGCGCAACCTATTATGGCGTGTGCGGCTTCAACTCCCACCAGGACAACGGCACCGTCAGCATCGTTCCCATTCCGGACAGCGCAACCCTGGCGCAGGATACCGCAGCAGGTCTACCAGAACAACCACTGGGATCTGCCGCTGAATATCAAGTCGGCCACAGGCGGCAACCCGAATACCCCGCCGGTCGCAATCCCGGCAGAAGATCGGCGATCCGTCGTTGATCAAGCACGTGTTCGTGATCATTCGTGAAAACCGCACCTATGATCAGATCCTGGGCGACGTGGCCGCCGGCAATGGCGACGCCACCCTGGCTGTCTTCGGCGGCATCTACACGCCCAACGCCCACTCGCTGGTGCAGCGCTTCCCGCTTCTGGACAACTTCTACGACCCGAGCCGCCAGTCGGCCGACGGCCATAACTGGATCGTCCAGGCCATGGCGCCCTACTCCGACGACATCCAGTCGCCCGACTGGTTGCGTGACTATCCCTCCAACGGCGGCGAATCGCTTGCCTACCAGACGAAGGGCAACCTGTACAATGTGGCGACCAAGGCCGGCATCACGTTGAAGAACTACGGCGAGTACATCGAGTACAACCTGTTCAACCCTCCGGGCGGCGGGACCCAGGAGCCGACCTGGTGCCAGTTCTACGACGACACGGTGTCGTACGAAAGTGGTCAGGAGCAGCAGCTGTATTACTACAACACCGTCTCCTCGTACTCCCCGCTCCCAGACGTAATCAGCCACACGATTCAGAACTACCCGCAGTTCGATCTGGGCATTCCTGACCAGTTCCGCGTCGATATCTGGAAGCAGGACTTCGCTAACGACGTGGCCAACAATTCGGTGCCCCAGTTGGAGTTCATGTGGATCAGCTCCGACCACACCGGCGGCCCGCCGAACGCCATGGCCATGCAGGCCGATAACGACCTGGCGCTTGGCCGCTTTGTCGACATCATCAGCCACAGCTCCGATTTGGCCGACTTCGGCGATCTTCGTCGAGGAAGACGACGCACAGAACGGCGTCGACCACGTCGACGGCCACCGCAGCCCGGGCTATGTCATCAGCCCCTACGTCAACAGAACGGCCCCACCGACCACACCTTCTACACGCAGGTCAACATGACGCGTACGATCGAGCAGATTCTCGGATCTACGCCGATGAACCAGTTCGACCTGTGGGCCTCGCCGATGAGGACGATCTTCACCGACAACCCGCCCCAGGATAACTTCCAGCCTTGGACGCACGTGCCGGCCGAATACCCTCTGACTTCGGGCACGAATTGTACGTCTCGTCGCATCCCGCTAAAACAAAGGACAGCCCTGCGGTTACGGCTCTGCGGGCTGCCTGGCTCCAGAAGAAGGCGGAGATCTTCGCCGGCAAATACAGCACAAGCCCGACGTCGAAGACCCGGACACCGTCACGCCATTACAACTGGTATGAGGCCACCGGATTTACGCGGCCCTATCCCGGTGAGAAGACGGTTCGGCCCCCGAGCGACTTCAAAAACTCGCTCCCGCTACCGTCGATAAAGACTAAACACATTCCGACTGCAATGGCCCTCTCCCCGATAACCGGGAGAGGGTTTTTTCATGCCTCAGACCAAGTGTTTACCTCATCACCGGATCGACTAAACACGACTTTAATGAGCGGCAGCACCGGCTACGCTAGCCCGTCCGGAAACGGGTTTTTAGGAGATACTCCCGAGAGGTCGGCATAGCGAAAGCGATCAATTCCTTGCAGTTGGGGCAAACCAGAAGTTGCTTGCAGACCATCGCTGGCGCTTTCAAGAGATTGTGCAGCAATTTGTTGAAACACCGTTTTTAACACTTGGGTTTTCGCCTTATATCCGCCACACGATGGACTGACCCCCAAAAGTGAGACAGACGCGGTTGCTACACTCCGCAGGGAAAGGACCAGGGTCTCACGTAAGACGGTGTATGAAATGCAAGCCCCTGTCGCCCTGGCGCCGACCCGCCTCGTACCGGCCCAGTCCCCCAAAACACAGGCTGCGACAGCGAGAATCAGTGCGGCGGCAAGCCACATCTTGCCCGTTGCCGCGAGCGCCCCTGCCGCGAGCAGAAAAAGAGGTCCTGGTAGAGGTAAACCTAAGTGCTGCGCGAATATCCCACCAAATAGCACCGAGTACCCGTGCTTGGTAACGAACTGGAGGACAGCGTGCCTATGTCTCCTGCCGATTTCGTGATACGAGGGCGCAGTGTCTGACCCGACGGTGGCTCCTTTGCCGTAGCAATCCCAGAGGCACTCCCTCGCGATGCGTGCGTTTGCAATGACGTCAGCCTTCGCGAGGACCTGGTACATCCTTCGGGACTGGAACATCGCCCTTCAGCGACCGGCTCGTACACGGCGCTGGTGAAGACGTTGATCTTGCCGCCATCCGGCTCGACCAGGTACAGCTCGCGCACCTACGGTTTGGTGGGAAGATCGCCCAGGCCTTCAGAATGACGAGATGATTTCCGCTTGAAAGCCGGCCGCCGGAAGGGCGGCGGTGTCCCAGATGGACCCGTACGCCGCATTTAAACTCCAAGTCCCTGGCGACCGACTTACTCCTCTACAGCCAGGCGCGGCCCCCGAAACTTACAATCCCCCGATCCGGATCCGAACCACCCTTCGTCCCATGGCTGGCCCGGCCAGATATAAGACACCGTCTCAATCACCTCCCCCGATCGGGACCCAGCCTGCGCCAGTACATCTTTACTTCTGCGATCTCCGGAGCCCGGGCCCGAACACCAATCCCCGTTACTCGTCCCTGATTCCCAAGAGAACCAAGCGTTCGACAGCAGCCCCGTCTTCGCTGACCAGTTCCGCCCCCACAGACACTGGCCGAACCCCCCCAAGCTCCATTGCCGGCAGACTGTCTTGATCGAGACCAGCCATTCGCCGGCATCACGCTGTCCGCTGACTTCGTAGGGGTCAGATATCTATTTGTGCAGCGTTACGGTGCCGATAATCTCGCGTGCTTCGCGGACCAATTCTGGTAACCGGAGTCGTGCACCAGGGGACAGTTTGTTGTCGAGCTCGAACGACCAGCCTGAGAGCGTGAGGCACATGGCCTGTACACGTGCGCCGTATAGTTGCTTAGCAGCCGACAGCAACGAAGCCGGGCTGACGTGGTGGGTGTATCCTGCCGACTTGGGTTTGGGTTCGACGGGCGCGCAGCGAATCGTGCCCGGTTTTTCGGTCGCCGACGCATCGACGAAGAGTACGAATCCCGAGTGGCTGATATCCTCCGTCATCTCCGGCGTGAGTTGCTGGGCCGTCATCACCTGAACCCGTGGATCACTCCGGAAATACCGCTCCAATTTAAGAGCGGCATGAACTCCTATCGCGTCATCCCCGCGCAGAGAATTTCCGTAGCCGATGATCAGGATGTCAGGCATGGGGGACCTTCTGCGCCAGCGGAGTCGCGGCCCAACGCCCATTCTGAGCAGCGCGCGCTTGAGGGTCTCAACTTAATTGGCACTAGTCATTTCTGAGCCGATCAAGCAAGACCCCGGTGGCGCTCACAAGAGAGATGTCCAGCGCCGGCGTGCCGATAGCATGTGTCGAGCAACTGAGGCATGGGTCGTAGGCGCGGACCAGCGCCGAGACCCGGTTCAACATGCCTTCTTCGAGCTTGTCGCCCTTGATGAAGTGCTCGCTCACCTGGCGCACGCCGTCGCTGATGGCGCGATTGTTGTGGCCGGTGGCGACGATGAGGTTCGCCCAAGTGATGGCGCCGTTCTCGTCGACCTTGTAGTGATGGATGAGCGTGCCACGCGGCGCCTCGATCATACCGACGCCCTCGAGGGCGTTCACGCCGGCGTTGGCGCGCACGTGTGGATCGAGCACGTCCGGCTCCTGCAACAGCAGCTGCATGGCTTCCAAGGCGTACATCACTTCGATGAGGCGCGCATAGTGATAGAGGAACGAGCTGTGCGCCATGCGCCCGAAGCGTTGGCGGAATTCGTGCAGCTCGGCGTCAGCGCGTGGCGTACCCATGGCTTCGGCGACGTTGATGCGGCCAGCGGGCCGACGCGGTAAATGCCCTCGGGCCAGCCCTGCGGCTTGTAGTACGGCGCTTTCAGGTATGAATCGCTGACGGTCGCCTCGCCGATGAATGTCTGATAATCCTCGGGCGCGATGCCTTCGTGCACGAATGCCGGCATCGGGCCAGCGGAAGCGCAGCAGGCCGTCGTAGAGCTGGATGTTCCCTCGCGGTCGACCAGCCCCGCGTACATGCGTCGGCGCGGAGCCGAAGTTCGCGATCTCCTCGGTGAAGGAGTCGAGCACACCCTTGAAGATGCCCAGCGTCTTTTCGGTGGTAGCCATCGCCTGCGGGATGGCGGCCAGTAAGCGGTCGCGCGCCGGCGTGGTCATGGGCGACTTCACGCCGCCGGGAACGATCCACGAAGGATGCACGCGCTCTTCCGCGAGGCCTTCGATCACCTGCAGGCCGAATTTGCGCAGCTCGATGCCGGCGCGCGCCAGCTCGGGATTGGCCTCGATCACGCCGGCGACGTTGCGGATGGCGGGATCGGCGTCCATGCCCAGCAGAAGGTCGGGCGCCGACAGATAGAAGAAGCTCAGCGCATGCGACTGCACGAACTGGGCACAGTGGATGATCTCGCGCAGCAGTTTCGCGGCGCGTGGGATGCGCACCGCCATGATGGCATCGCACGCCTTCGACGGACGCCAGCTGGTGGCTGATGGGGCAGATGCCGCAGATGCGCGAGGTGATCCCCGGCATCTCGTAGAACGGGCGGCCTTCGGTGAACTTCTCGAAGCCGCGGACCTGCGTGACCTGGAACCTGGTGTCGGCCACCTTGCCGCTGTCGTCGAGCTGAATCGTGATCTTGGCGTGGCCCTCGATGCGGCTTACCGGCTCGATGGTGATGCGCTTCATCGCCGCTCCTATCCAAACTTGATCTTCTGGTTCGCCTCGGGCTTGCGGCCCTCGATCAGGCTGTTCAGCAACGCGGCTATCAGCTTGTTGGGCGGCGGGCAGCCGGGAAGGCAAAGTCGACCTTCACGAAATCCTGCGCCGGGCGCGCCAGCTTCGACAATTGCGGCAGGCCGTCGTGCGGGATGCCCGGGTCGGCGTCCGCGCCTCCACGTAGATGCGCTGCAACAGCTTCTTCACCGGGACGGTGTTGCGCATCGCAGCCACGTTGCCGGTCACCGCGCAATCGCCCAGCGAAACCAGCATTTTGCTGTGCGCCCGTATCTGCTGCAGTCGCTCGACATCGTCCTGCGTGCTGACCGCGCCCTCGACCAGAGTGACGTCCACGTCCTCGGGAAACTCCTGCGCGTCCACCAGCGGGCCGTACACGATCTCGACCTTGCGCACGATGGGAATGAGCGCGCCGTCGAGGTCGAGCAGCGACATGTGGCAGCCGGAGCAGCCGTCGAGCCAGACCGTCGCCAGCTTGAGCTTCTTCATGCCCGCACTCCTCGCTTATGGCGGGCCAGCGCGGTGATCGCCGACATCGTCGAACGCGTCATCTCCTCCACCGCCTTGCCTTTCTCCGCGAGCGCGCCGGTCGGACACGCCTGCACGCACTTGCCGCAGTTGGTGCAGGTGTGCGCGTCGCCCCACTTCTGGTTCAGGTCGGAGACGATGCGGGCGTGGATGCCGCGCGCAACCATCTCCCACACGTGCGCGCCTTCCACCTCGGCGCAAATGCGCACGCAGCGCGTGCACAGGATGCAGCGGTTGTGGTCGAGCACGAAGCGCGGATGCGATAGCGTCCACCGCCAGGCGCGGGAAGTTGTAGGCAAAGCGCACGCTGGTGATGCCCATCGAGTACGCCATGTCCTGCAACTCGCAGTGGCCGTTGGCGACGCAGACCGCGCACACGTGATTGCGTTCCACCAGCAGCAGCTCGATGGTCATGCGGCGGTAGCGCGCCAGCCGCGCCGAGTTGGTGATGACCGACATGCCGTCCTGCACCGGCGTGGTGCACGCGGGAAAGAGGCGATCGATGCCGGCGACCTCGACCATGCACAGGCGGCAGGCGCCGACCGGCGTCAGCCCCTCCAGGAAGCAGAGCGTCGGGATGGTGCATTTGCCGCTGGCGTGCGCGGCTTCGAGGATGGTTTGGCCCTCCAGCGCGTTGACCAGCTCGCCATCGATGCGCAACGAGATTTTCTTCTGCGGCAAAGTCAACTCCTTCCTAGCGCGCGACGGTCACGCCCACGTCGCAGCGCAGGCAGCGGCAGCATTCTTCGTGGGCGTCCTCCGCCGAGAGCCCGACGACCACTTCCTCGAATGACTGACACGCGCTCGCGCGCCGGCATGGTGCGCGAGTGATGGCGGCGGCTCTCGCTGGTGTGCTTGGGTGGCGACTGTTCGTACTGCATCGGCCGGAAGAGCTGCTCCCAGCGTTTCGCATCCATCAGTTGCTCGTCGATGGACTGTGCCGCCCGCTTGCCATAGGCCATCGCATTGGAAACGTTGGAGGCGCCAGTCACCAGGTCGCCGCCGGCGAAGAAGCGCGGACGGCTGGTCTCCAGCGTGAAATGATTGACCTCGACCGTGCCACTCTCCTTGATTTCCAGGCCGGACGCTTTGGCGAAATCGAGATCGACAGTCTCACCCACCGCGAGGACCACCGAGTCGCACTCGATGCGCTGCACTTCGTCGGTGAGGACCGGTTTGCGCCGGCCCGAGCTTGTCGTACTCGCCCAGGCGGGTCTTCACCACTTCCAGCGCGCGGACATTTCCCTTGGCGTCGCCGATGATGCGGTGCGGCGCGGAGAGGAAGACGATCTTTGCTCCTTCTTCTTCGGCGGCCGCTGTCTCTTCTTCAATGGCGGGCATGTCCTTGCGTTCGCGGCGATAGACTACCGTGACGCTCGATCCCAGCCGCAGCGCCGTGCGTGCTGAGTCGATGGCCGCATTGCCGCCGCCGATCACGACCACCTTCCGGCCGAGAGCTTCGGACTCGCCCTTCGCGACCGACTCCAGGAAGGGCAGCGCCGGGAAGACGCCCTTCAACTCCGTCCCCGGCAGATAGACCCACGACTCCTTCCATGTGCCGATGGCGAGATAAACAGCGTCGAAGCGCTCGTCAAGTTCGTTGAGCGGCATGTCGAAGCCGACGCGCGTGTTGAAGACGAACTTCACGCCCAGCCGCTCGATCAGCTCCATCTCGCGCCGCAACACCGGCTTCGGCAGCCGATACTCCGGCAGAGCGAAACGCAGCATGCCTCCTGCCTCGGGCATTGCATCGAAGACCGTCACATCGTGCCCCAGCAGTGCCAGGTAAAACGCGGCGGTCAGACCCGCGGGTCCGGCGCCGGCGACGGCGACCTTGCGTCCCGTGGGTTCCAGCTTGATGAAGCAGAACGCGCTTGCACGCCCTCTTCGAAGCGCTCGCTCAGCAGCATGTAGTCGGCGATGAAGCGGTGCACCTCGCGCATGTTGACGGCGTCGTCCATGGCGGCGCGGCGGCAGCGCTCGTCGCATGGATGCTGGCACACCCGCCCGGTTGAGCACGGCAGCGGGTTGTCGAGGATGACGGACTCGAACGCCTCCTCGATCTGGCCCTCCTTGTAGAGCTGGAGGAAGCGCGGGATGTTCATGTGCAGTGGGCAGCTGTTCTCGCACGGCGAGAGCGCCAGCTCGGTGCAGACGCCGGCGGCGCAGCGGCGGGAGACGATGTGGTCCTCGAACTCCTGGCGGAAGTGGCGCATGGTGGTCAGCACCGGGTTGGGTGCCGTCTGCCCGAGCCCGCACAGCGAGCAATCGCGAATGTAGCGGCTCAGCTCGTCCAGCCGCTCCAGGTGGTCCATGCGGCCGGCGCCATCGGTGATGCGGTTCAGGATGCGCAGGCATTTGTTCAGCCCAACCCGGCACGGGACGCACTTGCCGCATGACTCCGAGTTGGTGAACTCGACGAAGTAGCGGGCGACATCGACCATGCAGTTGTCTTCATCCATCACCACCATGCCGCCCGAGCCCATGATGGAGCCCAGCTGCGCCAGGCTCTCGTAATCCACCGGGCGTGTCGAACATCTCGCTGGGAATGCAGCCGCCCGAGGGGCCGCCGGTCTGCACCGCTTTAATGGCACGGCCGTCCACGCCGCCTCCGCCGATGTCGTACAGAAAGGTCTTGAGGGGCGTGCCCATGCGGCATCTCGACCAGCCCGGTGTTTTGCACTTTGCCGACCAGCGAGAAGACCTTGGTGCCGGCGCTCTTCGGGCTGCCGGTCTCGCGTGAACCATGCCGGCCCCTTGGTGACGATGGGCGCGATGTTGTACCAGGTTTCGACGTTGTTGATGTTGCTCGGCTTGCCCCACAGGCCTTTCTGCGCCGGGAAGGGCGGGCGCGGGCGGGGACGTCCGGCCTCGCCTTCCAGCGACGCGATCAGCGCCGTCTCCTCGCCGCAGACGAAGGCGCCCGCGCCTTCCACCAACTCGATATCGAAGTTGAAATCGCGGCCGAGGATGTTCTTGCCCAGAATGCCGTATTCGCGTGCCTGCTCCATTGCGCGGTTCAGTCGATGCACGGCCAGGGGATACTCGGCGCGCACGTAGATGATGCCCTGGGTCGCGCCCATCACGTAGCCGCCGATGATCATGCCCTCCAGCATGCGCATGCGGGTCGCTCTCGATCTCATTGCGGTTCATGTAGGCGCCGGGATCGCCTTCGTCGGCGTTGCAGATAATGAATTTCTGGTCGGCCACCGCCTTGCGCAGGAATTCCCACTTGTTGCCGGTAAGGAAGCCGGCGCCGCCACGGCCGCGCAGCTTGGCGGCCTTGACCTGCTCGATGACAAGCTCCGGCTTCTCGTCAATCAGGGTTTTGTAGAGCGCCTGATAGCCACCGACGGCGATGTACTCCTCGATATCCTCCGGATTGATGAGTCCGCAATTGCGCAGCACAATCTTCTTCTGGCCCTTGAAGAAGGGGACATCATTCCAGAGCGGAACATCCGGATAGCCGTGCCCGTAGCGTGTCGTGCCGGTAATGTGGTCCCACTCTTCGATCTTGCAGTACAACTGTTGCGTGCGGATGGTGCCCGCCGTAATGTCGTGCAGAATTTGCGGTGCGTCGTTGGCCTGCACACGATTGAGCAACAGCAGCGGCTGGCCGGGAACGTAAACATTGACCAGCGGCTCCTGACAGCAGGCGCCAAAGCACCCGACGCCGGTCAGATAGAAGGTACTGCCGCCGAAATCGATCGCCTGGGCGAAGGCGTGATAGAGGCCTTCGGCCCCATTGCCGCGTCCACAGGTACCCATCCCGATGCCGATGCGCGGTACGGCGGGCAACAGCTTGCTCAGTCCGGCCTCGCGAACGGCGTTGAATGCTCCGATGTCTTCAATGCGCGGCATCAGTCATGCTCCCGTTCCAGCGAGCGGACCTCGCGCTGCAAGCTCCGTTCGTTCACGTGGCCGCAGATGCGATGGTTGACCTCGACTACCGGCGCCAAGGCGCACTGTCCGAAGCAGGCGACGGTGCGCACGGTGAACTTTTTGTCGGGGGTCGTGAGCGCGAGCTTTTGGGCTTCCGCGGAGTCGTCGCTTTCGTCCATGCCCAGCCCCAGTTCAAGGCGCAAGCTCTCCAGCAGCGCGCGCGAGTTGCGCGTATGGCAGGCCGTGCCGCGGCAGATGCAAATGGTGTTGTCCCCCTGCGGCTCCAGATTGAACAGCGCATAGAACGTGGCGACGCTGTAAACGCGGGAGTGAGGGATCCCTAGCTGTTCTGCGATGTAGCGGAGCGTTCCTCCGGGCAGGTACTTGTGAGGATTGTGCTCCTGCACCGCTTCCAGGATGCCCAGCAGTGCGCCGGGCCGTCCGTTATTAGTGGAGATGACCTTGTCAATGAACGCCTGCTCGGCGCTGTCGAGGGAAATCTGCGCAGTAGCCATGTGCCCGACGCTCCTTTCTGTGCGGGGACGAGCACGTTGCTGAACGTTGGGGTGCCGCACCGGCTGCCATGGGAAGCCGAGCGGCTCCCGCCGCGCTGTTGCGATTCCTTTCTGTCTTAGATTTCCACGGGAACGGCAAGAACTCAGTGCCCCACATCACGTCGGGGAGTGATACGGAAAAAATTCTGTCGAGTGGAGAACGAGGCCTGGATTTCGCACCAAGCTCCACATGAGGAATGTGAGTCCGGGTGCACAACCCATAGATCCGCAAATCTTGGCGCCTATTTTCAACAGGTTGCACGAATCTTGGTAAGACCCATTTCGAATCAGAAAGCGCCAGAATGGCGTGCACTGGGCTGGTGTCAAAAGGGTTCAGCCGGGCGGGGATTGCAACAACCCCTTTTGGACCGTGGTGCAGAATGCTCCGCCGCGAATTTCGATACTGCTGTCGATTAGACCAATGAACCTGAGGACTCTCCGCTTCAATTCACCCTCCCGAATCCCTGCGTCAGAATCACAAAGATCCGCTCGCACATGAAGCCGACAATGCATCGGCCCGCGTCGAACCTGTTGCCGGGGTCGGGAGCCGGTCACATAGGTGTTTCGCTCCAGCCAGATTCCCCGTTCTTATCACCAACAGCGGTGACGCAGTCACCGACAGCGTTTGCCACTTCTGAATCTTGGCACAACACGATCCGAGCACGCAGAAAGCTGATCGCAGCCGTTTGCGTGTGCACCTGATACCGGTCCTGGGCGACACGCAGCTCAAGGACTTCAATGTTCAACTGCTACAAAGTTTCGTTGCTCGCTCCAAGGCGAGCCCGAAATCGATACGGAACATGGTCCCACTGCTGCGGATGATCTGGAACTCGGCCAAGGCGTGGGGCTATGTCAAGCACGACCCCTTCGATGGACTCGTTCTCCCCAGGTTGGAGGAGAAGGAACAGCCAATGTGGACAGTGGAGCAGGTTCAAGAGATCATCGACGTAGCCGAAAAGCCGTTCGACCTTTGTTTATGGCTGATTTGGGAAACAGGGATTCGGCGCGGCGAAGTCTGTGCTCTCGACGTGCACCATGTCAGATTGGACGATGCGGCGATCGTAATTCGTTTCTCGAGATCGGGCTCGATCATTAAGTCAACCAAGAGCCGTGAACCAAGAGTGTTCTCGTTGTCAGCGCAGTTGACGGCTGCACTCCGGGCGCATGTGCAGGGTCGCGGTGCTGACGAACCGCTATTCTTGTCGGGCGAGGGCAAACGGCTGCATCCCGATAACCTTGCCAAGCGCGTGCTGAAACCGATCGTCGACAAGCTGGGTCTCGAAGGAGGGTTTCATGCAATGCGCCATGGTAATGCGACGACACTGGACGGGTTGAACACGCCGTTCAAGGTGCGGCAGGCGCGTCTTGGTCACGTCGACCCGAAAACCACATTGAAGCACACACACCTGATTAGTGAGGACGACCGGCGCGTCTCGGCGCAGCTGGGGGCGCCCTCATGAGCAGCCCGAAAGAAGCAGTCGGCCCCCGTGATTTTGGTAACCGTCCGCCCAGTACCGCCTTTGCAGCGGCAACATAAGTGAGGGTGGTAAGTGTCCATCTAAATTTAAATGGACACTTACGCGGAGGGATGGCTGGTGGGACTAGGAAGCGATAGCTTCGGCTGCGACCATGTTCCAAGGCAGCAGTTCTGCGACACGGTTGATGGGATGGTCGGCAATGCGCTGCAACAGCTCGCGCAGATACGCCTCCGGATCGAGGCCGTTCAGTTTCGCGGTGCCGATCAGGCTATAGATGGCAGCGGCCCGCTCGCCGCCAGAATCTGATCCCGCGAACAAATAGTTCTTCCTTCCCAAAGCGACGGCACGCAGCGCCCGTTCGGCGGCGTTGTTATCGATCTCGATGTGCCCGTCTTCCGAGTAGCGTAGCAACGCACGCCAGCGCCCCAGCGCATAGCGGATGGCCGCCGCGATCTCCGACTTCTTAGACACCATTGCCAATGTCGCCTGTAGCCACTGCTGCAGCGAGTCCAGCAGAGGACGAGCACGAGTGGTTCGGGCTTGCAGGCGCTCTTGGGGAGGTTGGCCCCGGATATCACCTTCAATGGCATATAACTCCGCGATGCGTTTCAGCGCCTCGGCGGCCAGGGGTGAAGCATGCGCCACCTGCAGATCGTAGAACTTGCGCCGTACGTGGGCCCAGCAGGCCGCTTCCTGAATCTGTCCGCCCTCGTAAAGATGATGAAACCCAGCATAGGCATCCGCCTGCAAGGTGCCGCTGAACCGGCGCAGGTGCTGGCGCGGATGTTCGCCACGCCGATCCGGCGAGTAGGCAAACCACACCGCTGGCGGGGTGCTATCGCCTGCCGGACGATCATCGCGTACATAGGTCCACAAACGACCGAGCTTGGTCTTGCCGTTGCCAGGTGCCAGCACCGGCGTGTCATCGGCGTGCAGCTTGCTCGCACTCATGACGTGGCGGTGCAGGACTTCCACCAGCGGCTCCAACAAGCGACTACAGCCGCCCACCCAATCCGCCAGCGTCGAACGCTCCAGCTCCACACTTTCGCGGGCATACATCTCGGCCTGGCGATAGAGCGGCTGATGATCACAGTACTTCGCGACCAACACATGGGCCAGCAGACCAGGCCCAGCCACACCGCGCTCGATCGGTCGGCTCGGTGCGGGGGCCTGCACGATGCGCTCGCAACTGGCGCAGCTCAGCTTGGGCCGCACATAGCGCATCACCTTGAAGCGGGCGGGTACGTACTCCAGTACTTCCGAGACGTCTTGGCCCAGCGGGCGCAACCGCCCGCCACACGCGCAAACCTGTTCTGGCGGCGCGTAGGTCTTCACCTCGCGAGGCAGATGTTCCGGCAGAGGCTGACGTGCTGGTTTGACCACACTGGAAGCTGGAGCAGAGAACTCAGCGGCGGGCTCGCTGGCCGGTGCAACCTTGGCCGTCTCCAGCTCTTCCAGCTTGAGTTCCAGCTGTTCGATCTGCCGCTCCAGCTTCTCCGACTTGCGCCCAAACTGCATGCGCCGCAGCTTGGCAATGAGTAGCTTCAGGTGCTCGATCTCACTACGATGGGAGACCAACTGCTCGTGTTGGGAAAGAATCAGCGCTTTCAGGCCAGCGGCATCGAGGAGATCCAAGTTGGGGAGGGTTGCAGCCGAGACAGCCACGGGCGCAGTATGCCATCACTGCGTCATCGTGCATAGAATCGAATGCATAAAAACCTGGGTAAATAAAAGCAGGGGAACTTAGATCGCCAACTGCGGCTCCGCCGTGCGCACCGGATGCCTCCAGTCGATACCTTCGAGCAGCATCGATAGCTGCGCTCGCGTCAGCGCCACGCTGCCTTCCGTGGCTTGCGGCCATACGAAGCGACCACGTTCCAATCGCTTGGCGAATAGGCAAAGACCTTCTCCATCCCACCATAAAAGCTTGATCAGATCGTCGGCAAGCAGAAGGGAGGCCGCCCATGAGGCGAAGCAAAGGCCGCATCTATTCTCGGCCCGGCACCACGATGTTGTGGTGCGAATACTGGCTGAGAAACAAACAGCACCGCGAGTCCACCCTCACGTCGGACCCGGAGGAGGCGCAAGATTTTCTCGAACACAGGCTGATGGAGCTGGGCGCGGACGTGATTGGTGCCCGGCAGTTCATCCCACCGTCTCAACGTAGGATGCGAGTCTCGAAATTACTCGACGACTTGGAGGCCGACTATGTGCTGCGCAACAAGGCCAGCGGGCCGTTCCGGTCGCACCTGAAGGCGATCCGTGCAGCGTTCGGAGAGTGGCCCGCCGTTGAGGTCACGAGTGCGGCGGTTGATCGGTACATCATTGCGGAGCGAGAGGCTCAGGCGGCGGATGCGACGCTCAACCGCCGTTTACAGTTACTCTCGCAAGCCTTTGCGCTGGGCGTACAAAACGGCGAGCTGTTGAACGCGCCCCATATACGTCATCTCAGCGAAGTCGGCAACGAGAGGCGCGGGTTCTTCGGTGAAACGGAATTTCGCCAGATGCTTGCCCATCTCCCGGAATACCTGTGCGACTACGTCCTGTTCGCCTATCTGACCGGATGGCGAGCTGGCGAATGCGGCTCGGTGCGCTGGGAAGATGTCGAGGACGACACCATCCACTTACGCGCGGAAGAGTCGAAGAACAGCACAGCCCGGCAGGTTCCCATCATCGGTGAACTGGCCGAATTGATGGAACGTCGCCGGGCCGCGCGAGGGGTAACCACACCGGCGGGCAGCGCGATGCTGGCCGACTTAGTTTTCCATTGCGAGGGGCAGCCCATTGGGGACTACCGAAAAGCGTGGGCGACGGCTTGTGTCAACGTTGGCGTCGGCAAGTTCATCTGTCGGCGCTGCGAAGAGCCGTTGGCCGTTCGCAGGTGCGAGAAGTGCAAGACCGATGACGTGCGTTACGAGGGGCGAGTCTTTCATGACCTCAGAAGGACGGCCGTGCGAAACATGGTGCGCTGGCGTCTCGCAGAATGTCGCCATGCAGATCAGCGGCCACAAGACGCGCAGCATCTTCGACCGCTACAACATCACGAGTCACACTGACCTACAGGAAGCGATGCAGCGGACGCAGGACTATTTGAAGCACCGCGAGCAGCGGCAGCCCACGATTATGGCCAGAGCGGTGGCAAAGACAGCCGGACAGCTGTGAGCGGCAGGCCCGCGTGAGCACTGCCAGCTAGGCGCTGGTCGGAACACGGCGAGCTATAATCGCCCGGCTGATAGACAAACTCATAGTCTGTCGACTAAATATGCGCGGCACAGCCAACTCAGTGCTAGTGGCAATCATCCTTGGCGTTTGCGCCTTTGCCTCGGTGCAACGACAAAAGCCATGGACATGGAAAGACAGGACCGGCCAGATAAGGTCACGTGCAGAACTGGAGGTCATTCTTAAGCAGCGCACAATTTGGCTGGAATCCGATGGGAAATCTGGGTGCCGTGCAGACCTCACGCAAGCAGACCTGACCGGTGCGGACCTTACGCACGCAGTCCTGACCGGCGCGGATCTCACGGACGCCGATCTGAGCCAAGGTAAGTTGCGCGCGGTGAAGCTTAACAGTGCAGAACTGAACGCGATCAAACTGAGGGACGCAGACTTAAGCGAGAGCCATCTCGCTGCCGCGAACCTGACGGGCGCAGACCTGACCGGCGCACAATTGACTAAAGCGGATCTGCGCGCCGCGGATCTCACGGACGCAGATCTGAGCCAAAGCACGTTGGCCGACGCGCGCATGGGGAATGCGGACCTGAGCGGCGCGGTTCTGACAGGCGCGAATCTGCGCGGTGCAGATATGGCGCGTGTGGACCTAACGAATGCGGAGCTGAACTTTACCAACCTAGTTGGTGCGTTTATTGGCGAGGCGCACCTCGCCGGAGCAGAGTTCGAACCAGAAGGCCTTCCGATATTGGAATCAACAGCTCTGGCCTACGACTTGGAGCTGGTCACTTACTCGAATAACCCCGGTCCTCTCACCCGGCTCCGCAAACAGTTTCAGGATGCTGGGTATCGCGAACAAGAGCGCGCAATAACATACGCGCTCAATCGTCACAATGCCGACCCCCGTTATCTGTGGGCTTTGGTCAATGGTGATACACCACACTTCAAGGACGCCACCACACCGCTGTGGTCACACCTAAAAACCTTGTCCAAGTCAGTCCCAGAAGGCTTGTTCAAGTGGCTTGCGTTTGATGTGACCTGCGAGTACGGACTCAGTCCTTGGCGTCCTCTAGGTATTGTTGGAATCCTGTGGGTAGTGTTCTCCTTCGTGTACGCCATCTTCATGCATTGCCCGGGTGGGTCCGGCATTTATTTTGTCGGAACACGGTTGTGGCGTGGGAAGTCGAACACTCAGGCGATACAGATTCGACCGCGTGCCATTCGCGATCCAAAGTGGTGGCAGATTCCTTTTCTTTGGCTGCAAAGGGGGTGGCGTGTGCTGCGTGCGGCCATGTTCTTCAGCCTGATGTCAGCCTTCAACATCGGCTTCCGCGATATTAACTTCGGCCGTTGGCTTCGGCTACTCACCAAGCGGGAATACGACCTGAGGGCGGTGGGCTGGGCACGTACAGTCTCGGGGTTTCAATCTTTGCTCAGCGTTTATCTGATCGCGCTTTGGTTACTCACTTATTTCGGCAGACCGTTCGGATGATCGAGCACTTGGGCGAACTGCCTCGGAAAGAAAGGTGGTCCTCAGTCGTCGTTAGTTGGTCCGGCGATAGATCAACGTGCTGTTGCTGTCTTGCCGCCACTTGATTCCCGCACAGTTTCCGCACAGAAAAACGGGGCTGACATTTCAGCCCCGTCGTAAGTATCCTATTTTCTAGAGCGTTTTGGTTGCGGGGGGTGGATTTGAACCACCGACCTTTGGGTTATGAGCCCAACGAGCTACCAGACTGCTCCACCCCGCATTTCGATGATAACGTTCTGTACCTGTGAGGTCAATGTGGGCGCTACAGAAATCCTCCGCTGCGTTCGCCCGTTACGTTTCTTTTCCTGCTGACCAAGACCTGAACGCGCTAATACTCCGGGTTCACCACGAGCGGCGATGTCGGCTCCTCCATCTGGCTGCGCGACGCTGTCTGCTCGAACGCCCACCTCCGAGTGACGCGCGTTTCCCATGAACCCCAACCCGGCGCAAACCAGTCCACAAGGGAGCCGTTCGTAGTGGGCCGACTAGCGCAGGGCCGGGGCTTTGGCTCGCACCGGCGACTGGGTTGGCTTGCGGAATAGCTAAACCAGCTTCTACACTGAGGGATTCCGATGCAATAAACTGATCGGTACGTCCGCCGGCAGTCGTCCCGGCGGGGAGGTTACATGCGGTTTTGGGCGCTTCGTGGCGCGGCTGCCATATCGGCCGCTCTCTCCTTGTTATTGCTTGGTGCGTGCGGCGGCGGCAACAACTCATCCAATAAGCCTACGCAGGTCGTGCTCTTTCCGACGACTCTGTCGCTGAACGAAGGCGCGGTGCAAGGCCTCTCGGCAGTGACGGAGGACGCCTCAGGCAACGTCGTCGCAGCGGACATGAGCTTCACCAGCAGCAACAACAGCATCGCCACCGTATCCACCGGCGGCCTGATATGCGCCGGGGCTTGGGACAGCAGCTTCATCAACTGCACCCCTACCATCGGGCAAGGCGGAGTGGGTCAGGTAACGATCACCGCCACCGCGACGGCGTTCAATCTTTCCGCCACTGCTACGGTGTACGTACACCTTCACCTTGATCAGGTGCAGGCGGTAGTGGGCCCCGGCTGTACGACCGCGGGGCAAGCTATTACCATCTCCGGCCTGGCCTTCAGCACGACTGCGCCTGGTTGCTCGCCCTCGGCGCCCTGCGATATCACCTCCACCGTGGGCCCATTCACCTTCGGCTCCAACGATGCCAACGTCGCCTCCACCTCGTCCGGCATCAATCCCACCTTCTCGTCTACCACCAATACGCCTACGTACGTCTCGGGCGGGACCATCACCGGCTCAAAAGGCCAGACCTGCGACTTGTCCAGCTTTAACGGGGTCGTTGGCGCGGCGGGAACGGTAGCCTTGACGGGCACCAACGCCATTGCCGGGGGCACACAACTGACGATTACGGCGCCGGGACACGGCGCCACTGGGGCGCCCACCACGGCCACGCTCAGCAACGGCACAGCCACGTGCAGCGGAACCGCAGTGGTCAGCACCCAGATTACGAGCGGCGTTTTCACGGCGGAGGTCCCCGGAGCCACTACGGTATTTGCCAGCGTCTCCGGCGTGAATAGCGTGGGTGCGCCGTATCTCACCTGTCCGGTGCAAAGCATCGTGGTGCACGATGCCAGCAGCTCCAACACCACGTTCACCCTTGCGCCGAGCGGGACTCAGGCGCTCACCGCCGACGTGTACGACACTAACAATCAGTACATCACTCCGCCCATCACCTGGGGCTCGTCGGCCACTGAGGTCGCGGCCGCTGTCACCGGCATTAGCGGCAATAACCCAGGTACGGTCACGGCCGCCCACGGCGGCACCGCGTATATCACGGCCACCTGCAGCTATCCCGATTGCAATCGCAATGTCGATGCCCAGTACAGTCAGAATGTGGTCACGGTTAACGTCACCACGCCCAGTGCGACCACGGTTTACGCCGCCAGCACCAACTCCACAACGCTGGTACCCATCAACACTTCCACCAACACGACAGGAACGCCGATTACCCTGCCCTATATCCCGAACTCCATCCTCGCCAGTCCTGACGGAGGCTCGGTTTATCTGGGCTCATCGTCGGCGTTGATGGGAGTCAGCGTCGCCACCGGTGCGGTGACCCCAATTGCTGCGGGGGCCGGCACGGTGGTGGCGATCTCGCCCGACAGCCTTTATCTGCTGATCTCGAATGGCGCGGGCAACCTGGTTTACTTCAACACCACCACCGCCGCGGTCACCGGCACCGCGTCGGGGAGTTCGGTTGCGTCGGCGTTTACGCCCGACAGCAAGTTCAACGCGTCGCTGCTGGCGACCACCAACCTGTTAGAGTACGGCCCGCAAACCGCACCAGTGGGGACAACGATGTTGGCCAGCGACGGCACTGCGCTGGACATCTCCGGGACAGGCAGCCTGATCTACATCACCAGCGCCAGCGGCAGGCAGATTTTCGTTTACTCGACTTGCAACGTGACCCCAACTCCTCAGATGTTTACAGCCACCAGTCCTACGTTGATCAAAGCGCTGCCCAATGCGACAGGGGCAGTAGCGGCCGATTCCCCCGCCATCGACGTATTTACAACGCCGGCGATGCTGAACGCGGGCTGTCCCATTACTACGCCGAGCACCATCACCTCGTACGATCTGGGCGCGGGAAGCTTCACCGCCCGGCAAATGCTGGTGAGCACCGACGCGACCCACGCCTACATCGTGACCGATCTTCCCCAACTGCTGAGCTTCGATCTGGCAACTCTCGCTCCTACCAGCGTGCCATTTATCGGAGGCGCGATCGCGGCTGGTGGCGGCATCACCGTCGACGGCAGCCGCATATATCTGGGCATGAGCGATGTCACCGTGCATGAAATCGACACCGCTTCCATGAGCGACGCTGGAAGGATTGAGGTCGGAGTGAACGACGCGAACGGCAATCCGACCGTACCCAACCTGGTGGCGGTGGTTCCGTGAGCGGCGTTTCGTAGCCGGATGCGGTTGAACGGTGGCTTTTCGGGGTGAATCCAAGGTTGTGATTCACTCGAAGGTCCGCTTACGTTTCGCTTGAGCGAAGTGACGAGTCTTACCCGGTCCGCCCGCGAGGCCTGACTCAGCTCGCTCCACCCGCTTCGGCCAGCGCCTGCGGCGTCTTCTCCGGCCACGGCGGCAGCAGCTTCACCAGCGCCCACAAAATCCCGAACGGCAGGATGGTCAGCGCGATCGCGGTCAGCAGGCCCTCGCGCGCCACGAAGCCCATCTTGTAGGTCGTGTAACCCAGGAAGCTCTTGGAGAAGAGTTGTCCGCCGATGACCACGTTCCAGCGCATGGCCAGAATTCCGATCAGCGTAAGGCAGCCCGAAACGACGTAGATTCTCTTGCGCGTCATCGCCGACAATTTCACGACCTGCGTCAAACCCAGCAATGCAATCGGCAACACTGTACCCAGCAAAATCTGCAGCACGATGTGCGAGAAATACAGTTTGGTGTGCACCATGAAGTCGAGACTGCGGAACGACTCGTCGGCCTCATAGATGCGGTGGATCAGGTCCAGCATCTCCAGCGCGAAGTCAATGATGAAAATGTAGAACAGGTACTTGGCGACGGTGTCCACGCATTGCATGTCGATGGGCTCGCGGCGCCGCCAGGTCATTAGCATGTACATCAGCATGACCACCGCGATGCCCGACACCATCGCCGAGAACAGAAACACCACGGGCATCAGCGGCGACGACCACCACGGGTTCGCCTTCACCGATCCGAAGATGAAGCCGACATAGCCGTGCAGCAGAAATGCGGAAGGAATGCCGATGACCGTGATGATCCAGCCGGCGCGGTCGTCGATTTCCAGCGCCCGCGGGCTGATGTTATCGGAGCCCAGCGTCAGCACGCGGTAGAACAGACGCTTCCAGCCGGTGGTCGACTGCGACAGCAGGACGATGTCGCGCCGGTAGTCCAGCCAGATTTCCAGCACCAGCACGGCAAGCAAGTACCAGAGGTACACGAAGCCGAACATCGCCATGGCCGAGGAGCGATGCGGCGTCAGGTACATCTCAAACGAGCGCTCGGGATGCCCCAGGTGCAACTGCAACGGCATGGGCGCGACCAGCAGAAACGCGAGCGCCGTCAGCAGCGCCAGCCGATACGTCGGCTTCACTGCCTCCACCCGAAACACGCGCTCCAGCGAGGCGAGAATAAAAGCGCCGGCCACCAGCCCGGTGATGTATGGATAAAGGACGATCAGCACGCTCCATTGCAGCTCAACTTCGTTCGGGTACATGAAACCTTGAACGGGAATGTGCAAAGCCGTCTCCTTATCGCACCGAGCCGTCGAGGCCGGCGTAGAAACACTTCGAGCCCGTCGCCAGGTGCGGCTTCAGTACCTGCACGCTGTGGGTCTTCAGGAATTCGTGGATTGGATCGTTCGGGTCTTTCAGGTTGGCCAGCCGTCGCGTCGCCGTTGGGCACGCCTCGCAGCACGCGGTGGTCAGCCCCTTGGTGATGCGGTGGTAGCACAGCGTGCACTTGTTCGCGGTCTCGGTCTGCGGATTGATGAAGCGGCACCCGTACGGGCACGCCTGCACGCAGTAGCGGCAGCCCAGGCAATACGTCTGGTCGACGAGCACTACGCCATCGGGACTGACGAACGTCGCCCCTACCGGACACACTTGCGTACACGGCGAGTCGGCGCAATGGTTGCACAGTTTGGGCACGAAGAAATTCTTGCCCCCGCTGGCGGTGCTCGCGGGAAATCCGTTCTTGCCGCCATCGGGTGAGTCCACCTGCGGATACTCCATCTCATAGTCGTCGACGTGGTAGCGCTCCACCCAGGTGCGGAAGTAGCCGTCAGGGACGTGGTTCTCGTTCTGGCAGGCCCGCACGCAACTGCCGCAGCCGATGCAGTTGGGCAGGTCCATCAGCATCGCCCACCAGTGCTCCGCCATGGCGTAGTTGGGCGCAGCCTCCGGCGTGCCCGCGAGCACATACTTCCAGGCGACAGCGGCAGCCGGCAGGAGCACTAGCAGTCTGCGTCGCGTGATGTTCATGGCGCGCCTCCCGCGGCGATCGCCGGACTGTGCGGCTGGTGACAGGTGTTGCAGGCCGCGCCGCCGGAGTGATCGGGCGCGTCGACCTGCGGAAACGCTTTCGGCTTGGCAATGTTGGCTTGGTGACAACGCGGGCACAGCGACGTGGTGTCCAGCTTGGCGGGTTGCACGGTCGTGGGATCTTCGGCGTGCTTGGCCTGCGGGCCATGACAGCTTTCGCACGCCACGCCCTGGTGCACACCCTTGCTCTTCATGCCGGCTTCATCGGTGTGGCAGCCTTCGCAAACCTGGTGCCCGGCGTAGCTGATGGGCAGCGCCGCGATTTCGCCGATGGCGTTCGCGCGATAGTGCCCGAAGCGCCCGAAGCTGCGCGGCACCAGCAAACTCCTGATTACCAGGAAGGCAGCCAGTCCGAGCAGGAAAACGGCGGCCAGGCGAAAGAGGTGTCCGGCATCCTTCAAGGTTCCATCCTTCTGCTCCAGAGAACGTGCGCAAGCGGCGCCGCTGTTGCCCGGCCGAGCTTTTCAGGCGACGGCGCGGTATAACGAACGCCCGTTCTCATCTCTTGCGATAGATACAGGAGGGGAATGCCCGGGGGCCATGTGCCGCGTCACGCGACCACGTGACCGTCATCACGCCGGGTTGTGCCGGTCGACGGGCTGGGGCTGAACTAACACGCCAGCAGCAGCAGAATTGCCGGGGATTACGCCGCTGCCCTATTGGGGCAATCCCTCCGCCAGGCGCCGATATTCGCGGTTGATCGAGGAAGCCAGTCGGCCCATGCCGGTCAACGCACTCAGCGATACGATCGCAGCGATCAGTGCGTACTCGATGAGGTCCTGCCCGGAATCTTCTCGATGCAGTTCCAACAAGAGATGAACCATTTTGCGCCACCCCTCGCCATTGCTGGCGTATGTTGCGCGCGTGTTTGTTGAAGTGTCCGGCCAGACACTGCAAGTAACAAGAGAAAGGGCTGCGGAAGATTGAAATTGCGGTAATGAGATTGTGCAATGCAAGTTGCTGCGCGCAGAGAACGATGGTAACGAATTGGCTCTCGCACCAAAGTACCCGGGCCGGATTACTCCGGCCCGGTTCTAGTTGACACGCACGCGCTCCAGCTCGCGGATGTACTCGATGAGGCTCTCGCTCCAGCCATCGATGTGCGTCCACTTGCCGTAACCCACGCCGTTCTTGTAGCTGGCCACATTGATCATGTAGCCCTGCGCCTTGGGCGACGGAACGGAATCATGCGCCTGCTCATCGCTGATGACGATCAGGCGATCATAGCTCTCGTCGATCTCGCCAAGCGCCTTGCCAAGGTACGTGCCCTGGTGTCCCTGGCTCGCCTCGATGGCATCGCGCAGCGCGAATCCGCGGCGCGGTGCGATGCGCTTCAGTTCATTGGAGAAGCTGTAGACGCTCACCTGCTCGCAGATCTCGCGCAGGAGCACCGCCAGCCCATACGCCGCGTCGGTGCGCAGCATCTCCGAGCGGTGCGAAAGCGGCGCCACCATGCTGCCCGATACGTCGATGAGCAGGATGGTCTTGCCCCCGAGCTTCGGGTGCCCCATCCCGGCCTTCTCTTGGGCAGGGCGGGAATGCCCGGCAACGCAGCCGAACATCGCCTGCTCCAGCGCCTCCTCCCACTGCGGTGCGTAGCGCGCAGCGGCGATGAAGCGGAAAGGCAGCACGCGGTCGGTCTTCATGCCGCGCACGGCCTCGAGCACGAGCTCCTCGCGCACTCCGGCATCCTTCATGTTGCGCAGGTTGCGCAACAGCGCCAGCGCGCCCAGCTTGCGCTCAACCAGCAAGCGCTCCCACGCCTCGCGCTTGTCGGCGCCGGACGAGAGTGCCACCTCCCAGGTATCGGGCCGCGTCAGCTCGCCGGCAATCAGGCGCTTCCATTGCGCGGCCTGTGCCTCATCGCGAGGCTTGGCGTGGCACAGGAAGAGCACGTCGCGCAGTTTCACGGTCCCGGCGCGGTCGTACTTCGCCAGCGCGTACTCGTCGAAACGGGTGAAGGCAGCCGCGAGGCCCTTCTTCACCTGCGCCGACAGCGGCGCGCGGCCGTTCTGCCAGTAGATGGCCACGAACTCGGCGAGCTCGTCGGCGCGCTGGATCACGCGAGCGAGCGTCTCCGCCACCAGGCCGCGATGCGTCTTGTGCCGCGCCATCTCGCGCACCAGCAGCAACGGAGCGTGACGAAGCTTCATCGCCTCGCGCGCCTCGACGGCCAGCGCCGCTACGCGCTCCGCCTCGACCTTGGGGACAAGCTCCGCAAGGCGGCCAGCGATCGCCACGCCGTCCTCGTAGAACTGGTCCTCCCAGAGCAGACACGCCAGCACGGAACGGCGAAGCTGTAGCTCAGGGCTGATGCGCCGCGCGGGCGCGCCCTCGTGCGTGCGCAACGCGGACGCGAGATGTCCCAGCTTCAGGATGTTGAGTCGGGCCATGTTCGGCCTCCTTTCGAGTGCGGGTGGCCCCACTCATCCCGTCATTTGAAATGAGTGGGAGGAAAAGAAACTTCTACACGCCGGGTGTATGCAGGTAGAGCGGGCCTTCAGGCCCGGGTCCCCAGCGACCCCCGAAATGTTTTTCCCGGCCAGACGCAGGCCTAACGCCTGCTCTACCCTTCATTCGTCTTCAACCAAAGCTTCTTCGGGCAATAGGATTGGTATCCTGAATCCCGTAGTCTTGCCCGTAGTAGTTTCCCTGATCGGCAAGGCCAGGTCTTCCATTTGTTTCCAGGTTGGCCTGTTCTTGTCGGCATAGTTCGAGCAGTCCCGCACCTTAAATGGCACGGCAAGCAACTGGTCGTAGGCATAATTGCAGAAGATCATCGTCTCCGATTCACGGAAGCCGACGATAATGTGCGCATGCCGGCAGCTGTCGCAACGCGAGCCCGGCATTGGCGTTTCCGCCTTTATATTGATCTTGCCCATGGCAAAGTCTTTCTAACCGGCGTCCGCCGGAGATTTGTATAGGTCGGGGAACTGGCGACAGCGGAACATCCGGTGATCTACCGTTAATCGACACGAGTGGTTTTAAACCCGCGGCAGGAGTCGAACCTGCGCCCCCGGCTTGTCAGGCGAAGTATCCGTTATCTTCACCACCGACCCAGCTTGTTGTCGAACTACAGCCCCATATGTCGAACTGGGAAGGAATTAAGCGTCTCTCACTACTTTTGTTGTCCTCGCGGGCGAGTTAAGAAACGAACCGACGTCGGTTACGGGTACTCGCTGCAACGACCTGCCCACATAGGCCAGCATCTCCAGCAATTGCCGCAAAACTTCAGCCAGCGCCTTGCGTTCGTCCACTCCCACGACTCGGAATTCATTACCATAGCGTGCCGAAGCGTAGTTCAGAGTAGATTCGCTATAGTTAGCCTCTGCGCCGGTAAATCCATCCGGTGCTACCGGAACCTTGAGGCGATAACCACGACGACCGACGGTTTCGACATACCGCGGCTGGGAAGCAGAGTCATGCAACGCACACCTAAGCTTCCGAACAGCTTGCGAGATGCCCACCTCAAAGTTGACGACCACCCCTTCGGGCCACAGCCTCTGTTGAATTTCACGGCGCGACACAACCTCGCCAGGATGCTCGAGCAGCATGAGAAGAACCTGGTGTGGCTGGCTCTGCAAGACGGTCTTACATCGTCCATCGCGCAGTTCACCCGCTTTCACGTCAAACATAAACTGGCCTAAGCGTACGTGGGCTGCCATGGTTCCTGCGTGCGCCCGCGTGATCGCCAGTTCATGCGTGGAGGTTCGGTACGACATTGTCTTAAATAGTCTTTCTACCGGTTTCATCCGGCCGATTAAAGGTCGGGGAACAGGCGACACGGCACTGTACGGTGCTCTGCCACTGAGCTACGCGAGTTGCGCTCGCGGCAGGACTCGAACCTGCGACCACCGGCTTATGAGGCGAAGTATCCGATGTCTTCACCACCGACCAAAGTTGTTGAAAAACAAGACAACTCTAGACCGCGACCAGGGGAACAATCACATGCGGGCTTGAGGATTTGAACCTTACCCTTGCGGGCCTGCCACGAAGTATCCGCACACTTCGCCACTGATCGCGTTACTGGGGGAACAGACGAGAACAGTACGTGCGATTACCGGTCGAAGTAACTGTGCTCTTCGCCACCCAGTGAAGCTTAAGTTGTCGTGTTAGTGCGTAGGACTTTTCGCCGGAGGTTAGCTGAGATAGAAAGACCACGCCCGGCGACAACGGGTGCCTTCAATCGGCACCGACTGTCCACGCTTCGCGACTCGCGTTTTGGTGATCATGACGGGCGTTCTCCTACGCTCAACTACAATGCCATGACTTTATAGAAATTGGCAAGAGTATTTTGAAGAATATTTTCTATACCGCAGGCTGAGTCAGCGCTTCCCGAGGCGGGTGGCCCAAATCCATGGTCGGCCAGGTGCTCGGCTACTACTGGCAGCGAGCGGATCAGGGCCGCCGCTCTGCAAGTTCACTACTGCGATATCACCATCTGCGAAGTGCTCTGCATGTTCACGGATCTAGAGATTACGAAGGGCACGGAAGCTTGGCGTGATAGCAGGCGGCTTCATGCTGTCCTGGCCGTCGAGAAATCTGCTCACATCGAAACCCGTACGAGTGAGGGCCAGGCCCGGTTTGTTCTGACGTTTGACCCGCTTCCCTCCAGCGTCCTAATATCCGGGCTGTGTCTGAAGCCGCTCCCAGCGTCGGCCAGGTGTTCGGCCACTATCGGCTGATCGAACAGATAGGCGCCGGCGGCATGGGCGTGGTTTTTCGCGCGCGCGACGAGCAACTGCGCCGCGACGTGGCCCTCAAGGTTATCAACGCCGGCCTGATCAGCGATGAAGCCGGCCGCGAGCGCTTTCGCAACGAGGCGTTGGCCGTCGGCCGTCTCACTCATCCCAACGTCGCAATCGCCTTCGACTTCGGCACCGAGCAAGGTGTCGATTATCTGGTGACGGAGTACATCCCGGGCGCCGGCCTAGACGAGAAGATCGGAAAGGAGCCGCTGCCGCAGAAAACTGTCCTGGAATTGGGAGTCCAGCTTCTCAGCGGATTGGAGGCGGCACATCGTCAGAGCGTGATCCATCGCGATCTGAAGCCGGCGAACATTCGCCTGGACTGCGACGGCCGGCTCAAGATCCTCGACTTCGGGCTGGCCAAGCTCGTCGATACCATCGACGAAAGCGGCGAGACCGCCGCCCTCTCCAGCAACCTGTCGGTAACCGGAACGGTGCCTTACATGGCGCCCGAGCTGCTGCGCGGCGAAGCTGTGGATGCGCGCGCGGACATCTGGGCGGCGGGCGCGGTGCTCTACGAGATGGCGACGGGGAAGCGCGCCTTTCCCGACAAGCAGCCGTCGCTGCTCATTGACGCCATCCTGCACTACGATCCGGTGCGGCCGCAGCTCATCAACCCCGAGGTTTCGGCCCCCTTGGAGGCAATCATCCTGCGCGCGTTGGACCGCGATCGCGGCCGGCGCTATCAATCGGCCGCAGAAATGAAATCCGACCTGCTGCGCCTGCAAGCGGGCAACGATATCGCGACCGCGACCTTGGACCGGACCAGGGGAGTGAAGGCGGCATCCCAGGCGCGCAGGCGCAAACTGCTCGCCGGTGTCATCGCATTGCTGGCGGTGGGCATTGCCATCGGATATCTGGCGAAGCGCTGGTGGCCGGGCGGTGGCAGTCGCCAGCACATTCTCGCCGTGCTGCCGATCGAGGCCGTCGGACAGGATGCAGGCACCACGGCTCTGGGCATGGGATTGACCGAGACGCTCGCGGCCAAGCTGGCCGACGCGGCAGAGGGCAATTCCATCCAGGTGATCTCGCCGCGCGACCTGCGCGACCAGAAGGTGAAGACCGCGCGGGATGCCATGCAGAACTTTGGTGCGGACCTGGTGCTGGAGAGCAGCCTGCAACGGGACGGCCCGACCATCCGCATCAACAGCTCGCTGGTCGATCCGCGGACGCACCGGCAGCTCGCCGCGCGCACTATCACCGTCGATGCCAAAGACAGTTTCGGCTTGCAGGACCGTGTGGTGAGCGAGGCCCTCGACATGCTGCCCTCGCCCATCGGGCCGGAGCAACGGCGCAAGCTGGCGGTTCGCCAGGACACGCAGCCCGCCGCCTACGAGGCGTACATCCGCGGCCGCGGTTATCTGCTGGAGTTCAGCAAGCCGGAAGACATCGACAGCGCCGTCGCCGAATTCAGCAAAGCCATCCAGATCGATCCCAACTACGCGCTGGCCTATGCCGGGCTGGGCAAGGCCTATTGGGCGGGATTTCAGCTCTCGCGAGGTAATGACTGGATCGGCAAGGCATCGCAGAACTGCAACAAGGCGTTAGCCCTCAATCCCGAGCTGGTTGAGGGACACGTCTGCCTGGGCAATCTCTACAACGCGACCGGAAGGTACGACCGGGCCGTGGAGGAATTCGAACAGGCGGCGCGCGCCGATCCAGGCAACGAAGACGTGCTGCGCGGCCTGGCCGACACGTACACCAATAAAGGCAACTTCGCGGCCGCGGAGTCGGCATACAGGCGCGCGGTGGCTTTGCGCCCCAATTACTGGGCCCCCTATAGCTGGCTGGGTGTCTTTTATTTTGGTCAGAGCCGTTACCACGACGCCGCAGTCGCGTTCCAGAAAGCCACCGAGCTCGCGCCGGAGAACTATTTGGGTTACGTGAACCTCGGTGGGGCTTATGTCCTGGAGGGCCGATATGCCGACGCCATGGAGGCTGCGAAGCGTTCTATCGCGCTGCGGCCGACTCCCGACGCCTACAACAATCTTGGCTACGCGCTCATGCTGACCGGCAAGACTGACGACGCCATCGATGCGTTGCAAAAGGCGCTGGCCATCGACGATCGTGACTGGATGAACTGGGGCAACCTGGGCGATGCGCTGTACTGGAGCGCCTCGCGGCGCGGGGAGGCGCCGGGAAAATATCGCAAGGCGGTCGCCATCGCAAGCTCCAAGCTGCAGGTGAACTCTAACGATGTCTCGACCCTGGCGTACCTGGCGAACTATTCGGCGATGCTGGGGGAAAAGGACGCGGCCCTCGACTACCTGCAAAAAGCCTTGAAGCTTGCGCCCGCCAATGGCGACGTTTTGTTTCGCGCCGCGCTGGTCTACAACCATTTCAATGGGCCCAATGAGGCGCTCTCGTACCTGGCCAAGGCAGTGCAGGCCGGCTATTCGCGTACGGTCATCCGCGACACCCCCGACTTCCGCAACCTGCACGGGCATCCGCAGTTTCAGTCACTGGTGGGAGGCTCCTGAATCTACGGGCCCGGCCTGACGCGCACCCCCATCGGGCCGCCCATCGTGCATTGCTGGTTGTTAATCATCAGGCCGCTGTAGTTATAACTATTGCCTTTGGCACTCGAAGTGGGCTGTCCTACATTCATGGGGCTGCCATTCGGGCTGTTCACCGGACAATTACCGGAGGGGAATGGACAGATTGAAAACTGGACGGAGAATTGGTTGAGCGCGCTCGCGCCCTGATAGATGACGTTCTGGTCGGAGGGAATGTCGATCATGCCCGTCGAGCCGTTCTGCTGGCAGTTGCCGCTGTTATATGTGAGCATGATGTAGAACGGGCCCGCGGCTGTAGGAAGAGGAGTCGTGCTACGACAGTTCGAAAGGAAGAAGATGAGAAGGCCCGCCACAAGAGCCAAAGCGAACAGCCTGCGAACGGATGGCATGAGCGCCCCCTTTACTGGAATCGCTCAACACACTAACACGGTTAGTGGCTCGGTGGAAGGGCACGGCTTCAGCCGTGCCGCGAGGACGACGAAAGGAACCCGGCTTCAGCCCCGGCTGACCGCGGCTAGAAGCCGGCGTCAATGGCCCCTTGTTTCGCCGGGCTGAAGCTCGGCGCTTCCACCGCAGTTTCATGTGGCCAACATCTGCTTCACTGCCCACCGCCTCACCCCATGTCGCTGGTCATGATGAACAGCGGCTTCATCTCGAAGCTCTTGTAGCGCGGGCGCAGGCGCTCGGTGTTGTACTGGTCCTTTGACGTTGACGACCTTCTTGGTCGCGACACGACCACCTCGATGGGCATGTTGTCGTAGCGGCCATTGCGCAGCACGACCAGGCGGCCGTGAACGTTGGTCAGCAGGAGGTCGAGGGCGAGATTGCCGTACGCCATGGGCACGATCGAATCGATGGCATCGGGATCGCCGCAGCGCACCAGATATCCGAGGCTCTGGTTCATCACGTCGAGCGGCTTGCCGTTGTTGTATCGCGACGACAGCTCCTTCATGCGTTCGGCGACGAGGTTGCCGATGCCGCCCAGCTTCTTGTGGCCGAAGGCGTCTTTGACCTCGCGCTCGAAGATCATGTCGCCGCCCTCGAACATCGCGCCCTCGGAAACCAGCGCGACCGAGTACTTGCTGGGATTCTTGCTTGCGGTCGTCGATCAGCAGCTCGGTCGAGCCGGTCGATGCTGAACTTGTATTCGGGAATGACGCAGCGATTGGCGGCGCCGGCCATGGTGGGCAGCATGGCGGTGAAGCCGGCGTAGCGGCCGAAGACCTCCAGCACCAAGAGGCGCTCGTGCGAGCCGGCCGAGGTACGCAGGCGATTCGACATCTCGATGATGCGGGTGACGCAGGTGCTGAAGCCGATGCAGTAGTCGGTGCCGGGGACGTCGTTGTCCATGGTCTTGGGGATGGCAACAACCTTGACGCCTTCCTTGAAGAGGCGAACGGCGTAGCTCAATGTGTCGTCGCCGCCGATAGGGATGAGGTAGTCGATCTTCAGCCAAGCCAGATTCTTCAGCACTTCGGGGGTGAGGTCGTTGCGCTCGGCGGTGTAGGTTTCGCGCAGCTGGCTCCGGAACGTCTTCCTTGTTGACGCGGCTGGGATTGGTGCGCGAGGTGTGCAGGAAAGTGCCGCCGGTGCGGCCGGCGCGATTGACGAGCTCTTCGGTGAGGCGCTGGATAGTTGTCGCTGTTGTCGTGCTCCGGGTCGCGGACCATGTCGACCAGGCTGGCCCATCCGCGGCGCAGGCCGATGACTTCGTAGCCTTCGCGCAGTGCGCGAATGGTGACGGCGCGGATGGCCGGATTGAGGCCGGGCACATCGCCGCCTCCGGTAAGAATGCCGATGACGCCACGCTTAGCACTTGGCATGATGATGACCTCTTTCCCGATGATCGCGCGAATAAGGGCTCATCCATAGTGTAGCCAAGAGAGAGCGCGGCCGTTTCTTGCCGGTTCCGTAGTGTCCTAAAGCAGCTTTGAAAGGGCACGCCTTAGGCGTTCCGCTGAAAAACTTTCCTCATTCATTATTGCGAGGGTGTCATCCTGAGCGCAGCGACCGCGCAACTATCCTGACAAGCGCGTCCGTTGCGCTTGGCGGAATAGTTGCCCGGTCGCGGAGTCGAAGGACCCCTACATCGCCTTTGCTATAGCGGTCGGCTCTGCTCGGGGCAGGCTCTTCGACTCCGCGCTCGCGACTCGCAAAAGATGCGAGTCGAAAAACCACGGCGGGCGCTTGGCTCAGGATGACACCTTTGAGAAGGAGAGTTTTCAGCGGCCTCTGAAGGCGAAATTGTATCGGGCGGCTGGCGGCACGGCTGAAGCCGTGCCCTTTCAATGCATCGCATGCTGCGATTGCAGGGAGCGCACCCGGGTTAGATCCAGGCTGCGCCGAGCGCGTGCAGGATCAGTCCGTCCTCGACGCTGAGCTTAGCGGCGTTCTCCACCGCCTCGTAGGCATAAGCGACAATGCAATTGCAGCTCGCGCACCAGGATTCGTGGCGGACCACGCCGCCACAGTGCTCACAAGCCGCATCTGCGGTGTACTTGTTGCTGTGATACCACTTGGAAGCTTCGATTGCGCTCGCCATGACCTTCTCCCAACATCGCCTCGATACAGCGACTCCAAATCGAGCGCTCCGGGCGCGAAGCGATGACAACATCACAATGACGCACGCACTGCCAAAAGCTGTGTGACCGTTGTCACAACAGCTCGTGACTCTCCTGATACGACCAACCGGGGATTGAGCACCCACCGCCTGCTGATGACGCAGCGCCCAGTCCCGGCGGGAGTAAAATCTTTCCAGCTATGGCCGATCTGTTCAGCCCCGCAAAGCCGCAGGTGCAAGAGCGCAACTGGACGCCGTTTGTCGTGGGACTGGTTGCGGTCCTGGCGGTGGTCGGCATCATCGTGCTCCTGACGCGCAGCGGCGGACGCACCAGCGCCGCGGCCGATCCCTATGCGGCCAGGCTTCAGATTTCCAATCCCCGGGTAAGTGCGGCGGAAAACTACGTGGGTGGAACCGTCACCTACCTCGACGCCACCATCACCAATACCGGCGACAAAGAATTGGTAGGCGCCGACATGGATCTCGTCTTCAAGAACACGATGAACCAGGTGGTGCAAAAGGAGACGCTTCCGTTGCACGTACTCGTAGCCAATCAAATGGCCGGATATCCCGACCTGGTGGATCTCAGCCGCTCGCCGATCGGCCCGGGGCAGAGCAAGAACGTGCGCATGACGCTCGAGCACATCTCGGCGGACTGGAACCAGTCTGCTCCCGAGATGCGGCTGGTCAACTTGAAGCTGAAGGGCTGAAGCCGGAGGCGAGCTTGGAAATTTCCGACCAGCGGGAACGGTACATCTGGATTTCAGGGCTGGCGCTTGTTTTCGTTTGCTTCGCCTTTTCGCATACGTTTTACGCTACGACTCAAGCCTTCATTGTGGGTGCGATCCTATGTGCCCTTATTGCCGGGCTCGTCTTTCTTAAGCTCGCCACGCGCACTAAACAAAAACCACGATGGCTGCCATGGACCTCCAACTTCGGCGACGGTTGGAGCAATATTCTTCCTGTATCTATTGGGAGTTATCCCGTACTACGAATAATGCGAAGATGTCTTGCGCTCAGACCTACGATCCCTACCTCGAGCCGTACCTGACGCGGCGCGCGCCCACGATCGCCGCCTACAAGGATCGGCTCGCTGATTTCCACCGCTGGGTCTCGACCGAGGTGGATGCGCAGGCCAATTACACCGACCGCTACGCCCCGCCCGCGCTGGAGACCTACGATCGCAACGGCGAGGTCATCAATCGCATCGTCACCAATCCCTGGTACGAGGAGCAGCACCGCGAGGTCTATCGGCGCGGCATCATTGGCCTGCCCTACGCCGAAGGTGCCCCGCACCTGCTTACTTTCACGATGGGATACATCCTGTCGCAGGCGGACATCAGTCTCGACTGCCCGGTCACGCTGACCGGCTCGGTTGCGCATGTACTCGCGACCCATGCTCCGGAAAACGTGCGCCGGCAATACCTCCATGACGTGGTCCGCATGGACGGCCTGGCCAAGACCGGCGGCACCTGGGCCACGGAGCAGCACGGAGGCAGCGACGTCGGCGCGACAACCACGCGGGCCGTGCGCAATGCTGACCGTTTCGCACTGCATGGACTGAAGTGGTTCGCCAGCAACGCCAATAGCGGGCTGGCGATCGCGACCGCTCGTCCCGAGGGCGCGCCCGCGGGCTCCGCCGGACTCGGCCTTTATCTTGTGCCCAGCCATCTTGACGATGGCAAGCCCAATCACTATCGGATTCGCCAACTCAAAGACAAGCTGGGAACGAAAGGCCTGCCCACGGGAGAGATCGACTTGCTCGGTGCCGAGGCGGTCGAGATCGCGCCGCCGCCCCACGGCTTCAAGCTGATGATGGAGGCGCTGGAGTACAGCCGCGTGCACAATGCCGTGGGCTCCGCTGGAATGCAACGTCGCGCCTTGCGCGAGGCGCTCGCTTGGGCGCAGTCGCGTCGCGCGTTCGGTCACCTGCTTTGTGAGTATCCGATGGTGCAGGACGAGCTGCTGCGCATGCGAGTCGAATTCGAAGCGGGCGCGCTGCTGGCCTTCGAAGCGGCCATCAGCTTCGATGAGGCGCAGCAGGACCCCGCTCGCCGCTCTTGGCTGCGAGTTGTCACCGCGCTGGCGAAGTATCTCACCGCCGAATATGCCGTCACGGCCAGCCGCGCGGCCCTGGAGCTGATCGGCGGCAACGGCTACACCAGCGACTATCCCGTCGCCCGCCTGCTGCGCGATGCTCAGGTGCTGACGATTTGGGAAGGCCCAGCCAACATCCAGGCCCTCGAGCTACTGCGGTTGCTCAGTCCACAGCAGAAGGGTTGCGAGCAGTATCTGGCGCGGCTGACCGGGATTGCAGAAGCGATCCCAGCTTCCTACGACCGCCTGCGAGCTGCAATACAGCGGCGCATGCAGGCAGACGGCGAGGCGATTGCCACTACCCTGCGTGACGCTCAAACCGCGCAACGCCTCGCGCGCAAGCTGCTTCATCGCCTCAGCCAGACCCTGGCGTTTGCACTGCTGTGCGAAGCCGCAACTTCGGCGCACGCTAAGGGCGACCCGCGGCAGGCCCACTCTGCGTGGCGTTATTTCGAGCAGATCGAACCGCAGGCTTTTGGTGTAGAGGATGAAGCGGCGCGACGCGCGCTCCTGCAGATGCTTGATGACGACGACGCCCAGCTCGCGTCAACTGCCGGCTAGACGATCAGGCGCGCGCCGCCTTGATCTCGTCCCAGCGCACCCAGGCGATGTAGAGCACAACCAGAATATTAATGAGCAGCACAACCCAGTGAAGTTGGCTCGGACGCCGTATCAAGTGTTCGATCTCAAACGGAATATAAAGACAGCCGGAGATGATGGCCAGCCACTCCGCCCAGGCGCGCTGCTTCCATAGCCCGTAGCCCTCGATGAAGCGCAATGTGGCGTAGGCGACAGCCAAGCCCAGGACCGTCGCCACACGAGTGTCGGACAGCTTGCCGGCGGCATCCAGAAACTGCTGCGCCAAACGATGATGCAGTCCGATGTGCAGAAAATGCAGGATGCGCTCTGCGACGTCCCCGAAATCCACCTCGCGGTGAATCATGTGGATCAGCGCATACGCCACCAGCAGCGCGAGCACCCCTTTGAGCGCTTCCAGAAAGGCGACGGTGCGCAGGCCGGCCCGGTGCGAGTAACGCGTTCGTAGCTTGCGGCGCTCGGAGATGGCGATGGTACTCATCTGCAAAATGCAATCACTCCGGGCCGCCCAGCCGGCAGCAAGCTCCGAGGATGCGCTGTCGATTGTGCTCCAAGTTGGATTCCTCGGCCAGACGCAATTGTTGGCTTCTCGGCCCCCGGTTCGTTCGATTGTAGAAGATATGGCTCACGCCGGCCTGAGTTCGCCCGAACGGGCGGCCTCCAGCATGTCATCCGTGTCACAGAATTTTTCCCGGCAGCGCCCGGCGCGTGCCCCGGCCAGCTCTGCCGCGTCGATGCGGCGCCATCCCGCATAATCCACCCAGCATACGCCGTGGCGTTGCAGCAGCGCGCGTAGACCAGCTCCGCCGGCACGATTTCCGTCGGCAGCTTCTTGCGCGATTTTCTGCGCAACCTGTTGCGCCTCGACCCGGTTGGTGGGAATTGTGCCCGATGGTCCGCGCTTTGCCCAGCCCACAACATAGAGTCTGTCTTGAATCTTGCCGTCGTGGTTGGTGAAAATGCCGCCTTCCGGCTGCGCCGTGCAACAGGCGATGGTCTCGTATCCGATGCAGGTGACGGCCAGTTGCGCGGGAATTTCCCGGATGTCGCCGGATAGCGTGCGGAACTGGACTGCGCGCAGACGGTCATCTCCCACAAACGCAGAAGGCGTCAGATTGAAAAGAAAGTCGATGGCGATCGGCGCGCCGCGTTCCGGCGCCTCGGCGAAGCCGCGTAGCGTCTTGCCCACAGGCGTCTCCAACCCCAAATTCATGTTCTCAGCCCGGTCGATCTGGCTTTGAGATGACGGGTGCCCCGGGTCTCGCGGGTTTCGAGACCCGGGAGTCAGTTCCTGCACGACAGGCTGTGCTCGCTGCAACGTGCCCAGCTCCGCGAGTTCATGGTCGGCAAACCTGGCGTCAGCCGGGCCACGGCGTCCCACGATGTGGATGGACTCCAGCGGCTGCGACGCCAGCCAGTCCATGGCCGCTTGCGACAGATCGGAGCCGGCAAGCTCCTCGCCGCTCTTCGCGAGAATGCGAACAACATCGATGGCGACGTTGCCATTTCCGATGACCACCGCCGATTGCACAGCGTTCACCCGCGGCGCTTGCCGGTGCGGATGCCCGTTGTACCAGCCGACGAACGCGCCCGAGCCGATCGACGCCGGCAAGATTTTCTCCAGGAACCCCGAGCTTGCGGTCGCGCTGCGCCCCAGTCGCCAGCACGACAGCATCGTAGAGCGACATCAACTCTTCGAGCCGAACGTCACGGCCGACGCTGACGTTGCCGAAAAAGCCGACGCGGTCGCGCGCCAGTACGCGATCGAAAACCCGCGCCACCGCCTTGGTGCTCTGATGATCGGGAGCGACGCCATAGCGAATGAGCCCAAACGGCACAGGCAGTTGCTCAACCATATCGATAGCGGCGTCCGGCACCCGCCGCAGCAGATGATCGGCAAGATAACAACCCGCTGGCCCGCTTCCAACAATCGCGATGTGTTTCATCGTTTGTGTTTGAGCTTGGTTAACGTTCCATCCCCAACAAAGATTGAGGTTTCATCCTGGACATGGACCATGTTTCTTGAGGTGTCATCCTGAGCGGCAGCGACCGGATGACACCCTTACACGAAAAACGTGCGCGCTTCCGAGGTGAACTCGCGGGCCCCGGCTTTGCTCTAACCCCTGGACCCCGATCCCCACCCCTGCTCAGTGAAACCGCACATACTCATATTCCACCGGATTGTTGTTGATCCCGCGGTCGGGCGGCGCAATCCAGGCCGCCATCTTGCCCGGCTCGTACACGCCGTGCATCAGGCTCAGGATGTAAGCCCGGTCGCCTTCGCTGGGCAGCCAGCCGGCGATGCGCGCGCTGAACTCTTCCTGCCTGATCGGCTTGCCCGACGGATCGGTCGGCACTCCTGCCCAGTTGCCGATGTTGCGGCGGAAGCGCGTCGACGGCAGCGTCAAGCGGAGAATGTGGCCGGCTTTCTCGATCAGCCGGTTCCAGCGCTTCACGCCCATCTCGCAGTCGCTTCACGTACGAGCCGCGCGTGACCTCGTTCATCGCGTTGCGCATCGGAATCTGCTCGCTTTTCGTCCCGCCGTTGCCGTCGGGCACTTCCGAGTGTGTACACCTGCTCGAGTGCGACGTGGTCTTCGTATTGCGCCTTCGTCCGGACGGCCTTTCAGTCCGTTGGCGAAATAAGAGGCCGCATTCGATGACGTCTCCGAACCGAACAGATCGAGCGACGAGCTGAACCAGAAGTTCAGATACCGCTGCACCGTCGGCAGATCGATCGCTCCGGCCTTGCGGATGGCCTCCGGATCGTCGGTGTTCAGCTCCTTCATCACCTCCAGCGTGCGCTTGATGACGCGGTTGATGCCGGTGTCGCCGACGAACATGTGGTGCGCCTCTTCGGTCAGCATGAACGAGCAGGTGCGCGCCAGCGGATCGAAGCTCGACTCGGCCAGCGACTTCAACTGGAACTTGCCGTCGCGGTCGGTGAAGTAGGTGAACATGAAGAAGCTGAGCCAGTCGCGGATGGGCTCGTTGAAGGTGCCCAGAATGCGCGGCTTGTCGGCATCGCCGGAGTGGCGCTCCAGCAACTCCTCGGCTTCTTCGCGGCCGTCGCGGCCGAAGTAGGCGTGCAGCAGGTAGACCATCGCCCACAGATGCCGCCCTTCCTCGACGTTCACCTGGAAAAGATTGCGCAAGTCGTACAGCGATGGCGCGGTGTGGCCGAGCATGCGCTGCTGCTCGACCGATGCCGGCTCGGTGTCGCCCTGCGTGACGATGAGGCGACGCAACGTCGCGCGATATTCGCCGGGAATCTGCTGCCACACTTCCTGTCCGTAAGCTGTCGCCGAATCCGATCTTGCGCTCGGGATTGCGATCGGCGAGAAAGATGCCCCAGCGATACTCCGGCATGCGCACGAAGCCGTAAGTCGCCCAGCCCTTCGCGTCCACTGAAGTCGCGGTGCGCAGATAAACGTCGGCGACCTGGAAATCTTTCGGGCCCAGTTCCTGCCACCAGTTGAGAAACTCCGGCTGCCAATGCTCCAGCGCGCGCTGCAGCGTGCGGTTGGAGCCGAGATCGACGTTGTTAGGAATGCGGTCCTGATAGTTGATGGACATTATGACCTCATGAATTTCGTTGTTATTGACGGCGTCATCCAGAGCGCAGCGACCGCGCAACTACCCTGACAACCGCGTATTTTGCGGTTAGCGGGATAGTTGTCCGGCCGCGGAGTCGAAGAGCCTGCCCCGAGCGCAGCCGAGGGGACCCTATCGTGTATCGTCCCTTCGGGACTCTTCTGCCGTCCCTGAAGGGACTAGGATTGTTGCCCACGCGTACCCAGCGCTGACCGCTGGGCTAAACTCTTCCGCGCCTACGGCGCTCATTTCTGCGCTACGCAATGCGATGACGCAGGATAAAGTTCCGTGCTGAGTTCTACCTACACTCTCTCCCAACTAAACCTCGCCTTCGATCCCGTCCCGAACAGCTTCAGCGCGCCGTGCTCGCCCGTGGAATTCGGGCGAATGAACACCCAGTTCTGCCAGGCCGACAGCCGGCCGAAGACTTTCGTCTCCATGGTCTCCGGACCTGGGAAACGCAGGCTCGCTTCCATTCCCGTCAGCGCGTCGGGCGAGAGGCTGGCGCGCTCTTCGATCGCGATGCGCACCTCGTCTTCCCAGTCGAGATCGTCGGGCGCGACCGTGACCAGGCCGAGCGCCACCGCTTTCTCCGGCCCGAGCAGCGTGCCCTTCGATTCAATCGCCGCCGCCATGCACTTGCAGTCGCCGCTGAAGCGCGTGTGCAGGCGGCCGCGATCGTTCACCGCCGGCAGCAGGCCGAAATTGAAGTCATCCACCGCGACCTTCGGCGCGTCGCCTTCTTCTTCCGGCAGGGCCAGCATGTAGCTGCGGTCCGCCGCCAACGCCAGCTCAAACAACACTCCCGCGAAGCACGACCCCGGCTCGATGATGGCGTACATGCTGCGCGAGGAAACATCCAGTCGCGCGAACGTTCGGCGCAACATCCCGATGGTCTCGCGCACCAGCCAGTCGTTGCGGTGCTCCAGCATCAGGGCATCGGCATCGCAGCACCGCCTCGGATCGCCGGCGGTCTTCAGCAGCAACAGCCCGAGCTCCAGCTCGTTGACGCGCAGCATCAGGATGGCGTCGTCCAACTCGCGCGCCATCTGCAGCGGCCACCAGCCGTCGCCCGCGGCGTGGATCTCCTCCAACGTTCTCGGCTGCCGGCCTTCGGGCGCGCGCACCGTCAAGGTCGCCGTCCGAGCGCCGCGATCGAACGTCACATCCACGTATTTATAGTGATAGCCGCTGTCGTCGACGGTGCGCTCGACCGGCGTCAGTGTGATGCCCTTGGCGTCGGCAGCGCGCGGCGAATCGCAACCAGGCTCTCGGCGCGCGCGCGTACGACTTCCTGAAACCTTGCCGGCGCGGCGATCTCGTCGACCAGTCCCCACTCCTTCGCGCGCTCGCCCTTCACGCCATCGGGATTGGTGCAGAACATGTCGGCCAGGTCGCGTCGCACCTTGCGCTTGTCAACCACGCGAGTGAGCCCGCCGGTCCCCGGCAGCACGCCCAGCAGCGGAACCTCGGGCAGGCTCACCGCGCTGGAGCGGTCGTCGATCAGCACAATCTCGTCGCAGGCCAGCGCCAGCTCGTAGCCGCCGCCGGCGGTCGTGCCGTTGAGCGCAGCGAGAAACTTCAGCCCATCGTGGCGGCTGGAATCTTCCATTCCGTTGCGCGTCTCGTTGGTGAACTTGCAGAAGTTCACTTTCCAGGCGTGCGTCGAGGTGCCCAGCATGTAGATGTTTGCGCCGGCGCAGAACATGCGCTCCCGCGCGCTGGTCAGCACGACGCACGCGACCTCGGGATGCTCGAAGCGAATGCTCTGCAGAATGTCGTGCAGCTCGATGTCGACGCCGAGGTCGTACGAGTTGAGCTTCAGCTTGTAGCCGGGCTTCAGGCCGCAGTCTTCGTTCACGTCCATCGCTAGGGTGGCGATGCGGCCATCGATCGCGAGCCGCCAATGGCGGTACTCCGGCGTCACATCAAAGGTGACGAGTTCGGCTTCTTTCAGTTCAGGCATGGCAGGCGATTCTCCTCAGGTGAGCGACGGCTTGTGCGCTTCAGAACCCCACAGCTATAGATGCATTATAGTGCATTTTCGGTATGTAGAAATTTCCGCAAGAATTACCCACCGGCTCAACGACAATATTATCGATTGGTAAATGCAAGCCCGCGGCAAAATAACCTCTCAGTGAACATGCCCGAAGTGAATTGGGACTCGTCACAACATCACACCCCGGCCACTCGGTTTGGGGTCGATTTACGCAACTCATCGAGCAGAATTCTCAGACTCTCTTCTGCGTCCACCCCGCTCGTCTCGATCGCGACATCGGCTTGGGCGTATAGCGGCCCACGAACGTCCAGGATTCGCCGCAGGTCGGACATCGACTCGCGATTGTCGGCCATGGGCCGCATGTCGCCTTGCGCGATCACGCGCTGCATGTGCTCTTCGGGCGTCGCGCGCAGCCACACGGTGAAGCACATCGTCAGCAGGCGTTCGAAGGTCGCCGGCTCGGAGACCAGGCTGCCGCCGGTCGCGAGCACGAATCGCGGATAGCGCTCGATGACATGATCGAGACAGCGGCGCTCGAGACGGCGAAATCCGCTTTGGCCGTACAGATCGAAGATGGCGCTGAGCGGCAGCCCGCTTTCCTGCTCGATCAGCCGATCGAGCTCGAGAAACGGCGCGTCGAGAAGATGGCCCAGCATGCGGCCGATAGTCGATTTGCCCGCGCCGCGCAACCCGATCAGGGCGATGCGGCCGCGGCGCGCCTCCTGATCGACATCGCCAAAATGTTGCACCAGCATGGTGCGCGCGTGCGCCAGCTCGGCCGCGGGCAGCCGGCGCAAAAACTCGGTGATGTGCACCAGGTCGATGGACGGCGCCGGGCCTTCGAGCACCAGCGCTTCAACCGGCGTGTCGAGCGCCTTCGCGATCTGCCGCAGCAGCAGAATCGAGATGTTCCCCTGTCCGGTCTCCAGTTGCGCGAGGTAGCGCTCGGAAACCCCGGAGTCGCGCGCCAGCAGCTTGCGCGTCATGCCGCGACGGGCGCGGGTCTCGCGGACGCGCTCGCCCACCGCCCGCAGGTAGTCGGAGTCGCCGCCGCTCGCCGGCGCTGAGGAGTCGGGCGCGAGCTCCACCTGCTCGGCTTCCTCGACGTTCGTGATTTCGCGTTTCCGCCCCACAGCCGTGCATGAATTATACTTCCGAAAAGCCGTTCACCACGGAGGCACGGAGATCACGGAGTGAATCTCTTAGTTCAATGAAGCTCCGTGTCCTCAGTGCCTTCGTGGTGAATTGGTTCTGTGGGGAAAACGCTGATTGGGTGTCGTAGTGGGCGCAGAAATCAAAATCCTGGTGGGTACGATGACGGGCACCGCCGACATGGTGGCGCGGGAGGTCCAGCAGGCGCTGGAGACCGCGGGGCACCAGGCCGAAATCCGCGTGATGGATGACTTGGACGCGAGCGTTTTCGACGGCGGAGGCGTTTTCCTGATCTGCACCTCGACGTATGGAGCCGGCGATGTGCCTGACAACGCGCAACGGCTGTTCAGCAGCCTGGAAACGGAGAGGCCCGATTTGAGCGGCGTCACGTACGGCGTGATCGCGTTGGGCGACACGACCTATAAGGATACGTTCTGCCAGGGCGGCAAACGCTTCGACCAACTTCTTACGGAGCTAGGCGCGAAACGCGCCGGCGACATGTTGATGCACGATGCCAGCTCGGGCACTCTGCCCGAGGAGCTGGCGGCCCAGTGGGTAGTCCCCTGGGTGGAACAGCACGTCGCACCACAATCGGAGACGGCATAAATATGGCAACAACACTTGAGAATCGCATTGCGACCGATGCCAAGGTGCTGCAAAGTTATTTGGGCGGCAAGTGGCAGTCGGGCGAGGGGCAGGGCGCTCCGCTGATGAATCCCACAACGGGGGAGACGGTCGCGTGGGCCAGTTCCAAAGGATTAGATCTGAAATCCGCGCTGGGGTACTCCCGCAATGTGGGAGGCCCGGAACTGCGCAAGCTCAGCTATACGCAGCGTGCGGCGCTGTTGGGCAAAATCGCCGACACGCTCGCCGCCCGTCGCGATGAGTGGTTTGAGATCGCGCGCAAGAACTCCGGCAACACCAAGGCGGATGCGGCAATCGATATCGACGGCTCGATCGGCACGCTGAAGTATTTCGCCAAAATCGGGGCGAAGCTGGGCGATGCGCAGCTGCTGCGCGATGGGGCGCCCATGCGACTGGCGCGCGACGCTAACTTCCAGGGGCTGCATGTCGGTGTGCCGCTGGACGGCGTCGCCGTGCACATTAACGCATTCAACTTTCCCGCCTGGGGATTGTGGGAGAAAGCCGCTGTCAGCCTGCTCGCGGGTGTACCCGTCGTATCCAAGCCGGCGACCTCCACGGCGTGGTTGGCGCAGGAGATGGTGAGCGCGGTGATCTCGGCGGGGATTCTTCCGGAAGGTGCGCTGTCCATCCTGTGCGGCTCGCCCAACGATTTGCTCGACCATCTGCGACTGGGCGACGTCGTCGCCTTCACCGGCTCGGCCGATACCGGCGAAGGGATACGCCGCCACGCCCACATCGGGCGTCAGAACATTCGGGTGAACATCGAGGCCGACAGCCTGAACGCGGCGCTGCTCGGCCCGGATGCGCAGCCCGGTTCGGCGGAATTCAACTTCTTCGTCCGCGAGGTGGTGCGCGAGATGACCTTGAAGACCGGCCAGAAGTGTACGGCGATCCGGCGCGTGCTGGTGCCCAGGCAACAGGCCGACGCAGTGGTTGATGCGATCTCGGCCGCGTTGCGCGCCATGGTTGTGGGTGATCCGGCGAACCCGTCGACCAACATGGGCCCAGTCGTCAACCTGGCGCAGCGCAAGGTGGTCGAGGATGGCATTCGCAAGCTGCAAACACAAGCTGAAACCGCGTACGCGCCCGAGCATTTCACTCCGCTGGATGCCGACCTCGCGCGCGGGGCGTTTGTCCCGCCCATGCTGCTGCGAACGCGCGACGGCCGCGATAGCGAACTGATTCATGAGGTCGAAGTGTTCGGGCCGGTGGCGACGGTCGTTCCCTATCGCGATAAGCAGGAGGCGTTTGCTCTCGCGCGGCGTGGCGGCGGATCGCTGGCGGCGTCCGTCTTCAGCAGCGACGCGGCGTTTCTGACCGAAGCCGCAGTTGCGCTGGGCACTACGCATGGCCGCATTATGCTGATCGATCCTGCGATTGGGGACAGTCACACAGGACACGGTATCGTGCTGCCCTCGTGCATGCATGGCGGGCCGGGACGCGCGGGCGGGGGAGAAGAGCTGGGCGGGCTGCACGGGTTGTGGTTTTATCATCAGCGGGTGGCGCTGCAGGGGGCGAGTACCACATTGTCGGAGATGGCGGCGAAGGCCGGCGATCCGGCGGCGGAGTAAGAGCGCCGAGGCGCGAAATAGGTTAGCTTCAGCGCTGGGAAAGCATTCGGAATGAGCGCGAGTCCCTTCAGGGACGGTCACCAGCCCCGTGAGGGGCGGCATGCTGCGGCTATAGGGGTCCTTCGACTCCGCGACCGGGCACCCATCCCGCCAAGCACAAACAGCGTGCTTGGCAGGATGGGGCGCGGTCGCTCCGCTCGGGATGACACCCTTGTTGAGGAGGGCGGCGGCTAATCCGAGAGGAACGCACCAGACGGGCAAAGGCTAGAAGCAAGGGTGCCCCAGGTTCGCGCCCTTCTGTGGGGCGTTAACCTGGGCCCACGTTAGCCCAGCGGATGGGCGAACGTGGGGCACCCACTCTGAAGCGAAAGGCGGCAAGATGGCTGAATGGGTACACACTTTTAAGGGGGCGGTGCTGGCTTCGGAATACGACTTTGCCAGCCACATGAACTCGCGCATGTACGTCTTGCGCTTCGATCAGGCGACGTGGTTCCTTTTGCATGCCATCGGGGTTACGCCCGCCTCCATCAAGCAGCAGAATTTGCGCGTCGCCATCGTCCGCCAGAATTATCAATTCCTCGAAGAGCTGCGCGGCGGCGAACTGGTCGAGATCAAAAGCGGCTTTCTTGCCGTCGGCGAGAAATACTTCCGCTTCATCCATCAAATGTTCAATTACGAGAGCGGCAAGATGGTCGCGACCTGCGACAGCGTCGCTGTGCAGGCCAGCCTGCAAACCGGTAAGAGCGTGCCGCTCAGCCCATCGCTCCAGGACAAAGCCAAGCGTCATTTGGTGACCTCAAACGTGCTGCTGGATACGCAGCTCGCCTGAGCCCAGGTAAGTAGCGACCTGATTCCGGCCGGCGCTCGACCACGCCGGGTTCCCCCCAGCAATTCTCGCCTTCTCCTCGACGTCGTCGCGAAGTCAATCTGAATTTTCGTTGGGAACCTTCCTGATAAACACGATTCCTAGCGACCGCGCGATGCAATTCTACGAGGGCTTGCGAAAAATTCCGCGCACGCCAAATGTGCGAAAAATCCTGGAGTTTTCGCTTGACAGACAACTGTTTAGTAGTAGGATACGTCCTAAGTGGTACAAAGTGGGATGTAGTGGAACAGAATCTTTGAAGTCGGCGGATGTTTCTGATGCATAACGGTTTCGCGTCTCTGACAAACGTTCGACCGCATCGTAGCCGCCCGTTGGATTTTGTTGTTCGCACCCCCTCTTTACCGCTTGACAAGGCCGATCGCCATGTTTCGCGGCACTCACTTAACCCGGCTGGACGAAAAAGGGCGTCTCAAGATGCCCGCGGAATTCAAGCGCGAGATCGACGAGAACTACTCCGCGCAATTCTACATAACGAGCTGGGACGGTAAGAGTGCCAAAGTGTATCCCATGCAGGCCTGGGAGGAGATCGAGCGCAAGCTGGCGGCGCTGCCCGAGATGCACAAGACCAAGCAGAAGCTACTGGAGCGCACCAGCTACTACGGGCAGGTAGTGGAGTTCGACGGGCAGGGCCGGCTGCTGATGCCGCAGATCCTGCGCGACTCGGCCAACCTGAAGGGCGAGGTCGCGGTGATGGGCAATTTGAAGCACCTGGTGGTGCGCAATGCCGACGAGCTGCGCAAGTCGATTGCGGAGCCGTTCACGGAAGAAGACGAGACGATCCTCAGCGGTTTGGGTATTTAAAAGGCGTTTTCACCACAGAGACACAGAGACACAGAGAAGGAAACAGTGCCGCAGGCACGGCATAACTTAGCCCAGCACGGAGCGAAGCGGAGTGCTGGGTAGACGGTGCCCCAAAACGATTCGAGTCCCGTAGGGACGGCACAAATTCATGGGAGTCGGTGGACAACGGCTCTTCAGAAACGAACAGCGCCCCTGGGCGCGAACATGGCGCAACGCAATTTGGCCATGTGCCGGTTCTTTTACAACCAGCGATCGAATTCCTGGCCGTGCGGCGCGGCGGGACCTATATCGACGCGACCCTCGGCTTAGGCGGACACAGTTGGGAAATCGCAAGACGCCTCGGCCGACAGGGTCGTTTGATTGGCTTCGATAAGGACCCGGCAGCGCTGCGACGCGCGCGCGAGCGGCTGACGAGCCCGCAGGCGGAATTGGCGGACGACTGGCCGCAGATCGAGCTGGTGCACGCCTCCTTCGCCGAAGTTGCGCAGCATGTGGCGGCGGCATCCGCTGATGGATTGCTGGCCGACCTGGGCGTCAGTTCGATGCAGTTGCAGGACGCGGCGCGTGGATTCAGTTTTCAGGCGGAAGGCCCCTTGGATATGCGGATGAATCCGCACTCCGGGCTGACCGCCGAACAAGTGGTAAATCGCTTCGACGAGCGCGAGCTTGCCGACGCGATTTACGAATTCGGTGAGGAAAGGAGGTCGCGGAGAATCGCCAGAGCCATTGTTCGGGCGCGGCCGATTCACACCACCGCACAACTTGCGGCAGTGATTTCGGCCGCGGCCCGGCCAATGAACCAGGCGGAACGGCGCATTCATCCGGCGACGCGAACTTTCCAGGCGATCCGAATTCTGGTGAACCGTGAACTCGAGGACCTGCGGACGCTGTTGACCGACGCTGCGCCGCAGGTTCTGCGGCCGGGCGGCAGGCTGGCGATCATCAGCTTCCACTCGCTGGAAGATCGCATTGTGAAAGATGCGTTACGCGACGGAGTGCACGCGAGGGCTGTATCGGGCGTTGACGAAAAAGCCGGTAACTGCGGACGAGAAAGAGATTGCGCAAATCCGCGGTCGCGCAGCGCGAAGCTGCGGGCAGCGGAGCGGCTGTAGGACATTGCACCAGGGCTGCGGAAAACCTGTGCAAAATGTGAATAACTCAAAGTGTCTGGGTAGCGTGGAGATTTCGACATCTGACAACGTGGTACCTGAATAACCGGAAGATTTCTTGTAGGAGAGTGCGATGGCAGCCGGAGTTCTTTATCCCACAATGACGGAGTCCCCCAATTGGGGACGCGCAGCCGCGCAGCCGCGCGGCATGTTTATCGGCACTCCGGAAATCTATTTTGCCAAGCGCATCGACAATTCGCGCGTGGTGAAGATCGCCGATCCCAAGCGGCGGCGCGAAATGGTGAGTCTCGGCATCACGCTGGCCATGTTGTTCCTGCTGGTGATGGTTTACCTGTGGCAGCACTTCAGCGCCATCGAGTACGGCTACAAGATCGAGCAGCTCAAGTCGGAGCGCGAGACCATCGCCGAATCGAACGCGCCGCTGAAGCTGGAGGAGGCGTCGCTGAAGGACCTGTCGCGCATCGAGCGATGGCCCGCGACATGGGAATGCAGCCGCCCACGAGGGTCAATGGCAGCCGATGGAAAATGCCGCCGACCCCTCAACTCCGGTGATGGCGAAGGCCAATGGCATCATGGTGGTTTCGGGTATGCAGTAGAAGGTCGGAGTTGCGGACTTAGGTGTGCCCACAATTGTGGGACTGCTGGCGACCTCTGATGATTGGCGACGTGCACCGGCGGTCCGCCTGCAACGGACCGCCTTCTGCCACGTAAGCGGAGCAGTATTTGCGAGCAGCCAATGCGGGCGAGCGCTCCCAAAACTCCAACTCGACGGCTCTACTTCTTCGGTGCGCTGCTCTTCCTGTGGATCGGCAGTCATCTGCTTCCGTCTGGTCCGGCTGCAGGTCGTGAAATACGGCGAGTTCGTGCAGCGCGCCCAGCGCCAGCAAAATCGCACCATTCCGGTCGAGCCGCGGCGCGGCAACATCTACGACCGCAACGGTTATGCGCTGGCGATGTCGATCGATGTCGATTCGGTCTTCGCCGTCCCCAGCGAGATCCATGATCCACGAGACCACCGCCGCGCTGCTGGGCAAGTGCTCGATCTCGATCCGCAGGAGATCGTGGCGCGGCTGCAGGCCTCGCGCAACTTTGCCTTCATCAAGCGCAAAATTGACGCCGAAACCGCGAGCGGGTTCGCGAGCTGAACCTGCACGGCATCTATTTCCGCAAAGAGCCCAAGCGTTTTTATCCCAAGCGCGAGTTGGCGGCGCAGGTGCTCGGCTACGTCGGCATGGATGACGAAGGCCTGGGCGGCCTGGAGCGCGAGTTCGACGACGACCTGCGCGGCATTCCCGGCCAGGAACTGATCTCGGTCGACGCCCGCCGCAAATGGTTCAGCCGCGTCGAGCGGCCGCCCGATCCCGGGCAGAACCTGGTGCTGACCATCGACAGACGATCCAGTACATCGCCGAGAAAGAGCTGGAGCAGGGAATGCAGGACACGCAGGCGATTGCGGGAACGGTCGTGGTGGAGAATCCGCGCACCGGCGAAATTCTGGCGCTGGCCAACCGGCCCACATTCAATCCCAACGTCTTTAACAGCGTGCCGCACGAGATCGCTGAAGAACCGCGCGGTCAGCGATGTCTACGAGCCGGGCTCGGTGTTCAAGATCGTTACCTACTCGGCCGCCATCGATCAGCACGTGGTCACGCCCGACGACCATGTCGATTGCCAGCACGGCTCGATCGATGTGTTCGGCATGAAGATCCACGACCACGAGAGCCTGGGCGTGATCACCATCGCGGAGGCGCTGGCGCACTCCAGCGACGTGGCGGCGATCAAGGTCGGCATGAAGCTGGGCGATCAGCGGCTTTATCACTACATCAAGGACTACGGCTTCGGACAGCAGACGGGCATCGAGTTGCCGGGCGAGACGCGCGGACTGGCCAAGCCGGTGAATCGCTGGTCGAAGGTTTCGATCGGCGCGATCTCCATGGGGCAGGAGATCGGCGTTACGCCGCTGCAAACCATCTCGCTGATTTCGACCATTGCGAACGATGGCGTCTATACGCCGCCGCGCATTGTTGCCGGAGAACTGCCTCCCGACAGCAAGGCCTTGCCGGTGGTCTTCCATCCCGCGCAGCAGCATCGCGTGGTGACGCCGATGACCGCAGTGCAGATGAAGAAGATGATGGAAGGCGTGGTGTTGGAGGGCACCGCGCGCCGCGCCATCCTCGATGGCTACACCGTCGCCGGCAAGACGGGCACGGCGCAGAAGGTCGATCCGGCGACCGGCGCGTACTCCAAGACGAAGTACGTCGCGTCGTTCATCGGCTTCTCGCCGGTCAACAATCCCGCGATTACGATTGCCGTGATTCTCGATTCACCGGTCGGCCTGCATCAGGGCGGACAGGTCTGCGCGCCGGTGTTCAAGCGCATCGCGCAGCAGGTGCTGGAATATCTGCACGTGCCGCACGATCTCGAAGTGAAGAATCCACTGCGGGAGAAGTTGCTGGCCAGCGCGAAGGACAGCGATGTGGATGAGAGCTCGGAGCGCCTGGGCGATCCCGCGCTGGAAGAGAACCCCACTGTACCCGTGCAAGCGGCCGCGAGTTCGGCATCCCACAACGTAGGAGCCGTGACGCCGCCAGCAATATCAACCCCGCCGGCCGGCAGTGCGCCGGTTGAACCCGCGCAAACTGCGGTTTCCTTACAACCTTCGTCGGGCTCCGCTGTGACACCAGCCAACGGCACCGTCGTGGTTGCGGTGGACACTGGCACAGTCGTCCCGTCGTTCGTCGGCAAGCCGTTGCGCGCCGCAGTTGAGATCGCGCAGCAATCAGGTTTGGAGATAGACGCCGTGGGCAGCGGCGTGGCCCGCGAACAATGGCCGACAGCCGGCAGCCGCCTCACTGCGGGGCAGAAGATCACGGTGCGGTTCGCGCATTGAAAGCGCGTACGCCGTTCCCGAGGCGAACCTGACCTTGCGCGGTTCTCAAGAATCTGTTAGGTTACATGTAACCGACGGAGCCCCGCAATGCCATCCAGGACAGGGAAGTCGAAGGCCACCAAGAAGTCATCACGCGACAAGGTGCGTGCGCATCGCGAACGGCTGCGCCGCCAAGGGCTGCGGCCCATCCAGATTTGGGTGCCGGATGTGCGTTCCCCTGAATTCGCCAAGGAGGCGCACCGGCAGTCGCTCGCTATCGCCAACAGCTCACAGGAAAAAGATGATCAAGCGTTCATCGACTCGATTTCCGATTGGGGCGATGAGTGAGGCGCAGCGAGATTTGGACGGTGGCCGGTGGAAAAGACTACGCCGGTAAACCCCGTCCCGTAGTGATTATTCAAGACGATCGTTTCGACCAAACGCAATCTATAACTGTTTGCCCTTTCACCACGAACCCTGTGAGCGCCGTCCTCGTCCGCATCCCAGTTCAGCCGAGCGATGAAAACGGCTTACGCCAAGCGTGTCGCCTTATGGCCGACAAAGTGATGACCATCCCTCGCAGGAAACTCGGATCGCAGATCGGGCGGCTGTCGGACGAAGACATGTTGCGTCTGAATCGCGCTCTGGTGGTTTTCCTGGGCGTTGCGGGTCCGGGAAAAGAATGAGTGACCGCAAAAACTGACGCTGCTGCATAAACCATGAAGTTCTTCGACCTATTGGACGGCGCGGAGTATCTCGCGCAGCAGGGCAATCCTGATATTGCCGGACTGGATTACGACAGCCGCCGGGTGAGGCCGGGCTGGTGCTTTGTCGCCATGAAGGGCGAGAGCACCGACGGCAATCGCTACATCGATGCCGCGCTGCAGGCAGGCGCGGTGGCGATCGTCAGCGATTCCCTGCCGCCGCGCGGCGACATTCCCTGGGCGCAGGTGCAGCATGGCCGGCGCGCACTCGCGCGATTGAGCGCAAATTTCTACGGCAGGCCGGCGGAGAAGCTATCGACCACGGGCATCACGGGCACCAACGGCAAGACCACGACATCGTTCCTGCTGAATGCGATGCTGCGGGCCGCCGGCCGCAAGAGCGCCCTGGTGGGCACCGTCGAGTATCGCATCGAAGAAGAGCGCTTTCCTGCGCCGCATACCACGCCCGAAGCTTGGGAACTCAATCAGTTTTTCGCTCAGGCGGTGGACACCGGATGCACGGAAGTAGTGATGGAAGTCTCTTCGCACGCGCTCGAGCAGCAGCGCGTTTACGGCATCCCGTTTGACGTCGCCGTGTTCACCAATCTCACGCGCGATCACCTCGACTATCACGCGGACATGGAAGAGTATTTCGCCTCGAAGGCGCTGCTCTTTAGGGGTGAGGGACGGAGCCGCCGCGGGTCGCCGTCATCAACGTGGAAGACGAATACGGCAAGCGCCTGATCGAGCTCTGCAAGAAACGCCAGGAGGTGGTCACCTACGGCATCGATACGGGCGACTTCCACGCCAAGAACATGGCGATTGAGGCGAAAGGAACGCATTTCGACATGGTCACGCCGAGCGGCGAGTTTGCGATCTGGAGTCCGCTGCTGGGGCGGGTGAATGTCTACAACCTTTTGGCGGCATCGGCCGCGGCGTTCGCGCGCAACGTCCCGAGCGAACGCGATCGCGGATGCGATTTTCAAGCTCGACCGCGTTCCCGGCCGCTTTGAGCGCGTCGACGCCGGTCAGCCCTTCACCGTGATCGTGGATTATGCCCACACCGACGACGCGCTGCGGAACCTCACCGCTGTGGCGCGCGACTTTCTTGCAGCAGCGCGGCGGACCGGGCCGCGTCATCACCGTTTTCGGCTGCGGCGGCGACCGCGATCGCAGCAAGCGTCCGCTGATGGGCGAAGCGGCGGGCACGGGCAGCGATTTCGTGGTGCTGACCAGCGACAATCCGCGCAGCGAAAACCCGCTCGACATCATGAACGACGCGCTGCCCGGACTGCAGCGCAGCGGCACGCGGTACACGCTGGAGCCTGACCGCCGGAAGGCCATCGCGCTGGCTATCGACGAAGCCGCGCGGGCGACATCGTGCTGATTGCCGGCAAAGGACACGAGAAGGTGCAAGTCACCGCTGGGGCACGGTTCCGTTCGACGACATCGAGGAAGCGCGAAACGCGTTGCGCGCGGCGGGCTACCTGCAATCGGAGGCGCAGCCGGTCAAGGTATGAAGCTTCCGCTCGCTCGCGCCGCCGAGTTCATGCACGGCGACCGGCAACTTCAACCCCGAATCGGTCGCGACGGGATACTCCATCGACTCGCGCACCTTGCAGCCGGGCGACCTGTTCTTCGCCGTGCAGGGCGAACGGCTTGACGGCCACGACTTCGTTGAAGCCGCGCTGGCCAAAGGGCGCCGTCGCGGCGGTGGTGGACAAGCAACACGCGTCGCGATTTCCTGCCGGCTTGCCGCTGCTGCTGGTGGAAGACACGGTCCAGGCGCTGCAACGGCTCGGCGCGGCCGTGCGGCGGCTGTGGGGCAAGCCGCTGATTGGCGTCACCGGCTCGGCGGGCAAGACCACGACGAAAGAGTGCATCGCCCACGTGCTCGCCACGCGGCACCGCGTGCTGAAGTCGCAAGGCAATCTGAACAACCACTTCGGCATGCCGCTGCAACTGCTGAAGCTGGAGCCCGAGCACGAGCTCGCGGTCATCGAGATGGGCATGTCGCACGCGGGCGAGATCACCGCGCTGGCCAAGCTTGCTCAGCCGGATTGCGGCGTGGTGACGATGGTCGCGCCTGTGCATCTGGAGTTCTTCGACTCCATCGCCGGCATCGCGCGCGCCAAGTATGAGCTGATCGAGTCGCTGCCGTCCGGGCGGCATCGCCGTGCTGAATGCCGACGACGAATACGTGTCGCAGTTTGGGCGCGACTTCCACGGGAAGGTCGTGACGTTCGGGATGTCAAGCCGGCCGACGTGCGCGCGGAGAACATCGAGTCGCGCGGGCCCGGAGGGTCGGCATTCGACGTCGATCGTCGACGGCGAACGCGTGCGGGCGGCGCTGCCGCTGCTCGGCGAACACAACGTCTACAACGCGCTGGCGGGAATCGCGGTCGGATTGCAGTACGGCGTGCCACTCTCGGATGCCGCGGCGTCGCTGGCCACGTTATCAGCGGGTGACAAGCGCGGAGAGATTCTGAACATCGCCGGAGCGACGGTCATCAACGATTGCTACAATTCCAATCCGAAGGCCCTCGACAGCATGGTGCGGTCGCTGGCGGAGATTCCGGCGCAGCGCCGGATCGTGGTCGCCGGCGAAATGCTGGAACTCGGCCCGCCGGCGAAGCGCTGCATCGCGACTGCCGGCGAGCACATGGCGCAGCACGGCATCGATTTCGTGCTGGGCGTGCGCGGCCTGGCGCAGGCCATGGTGGAAGGGCGCGACGGCAAGCGGGCGTGCGGGCCGAATTCGTGGACACGCCGGAAGAAGCGGGCGAGTGGCTCAAGCGCGAAGTAAGGCGGGCGATGTGGTGCTGCTGAAGGCATCGCGCGGCGTGCGCCTGGAGCGGGCGCTGGAGGTCTGGATGCGAGAGCTGAGCAATCGGCTCTGAATAACTCGACGAGCAGAGCGGTCGCTTCAGCGCCTGCGTCCCGAGCGTCGGCCTTGATGAGAAAGCCCGCTTAGCGGGCGACACTCTCGGCGTCGGCTGAAAGCCGACTCGGATTTCAGGAAAGCTGGCTGGACGCTGGCCTGAAGGCCCGCTCTACCTATTTAGTATTGGAGATCAGAACGGGGAAGAATTTGCTCTATTGGTTGCTGTACCAGAAGGGATTCTGTCGTCTTCCATATCGGCCCGTTCCGAATCTTCCGCTATCTGACGTTTCGCACCGCCTTCGCCAGCCTGACCGCGCTGTTCATCGGGCTGATCATCGGCCCGGCGGTCGTGCGCCGCCTGCGCGAATTCCAGATCGGCCAATACATCCGCGAGGACGGCCCCAAGGCCCACCAGAAGAAAGCCGGCACGCCGACCATGGGCGGCGTGCTGATCGTGGTCGGCATGCTGATTCCCACGCTGCTGTGGGCCGACCTGAGCAATCGCTTTGTCTGGATCGCGGTGGTCGCGACGCTGGCCTTCGGCGCCATCGGTTTTGCCGACGACTACCTGAAGGTCGTGCACCGGCGCAACCTGGGCCTGACGGCGCGCGCCAAGCTGGCCTATCAATTCCTGGCGGCATTCGCGGTGGGCGCGACCCTCAGCTGCCTGGCAAGCCCACGGGCTGTATTCGACGCGCCTGATCGTGCCGTTCCTCAAGCATTTCCGCCCTGACCTGGTGATCAGCCGCTGGCACCACGGCTATCTTGCGCCGCTGGCGTTTCTGCCGTTCATGTTCTTTGTCGCGATCGTCATTGTCGGCTCCAGCAACGCGGTGAACCTCACCGACGGCCTCGACGGGCTGGCCATCGGCTGCACGGTCATCGCCGCCGGCGCGCTGACCGTGCTCACCTACGTCAGCGGGCACGCGGTTTTCGCCGACTATCTTGAGCTGTCCAAGATGCCCCAGGTCGTCGGAGGTGACCATCTTCTGCGGCTCCATGGTCGGCTCAGCGATCGGCTTTCTGTGGTACAACGCGCATCCGGCGGAGATCTTCATGGGCGACGTGGGCTCGCTGGCGCTGGGCGGCGCCATCGGCACGGTCGCGGTCATCATCAAGCAGGAGCTGCTGCTGCCCTTCATCGGCGGCATCTTCGTGATCGAAGCGCTGTCGGTGATCCTGCAGGTGGGCTCGTACAAGCTGCGCGCGCAAGCGCATCTTCAAGATGGCGCCGATCCATCATCACTTCGAGCTGCTGGGCTGGAGCGAGTCGAAGGTGATCGTGCGCTTCTGGATCGCCTCGCTGGTGTTTGCACTCTTTGCTCTCACCACGCTGAAGTTGCGCTAGGTTTCGAGCAAGACGTGGCACAATGGCAGATTGGGTCGAGAGATTCACCACGGAAGCACGGAATACACGGAATTTCTTGATCGTAAATTCTTTTCCGTGTGTTCCGTGCTTCCGTGGTGAACACATCCCGTAACTCACATCCGTCATGGAACTTCGCAACCAACGCGTGCTGGTGGTCGGGCTGGGCAAGTCCGGCGTGGCCAGCGCCCTGTTTCTTGCAGAGCGCGGCGCGCGCGTTGCCGTCTCCGACGCCAAATCGCAGGAGCAGCTGCGCGAGGAGATTCCGGTGCTGCTCGATCACGGCATCACCGTTGAGACCGGGCAGCACGGCGAGCGCACCTTCCGCGATCAGGACCTGATCGTCGTCAGTCCCGGCGTTGCCCTTCGATGTGCCGCAACTGGTCGCATGCGCGCGAGCGCGGCATTCCGGTCATCGGCGAAGTCGAGCTGGCCGGCGCGTTTCTCAAGGGCAACATCGTCGCCATCACCGGCTCGAACGGCAAGACCACGACCACCACGCTGGCGGGCGAGATCATCGCCGCCGGCGGCCGCAAAACGCTGGTCGGCGGAAACATCGGCACGCCGGCCATCACCTTTGTCGATCGCGCGACCGACCGACACTTGGATCGTGCTGGAGATCAGCAGCTTTCAACTGGAGACCATTGAGACCTTCCATCCGCACATCGCCGTCGTGCTGAACGTCACGCCCGACCACCTCGACCGCCATTACACCTTCGAGAACTACGTCGCCGCCAAGGCCCGCATCTTCGAGAACCAGACCAGCCGACGACTTCGCGGTGCTGAACGCCGACGACGCAGCGTGCGTCGCGATGGCCGCGAAGGCGTCAAGCCGCGACGTGTACTGGTTCAGCCGCTCGCAAGAAGTTGAGCGCGGCGCGTTCGTTCGCGGCGAAGAGATTGTCTGGCGCGATGCGGGCGGCGAGCGCGCCATCATGCCGGTCAGCGAAATTCCGCTGAAGGGCGCGCACAACGTGGAGAACGTGCTGGCGGCCGTCTGCGTCGGCATGCTGGCGGAAGTCGAGCCGGCGCAGATCCGCGCGCGCGGTCGAAGAATTCAAGGCGGTCGAGCATCGGCTGGAATATGTCGCGACGATGCGCGGCGTCGAGTACTACAACGATTCCAAGGCGACCAACGTCGACGCCACGATCAAGGCGCTGGAGTCGTTCCCCGGCCGGCATTCACCTCATTCTCGGCGGCAAAGACAAGGGCAGCGACTACAGCGTGCTGAACGATCTGCTCAACGAGCGCGTGAAGCGGGTGTACACCATCGGCGCGGCGGCGGCGAAGATCGAATCGCAGATACGCGGCGCGGAAGTGCGTGCAGCGCGGGACGCTGGACGCCGCGGTGCGGCGCGCCAGCGAGATGCGCGAGCGCCGGGCGACGTCGTGCTGCTGGCTCCCGCCTGCGCCAGCTTCGATCAGTTCGACAGCTACGAGCATCGCGGCCGCGTCTTCAAAGACCTGGTGCGGCAACTGGCCGCGCGCGAGCAGGAACGCGAGCCGGAACCCGTGCGCATCGCCCGTCCGACAATCGGGCACCGCGGAGGCGAGTAATGGCCAAGCGGGTCAGCGTCGACAAATGGCTGTTCACGCGTGACGCTGTTGCTGGTCTTCATCGGGCTGGTGATGGTCTTCAGCGCCTCGGCGGTGATGGCCAAGGAGCGCTTCGGCTCGCCGTACGGCTTCCTGGTGCGGCAGATGGCGTGGGCCGCGGCAGGCCTCGTGGCGATGGTCGTCATCATGAACATCGACTACAAGCAAGCTTCGCGCATCCCGGCGGTCGTCTTCACGTTTCTGGGCATCACCTCGCTGCTGCTGATTGCGGTGTTTCTCTTCCGCGACTCGCACAACACGCATCGCTGGATCAAGTTCGGCGGGCTGTCGTTCCAGCCCTCGGAGGTCGCCAAGCCCGCGCTCATCCTTTATCTCGCCTACTTCCTGGAATCGCGCTGGCAGCAGATCACCGACTGGAAGCACGTGCTGATGCCCGCGGTCGCGCCGACGCTGCTGTTCGCGCTGCTCATCGTGAAGGAGCCCGACCTGGGCACCGCCATCGCCTGCGTGGCCATCTCGACCGCCGTGCTGTTCGTCGCCGGCATGAACATGAAGTATCTCGGGTACGGCTTGCTGGCGTCGGTGCTGCCGCTCTACTTCCTGATCGTGCGCGTGCCGTGGCGCTGGGCGCGCATGCAGGCCTTCCTCGATCCCTTCAAGGATCCGCAGGGCAACGGCTTCCACATCATCCAGTCGATGATCGCGGTCAGCACCGGCGGCCTGACCGGCGCTGGGACTGATGGAAGGCAAGCAGAAGCTGTTCTATCTGCCCGAGCCGCACACCGACTTCATCTTCGCCGTGACCGCGGAAGAGCTGGGGCTGTGGGGCTCGCTGCTGGTGGTCACGCTGTTCGGCATCTTCTTCTATCGCGGCTTTCGCACCGCGCTGCGCACCGAGGACATGTTCGGCAAGTTTCTGGCCACCGGCATCACGGCCATGGTCGTGGTGCAGGCGCTGTTCAACATCAGCGTGGTGCTCGCGCTGATGCCGACCAAGGGCATTCCGCTGCCGTTCATCTCCTACGGCGGCTCGTCGCTGTTCATTACGCTGGCCAGCGTCGGAGTCCTGCTCAACATCACCGCAGCAGACGGATTAACCATGCGCGTGATCGTCGCAGGCGGCGGCACGGGCGGGCATGTGATTCCCGCGCTGGCCATCGCGCAGGAGCTGCGCGCGCACTATGCCGCGGAAGTGATCTTTGTCGGCACGCGCGCGCGGCATCGAGACGCGGCTGGTGCCGGCGGCTGGATTCGAGCTGCAGCTGATCGAGGTCGGAGCGCTGAATCGCGTCGATCTCGCGACGCGCATCAAGACCTTGCTCGATCTTCCGCGCGCGGTGATCGAGTCGGCGAGACTCATTCAGCGACTTCCGTCCCGACGTGATGATCGGCGTCGGCGGCTATGCTTCGGGGCCGGCGATGCTGTCGCGGCGCTGATGAATGTGCCGACGGTCGCCTTCGAGCCGAACGTGGTTCCCGGCTTCGCCAATCGCGTGGTGGCGCCGATGATTCGCAGTTGCCGCGGTGCACTTCGAGCAGACCTGCCGGTACTTCCGCAATTGCCACGTGACCGGCGTTCCGGTGCGGCGCGAGTTCTTCCGTGTGCCGCCGCGGCCGAAGGACGCGCGGCCGACGCTGCTCGTCTTCGGCGGCAGCCAGGGCGCGCACGCCATCAATCGAGCGGTGCTCGAGGCGCTGCCGGGCTGTGCAGGCCGCTGCCGGAGATCCACATCATCCACCAGACCGGCGAGAAGGATTACGCTGACGCGCAGGCCGCGTATTTGGAGGCGATGGCGCCGGCGGAAGTTTCGCCCTTCATCGACGACATGCCGGGAGCTTTTGCGCGCGCCGACCTGCTGCTCTGCCGCTCGGGCGCCAGCACGGTTGCCGAGGTCACCGCGGCCGGTAAGCCGGCGATCTTTGTCCCTCTGCCCACGGCCGCCGACGACCATCAGCGGCACAACGCGGAGACGCTGGCACGTCGGGAGCGGCGCGACTGCTGCCGCAGTCGTGAACTCAGCGCAGAGCGGCTGGCCTCAGGAGGTCGCTGGTCTGCTGGCGACCCTGCCGAGCTGGCCAGGATGTCGCAGGCGGCGCGCACCTTTGCGCATCCCGACGCGGCCGCTGAGATTGCCCGCTTGCGGCGCGCGTCGCTGGCGTGCAGAGTACGGGTAGAGCGGTGCTTTAGCGCCGCGTTATCGCGGGAGTAAGAACCAGCGGGATGCAGAGGTCATTCAATGACCTCTGCATCCCGCAATCTGGTACGGGGTCGATTGGACGCCGGCCTGAAGGCCGGCTCTACCACAATGTTCGCCAAGATTCAACGCATTCATTTCGTCGGCATCGGCGGCATCGGCATGAGCGGCATCGCCGAGGTGCTGCTCAATCTCGGCTACAAGGTCTCCGGCTCCGACCTGCGCCACTCCGCCGTCACCGCGCGGCTGGCCAGCCATGGGCGCCGCGATCTGCGAAGGCCATCGCGCCGAGAACATCGCGGGCGCCGAGGTCGTGATCGTCAGCTCGGCGGTGCGCGCGACAATCCCGAAGTGCGTCGCGGCGCATGCGCAGCACATCCCGGTGATCCAGCGCGCGGAGATGCTGGCCGAGCTGATGCGGCTGAAGTACGGCATCGCCATCGCCGGCATGCACGGCAAGACCACGACGACTTCCATGGTCGCAGCGGTGCTGGCGGCGGGCGGGCTCGATCCGACGGTCGTGGTCGGCGGGCGCGTGGATGCGATGGGCTCGAACGCGCGGCTGGGCAAGTCGCAATACCTGGTCGCCGAGGCCGACGAGAGCGACCGCTCGTTCCTGAAGCTCTCGCCGATCCTCGCGGTCGTCACCAACATCGACCGCGAGCACATGGACTGCTATCGCGACATGGAGGACGTGGAGCAGACCTTCCTGCACTTCATGGACTCGGTGCCGTTCTACGGAACGGTGGTCGCCTGCAATGACAACGACGACCTGCGGCGCTTGCTGCCGGCGTGCGGCGCCGGACGCTGACCTACGGCATGCGCGAGGATTCGGACTTCCGCATCTCCGACCTGCAATGCGGCGCGCAGCGAAGCAGACTGCGGCGCTCAGCCGCTTTCAGGTCGCTATCGCGGACAGGATCTGGGCGAGTTCGAGCTGCACGTTCCCGGCGCGCACAACGTCAGCAACGCGACGGCCGCCATCGCGGTGGGCATCGGGCTCGACATTCCGGCTCGAATCGACATTCGCAACGCGCTGGCGAACTTCAGCGGCGTCGATCGCCGCTTCCAGATGAACGGCAGCGCCGACGGCGTCACGGTGATCGACGACTACGGGCATCATCCGACCGAGATTCGCGCCACGCTGGCGGCGGCGCGGCAATGCGGCTTCGCCAGGGTGCATGTCATCTTTCAGCCGCATCGTTATACGCGGACGCAGCTCGCTGCTGGACGAATTCGCCACGGCTTTTCGCGATGCCGACTCGGTGCTGGTGCTCGACATCTATCCCGCCAGCGAGCCGCCGATTCCGGGGATCACCGCCGAGCTGCTGGCCAACCGCATCACCGAAGCGGGCGGGCAGGAAGCGCTGTACGTTCCGTCGTTTGCGGAAGCCGCGGAGTTGGCCGCTGTGCCGCCAAACCGGGCGACATGATCCTGACGCTCGGCGCGGGCAGCATCTGGCAGCTCGCGCCGCAGGTGCTGGAACAGTTACAAACCCGCGCGGCAAAAAGCGCACGCTAGACCTCTCTTGGTTTTCGGAGTGTACGGGTAGAGCCGCGCTTTAGCGCCGCGTTCAGCGGACCTCCCTGTGTTTAGTCGGCTTCAGCCGACGGCACGGGATCTGTCGTCGGCTCAAGCCGACTGACTGAAGTATTATTGTCCGCGACGCGGGCCTGAAGGCCCGCTCTACCCGGATACATTCATTACTGAATTGCGCTAAGCTGAGGAAACTTGGGAAGTGATGTGGACAGGAACAAAACAGAGTGGCGCAAGCACATGGCGTCGCTCAGCTTCTCGGAGAAAATCAAGATTCTTGAGATGCTGCGCGCGCCCAGCCGTGTGATTGCCGCGGCCGGCCTGCGCAAGCAAGCCCCTCCCGAAGCCGACGGCGATAGCGAAACGTCCCAGAATCCCTCCGGCGCCGGCATTCCCGAGAACTCCGACCGCTGATTTCGCAAGAGAGTTTACGTTCGTGGTTCCCACGGCCTCACTTCACTTTCTAATCGCAAAACGCGCGCCGTAAACCAGTTATAGTGGGGCGAATGGCCGAATCTGCCGGCTGTTTCTGCGGTTTTCATGGCGCGCAAACCCTCATCGACACTCTCGGAGGATGACTTCGAAGCGCTTGCTAGCGAGTCGGCGAGGCGTTCGCATTCCGACGATGAGTCGCCGCTGGACGCGCGCCTGCTCGAAATCGATGACGACGCCGAGTCGCCGTTTCTCCGCGGACAACGGCGCGTCCCGGTGCGCCGCGGGCCGCTGCCCCTGCCACGCAACGCCCGAAGCTGGCTGAAGCCGGCATTCCTGCTAGTCCTTGTTCTCGCCGTGCTCGCGATGGCCTGGCTCGCGCTCCAGCGCTACGGCGCACGCTCCTGGCGCTTCCGGCTCGACTCCAGCGACAACATCGCCGTCTCCGGCGCCGCCAACGTCTCACGCGCGCAGGTGCTGGAGGTGATGGCCAGCGACATCGATCGCAACGTCTTCTTCGTCCCGCTGGAGCAGCGCAAGCAGCAGCTCGAACAGATCCCGTGGGTGAAGTCCGCAGCGGTGATGCGGCTGTTGCCGGACCGCCTCAAGATCGTGCTGACCGAGCGCACGCCGGTCGCCTTCGCCGCCATCAACTCGCATATCTTGTTGATCGACGCCAGCGGCGTGCTGATGGAGTTGCCGCCCGCGCAGAAGTACTCGTTCCCGGTCGTCGTCGGCATGAGCGACACCGATCCGCTCTCCACCCGCGCCGCTCGCATGAAGATTTACTCGCGGTTCATGAAAGACCTCGATGCCGACGGCGCACACTACTCCGCCGACATCAGCGATATCGATTTGTCCGATCCCGACGACGTAAAGGCGACGGTCACCGATCCGCAAGGCGCGGTGCTGGTGCACCTCGGCTCGTCGAATTTCCTGGAGCGCTTCCGCACCTACGTCACGCACGTGCAGGAATGGCGCAGTCAGTTCCCCAACTTGCAATCGGTGAGTCTTCGTTTCGACCACGAGGTCATCGTGAACCCGGAGCTGGCAAGCTCGAACGCGAGGCCGGCAACGCAGAGCCCAGCGGCGGACAAGCCACCCGCGGCGGAAAGTAAGTCAGCGGCAAAGGCAAGCCCGCACCGGAGACACAAGAAGCAGAACTAGGCCATGGCAAGTCAAACGGAAAACCTGCTGACCGCGATCGAAGTCGGTAGCGCCAAGACCAGCGTCATCGTCGCTGCTGTGAACGACTACGCGCTGCGCTATCGCGGCCACGCCATTACCGATTCGCGTGGCATGCGCAAGGGCGTCATCGCCGACCTCGACAAGGCCGTCTACTCCATCAAGAAGGCGGTCGAAGCCGCCGAGAACATTGCGCAGGCGCCGGTCGAGCAGGCGGTGGTGGGCGTCGCCGGATCGCACATTCGCGGCGTCAACAGCCACGGTGGCATCACGCTGGGCGCGCGCGCCCGCGAAATCAGCCGCAACGATGTGCGCCTTGCAGTGGAAAAAGCGCGCAGCATCAACCTGCCCGACGATCGCGAAGTGCTCCATTTGTTGCCACAGGAGTTCATCCTCGACGGCCAGGGCGGGGTGCGCGATCCCGCCGGCCTGATGGGCCGCAAGCTCGAAGTACGCGTGCACATCGTCACCGCGAGCGCCACGGCGACGCAGAATGTGGTCACCGCGGTGAACCGCGCGGGCGTTCACGTCGACGATACCGTCTTCGAGCCGCTGGCCTGCTCCGACGCCGTGCTGCAAGCCGACGAGCGTGAGCTGGGCGTCTGCCTGGTCGATATCGGCGCGGGCTCGTCCGACCTTATCGTTTACTACGAAGGCGTAGTGATACACACGGGCGCGGTTCCCGTCGGCGGCGACCACTTCACCAACGACGTCGGCGTGGGCCTGCGCACACCGCTGCTCGACGCTGAGAGCATTAAGAAGATGTTCGGCTGCGCCATCGTCACGCGCATTCCCGAAGCCAACGAAATCGAAGTGCCCTCGGTCGGCGATCGCCCGTCGCGGCTGATGCAGCAGCGCATGGTCGCGGAAATCCTGGAGCCGCGCAGCCGCGAGCTGATGGAGCTGCTGCGCGATCATCTGCGGCAGGCAGGCATTGCCGATCTGCTGGGCGCGGGCCTGGTCTTCACCGGAGGCGCGTCGCGCTTGAACGGCCTGCTGGAGATTGCGGAGGACGTTTTGCATCGCCCGGTGCGCCAGGGTTATCCGGTGCCGATTGCGAAACTGCCGTCGGAACTGCTGGAGCCCGAGTTCGGCACCGCAATCGGAATGGTTTTGTACGGACATCGCGCGCGGCAGGCGCGCTTGAACCTGGATCGCGGCCTGGGGGCGAAGATCCGCTCGCTGTTCGCGAAGCAAGGGGTATGAGCTGGCTGATATATCGTTTTTGGTATAATCAATGAGTGCCGGCTGGATTGTAAAAACGTTGAACGAAACCGTCGACGTTGAGATCGAGTCTTTGCCCGAGGACATGCGTGCAAGACTGGCGCGCATCGCGCAATTGATTGAGGGAAACGGATTGGAGCTGGTGGGCGAGCCGCACGTGAAGCATATCGAGGGCCCAGTTTGGGAGATGCGCCTGAAGGGCCGCAGCGGTATCGCGCGCGCCTTGTACGTCACAGCCGCGCAACGAAGGGCCGTGATTGTCAGGGTATTTGTAAAGAAGACGGAAAAGACGCCGCGACGGGAAATTGAGTTGGCACTCGCGCGCGCCAAGTCGATTCGAAAAGGGGAGTAGCGATGGCCCGCGTATCTGAGTTGCATAAGCGATGGATGAAACAGCCGAAGTATCGCAAGGCTTATGAAGCTCTCGAGGAGGAATTCGTCCTGGCTGGAGCGGTGATTGAAGCGCGCTGGCGTGCCGGCCTGACTCAGCAACAACTGGCCCGAAAGATGGGCACCACGCAACCTGTGGTTGCCCGACTGGAAAGCGGGAGCACCAGTCCATCGCTTCGCACGCTGCAACGATTGGCGGAGGCCACGGGATCGCGACTGTCGATCAGCTTTGAGCCGCGTGAGTCGAAGAAACCGCCAAGGCGATCCGCTTAGCGACGGAGTGAATCCCAATCCGATTCAGCCGGTCGCGCCAAACTGAACGGAATGCAGCGGGTGCTACGCATCCGCACACAGGAGTACCCGATGATCGAAGATTTCAACGACAAAGCCCGCACTGACAGCGACATTCGCATTCACTTCAACGAAGATGTGCTGAACACCGCGAAGATCAAGGTGATCGGCGTGGGCGGCGGCGGCAGCAACGCCGTCAATCGGATGATCGAGTCGCGTCTGGAAGGTGTGGAGTTTGTGGTGGCCAACACCGACCTGCAGGCGCTGAAGGGCTCGAAGGCGCCGATGAAGATTCAGCTCGGCGTGAAGCTGACCAACGGCCTGGGCGCGGGCGCGAACCCCGACGTCGGGCGCAAGGCCGCGCTGGAAGACGCCGACAAAATCATCGAGGCGCTGGAAGGCGCGGACATGGTGTTCGTCACCACCGGCCTGGGCGGCGGCACGGGTACCGGGGCGGCGCCGATCATCGCGTCGCTGGCCAGCGAGATGGGCGCGCTCACGGTTGCGGTCGTCACCAAGCCCTTCGCCTTCGAAGGCAAGCGGCGCCAGAACCAGGCGGAGCGCGGCTTGCAAGACCTGATCGACTCCGTCGACACCACGGTCGTCATCCCCAACGAGAAGCTGCTGGCTGTAGCGAAAGACGCCGGCTTCTTCGAGTCGTTTCGCGTCGCCGATGACATCCTGCGCCAGGCGGTGCAGGGCATCTCCGACATCATCACCATCCCCGGCATCATCAATCGCGACTTCGCCGACGTGAAGACCATCATGGCGGGCATGGGCTACGCCGTGATGGGCACCGCGACCGCGAAGGGCGAAGCGCGCGCGACCGCGGCGGCGCAGGCGGCGATTGCGTCTCCGCTGCTCGAGGCCGGCGCCATCGATGGCGCGCGCGGCATCCTCATCAACATCACCGGCTCCAGCTCGCTGCGGCTGGCCGAGGTGAACGAGGCCTCCACCATCATCCAGAGCGCCGCGCACGAGGACGCCAACATCATCTTCGGCGCCGTGCTCGACGAAAAGATGAAGGACGAAGTGAAGATCACGGTCATCGCGACCGGATTTCGTGAGGCGCGGTCGCGGCGTGAGCATACCGAGTCGGGATCGGTGCTGCACGGCGCGCGCGCTGCGGCGGCAACGGCGCACGCGACCTACGAAGTTCCTGCCATTCGCGAGGTCAAACCGCCGGTTGTTGCCGAACCCCCTCGAGCACCTGAGCCGGAGGCCGCTCCCGAGCGCCAGCACGCCATTTCGTACATGCCGGACGACCTCGAAGTCGAATCCGAGATCGTGCGTCACGCCGAGCCGCTGGAAGAAACGGCGCGCCGGCAAAACGGAACGCCCGCGCCGATGGACACCGTCACCAGCAGCGTCGATATCCGCTACGACGCGGACGATCTCGAGATACCGGCATTCTTAAGAAAACGCGGAGAGGCGTGATCGTCAGGATGAACTTGGTGTTCGTTTTGCGCTATTGCGTCGACTAAGGATGCTTGAAGCGCCTAACCCTCTCATTCGGAAATCGCGAATGAGTGGGGCACCCGGCGTTCCAGTCGAAAAGAAAGTTGTCATCCCGAGCGAAGCCCGCTTCAGCGGGTGTAGCCGAGGGATCTGCGGTTAGCCGCTGGCGGCAGGCTGTCTGTTGCCAAAGGCTGCCCGTCTCAGCATGCCTCTGGAAAGCTCACTATTGCTTTTGACCATGCAATGTAGATCGCGTACCCCTTACCACTCCCCGTGCACCGCAGATCCCTCAGCTACGCCGCTCCGCGGCTCCGCTCGGGATGACAATCTGGGTTTGTGCGGCAGCAGCAAGAAGTTAAGGCGAAGAGGCTGGGCGGCGATCGCCGTCCGCCGATCGCCCTCCACCGATCGCCAGCCCCAATACAAACCGTGCCCCCCGATTCGCCATCTTACGAGCTTTGGGGAGCTGCTTCGGTGTCGAACTCCGACCTTACGTCTGTCCTTTTCATCCTTCTGCTTCTGGCCGGACTGGCTCAGTTGCTTGGCTGGGTATTCGTCAAGCTGCGGCAGCCGAAAGTCATCGGCGAAATACTGGCCGGCATTGTGCTTGGCCCGGCGCTCTTGGGAAGACTGCCGATCGCGCAAACCCTCACGCATACCAGCAAGCAGAACGGCGACATCCTGAGCTTCGTCTACTGGCTCGGGCTGCTGCTGCTCATGTTCCTCTCCGGCGCTGAGACGCGGCAGCTCTTCACCCGCGAGGAGCGCCGCGAGGTAGGCTGGCTCACCATTGTCGGCACTGGATTGCCGTTTCTGTTGGCACTTGCGCTGGGACCGTGGCTCATCCGGCCGTCGCTGGCCGGCCCGAACGGCAGCCGCATTTCGCTGATCATCGTCCTCGCTGTCGGCGTCGCGGTGACGTCGGTCCCAGTCGTCTCGAAAATCTTCGCTGACCTCAAAATCCTGCACACACGATTCGCGCGGCTGGTGCTCGGGGTGGCCGTACTTGAAGACATTGTGCTGTGGCTGGCGCTGGCGATTGCGACTGCCGTGGCCGGCAAGGCTGCGCTCAATCCGCGCGCGCTGTCCTGGCACCTGCTCGCCACCGTCGCGTTTTTCGCGCTCGGCCTGACGATCGTCCCGCGGGCGGTAAAGCGCGTCAACAAGTCGCGCTTCAATGTACTCGCGCAACATTCACCGGTGGCGTACGCGTTGGCCGTGCTGCTGGCCTACTGCGTCCTCGCGGGCGCGCTGGGCGTCAGCCTGGTGTTCGCGGCATTTCTCGCCGGATTCGCCGTCGTTCACAAGAAGCGGCGCCTCTTCGCCGAGGCGCTCGATGCCATCGGGAAAGTCTCGTTCGCCTTCTTCATTCCCGTTTACTTCGCCATCGTGGGCCTGAAGCTCGACCTGGTGCACGGGTTCGCGCTGTGGATGCTCGCCGCGTTTCTTGTCGGAAGCTGCGTGGTGAAGGTGCTATCAGTCTCGCTGGCGGCGCGGCTCGCGGGTTTTCGCGGGCTCGACCTGCTGAACCTGGCGTTCACCACCAATGCGCGCGGCGGCCCGGGCATCGTGCTCGCGAGCGTGGCGTTCGAGGCGGGGATCATCAGCCCGACGTTTTACACCACGCTAGTACTCGCCGCAGTGTTGACCTCGCAGGCGGCCGGCGCGTGGCTGGATTACGTGCTGCGCCAAGGCTGGCCGCTGCTGACTCCAAGCGTCGCCTGTGAAGCTGAAATCGCCTCGGTGGACGTGAAGCCGGAGGCGGCATAGTGGTTCGGCGAACCCCCGAGCGGAAGGCGTGGGCTGCGACCCGCTCGGGCTGAATGCCAACCGTTGATTACTCACCTCCAGTATCCCCGCACCCATACGTACGCGCCGCTCCGCGGAACCCAATACCCTGGTACCCAGACCGCGTAGGTCCGTGGCGGAACTACATATCGGCCAGGGACCCAGGCATACCCGTGGTGATACCAACGGTAGTATCCATCCGTCCAGACATAACGTGGACCGGGACGTACGGGCACCACCTCGCGCACGTGCGCCGGCGGCCCATACCGTATGACCTCAGCACCGGCGCTTCCTACCGCCAGAAGCAGTCCAAATAAGGTTGCCAGCAAAGCCTTCTTCATATCCGCCTCCGATCAACTGCCTGCTGGTAATAACGCAGAACGCCGCCGGAGGTTGCGCGCGACACAGTTCGTTACAGTCAACGGCAGGGCGGCCGGGCCGGGGTTCCGTTGCGCTGTCCGCCGCAACCTGCTAACGTTTGCCATTACCCCGACGAAAACACGATGAAGATAGCCTTTCGTCTTGCCCTCTTCTGCTGCCTGGCCTGCGCGCCGTCGCTGGCCCAACTTCCCACCGACACTCCAGTTGAGGTATTACGCCATCCCGGATGGGGTAAGGAGGTCTTTATAGGCGGCGGCACTACTGTCGATAGCTCGCCCAGTGCGCAGAACCTCGTGTTGGGCGTGCGCATCAGCCGCGTGCTCACTGACGAACACCTGTCCGGCATCTTCCGCGGGACCTTTGAACTGGGATTCGACGTGATCCCGCTCGACGAATACTGGATCAAGGGCGGCCAATATGCCGGCGGGATCGATCCCATTATGTGGAAGTGGAATTTCACCAGCGGCTGCAAGATAGCGCCCTATGCCGCCATCGTCGGCGGCGCGCTCTTCAGCCACCACAACCTGCCGCCGGGCGACACCTCCCAGGTCAACTTCACCAGCGGCGCGGAGATTGGCGCGCAAATCTTCAACAAGGGGCGCAACTCCTGGGACGTCGCGGTGAAGGCCTATCACCTTTCAAATGCGTCTCTGGGCAACAAAAACCCTGGCCTGAATGCGAACCTGCAAGTCATGCTGGGCTATACCTGGCATTGATCCGGTTCCGCATGCTGTTTGGTGAGGGGCCAAATTCGCGTTGGGTCCGGTGGCCGCCGGGTTATACTTCTGCTACTGCGCCTATGAGTACAACTTCGCCTACCCACCCGCTGGTCCTCTGTGTCGATGATGCCGAGGTGGCGTTGCGCGTGCGCAGGCTGTTGCTTACGGGCGCCGGCTACCGCGTGCTCACGGCCGCTTCCGGTGAGGAAGGTCTGGCCGCCTTCAAGGAAAACCCCGTCGAATTGGTCATAGCCGACCATTTCTTGACTGACAAGAGCGGAGCGGAAATTGCCGTCGAAATGAAGCAACTGAAACCCGAGGTCCCGATTCTCATCGTGTCCGCGGCTTCCGAACCTCCGCCCGGATTGGAGTTTTCCGACGGCTTCCTCTCCAAAGGCGAAGGACCCGACGCCCTGCTCGATGCTATCGCCCGCCTGCTTGGTCGCAACAACTCCAACAATTAGAGTGCGGTGGTATTAGAACGGTTACTACGGGTACTGAAGTTCCACTCGAAGTGCCATTCCCTTTTGGCGTGTGCACCTCCTGCCGCGTTCCCTTCAGTGGCAAGGCGACTCGCCATCTTCTGACCTTCCAAGAAAATGCAATTCAGGGTACAAGTTGTTCTTCCCCTACAAAACAACTTAAGTCGGGAGAACCAAACCCGACATTATGCCGCTTCGATTAGGCGAGTCCACTTCGCTGAAAGTATGAAAAACTCGCAGGAAGACGAGGAACCTGATATGACTTCGATAAGCCCTTCGATCGCATCGCTGGACGATTCTCTCTCCCAAGCCTATGAAAGCTTGCGGAAATTACAGGCTGCCCAATCGATCAATGTAGAGGACACGATCGATCAGCTTAAGGTCGCGGCAAGCTCCGCCGAGGAGCTCCGCGCATTAGTATCGGCAGAACTGCCCAACGCCTCATGGGAGAACCGCGCGGAACTTGACGCACTCATCGACGACAATCCGAAAAAGTTCCAACGCGACTCCGGCGGATCGTTTGTCCTGTTCGTCCAACGGGCAAGAAGCCTGTGGCGGCCAGCCCTTCGGTATAAATCAGTACCGACGCCCTAGCCGCGCGATCTCTGCTCTTTGTTGCAGACCCGGCTGTTGGTAGCTCGATGAAACGCCCTACACTCCCGCCGCCGCCACGCCCTCATAGTGCCGCGTCGTGCGCGGCAGCTTCTGGGAGTATCCCAGCAGGAAGAAGAACGCGGTCGAGAGCAGACAGACCAGCAGGCGCACGCGGGCCAGCGGCATCGGCGCCAAGTCCATGAACTTGCCGAATCGCCATGCTCCCCAGTTGATGACCTGCGTCGGCACCACCGTCCAGATGGCGACATAAAACCAGGCGCGCTCGGCGCCTTCTCCGAAGGTGTCGCGGCGGGCGCGCGGCGTCCCGTCGAGTGCAGTTCCCAGCACTACCGCCAAAGCCAGGGGATAGTAAAGGTACTCATATAGCTCGCGCAGCATCCAGCGCCCGTTGACGTTGGCAATGATGAGGCCGATGAGGTTCAGCGCGTACGGCACCAGGATGTCGATCCACGCCGCGGTGTAGCAGACCACACGGTACGGCAGGTTCGGCTGATGCACGCCGTAATAGGTGATGTAGGGCCGCGGCTCGCATCCCGGCACGCGGCCGGCGAAGCCCCGCCACGCGACAAAGGCGAGCACGATGGCCAGCCAAATCCAGTGCCGCCGGTCGGGGCCGTGCGCGTAGAGGTCATAGGTCAGGGGCCAGCCGGGAAGGACCCAGAAGACCCAAATCCAAATCGGCGTGTGCAGCACACGGTAGTAGCGCTTATTGCGCTCGCGAAAGACGGCCTGTTTCATCAGGAAAATGGTAGCAGAGGCAGGCTGGAGGGTAGGGCGGCTCTGATTAAGTGCAGATTTGAAAGGAACGGATTTAGGCCGTCCCGTGGTGGAAGCGCCGGGCTTCAGCCCGGCAAATTGAGGCCGTGAGTGAAGGCTTTAGCCACGGCAAGCCAAGACTAAAGCCCACTCAGGATGCCGCCTTACGGCACGGCTAAAGCCGTGCCCTTCCACCGGCGAGAGACGCGCTATAACTTGATCAGGATCTCCCTAGAACAATTCCAGCGCGTTATACAGCAGTTGCCCGTTCACCAGATGTGCCTCGGCCATCAACTTATGGGGGCGCGGCGGATGCCTGTCGTCCTCGATGTGAAGCACGGTGTGTCCGTGCGCCGTGAGGTAGTCGCTGACCAGCATGCGGTGGCACTGGAAGTACACGCGCTCGGCGCACATGATAGCCGTGCGTTTGCGACCCGCGATCTCCAGAAGAGACTCGATGGCGCGCGCGAACTCGGGCGTGAGCATGTAGTCGGCATAGTTGCGGAACGAATCGTTGCGCAGTCCGGTGTTGGGCGAATCGTCGCGTAGCTTCTTGCGCCGGCCGCCGAGCTCCTTCATCCAGACGTATTCCAGGCCGCGCTTGGGCAAGTCCAACTCCAGCGACTCGCGGTTGAAGTGCGGCAGCCGGCGCGACATAGGGAAGGCGCGAATGTCGACGAGCACGCCTATGCCATGCCCATGCAGCGCGGCGACCATTTCATCCAGCGTCCGCGTAGAATGCCCGATGGTGTAGATGGTGGCCAAGGCGGCAATCAGCAGTCAGCAATCAGCAGTGAGCTGGCGGCTGACTGCTGATTACTGCCTGCTCTGTTGTAATCTGCTCGTGCGGGCGCTTCAAGCCCGAGGAGACCTGGATTGATTCGTTCGACTACGCGCTTTCTTATTTGGATACTGCTCATTTCAACCATCGCCCCGGCCCAGCAGCAGGCAACCACGCCTTCTCCCGCGCCCTTCATGCCGCCCGACACCATCTTCGGTTACCGTAATCCGGCCGCGGAGCTGGCGGCAGAGAAGACGTTCCTCGCCGTTCCCGACCCGATGCTTGCGAAGCAGCACCTCCAGTTCCTCACCTCAGCGCCGCACGTGGCCGGCTCGCCCGAGGACCGCCGCAATGCCGAGTACGTGCTCGACAAGTACAAGGCCGCCGGACTCGACGCCTACATTCAGCCATACAAAGTCTGGATGGGCCTGCCGCTCGACGTTCGCGTTGACGTCGTCGCCCCCGAAAGCGTCGTAATGCACGGGCCTTCGCCCGAGCGCGTTAGCGACGATCCCTTCCAGAAAGACCCGCGCATTCTGCCCGCGTTCAACGAATATTCGCCGTCGGGCGATATCACCGCGGAAGTTGTCTACGCCAATTACGGCCGGCCCGAAGACTTCAAGAAGCTGAAGGAGATGGGCATCGACGTGAAAGGCAAGCTCGTCCTCTGCCGTTACGGCGAAGTGTTTCGCGGAGTGAAGCCGTCGATCGCTTCACAGTACGGGGCGGTGGGGGTCATCCTCTACTCCGATCCCATCGACGACGGCTATTTCAAGGGCGACAAGTATCCCAAAGGCCCGTGGCGCCCCGATACCGGCGTGCAGCGCGGCTCAGTGCAGTACCTGTTCAAGTATCCCGGCGATCCCACCACGCCTGGCATCGCATCCGTGCCCGAGCTGCCCGCCGAGAAGCGCACGCCGCCGGAGAAGGCGACGGACTTGCCGCACATCCCCGTGACGCCGCTGTCCTACGCTGACGCAACCCCCATTCTGCAAAACCTTGGCGGACCGGAGTCGCCTCGAAGCTGGCAAGGCGCGCTGCCCTTCACCTACCACGTCGGGCCCGGGCCGGTGAAGGTACACATGGTGGTCAAGATCGCCTACCAGTACACGACGATCTGGGACGTCATTGGCACGGTGAAAGGAACGGAGCTGCCGAACGAATGGGTGGTCCTCGGCAATCATCGCGACGCGTGGGTCTACGGCGCGGTCGATCCCAACAGCGGCACGGCTTCGCAGCTTGAGGCGGTGCACGGCATCGGCGCGTTGCTGCAGTCGGGCTGGCATCCCAAACGCACTATCGTTTTCGCCAGTTGGGACGGCGAGGAGGAAGGCCTGATCGGTTCGACTGAGTTCGCGGAGCAACACGCCAAAGACCTGTCGCGCGCAGTCGCCTACTTCAACATGGATTCGGCGTGCTCCGGCCCGGACTTCATGGCATCTGCGGTGCCCAGCCTGAAACAGTATTTGCGCGACGTGGCCAAGGCCGTGCCCAGTCCGAAAGGTGGCAGCGTCTACGACCAGTGGAAGGCCACGCAGGAGAAGCCGAAAGACGAGTCGAACCCAGAGATTCCCGGGGCAAAAGGTCGCGAGCCCGCGGCCGTGGTGACCAAGGACGTGAAGGTCGGCGACCTGGGCAGCGGCTCCGATTACACCGCATTTCTCCAGCACCTCGGAGTGCCGTCGGCCGACATCACCTCGCATGGACCGTATGGCGTCTACCATTCCGCCTTCGACGACTTCACCTGGTTCACCAAGTTTGCCGATCCTACCTTCGTCTACGAGCAGGAGATGGCGCGCGTCTACGGCATCATGGCCATGCGCATCGCGTCTGCGGATGTGCTGCCCTTCAACTATGAAGAGTACGGCAAGGAGATCAGCGACTACGTGAAGGTTGCGGAAACGAAGGCGAAGGCAGCGTTCGGAGAACAGGCACCGTCATTCGCCGATGCTGCGAATGCGGCTGCGCGGATCCAGAAGGCCGGCGCTGAGGCCATGAGGCGCCAGAACCTGCCGGGAGATGCGGGAGGCTTGAACCTGGTGCTGCGCAACGCCGAGCGCGGCTTCCTCATCGAGGGCCTGCCCAACCGCCCGTGGTTCAAGCACGCCATATATGCACCCGGCGAGAATACCGGCTATGCCGCAGTCGTCATCCCCGGCGTCAACGAGGCCATCGAGAGCAAAGACCTCGCGCTGACCAAGCAGCAGTTGCAGGTGCTGACGGCCGCGCTGAACAAAGCGGCGACCATGCTGGAGCTGGTGAAGTAGGGAGTTCCGGGGCCTGCGAAACGAGAAGGAGTGGAGCACGCCTTTTCACAGGCCGCTGAAAAAGTCGGAACGGGAGATGCCTTGTAACAGGGCACGAGTTTACTCGTGCCGAAACGAGTTGGTTCACTCTCGGGAGCCAGCTTTCAGCCGGCGACACACGCGTATGACGTCGGCTGAAAGCCGACTAGGGAAATAAGACGAGGTGTTTTCGGCGCGACCGAAGTCGTGCCCTGATACAAAGCACTGCGACACCGACCTTTTCAGCAGGCTGCGGAGGCGTACTCCACCCGATCCTGGAGGTCAGGAAATCCCGCCCGCCCCTCGCCTCCGGCTACGTCGCTTCCTTCTGCCGCCGCTTCAGGTCGTCGATGAACATCTGCTCGAACGGTCGATCGTAGGCGCGTAGCACATGCCGCACGCTGTGGCCGCTTACCAGATGGCAGATTTCTTCCGCCAGGTTCTTGGCGTGATCGCCGGCGCGCTCCAGCGCCTGCGTCATAAACAGCACGTGGAAGCTCTCCTGGCGGGCCGCGCCTTCCTGGTTCTCCAGATGGCGCAGGAAGATGAGATTGCGCATGCGGTCGAGCTCGGCATCGGACCGCAGCACCGCCAGCGCGCGATTGATATCGCGCTGGGCGAAAGCGTCGTGCACGTCGGCCAGCATCTTTTCCAGGCGCGACGCCATGATGGTCAGCTCGCGGATGTCCTGTAGCTCGATGCGGCTGCCCACCGCGGCGGCGCGATTGCTGCAATTCAGCAGCAGGTCGCCGATGCGCTCCAGGTCGATGATGAACTTCAGGCAAGCCAGTAGCTCACGCGCGTGCTCGGGACCGGCTTCGGTGATGACGGACGTCACCCGTTCGTCGATCTCGCGATCGAGCGTGTCCAGCTCTTTCTCGCGCTCGCGCACGCCGTCGAGCACCTTCGCCACTCCGGTCGCGATACCCTCGGCCACAATGCCGGCCGCGGTGCGGGCCACGCGGCAGGCTTGCAGGGTTTGCTCCCGGATCTCTGCGCAGACTGCGTCGGAACCGGCAGCAGGGTTTTGGGCTGTGCTCATCCTGTTCTCGCAAACCTGCCGCGCAGAACGGCACGTTGGCTGGAGCATTCGTGGCCGGCAGTGCAGGAAAGTGGGATTTTCAGCCCCACCATAGAACGAGTTTGTGAATTGTCGATGAATGCGCGATGAAGCGCCGTTGAATTCCCAGGCAGACGGCGCTTATGCGCTCTGGCCTTCTGCTTCGGCCGCCGCTTTCGACAGCGTCTGCGGCGCGGACAATGTCGGCGCCACCGCCGCTGCGGGATGACCGGACCGCACCGCGCCCCACACGATGAACAGGTTCGTCACCAGCACCACGGTGAAGGCCATCGCCGGCAGAAAGCTGAATATCTGTCCGCGGTCGTTGACGATCTCCAGCGCCAGCACCGCCGTGACCAGGCCGCGCGGCAGCATCCAGAAGAGCAGCTCGGTGTCGCGGCGCTCGACATCGCGCACCACCCAGCGGCTGCCCAGCACGGCGATATACCGTGCCACGACAACCGCGACGAGCATCCCGAGAATGGGAATGATGTACTGGCGGCTGACGAATTCGGCGATCACCCCCAGCAGCACGAAGAAGAAGGACCGCACCAGGAAGCTGAACTCGGCGTGAAACGAGAGCATGCGCACGCCTTGCCGCGTCATATGCGGCGTGCGCGGCAAGTTGGCCAGCGTGACGCCAAACACCAGCACCGCCAGCAGGCCGCTGCCGTGCAGGTAATCGCTCAGCGCGTAGACGCCCATCAGTACGCCGAGGTTCAGGATGTTGGTATTCGGCTGGCCGGCGAGCCGCGGCCAAAGCTTCGACCACGCTGCGCCGGCGCAAATGCCGATCGCCAGCGAGACGACAATATTCTGCGAGAAGTCTGTCGCCAGGCCACCGATCAGCGAGCCCTCGCCCTGCAGGTGCAGCAGGCTGCCGACCAGCAGCACCGCGATCACTTCGCCCAGCGCCGATTCCAGCGTGAGCGTCACCTTCACCGGCTCGGGCGTATCGATTTGTTGCAGCGCCGGAATCACGATGGTGCCGCTGGTGCAGCCCAGCGCCGCACCCAGCAGCACGCAGTCCATCCAGGCGAGATGCAGCAGAAATTTGCCGGTGATCGCGATGAGCGCCAGGCTCAGCCCGAAGCTCAGGGCGACGAGCAGCAGGCCGGCGGGCACATAGCGGAGCGCCTGGCGCAGCCGCAGCTCCAGTCCACCCTCAAACAGGATCAATATGAGTGCGAATGTGCCGAGCAGCCGGATCGGGCCCTCGAAGGTGTGCGGCCGCAGCCAGTGCAGCACCGGGCCCACCAGAATGCCGATCACCAGCAGGACGACAATGTCGGGCACGCGCGTGAGCTTCGACAGCCGGTTCGCAGCAAAGGCAACAATCAGCAGCAGCGCCAGCAAGCCGAAGATGTGCGACATCGCCATGGGTCAGCTCTTGCGGCGCCGGCGGAACTGAGCGGGCGGGGCATGATGTTTGCGCTTGAGCGACATCCAGCGGCCCAGGGTCTCCGGCGAGGGCGCGAACGCCAGCAGCGCAACAAAGGCCCCTATGACGATCAGGACATCGGAAGGATTGCCGCTGCTCGCCGGGACCGGACCCTGCAAGTCGACGGGCGCGGGATGCGCCCGGTGCCAGGCGAAGAAAACCAACGCCGCTCCGAGCACGAACACGGCCACGCGCACCGCGATCTTCACCGGCCCTCCTCCCGACGCATTGTAACCTCACAGCACATTCACAGCGCGCGCGGCCAGCAGCGCAATGATGGCCAGCGAAAGCATGGATTGCAACATGGTCATCACTTTCGCCCAGCGCGCCATCACGGCGGTATCCGTGGGCGAGAACGCCGTGCTGGTATTGAAGGCGAGGAAAAGATAATCGAGGAAGTTCGGCGACCATCCTGCGTCGCGTTCCTCTGGCTGCCGCATCATCTGCGGAAACAGGAAGGAGCTCCTGGCGCCGGGCTGCTCGCGGCCCATGGGGCCGCCCGCATCCAGCTTCCAATACCACAGCGCAAATACCAGGATGTTGGTTATCCATAACAGGGCAGCCGACTGGAGAAGCGTTCGGGGCGGGTCTTTGTGTTGTGGCAGACCTTCAATCAGCAAACCCAGCGACCCAATCAGCGCCACCGTAAGCGCGCCGATGGCACAGAACGTCAGCAAGCGGGCGATGTCCGCCCGGCCGACTCTAAAACTGAACGCAATAGGGACCAGCAGCGCGAAGATCACCGCGAACAGAACCCAGCGCGGTCCGAGCGAGATGCGTTCGGGCAGCGCGAAGTGAATGAGCGCGTCGGCGCCCATGGCGACGAACGCCGGCCATCGCGGCTCGCGGGACTTCGGGGGGTGGCTGGAAGTTGGCATCACCGCCGCGCACGCGGCCATTCAGGCTATCACTTTCGCGGCCCGAAGCGTTGATACAATTCCTCACGCCGTGATCACCACCATGGGACTGCTCGCGCATGTCGCCCCACATCCGCTCGCTTTCGGCACGCTTCATCCGACGACGCTCTACGTGCTGCTGGTGGTCTTCGTCGCCACGTTCATCCGCTCCGCCATCGGCTTCGGCGAAGCGCTCTTCGCCGTTCCCCTGCTGGCGCTGCGGCTGCCGCTGGAAGTGGCGGCGCCTCTGGCCGTGCTCATCTCCATCACGATTGCGCTCATTGTGGTCGCGCAGGACTGGCGCAAGGTACACGCGCGCAGCATGGGATGGCTGATGTTCGCCACCATCTTCGGCATCCCCGTCGGCCTGGCGTTGCTGACCAGCAGCCATCAACACCTGGTCAAGGCGGTGCTGGCGGTCCTGATTATCGCGTTCTCGGTTTATTCGCTCGTGGGCGAGCGGCCGCCGGAGCTGACCAGCGATAGCCTGCCCTGGATGCTGGGCTGCGGATTCATCGCCGGCGTGTTGGGCGGCGCCTACGGCATGAACGGCCCGCCGCTGGCGATCTACGGCGCGATACGGCGCTGGTCGGCGCAGCAGTTTCGCGCCACCTTGCAAGGGTATTTCCTGCCGGCGAGCATGCTTGGGATGATGGGCTACTGGCTGAAGGGGCTTTGGGTGCCGGCGGTGACACACTATTTTCTGTGGTCGCTGCTGCCCATGGTCCCGGCCATTCTGCTGGGCAAGTTCGTGAATCATCGCCTGCACGGCGATGCCTTCCTCAAGTACGTCTACGGCGCGCTGGTGGCCATCGGCGCGGTGCTGCTGCTCCAGGCCGTGAAGGCATAGCCGACAGTCCCACTCAAGGCCAAAAGACGGCCTTGAATGGGGCACCCGCTCTCAGTTGTCGTACACCGCGAACCTTTTTGCACGTTACCCTGCGCCCTTTAATGAAAATCAGCGCTTCTTCCCGTCCGGCCGCACCCGCATAAACACCACCACCTGTACGGGATGACTTCCATACAATGGCACAAGCATTTGCGGGGTGGAGTACAACGTCGCCTGCGCACCGAATGCGGTCTTCAGGTGCGGAATCAGCGGGAAGTCGCGGTCGTATCCGCCGGTATAAGCCTGCACGCGTCCGATGACGTACTCGTTGAAGTTCGGCGGCTCGAACTCGCCCTTCAGCAGCAGCTCGCTGGTGCGGTCTACGTTCTCGATCCGCGTCCAGATGTAGTTTCGTTCTGCAAAGCGCAGCGTCGATTCCAGTAGATATCCATTCCACACCAGCCCGGTCTGGATGACGTGGTTACGTCCCCAGGCCAGCGTGCTTGCCCAGTTGCCGCGCGCCAGCGGACGGTTGTACATCACCGACGCCGTCATGCGCTGTACGTCCTGGTCGGGATTGAGCGCCTCGAGGCTGGTGAGGTGCCCCCAGGAATATTGCGCGCTCCAGTTCTTGCCCGGCTGCACCGTCAGCCGGGCTGACCACGAGTCGATGGCGCCGCCATAGATGGTCCAACGATTTTCCGCCGGCTCGCGGCCATGAAATCCCGAACTTTCCAAGCGGAAGATGCCGTGAGTCAGGCCCACGGTAAGCACGTCGTAGGAAATGTGCGTCGAGTCTTCCAGATGATGTCCCAGCGTCGCCAGCGGGTCTTCCGAAGCCGAATCGCGGTGCGGAAACGCCGTCGGCCCGAGTGCGGGATCGCCCACCGGCGCCGCATAGAACGTCAGCACCGTCCGCTCGCCCAGCGACCAGTCATAGATCCCCGCGATTTCCATAAAGAAGTTATGCGGGTGCTGGCCGTCGACAATGGGCTTGCCGAACGCGGTCTCGCCCTGTTGAAACAGCTCGGGGAAGTAACGGCCCGAGATTGTGGCCGGCTCCAGGCTCAGCATCGTGCGCGCGGTGAAATACCCTCGGCCCAGCCGGTGCTGTGCCATTGGCATGATCCAGTTAGTAGAGAAGACTTTGTCCGCCCCGCGCGGCCCGGTCTCCTGGGTGGGGGCATTCACGAAGCCTACGCCGTGAAGCATCAGCATCCAGCCGCCCTTACGGGTCATGAGCATGTCCATGGGCGTGGAGTCGGGTTCGGCGCTGGTGCCGGAAGTGCCATGGTTCTCGATCTCATCAGCGAAGTTGTTCGCGGTCATGGCGCCCATGTCGCTCATCCCAGGCATCGAGCTCATGTGTGCATCAGGGCTGGCCTCGGCATCGTCGGTCTGTTGCGCCCAGCCGCTCAGTCCCGCCGAAACGACTAGAAATACGGTCGCGAATCGATACAAATTGCTCCGCAAAAACATGGCTTCCTCACAGCGCAAGCATGGTTCAACGCGCAAGTGCGCGACAGAGAGCGGCAGAGGAGGAGGAGGAAGTCAGATGCGAAGGACTGGAGGCGGCGGCGAGGCACACTCCAAGGTTGTGGCGGAAGCGAAAAGCGGCGCAACGAAAACCGCTCTGGCGGTCACCGCGATGGCGGGAGCTGCGATGTCGCAAGGCTCAAAACTGATTCCCGCCTGTTTGTCGAAATCAGACGCATGGCTGGCAACGCAGCAGTAATGCTCACCCAGGGGCATTGTCCCGGGATGAGGATTCCCGGAGGGCGGCACATGGCAAGAATCATCAACGCTGACACAGCAAGCCGCCGCGACGCACTGGACCGGCACAATGCAACCGATCAGCAGAAGCAACGCAATCCCGGCCGCCGCTCGCCGCTCGTTCACAGCGAGTATCATGCCACAAGCGCAAAGCGATTGAACGAAATTCCTTGCCCGGAACCGGGTTGCACTTTACGCAACGGCAGCGCAGTCTCGCCCCTGCTCTCTTCAGTGCGGCCTTGATCCAGCCACGACTAAAGCAGCGTCGGTTTCCGCTTGCAGCGGGTGAGTGGCAGACAGCTTCTCATCCAGCGCGGCCTGCGCGGGTAGCAGCACCACATTGCGCGAGGTGGCGAGCAGCGCGCCCGCGGAATTCTTGATTTCGACGGTGATGATGCCCAGCGTCTTGGTCGGCTTCTTGATGGTTTCGTCCAGCGACATCACGATCTCCAGCGTCTGGCCCACCAGCGCGGGACGCTTGAACTGGATGTTGTGTTCCATCCATATGGCGCCGGGAAACGCCTTGGCGATCATGCCCGAGATCATAGCGGTGAGCAGGGCGCCGTGGCAGATACGGCCCTCCAGCCCGGCGGCCCGGGCCGCAGCGCCATCCATGTGAATGGGATTGAAGTCTTCGGCTAGGAGTGCAAACGCATAAACATCGCCTGAGGTGATGTGAACAAAACGACGGACCGGTTCCACGGGCCCTCCTTCCAACTGCTGAGCGCAGGTTCGCGCTCTATGCTTTCCTATCGGCATCTGCGCCGCAGTCACCAGTGCGAGTCCCATTTTGCGGACGGCAGCTGCGCGATAGTGGTTGGCCGGGTGTCCCTGTTACTGCATCGGGCGCCCGGCCTGGTTCAGCCGGAACCCTGAAATCATTATCCTCGGTTCAAGTGCGAATTGCTGTGACGCGTGATACGTGAGGCAGTCTCGAGTTTCAAGTTTCAAGAGGCTGTCTTCCAAGTCGTGCCCTGATACAAGCCTTTCGATTTATGAGATGAGGATGAGCCTCTAGTTTCCAGCTTCGAGTCACAACACGGCTTTGTTGTTCGGGTTGCAAAGAAGATCGCATTCCAAATCGAAATTCAACTCGCCGCTCCAACTTGAAACTGAAACTCGAAACTATCCCACCGCCGCCGGCACCGTGAAGTGAAACACCGAGCCGCTGCCGACCTGCGAGGTCACGTCGATCGTCCCGTGGTGCGCTTCGACGATGGCTTTGGCGATCGCCAGGCCCATACCTGTGCCCTGGACGCGATAGCGCTGGTCGCGGCCGCGATAGAACTTATCGAAGATCAGCGACTGCTCCATATCGTCGATGCCCGGGCCCTGGTCGGCCACGCTGATGCGCACCATGGCGCCGGTGGGTTCCGCGGTGATGGTGATCGGCATGCCTGCGGGCGAGTACTTCGCGGCGTTCTCCAGCAGTTGGACCAGTACCTCGGCGATACGCTCGTCGTCCACGCGAATCTGCGGCAATGTTTCGGGCAGTTGTAGGATTACCTCGCGGCCACCCTGAGACTGCTTCGACGATTCGATCGCGGCGTTCACGATGTCGCGAACGCGGTGCGGCTCGCAGCGCAACTCGACCTGGTGGGCATCGAGCTGCGCCATCTCCGCCGCCTCGCCCACCAGCCGGTTGAGCCGGTCGGTTTCTTCGTTGATCACGGTCAGCAATTCCTGGCGGCCTTCCGCGCTGACTGGATCAGGCGAAAGCAGCGTGGTGACAGAAAGCTTGATGGCCGTCAGCGGCGTGCGCAATTCGTGGGTCACACTGTCAAGCAGGGCCGAGCGCAGCTTCTCGCCCTCGCGCGCGGCCTCATTGCGGGTGAGCGTCTCCACTGCGCCGGCGCGCTCGATGGAGATGGCGATCAGGCTGCCGACGGCCTCCAGCGTCTCGCGCGACAACACTGCCCCCTCCAGCCCCAGGCTGCCGACCGGCTTCACGCCGATTCGCAGTGGCACGAAGCACAGCAGGCGCGCTTCGTCCACCACGAGTTCGCCGCGTCCGCTGACGCCCTGCAATGTTTCTTCGGTAAGCTCAGGATGGTCGAAGCCGGTGCGATACACCTCTCTGCGGCTGGGCAGATACATGGCGGCGGCGCGCAATCCAAAGGCGTCGCAGACGAAGCCTGGGATGGAGTTCAGCAGCTCCATCACGTTGTCCGTCGCCAGCAACTGCTGGCTGAGGAAGTAAAGCCGCTCCACCTCTTTGCGGCGACGGGTAGCGTTCAGGGTCTCGCGGCGCGCGCGCTCGGAAAGGCGGCTGGCCAGAATCGCGCTGGTCAGAAAGGCCAGCAGCGCGACCCAGTTTTGCGGATCGGAGATGGTAAACGTCCCCAGCGGTGGCAGGAAGAAGTAATTGAAGGCGAGGGTGGCGGCGATGGCGGTGGTGGTGGCCAGCGTCAAGCCCCAGCGGCTGGCGACTGCCAGTACCACCAGCAGGAAGGTCAGCGCCATCGTGGTCGGGTTCAGCGGCAGCCGGCGACAGACCACCGTGACCGCAGCCACTGTTCCCAACGCCATTACGTAGTGCGCCGCCACGGCCTTGAGACGCCGAACGTTGAGCGCTGCCGATCTCGGCGCTGGAGGCTGCTCGTCCACGCGCATGATTGTACCGAATCGACTTTTCGCGGGCGGTGCCGCAGAATGATGGGTGTTGTCCCAGGGTTGCGTTGAAAGGGCAGGGCTTCAGCCGTGCCGATCGCGCGTTCTCTTTTCAGGATGACACGCTCGCAATAAGGAGAGTTTTTCAGTGGCCTGTGAAAAGGCGTGCCCTTTCAACCCACCTTTAGGACACTACGGAATGATGGCTTAATGCAGAAGACGCCCGAGCAATGGCTGGAGGAAGCCGCATCACCAAGAAAGGGCGGCGTCTTCAAGCTGTTCCTGGGCTACGCGCCGGGTGTGGGCAAAACCTACTCCATGCTGAGCGAGGCCATCCGCCGCCAGAGCCGCGGCGAGGACGTGGTCATCGGCGTGGTGGAGACGCACGGCCGCGCCGCGACCAAAGAACTCGCCGGGCGGCTGGAGACCGTTCCCCGCAGGAAGCTGGACTACAAAGGCACCATCTTCGAGGAGATGGACGTGGACGCCATCCTGGCGCGGCGTCCGCAGGTGGTGCTGATCGACGAGCTGGCGCACACCAACATCGACGGCAGCAAGCACCACAAGCGCTACGAAGACGTCTTTGAGCTGCTCGACAGCCACATCGACGTGCTCTCCACCATGAACGTGCAGCACCTGGAGAGCGTGACGCCGGTGGTGCACAAAATCACCGGCATTGTGGTGCGCGAGACCGTGCCCGACTGGGTGCTGAAGCGCGTCGACGAAATCGTTCTCTCGGACGTGACGCCCGAGGCGCTGCAAACCCGCATGCGGCGCGGCGACATTTATCCCATGGAGCGCGTGGACCGCGCGTTGGGAAATTTCTTCCGACCCAGCAACCTCATCGCCCTGCGCGAGATTGCGTTGCGGCATGTTGCGCAGGTCGTGGACCGTAGCCTCGAGCCGTACATCCAGAGCGAACTGGATCCTAACCGCGAGCTCCAGGTGCGCGAGCGCATCGCCGTGGGCGTCAGCTCGAATCCCGCGGCGCAGTATCTTATCGCGCGGGCGTCGCGCATGGCGCAGGCCGCCAACGGCGATTTGTTTGTGGTGTACGTCGATATCGGGGCGGACGACGACGATCCGGAGCGCAAGCGGTCGTTACAGGCGAACTTTCAATTTGCCGAGAACCTGGGGGCGACGGTGGTGAAGCTGAAGGGCAAGCTGGTGGCATCAGCCATGGCGCAATTTGTGCGCGAGAAGCACATCACCCAGGTCATCTTCGGCCACTCGGCGACCAGCGGCTGGCGACGGTATTTGTTCTTGTCGGCCGTGCATCGTTTCCTGCGGGACGCGCCCGCGGTGGACGTGCATATTGTGAAGCAGCAGGTTTAGGAAGCAAGTTTCGAGTTTGAAGTTTCGGACGCCGCTCGCTTTGTGCTTGTCATCCCGACCGGAGCCCGCCGGGCGGGCGGAGCGGAGGGATCTGCGGTTCCGCCCGCTGCGAATCCAACTCCGGCGAACAGCAGGTCCCTCGACTTCGTGATTGCGTTCGCTGCGCGACCGCAATCACTCCGCTCGGGATGACAATCCTATGGAGTGGAATGGTGGCACTCATGCCCAATCGTGCTCACATCCTGGTCGTCGACGACGAGCCGCAGATCACGCGCGTGCTGCGCACCACGCTCAACGCGCAGGGCTACGACATCCGCGTCGCCAACGACGGTGAGACCGCGCTGGAAATCGCCAAGGACTTCACCCCCGACCTGGTGATCACCGACCTGATGATGCCGAACATGAACGGCATCGAGCTCTGCCGGCGGATCCGCAAGACCTCGCAGGTGCCCATCCTGGTGCTTTCGGTTCGCGGCGAGGAGCGCAGCAAGGTCGAAGCCCTGGACTCGGGCGCCGACGACTACATCACCAAGCCGTTCAGCACCGGCGAGCTGCTGGCGCGAGTGCGGGCGGCCCTGCGCCGCGCGCCCACCAATGCCCCCGAGCAGAAGACCAAAATCGAAGCCGGCGACTTTCGCATCGACGTCGACGCGCATTCGGTCCGCGTCGCCGATCGCGAAGTTCGCCTTACGCCCAAGGAGTTCGATGTGCTTGTCTACATGGCGCAGCACCCGCACAAGGTGCTAACCCATCGCGCCATCCTGAACGCGGTGTGGGGCAGCAACAGCATGGAGCAGAACGAATACCTGCGCGTCTTCGTGGGCCAGTTGCGCAAGAAGCTGGAGCCGAACGCGGGCTCTCCCAAGTACATCCTGACTGAGCCTTGGGTGGGATATCGCTTCGAGCCTGGAGATTAGGGGAAGGCGAAGGTCAAGTTTCAGGTTTCGAGTTTGCAGTTTCCAGTTCGAAGTTTCGCGTTCTGCTCCTCCTCCGTTGTCATCCCGACCGGAGCGCAGCGGAGTGGAGGGATCTGCGGTTCCAGGTTAAGTTACCCGGCGCGCGCGAACCGCAGGTCCCTCGGCTGCGCTCGGGACGACAATGATGACGCTGGCGAGAGGTTCACGGCTTCTCGTGCATCCGGCCTACGATCCTTGTCACGGTGCCGCGCGGCGCCAGCCGCAGTCCCTCCACGGCCATCTGGTTCTTCCATCCAGGAATCACCAGCCGTTTGCCGTGTTTCATGCCCTGGTAGCCGGCGCGGGCGACGGTCTCGACATCCACCAGCAGCGGGCTGCGCACCAGGTTGGTTTCGGCCATATGCGCACGTTTCTGGAATCCCGTCTCCACCGGTCCCGGACAGAGGCAGGTCACGGTGGTCCCGGTGCCGCGCAATTCCTCCGCCAGCGCCTCGCTGAAGCTAATGACAAACGCCTTGGTCGCGTAGTAGATCGCCATGTAGGGGCCGGGCAGGAAACCCGCGACGCTGGCAACATTCATCACCTTGCCTTCGCGCGCGCGAACCTGCGGCAGGAAGAGCTTGGTCAGGTGCGTGAGCGCCACCATGTTGACCTGCATCATCTCGGCTTCGTTGCTCCAGTCGGTCTTAAGGAAGGGCCCGCTGCCGCCGAAGCCGGCGTTGTTTACCAGCACGTCGAGCACGAAGCCGGCCTCTTGCAGTTCCTGGTAAAGCTCGGGGGGCGAGGCGGGATGCGCCAGGTCTTTGGGCGAGATGCGCACCTCGATGCCGTGGCGCGACTGCAGCTCGTCGCCGAGCGCGCGCAATGCGCCGCGATTGCGCGCCACCAGCACGAGGCGGTAACCATCGGCGGCGAACAGCCGCGCCAGCTCCAGCCCAATGCCGCTGGAGGCGCCGGTGATCAGCGCCGTCTTTGGAGCGAGGAAAGGATTGCTTGCGCCCACGAATCAGTTATAGCGGATTTTGCGGCGGCGCGGCAGTCATGCGCAGTCGCTATTTCGCCGCTTCCTTGCTGTCTTGCAGGAAGCTCACAATCTCCCAGCGCTGGTTCTTCGGCAAATTCCCCCAGCCGGGCATGCCCGATTCCAGCTTGCCGGTGGTGATGAACCAGAACAACTCGCCCGGCTTGGCGTTGCGCACGGACGCGCTGTCCAGCGCCGGCGCCGGACCCATGCCCTGCAAGTTCTTGCCGTGACACTGCGCGCAATCATGCGCGTACAGCTTCTTTCCCGCGTCCGCAGCGGCACTGCTCTGAGCGTAGGGATTCTTCATCGCGCTAGACGAGGCCGGAGCGTTGCGAAACGTCGGCTGCTGCGCAAACACCAGCATCGACAGCACCATCAATAAAGCGAAAACGATGGTGCAGCCGCGCCATGAGCGGTCCGCCATCCACTGGCGCGACCCGGCCTCAACCTCCGGGCTTTGTGCCCGATTCCTCGCCATAGTAAGCTCCTTATATACATACTATCGCCTCATCTACGCCATGAACTCATCTGCGACAACTAAGACCGACGCTCCCATCTCGACCATTCGCGACATCGGGCAGCACGAAGGCCAGACCGTCACCATCCGCGGCTGGCTCTACAACCTGCGCGAGAGCGGTAAGCTGCTCTTTCCCATCTTCCGCGATGGCAGCGGCATCCTCCAGGGCGTGGTTGCCAAGCAGGCCGTCTCGCCCGAGCTGTTCGACGCCATCAAAGGTCTGACGCAGGAATCCAGCGTGATCGTCACCGGCAAAGTACGGGCCGATAAGCGCGCTCCCGGCGGCTACGAGATCGAGATCAGCGACGCGCAAGTCATCCAGCGCGTGAATCCCGACGACCCGTATCCCATCACGCCTAAGGAGCACGGCACCGACTTCCTGATGGAGCATCGCCATCTCTGGCTGCGCTCGCCGCGCCAGGCGGCCATCCTGCGCGTGCGCGCAGAGATCATCAAGGCGGCGCGCGACTTCTTCGACGACCGCGGCTTCACCCTCACCGACCCGCCCATCCTCACGCCCGCCGCGTGCGAAGGCACCACCACGCTCTTCCCCGTCGACTACTTTGACGAGCAGGCCTTCCTCACGCAGTCCGGCCAGCTCTACATCGAAGCGACGGCGATGGCGCTGGGCAAGGTTTACAGCTTCGGGCCGACCTTCCGCGCGGAAAAATCGAAGACGCGCCGCCATCTCACCGAGTTCTGGATGGTCGAGCCTGAGGTCGCGTACGCGACGCTCGACGACCTGATGCAGCTTGCCGAAGAGTTCATCACCTTCATCGTCAAGCGCTGCCTGGAAAAGCGCCAGCCTGAGCTGGAGACCATCGGTCGCGACATCGCGAAGCTGGAGAAGATCGACACTCCCTTCCCGCGCATCTCCTACAACGATGCCGTGAAGATGTTGCAGGAGGGTCACGCCAAGGGCGAACTCGAAAACAAATTCGAGTACGGCGGCGACCTCGGCTCGCCGGACGAGACGTACATCTCGTCGCAATTTGATCGGCCGGTGATGGTCCATCGCTATCCGGCGTCGGTGAAGGCGTTCTACATGGAGCCCGACCCGGAGCGCCCCGAGCTGGCGCTGTGCGTGGACGTGCTCGCGCCCGAAGGCTACGGCGAGATCATCGGCGGCTCGCAGCGCATGGCCTCGTACGAGTTGCTGCTGAAGCGCATTCACGAGCACGGCCTGCCGGAAGAGGCCTTCAAATGGTATCTGGATTTGCGCAAGTTCGGCGGCGTGCCGCACGCCGGCTTCGGCATGGGCATCGAGCGCGCAGTCGCCTGGATCTGCGGCCTGGAGCACGTGCGCGAGACGATACCGTTTCCAAGGATGCTGTATCGCCTGTACCCGTAAACTGCGCGTTGGGTTTCAGTGGATGAACTAGAAGATTGTCATCCCGACCAAGGACTTTAGTCCGCGTGGAGGGACCTGCTGTTGGTCCGCGTGGAAGAATGCTCGTCGCCGAAAGCAGGTCCCTCCACTCCGCGCCCGCCCGACTCGCAAGCGAGTCGGGAAAAAGCACGCGGGCGCTCCGGTCGGGATGACACAATAAAAGGGGACGCATATGGCGCGACTTAAGCCGCGCCATACAACTGATTCATCGCTGGGACGCCGGCCTGAAGGCCGGCTCTACCCGGCTGCGATATCTCGGCCCACAATGTAAGACATCGCTATGGCCACCAGTCCCATCACCAAACCGCTTCAGAACATCGAAACCAAGCACATCCGCATCATCGGCGTGCCGCTCGATCTCGGCCAGTCGCGCCGCGGCGTGGACATGGGGCCCTCCGCCATGCGCGTCGCCGGCCTCGAAGCCAAGCTCGAGGCCCTGGGCTACGACGTCGAAGACGCCGGCAACGTTCCCGTCGCCATGCTGGAAACCAAAGCAGAAGGCGACCCTCAGGCCAAGTATCTGGAGGAGATCACCGAAACCTGTGAGGCACAGGCCGAGCTCGTCATCAAGACGCTCGAGCTCGGCAAAATCCCGCTCACCCTCGGCGGCGACCACTCCATCGCAGCGGGCACCGTGTCCGGTGTGGCCGAGTTCTATCGCCGCAATCACCATCGCATCGGCCTGCTGTGGATCGACGCGCACACCGACATCAACACGCCCGAGACCTCGCCCAGCGGTAACGTGCACGGCATGCCGCTCGGCGCCATTATGGGCCTATTCCCGTCGGCGCTCACCGACATGTATGGCTTCAGCCCGAAGGTGCGTCCGGAAAATGTGGCGCTGCTCGGCGTTCGCGACGTTGACGAGCACGAGCGCGCCAACATCCGCAAGTCGGGCGTGCACGTCTTCACCATGCGCGACATCGACGAGCGCGGCATGCGCGCGGTGATGGAAGAGGCGCTGCGCCTGGTCGGCCGCGGCAGCATCGGCTACCACGTCTCCCTCGACCTCGACTGGATCGATCCGGAAGACGCGCCTGGCGTGGGCACGCCCGTCTGGGGCGGCGCCACCTATCGCGAGGCGCACCTCGCCATGGAGATCATCGCCGACCACGGCCGTATGGTCAGCATGGAGATGGTCGAGGTGAACCCCGTGCTCGACGAGCGCAACCAGACGGCGGAGCTTGCTGTCGAGCTGGCGCTGTCGGCCTTCGGTAAGAAAATTTTGTGAGCAATGCGACGTTCGTTCTCTCGTCACATGTAAAACAAGCTCAAGCGTGGGACACGGTACTGCTCCAGCAGTCGCTTGTGGATGTACTGTTTTTGCAGTTGCTCGATTTGCGGCGCGGTCATCTTGCGGCGATAGGGCGCGAGATCGTGATCGGCCTCGGAGCGCACCTGGTAGAGCGCGTCGTCCGGCGTCGCGGCCAGCAGACCGGCCAGCAGCTTCTCTTCCGCGACCGTCAACCGTCGCTCCAGGTCTTCCATGCGGAGTGCGGCCTGCGGCAGCGACTCGGCCAAGCTCCGCAGCGTGGCGGCGGTCTCGCGCGCCAGGGCCGCCGCTGCTCCCGGTAATTGCACTGCGTCGAGCGCATCGGCATTACGCTCCAGGTAAGCCGCGACGGCAGATTGGTCGAGTCCGCTATCGCGCGGCTGCCTTGCCGGAGCGCCGACCGCCGCATCCTTCATCGCTTCGGCGGAGGCCAGCACCTCCTGCGCGCAGAAAGCGAGGCCATTCACCTTGCGCGTCTTGCGCGGCCGACGGTCCCACTTGTCGAAGGTCGCGTCGATGCCACGTAAGACCGCTTCCAAAGGAATACCTGCGTCCCTCCAAGTTTCTATCAACACCCAATCGATGGAGCTCAGCCGCGGCAACGTGCCACGTCGTTGCCGATAATGCTCCTCAATTTCCGTGAAGTAATTGAAGTAATTGTTCATAGCACATCAATCCGGAGCAAGCGGCAGAGGCGAGCGTCGTAGACGCGGAAGAGTTTAGCCCAGCCTTTCAAGGCTGGGTATCCAGCGAAAAATACAAGCGAGTGCCGTAGGCACGACAGGCCTGCCGTCCCTACGGGACTCTGGCCAATATGTTTACAGCTCCCCAGCCTTGAAAGGCTGGGCTAAACTCTCCCGTCTCGCTGCGCGAGACTCAGGCGGTCGCCAATTCGGCGATAGCTAGCCGCGCTTGCGCGCCGCAGCTTTGCTCGGGCGCGCGCCGGATTCGACATGATCGCTGTTGCCGGCATGCTCCGCGCGCCGTTTTCCGTGCGCCTGGTTGCGCTCGTAGATGATGCGCAAGCCCTCGAGCGTCAGCAGGTCGTCGACCTCGCGAATGTACTTGGAGCCGCCGCCCATTAGGCCCGCGAGGCCGCCGGTCGCGACCACGGCAACATCTTCGCCCATCTCGGCGATGAGCCGCTCCAGGATGCCGTCGATCAAACCGAGATAGCCGTAGTACAGGCCCGATTGCAGGCTGTTGACCGTGTTCGTCGCCAGTACGCGCGGCGGCTTGCGAATGTCCACGCGCGGCAGGCGGGCGGTGCGCGCGAATAATGCATCGGCCGAGACACCGATACCGGGCGTGATCACCCCACCCAGGTACTCGCCGTTCTTCGAAACCACATCGAAGGTGGTCGCAGTGCCGAAGTCCACGACGATGCAAGGCCCGCCGTACTTCTCGAAGGCCGCGACGCTGTTGACGATGCGGTCCGCGCCGACTTCGGTGGGATTGTCGTACTGCACCGGCATACCGGTCTTCACCCCGGGTTCGATGAACAGCGCCCGCGAATGGAAGTAGCGCTCGCAGACTTCGCGCAGCGTGGAATCGAGCGGCGGCACCACCGACGAAATCACCGCGCCCTGCACCGCCCGGAACTCGAGGCCGTTCATCGCAAACAGATTGCGAAACAACACGCCATACTCGTCGACGGTTTGCGTCTTGGTCGTGGACACCCGCCAGTGCGCGATGAGCGGCCCGTAGCGCTCGCCATCTTGCGCAAAGACCCCAAGCACGGTGTTGGTATTGCCGACGTCGACTACTAAGAGCATGAGCTACTTCCCATCCAATGCGCGCACTGAGCCGGACAAAACCGTACGCAGACTGCCATCGGTGCGCACCAGCAGAAAGCCGCGGCGGTCGAGCCCTTCTGTGATGCCGGTGTACTTGCCGGTATCCTCATCCACCTCGACGTGGCGCGCGCGCGCAAATGACGAGCGTTCTTCGAAGCCGCGGAGGATCGCGGCCTGCGCGTGAGGGCGTCCCTCAGCCAGCTTGCGGTACTGATTGTCGAGCGATTTTAGCAGAGCGGCGGTGATCTCCACGCGTGACCAGTCGCGGCCGGTTTCGATGCGCAGCGACGTAGCGACAGGGGCGAGCCCCGGCGGAAACGCGATGTGATTTACGTTGAGCCCGATGCCAATGACGACGTAGCGCACGCGCGTCGGCTCGGCATTCATCTCGGTGAGAACGCCGCAGAACTTGCGTCCGTTGAGCAGCACATCGTTCGGCCAGCGCAGATCGGGACGCAGGCCGGTCGTTTGCTCTACGGCTTCGGCCACGGCGATGCCGGTCATCAGCGAGAGGAAGAGCGCCTCGAGCGGCGACATCACCGGCCGCAGCACCACCGAGCAATAGATGCCGAGCGACTGCGGCGAATCCCAGGTGTGATCGCCGCGGCCGCGTCCCGCGGTCTGCTCTTCCGCTAGGAAAACTGCGCCTTCGGGCGCGCCTTCCGCTGCGGCATGCATTGCCGCAACGTTCGTCGAGCCGATGCTGGAGTAGTAGCGGATGTGCGAAGCGAAGATCGTGCCGCTCAGCAGGGGGCTGAGCGCGTCGGGTAGCAGCAGGTCGGGGACGGCCATGAGCGGATCGCCGTTCGTCACACGTCCGTTTCATCCGGAGCGGTGCCGGCGAAGACATTGTACTGCCCACCAGACTTCCGGGTGCAGGCCGGCAAGTCTCAGGCAGTCACGAAGTGCGGTCCCGCCGGAACGCATCTCACAGCCAGCCTCTATAATCGAACCATTCATGGTTCGCGACGGCATCTACTACGGACTGGCGCTGATCGCGGTTGCGGCGCTGGTGGCCTGGCTCACAATTCCCGCGTTGGCGCTTGTCCCGTTGCTGCTCGCAGGCTTCTTTCTATGGTTCTTTCGCGATCCCGAGCGCACCATCCCCGCGCTAGCCGGCGCGGTCGTCTCCCCGGCGGACGGCAAGGTGACCAGCATCTCTGTCGTCGAGGAGGCCGGCCGAGAAGCAGACGCACATCAGCATCTTCCTGAACGTGTTCGACGTGCACGTGAACCGCTCGCCGGTCAGCGGTGTCATCGAAGGTGTCCACTATCAGAAAGGCAAGTTCCGCAATGCGATGGATCCCACTTGCGCCGGCGTCAATGAGCAGAACGTAGTCACCATTCGCAGCGAAATCGGCCCGGTCGTGATGAAGCAGATTGCAGGGCTGCTGGCGCGCCGCATCGTCTTCACCAAGAAGGTGGGCGACACCGTCCAGCGCGGCGAGCGGGTTGGGCTTATCAAGTTCGGCTCGCGCACGGATATAATCTTCGCCGGCGGCGCCGAGATGAAGGTCAGGGTCGGCGATCGCGTGAAGGGCGGGTCAACCGTGCTCGCGATTGCGCAACCGCTGCCCACCACGCCACAATTGCGCGACCTGGCCGAGGTGCGATGAACGACTACCGTCAGCACGCCGACGAACATCAGGCGCCCCAGCGCCGCGTGCGCCGGGGCCTGTTTCTGCTGCCCTCCATGTTCACCGCCGGCAACATGGCCGCGGGTTATTACGCCATCTCGCAGACTATGCAGGGTACGGCGGCCGATCCGTGGCACTTCGACCAAGCCGCTAAGGCCGTCGGCATCGCGATCGTTCTGGATTTTTTCGATGGAGGCATTGCGCGCCTCACCAATACCGCCAGCGCCTTCGGGGGGGAGTTTGACTCGCTGGCCGACGTCATCGCCTTTGGCGTCGCACCTGCCGTGCTGGCGTTGGTCTGGGGATTTCGCATGCTTCCGCTGGACATGAACCACGACTTGCGCGTGCGCGTGCTTCAGTTGGGCGCCATCGCAACCTTCGTGTTCCTTCTCGCCGGCGCTTCGCGGCTGGCGCGCTTCAATATCCAAAAGAACCCGCAGCCCTCGAATCCCGGGCGCCCGGGACGCAAGTATTTCGTCGGCATGCCGATTCCGGCGGGCGCAGGGTCGATCGTCGCCGTCGTACACCTGGTGCGCGGCAATCCGCTTCAGATCTGGTGGCTCTCCATCGGCTGGGGCGTCTACGTATTCGCCATCTCGTTTCTCATGGTGAGCACCTGGCGCTTTTTCAGCCTGAAGGGCATCAACTTTCGCCGGCCGCAGAATTTTCGCTGGATCATCATCATGGGCGTGATCATCGCGCTCATCTGGTTAGAGTCGGAGTACTTCCTTTTTGCCCTGGCGCTGATCTACATACTCTCCGGCGTGCTGGCGCGGCTTTCGTTCGTGTTCCGCCGGCCGAGCCTGCCGCCTCCGCCGCCACAAGACGAGGCATCGCACGCCTGATGAAGAACGACATACAGCAACCTTCCGCGCGTAGCGACGGAGGACATTGGGGCGGCATGTTTCGCGTCGCCATTATCGGGGCGGCCACGCTTAAAGGCCGCGAACTGAAAGAAGTCCTCAGCGACCGCAATTTCCCCAGCGCCGACGTTCGCCTGCTCGATGACGAAGAGTCGCTGGGCCAGCTCCAGGCCGTGGGCGAGGAGCCGACCTTCATCCAGAGCGTGCTGCCCGAGCACCTCGACAACGTTGACTTCACCTTCTTCGCCTCGGACGAGGGCTTTACGCGCGAGACCTGGAACATGGCGCGCAACGCCGGCAGCGACATTATCGATCTGTCGTACGCGCTGGAGGGCCAGCCGGGCGTGCTGTTGCGCGCGCCCTGGATTGAGCGCGAACTGGGCGCGACCACCAAAATCGATTTCATCGACGCCCCGGTGGTGGTCGCGCACCCCGCTGCGGTAGTGCTGGCGCTGTTGCTGTTGCGGGCGCAGAAGGTTGGCAAAATTGCGCGCGCTATTGCGACCATTCTGGAGCCGGCCTCCGAGCACGGACGTCGCGGCATGGACGAGCTGCACGAGCAGACCGTGAACCTGCTCTCCTTCCAGCAACTGCCGAAGGGGGTCTTCGACGCGCAAGTGGCGTTCAACGTTGTCGATCGTTATGGCGAACGGTCGATACCGCCATTGTCCAGCGTCGAAGACCGCATTCAGCGCCATTTCCGCAGCATGGTGCAAGACCGCGTGCAGGTGCCTTCGCTGATGCTGCTGCAAGCGCCTATCTTCCACGGGCACGCGTTTTCGCTTTATCTTGAGTTGGACAGCGCCGCACAAAATGAAGAGCTGATCGCCGCCATCTCCGGCGAGCATGTCGACGTCTTGCAAGGCGCGGAAGAGTCGCCCAGCAACGTGAACGCCGCCGGGCAGGAGCAGATCCAGGTGTTCGTGCGTCGCGATGCGCAAAACCCGCGCGCCTTCTGGCTATGGGCTGCCACCGACAACTTGCGCATTTCCGCTCTCTCGGCAGTAGAGTGCGCCGAGAGCATGATCGCCTCGCGGCCGCGAGGCACCGTGCAATGAACAATCGCCTGGCGGAAGCGCATCGGCTGGCGGAAGCGCCGGGCTTCAGCCCGGCGAAACCGTGCTGCAATAACCGCGGCTTTGGCCACGGAACCGGGGCTAAAGCCCGAGGCGTCGCCCAGGCTTGCGGCACGGCTAAAGCCGTGCCCTTCCACCCTGCCTTTCGGGCATTGTTGCCCTTCGTGCTAGCTTTGTTGCTGCTGACCACCGCTTGCGGATATCACACCTCGGGCGCGTCGGTGCGCCTGCCCTCCGACCTGCACACCATTTACGTTCCCACCATCGTCAACAACTCGCAAAGCTATCGCATCGGGCAGACGCTGACGGAGGCGGTGGTGCGCGAGTTGCGCACCCGCACCAACTATCGCGTGGTCACGGAGAACGATGGCTCGGCTGACGCGACCCTGTCGGGCAACATCACCAACGTCTTCTTCGCCCCGCTCACCTACGATCCAACCACCGGACGCACCGCGTCGTCCATCTTCGTTCTCGGATTGAACGCGGCCTTGAAGGGCAAGGACGGCAAGGTATTGTGGAGCAATCCCAATTTTCTGTATCGCGAGCAGTATGAAGAATCGATCGATGCCCGCACGTTCTTCGAGGAAGCCGGGCCGGCGGTGCAGCGCATCGCCAACAGCTTCGCCAAGACACTGGTGTCGGACATCGTGGAGGCCTTTTAGGTGCGCAGTTTCGCCGCGTCGGATCGCTTCGTCGCAGCGGTGAAGGAGCGCAAGCTCGCGCCGGGATACGTCTTCATCGGCGACGAAGCGTTCTTTCGCAAGCGCTGCCGCGATGCTGTCCTTGAGCACCTGGTCCCCGAAGACGTTCGCGAGCTGAGCCTGTACGATTTCGACCTGAGCGAAAGCGAGTTGCGCGAGGTGCTGGACCGTGCGCGCACGCCGTCGTTGATGGCGCCCTTCCAGGTTTTCTTCGTTCGCGGCATCAAGAACCTGTATGGCCGCGGCAAGCATGACGAAGAGTTCGCCGCCATTAAAGATTACTTCCGAGACCCCAACCCGGATGCGCTGCTGATCTTCATCGCCGATCACATCAGCATCCCGGCCGACGCGCGGCGCATGGACCTGACCGACAAAGATCGCTACGAGCGTATTCGCGAGACCCTGGGCGACATGGTGCCCGTGCTGGAGTTCGCGCGCGTCGAAGAAAGCGATGCGGTGAAGTGGGCGGTCGAGACGGCCAGCGGCGAGGGCGTGAAGCTCGACAGCGACGCCGCGCGCGAGCTGGTGGACTCGCTCGGGGGCGACATGATGATGGTCGCCAATGAGCTTGAGAAGCTGGTGCTGTTCGTCGGCGAGAAGAAGCGCATCACGCTGGGCGACGTCGAGACGCTGGTGCTCGCGGCCAAGCAGCGCTCGTTTTATGAGCTGACCGACGCGATCTCGGCGCACGATGCGGCGCGCGCGCTGGCCGTGCTCGATGCCATCCTGAGCGCGGGCGACGGCGAGGACGCGGCCATCGGGCACCTTTACATGCTGTCGCGGACCTTTCGCCAGATGCTGGTGATTCTCGAACGCAACGTGCGCGATTCGCGCGCGCTGTGGCAGGCGTTGTGGCAGGGCTTTCGCATCCCGCCGTTTGCCGCCGAAGATGTCATTCGCCAGGCGCGGCGTTACAAGTCGCGTCGCGAGCTGACCGGCGCGATCCGTCGCGTCGCGCGTGCCGACCTGGCGCTGCGCTCCAACCCACCCAGCAAGCGATTGATACTCGAGAACCTTGTGCTCGACCTGACCGCTGCACCCAAGTTGCAAGAGGCCGGCTGGATGCAAGAAGAGTTGCCGGTTTGAACCAACGCCAACCGCCCTCACCAATTGTTCTACGTAGAACAATTGTAAGCCTCTTGTTATCAATGGCTTGCAGGCGTAACTAAGGCCGAGGCTCAAGGTAACCTAGTTTTAGCGCGACAAGCTGGTCGCGCGATCATCAAAAAGCGGTGAGTAGCGATGGATGTCGACTCTTACTTGCGACGCATCGAGTACGACGGACCGTGCGCGCCGACCGCCGCGACCTTGCGCGGCCTTCATCGCCGGCACCTCTTCGCCGTGCCCTTCGAAAATCTCGATATCCTGCTGGGCACGCCCATCGTGCTCGACCTCGACCGGATCTACGATAAGATCGTGGCCCGCCATCGCGGGGGCTTCTGCTACGAACTCAACGGGCTGTTCTGCGAGTTGCTGCGCGCGCTCGGCTTTCAGGTCGAGATGCTCTCCGCCCGCGTGCGCCGCGAGGACGGCGGCTTCGGCCCCGAGTTCGATCACATGCTGCTCAAAGTCGAACTCGATGAGTCGTGGCTGGTCGACGTCGGCTTCGGCGACTCCTTCGTCGATCCCATCATCTTTCACGCCGGCGGCGCCGACCAGGTGAACGGGCACAGCTATCTCGTCCTGCCGATGAAGGATGAATGGGAGTTGCTGCGCGAGGACATCAAGGGGCGAGTGCCGCTGTATGCCTTTCGCGATGTCGCCCATGATTTGAGTGAATACCGCGACATGTGCACGTTTCATCAGAGCTCGCCGGAATCGCACTTCACCAAGAGCTGGATTTGCAGCCGCGCCACGCCGGAGGGGCGCATCACCGTCGCGAACATGCGGCTGATCCTGACGCGCGGGGCCGAGCGCGAGGAGCGTGAATTGTGCTCAGAGGAAGAGCTGCGGGCATGCTTGCTTGACTTGCTGGGCGTGACGTTGGACGGGTCGAGCAACTTGTCTAAGTTGCTTAACGGATAGGAGTCGAGCCAATGCAGCCAGATGAATTCGGGCGGAGAAGTGAGTCCCCGCCCCAAAGCCACAGCGGTTATGGCCCGACGAAAGTCTTGAAGAAAATGGCATCCGTATTGGCGAAGGGCCTCCCGAAGGGTACGCCGTTCGCGGTAAAGGTGCCATAGAAACCGTTTCCATACGACTTAATCTGCTGGTAGTCGCCCAGCACGCGCTGGCGTTGGTTACCGTTATCTCCCACTACCGAAAGGAACGTCTCGATGGTCACATCTTGAAACGTCATGCCATGGTTTTGGCTCACCGCCAGGTGTTCCGAGAAGGTCGGCAATCCGGTCTGCGGATCGAAGCCGTCGAATGTGGTATACAACACGCCGACAGATCCCAGCGAATCGCGCGCCACTGCGACCGACGGCAAAGCAGCATCGACCGGTCCGCTCACAAAAAAGGACGGCCCGATCGTGAGTCCGCCCGAGCCATTGTCGGTGAGACGAACGATGTTGATGCGTTGGTTGCCGGAGTTGTCCTGTCCTCCGTATACCACGTACACGTCGCCGGTCCTCGGATCCACGGCAGCGTGATTGATTCCGCCGAGCAGCGCGTTCACCGTGCCGAACTTTGGGGTTGGCTGTGTGCTCACGCCGGAGGCCACAATGATTCCGTCGGCGTTGCCGTTCAGAGTCCAGGTCATGCCCCCATCCTGCGAGCGGTTCAACACGAAATCGATGGTCTTGGGATTGCCATTGCAGTCGGCAGCACATTGCTGAAAGAGCGTATAGATCCAGCCATTCCTGGGATCGGTGGCCATCCGGTGACCAGGATTGACCCCGCCAGTTGAGAACCCCTCGAGGGTGTCCGTGGTGAAATCAGGCGGATCCAACCCATAGGACGCGGCAATACGCATGTCGGGTGCGCCGGAAAAATCGTCGTAGTCTACGTACACGTTAGCTTGCGCCGGATTGTTGGGATCGCGATTCACGAGCAGCCAGGGCTGATCAACGTCGCCGACCCCATGCTGATTCGTACGTTGGGCCATGCCGCCGCTGATTAGCCAGTTCCACGAGGTACCGTCTGCCGGGTTGGTTGTGGTGCCGCTGTAAATGTTGGTTGCCTCCGTCAGAAATGTCGCCGACATTTCATTATTGCTGGCAAAGTCGGGCGTCTGGTCGCAGGGACAGCCGGCCGCGCCGACGTCAGGCGGAACCGGAATGGTGAACGCCTTAGTCCACAGCGTTCCGCCATTCGTCGAATGCCACAGTGGCGCAAATGAGCCAGCTCCTCCCCAAGACCCGGAGAAAGCCAGCAGCACGATCTCCCGGCAGCCGAAGACCGGGATGATGGACGAAGGCTCGACGCACGTAGTCGGATTCAGCGCGATGCTGGGCTCACTATCGCCAAAGGTGTCGGTGTTAGTCAAATTAGGATCGGTATTGTTGACCACTGTGTCAGCCACATACACGTTGGGGAAGATCGGCAACGCCGGAGACGGAGGCAACGGAAGAGCGGGTCTTCCCTGGGGTGCATAATCCTGCGGCTCGGTTGCACGCCAGGAGTTTGTCAGATCAGGTGGCGCTGATTTTGTGTTTTCCTGCGCCGCCAGCGGTATAGCAATCCCCGCAATCACTGCGAGAGTGATCAGCCGGGCAACGTAATAACTTTTCATGCTGATGCTCCTTCGGACGGTTTTCGCCCAGCGAACTTCTTCGGCCTGAAGCCTGGGCTACGCCTGTGGGAGCGACTGGGCAGCGGTGCATCGACGCCCGACAGCACCACTACTGGAAAAGGAGCCAAATACTACCGGGATAGTAGTGGATACTGTCGCTGTTACTGCCGGTTGTCAATGGCACGGATGTGCGGGGTTGGGTTCGGCGCTCATGAACGTGCGATGAAAACGCCGGTAGTTCTCGTGGCCAGCAACGGTCAGTAGAACAGATACTTCTGCCACTTGGCGTCGGAGCGGCCCATCATACGCATGATGTGGCGGCTGGTGTGCAGGTTGAATGCCCGAGGCTCGCGCATCAGCTTCATGTTGGACTCGTGGGGCAGCAGGTTGCCCTTCCTGCGGTTGCAGGAGTGGCAGCAGGCCACCAGGTTTTCCCACGTCGATGCGCCGCCGCGCGAGCGCGGAATCACGTGGTCCAGCGTCAACTCGCCGGCGGCCAGCACCTTGCCGCAATACTGGCAGGTGTTGCGGTCGCGCAGCAGGATGTTCTTGCGCGACAGAGCGCGCGTCTGGTGAGGAATGCGGCGGTATTCCAGCAGGCGGATGACCGACGGCACCCGCATGGCCACGCGCGCGGCATGCAGCACGTGCCCGTTGGCCTCTTCCATCATGGCCACGCCCTTCAGCACCAGGATGATGGCGCGGCGCGCGGCGCAGACATTGATGGGCTCGTACGAGGCGTTCAGCACCAGCACGGGCGCGTGCATCGCCGCCCAGTGCGGCGTCTCGTCGCCCGCGACGCGAGCATGATGCATGTAACCGGCCAGCGACTTTCCGTATCGCGAGGCTGCGCTGTGGGCCGTCGTCATAACCTATAGCGAAGCGAGCGTTGGGTCACCAACGAGCGCCGCTTGTGCGTTCGGTGGGCTGACGTCCGCTTCGACCTCCTCCTCTACCCCAGTGTCGGCAGCGTCGGCTAGCTCGGCGCCGTGAAACGCGCGGGCCACAGTGGCTGCCCAAACTTTTTCCGCCCCGGCCTTCTTCAGCACGCGGGCGCACTCTGACAATGTAGTACCTGTGGTCATCACGTCGTCAACCAGGATGACATTGCGGCCGCGCACGCGCCCGGCGTCGGCAACGCGAAATGCGCCTCGCATATTTTCGATGCGTTCGTCGCGGCTGAGTCCCACCTGGGAGATGGTCTCGCGGCGGCGAATTAACACTCCCGACGCAAACTCCAGCTCTCCAGGCAGGCACTTCATCGCGGCGCGGGCGAGCAGCTCTGCCTGATTGAACCCGCGCGAGCGCCGCCGGTTGCGATGCAGCGGCACGGGAACCAGCAGCGGCCTCCCCCCGCCGCATTGGGGCAGCAACTCGGAAATCGCGTCGGCGAGCATGCGGCCAAGCCGCGCTTGCGCCGGCGTCACGCCCTCATACTTCAGCAGATGAATCAGTCCACGCAGTCCGCCTTCGTACTGGCCGAAGCTGACGGCGCGCTCGAATCCAGGCGGACATTCGCGGCAATTCGCGCACTGGCCGTCGCCCATCAGCAATTGCGCGCTGCGCAGGCGGTCGCCGCAAATGACGCATTGCGGCCCGCGCAGCGGCACAATCGCATCCAGACACTCGGGACAGACCGGAAGCCGGGAAACGTTAACCAGGGGCGCGGAGCAGAGCTTGCAATCGGAAGGAAAGAGGACGGAGAAGATGCTTTGCAGGAGAGAGCGTGGGGCTGCAACAACCGGAGACTGTTGCCCAGTCCGGGACCCTCGTCGCTTGCGCTTTAGCGTCTCACGACTGCTGAAGACGACCCTCCCTGCGGGAATACCGTCAGTGCTCAGTATATGTGCAACCCGGAAAGGCCGCAATGCACGACGGGGTACGGGGACCGGGATTCATGGGGAATTCACGTTTACGCTTGGCCGCTGTCGCCTAGTCACCCACCAACTTACTTCTCCGCTCCATGAGCACAGTGTCGCGCCAGCGGCCGTCGCGGCAGGCGATGCGTTCACGCCGGCCGACGATCCGGAAGCCGGCGTTTTCATGCAGTCGAATGCTGGCGGCGTTCTCGGCGAGGATACCTGCCTGCAATGTCCAGATGCCGTTGCGCTCTGAATCTGCGATCAGTGCGCCCAGTAATGTCAATCCGATTCCCTGGCCGCGCGCGCTCTCGGCGATGTACACGCTGACCTCGGCCACGCCGCGATAAACCTGCCGGCTGGAAACCGGGCTGAGCGCCGCCCAACCCACAATCTCGTCGCTGCGTGCCGACACAAGCCTGCATGTTGCCAGATGGCGCGCATCCCACTCCGCCCATTGGGGCACGACTGTCTCGAACGTTGCGTTGCCGGTGGCGATGCCCTGCGCGTAGATTTCCCGCACCGCAGGCCAGTGATGTTTCTTCATGGGTACGACTTCGACGTCCATTTGGTAGTTCGCTAGCTGCATGGTACATAGACCAAGCGATAAGCCGGGCGACGGGGTTACGCACCCCTCCCACGAGAGTAGAATAAGGGGTTGCACAGCCTCAGTTTGTGCATGCCGCAAGGCCTTCTCGCATCCACCTTAGCCAAACGCTAAGTGTCAAATGCCAAGTGCCCGCCATGCAACTCCGATCGGGAGAGATCTCATGTCCGACAACAACGGCAACAACAGTTTGCGCTTGAAGACCGGCCTGGCCGAGATGCTGAAGGGCGGCGTCATCATGGACGTGATGAGCGTCGAGCAGGCCGAGGTGGCCGAGAACGCCGGCGCAGTCGCAGTCATGGCGCTGGAGCGCGTGCCCGCCATCATTCGCGCCGAGGGTGGCGTCTCGCGCATGGCCAATCCCAAGCTTATCAAGCAGATCATGTCGGTCGTCTCGATTCCGGTGATGGCCAAGTGCCGCATCGGCCACTTCGCCGAGGCGCAAATCCTGCAGGAGATCGGCGTCGACTACATCGACGAATCCGAAGTGCTGACGCCCGCCGACGAAGAGCACCACGTCGACAAGCATGCCTTCACCACGCCGTTCGTGTGCGGCGCGCGCAACCTGGGCGAGGCGCTGCGGCGTATCGCCGAAGGCGCGGCCATGATCCGCACCAAGGGCGAGGCGGGCACCGGCGACGTGATTCACGCGGTCAAGCACATGCGGCAGATTGTGAATGAAATGAAGGCCGCTTACGGTGATGAGCGATCAGGAGCTGTATGCCGCCGCCAAGAACCATCAGGCGCCCTACGAGCTGGTGAAGATGGTCGCGAAGGCCGGCAAGCTGCCGGTGCCGAACTTCTCTGCCGGGGGCATCGCCACGCCGGCTGACGCGTCGCTGGTGATGCAGCTCGGCGCGGAGGCGGTCTTCGTGGGCTCGGGCATCTTCATGAAGGGGGGCGCGACGCCGCTCGATCTGAAGCTGAAGACCGAGCGCGAAGAGGCCGAGTCCCGCGCCACCGCAATCGTTCAGGCGGCAACGCACTACGACGATCCCAAGGTTCTGGCCGAGGTCAGCGAGCAGATGACCGGCGCGATGAAGGGCCTGGCGGTCGCGGCGATCGAAGAGAAGGACCTGCTTCAGACGCGCGGGTGGTAGCCAATACGGGTAGAGCGGCGCTTCAGCGCCGCGTCAGAGCCGTGTTTTTGGATGGGAGCCCGCTTGAGCGGGCGGCACTCTGGCGCCGCTGAAGCCGACTCAACTTCTATAACAGCAGCCTTGACGCGGGCCTGAAGGCCCGCTCTACCCCCGGACGGCAATTTCGGATGGCCTGAAGGCCATCCCCTTCAAACCCGATTCGGACGGCCTGAAAGGCCTTCCGCTTCAAACCTCACTCCGGCGCGACATCTAGAGGCTCGCTCTTGCGCTTGGGGATGAACGCCGCCAGTCCCGACACCCACGACGCGAACTCTTCATCCACCAATCCATACTGATCCAGCAAGCGCGGCAACATGTAGGGGTCGCCGCCGCGAGTTGCAAAGCCGTTGATACAGGTGGTTGCCGACTCCACGCCCGCCTCCCGCAGCCACGGGATGAACTGCCGGCCGCACCGCGCCGCTGGGATAGCAGAAGTGCACGCGGCCGTCGCTTCCGATCATCTCCTCGATGAAGCGGCGGTTTTCGCGCTATCTCGGCGATGAAGCGCTCGCGGTCCAGCGGGGTGCGATGGCGATGCGTGTGTAGTTGCATGTCGATACCGGCGCGCGCCATTTCGCTGACTTCTTCCGGAGTCATTAGCTGGAACATACGCTCGCGGCAGAACGCGCCGTAGTCGAAGCCGATGGCCTTCAGCGAAGCCAGCCGCGAGCTCGTCCTTCTGCTGACCCGAGAACCCTTGCTGCCTTCACGTAGCTCGTCGATGCGCCGCACCAGTTCGCTGCGGCCCGCCGTCGGTGCGGAAATCAAGTACGTTGGGCAACCAAGTGAATCGCGGCGTTTTCGACCATGTGCGACCGCAGCTTCCACATCATGAATGCCAGCGCAAAACGGAAGATCGGACGGTTGAAGCGGCAGTAGTACGTCGTGAGATACACAGTCGCCGGAAAGCCGTGCTTTTGCAGGACGGGAAATGCCTGCGCGCGGAAGTCGGCCCAGCCATCGTCGAACGTAATGGCTACGCTGTTCGGCGGGAGCTTGCCCGCGCGCAGCAAGCGTAGCGCCTCGCCCAGTCCGAGCACCGTCGCTCCCGATTGCGCCAGAATTTCCATTCGGCGCGCGAAGATGTCGGTGGGCAGGAACATCTCGGGATGCGACCCGTGTTCCTCGCCCATGGCGATGCCGTGGTAGCAGAGGATCAGCAGCCGCTGCCGCCGCCAGTTGCTGCGCGCAATCGTACGCGACAGGGCCGAATCGTTACCCGGCAGCAGCGCGCGCTTGATGCTCCGCAGAATGGTCATGCGATTAGATCCGTCTGCTTACCTTGACACTGTCGTACAGTAACTTTATCCTAGTTTTTTGTCCTAGCACGATCCCGCCCGTCTGTATCTGCCAGTGTTTCCCGTCAGGAGCGTGGCCTGCCATTACGGGGATTGACCCGTGCCGCTTCTGCATGGGCGCATTCGCCGCGACGAGAGTTGGGCGCGTGGATTTTGCTGAAGCCGGTGGTGCCATGCTGATTCGTGTTCGCGAGCTGGAACTCCGCAATCTGGAGTTTGACGAGAACTTATCAGCCCGGCGCGATCGACTTTGGTCCCGATTTCCGCCAGATCGGCCCGATGCACAGTGCTGGGCGCGCCGAGCTGATTGTCGAGCATCGCGGCCACCATCAGGATGTCGAGGACATCCGGCTGGTCGGCAACGTCGAGGCGCACCTGGAGTTCAGTTGCGCGCGCTGCCTGGAACCGGTTGCGCACGACGTCGACAAGGCTTTCGACCTGATCTATCGGCCGCAGGGTGTAGATCGCCGTGCCGCACGAAGTGGCGATCAGCGAGGCTGAGACGGAGATCGGGTATTATCAGGGCGAGGGCCTGCTGCTGGAAGATGCGTTGCGGGAGCAGGTGCTGCTGGCCACGCCGGTCCGGGCCTTGTGCCGCGAAGAGTGCAAGGGGCTGTGTCCGCAGTGCGGCCGCAACCTGAATGTCGAGCAGTGCAACTGTGAGCAGCATGTCAGCGATCCGCGCTGGGATGCGCTGAACGACATCAAGAAGAAGCTGCAAAACTAAATGCTGGAATGCACGCCGTGAAGGCGGCTCCACCCGATATGTGAGGTTTTAATGCCAAATCCAAAACGGCGCCACTCCAAGGCGCGCACATCCAAACGTCGCGCCCACGATCATCTGACGGCGCAGTCGCTCTCCGAATGCCCTAACTGCCACGAGCGCAAGATGCCGCATCGCGCCTGCCCGAAGTGCGGGTACTATAAGGGCCGCGAAGTAGTCGAGATGGAAGAGGCAAGAGCTAGGTTTCTGACCACAGAGACACCACAGAAGAAGAAATCTCTGTGCCTCTGTGTCGCTGCGGTTAAGCTCCTGGCTGCAACAGTCTGATACTCTTCTCTCGACAGGCGAACGCATGCCGACCATCATCGCTCTTGATGCCATGGGCGCCGATCGCGCGCCTAAACCGGAAGTAGAAGGCGCCATCCTCGCGGCACGTCACTACGACGTGGAGGTGGTGCTGGTCGGCAAAGATGACGTCATCCGCGGCGAGCTTGACCTGCACCGCTTCTGGCGCAGGCTTCCCATCAGCATCGTCAACGCCCGTGAAGTCATCGGCATGCACGACAAAGTCGGGCAGTCGGTGCGCGCCAAGCGCGACTCCTCGATGCGCGTGGGACTCCGCATGGTACGCGACGGCAAGGCCGACGGCTTTGTCACCGCCGGCAATACCGGTGCCGCGATGGCGACGGCCAAGATGGTACTGGGCGCGATTCCCGGCGTGGACCGGCCCGCGCTGGCCGCCGTCTTTCCCACCGCGCAAGGCACCGCGACCATCCTCATCGACGTGGGCGCCAACGTCGACTCCAAGCCGCAAAACCTGCAACAGTTCGCCATCATGGGCGACGTCTACTTCCGAACCATTTTTGCCGGCCGCTTTCCCAGCGCCGACCATCCTCGCGTCGGCCTGCTCTCCATCGGCGAGGAAGAAACCAAGGGCAACGATCTCACGCGCGAGGCTTACAGGCTCATCAAAGAGCTGCCGATGAACTTCGTGGGCAACGTGGAAGGCCGCGATCTTTATAACGGCAAAGCCGACGTGCTGGTGTGCGACGGCTTCGTGGGCAACGTGGCGCTGAAAATTTCCGAGGGCATGGTGGAGACGGTGCGCTTCCTGCTGAAGCAATCGTTGCAGGCGACCATCAGCAGCCAGGTGGGGTTTCTGCTGTCGCGCAAGGCCTTCGCCGATTTCAAGAAGCGCCTGGACTACTCCGAATACGGCGGCGCGCCGCTGCTGGGCATCAGGGGCGTCTGCATCGTGACCCACGGGTCGTCGAATGCGAACGCGATGAAGAACGCGGTACGCGTGGCCATGGAATTCGCCAACAGCAAACTGAACCGCACCATCGAAGAGCGTATCGCCCAAGCCAGCCGCAATTTGAACCATCACGACACTGCTTCTCCCCAGCCGGGGCCGATTGGGACGGGCTTGGTGTGACCTGCGCGGTGCCACACCCAGGCGCTGCGGTCGCATTCGGCAACCGGCGAACGATTACCCTCACGCCCGCTTTCATCGTATACTCGCCGCTTCTGGGAGTCGCACGTTGAGCGGTTCGAGCACAGGTGTTGTCAAAGCTGAAACTCAGGAACATCGGCGTGGGTTTCCCCGGCATCAATGGCTGTTCTTCCTTGGCGGCGCCGGCCTCATAGTCCTCACCCTATCTATCTATTTCCCGATCCATGCCTACCCCTTCATCAATTTTGATGACGGCGCCTACGTTGTCGAGAACCCTCACGTTGTCGGACCGCTGAACTTGTCCGCCATTCGCTGGGCGTTCACCCATGCCTTCGCGTGGAACTATGACCCGCTGACCTTCCTTTCGCACAGCCTCGACGTGCGCCTGTTTGGTTTGAATGCCGGGCGGCACCACGATGTCAATCTCTTTTTGCACGTGTTGAACTCGCTGCTGCTGTGGTGGGTGCTGGTCCGCGCGACCGGCTGCGCTGGCCGCAGTTTTATGGTGGCGGCGCTGTTTGCGGTGCATCCCATCAACGTCGAGAACGTGGCGTGGGTCGCCGAGCGCAAGACATTGCTGAGTGCAATTTTCTTCCTGCTCGCGCTGGACGCCTATCGCTGGTACGCTGCCCGCCCCAAGGTCCGGCGCATGCTGGTGGTTGCCGGCCTGTATGGTTTGGGATTGCTCGCGAAACCGCAGGTAATCACGCTTCCCTGTATTTTGCTGCTGTGGGACTACTGGCCGCTGCGGCGCATGTTCCCCAACAGTGCGCGCGCTTCAGGCGCGGGTGAGCAGTCCCTTGCGCCGCCAGGAAGTTTTCTTGCGCTATTAAAAGAAAAGGTCCCGTTGTTCATCATCGCCGCCATCGATGCGGTGATTACGATTTTGGCCCAGCATCAAGCCGACGTTCACGCCTGGGCCTATACATTTCCGGTCCGATTGGAAAACGCTGTCGTCGGTTATGCGCAGTATCTCGGGAGGGCAGTTTGGCCTGCAAAGATGGCATTGGAGTACGTGTATCCCGGAAACTCTCTTGCCATTTGGGAGATAGCGTTAGCCGGCTGCGTTCTGTTGGCCATCACCATTGTGGTAGCCGCTTGCCGGCAACATCGATACCTGACGGTGGGCTGGTTGTGGTTCCTGGGAAGCCTGCTTCCAACAAGTGGTCTGATTACTCAACCCGACTTGCAAGCGTCTGCTGATCGTTACGCTTACACCTCGTTCATTGGGTTGTTTCTCATGGTCTGCTGGGGTGTGAGCGATTGGGCGGAGCAGCGTCAAACTCCCCGTCGGATCATTTGGGCAGGCTGCGTGCTGGTGTTGCTCGCGCTGGCGACGCTTACGCATCGCCAAGTTGGTTTTTGGCGCGATAGCGAGGCCGTGTGGACCCACACCTTGGACGTCACACACCCTAATCCAAGGGGTGAATACTTTCTGGCCGACGCCGAGAAGAAACGTGGCGATACGCAGAACGCGCTGGTTCACTTGTACCGGTCGGCACAGGAAAAACCGGATGAGCTTGACACTATCCTGCTCATCGCTTCGCTGGAACAGCAACGCGGTAATCTTCGGCCGGCTCTCGAGTACTACGACCGGGCGCTACTTCTCTCAAACGACCGCGAGATCACCGCGAAAGTTTGGTCTAACATGGGCCATGCGTATGCCGATCTCGGCAACGGCATGCGCGCCGGAGAATGCTTTCAGGAAGCCAGGCGTCTACGCGCGTGGCCCACGCCTGCAGCGCCTCTTTCGAGGTTCGATTGGCATGGCAACTGGTGGCACCAGATTCGCTTATTTATCAGCCAGCATTCTCAGTAACCGAGCTAGAGCACCCGTTCAAGAGTGCAGTCAATCTCGGGAGACCGCTTGTGTGACAATAGGCGTTCGACCCAAAGAAACTTAGGAGACCGGCGCGGGACGCAACCCTGAAGATCCTACCAGGCTTGCACGATTAAGCACACGATGACCTCCCAACTTCCCCCAATCGCCTTCCTCTTTCCCGGACAAGGTTCGCAGTCGGTCGGCATGGGCAGAGAGCTGGCTGCACTCTACCCGGTGGCGCGCGAAACCTTCGACGAAGCCGATGAGGCGCTCGGCTACAAGCTGTCTCAGGTATGTTTCGAAGGCCCCGAAGAGAAATTGAAGCTGACGGAGATCACGCAGCCGGCGATCCTGACCGTTTCGGTGGCGGCGTGGCGGGTGCTGCAATCGCAGGGTATCGCCGCACGCTGGGTGGCGGGGCATAGCCTGGGCGAGTACTCGGCGCATGTGGCCGCCGGAACGCTGTCGTTTGCCGATGCGGTGCGCACGGTCCGCAATCGCGGTAAGTACATGCAGGAGGCAGTACCCGTCGGGGTGGGCGCAATGGCGGCGGTGCTGGCGCTGGCCAACGAGAAGCTGGCGAAAGTTTGTGAAGAGGCCGCGCAGGGCGAGATCTGCCGTGCGGCCAACCTGAACTCACCCGACCAGATCGTCATCTCCGGCAACAAAGCTGCCGTGGAGCGTGCTGCCGAACTGGCCAAGAAAGGCGGCGCCAAGCGCGCGATTATGCTGCCGGTCAGCGCGCCTTTTCATTGTCCGCTGATGCAGCCGGCGCAGGACCGCCTGGCCGCCGATCTCGCGGCACTTACCTTTCACAATTCTGAGATTCCCGTGATGTGCAACGTGGATGCGACGCTGGTGACGACCGCCGAGCAGGCGCGCGACGCGCTGGTCCGTCAGGTGACAGGCCCGGTGCAGTGGGAGAAGTCGATGCGCTCGCTCGCCGCGTTGGGCGCGCTCAACTTCGTGGAGGTTGGTCCCGGAAAGGTGCTCTGCGGGCTGCTGAAGCAGATTGACCGCTCGCTTGCGTGCTTCAACGTGGAAGACGAGGCATCGCTACAAAAAACGCTCAACCACTTGAATCCCGCCTCGCCAAAGCCGGAGTGACCTGCGCGTTTGAGAAGATCTCGCCATCAGCCGGCTTTTCCAGCAAGGCGTAATGGGTCCAGGTGGCCAGCAGGCGGCCCTCCACTACCTTCGACTTGAAGCGGACCATAATGCCCTCGCCGGACTTGCGTCGCAAAGCGAAGATGCCGTTCATGGATCCGTCCTTCTGAAACCGCTGGAACAATGGATCGACATGCGCGCCGGACGGGTAGCTGATGTCGTCGATGGTTTTCGTGAGCAATTCTTCGCGGCTATAGCCCAGCAGTTCGCAGGCCGCGTCGTTAACCGCAACGTAGCGGCGGGAAGCGTCAGCTTCTACTTCAGCAGGTGGGATTATGGGACGCATGTCTGGAAAGATATATGCCGGCCGGGCAAGGTTGGTCGCAATCTTTTGGCTTAATCCTCAAATACCATAGTGGAGCTGGCGCAACCCGTCTTTGTACTGCTCGCGGGCCTCGCGGGCCTGCTTTTGGGCGTCCTGCACCGCGAAGTCGGCGGCGTCCCACTTCTCCATTGCTGTCTCGGAGTGATCAGCATTGGCCAGCGCTTCTTCGGCGCGGATGGCGGCGACCCAGCGGTCCACCGCTTCCTTGTAGGTGCGTTGCAGTCCGTCCAAATCCGGCTTTTCCATAGAGTTCGCATCGTAGAGTACGCGTAATAGGTGGTCAATCGCTCCGGCGGAAGATTCAACGAAAATTAACCGGGGCGCTGTGCCTGCCTTGTCACTGTGCGGCGTCGCGTCTGGCATTAATATCGGCAAGATGAAGAAACTACGGGTTGGTGTGCTCTTTGGCGGGCGCAGTGGGGAACATGAGGTCTCGCTGCTGTCGGCGGCCTCGGTGCTGGACGCGATTGATAAGACCAAGTACGAAGTCGTGCCGATCGGGATCACGAAGGAAGGCCGCTGGGTGACAGCGGGCCACGCCGAGCGGCTGCTGAAGGGGAAGCCGGTGGAGGCAGAAGCGCGGCATCTGCGCGCCGGCGATCCGGAGACGACCTCCGCGGCCGCCGTGCTGGCGCGCGGGGAAGGCGTGGTGGTGCCGCCCATGCCGGGGTCGGACCACTCCTCACTGATGCCTTTTGAGACCGATGCTCACCAGCTTCGCGCCGCCGTCAATCCGGTTGATGTTGACGTCATCTTCCCCGTGCTGCACGGGACCTTCGGTGAGGACGGCACCATTCAGGGACTGCTGGAGCTGGCCGACATCGCCTACGTCGGCGCGGGCGTGCTGGGCTCTGCCGCGGGCATGGACAAGGACGTGATGAAGCGCCTCTTCCGCGACGCCGGCCTGCCCATCGTGAAGCACGTTACCGTCCTGCGAAACGACTGGCGCGAGGCGCCGAAGAAAGTCCGCAAGCAGATTGAAGGCGCGCTCAAGTATCCCGTGTTTGTGAAGCCTGCCAATCTGGGTTCGTCGGTGGGCATCAGCAAGGTGCACGATTCGAGCGAGCTACCGGCGGCGATGGACGAGGCCGCACGCTTCGACCGCAAGCTGGTGATCGAGCAGGGCGTCGGCGGCAGCAAGGGCAAGGCGCGCGAGATCGAGTGCTCGGTGCTGGGTAATGACAAGCCGATTGCATCCGTGCCGGGCGAGGTGGTGCCCATCAAGGAGTTCTACGACTACAACGCCAAGTATCTGGAAGAGGGCTCGGAGCTGATCATCCCGGCGAAGCTGACCAAAGCCAAGCAGAACGAAGTGCAGCGGCTCGCGGTCGCGGCATTTCAAGCTGTGGATTGCGCGGGCCTGGCGCGCGTCGACTTCCTCATGGACCCACGCAGCGGCAAGATGTACGTCAACGAGATCAACACCATGCCCGGCTTCACTTCCATCAGCATGTATCCCAAGCTGTGGGCGGCCAGCGGCGTTCCGTATCCGGAACTGATTGACCGGCTGATTCAACTGGGCCTGGAGCGCCACGTCGAGAAGAAGGAGAACCGGTATAGCCGATGACGTAGCGATTCCGAATCCAATTTGAAATCAAAGGACCACCGAAACGTGGCCATGCTCTTTGCGCGTAGCTTTCACCGTAATCTCCACATCCTGCCCGAGCGCCGTCAGGAACTCTATTAGCCGTTCTACCGAGAACATGCCCGAACGGTTGCGCATCAGCGCGGAGACATGCGGCTGCTTGATCCCGAGTATCTTCCCGGCCTCGGCTTGGGTGAGTCCGCTCGTTTTGATCAGCCGATAAATCTGCAAGGTGAGCTTGGCCTTCAGCAATTCCTGCTCGGGATGAGGAAGACCGAGATCGGCGAAAACATTAGGACTGCCCTTTTCCGTTGGCGATTTTCCCTTGCGTGTTGTCACTCGATAATTCCTTTCGCCCTGTGCCTGCTCTTAATCGCAAAATGTGAAGAAGTGTTACGCCGCTTACCTTCTGGTAACCGTTTTTATTCTGCCGCGTCTATCTCAACAAGCAGGGAGCGATGCTCAAGGGGCATGCGGGACGTTCCACTCCGCTAGATCGCATGCCCCGGGCACCGCAAGGCCCTCTTATTCTCCTCATTCGCAACGGAACTTGCATGGGCTCCTTCTCGTATCATAGCGAGGAGGGGCCCTGTGAGTTATAGAGCGATTCTTCTCCTGTTCTGCACGCTGTCCTTCGGCCGGTTCGCCTCGGCCGACGAATGGAACAAGTCCTACCAGGTCGGCAACAATCCCACGCTGCACGTTGACACCAACGACGCCTCCATCGAGGTCACGCGCGGCGTTAGCAATACGATTTCGGCGCACATCACCGCTGACGGTTACAGCGTCGGCAACTCGGGCGTGCGCGTGACCGAGCACCAGGATGGCGACAAGGTCGATCTGCAAGTGCATGTGCCGAACCAGTGGGGCATTCACTTGAACTTCCACCAGGGTGTACGCGTCGAGATACAGGTGCCGTCGCAAGCCGTGCTGGACCTCCATTCCGGTGACGGCCACATCCTGGTCAACGGCATCTCCGGGCAGGCTCGGCTCGATACGGGCGATGGCCATATCACCGTGCAGAACTTCAACGGCAGCGTCCACGGCCACACCGGTGACGGCCACATGTCCATCGACGGCGTCTTCACCAATCTCGACTTGCGCACGGGCGATGGCCATATCGATGTGGGCATTCGCCCGGGATCGAAGATGAATGGCGGCTGGCTGATTCACACCAGCGATGGCCGGGTGGAAGCCAAGCTGCCGGAAGACCTTGCCTGCGAACTCTACGCGCACACCGGCGACGGACACATCCAGCTCGATATGCCGGTCACCATCAGCGGCTCCATCGAGCGCACGCGGGTGCGCGGCAAGCTGAACGGCGGAGGCCCGCTGCTGGAGATCACTACCGGCGACGGCGGCATCCGCATCGGCAAATACTAGGCTAGAGCGGCGCTTCAGCGCCGCGTTCGAGACTGACTTATATTCAGCAGCAGCGGTCAACTTTGATGACCGCTGCTGTAACTGCTTCGTGCGGCTCTCGACGCCAGCCTGAAGGCCGCTCTACCAAAGCAACCCCGCTTTGACCCTGCTTTCACAAGGCTGATACACTGATGTTTTCCCACCTCGTGTGACATTCCAGAGAAGGACCACCCGTGCGCAGTTACGCCAGACATCAGCTTAGACAGGACGCCTTTGCGACTTCCACAGCCGAAACCATCTCCTGGGCGGTAGAGCACCGCTCCAAGCTCGTTGCCGCCGGGATGGTGGTGGTGGTCATTCTTGCCCTCGTAGGTGGTGGTTGGGCATTCATCAATTACCGCGACCAGCAGGCCCGGCAGCAGTTGGCCGCAGCCATCGAGAAGTTCAACCAGCCAGTCCGGCCGGCCGGAACTCCGGCGACTCCTGACGCTCCCAGTTATGCTTCCAACGAGGAGCAGGGCAAAGCCACGAACCCTGAGTTCGTCCGCATCGCGGACAAGTATTCCCACACCCAGTCGGCGGCAGTGGCGCGGTATTTCGCCGGGGTCACTTCACGCGAGATGGGCGACAACGCAGCCGCAGAGAAGGATTTCGAGGAAGTCGCCGGCAGCCGCTATCCCGAGATCGCCAGCCTGGCCAAGTTCGCGCTGGCCGGCGTCTACCACGACACCGGCAAGAACTCCCAGGCGGTAGATGCGTACAAGCAGCTCATTGACCACCCCACGGTTTCCATCGGCAAGAGCACGGCGCAATTCGCATTGGCCTCGCTCTACCAGTCGACAGGCAAGCCCGACGAGGCCCGCCACATCTACGAGCAAATGCAGAAAGAGTCGCCAGGCAGCATGATCTCGCAGCTGGCGAACCAGCGTCTGCAGGAGCTGGGCAAGCAATAACCGGCCCGAGTCCTCTCTAGTAAACTGTTCGAGTGACGCTGTTTGAAGCCCAGCCATACGATGTCGCGCGCGCCCGCAAGCGGCGAGCGCTTATCCTTGCACTGGTCGTTCTGGGGCTGCTGATCGCGCTGGTCTGGTGGCAGGCCCGCTACTGGCCCGAAGAGCGCGCAGTCGACCGCTTCTTCGACGCTCTCCAGCAGCAGAATTACGAGAAGGCTTACGGCGTCTGGATGCACGATCCCGACTGGAAACAGCATCCGCAGCAGTACACGCGCTACCCGTACAACGACTTCATCAAGGACTGGGGGCCCGGCGGCGAGTGGGGCGTCATCAAGAGCCATCGCATCGACGGCGCCGGTGTGCCCAAGGGTTACAGCGGCTCGCCATTCGCGGTCGCCAGCGGCGTGGTGGTGGTCGTCACCGTGAACGACCGTATCGCCGACAAGGCGCACGTCTGGGTGCAGAAGGATGACAAGACGTTGGGATTTTCGCCATATTAGCGACGCTTGATGGCCTGCGCCAATCGCTCAGTTCCCGTACAAGAACAGCAGCGCCTCAGGGAGGCGTTGCGACCAGGCCTGCACGTTGTGCTGGCCGCCCTCGGTCACCTCCACCTTCAGGCGAGCGGCCGACATTCCCTTCTTGCGCAAAACCTTCTCGAGCTCCTGCGCCTGCTGCAATGCCGGGGCGCTCTGCTGGGAGTCGCCGTAAGGCGCTTCGTTCGTGCCCATACCGATGTACATCTTGCGCGGCAGCAGCCTGGCTTTCTCCGCATCCTTCAGGAGCTGATCGTTACCGATCCACAATGGCGGGCTCTCGAGCAATACATGTCCAAACACAGTGGGATGCTCCAACGCGATGTACAGCGCGATATCGGCGCCATAGGATGAGCCTCCCAGTCCGGTGTTGAGCGAGCCGCGCGAGACGCGATAGTGCTTCTCGATGAACGGCATCACCTCGGTCAGGAGGAAGCGCGCGTATTCCTTGCCGTGTGCGCTCTTTTCGTCGGCGACTTTGTCCCTGTCATTGCGAGGGTCGGGATACGGCAGATACTCCGCGCTGCGCTGGTCGCCGGCATTGTCGATGCCTACGACCAGCATCGGCGGAATCTTGAAGCTGCCGACCAGACGCTCGACAGTGTCGTCCATGTCCCACTCCCCGTTGGGACTGCTAGCCTTGTCGAAGAGCGCCTGGCCGTCCTGCATATACAAAACGGGGTATCTACGGAGGGCATTGTGCGGCGACAGATAGTTGGCAGGAAGCAGCACGCGAATCATTCGCGTGTTGTGAAAGATCTTGCTCTCGAACGGGAACACCTCCAACCAGCCGATGACGGTATGGTCTTCATCGAACGAGGTGATCACCTGCGTGCCCGGGGGAGCCTTGGCCGACGGCTTGACTTGTGCCTGGAAAGTAAGCGCGCTCAGCAGGACGGTGGCGATCAGCGCTTTGCACATGCGTCCAGATTAGCAGGGAGAAGCGTCGCAGAATGCGGGCTGCGCACAAGCATGCGGTTCAGGGCAGCACTCTGGGGCAGCATTGCCGAGCGTTCATTGTTCGCGGGCAGGCGCAGGGGCGGTTCCGCGGATTAGGCGCTCTTCAACTCGTGTGTCGGCTCGCCGAGATAGGTCCTGATCTTGTCCAGCAGCGCGGGGAACATCTGCTCTTTTTGCAGGCAGGCGTTGACGTCCTTGCCGCCTTCGATGTGGCCGTAGCCGGTGACGATGATGACGGGGATGTTCGGCTCGGTGGCGTGGATCTTGCGCGCAAGTTCCAGTCCGTTCATGCCTTCCATGCGGAAGTCGGTTACCAGGATGTCGAATTTCTCGCGGTTGAATTTGTCGAGGGCATCTTGTGCGTTGTAAGCGCTCACCGCGCGGTAGCCCTGCATCTCGAGGATTTCGCAACTCAAGCGCGCCAGAACTTCGTGATCGTCAACAAACAGAATCGCCTTCATAGTTCACCCATCATGCTACCCGGTGGGAGCAACACTCCGGGCTAAGTGATTGGTTTCCAAATACAGCAAAAAAGATGCCCGGTGGAATGAGGATTGCGAACTGCAACCGCTCACCACAGGATGGCACATCCAGCGTACTTCGTGAATTAGAAAGTCTGCGATTAGTCGGACCGTTTACCCGCAGCGCGCGCAAAGCCGGTCGCTCGACCCATCGACTGCGCTCGGCGTCCGCTCCAGTTGACACCTTTGCGCGGGCCTATCTCTTCCTAACCGTTTTCTTCGCCGACGCCTTCTTGGCGGGGGCCTTCTTCGCTGTCTTCTTGGGCGGGGCTACCTTCTTGGCGGGCGCCGTTTTGACCGCCGCCTTCGCAGGTGCCTTGGCCGGCTTGGGCGCGGGCTTCACCGGAGCAGCTTTCTTTCGCGCTCCCTTCGTTGCGGGCTTGCTCGCGGGCGGCTTCGCCGGTGTAGCTTTCGCCGGTGCAGCTTTCGCCGGTATAGCTTTCGCTGGTATAGGTTTCGCTGGTATAGCTTTGGCGGGCGCACCTTTGGCCGGGGCAGGCTCGGGCTTAGCCGGCTGTTCCGGGGCTGGGGCGGGCTGGGCCACCGGAGCGGCGGCAGCTCCCTTCGGCTTCCGTCCTCGTTTGCCGGCAGGCTGCGCTTCACCCGCAGCGGCTGCCGCAGCCTTACCGCGTCCTCGCTTCGGCGCCGGCGGGGGCGGCGGAGGCGGAGGCTCATACGGCCTGAGGAAATTCATGATCTCCGTATGCGAGCGCAGCTTGCCATCCAGCAGCAGCAGAAACGCCTTCTCCATGATCTCGGCATATTCGGGTAGCTGCGGCGTGATGCGGAGTTCAGCCATCTCTGGGAACGGCAACTTCTCGCGTACCTGCCGCCATTTCGTGAAGAAGTTTTTCAGCTTCTGATCTACCGCCTGCTGCTTGGTGGTCAAGCTCAGGAAGAGGATGTTCTCCGGCGCGGCCTGCGACAGAATCCTCCAGGCGCCCGACGGCATGCTCGCTTCCTTGCTGGTCAGCCGCTTGGCGAGGTCGTGCGCGCCACTCTCCAGGTGCTTCCATTTCTCCACGAAGTCGCGGCGCGGCACCATGCGCTGGATTTCCGTGGTGTCCTTGTCGCTCATGCGGCGCGTCAGGAAGTACATCACGATGGGGCCAGTCTCGATCAAGTAGCCGAGCTCGTTCATCATCTGCCGCGTCTTGACGAACTGGCCCATCTCGCTGGAGTCAATCTTGGCGACCGTCCAGTGGGGGTGCAGGACTTTGAGCCATCCCTCGCGCTCCAGCGCGCGCGCGATGTGCACGGGGTCGTCCTCGTGGGCCAACTGCTCCAGCTCGTGGCCGATCGCGCGCTTGTTGATGTACTCGATGTAATTGTTTTCTTTCGCCGAGTCGTAGCGCGCCTGGGTCCGCTCTTCCAAGTTCCAGTGAAAGCGTGCCGTGAACCGCGTGGCGCGAATCAACCTGACCGGCTCTTCCAGGAAGGCGTAGTTGTGGAGCACGCGGATGACTTTCGCTTCGATGTCGGCGATGCCGTTAAAGGGATCGAGCAGAAGGCCGCGCGAGCCGGGATTCAGCGACAACGCCATGGCATTTACGGTGAAGTCGCGGCGGCGCAGATCTTCGTTGATAGTGGCAGACGTGATGGTCGGTGGCTTACCGGGGCGGTCGTAGGCCTCGGCGCGGGTCATGTTCAGCTCCGCGCGGACATTGCCCGGCATCAGCAGTTGCAGGGTGCGCAGCTCCTCATCGACGCCCTGCACCGAAATGCCGGCTTTCTCCAATTCTTTCTGCAACTTGAGGGGATTGCCCTGGATGCTGAGGTCGATATCGCGGATGGGGAAACCGGTTACCAGGTCGCGAATGGTTCCGCCGGTAAGGTAAAGATTCAGGCCGGCTCGGCGCGCGATTTCCTGAACCAGGTTCACACCTCCCTGCTGGTCCGGTGTGAGCCGGGTTTCCATGCTATAGATGTAGTCTGCCATCTAAATGTATGACTCTAAATATGGAACCCGAAGATTTATGGTTCCGGGACGAAGGCTTCCTGACCGCCAGATTCGGGGTTCCACGCTCCAGCCGGGAGCGCACTGCGTCCTAACTGCGGGCAAATCCCCAACCCTATCACGCCAAAATTGGGCGCGCCGGGGACCCCGACCCGCTGCGAATCGTCAACTAACTTGTAATAAACAACTTAGCGGAGGCATGCACCTGGGACGCTGCACAGCGAACAATAACACACCGTTCACGATTTTGGCTACAAAGTACCTTCGCAGGGGCGCATTTTCCGCAAAAGTGCGACAATCGTGAGTTAAACGAACGAAAGCACATGATTGGGTAGTGCCGACCTTTTAGGTCGGCGTCAACGAATGGTTTTACCCTGCTCCAGGTGCCGCGATCTAAGCACAAACGCAGCGCCGAAGCGCCGCACTACCCGCTCTTAAGCACCGCAGCCATGGCCACTACCCACAAGAAGGTTGTCGTGCGCAAGATGGATCGCGATAGCGTGAGCGGCCATGTCTCGCCCAGCTTCGTCAACGACGGCAAGGTAGAGGTGATGAACACCGCCGGCAAAGTGGTGGCCGTCGATCTACGCGATATCAAGGGTGTGTACTTTGTGCGCGAGCTTAGCGATTCGGAGTCGCTGGTGCGGAAGACCTTCACCTCGCGTCCGCGAATCGAAGGTCTTTGGGTGCGCTTGCGCTTTCTGGATAACGAAGTCATCGAAGGCATGATGCCGAATGACCTGCTCCAGGATGGGTCGGAAGGATTCTCCATCATTCCGCCCGACCCGAACTCGAATACGCAGCGGATTTTCGTGCCGCGTTCGGCGCTGGCAGAGATGACCGTGCTCGGTGTGATTGGTGAAAAGGCAAGCCGCCGCGGGCGCCGTCCCGAAGACACGCGGCAGGTGCCGATGTTTTCGTAGGTCTGAGCTGCTGCTGACGTGGCGCAAGCCCCGGAGAGGGGGCGGAAGAGTTTAGCCCAGTCTTTCAAGGCTGGGTAGGCGCTGTCGTGCCTACGGCACTCAAGCTCATAATTGCGCCGTACCCAGCGCTGAAGCGCTGGGCTAAACTCTTTCGTTCCTGGCGGGACTTCAGATGATGCTGACTCCAAAAACAGCTGACCGCTGGCTACTGACCACTGCCGACTGCGCATGAAGTGCTTTGTCACAGGCGCAACCGGATTTCTTGGCAGCCATGTTGCCCGACAACTGCTGGCGCGCGGGGCTGAACTGCGCCTGCTGGCGCGGCCGACTAGCCGAAACGACAACATCGCCGACCTTGCGGCCGAGCGCGTTACCGGCGATCTGCGCGATGCGGAGTCATTGCGCAAGGGCATGGCGGGTTGCGAGTTCGTTTTTCATGTCGCCGCCGACTATCGCCTCTGGGCGCGCGATCGCAGCGAACTCTACCAGTCGAACGTAGAGGGCACCCGCAACATACTCCAGGCGGCGAGAGATTCCGGCGTGCAGCGGGTTGTTTATACCAGCAGCGTTGCTACCATGGGCTTCGGCAACGATGGCCGCCTCACCGACGAGAACTCGCGGGTGGCGCTCGACGACATGATCGGCGATTACAAGCGCAGCAAGTTCATGGCCGAGCAGTTGGTGCTGGAAGCAGCACGGGGCGGGCAGAATGTCGTGATGGTGAACCCGACGACGCCGGTGGGCGAGCGCGATATCAAGCCAACCCCCAGTGGAGAGATCATCGTCGACTTTTTGCGACGCAAGTTCCCGGCGTACGTCGATACGGGCTTGAACCTGGTTGACGTCGTGGATTGTGCCGAAGGACATCTGCTTGCAATGGAGAAGGCGCGGCCGGGCGAGCGTTACATCCTGGGCGGCGAGAACCTTACGCTCAAGCAGATTCTCGACAAGCTAGCGGCGATCACGGGCCTGCCGTCGCCGAATATCAAGCTGCCGTACGCGGTCGCGCTGGCAACAGGTGTGGTCGATACAGTCGTGACGGGCAAGCTACTGCGCCGCCAGCCGCGCGTGACCATCGACGCGGTGCGCATGGGGCGCAAGAAGATGTTCGTCACCAGCGCCAAGGCCGAGCGCGAGTTGGGATGGGTTTCGCGGCCCGTCGACACAGCGCTGCGGCGCGCAGTGGAGTGGTTCCGGGCGAACGGCTATGCTGCGTAAGCGGACGGCCATCGTCGCCGCAATGGCGGTAGAGTTGGCTCCGCTGATCGGCGCGGTATTGCCGCGTACGGTGAACGGCGTAGAGTTGTTCGAATTATCGAATGCGGTGATTGCCATCGGCGGTATCGGAGCGAAGCACGGCCGCAGGGCAGCAGAGGTCGCCATTGAGCAATATCATCCGGAGCGTTTGTTGGCGGCTGGGATCGCAGGCGCGGTTTCGCCGGGGTTGCGCGTGGGCGATGTCGCCAGTGCTCGCGAGGTGATCGACGCCGCCATGGGCGTGCGCTATGCCACCAGCAACGGTGGCGAGTGGGTGCTGGTCACAGTAGTGAAGATAAGCGACGCCGACGAGAAGCGGCGACTGCGCGCGGAGTACGGCGCCGACGTGGTCGACATGGAAGGCGCCGCTGTGGCCGCGGTCGCCCAGCGACACGGGCTGGAGTTCGCGGCCATCAAGAGCAATCTCGGATGAGGCCGAATTCGCCATGCCGCCGCTCGACCGCTTCGTTCGTGACGACGGCCGGTTCGCGACGGGGCGTCTCGCGCTTACCGCTCTGTTGCATCCACAGTGGTGGGGTGCATTAGCAAGGCTTAGACGCAACAGCGAACTCGCGAGCAGGAACCTGTGTGCAGCGGTGGAACATCTATTAAGCAGTGGAGAGTGGCCAGTGGCCAGTGGCCAGTCACCACGCGCCGGTTCACCGTCTTAAACTGGTATTGGCTACTTACTAATGTCGGTCGCAACGCAACTCGGCAATAGAATCGAGCGCCATCCCCTTCCGGCGACCATGCAGGCCGCCGTCTATCGCGGCGTTGATGATGTTCGCCTGGAGACCGTTCCCGTGCCGCAGATCGGGCCGGGTGAGCTCCTCGTCCGCGTGCACACCTGCGGTATCTGCGGCACCGACCTCAAGAAGATTGCCACCGGCTCGCACTCGGCCCCGCGCATCTTCGGACATGAAACCACCGGTGTAGTAGTCGCAGCTCGGCGAAGGCGTGACGCAATTTCAGCTCGGCGACCGGGTGATGGTCTTCCATCACATCCCATGCGGCGATTGTTACTACTGCCGGCATAAGGTCTTCGCGCAATGCCCAACCTATAAGAAGGTCGGCGCGACCGCCGGATTCGAGGCCAGTGGCGGCGGCTTCTCTGAATACGTTCGAGTGATGGATTGGATCGTGTCGCGTAATGGCGTGGTGCGCATCCCGGACGGCGTCTCGTTTGAACAGGCCTCGTTTATCGAGCCGGTCAATACCTGCATGAAAGGCATTGAGACGCTGCGACTTAAGTCCGGCGAGATCCGTGCTGGTCATGGGCCAGGGGCCGATCGGCATCATCCTGGCGGTGCTGGCGCGCCGCCGCGGCGCGCGGGTAATAACTTCCGATTTGCTTCCGCAGAGGCATACAATAGCCAAGGCGTTCGGCTTAAACGAGAGCATCGACGCTTCCACCTCCGATACTGTCCGGGCCATTAAGGAGCTTACGGAGGGCCGGGGAGCCGATGCCGTCATTCTGGCTGTCGCCGGCAACGGCTTTGATCCGGCCGGCAATGGATGCGACCCGTCCCGGGGGACGGGTACTGCTGTTTGCGCAAACCCAGCATGGGGAAGCCACCATCGATCCGGCGGCGGTTTGCGTTGACGAGAAGAGTCTGCTGGGTTCGTACAGCGCTTCTGTGGACTTGCAGGACGAGTCGGCGCGATTTTGTGCTCGACCGGGAGATGGACTTGGAGCGGCTCATCAGCCATCGTTTCCCGCTGGCGCAGGCCGTGGAGGCGCTGCGTCTGGCCGCCCATCCCAAGCCGGACTCGATGAAGATCGTGATTCAACCGGGCAGCTCAATGGAAGGACTAGTAGAGTGAACGGACACATGACCGCGGCCGTCCTCTATGGGAAAGAGGACGTCAAGATCGAGCAGGTGCCGATCCCCACGCTGGAAGAAGGGGAAGTGCTGGTCAAAGTGCATGTGGCGCTGACCTGCGGCACCGACCTGAAGGTCTATCAGCGCGGCTATCACGCGCGCATGATCGTGCCTCCGGCGCTGTTCGGGCACGAGCTGGCCGGGGTGGTCGAGGAAGTTGGCCCCAACGTCCGCGGATTCAAGCAAGGGCATGCGCGTGGTCGCGCTGAACTCGGCGCCGTGCGGCGCCTGCTTCTACTGCTCCAAGCACCAGGAAAATCTCTGCGAGGACCTGCTGTTCAACAACGGCGCTTACGCCGAATACATTCGCATTCCCCGCCGCATCGTTGAAACCAACATGCTGGCGATTCCCGAAGCATGTGAGCTTCGAAGAAGCCGCCATGGTCGAGCCGCTGGCCTGCGTGCTGCGCGGTCTGCACGAAACCAAGATGGAGATCGGCGACACCGTGGCCGTCATCGGCGCGGGCCCGATCGGCCTGATGTTTGTACAGGTGGCCAAGCTGGCGGGCTGCAACGTGATCTCGGTGGTCAAGCGCGAGTCGCAGGTCTGCTGCCGCGCGCGCGTCGGCGCCGACCACCGCCGTCCAGATCACCAAGGTCGACGATCCGGTGAAAGCCGTTCGCAATCTGACCCCCGAAGGCCGCGGCTGCGATGTGGTGGTCGAAGCGGTTGGGCGTCCCGCAGGCATGGGAGTGGACCATCGACATGGTGCGCAAGGGCGGCACGGTAAACTTCTTCGGCGGCTGCGCCAACGGCACCACCGTCGCGCTCGACACCCAGCGCCTGCACTACAACGAGCTGACGCTGAAAGCTACCTTCCACCACACGCCGGAAACGGTGCGCAAAGCCTTCTCGCTGATCTGCGAGCGCAAGATCAAGGGCACCGACTACATCACCGGCGAAGCCCCGCTCTCGCGCCTGCAACAGGTCCTGCGCCACATGCTCAACCGCAACGGCGACATCAAGACGGCGATCATTCCGCGGGATGTAAGAGGCGGTTGTCGGTTGTCAGTTGCCAGTCAGAACACACCCTGGGAGTTGCATCGTGTTTTCGCAGCGCCTCAACCGGATCAGCCGTACGTCCCTGATCGTACTTTCGATCATCGCGCTGCTCACGGTAATCAGCGGCTACTTTCAGGCGCCGCAACCTGACGAAGGCTCGGCGGCGCACATCTTCCAGATCTCCGTTGTTCTTTTTGCCGGAGTCCTGCTGGTCTTCCTCGCCACGGCCGATTGGAAGCAACGGCTTCGCAGCGTGCAAGCACTTCTTATCCCCGGCTCCGCTTTGGTCGCGGCATTTGCAGCCTTGTTTTACCTTGAGCACTACTACTACCTCAGCCGCTGAAACGATTCGCTGCACCGTTCCCATCCGAAATTCACTTGACTTGCCAATTTGTGCGCGGGTACAGATGATGCGCACACGCGTTTTCCGCGCTGGTGACCCAGGGTCGATCCTCCAGCTCGATGGACTTTCGGCCCTTCACATATCAAACCGATTGGAGGGTAACCATGATGTACTCACAGCAACGACGACCCATTCGTCATCGGGTGTTGGTGGCCAGTCTTTTCATCATGCTCGCAATGGCCCCAGCCATGCGCGCGCAGACCCTCACCGTGCTGCACTCGTTCACCAACCATGCCGACGGCGCGAATCCTACCGCCGGCATGATCATGGATCGCGCGGGAAACCTGTACGGCACCACCAGCGGCGTGGGCATGGCTGCGACCAGTTCGGCTTTTGAACTGAAGAGCGTGAACTCGAGCTGGCTGCTGAAGCCGCTCTTCGACTTCTACTACGACGAAAGAGGAGCCTACGGCTACTCCTTGACCACCAAGCCGGTCTTTGGGCCCGACGGAGCTCTGTATGCCGCCGCGCAGTTCGGCGGCAACGACAACTGCGCCGCCGGCTGCGGTACGGTGCTCAAGCTGCAACCGCAGGCCAGAGCGTGCGGGTCGGTTCTTTGTCTTTGGGATGTCACTGTGCTGTATTACTTCAGCGGTCCGCCGGACGGCACCTTTCCCGACCAGATCGTTTTCGGGGCCGACGGAAGCATCTACGGCACCACGCTGGACGGAGGCACGGGAGGAGGCTGCGGCGGTTCCGGGTGCGGAACCGTTTACAAGCTCACGAATTCCGGAGGCGTGTGGACCAAAACCACTCTTTACAATTTCAGCGGCAACGATGGCTACTATCCAATTGGCGGAGTCATCCAGGATGCTGCCGGGAAGCTCTATGGCGCTACGGTCAGCGGCGGCAGCGGCAATATGGGCATCGTCTATGAACTGAGCCCGGTGGCGAACGGCTTCTGGACGCAAACCATCCTGCACACGTTCCAGAGAAGCGACGGTGAGTCTCCCGTGGGTCCGCTGACCCCTGATGCCACCGGAAATCTCTACGGCGTCGCCAACGGCGGAGGCGCCAACATGGGTGGCACGGTCTTCGAACTGACGCAGCCGGGCACCTGGAATTTCCAGACGCTCTACAACCTCCCCATTAGCTTCTTCGCGGGCGGCCCAAACGGCGGCCTGCTGCTGGACAGCGCCGGGAGCATCTACGGCACCACCATCGGAGGCGGCGTCAACGGGTTGGGCGTGGTTTACAAACTTGCGTTTACCAATGGCACCTGGAACTTCACCGACCTGCACGACTTCATGGTCTTCGAGGGACAACAACCGAATGGCGGGCTGATCTTCGATGCCGGCGGAAACATCTATGGCACCGCAGGCTTCGGGGGCAATATCAACCGAGGGACGGCCTGGAAGCTTACGCCGTAGGGTAGAGCGGGCCTTTCAGGCCTGCGTCCCGATGCTATTACAATCTTCTTAATGTCCTCAGTCCCAACCGACAACCGGTTGTACTCCGCTGAACGGCCTGATACGCCACTTGCGGGCTGGCGGGCCCTGCCGCCGGAGTACGCCATTCCCGAGCGCGCGCCGTCGCTGGAAGACGCCCAGCAATATTGCGCGCGCCTGGCGCCTTCGCATTACGAGAACTTCTCGGTCGTCACCTGGTTCCTGCCCAAGCATCTGCATCAGCATTTCTACAATGTCTACGCCTACTGCCGCATTTCCGACGATCTCGGCGATGAGGTCGGCAATCCGCAGCAGTCGCTGGCGCTGCTGGATGCCTGGGAGTCTGAGCTGAACGCGACTTACCTCAGCCTGGTCGAGTCGCCGCTGCGTCGATGTCCGCAGAGAGCACGAAGACCTGAACGCGAAGTTTCGAGGGAATCCGAGGCCCGGGGCCCGGGGTCAGGTACTAGCCCGCGCCATCCCGTGTTCATCGCCCTGCGCGAAACCATTCGCGAGTTCGATATTCCGCGCGCGCCTTTCGCCGATCTGCTCACCGCCTTTCGTCAGGACCAGACCACCACGCGCTATCCCACATTCGACGACGTGCTCGGCTACTGCAAGAACTCGGCGAATCCCGTCGGCCATCTCGTGCTGTATCTCTGCGGCTATCGCGATGCCGAGCGCCAGCAGCTCTCCGACTACACTTGCACCGCGCTGCAGATTGGCGAACTTCTGGCAGGATGTTGCGCGTCGACTACGACAAAGGGCGCATCTATCTGCCGCTGGAGAGCCTGGCGAAGTTCGGCGTCAGCGAAGACGACATCGCCCAGCGCCGCGCCACGCCGCAGTTCCGCGAGATGATGAAGTTCGAAGTCGCGCGCGCGCGTGACTGGTTTGCCAAGCGGCCTGCCGCTGGCCGGCAAAGTCGACAAGCATCTCGCCATCGACATCGAACTCTTCAGCCGCGGCGGGATCGAAATCCTGAACGCCATCGAGCGCCAGAACTACGACGTACTGACGCGCCGTCCGGCCATCTCCAAGCCGCGCAAGCTCTGGCTGGTCGCTCGCGCCGCTCTGACGAAATTGACAGGGCAAAAAAAGAATTCACCACGGAAGCACGGAAGACACGGAAATGAATTCTCTATTTTTCTTTCACTTCTTCCGTGTATTCCGTGCTGGAGCCTGCCCCGAGCGAAGTCGAGGGGTGGTGAACCAATCGCCTCGAGCGGGTTGCTGTGAGCGAGCACCCGCTCCAGTTGCGGGCGGCCTACAGTGTCTGCCGGCACATCGCGCGCTCCGCCGCCAAGAACTTCTACTACGGCTTCCTGCTCTGCCTGCAAAGCAAGCGCAACGCGCTGTCGGCGGTGTACGCCTTCATGCGCCACGCCGACGATATCTCCGACGATCCCTCGATTTCGCCGGAGCAGCGGCGCGAAAAACTTGACGACTGGATGAATCGTTTCGCCGCGTGGTTGAGGGCGAGCGCACCGACGATCCCGTGCTCTTCGCGCTGGCCGACGCGCAGAAGCGCTACAACATCCCGCTGGAGTGGCTGGAGAAGCTGGTGCAGGGAACGGGTATGGATGTTCCCGCGAAGCCTTCGAGTGCAGCCGATGACGATCCGCAGCTTCAGTACGAAACCTTCGACCAGCTCTACGATTACTGCTATCACGTGGCGTCGGTGGTCGGGCTGGTCTGCATTCGCATCTTCGGCTATCGCGATCCGCACGCCGAAAAACTGGCCGAGAAACGGGCGTCGCCTTTCAACTTACCAACATTCTGCGCGACGTGAAGGAAGACGCCGGGCTGGGCCGCGTCTATCTGCCGCGCGAGGATTTCGCACGTTTTGGCATTGATACGCATGCGCTGACCAACGGCACCGCGCCCAGTTCGTTGCGGCCGCTGATGGAGTTTGAAGCGCAGCGAGCGCGCGAATACTATCGCGCGGCGGAAGAGCTGCTGCCGCTTATCAATGACGATAGCCAGGCGGCGCCTGTGGACGTTGGTGGAGATTTATCGCCGCTTGCTCGAGCAAATCGCCGCCCGCAACTACGACGTGTTCTCCGACCGCGTCGCGCTCAGTCCAGCAGAGAAGCTGGCCTGTCACTGGTGAAAGGCTGGCTGGCGATACCGATGAGCGTCGCCTTGCTGACAATCCGGGGAAGGGCACGGTCGCCGTCATCGGCGGCGGGCTGGCCGGACTGGCCGCGGCAGCGCGCTGGCCGACGCCGGCTATCTCGTCGAACTCTTCGAGCGCCGCCCCTTCCTCGGCGGCCGCGCCTCGTCCTACGAGCTTCCCGGCACCGGCGAAGTAGTCGACAACTGCCAGCACGTCCTGCTCGGCTGCTGCACCAACCTTATCGACTTCTATCTACCGTCTTGGGGTCGAGCAGCAGATCCGCTGGTACGACGAGATCACCTTCATCCTGCCCGGCGGCAAGTCCTCGACGCTGAAGCCCGGCGGGCTGCCCGCGCCGTTTCACGCGCACCGCATCCTTCCTTGAAATCTTCCGTGCTCGCATCATCGACAAGACTGGCGATCGCGCGTGCGCTGCTGGCGCTGGTTCCCAGATTGCCCGCCGATGACGGCGAGAACTTTCAGTCCTGGCTCGAGCGTCACGGCCAAAGCAGGCGAGCTATCGATCGCTTCTGGGCCCCGGTTCTGGTCAGTGCGCTGAATGAAGAACTCGACCGCGTGTCTGTGCGCTATGCCGCGTTCGTGTTTCGCGAGTCGTTCCTGAAGTCGCCACAGGCGGGCTGGATGGGGGTGCCCGCTGTGCCGCTCTCGGAGCTATACGGCACCGCGGCAGACTACATCGAGCGGCGGGGCGGGAAGGTGCATCTGCGCGCCGCCGTCGATTCCATCCAGGCCGAACGCGACATCTCAAGCTGTGCGTCGGTGGCGAAGAGATCAGGGCCGATTACGCCGTGCTCGCCACGCCGTTCAACGGCATCGAAAAGCTGCTGCCGCCAACTCCCGAGATGAACGAGCTGCGCAGCCGCGCCACCCACTTCGATTCCTCTCCGATCACCGGCATTCATCTCTGGTTCGATCGCGAAATCACACCGCTGGAGCACGCCGTCTTGCTGGAGCGCACCATCCAATGGATGTTCCATAAATCGAAAATCCTCGCCACGCGTAAAGATTCCGCGCAGAAGGGCAGCTATCTTGAGCTGGTCGTCAGCTCGTCGAAGACGCTGGTCGACAAACCGCGGCAGGAGATCATCGAACTGGCCGTTCGCGAGCTGGCAGAATTCTTCCCGGTCGCGCGCGAGGCCAAGCTGACCAAAGCGACCGTGGTGAAGGAGATCCATGCGACGTTTTCTCCCGCGCCCGGCAGCGACGCCTTTCGTGCGCCGCATGTGAGCCCCTGGCCGCGGCTGTTTCTCGCCGGCGACTGGACGGCGACCGGCTGGCCCGCGACGATGGAAGGCGCTGTGCGCAGCGGTTATGGCGCGGCGGAGGCGCTGAGCGGAAACAGGTTTTTGATACCCGATCTTCCCGCCAAAGGGCTGATGCGGCTCTTCTCGAAGTCTGGATGACGCTGCCCCGCGGCCCGCACTGGATTTTCAGTTGCGATTACCCGCGGGTTACGAGACGCTGGAGACAGCGCGAGTGGCCGTTCGCTCGCCGCAACCTCTTTGTCATGGACCAACGCAGCTTCCAACGCCTTTTGCGCCGAACGGTGGCCCTGCCGGTAACGCTATTGGTCGTCCTGGCAGTCATCCTCACCGCCGAGAGCCTGGTGCTCTCGCGTTCCTTTCACCGGGTCGATCATTCGGCGCAGGTACTCATTGGCGTCCGGCAGTTGTCGCGCTACATTTCGGAGGTGGATACGGCCGGGCGCGGCTACTATCTGACGGGCGACCCGTCCTTACTACAGGCTTATGAGGAGGCGAGGGCCAGGATTCCGGAACAGCTCGACGCGATCGCAGCGCTGGTCTCCGACAACCCGGAGCAAGAACAGAGGTTGCGAGAGCTGCGGGCCGCCGACCTGCGCTGGTTGCAATGGGCCGAACAACTGCTGCTGTCGCGGAAGCCTGGATCCGCATCGCCGGATGCGCTCCTCACCGGCCACGATCTGATGGAACAGGCGCGCGACAAGCTGCGGGATCTTTCCACCGCCGAGGCAGCACTCCAGACGCAACGCTCGAAGCGGGTAGAGCGCTTGAACAACGCCGCTGACGCAGTCGCGCTCGGATTGTCGCTGTTGATCGCGGTCCTGCTTTTCACCCTCACCCGGCACGAGTTGCTGGCGCTCTCCTCTAATTACGAGCACCATCTCCAGGCCGAGGCCGAACAAAGACGGAGGGCAAGCGAAGGCCGCGAATGGTTCCAGAGCACGCTCAACAGCCTGGGCGAGGCGGTCATATCCACCGATGCCTCAGGTGTAATCTCCTACATCAATCCCGTTGCGCAGCAGCTCACGGGCTGGGACTATTCGCAGGCCAACGGACGTAAGTTCGGCGACGTCGTACACCTGACCGACGAGCGCACTCAGTCGCCGGCGGACGATCCCATTGCATCGGTAACGGCTGTAGGAAAGGTAGTGGCGGTGCCTCACGACCTGCTGCTGAAAAGCAGGGATGGGGTTACGCGGCCAATCGAACTGACCGGCGCGCCCACTCTTGACCGGCACGGCGACCTGCTGGGAGTCACGGTCATCTTTCGCGACGTCATCCAGCGGCGCCAGACGGAGCAGACGTTGCGCAGCAGCGAACGGCTTACGCTGGCAGGCCGGCTGTCAGCAACCATCGCGCACGAAATCCGCAACCCGCTCGACACCGTGTCGAACCTGGTTTACCTGTTGCAGCACGACAACCCGAATCCCAGCCAGGCCGGCTATCTCGCAATGGCAAGCGACGAGGTGGCGCGCATCGCGCAAATCACCAGCCAGTTGCTCACCTTTCACCGCGAGTCGCGAAGCCCAGTGGCCGTCGATGTCACTGAGGTGCTGGAAAGCGTGCTGGCGCTGTTCGCGCCCCAGATCAAGCAGAACCACATCGAGGTGGTAAAGCGCTTCGAGACCGGCAACAGCGTGCGCGGATTCCCCGGCGAACTACGCCAGGTGTTCTCCAACCTGGTGGGCAATGCGGTCGAGGCGACCCCGCGCGGCGGCAAGCTGGTGCTGCATTCGCGCGAGTCGAGCCTGGTCGGCGACCCCGCGCGGAAGGGCGTCCGCATCACGGTCCTCGATACCGGCGCAGGCATTCCCGCCGGCGTGCGGAAGAACCTGTTCGCGCCGTTCTACACCACCAAGGGCGAGAAAGGCACCGGGCTGGGCCTGTGGATCAGCCGCAGCATCGTAGAGAAGCACGAGGGCACCATCCACTTCGTGAGCCGCACGACCAATGGCGGCAGCGGCACCGCGTTCTCGGTGTTCCTGCCCTTCGAGCAGAAGCTGGGATTACTGGATGTGCAGGGCGCGCCGCCGGTGTGAAAATCTGCGACTAGCAATTAGCAGTCAGGCCGGTTGCCCCATTCTTCGCCTTGTTTTGGCGAGGCTGGGAGAGGGGCGTCGGCGCTGTAGGTCCAGCCTCAAGCCACAACAATCGTCCGTTCGTGCTCGCCCCGGCGCTCGATTCTGATCTCCACATCACGCTCCTGCTCGAAGCGCGGAAATTTCTCGCCCCATTCCATCAGCACCAGATTGCCTTGTTCCGCGAAGCAGTTCGTCGAGTCCTAGAGTGTCGAGCTCGCGCGGCGTGTCGATGCGATAGAGATCGACGTGATAGATTTCACCTCGGGGCCGCGATATTCGTGGATGAGGGTGAAGGTTGGGCTGGTGACGTCCTCCTGCGAGGCTGCGTGCAGGCCTTCGGCAATGCCTTTCACCAGCGTCGTCTTGCCCGCGCCAAGATCGCCGCGCAGCACTACCAGTCGGGCGTGCTTCAGTGTGGTCGCAAGCTGCGCGTCCGAGCGCAATCGTTTCCTCGGCGGAATGCGTGATGTGCTCGTCGGTGGGCACTTGGAACTCGGTAGCGCGGCCTTCTGGCCGCTCTACCCGATCCGACGCGTCGCTTCCTTCGCCGCCAACGCCGCGCGGCGGAACGCTTCCGGCAGGCATCGAGCAGATCGGTGGCGACCAGCGAGTGCTCGCCCATGCTCTCGCACGGCGACATCGCCGGCCAGTCCGTGCAGATAAACCGCGGCAATGGCAGCGCGCGCGTAATCGTGTGGCATCTGCGCGAGCACGCCGGCGGTCATGCCGGTGAGGATGTCGCCCGTGCCGCCGGTCGCCATGCCAGGATTGCCGGTGGGATTCACCCACGCGCTTCCGTCCGGCAGCGCGATGATGGTGCGATCGCCCTTCAGCACCAGCACCAGATGATGATCGCGCGCGAAGCTTGCGCGCGACGTTGAGCCGGTCGGCCTGGATCGCCTTGATCGGGATGCCGGTCAGGCGCGACATCTCGCCAGGATGCGGCGTGAGCACCAGCGGACGCCGCCGGCCGTCGAGCAGTTGCGTCTGTCCTTCGAAGGCGTTCAGGCCGTCGGCATCGACGCACCAGCGGGACCTTCGTCTGATGCACTGCTTCGTGTACGAACTGCACCGTCTCGGGATTGCGCCCGATGCCGGGGCCGATGGCCACCACGGTCATCGGCTTACTGAGATCGATGAAACGGCCGCTCTCCGCGGCCGCGACCGCGATCGATCCCGCGCTCGTCTCCGGCAGCGGCTCGGTCATCAGCTCCGCCGCGAATGAGGCCACGCTGGTGAGCACGCGCGCAGGTGTGGCGACCGTGCTCAATCCCGGCTCCCGCACGCAGCGCGGCCATGCCCGCCATCGCCGCAGCGCCCGACTTGCCGAACGAGCCGCCGACGATCAGCGCATGACCGTACATGCCCTTGTTGCTGTCGCGCGGACGCGGCGCCAGCAGTGCTGCGAAATCGCGCGGCGTCGTGACCTCCAGGTTCAAGCTGGAGACGATCGCCTCCGGCGGCGAGCCGATGGGCGCGACGATGACCGGCCCGCGCGTGAGCTTGCCGAAGACATGCGCCGGACGCGGCGCGGTGAAGGTGACGATGGCATCGGCGCGCGCAATGCGCTCGCCCGATTGCGGCGTCATCAGGTCCGAGTCTGCGCCGGAGGGAATGTCGACCGCGACCACCGGCTTGCCGCTGCGATTCATCAGCGCGATCGCGTCGGCGTACAGGCCGCGTCACCGGCGGCTGAAATCCCGTGCCCAGGATCGCATCGACGATCAGGTCGCAGTTGCCCAGGCTGCGCGACGACTCGGCATCGAGCTCCTGCGGACTGCGTGATCTCGATGGGACGCAGCGGCAGGCGCTCGAACATCACCAGCGCATCGCCCTTCAATTCCGCGCGCGAGGCCAGCAGCAGCACCTCGACCACGCGTCCGGCGCGATGCAGCTTGCGCGCGACCACGAAGCCGTCGCCGCCGTTGTTGCCCTTGCCGCAAACGACGCCGACGCGGTTCGCATCTGCGAACTTTTGCAGGATGAATCGCGCAATCGCGCTGCCGGCATTTTCCATCAGCGTGAGCGAGGGCACGCCGAAGCGCTCGGTCGTGGCGCGATCGATCTCGCGCATCTCTGCCGCGGTGGTGATCTTCATGCGCGCTCCGCCGACTGCTCCAGCCGCCGCAAACCTTCGGGCTCGCCCATGGCGATCAGGTGATCGCCCTCGTGAATGACCTCGTCGGGCGAGGGATTGAAGCGCATGTGCGAGTCTTCGCCCTTGATGGCGAGCACGATCACGCCCATCTCCTGGCGAATGCGCGAGCCCTCCAGCGTCTGCCCGGCGAAGCGCGAGCCCGCGCTGCACCTGCACCTCTTCGATCTCCAGCGGCAGCTTCTGGTTCATCGCGGTGTCGAAGAAATCGACCACGTGCGGGCGCATGAACGTCTGCGCGATGCGATATCCGGCGAAGTTGTAAGGCGAGACGACGTGATCGGCGCCGGCGGTGAGCAGGTGCTTCTCGGCATTCTTCTTCGCTGGCGCGGGCGATGATGTTCAGCTTGGGATTCAGACTGCGCGCGGTCAGGATGATGTAGATGTTGGTGGCGTCGGTAGTGGTGGCGGCAACCAGTCCGCGCGCCCTCTCGATATGCGCCTGGCGCAACACTGCCGCCTGCGTCGCGTCGCCCACCAGCGTGAGCCAGCCTTCGTCGGAGTAGCGCGCCAGCTTGCCGGCATCGGTGTCGATGATGACGAAAGGCAGCGGCTTGCGCGCCAGTTCGCGCGCCGCGCTGCGGCCCACGCGCCCCGCGCCGCAGAGGATGTAGTGGTCCGACAGTCGGCTGATCTCGCGGTCCATCCGTCTCCTGCCGAATACCGATTGCAGCTCGAATTCTAGCAAAGCCTGCGTGGCGCCCCCGAAGAACAGCAGCACCAATCCGACGCCCGCGATGATGATGAACGTATTGAAGTAGCGGCCGGTAGCGAGAGCGGATGCACCTCGCCGTAGCCGATGGTGGTGATGGTGGTCAGCACCATGTAGAAGCCGTCGAACCACGGCCAGCCCTCGATGAATGAAAGCCCGCCATGCCGATGACCACGAGCGCGACCAGGGCGAGGAAGATGATCTTCAGGTTGAGAAGGGGCTTCACGCGGCTATTGTGGCAATGGGACGGGGAAAGCGCAATCCAGCACCTAAGAATCCAGCAGCTCGAAGACGGGACAGTCAGCCGCAATCCCGCGCAGGCGACGCGCGCGGGGTATTGCCCAAGATTTGCTTTGCCTTCGCAGGCCTGCCTCTGCTATTGTGCGCGGCAATGCCGGTGGGAGCGCAGTGCTCCGCGAAGCCGGCCAAAGCGGCCGTACTCAGGGAGGGTGTGATGGCGTTCTGCGTACATTGCGGTAGTCAGGTAACAGAAGGCGTGGCGTTTTGTCCGAATTGCGGGAGCCGCCGGCGCAACCGACCGCGGGGAACACAGGCGCGGTGCAACCTGCGCCGGCCAATCAAACCGCGGCTGCGGCCGCTCCTCTGGAGGAGAACATTGCCGGGATGTTGGCGTACTTCACCATCATCCCCGCTATCGTCTTTCTGCTCATTGAGCCTTACAACCGCAACCGTTTTGTGAGGTTTCACTCCTTCCAATGCATCTTCTTCACGGTGGCGATTCTGGTCATCGACGTCATACTGAAGATCGTTTCCGTCATTCTCGCCCTGGTCCCAGGGCTCGGCTGGATCGTGGGCACACTGCTGTGGTCGCTCTGGGGACTGGCCGTGCTGGCGCTTTGGGTGCTGCTGGTGATCAAGGCTTACCAGCACGAAATCTACAAGCTGCCGGTGATCGGCGACCTCGCCGAGCGGCAAGCCGGGGTGTGAGCGCGGACGCTACGCGATGCATATCTCTGTAGCGACGGTCCTGCAACATCTGCTCTTCGTCTTCCTGCTGGTGATTGCGCCGGCGTGGGACTACAGCTACACGCGGCGACTGAAGCGAGACCCGAGTTCCGCACGCAAGATCGGCGTGTACCGGACGCTGTGCGCCTGGTTATGGATTTCCGCCGCGGTGGCTTGCGTAGCGATCGGCTTTCGTCCGCTGTTTACGATCAGCCTTGCGCCCGGCGAGGCCCCGTGGTTGGAGATGCGCTGGGTTCGGCAGTTTGTCATAGCATTCATTGCCCTGCTTGCGGTCGGTGCCGTGCTCCCGTATGCGACCGTGTCATGGAAGAAGCTTAATGGGCAAGCGCGAACGTATGCTTCAGCCGAGGCACTGACGCCGATGATGTGGTTCCTACCGGCGACGTCGAGCGAGCGGGCGTGGTTTGCGATAGTCAGTGTAACCGCCGGAATTTGCGAGGAGATATTGTTTCGCGGATTCCTGCTGCATTACCTGCACGTGTTTCCCTGGCATTTGCCTCTGACGCCGGTACTATTCATCGCAGCGGCGATTTTCGGATTGCAGCACCTCTACCAGGGCAGGGCGGGGACCGTGGTGAACAGCCTGATGGGCTTGCTGGTTAGCCTACTGTTTCTGCTGACGGGCAGTTTGCTGGCGCCGATGGTGCTACACGCCGTCATGGATTTGAGGATGCTGGTAATCCTGCCCGCGCCAGGCGCGATGGCTGCGTCGGTTGACTGATTCGCGTCACGCATCTTTCCGAATTGCATTGCCGATCGGCGCGCAGCGCCAATCTCACAATCCCTTTTGTATCAGGGCACGACTTCAGTCAGGATTATCGGCTTGACACAAGGTAATCATGCCCGCATACTCAGCGGGTCGGTGAACGTGCCGATCATGCGGGGGTGTGCATCGTGTCTGATTTTAACTGGTCAACTTGGTTACCAACAGCCATTTGCGCTCTTGGGTTAATTATGCAATACAAGCAAATCAAACTTGCCGAAGCCGCGATACTTGCTTCCACCAAGAGAAGCCCGTCCCCAAGATAAGCAAGTGGAACTATTGGCCCACCGTCTTGATGATTATACTCGCGGCCCTAAGCTGGATAGCACCGTACTACTCTAAGCCATCCATTCCCCAGCACATGATTATGACCTACTGGGGACTGCACCCAGAGAACAGCACACTTCCCGCCAACTCTCCCGAACTACATGGTCGCATATCACTGAACGGGTCTGACCTTGCGCGCTATAAAGACCATTACAGGGTAGCCGGGCTCGCGGTTTTATATAGCGGAGACTCTGACCCACTTGATGCTACTGGGCTTCAAAAGAGCAACTTATATGATATTCGAGACGGAGAAATGACGATTCTTATAAATCTCGATGAGGGATACAGGGCGGCCGTGGCTAGCGGGGTTCACCACACCAACTACATTTTAATGGTCATCCCCAAAGGGGTAGAAATGTCCCAATTCAACACCCTAAGACAGGCCGATGGTTTGGGCGCAATAGTCATAGAACACGCTAGCGGCCCACCCTAAGCCGCTTCGGCTGTGAGTGTTTTGTATTCCACGTGCTCCGCTTCTAGCATCTTGCGAAGCGTGTCGCGGAATAGGTCGGGGTTTTTACGGTTGTCGAAACGGAAGCACATTTCGTCAAGGTAGGCCTGCAAATGCTTCGCGCTGATTTTATGCCATGTTCCAACAATCCCGCGCTTGAGCAGAGAGAACGCGGATTCCACCGTGTTTGTGTGAACGTCGCCGTCGAACGTACTCCTTATCTCGTGTGATTGACCGTCTCGTGCTCGCACAGAACGCCAGCATCGTGCAGGGCCTTGGGATATCCGCCGAAGTCATCGGTCATAATCACGTCAACATCCTGCGAGATGTTCTCGCGGATGTACTTTGCCAGTGTTCCGCTCTTCACATCCTGAGCATGGAAGAAGCGGAGTTCGCCGCCGCGTTGACGGATGCCGATGACAACCTGCTTCGTTGCATTCGGGATGTCCTGGCCTTGTGCTGATGTCCGCGCTTACGTACCGCCGACAAAGGTTTCGTCTACTTCGACAGTTCCGCCCAGCTTTGGCCGATCTGTCGGCGGCAGCCATAGCCGCCCGGATGCGGTGGCAGAGATACCACGCGGTTTCATAGCTGACGCGCAGCATCCGCTTGAGTTGATTTGCGCTCACACCCTTGCGGGACTCACAAAGCAGTAGGTGGCAAAGAACCACTTAGTCAGAGCAAGGTGTGTGTCATGGAACATGGTTCCAGAGAGTACGGAGAACTGATAGCGGCATGAATCACAGTCGAACTGATGGCGCTTCGCAATGCGGGATATTTTGCCCGACGGCACTTCGGGCACTTCACCCATTGGGCCAGCGAAGTTCTGTTAGGTAAGCGCGGCAATGTTCGTCAGTACCGTAACGATTCACAACCGACAGAAGGTCAACGGAGCTACTACCTGCTTCATAAGTTCACCATGCCAAAGAAGTCAGTACGAAGAAACGCGCTACGGAAATGACAACCGAGGAGATCGCGCAGGGCCGTGTTCCATCCGAAAGTGCTGCGCCACGCGAAGCGGCACATCAAGCGGCTGAACACTGCCTAAGAAGTCTCGGAAATCATAACCGTAACGCATCATGAAGACAGAGTAGCAAAATAGGTACCTTGTGTCAAGGAGATAATCTTGACTTCAGTCGTGCCGAGAGTGGGCAAAAATAAATCGGGCTTTAGCCCTTGTGCCGTAACGCCGGGGGCTAAAGCCCAGATTCTAAGTATAGCCTCGTCGGCCACGACTGCAAGTCGTGCCCTGTTACAAAGCTGGTCCATCGAGAAGATGAGTTCTAGTAGTTCGCCAACTGCACCATCGCCTTGATACAGGTCTTCCGCCTGCGGCAGGATTTCGTCTTCCAGCATCGGCTGATAGGCGACAAAGGTGTCCTTGGCCGCGACGCGCTTCACCGGAGCGTCGAGCTCGTCGAACAGTTCGTCGGCGATGCGGGCGGCGATCTCCGCGCCGTAGCCCCAGCTCAGCATGTCCTCGTGCGCGACGAGCACGCGGCTGGTCTTGCGCGACCGAGGTGGCGATCGCCTCCCAGTCGTAGGGGCTCAGGGTGCGCAGGTCGATCAGCTCCACGCTGACTCCGTGCTCGCGCTCGATGCGTTGCGCGGCCTGCAGCGCGCGCGGCACCACCGCGCCGTAGGTGATCACCGTGAGGTCGTGGCCCGGGTCGCACGATCCTCGCCTTGCCGAACGGGAACCATGTAGTCCGGCCCGGGATAGGGCGCGCGTCCGAAGGTCTCGCGGTAGAGCCGCTTGTGCTCCAGGAACATCACCGGATCGTCGCAGCGAATGGCGGTGCGCAGCAGGCCGTTGGCGTCGAGCGCGTTCGACGGAAAGACCACGCGCATGCCCGGCGTGTGGGTGAAGATGCTCTCGCCGCACTGCGAGTGGTAGATGGCGCCGCCGGTGAGGTATCCGCCGATGGCGACGCGCACCACCGCGGGCGACGAGAAGGCATTGTTGGAGCGCCAGCGAATCAGCGGCAGCTCGTTGCGAAGCTGGTGCATCGCGGGCCAGATGTAGTCGAAGAACTGGATCTCGACCACCGGCTTGAGTCCGCGCGTGGCCATGCCGACGGCGCGGCCCACGATGTTGGCTTCGGCCAGCGGCGAGTTGAAGACGCGCTCGGAGCCGAACTCGCTCTGCAGGCCGGCCGGTGAGCTTGAAGACGCCGCCCTTGCCCTTCACCTGCTTGTCCTTCAGATACTCTTCGCGGCTGCAGTCGGCGACGTCCTCGCCGAACATCACGATGCGCTCGATCGCGCCTCATCTCGTCCTTCAGGCAGGCGTTGATGAGGTCGGCCATGGTCTGTCGGCACTGCGGCCGGCCTTGTCCTGATCGGCGTGGGATGCAGCGGCTTCGGTCTGGAACGCCGACGATGTGGGATCGAGGTCGGGCGAGTAGACAAACTGCTTGTACGAGCCGGTGCTCGGGCAGGGCCGCCGCGACGGCGCGGTCGCTGGCGTCCTGCACCTCGGCGTCGACATCTCTTCTCCAGCTGCGTCGACTGCCTTCTCGTCGAGAATGCCTTCGCGAACCAGGAACAACTGGAAGCGGTGATGGGATCGCGCTCGACTTCCTGCTTGCGCTCGGACTCGGGCCGGTAGAGCTTCTCGTCGTCGGAGAGCGAGTGCGAGTAGGGACGGATGACGTGGCCGTGCACGAACGCCGGACCGCTTGCCGGCGCGGATGTAGTCGACGGCGCGTCTTGCAGCGCGGCATAGCTGGCCAGCGGATCGGTGCCGTCGACTCTCGTCGAAATGAAAGTTGGGAAAGCCTTTGACCAGCTGGCTGATGTTGCCGCCGGCGGTGCCGACTTCACCGGAACCGAGATGGCGTACTCGTTGTCTTCGACCAGGTACAGCACCGGCAGCTTCAGGTTCGAGGCCGTGTTCAGCGACTCCCAGAACTCGCCCTGGCTGGTGGTGCCGTCGCCGCAGGAGACGTAGACCACTTCGTCGCCGTGGAAGGTCACGTCCTTGAACTGGCGATAGTCGCCGGTGGCTTTCTCGGCCGCCTCGGGATGGCGGCTGAAATAGCGGCCCGCTTCGGCGCAGCCCACGGCCTGCAGGAACTGCGTTGCCGGTCGGCGAGGACCCGGTGACGATGTTCAGCTCGCTGCTGCCCCAGTGCGAAGGCATCTGGCGTCCGCCGGAGCTGGGATCATCGGCCGCGCCCACGGCTTCCAGCAACTGCTCGTAGGGCGTCATGCCCAGCGTGAGGCAGAGCGCGCGGTCGCGATAGTAGGGATAGAACCAGTCGTAGCCGGGCCGCAGCACCATGCCGGCGGCCACCAGCAGCGCTTCGTGTCCGGCGCCCGAGATCTGGAAGAAGATCTTCTGCTGGCGCTTGAGCAGGATCTCGCGGTCGTCGAGCTTGCGCGAGAGGTACATCAGGCGGTAGATCTCGATGAGCTGCTGGCGGTGAGTCCTTCGTATTTCTCGGTTCCTTCTACAGTTGCGACGGCGGTTTTGGGCGAAGTTTTGGTGGTTGCCATCCAGTACCTCAGAGAGTGCGATTCCGGCTCGCGAATCAGATGCGTTGCTCTATTGTAATGGGTCGGCGCGCCGCTTTTGGGGTGTCGTCCTGAGCGGAGCCCGCAGGCGAAGACGACGAGCCTACCCCGAGCGAAGCCGAGGACCAGCATCATCGAAACAATACAGGGGTCCTTCGACTGCGTGACCGGGCAACTACTCCGCCAAGCGCCAATAGCCGCGCTTGTCAGGGTAGTTGCGCGGTCACTCCGCTCAGGATGACACCCAGAAAAAACCTTAAGTGTCATACTGAGAAGACAATGATACGCATCTCGCGCGCCATCCCGCACGACAAAATCAAACTCGTCATATTTGATCTCGATGGCACGCTGATCGATTCCGAGCGCGACCTGGCCGCTTCCGTCAACGCCATGCTGGTGCAGTACGGGCGCAAGGAGCTGCCGCTCGAGGTGATCGGAACGTATATTGGTGACGGCGCGCCCATGCTCATCCGGCGCGCGCTGGGCGATCCTGCCGACCGCGAGTTCCTGCAAGAGGCGCTGAATTTTTTCCTGGCGCACTATCGCGAACACAAGCTGGACAGCACGCGGCCATACGACGGAATCAAACGGATGCTCGACAGTTGAGGAACTCCGATGGCGCGGGTCGCAAGCTGGCCGTGCTCACCAACAAGCCGGTGCGCGCGTCTCGCGACATTCTCGCCGGGCTGGGCCTGGCAGGCAGCTTCTTTCAGGTTTATGGCGGCAACAGCTTCGAGACGAAGAAGCCCGATCCGCTGGGCGCGAACACTCTGCTGCGCGAGGCCGGCGTGGTCGCGGATGAAGCCGTGATGGTGGGCGACTCGCAGGTGGACATCCTGACCGCGCGCAATGCGGGCCTGTGGAGCGTCGGCGTGACCTACGGCTTCGCGCCGAAGTCGCTGGAGGTGGTGGTGCCGGACGTGCTGGTGGACACGCCGGCCGAGGTGGCAAGCGCTCTCCGTGGCGCTGGGATTTAGGGCGCACGAGTACTCTGCCGCTTGCACTCTGCAATCCACGCGGCCCCCAGCAACAGCACCACCGGATAGCATTCCAGCGTGTATCGCGGCTCGGGATTTGGGAGCGTGCCGAGGAACGCCGAGCGCAGCAGCACGAACAGCAGCATCAGGCCCAGATATCGCGGGCGCGGGCCGCGTACGACTCCCATCGCAGCCACCCAGATGAACAGCAGATTCAGCGCGCCCCAGAGGCTCGCAAGCACCGAACTCTGTGTGTCGTCTGCATACTCCCACCAGCGCGAGTTGAGCGGCAGCATCTCGGTACGCGGGCGCAGCCACATATCGGCGCTGCGCAAGGCGGGCAGCCAAGCGTAATAGCGGAGCGGCCGGTGGCGAACGCGCTCGTCGGCCAACTGCCGGAATTCGCTCGTTTAGCTCGGGGGTGATCACAAGCTTGGTGTTGTAGGCGTCGATCAGCTCGGTCGTTTGGGCCCGCTGCTGCGCATTGTCGAAGGCCCGCGCGGGCAGCAGGGCCATGTCGAGCTTGTCGTCCGGCACCTGCCAGTACACCTCTTCGGTTGAGACGTAGTCGGCCGACCAGGTCTTCACCCACTTATCGAAGCCGTCAGGCATGAACTCGTCGGGATCGCTGGCCGACTGCGGAACCAGCGGCTGGAAGCGATGAAAGTCGCGCCAGTTGCGAATGGTCCAGGGCACGAGCGGCGCGAGCGAGATCGCCAGCACCAGGATCCCCGCGGTAAAGAAACGCCCGCGTTCGGCGGGGCTGCGCCACATCCTCCACGCGAGATACAGCCCCAGTGCGATCAGCAGAATGCCGCCGTCCGGACGCAGCAGGATCCCGCAAGCGACGGCCAGTCCGCACCACGTCCACGCCGACCGTGACGCACCTTCTCGCTCGAAGCTGTTCAGACCTGCGGCAGCGGCGTCGAGAGCGACCGCGACAAAGAAGATGCTCAGCGTCTCGGCCAGAGGGGCGACGGTATAGTTCGCGGTGAACGGGCAAAGTGCCGCGAGCAGAAATGTAATTCGCGCGGCGCGGGCGGAGACGGTCCTGCGTGCCAGGTCGGCGATGAAGAAGCAGGTGGCGACGTCGATGACGATCTGCACCAGCAGCACAGCATTGTAGTGCTCTTCGCCGAACAGAACGAAGCATGTAGCCAGAAACGCGGGATATCCTGGCAGGCGAATCAACGTAGGGCGGACGCCGTCGGAGTGCGTCAGGCCGAAGATGCCGTGCTCCAGCCAGTTCTTGGCGATGTCGCCGTAGATGAGCGAGTCGCCGGTGACGTGTGGGAACCTGAAGTAGAAGAGCAGGCGCAGGGCCAACGCCGCGAACGTGAGTAGAAGGAAGAAGCGAGGCGACCGGCGAACCACGCGCCAGAACGGCGGGGGAATAGTCGAAATCGCCGGTTTGCCTTGCGGTCGAGACACGAGGCGAATATAGCAGTAGAGCTTTCAGCCATCAGCCGTCAGCTTTCAGACTGTCGGCCCAATCCCCAACTTCCTGTCGGCACAATCCCTAACTTCCAGCGCTCGCAGTATCGGGCGAGTGGCTTCTCCGGAACCCGTGTTTCTACCAACAGGGGAAACATGCTCCAGGGGCGAAAACCTGATCCGACCCGCTAAGGCAGGGCGAGTTTGCTCTCCTCCCCGCCCGCAAGTACGATTAAGCTGTTCCGCAACTAATGCCGCAATCCAAACAAGTTTTCTTCGATCCTGACAGCAAGCGCTGGCGCCGTTTGCGGCTGCTGATTGACGCCAGTGTCATCGTCTTCACGCTCCTGATCGTTCTCTTCGCGCTCTCGGTTTTCCGGCCATCGCCGGTGCCGGGCGTCGCGCTGCGCGAAGTCAAGAAGCCGTACCATGCATTGAAGGCTGAGCAGAAGCGCAAGCCGCCCCGCCGGCAGAACACTCATCGCAAGAGCAAAGCGCCCGGATCACAGGTGGTGTTGAACTCTGACGAAGGCATCCGCGGCGCCTTTTATGTGCAGTGGGACGCGGCCAGCTTCGCCTCGCTGAAGGAATACTACCCGCAGGTCGACCTGCTTTTTCCCGAGTGGATGCACGTACTCACCGCCGACGGCCGCCTGCAGGCGACGACGGAGATGAACACGCTCTATGACGTGATCGATCCCAGCGGCAAGCCGCGCCCCATCGACGACAAGGTCATGGCGTTCCTGAAATCCGAGAAGGCGCAGACCGAAGTCTTTCCGCTGGTCAACAACATCTCGCCGGTCACGAACCAGTGGAACCCCGATACCGACAAGTTCATGGCCAACCCCGCGGCGCGCCAGCGCTTTCGGGAGGAGCTGCTGAAGTTTCTGGCGACCGACCAGTACAAGGGCATCACGCTGGATTTCGAGGCCTTCCCCGACAGCGCGCGCGATGACTTCCACACGCTGGTGGAGGAGCTCTACAGCGACCTTCACGCCAAGGGACTGAAACTGTACGTGGCGGTCGCGGTGAACGACAAGGGCGACTATGCCTCACTGGCGGGAGTATCGGACGGCCTTATCCTGATGAACTACGACCAGCACTATCCCGGCGGCACGCCCGGTGCCGTGGCCGGCCAGGACTGGTTCATCAAGAACCTTCAGGACGCGCTGAAGGTCGCGCCCAAGGAGAAGATCATCTGCGCCGTCGCCAACTACGGTTACGACTGGGCGATGAAGCCGGGGCAGAAGAAAGGCACGCCGCCGGAGGCCGTGCACAACGTGTCGGCGCAGGAGGCGTGGATGGAGGCGTCGGAGTCGGAGACCGACATCAACTTTGATGACGACGCGATGAACCCGCACTTCGCCTATCTCGACGAGAAGAACATTCGCCACGACGTGTGGTTTCTGGACGGCGTGACCGCGCTGAACCAGATGCGCGCAGCGCATGCGCTAGGAATCAAGACCTTCGCGCTCTTGCGTCTGGGCTCCGAGGACCGCTCGCTGTGGGCGGTGTGGGACAGGCCATACGAGGCCGACGCGCCGGAGAAGCTCAGCGTGGTGCCTCCCGGGCAAGACGTGGACATCGAAGGCACGGGCGAGATCCTGCACATTCAATCGAAGCCGCTGGCGGGCGAGCGCAAGATCAGCGTCGATGCCGACAGCAACCTGGTGAGCGATGAAATCTTCCAGAACCTGCCGTCGCCTTATGTTGTCGACCTGTACGGCGGCTCGCCGGAGAAGAAGGTCGCGATCACCTTCGACGACGGCCCCGACCCGGAGTGGACGCCGAAGATCCTCGACGTGCTGAAAGAGAAGGGCGTGAAGGCGACGTTCTTCCTGATCGGGGCCGAAGCGCAAAAGAATCCCGGGTTGACCAAGCGCGTTTATAACGAAGGCCACGAGATCGGCAATCACACCTTCACCCATCCCGACATCAGCAACATCAACAAGCGTTACTTTGAAGTGGAGCTGAACCTGACTGAGCGGTTCTTCGAAGGCAAGCTGGGCGTGAAGCCGGTCCTCTTCCGGCCTCCGTACTCCATCGATCAGGACCCCGATACCGCCGACCAGGTGCGGCCGCTGGAATTGGCGCAGGACCTGGGCTACATCACCGTTGGCGACAAAATCGATCCTAACGACTGGCGCGACAATCCGCGGCGCACCGCGAAAGAGATCACCGACGACGTGATGGCCAACCTGCCACCGTGCCAGAACGGCAATCTGTCCTGCGGCAACATCATCCTGCTGCACGACGGCGGCGGCAATCGCAGCCAGACGGTGAACGCGCTGGCCGACATCATCGACGGACTGAAGGCCCGCGGGTACCAGATCGTGCCCGTCTCCGAGCTGATGGGCAAGACGCGCGCCGACGTCATGCCGCCGATTACGACGAACGAGCGCTGGGCCGCATGGGTCGACAGCCTGAATTTTTCGCTTTTTGGGCTGTTGCAGTCGTTCATCATCTTCGTGTTCTTCGTCGGCGACGTGCTGATGAGCGGCCGCCTGGTCCTGGTGGGCGCGCTGGCCATCTTCGATCGCGTACGGCGGCGCGACAGCGGCTTCGATCCGAACTACCGGCCCGCGGTCGCCGTGCTGATCCCTGCGTATAACGAAGAGAAGGTCATCGAGCGCACCGTGCGTTCGGTGCTCGACTCGGACTATCCGAAGCTGCGCGTGATCGTGATCGACGACGGCTCGAAGGATGCGACGCTCGAGGTAACGCGCGCGGCATTTGCGCAAGAGATCGCAGCCGGCCGCGTGACCGTGCTTACCAAGCCGAACTCCGGCAAGGCAGACGCGCTCAATTACGGCCTGGAGCAGGTCACGGAAGAGTTGTTCGTCGGCATCGACGCCGATACCCTCATTGCACCCGATGCGATCTCGCACCTGGTGCCGCACTTCAGCAATCCCAGGGTCGCGGCGATGGCAGGCAACGCCAAAGTCGGCAACCGCGTGAACCTGTGGACGCGCTGGCAGGCGCTGGAGTACATCACCAGCCAGAACTTCGAGCGCCGCGCGCTGAACACCCTGAATGCGGTCAGCGTGGTGCCCGGCGCAATCGGGGCGTGGCGCACCGCTGCCGTGCGCGCCGCCGGTGGTTATCAACGCGACACTGTCGCCGAGGACGCCGATCTCACGATGGCGCTGCTCCAGGCCGGCTATTGGGTGAACTACGAAGACCGCGCGCTGGCCTACACCGAGGCGCCGACGACGGCCAACGGCCTGATGCGGCAACGCTTCCGCTGGTCGTTCGGAATCATGCAGGCGGTGTGGAAGCACATTGGCGCCCTGAAGCAGAAAGGCGCGCTGGGCTGGGTCGCCATGCCCAACATGGTCATCTTCCAGATCCTGTTGCCGCTGGTGTCGCCCTTCATCGACATCATGTTCGTCGTGGGCGCGGTGATGTACTTCGTCGACAAGTCATCGTCATCCCGAATCCGCCAACCCCGCAGACTTCCACAAGCTGGTGGTCTACTTCGCGCTGTTCATGGTGATCGACTTCATCGCCTCGACCATCGCCTTCACTCTGGAGCGGCAGCAACCGGGCGGCAAGCGCGACTTCCTGCTGCTGGGACACGTCTGGCTGCAGCGCTTCGCCTATCGCCAGTTGTTCTCGCTGGTGCTGATCAAGACGCTGAAGCGCGCCGTAGAAGGCCGCGGCTTCGCCTGGGACAAGCTGGAGCGCACGGCCAGCGTTAAGCAGCCAATTTCGCTGGCGCGCGAGAGGCAGGCGCAGTGAAGCCGGCCACGGCCCGGCCGGGGCTCGACATGAGCGTGAACGTCGCGGGCATCGCGCTGAAGAACCCGGTGCTGGCCGCGTCCGGCAGCTTCGGCTACGGCGTTGAGTTCGAGGACATCGTTACGCTCAGCCGGCTCGGCGGATTCGTTACCAAGGGCCTGTCGCGCGAGCCTATGGCGGGCAATCCGCCGCCGCGTCTGTTCGAAACCGCGGCGGGGATGCTGAACGCGATCGGTCTGCAAAACATCGGCGCGCGTGCCTTCCTGGAAGAGAAGCTGCCGGTCCTGCGCAACATCAAAGACATCGTCTTCCTGTGCAACGTCTTCGGCCACTCCCAGGACGAGTACGAAGACGTGGTGCGCGTGCTCAACGACGGCGAAGGCATCGCCGGCTACGAACTGAACGTCTCCTGCCCCAACACCAAGTGCGGCGGCATCACCTTCGGCAGCGATCCAAAGATGTTGTTCGACGTGGTCAGCGCAGTGAAAAAGATTGCCACGCGTCCGCTGATCGTGAAGCTCTCACCAAACGTGACCAGCATCCCGGAGATGGCACGCGCCGCCGAAGACGCCGGCGCCGACGCGATCTCGCTGGTCAACACCTTTATCGCAATGGCCATCGATGCGGAGACTCGCAAGCCGCGCATCTCGAATATCACCGCCGGTTTGTCCGGACCGGCCATCAAGCCCATCGCCGTGCGAATGGTGTGGGAGGCCGCGAAGACGGTGAAGATACCCGTGGTAGGACTGGGCGGCATAAGCACCGCCGAGGACGTAATCGAGTTCATCCTGGCCGGCGCTACAGCCGTCGAGGTTGGCACCGTAAATTTTTGGGACCCGTGCGCGAGCGAGACGCTGGTGGATTCTTTGGAGAAGTGGTGCCTGGAACACCGCGTGGGGAAGATCGGTGAATTGACGGGAACTCTGCAATTACCATAGTGGCCGCCGCAATCATCTACTCTGGTCTCGCAAATGCAATCTTTTCAAAACCTGCTACTCATAACAAACTGTCTGCTCCAGCCCTTGTGAGACTACCGGACGACGCAATATGCTGTTGAAGTTTCCATGCGCGCGTCAGCCGCGCGTATGCCAGCGAGGTATTCTCATGCATCGGCTTTCCTGCTTCTGCCTGTCCCGAGTCGCCGTTTTCGTCGCATTCGTATTCCTGCTGAGTGGCGTAGCCTTGGCGCAGAACTATGTTGCTCCCAGCATGCCGGTGATTGGCTCGGGCAACACGGTGACCGCCAACGCTCCCGTGCCGAGGCCTTCCACCACGCCTTGCACTGTGACGCTGTTTCAAAATTTTGACTTCGCCGACTTCAATCCTCAGTTCTTCGACTACACGCCTCCGGCCGACTGTCCCGGGCCGTGGGCCGCGGTGGTGTTCGAGGCCGACTGGTCGGTCGACGCCGGCCGCCAGTTCGATCGCACCGGCGAAATCTGGATCGGCGGGGCGAATATCTTCTTCGGCACCACGCCCGAGCCCTCGGCGAATGTGATGCGCACCTGGCACACCGAAAGCAACCTCACCGAGATGAGCGCGCTGTTCACGACGGCGCAGCAGGGACGCGTCGATCTCGGCAACCTGGTGAACAGTATGTACACCAGCCACATTCACGGCAGCGCGTATCTACAGTTCTATCCGCTGTCGCAGGGCCAGAACCCGCCGCCGGCGGCGAACATGGTGCTTCCGATGTCGGCGAGTTCGAACGGCGGTACGGTCACGCTGAACACGCCCACCGACCAGCTTGCCGCGACCTTCACGTTTCCGACCAATGTCGAGCGCCTCTATCTGAACGTCTTCGCGCAGGGCCAGAGCACCGACGAGTTCTGGTACACCTGCGCCCCGAACGACGTCGCGAGCGAGCTGGAAAACTGCGGCTCCTCATCGTTCCGCGAGGCTGAGGTGAGCATCGACGGCAATCCCGCAGGCGTTGCGCCGATCTATCCGTGGATCTTCACCGGCGGCATCGACCCGTTCCTGTGGCGCCCGGTTCCCGGCGTTCACACGCTGAATTTCGAGCCCTATCGCGTGGATCTGACGCCCTTCGTGGGCACCCTGGAGGACGGCCAGCCGCACACCGTGGCAGTGAGCGTGTACAACGCTGACAGCTACTTCTCCGCCTGCGCCAATCTGCTCGTGTATCAGGACCTCGGCTCGACGCAGGTTACGGGAGCGCTGACCACCAACACTATCAACCCGCCTGATCCTATGATCGACGACAGCAAAATCTACACCAACGGAACGGTCGCGGGCGGCCCGCTGACGGTGACGTCGGACCGCGGCTTCACCGTAGAAGGTTTCGTCAACACATCACATGGCTCCGTCGACACGAAGGTCGTGCAGAGCATCGACTTCAGCAATTCGCAGAAGTATTACGTGGTGCTGGACGGGTCGGTGTATGACCAGGCCATCGGGCAGACCACTAGCATCTCTTCCGCCACTACGACCACCAGCGGCGACAACACAACTGTGGCTACTACGCAGTTCTCCTGGCCGCTGACGCTGTCGTACAGCTTCTCCGTTAACGCCAATGGGAGCTACCAGCAGTACACGACCGCCAACCAGGCGTTCAACGAGAACGTGCTGGTGCAGTTGAACGGCAATACCACATACTCCAGCACCTTCTCCGACGCGGTTGTGCCCAAGGACTTGCTGATGGTGGACGCGAATGGCAATGCCAGCACCTTTGGCCAGGCGAATACGGAGACGTATCAGTACTCGAATTCCAACGGCGCATGCTGGAATGAGACCGTCAGCGCCGCCGGCGGCGTGCTGACTTCGGTTCAGGGGGGAGCTGCATGCGCGCGGGCCGAGGGGTTGCGGTGGCGAAGTAGTTGTCAATGGCGGAGTGGGACGCGCGCTACAATACTTTCTGGCCGAGGTGAGCAATGCTTTTTCACGTGTCGCTGGAGCGCGCAGAAGACGGTTGGATTGTCGCGGAGTGTCCTGCTCTTCCGGGATGTGTGTCCCAGGGCCGCGACGAAGAGGAAGCGCTGGAGAACATCAAAGAGGCCATTACTGCCTGGTTGTGGGCTGAAGACCAGAAGGCGCTCCTGTCGCGGCCACAGCAAGATAAGCCAGTCGTGGTCGCCGTTTAGCCGGCATGGGGAAGCTGGCTAGTATCTCAGGCAAGGATGCAGTCAAGGCGTTCGAACGGGCTGGCTGGAATGTAATCGGACAAGTGGGCAGCCATGTGGTGCTGGTTAAGGCCGGCGTTCGAGTCAATCTCTCCGTCCCGCAACACAAGGAACTCCCTCGGCACACTGCGAGCGTTGATCCGCATATCGGGCTTGTCTGTGGATGAGTTCCTGGAATTACTCTGACGCATTGTGAGCCGCGAATCGACCGGATACGTTGTTGTTCAAAGCTTCTCTTCAAACTTGCTCTTGCTGACGATCGCACGGCCGATGGTCCCCTCGCCGAGCATCTGACCTCCGCTCTGCGCCGTCACGCGAAACGTCAGAAAGCCGCCCTTGATCGACTCCAGCACAGCCTCGCATCGGACCAGCTCGCCTACGCCCGCCGGCGCGCGGTGATTGACATTGATCGCCGTGCCCACGCTGACTTCGTCTCCCACGCAAAACGGCCGCAGCGCCTCGAAACCCGCAACCTCCATCCAGTCGATCATGCGCGGAGTGGAGAGCACCGGCGGCAGCTCCGGCCACCGCGCCGCTAAGGTGTGGTGGAACTCGACGCGCTTCTCCACCGCGGCGCGCGTGCCGATGGGAACCGACCTGGCCATGCTTCGAGATTAATGCGGCGCGGTCGCCGCTGTCACGCGCGATTGCGATCGCCCGCGAAATTCCGACTAGCCGGAGCGCACCTCCGAGCTCAGATTCGCGAGCGCCCAGAAAAAAGTTCGGGCGCTGAGGCCTTTCGACTCCAGCGCCCGGAAATGAAATTGCAATGCGGCGCCCAAGCCCGCTCGAGCCTGCTTTTCCTAAGCCTGTGCCGGCCGTTCCCCCGGAGCCACGTTGGGCTGGCCCGGAGCCGGCTTCAGCACCTGCTGTACGTCGTCCTTCGCAGGCGGCTGAGCATTGGGGTTGACGCGTGCCGGCAGCTCCTTGCCCTCGATGATCAACTGAATATCGTTGGCATCGATGACCTCGCGTTCAAGCAGCGCCATCGCGATACGCTCCAGGATCGGGCGATTGCCTTCCAGAATGCTGCGCGCCGAGTTGTAGCCGTCATCGACGAAGCGGCGGACCTCCCCGTCGATCTTCATCGCCGTCTCTTCGCTGAAGTCGCGGTGCTGGCTAATCTCGCGGCCCAGAAAGATTTGCTCTTCCTTCTTGCCGAAGGTGATCGGCCCCAGCGACGACATGCCGAACTCGCAGACCATCTTGCGCGCCAGGTCGGAGGCCTGCTCAATGTCGTTGCCCGCGCCCGTGGTCATCGTGTTCAGGAACAGCTCCTCGGCCACGCGCCCGCCCATCATGATGGCCAGCCGCGTTTCCAGGTAGTCACGCGTGTAAGTGTGCTTGTCGTCGATGGGCAACTGCATGGTAACGCCCAGCGCCATGCCACGCGGGATGATTGTCACCTTGTGCAGCGGGTCGGAGTGCTCGCGCATGGCCGCAACCAGCGCGTGGCCCGCCTCGTGATACGCGGTGACCTTCTTCTCCTCGTCCGAGAGCAGCATCGACTTGCGCTCCGCGCCCATCAGCACCTTGTCCTTGGCCTGCTCGAAGTCCCACATCAAGACCGTCTTGCGGTTCTGACGTGCGGCACTCAAAGCGGCCTCATTGACCATGTTGGCCAGGTCGGCGCCGGAGAATCCCGGAGTACCGCGGGCCAAGACGCCAAGATCGACATCGTCGCTGATGGGAATCTTGCGGGTGTGGACGCGCAGAATCTCTTCGCGCCCGCGAACATCGGGACGCGAGACCACCACACGGCGGTCGAAGCGGCCCGGTCGCAGCAGCGCCGGGTCGAGCACGTCAGGGCGGTTGGTCGCGGCGATCAGGATGACGCCTTCGTTCGACTCGAAGCCGTCCATCTCGACGAGCAGTTGGTTCAGCGTCTGCTCGCGCTCGTCGTGTCCGCCGCCCAGACCGGCACCGCGATGGCGGCCCACGGCGTCAATTTCGTCGATGAAGATGATGCAGGGAGCATTCTTCTTGCCCTGCTCGAACAGGTCGCGGACGCGGCTTGCGCCCACGCCGACGAACATCTCGACAAAGTCTGAACCGGAGATGCTGAAGAAGGGAACATTCGCCTCGCCGGCCACAGCGCGGGCCAGCAGGGTCTTGCCGGTTCCCGGAGGGCCGACTAGCAGCACGCCCTTGGGAATGCGGCCGCCCAGCTTCTGGAACTTCTGCGCCTCGCGCAGGAACTCGATGATCTCCTTCAGCTCTTCCTTGGCTTCATCCACGCCGGCTACGTCTTTGAACGTGACCTTCTTCTGCTGCATGGAGAGCAGCCGCGCCCGGCTCTTGCCGAACGACAGCGCCTTGTTTCCGCCGGTCTGCATCTGGCGGATCATGATGAACCACAGCGCGCCCAGCAGGATGAATGGCGCGAGGTTCAGCAGCCACGTCGGCCAGCCCCCGCCTTGGTTGTTCTTGACCGTGATGTTCACACCCTTGTCGCGCATCTCCTTGATCATGTCGGAGTAGCCTTCGACAACCGTGGTGTGGAACGTGGCCTTATCGTTCTTGAACTTACCGTGGACGTCGGGGCCGACAATCGTCACTTCGCTGACGTTGCCCGCGTCCACATCGGAGAGAAATTGCGAAAACGTAACTTCGCGTTCCTTCGTGCCGGAGTTCGCGCCTTTGACAACCTGCCACAGCAGGACGCCCGACAGCACAATCACCAGCCAGAACACGACTGTCTTTACCGTCGAATTCACCTAATACTCCTCTTGCTAAGGGGCAGACGCGGCTCCCGCGCCTCGTTTGCTTAGATGCCGCCCACACACGCCGGATTTACGATTCCGGCTTACTCCTGATTGTAACGCGTGTTTCCCCTAAACGGCGCAGCATAACTGATTACGGAGGCTGGGGATGCGTCAGACTTACCGCTTTGGAAACTTTGGTAACGGCAACTTACCCAATTGGCGCAAGCTATTCGAACGCAGCAGCGCGGAAGAAGTGAGGGTAGCTGACTGCCGCACGCGGGCATTCGCCTGTGCCTGGGCCCTCCCGGAATCGATTTCGTCTCTGCCGAATCAAACCACTACGTTCGCGTCCGCTTCCGTCGCGTTTGCTGCGATTGCGCCCTCTCCGGTAAAATCGAAGTTCTGCGACCAGCGAGTCAGGAGTTTTCATGAAGGCAGCCATCCATCCCGCCTACGACGAAGTGCGCGTGCACTGCGCCTGCGGCAATACGTTTTTAACCCGCTCGACCCACAAGGGCGACATCAACGTGGAAATCTGCTCCGCCTGCCATCCGTTCTTTACCGGCAAGCAGAAGCTGGTAGATACCGCCGGCCGCGTCGAGCGCTTCCGCCGCAAGTACGCCAAGTCCGATGCAGGCAAGGCGGAAGCGGCCAAGGCCGAACAGGCGACCAAGTAAGTCAGGCGTTTTATCGGGCGAAGAGCCTCCGCTCCGGCGGAGGCTTTTTGCTGCTGCGAACCCACTGAGCAGCCGATCGAGGGACAGCGCTCCCGCGCCTTTGACCATAATCGCCAAGCCCATGGCAATCGCCAGCAGGTGATACTCGAAGCCCTCGCCTTTCTGCTTGCCGATCCAGTTCATGAAGAAGCCGTTGGGGGCGTGAACGGTCGCGATCGCGACCAGCATGTTCACGATGATGCCGAACGCGGCGATGCGGCTGAGCAGCCCGACGATGAGTCCCAGCCCGCCGAAGAACTCGGCGCAGATGGCCAGGAAAGCCAGCGGCGCAGGAATGCCCATCTTCGCGGTAAAGAAGCCCATGGTGCCGTGGAAGCCGTAGCCGCCGAACCAGCCCAGCATCTTCTGCGCGCCGTGCGCGAAGAAGACGACGCCGAGCACAAGCCGCAGTATCGTCAGGGTCAAATCGTTTGAGGTGGAGAATATCTTTTTCATACAGTGCTCCTAATCAGTGGTGTCGAATCCCGGCCCGCCTTTGAGATGTGTGTTTTAACACATAAGTTTCAGAAAATTGCGCGATGTGAGAAGCGATCCCCAGGTGCCGTCTCTCTTTTTTGGACGCTAACCCCAGCGGCATTGCGGGATTTGAGCCGGCGTGGGAGACCCGTTACAGCCAAGGCTGTAGAGCGTCGGCCACGGTCTCAGGTAATCTGGCAGCGTGCTGCGCTTCACATCGGTACAATATCGCGAGATTCGCCGCCATGGCGAGGAGACCTATCCCCACGAATGCTGCGGCATCCTGCTGGGCGTCTCTGAGGGCGACATCCGCACGGTAAGCTCGGTCCTGCGCTGCGGCAACACCCGCACCGACTCGCCGCAGAACCGCTACAACATCGATCCCCGCGAGCTGGTGCGCGCGCAGCGCGAGGCGCACGAGCGCGGCCTGGACATCATCGGCTTCTACCACTCCCACCCCGATCACCCTGCCCGCTGGTCGTCAACCGACTTCGAGGAGGCCCACTGGATCGGCTGCTCGTATGTAATCACTAGCGTGGAGCAAGGAAGCGCTGCAGCGACAAACTCGTTTGCGCTTACCGGGACGAGAGAAGAGGACAAGGCGCTGGTGCAGGAGGAAGTTGTTGTCGGCCAGTAACGATGGTGCGATTTCGGAAACTCAAGCCACAACCGTACAACCAGAATGCGCTCGGCCCGGCGTTTTGTGAGATCGCTCACTTACGCAAATTCGCCGCAAGGGGTATCATCGCCTGTTTGGAATGCTTTGCTGACCGCTAAGAGTCGCTTATGCCTGACCGCAAAATTCGAGTACTGGTTGCCAAGCCCGGCCTCGACGGCCATGACCGTGGCGCGAAAGTGATCGCCCGCGCACTGCGCGACGCCGGCATGGAAGTCATCTACACCGGCCTGCGTCAAACCCCGGAGATGGTAGTCAACGCCTCGCTCCAGGAAGACGTCGATGTCATCGGGCTCAGCATTCTTTCCGGCGCCCACAATGCCATCGTGCCCCGCGTGATGGAGTCTGCTGAAGCAGAACCGCATGGATGACGTGCTGGTGCTGGTGGGCGGCATCATCCCCGACCAGGATGTCGAAACCCTGAAGCAGCAGGGCGTGGCCGCAGTGTTCCTGCCGGGCACCCCGATGGATTCCATCATCGAGTTCATCCGCGCCAACGTGAAGGTACGCGGGGTGACGGCGGGATGACCGACCCACGGGCTCGCCGGCGCTGATGGGAAGCAACGGCTAGTCGTAATCGACAACCGGCAATCCTCAGTGTTCAAGCTAACCCTGTAAACCTGCCTGCAAATTTTCTCGCTTTCGTGCTCTGATTGAAACCGGAGTTCCAAGCTGCGGTGTCTGTGTAGGTATCGAAAGGGGGAAGGGGCCATGTTTGAGAGCAGCCTTGTCGAATCCGGTGGAACGCTTGCGAGGCGCAATCCCTGGACCATCGCGTTTTCGTTCACCGCACAGACCATTCTCGCCGGAACGGTGCTGTTGATGTCCCTGCTCTACACGGATGCGCTTCCCATTCGCGCGTTAATCAGCACGGTAGAGGTGCCGCCAGCGGCTCAGCCGGCGCCCGCAAACCATGCGGTAAAGCTCGCGCGAACGTCAAGCGAGTTTAGCAAGGGGGTGCTGATTCTGCCGCGCGAGATTCCAAGCTCGATTGCAATGGTGCGTGACAATCCATCCGCGGCTGCGGACGAATCTCAGCCGTCCATCGGTGTGCCCTACGGGGTCGGGAGTGCCTCTCCCAATACGATGCTTTCCGAGCTGCTGCGCGGGACACCCACAGTGGTCCCGAGGGTCGCGGTGCAGAAGGTCCGGGTATCTTCGGGGATTTCGCAAGGCTTGCTGGTACGGCAAGTCAAACCGCAGTATCCGATCCTGGCACAGCAAGCCAGAATTCAGGGCACAGTGGTGTTACAGGCCGTTATTGGGAAGGACGGGACGGTGCAGGACCTGCGCGTTGTGAGCGGACATCCGCTGCTGACAGGAGCAGCCATCGCCGCGGTGAAGCAATGGCTGTACCGGCCTTACTATCTGAATGGACAGCCCGTGGCGGTAGATACCCAGATCAACGTGACTTTCACTTTGTCGAACGATTAGCGGAAAGCAAGCGCCGTGGCGGGGGAAGAGCCCGGCGCTTCTCGCAGGCGGTTCGCCGCTGCCGCGGCTTCGGATTTACTTCACCGCTACCCGGGGCTTGCGCCCCGGGCTCAACCCATCCCGCCGCTGCGCGGCTAGTTGTATCGTCGATCCACGCTTCTCGTCCAAAAAGCAATGGGAATCGGACAACTGCTACAGGCTCAGTGCTGCGATTCACACCTCGTCCCAGAACCGTTCACTCAAATATTTCTCGGCTCCATCGCAGAGGATGCACACAATCTTCGCGCCGGGATTGTCGCGCCCGATGCGCAACGAGCCGACCACCGCCGCTCCGGCGGAGATGCCGACCAGCAGGCCCTCCTCGCGGGCCAGCCGTCGCACCATGGCGTGCGACTCCTCAGTTGAGATCTCCAGGTCCATGTCCGCCAATGTGGAATCGTAGATTTCGGGCACAATCGAGGTCGCCATGTGTTTGGCGCCCTCGATGCCATGAAAGGGGGAATCGGGTTGCAGCGAGACGCACTGGATTTCCGGATTGAGCTCGCGCAGCCGGCGCGTGGTGCCCACGAACGTACCCGACGTGCCCAGCATCGCCACAAAGTGGGTGAGCTGACCGCGCGTCTGCCGCCAAATCTCGTTGGCCGTGCTGCAATAGTGCGCCTGCCAGTTCGCATCGTTGGAGTACTGGTCGGCGTAGAAATATTTGTCCGGTGACTCCGCGGCCATCTCGCGTGCCTTGCAAATCGCGCCATCGGAGCCCTCGCCGGGATCGGTGTCGACGACCTCCGCCCCATAGGCGCTCAGCATGCGCTTGCGCTCCGGAGAGACATTGCCCGGCATGCAAAGTGTGACCCCGAACCCGCAAGCCGCGCCCAGCATGGCGTAAGAGATACCGGTGTTGCCGCTGGTCGCATCCAGCAGGCGCTGCCCCTGTCCGAGATCGCCGGAGCGAAACGCCTCTTCGACGATCTTGCCGGCAGCGCGATCTTTCACCGAGCCCGCGGGATTCAGCCACTCGGCCTTGCCAAAGATGCTCACACCGGGCATGTCCGCGCACACGCGCCGCAACTGTAGCAGCGGAGTGTTACCAATGCGCTTGAGGACGGCAGTTGCGGATTCGGGCAGGTAAGCCATGCTGTTCATGAACAATTATTGCTCCGCACGTTTCTGTTTTCGTATGCCCTGTACGAAAGTAGCGAGTCCGCAATATCTTCCTCCGGCGCATTGGTCTGGGCAACGTGCGAAGCACGGAAGCTATCGCAAATGGTAAGCTAACGCATTCGATGCGCAGCGGAAGCGGCGGATTCCGCAGCTAGCCGCGCCGGAAAGCTGGTAAGCACATGGCGAAGTCTTCGTCACTCAAATCGCGGTCACTGGAAGACGCGGTGCAGTGGTTCCGCGATCACGGCTTCGAGGTGACGCAAGCGCCCGGTGCGCCTGGCCGCTACTTCCTGAGCAAGTATCACGTATCAGCGGCCGTCGAGCGTGCGCCCGATGGCCAAGTCAAGATATTTGCCTATCCCGGCTACCTTATCAGCGGAGAAATTTCGAGGTTGATCGACGAGGGTTATCAGAAGGTCCTCAAGACCTCCAAAGCTGTCTATCCCGCGACTGCGGACCACCTGAAGGCGCTGCACCAGTTCAGCGAAGAGCTGAAAGAAGGCACCGGCGGCATCAGCCTCTACAATGAAGGACTGGGCACGGTTAGTGAGTCCTACATGTACGACCGGGTGCGCGGACGCGACCTGCCGGAATCGGAGCGCCCCAAGCGCCCCTGGCAGCAGCTTGCGAACCCCGACAAGCGGCGCGCCTGACGCGATGAAGCGCCTTCCGCAATGGTTGTAAGGCACGCCCGACAAATACTTATCGCCCCGCTGTAAACCATCTTCCGCGCATCTCTATCCAACCTAGTAGGACGAATTGCAGTACCGTCCGCAGATTTTTTCTCTACGGAGGAGTAGACAAGTCATGAAGCGAATCGGGATCCTGTTCGGGTTGTTGCTGCTTGGAGCGTGCATGGTCTGGGCCCAGGACAACAGCGCGAATTCCACCAGCACCACGGACAATGGCAATAACAGTGCCACGCAGAGCCAGAGTCAGACTACGACGACCACAACCAACGACAACGATAACGGTTCCTCGGCGCAGACCCAGTCGGACCAGGACCAGAACAACAATGCGCACCACGATACGGTTACGGAGCAGAAGCAGGCCACCGACCAGTCGCGCAAGGACGCAGCTGTAAACGACGAGAATGCTGCCGACACTCAAAAAGACAAAGCCAAGGACGCCACTACCAAGGAAGGTTCGGACCACGACAAGGCGATCGCTCGTCTTGACGATGCCGCCAAGGACCTCGAGCAACTCCTGGCCGCTCCCGACCAGGGCATTCCGGACCAGGTCTTTACCAAGGCGAAGTGCGTAGCGGTCGTCCCATCGATGATTAAGGGCGGGTTCGTCTTCGGCGCAGAGCATGGCCGTGGTGTGGCCTCCTGCCGTCTGCCCAATGGGGGCTGGAGCGCGCCCGCGTTCTTTGTGATCACGGGCGGAAGCTGGGGTGCGCAAATCGGCGCTGAGGGCGTTGACCTGACAATGCTGATCATGAATCAGAACGGCATGAACCAGCTCCTGAGCTCGAAGTGGAAGATCGGCGGAAGTGCCAGCGCGGCGGCGGGCCCGCTTGGCCGTGAGGCCGCAGCCGGCACCAACTGGAAGATGAACACCGAGATCCTGACCTACTCGCGTGCGCGCGGCTTGTTCGCGGGCGCGACCATTAACGGCGCCAACATCAAGACCGACGAGGATGCGATGCGCGCCTACTATGGCCGTACGGTGGGTTTCCGCCCTGTGCTAACCGGCCAGGTGAAGGACCCGATGCCACACAACCGCTTCCTCGCGACGCTGGAAAAGAACCGCGCCGAGGTGAACGCGCAGGCGCACTAGACACGGTACGGGCCTCTCGGAAAGAGCAGGAAGGCGCACCTCAACCAGGGTTCGCCTTTTGTTGCTAGGGAAGGTCAACTTCGGCGACCGGCGGCGGGGACGAATGCGTTCGCAGGATCGCGGTGCCAAGCACGACGGCGCAGAACAGCAGAAGCACGCGGAGCACATTGGCGTGCAGCACGGGGTCGCCGAGGATAATGCGTACCAATCCGAAGGCGGCGCTGGCGGCGCAGAATGCGAAGTAAAGCCGCTCCCGCGCGCACGCCGAAAAGCGCAGGAGTATCAGCAGTACCGCGGTCACGATGATATAGATCGCCAGCAGCACCATGGCCGCGGTGGCACGCCGGCCATGCGCGGAAAGCGGCAGGGCGTGCGAGATGGCCAGTTGCACCGCCGCAACTCCCAGGAAGAAAACGGAGTGAATCAGGGCGATAATGGCGCGCTTGCGGCTGTTGATGATGGCGAAGCGGTCCATAAACATGTCTTAGTTTGCCGCGACGAGCGCACAGGATGCTGTGACGTAGGTCACGAAACAGCGGTGAAAGGGCTCGGCTTTAGCCGTGCCGTGAGGCGGCATCATGAAGGGGCTTCAGCCCCGGTTCGCCGTGACGAAAGCGATCATCACGGATTCTTCGATTTCGCCGGGCGGTAGCCCGGCGCTTCCACCGCGCAAGTACCCGCCTTTCAGAACTGCGATTGCACGCGCTGCTCGCCCAGCACTCTGCCCTGCTGGTCGAGCCAGATCACTTCGTACTTCGGCTGGAAGATCGAGTACCAGTAGCGGTACACGTATTCGCTGCTGCATCCCTTGGGAACGGGAGTGAGCGAGCCGCAACTGCCCTGGCTGCTGGGATCGCCGAGCAGTTCGCGTACGACCTCGTCGGAGTCGCCGAGATTCACCTGGCTGGCATTGTTACGCAGCTTCTGGTCATGCTGGTAGGCCCAAATCCCCGCCACTACGAGGGCGAGAGCGAGGGCGAAAAAGAAGATGCGGGCTACCATGGCAAGCCGGTGTCGCCCTTTGTGGCAACTGGAGCAGGTGAGCTTATTGTATCCGGCGCGGACCGCCCGGTGCGCTATTCTGCAAACCGATGAACCTCACCGACCGCATTTACCTGGCGGTGCATTTCGTTTTGACGGTGATGGTGTGCGTGCGCCACGAGCGCGCGCCGCACTGGCCGGCGTACGTCGGCTGGAACCTCTGCGCCATGGCCGCGATCGTTCTGCTCGCGCGCAAGCGCGCGCACGGAGAAGGCTGGGAATTTGCCCACGACTGGCTGCCGCTGGTGCTTTTCACCACCAGCTTCGAAGAAATCTCATATCTATCGCTGGTCCTTCGCGGCGCCTGGCAGAACGGTTACATACTCGCCCTGGAGAGCCGGGTGTTCGGCGCCTCGCCCATTGAATGGATGCATGCGCAGGCGCGCGCCTGGCTCCCGGAATTCCTCGAGTTCGGCTACTTTTCGTTTTATTTTTTGTACCCCGTTGTGGGAGGCGTGTTCTGGGGCTTCCGCAAACGGGCAGAGTTCCGCGGCGCCTTTCGCGGGCTCACCGACGGCCTCAGCATCGGCTATGTCGTGTGCTACGCGAGCTATCTGGCATTCCCCACGCAGAGTCCGGCTAACCACGCGGGTGTGCAGCAGATCGGAAGCGCCCACGCCGGAATCTTCCAGTATCTTGTCCGGGCGATCCAGAACCACGCCGGTGTCCACGGCAATGCTTTTCCCAGTTCGCACATCATGATGGCGTTTGTCGTGCTGGTGTTCGCCTGCCGGTATTTGCCGCGGCTCGCACCCTGGCTCTTGGGGATCGTTCTGCTAATGTGCGTGGGTGCGGTGTATGACGGCTATCACTACGCCAGCGATGTGATTGCAGGAGCGGCGATTGGACTCGCTGTGGGAGCTGTTGGGTCTCGCCCAAGTACTTGAGGTGCGCCCCCAGGAGCCACTTTGTAACAGGGCACGACTTCAGTCGTGCCCTGTTACAAGGCAAACAAAACCTCCCTGGTGGGGAGGTTAGCGAAGCACGATTCCTCAAGTTTAGGCTTTGGTGACTCTGCCGCTGCGCAGGCAGGTAGTGCAGACGCGCATGCGCTTGCTGCCGCCCTGCACCTTGGCGCGGACCGGCCGCAGGTTGACGTTCCAGCGGCGGCGCGTGACGTTGTGCGCGTGGCTGATGTTGTTGCCCGATTGCGGCTTCTTGCCGCAGATTTCACAAACTTGTGCCATGAATCGCTCCAGAACTTTCGCCAGGATGGCTCCTCCCCACCAACCGCAAACGAAGCGGTTGCTGGGGATCCCAGCTGGATGAAGCTCAATTATACGGACATGAAAGGCTAATCAGCAACTTGCAGAGTACTGGCTCAGTTTGAAATTGAAGCGGTGGAAGCGCCGGGCTTCTGCCCGGCGAAACAACGGGCCATTGTCGGCGGCTTCAGCCGCGGTCAGCCGGGGCTGAAGCCCGGTTTCCGCCGTAGGTTTCGGCACGGCTGAAGCCGCGCCCTTCCACCGCTTCCATTTCAAACTGAGCCAGTACCACTTGCAGGCGTCTCTTTTCGCTCGGGGTGCCCCACCCTTGGTCGCCTGGTTCTGGCGACAGGGCGGGCCCCCGCTCACGATTGTCCTCCGCCGGGCGTCCAATCCCCAGCCGAGGGCCAGATTTGCTGGAACATTCCCACCAGCCACGGCATCGAACTGAGTTAGAATGAGGGAATCTCGCGGGAGTCCCCTCCGAACAGCGATTTTCACATGTCCAAGACCGTTAAGTTCACCGTCATCGTCCTGTCATTCTTGATCGCCTCATTCGTTCTGCTGGGCCAGCTCGGGATCCGGGCCGTCGCCGACAACAGCAGCAATGACGGCTCCTATCGCCAGCTCGGCGTTTATAGCGAGGTGCTGTCGCGCATCCGCACCGAGTACGTCGAGGAGCCGAACATCGCCGCGGTTACCAATGGCGCGCTGCACGGGCTGCTGGAGTCGCTGGACGCCAACTCCAGCTATCTCGATCCCGCTGAGTTCAAGAACTACAAAGCGCGCAAGGAAGGCAAGGCCGGCGTCGGCGCAGCCATCTCCAAGCGCTACGGCTACGCGGCGGTGATCTCGGTCATCCCCGGCGGTCCGGCGGACAAGGCCGACATCGCCAGTGGCGACATCATTGAAGCTATCGAAGGCAAGTCCACGCGCGACATGTCGCTGGCCGAGATCGATGGCCGGCTGACCGGCCCTCCGGGATCGGTGGTCAACGTTTCGGTGGTGCGTCCGCGGCGGGCGCAGCCGGTGAAGTCGGCGATCACGCTGGCCATCGTGACCGATCCGCCGGTCAGCGACAAGGTGATGCAGGACGGCATCGGCTACATCAAAGTTGACGACTTCCCCAAGGGCCGCGCGCAGGAGATTGCCAACAAGCTGAAGGCGCTGCAGAAAGACGGCGCCAAGAAAATCATCCTTGACCTGCGCAACTCCGGCGACGGCGAGGAGGACGAAGGCGTCGCGACCGCGAACCTCTTCCTGAACCACGGCACCATCACCTACCTGCAAGGCCAAAAGTATCCCAAGCAGACCTTTAACGCCGATCCGCAGAAGGCGGTCGCGACCAACATCCCGTTGGTGGTGCTGGTGAATCGCGGCACCGCGGGCCCGGCTGAAATTGTGGCCGCCGCCATCATGGAGAACGCGCGCGGCGATGTGCGTCGGCGATAAGACCTTTGGCTCCGGCTCCATCCAGAAAGTCATCGACATGCCCGACGGCTCGGCGCTGATTCTGTCTGTCGCGAAGTACTATTCGCCTTCGGGCAAGGCGCTTCAGGATACGGCGGTGACACCCAACATCCTGGTGGCCGACAACACCGATGACTTCATCGCGCCCGACGAGGACGAGAACGCCGACGACCAGGCGCAGGAAGAGCGCCAGAAGGCCAACCAGCCCGACGATCAGCTCAACAAGGCGATCGAGGTGCTGAAGACGCAGGCGACAAAGGCGTAAGAAGCTTGTCACCACGGAGACACGGAGGGCACGGAGATTTCAAATTCTTCGTGCCTTTACATTTGTTGGGTAATCTTCAAACGCGATCCGGCTGGAGGTTCAATCATGAAACGTGTCACTGGGCTGGGCGGAATTTTCTTCAAGGCACGCGATCCTAAGGCGCTCTACGAGTGGTATCGCAAACACCTGGGCATTGAGAGCTCCCCTGATGGCTCGGGTGCGATGTGGCGCGATGCGGATCACCCCGAAGTCCCCGGCTGCAACGTCTTCGCCATCTTCCCGGATACTACGAAATACCTCGGGCCCGGCCCTGCGCCGTTCATGATCAACTTTCGCGTGGACAACCTGGGCGAACTGCTGAAGGCGCTGCGTGAAGAAGGCGTTCAGGTTGACGACAAGGTCGAAGAGGCCGATTACGGCAAGTTCGGCTGGATCACCGACCCTGAGGGCAACCGGGTGGAATTATGGGAGCCGCCGAAATCGTAGTGTTTCCTTTGTCATCCTGAAGGCCTCCTCGGAATGACAAATCAAAAAAGTCGCCATTCGGCACGACTGAAAGCCTGCCCCGAGCTTGCCCAAGGGTCGTGCCCTGATACAAACCTGATCGATTGGGATGAGCTCTGACTACGAGATGAGCTCTGCTTAAACGTTGTTCCCGCCGCCTTCGCCCGACGAAGCCATGGGCGTGGGCTGCGCCTGCGGATGCCGCTCGACATAGGTGTTCACCATGTCTTTCAGCTCCTTGCTGGGCTTGAAGAAGGGAATTTTCTTGGCCGGCACTTCGACGCGCTCGCCGGTCTTGGGATTGCGCCCGACGCGCGGCTTGCGCTGGCGGGTGCGGAAGCTGCCGAAGCCGCGAATCTCGATCTTGTCGCCGGCCCGCAGCGAGCGCACCACGCTCTCAAAGATGGTTTCGACGATGATCTCGCTGTCTTTGCGCGTGAGTTCGGTCAAGCGGGAAACTTCGTCGATCAAGTCTGCCTTGGTCATCTCGCACGCCCCTCGTTTTCGGACCACACGCCCGACCGGCGAAATTAATCCAGTCGTCGCCTGACCAGCTTACCAGCACACCGGATACTCTCAAATTGACTTATAGCTTGGCAAGTACCACTTAAGGAGGGCGACGGCACACCCATTTGCGCCGCTTTCCTGGTTGCGTAGCGGGGAACTAGTGGAAGATCGATCCGAAGAACGTCGCCAGTTTGCCGAAGAAGCCGTGGGACTGCTTCTTCGCCTCCTGTGTGGGAGCCGGTTTGGCCGTCTGCTTCTTCGCCTTCACCGGCGGAGGCAGCACCGTCGGCTCAAGCTGCACCAGGCGCTTGTTCTCCAGGCGGAGCACGGCGATATGGGGGCTAAGGTCAGGCACGGGCTCGTTTCCATGAAAGATGAACGGCGCTTCCACGGCCAGGTGCTGGTCGGGCGGCGCCGGGCGTGCGGCAGCGACGTCGGTGACCGGCGGGACCTGGGGTGCCTTGGGCGCTGTGGGAACTGGGGATGGAGCTGCAGCGGGAGCCGGCGGAGCGGGCGCCGCCTGGGCCACCTGCACCGGCGTCGAGCGCGCGCATCCGCAGTTCTGGCGCGAGTGGACCGCGTCGTTCAGGTGCCCGCCCTGGAAGACGACCGTCTCATCCGGCTTCACCTGATAGGTTGCATCGCCCATCGATTCCGAGATGGTGATGGCCGAGACGTTCCACGGCAGCGATTGCACGCAGGTATCGCCCTGTGGGGTGACGCGAACGGCCACGTGCACCGTGCCCGGCCCAGGCAGCACCAGCCGCAGGTCCGGGGTGAGCAAGGTGTCCGCCTCGGTGCCCAGCGGATAATTGAGCTCCATATTGCCGGAATTCACGCTGAACAGCAGTTCACGTCCGGTTTGCGAGGCGGCGACGGACAACTTTGTCCCTTCGCATACCAGCACACTGCCACCACGATTAAGCTTGAGTGTCGCCGCCTGGGCGCCCGCCTGGATGGACGAGCCACTTAGTACGCTGGTTCCCGAGCCTGCCAGAATCACCGAGCCCTTCACGCTGGCATCGGCAGCGTACAGCTCACCAATGGATTGCTGCGCGGCGGCGGAAATCGGCAAGGCGCAGACGACAACAGCGGCGGGAAGGAACAGGCGATGGACAGACAACGGCATCAGTGGTCAGCGCGAAGGGGGCAGCACCAGCTTCGACGATATCACCGAACGCCGCGGTTCAACAATCGAAGCCTGGAATAGTAGTGTCTCAGTTTGAAATTCGCCAGTGCACGCTGCGGGTGGAGCACGCCTTCAGGCGTGCATATCGCAGGCCGCAATTGGATATGCGCTTTAGCGCCTGAGGTAAACCTGACCCTTACCTCAGCGGCTGAAGCCGGACTTTAGCGGACCTCAGACTGTTCGGCTGAAGGCGTGCTCCACCCAAATAAGTTGAACACGATTTCAAACTGAGACACTACTCCTGGAATGCAAGATCAACCAGTTTGCCCCGGGTTACCGGTCGCTGCTTCGCCGATTTTACATCTCCATGACAAGACCGAGCCGGGCGGGATATGCTTTTCACACGCTGCCCGCGAAAGGAGTTGATCATGGCCGAAGTAAGGGAATATCCCTACGATACTCGCTTGAACGTGCTTTGCGAGCCGCTGCAAGTGATCGATGAAAAGACGTTAGCTGAGGCGTGCACGCACAAGTGGTACAACCAGACTCTCTGCGCGGTTAACGACTCAGTTGTGCGGATGGGAGTGGTGGAAGGTGAGTATCACTGGCACAAGCACGACATCGATGACGAATTCTTTTATGTGATCGAGGGCTGCTTACTGATCGATCTGAATGAGCGGACGATTGAGCTTGCGCCTCGGCAGGGCATCGTCATTCCCAAAGGTGTGATACATCGTACGCGGGCGCCAAAACGCACCGTGATGCTAATGGTGGAGACCAACAGCATCGTGCCTACCGGCAGTTAATTTGGAAGCATTCGGAGCGCCGGGGTCTAACGGTACTTCTGGGCCCGGGCGCGCTCGTCCGGGCTCATCTGCTGCCAGATCGTGTCGCGCGTCTGCTGCGTCCACTGGCTGTTGGGATTGGCGGCCAGCGCTGAGCTGTACCAGCGATAAGCTTCCACCCGGCTGGCCGGAACGCAGGTGCCGTTGGCGTACATAGAGCCCAGACGGCTGCGCGCTGGCGCGTTCTCTTTCTCGGCGGCGGTCTTGAGCAGCACCAGCGCCTGCTCGCAACTGCGCGGAACGCCGTCTCCTCGGACGTACATGCTGGCCAATTGCACCGGGGCGTCAGGATTGCCTTTGGCGGTGGCCTTCCAAAGCCATGCGGCTGTTGCCGCTGGATCGCTGCCGTTCTTCGCCTTCAGCATCTCCTCGCCGCCAAGAACAGGCGGCTTCGGTGCTGGAGTGGCCGCGTCGGGCTGGTGCTTGGGTTGCGCTACGGGGGCTGGCGGTTCTGCCGAGTTGTTCGCAATTGTCTGCGGCTTCTCCGGCGCAGGCGCTTGCCCGGGGTTGTCTGTTGCGACCTTCGGGGGCTCGGCTGTCGGCGCCGTGTTCGGGATGGGCTGCGTATTCGCACTCGCCGCGTTGCGCCCAGTGTCTACATCAGACTTGGCTGCCGTCTGCGTGTCGTCCGGCGAAGTTGTGCCTGGGACCGGCGCACTCGCGTTGGCGTTCTGCTTCGGCTTGGTTTGCGGCTGCACCTGAATATCCGGCTTAGCCGCTCCAGGAGACGGAGCGGAGTCGGTCATCTGCGATGCGGTCTGCCGCCAATCGCGCAGCTTGGTGCGAATCACCTCAACCGGGCCATTGTTGGTCTGGTTCACCTGCGCGCGCCATTCCAAGTATCCCAGACCGGCGAAAAGCAGCACGACCGCCGCGGCAAACCAGGCTCGCCAGTGGTAGTTACGCGGAGCGTATTCCCCGCGCTCCACTCCGATCGCGTCGGCCCAGCTTTGCGGACTATCGCTCAGGCCCAGGAAAGACGGGCCCACGATGGTCGCCACGCCGGCGGCGGGCGCGCGATTCGAGGGCGAAGACTCGCCCGAAACTTCGGTTCTGACCGGCCGCTGGTTCGGGGCCGGCGGCTCGTTGATGTCCAGAAAGCGTGGGCGCGCGATACTCGCCTCCGCCGGCGACTCCGGCTCCAGCCCGAGCCGGCTGTCCACGTCCTCATCGATCGGGGCTGAGGTATTGAGCGGCAGCGTTGGCTCGGTCACGCGATCTGTCGCTTGCGGCAAGTCGCCAATCGGCGGCTGTGGCCGGGGTGTCTCCACCGGCGCGTCCCAACGCATCGTTTTCTCGGCCGGATCCCGCGGCGGCTCGTAGCGGAACTTCCTGACATACTCGTCCAGAGAGATGTCCGGCACCAGCTCTTCGGTGGCAGCCTCAGGCGAAACCACCCTCGAAGGCCCCTCCTCGGTTGCGGGCGTCGCAGTTTCTAGCGGTCCGGACTGGGGGCGACTCGCGGGCGAGGAACTACGTTCGACGGCCACACTGCCGCCTGCCTCCGAACCCTCGGAAGGTTCGCGAGCCGATGCCGCTTCGCGTGTATCTACCGGCACCCGGGTGAAATTCAGGGTGCTGTGCGCACCGGGTGCGGTAATCGGCTTATGCGGCATAGGCATGCCACACATGCCGCAGTAACGCATTGCAAGCGGGTTTTCGAAGCCACAAGAGCTACAGACCACGACTTCTCCTGGTCGTAATCGTACATCACGGCTGGAATGAATGGGACTTCCCAATGAGATGAGAGCTCCTGCACAGGGTTGCACCGCGACTGGCAAAAATGGTCGCCGTCATAAAATAGGCGATTGCGCGATGCGGGTGCGCAGCTTCTTCCCTGACTTCCAAGGCCAGTTCAAACCCACATCACTTTTTTCTGGAACTTGGACGCACCGAGGACTAGACTCCCGCCCAGTTACGCCATAGCTTGCATCGGCGTTTGAGGGGGCGTCTATGTCGGCAGAGCGCGTGCCGTGGTGTGCGGCGCGTTTGTTCCTCGCGGTGTGTCTGGGCGGACTGCTTCTCACCAGTACCGCCGGCGTGGGCGGAGTCACCGCCAAGCAGCAACTCGCAAGCATCAGCGACAGCGAATTCCGGCGCGTGCAGGAGCGCGCGCGTCACGGCGATGCCGGCGCGCAGGTCTCCTTGGCCGTCGCCTATGAAGAAGGAATTCATGTGCCGCAGGACCTCGGGCAGGCCCTGTCTTGGTATCGCCGCGCGGCACAGCAGGGCAGCGCGGAGGTCCAGCATCATCTCGGGTTAATGTACGAGCAGGGCCGCGGCACCGCGCGCAACTTCGAAGAGGCTGCGGCCTGGTATGCAAAAGCCGCTGAGCAAGGCTACGCTCCGGCACAATGCAATCTCGGGACCTTGTACCGCGAAGGCCGCGGCGTGGCGCGCGACTTGGCGCAGGCGGCGAAGTGGTTTGAAGTGGCGGCGCGGCAGGGCGACGCTCAGGCGCAAAGCAATATCGGCTACATGTATCACTACGGCCAAGGCGTTGCTCAAGACTACGGCGAGGCCGTGCGCTGGTACCGCGCATCTGCCGAGCAGGGCTTTGCCATCGGCGAGAAAAACCTTGGGACGATGTACGTGTTGGGCCTGGGCGTGGAGAAGAATGAAGCGGAGGCGATGCGCTGGTTTGGCAGAGCCGGCGAACAGGGACTCGCTCGCGCCTGGGTGAATCAGGCACTACTTTACATGCAGGGCCCGCACGACTTCGCGCAAGCTGAGAAGCTGCTGGAGAAGGCCATCGCCGCGGGCGAGGAAGACGCCCGGCCGCTGTTGCAGCGCGCCAACGCGTTGAAGCGAAGCGGGTCACCCGAGACGCAAACAGCAACGGCCGCCAAGCCGAAGGGGAACTGAAGCACTTAGCATTTGGCACTCAGCATTTGGCCAAGCCCGCCTCGGAGCTAATTGCTTAACGCTAAATGTCGAGTGCAGCTTCAAGTGCCAACTAACTGCTGAATGCCAAGTGCCAACTGCTGTCTTTACGGCAGCCGCTGCGCCAGTCCCGGCAGAGCCTTCATCAGGTCGTTGTAGATCACCACCACCGCAAACAGCACCAGGAAGACGAACGCCGTCTGGTAGATGCGCTCCTTGATGCGCATGCTGATGTCGCGCCGCATGATGCGATTCGATGATCAGCAGCAGGATGACTGCCGCCGTCGAGAATCGGAATCGGCAGCAGGTTGAAGATGCCGAGGTTCAGGCTGATCATCGCCATCAGGCTGAGCAGCGGAGTCCAGCCCGGCTGGCGCGCCGCTTCGCCGGAGGCGCGCGCGATGCCGATCGGGCCTTCCATCTGCTTGATCGAGGCCTTGCGCTCGCACCATCTTGCGCACCAGGTCGACGATCAGCAGCGAATATCTTCTTGTTCTCCTCGAGCGACCGGCTGAACGCCTTGCGGAAAGGACAGCTTGTCCACCGCGTCGGCGGTCCGGACATCAGGAAGCCCAGCCGATATCCCTTCTGGCCGCTCTCCTCCTTCTGGACCGGCGTCATGGTGAAGTGCAGTTCTTGCCCGTTGCGGAGCACGGTGACGTCGACCGGCTTGCCGCCGTTCTGCTGCAGGTAGTGCGATGATGGCGAGCCGCGAGCGCATGGGAACGCCGTTGATGGCGACGATCTGGTCGCCCAGCTGGATTCCGGCCTTGAGCCGCGGGCATGTTCGGCTCAAGCTCGGTCACGGTGATCGGTCTGCTCAGGCACCCAGCCCATGCTGCCGTATTCGTCGTCTGGCCGTCGGGCTCGGGCTTGACCTGCTTCTCCAGAATCTGGTTGCCGCGCTGGATGGCGACGTCGATCGGCTGTTTGGGGCTGACTCATCACCTTGAGCATCACGTCTTCCCAGGTGGGATTCTGCGCGCCGTCGATGCGGACGATGCGGTCGCCCTGCTCGATGCCGGCCTTGGCGGCGGGAGAGTTGTCCAGCACCCAGCCGATAACCGCGGGCTGATCGAAGAACTCCGGGCGCTCGTAGTGCACCATGTAGACGCCGGTGAGCAGTGCGATGGCCAGCATGATGTTCATGGCCGGACCGGCGATGGCGATCACGAAGCGCTGCCAGCGCGGATGCGACATGAACTCGTCGGGCGCGCCGCTGCGCGATTCCAGCGGATTCTCGCCCGCCATCTTGACGTAGCCGCCCAGCGGCAGGGCGCTGATGCGGTAGTCGGTTTCGCCGCGGCGGAAACCCGCCAGCCGCTTGCCGAAGCCGATGGAGAAGACATCGACGCGGACGCCGAAGCACTTCGCGGCGGCATAGTGGCCGAACTCGTGGATCAGGATCATGATCCGAGCACGACGGCCATCGAAACCACCGCAATCAGAAACGATTCCATATACCTCTTTACCTGGGAGCTAGTTATGCCGCGTCGCCGAAGCCGTTTGGGCGACATACGCTTCGCCGGCCCATGCTGCTGGATGCGATCTGCGGGCCCTGCGGCGCGCGTCAGCATCCAGCTTCAGTACATCCTCATATAGATTCAGGTATGCGGGCGGGCGTTTCACCCACTACCATCTTTATTGTAGCCGGAATGTCCTGAAAACCAATACTACCTTCGAGGAATGCCGCCACCGCCACCTCGTCGGCCGCGTTCAGCGCGATCGTCTTCGCCCCTCCCGCTTCGACTGCCTCGTAAGCCAAACGTAAGCAGGGAAATTTGTCCAAGTCCGGCGGAGCGAAATCGAGCCGCCGCAGCTCCTGCACCGGGAAGCGCAGGTCCGACTCGATGCGATCGGGATAAGTGAGCGCGTAAAGGATCGGCAACCGCATATCGGTTACGGAGAGTTGAGCAAGCAGGCTGCCATCGACGAACTCGACCATGGAGTGGATGGTGCTCTGGGGATGAATCAGCACGCTGACCTGGCTCAGGCGGCATGTCGAAGAGACGGCAGGCCTCGATGACCTCGAAGCCTTTGTTCATCAGCGTCGCGGAATCGATGGTGATGCGCCTGCCCATCTTCCAAGTGGGATGATTGAGCGCCTGCTCCACCGTAATGTTGGAGAATTCGCTGGCCGGAGTATGAAAAAATGGACCGCCCGAGGCGGTCAGCCAGATGCGATGGACCTCGTTGCGGCGCCCGCCGCGCATGCATTGGTGGATGGCGTTGTGCTCGCTGTCGATGGGCAGCAGCGGCTTGCCCTGGCGGCGCGCTTCGGCGGTGATCAGATCGCCCGCGGCGACCAGGCACTCCTTGTTGGCCAGGCCGACGGTCTTGCCGGCTTTGACGGCTTCGTAGGTGGCTTCCAGTCCGGCAACGCCGACGATGGCGCTGACCACGAAGTCGGCGTCGGGATGAGTGGCGACCTTCACCGTGCCGGCGCGAGCCGTGCGTGACCTCGATGTCGCTGCTCAGTCCGGCCTGCTTCAGCTTGTCGTGGAGCTGGTCGGCGGCTTCGGCGGTTGCCATCGAGAGAACTCTGGGGACGCCAGCGGCGCGCCTGCTCGAAGGCGAGCTCGACGTTGTTGCCCGCGGCCATGGTGACGACCGAGAAGCGATCAGGAAAGCTCTCGACGATGCTGAGCGTGCTGCTTGCCGATGGAGCCGGTCGAGCCGAGGATGGCGATGCGTTTCATGAATGCTAATGTAGTATCCCATGAACTGCGGTCGGGCTGGGATCACGGTAGAGCCGGACCTTCGGGTTCGAGGTCTCAGATGCACTCTCAATGAATTGTCATTCCCGGACCGAGGGCTTAAGCCCGAGTGGAGGGGGACTCTGCTGTGTCTTCCCTGCCGCGCATTCGAGATATGAGTCACGCCGCAAGAGCGCTCAGTCGCCTTGCGGAAGATCGAGAGCCCGCAGGGCGAAACAATCGTAGCCCAGCACGTGAGTCCTGGGTTCAGCAGTAAAGTTAAGAAAGCGAGTCCCTTATCAGGGACGGCACGCTTTTCGATGTGTCTCTGGATGTTGATTGATGGCGATCCGCCTCAGTGGGGCTACGGAATTGCATAATTGTGCGTCATCCCAGCACTCACGTCGCTGGTGCTACAATTGTGCCGCCCGATTGTCGGGCTGGTCTGCGTCGCGTTAACACTGTACGCCCGGTTAGAAGTACCTGCTCATTCCAGAGACGTAGAACATAAGTCCCACTGGCAACGCGAATAGCAGCGCGTCGATGCGGTCGAGCACTCCGCCATGTCCCGGGCAGCAGAGTGCCGGAGTCCTTCATCCCAGCGCCGCGCTTCAACGCTGACTCCACCAGATCGCCGAACTGCGCCGCGATATTGACGCAAACCGCGAACAGCAGCGGCCAACCACAACGGCGCAAGAGCAGGAAATCAGGCGGCAGTTCCAGCGAATGCATGTGATAGGTTGAACCCAGGCAGCGGAATCAGATGACATGCTATGCGAGCGCGCTCGGCAATCGGAGTTGAGAAAGCGAAACAACAGGATCGCGACCACGACGGCGCGCCATGGACCGACGCGATCGAGCCTTCCCACGTCTTGCCCGGGCTGACCGCGGCGCCAGCTTGTGCCTGCCGATCGCCCGGCCGACATAGTACGCCGCTATATCGCCGCACCAGACCAGTCAGCATCAGGAAAAGGATGAAGAGAGGCCGCCCCAGTTCTCGTACGAGCGAAGACGGCAAGCAGAACAGGTGAAGCCGACGTATGGCACAGCAATAACGAGACCGCGGCATCGGAAGCGCGCTGGAGAGAGGCTCACGTCGCAAGCGCGTTACGAACAGCAAAAGGAGAGGCGGCAACAGCATCAACAAAGACGAAGGCAGCAATGATGAACCGCGGCTGCGACTGCAGCAGACCGGAACCCGGCGAGACATCGATCGGGGAGATAAGCTCCGCAGGCAACAAACAAGCGGAACGCAAGAAAAAGATGTAGCCCAGCGCCGAAATGGCCGGAATCCTGTCGCCTCCGCGATGTCGAAGTACTCCCGCGCCGCCAGCAGCGCCACGCCCAGCACCAGCAGCGTGAACAGCCACAGCGGCGCCCGGAACAGCGCCAGAATGACAATAGGAATCAGGATGACCGCGGTGAGGACGCGCTTCACGAATAGTTGTCCGTTGTCGCCGATCAGGCCTCCGAAGCGGCGCTCGCGCTTCTGGAAGGCTTCGATGGCCTCCAGCAACTGGGTGCCGCGAAAGTCGGGCCACAGCGTCTCGGTGACGTAGATCTCGGCGTAGGCCACCTGCCACAGCAGGAAGTTGCTGACAGCCGCATCTCGCCGCTGGTGCGGATGACCAGGTCGAGCTCGGGCAGGCCGTTGGTATAAAGATGCCGCGCGATGGAGCGCTCGTCGATCTTCAGGTGCTCGATGCCGCCGTTGCGCGACGCTTCGCGCACCAGCGCGTTGAAGCAATCCACCAGCTCGGTGCGCGAGCCGTAGTTGAGCGCCAGCGTCAGCACCATGCCGGTGTTGCGCTCGGTCATCTCGCGCGCCCACGACATGCGCTCCTGCACCTCCTGCGGCAGCTCCTGCTGGCGGCCGATGTACTGCAGCCGGATGTTGTTCTCCATCAGCGTGGGCAGCTCCATCTTCAGGTAGCGGCGCAGCAGGTTCATCAGGAATTCCACTTCGCCTTTGGGACGCTTCCAGTTTTCCGCGGAGAAGGAATACAGCGTGAGGGCGGGAATATCGAGGCGCGCGGCGGTCTCGACCGTCGAGCGCACCGCGGCCACGCCGGAGCGATGTCCCGCGATGCGGGGCAGATGGCGGCGTTTGGCCCAGCGGCCATTTCCGTCCATGATGATGGCGATGTGGTGGGGCAACCGCTCCGGATCGAGGCGGGAGTAGATCTCGGCCTCTTTGCGGTTCAGCCCAGCGGGCACTTGTGCGCGCAAAGCGTACCTCGAATCATCTCTGAAAGTAGCATAGGCGGCAGGGGCTTGCAACGAAATCGCCGCTTCCGTCTGGGTATAAGGGTGCCCCAGGTCTCGCGGTGTTCGAGACCTGGGTGCCACCTGCTGGCTACGAGTACCCAGGTCTGGAAAGGCGCCAGACCTGGGGCACCCGATCAGCATGAAACGTCCACGCGGTGTGCGGATAAACCTGGGCATTCAGGTATATTGGCACCTAGCCTCACTCAACCATGATTCCAGGGTTCCCAGTTGCATCCGTCCAGACAAGATCGACCCGCAGAGCTGCGATACCGCATTGCAGACTTCATCAATGACCGGCTGAAGTTCCTGCCGGGAGTGCACGCCGCCGCGAAAGCCGCGGTTGCGTCCATAGTGCAGAGTCGGACGCGCCGAGCCGCAGCGCGAGACCGCTTCTGCGACTCCAGGCGCAACCGTGCCGCCTGCACCTGAGCCGATCACCCCCGCGATCTCGGCACAAACCGACGCGGCAGGTTCCCGGGACGCCGTTCACGAACAGCCGCAGCCAACATCAGCCGACATCTCGCAGGACAACCTGCCGATCCCGCCACTGGAAATGTGTGAACTGGTAGGGCCGACGGACGTGGCGGCGTTCGACAATCCCACGCGGCGGCTGGTGTACGACTATCTCGATCCGGCGGTTTATGAGAAGGTCTTCGACTTCGGATGCGGGTGCGGACGGGTGGCGCGGCAGTTGATCCTACAGCGGCCCAGCCCGAAGCAGTACGTCGGCGTCGACCTTCACGCCGGCATGATTCGCTGGTGTCAGCGCAACCTGCAACCTGCCGCGCCCAACTTCTCCTTCGTTCATCATGACGTGTTCAACACGCGCTTCAATCCCAACTCGGCCAGCCCAACGGTGGCGCCATTTCCCGTCGGCGATTCGCAATTCACTTTGATCAATGCACTCTCCGTCTTCACTCACCTCACTCAGCAGCAGGCAATCCACTACCTGCGGGAATGCGCGCGAATCCTGGACCCCCAGGGCGTGCTGCACGCCTCCTGGTTTCTGTTCGAGAAGCGTGAATTCCCCATGCTGCGGCCGGAGTCGAACACGCTCTACGTGTCGTACGAGGATCCCAGTGCGGCTGTGCTCTTCGATCGCAGCTGGGTGCTGACGACGGCACAGCAGTTCGGGTTACGGCTATGCGGCATCGTCGCGCCGCAGATCAGGGGACACCAGTGGCTCCTGATGATGACCAAGCGGGAGGATATTCAGGAACCGGAATTCCCGCCCGATGCGGCGGCGTATGGCAGGGCCGCCCCGCCTCTAGGGTCTGAGCGCGACGTGTCGAAGATTGGATTTGAAGCAGAGTAATGCAAGGTAGAGCGAGCCTTCAGGCCCGCGTCTCGAACAAGAATGTTTGGGGTGCCGGAAATATTCTATTGCCGCTACTGGACGCGGGCCTGAAGGCCCGCTCTACCTGACGCAGCAAGAACTAACGCTCTACCGGTTGTAGAACGGCAGCGGCCCGCGCAGATTTCGCCAGACCTCGTCGCAAGCTTTTAGCACATCTTCGCTAAGCGGCCCGTCGTCGATCGTCGCCAGGTTCTCGTTCAATTGCTCCAGCCGCGAGGCGCCGAGGATCACGCAATCGGTTGCCGTGTGATGCAGCAGCCAGTTGAATGCCAGGCTGACCAGCGAGCGTCCCGCCTCGACTCCGCGATCTTGCGTAACTGCTCGACCGCCCGGAATTGCTGCTCGTGCCAGTAGCGCTCCTGATACATCTTGTTGTTGTCGAAGCGCGTGCCCGGCGTGATCGTCTCCGGCTTGTGCTTGCCGGTCAGCAGCCCGCCGGCGAGCGGATTGTAGACGACATGTGGAGATGCCGAACTGCTTGCACATGGGCAGGATATTCCTGCTCGATGCCGCGCGCCAGCAGGTTGTACATGGGCTGCGAAACGTAGGGCGCATGCCAGCCGCGGTCTTTCGCGATCCCCAGCATCTGCACCACCTGCCAACCGGCGTAATTCGACTCCGCAGGATAGCGCACCTTGCCCTGCTTCACCAGCGACTCCATCGCCTCCATCGATTCCTCGATGGGTACGTTGTAGTCGGGCAGGTGGAAGTAATAGAGGTCGAGGTAGTCGGTGCCCAGCCGTTGCAGGCTCTCGTCGATGGCGCGCAGTATGGCCTTGCGCGAGAGGCCTTGCTGGTCGGGCGCATCGCCCATCTTGCCGTGAACTTTGCTGGCGATGATCAGCTTGTCGCGCTTGCCCTTGATGGCGTGCCCCAGCATGGTTTCGGCGACGCCCGTTCTGGTACATGTTGGCGGTGTCGAAGAAGTTGATGCCGGCCTCGATGCAGCGGTTGACCAGCTGCGTCGCGCCCGCCTGATCGAGCGGCTTGCCAAATGTCATGGTGCCGAAGCAGAAGCGCGAAACTTCCAGGTCGGTGTGCTTGAGCGTAACAACTGGGATCTGCATGTTTTCCTTCCAGTCGACCGGGCTGTTAGTCCCGCGCTCCAGATTACCAACAAAAATAATCAGGCTGGGATTGCATTCAATTGACCACTCGAGCCGAGCGATGTTGGCGGTTGAGGAATGCGACGCTGAGGCAGCGCTCTATCCCAAGACCTGCGTCTCCAGCGCCTCATGAATCGAGAATCCGCAGAATGTTCCCTGCCCATCCGCCTGCTATGCTCGCTCCGCGGGTCTACTCCGGTATCTTCGCGAGGTGGTCATCGTGCAGCAGATTCATCCCTGGCTGGCGGTAGGAGTCTTTCTTTCGACCGCGGCAACCGATGCGGTTTACGTGAAATTCAGCGCGGCTGTCGCCGCCAGGCGCCGCGTGCCCGCGGCGACATGGAGCGGCATCTGGTACCTGCTGTCGGCTTTCGCCGTGATCAGTTACACGAGAACGTGGGTCTATGTCATCTTCGCGGCTCTGGGCTCGTGGCTGGGCGCATTCTTGGCGGTTACTCATTCGAGCCGGGAAGACAAGGCGGCACAGCATGCTCGCGCCGAGCACCGCGGGTGACCCGCAGTAACTTACGAGTGCGAAAATTGTTCTTCGTAGAACACTTTCGGCGGCAAGGCGCAAACAATTGGGCCCCGGCTATCGTCGATACCGGAGCCCATTGCAAATACTGATTGAGTGGTGCTGCCAAAAGCAGGCCGCTTATGTTTCCAGAGCCGCGACGGCGACTTGCGAATCCTGCTTGACGATGACTTCGCTCAGCTCCTTCATCCCATACTCGAAGCCGCGATCGAAGGCTTTCAGGTTCAGCTCGCGATAGGCCTTGGGGACCGACTCCGCCACCGCCTCGCGCAGCGCCTCCGGCTCGAGCAGTCCGCGGACCGCGCCGAAGAAGCCGACCATCACGATGTTCAGCACCATGCTTCTTGCCCAGCTCTTCGGCAAGGCGCGTCGCGGGCATGCTGTAAACGCGAACTCCCGGCGGGATGCCCCCGATGCGCACCAGGTCCTGCTCGATGATCAGGATGCCGTTGTCCTTGAGCTGCGGGCTGAACAGCGAGTACGCCTCCTGCGACATGACGACCAGGATGTCCGGCCGCGTGACGTAGGGATACAGCATCGGCTCGTCGGAGAGGATCACCTGCGCGCTGCAAGCGCCGCCGCGCGCCTCCGGGCCGAAGGCCTGCGTCATGGTGGAGTAGCCGTCCTGATAGATGCAGCCGGCTTTGCCGATCACGATGGCCGACAGGATCACGCCCTGCCCGCCAAATCCGGCGATGCGGATTTCCGTTAGACTGCGCATTCGCATGCCTCCGTTTCGACGTAATCGGTCGCCCAGCGCGTCGACCAGGGTATCGTGCATCAGGTCGCGATAGTCGGGGCGCTCGCGATCGACGAACTTGCCGACGATGATCTCGCCGCTCTGGCTCAGCCCCACCTCGCTGGTCGGCGCGCCGTTGCGCACTTTGCTGACCTCCTTGTAGAACTTCATGGTGTCCAGACCGTCGCCCATCTTGTTGCGGCGCTGGTAGAGCGTCGGACAGGGCGAGAGCACCTCGATGAAGCAGAAGCCCTTCTTCGAGAACATCTCCTGCATGGCGCGTGCCAGCTGGCGAACGTGGAAGGTCGTCCAGCGCGCCACGTACACCGCGCCGGCGGCTTCCACCAGGTACGGCAGGTTGAACGCCGGATCGTAGGTGCCGTAAGGCTTGGTCGAAGTGATGACCGAGCCCGGCGTCGTCGGCGCCGTCTGGCCGCCGGTCATGGCATAGATCAGGTTGTTGACGCAGATGACCTTCAGATCGACGTTGCGGCGGGCGGCGTGGATCAGATGATTGCCGCCGATGGCGAACAGGTCGCCGTCGCCGGAGTACACCACCACGTTCAGCTTGGGATTGGCCAGCTTCAGGCCGGTGGCGAAGGGAATGGCGCGGCCGTGGGTGGTGTGGAACGAGTCCAGCTTCATGTAACCGGCGACGCGGCCGGTGCAGCCGATGCCGGAGACGATCGACAGTGTTCTTCAGGTCGACGTTGGCATCGATCAGCGCGCGGCGAAGCGAGTTGACGCTGGTGCCGATGCCGCATCCCGGACACCAGATGTGCGGCATGCGGTCGATGCGCAGGAACTGGCTCGACCGGGTTCGTGAATCGGTGAATCGTCGTTCGCTCATCGCGCCACCTCCATGATGGCCTTCAGGATGTCTTCGGGCTTGTGGACGCTGCCGCCGGCATGCCGACAGCCGGACAACGGCTTTACCCGCCGGCACAGCGCGCTCGACTTCGCGCACCATCTGGCCCAGGTTGAGCTCGGGGACCACGATGGCCTTCACCTTGCGCGGCGATTTCGGCGATCTGCTTCTCCGGGAACGGCCAGGCGGTGATCAGGCGGAACTTGCCGACCTTGACGCCCTTGCTCGCGGGCCATCTCGATGGCGCGCTGCGCGACGCGCGAGGTGATGCCGTAGGAGACCACCACGCACATCGGCGCCGTCGATCGTGCTGTCCTCTTCGAAGAGCATGATCTTGTCGGCATTCTTGAGGATCTTGTCTTGCAGCCGGCTGACCAGCCTGTCCTGCACGGCGGGCGTCATGTCGGGATAGCCGCGCTCGTCGTGGGTCAGGCCGGTGACGTGGAAGTTGTAGCCTTCGCCGACGCGCGGCATGTCCGGCACCAGGTCCTCGCGTCGGGCTCGTAGGCCAGGAATTCTTCTGGCGGGAGCGTGGTGTAGCGGCGCGGCGTCGACCTCGATCTGGTCGGCCGGCGGAATGACGACCTTCTCGGTCATGTGGCCGACCACTTCGTCCATCATGACGAAGACCGGGCAGCGATACTTCTCCGAGCAGGTTGAAGGCCTTGATGGTCAGGTCGAAGCACTCCTGCGGCGAGTTCGGGCACAGCGCGATGATTTCGTAATCGCCGTGCGAGCCCCAGCGCACCTGCATCATGTCGGCCTGCGCCGGCAGCGTGGGCAAGCCGGTGGATGGGCCGCCGCGCTGCACGTCGACGAAGACGCATGGCGTTTCGGTCATGGCGGCGTAGCCGATGTGCTCCATCATCAGCGAGAAGCCCGGGCCGGAGGTGACGGTGAAGGCCTTCGCTCCGCCCCAGACCGCGCCTTGCAGGGTGATCGAGGCGGCCAGCTCGTCTTCCATCTGGATGAAGGTGCCGCCGACGGTTGGGCATGCGCTGGGCGAAGCGCTCCACCACTTCCGTCGAAGGCGTGATGGGATAGCCGGAGGAGAAGCGCGCGCCCGCGGCCAAGTGCGCCTTCGCAGCAGGCGTGGTCGCCGTCGAGGAAATGCGAGCCGGTCAGTACGCCGGCGGGATCAGCGTGCATCTTGCGCCTCCTTCTTCGGTCGCGCTCGCCGGCGCCGCAGCTGCGGGGCCCATCCAGGCTTCCTTTGCTTGGGCGGCGGTTTCTTCGGCGGCGCCGGCTTCTTGTATCCGAAGATGGCGAAGTCGGGGCAGTACATGCCGCACAAATCGCAGCCGCTGCACTTCTCCGGGATGACCATGTATGGCGGGTGATAGCCCTTGGCGTTGAAGGCGGAGGAGAGCGCCAGCACGTGGTGGGACAGAACTCCACGCAGAATCCGCAAGCCTTACAGCGCTCGACCACGATTTGCACCGACCTTTTGCCATGGCTGCCCTTTCTATTGCGGGAGCATCGGAGGAACTTCTGGTACCTGACGATTGACTCACCCACCTGGAAATTCGTTGCGGTAGAGAGGCTCACCCGTTACCGAACGATGGTTCGATTCTTGCCCAGCGCGGGCCAAGCCGAAGTGATGTGGGTCACATGGCGATGTGAGGTCTGCACG
>CAVTMX010000017.1:0-187689 GCA_963735915.1 uncultured Acidobacteriaceae bacterium | reverse complement strand
GACGCATTGCTTCAGGTGAGACAGCTTGCCTTCGTCAGCGGCTGTTTGCTCGCGGTGGGCCTCGAGGGCCTTCTGGACAGACGGCAACTTTGCGTAGCGATCGATGGCCTCATTGACGAGCTGTTCGAGAAGCTTCCCGGCGTGCCTCTGCGTAGAACAAACGCGGCAGCTTCAAGGATCGCGTAGCGGTCCGGGGCTAGCCGAACGTTGATCTGAGGGTCGTCGCGTGCCATCCGATGCTGATTGTCCGTGCTACACGGTACCGTGTAGCACGCGCAGCACCGACGGACGTCGGATAGATTCCGAGGTTAAGGCGATGACGATGCGGGATCTCCAGCGACTCGAGCCCTCAGTTCTGCCGCAGCGCTCGGGTTGTGGGCCGACGACGTCGTTCTCGCCCTCGACCGCGGCGCGACATCAGACGCCGACCCCGGCGATTTCACACGAGAGCTCCTGAGGATGCTGCCGAGATGCTCGAAGCCGCGCTGGCAGCGGACCGAGCAACCGCTCGCGACGCCCGAAGTCGGCCCGCGGACTCGCTACGACGAACACGGCGTTATCATCGTCGCTATGCTTGTTCGTGATCAACCCGGCACGTGATGAGCAGGAGTTCCTTCGTGCGATGGCGGCGATCCTGCATGAGGCTGCGCAGGAAAGCTACTCAGCGACGCTGCTCGAACGCGTCCGCCCCGTCATCGATCTGTTCGCAATGATTGGCGCAGCACCAGCTCGTGGAGAGCAACTCCGTCCTGGCCTCGCAGAAAGATTCGGGGCCGTGGACGGCGACGCGAATGATCTCCAACTCCTCGTAGCGAGCGCCGAGCACGAGGTCGAGACGCTTCGCGACGATCCGCGCCTCGCCCGTCTCAAGGGCAACCGTGGAGCTGCTCTTCGCCAGCATGTGCTCGACCTACTCGGGGCAGTCGAGCATCGCGTAGGGCAGCGGCCCGCCGCGGGGGCGCCACAGACTGTACGGAGCGCGTTTGCGCGCAACCTCCGTCAGAGCATCGTCGTGCTTCGAGGGGCACATGCGGCCCTTCCTTGGCTAGCGGCCACGCGGTCGCCAACACTAAACCTCGGCAGCCTGTACATGACCGAGGAATGCGCTCGAGTCTTGGTCGGCGCAGACGTGGATCTCGTCGTCGTAGCCAATCCTGACTACATGTACTCGACAACGAGCTGGCCGTTCGGCGCGGTGATCAACTCGACGTCCGGGTTCACCGCCAAAGCGACGCGTCGGCCAATCGTTCTGAATTACCCGCTGACGGACAGTGACCGTCTGCTGATGCATCCGATCTTTGCGCACGAGCTCGGGCATGCAAGCGCCAACGAGCATGATCTGGTGCAGCAGGTCGAGACGACGCTCAGCACCGACCCGGCCTTCGTCGCTGCCTTCCAAGCTGCCGTGGCGACCATGGGGTCGACATGGACGTCGTCTCCGTCGACGATCGCCGGCACGCTGCGAACTCTCCTTCGGGGGTGGGTCGAAGAGCTGCTATGCGACCATCTTGCGATCGAGGCTATGGGGCCGGCGTTCTTGTGGGCGTTTGTCCCGTTTGTGGTCCCACTCTCGTACGGCGAGCCGGCGCCGTCGCACCCGCCCAACACGCTCCGACTTCGATTTGCGATGGACCATCTCGATCGACGAGGATGGCGGGGGTATATGCAGCGGACGGCGCCGCGGGTAACCGCGTGGCTTGACTCGATAGCGGCCGACGCAGCCGCTACGCTCCCCGCCCCCTTCAGCTTCCTGCGCGACGAGCTACTTGCCCGCGCGAGCGTGCTTCAGGACATTGCGGTCGCCCGCACCGGCACGGACACGCTTGATCGCGACCACGCTGAGCCGGAGAGCGACGAGGCGGCTGGGTTGCTCGAGCGCCTCATACTCCCTGTCGGCTTGGCCGATCCGCTCGAGCCGCGCTCGATCCTTCTCGGCGGTTGGCAGGAGGCGCTGCGACGACATAGCGACTCGCCAGAGGGGATCGTGGCCGCGCTGGGCGACAGCAGTCTCCAGGACCTCATCGGCAAGGCGATAGAGATGAGTGTCGTCTCGGCGGCATGGGCGCCATGAGCATCCTCGGCAGGGATGACATTGAGCGAGCTCTTGCCGACGAGGACCTCGATCGGCGCCTGGTAATCACACCGCTCCTGGACCCGGCCCAGCTCGGACGCGGCGCGGTCGATCTTCGCCTTGGGACTGAGTTCCTCCTGCTGCGCCGAACCCGCAAGGCGGGGCTGAATCCTGGGAGAGATAGCCAGCAAACGGTCGAGGAGATGCAGGAGCGCGTGGTTGTGCCCCTGGGCGAGGAGCTATGGCTGCACCCACGGCACTTCGTGCTCGCCGTGACCCTCGAGTTCCTTGGTCTACCGGACGACATGGGCGCCTATCTCGTGGGACGCTCGTCGTGGGGGCGGCTGGGACTGGTCGTGGCGACCGCGGTGTACGTTCATCCGGGGTTCCGCGGCTGTCTCACGCTGGAGCTCGTCAACGAGGGAGACAGCCCCATCGCGCTGTTGCCCGGCCTACGTATCGCGCAGCTTGCGGTACGTCGCCTCGAGACGCCAGCCCCTCCGCGAGCCGATGCAGGCCGAGAAGTACGTCGCCCTGTCAGACCGCAGCCGTCTCGGCTGGCTTCCGAACGAAGCGACTTCGATCGCCTCAGCGCGCTCGGCGCCACCCTGCGCTCCAGGCTCGGTTGACCCGCACTTCAGGTCGCGTCGAACAGGCGACGAACGCGCTCTGCGCAGTCCTCGCGGGTTCGGACCGCGGGGGCGTTCCCGGACGCAACGGCAACGGGTGATCGTCTCCTCGTGCGAATGCCCCGCCGGCGACGTGCCGGTCGCACCACCGGCATCCCTGACGTGCCGCGGCTTGGCGATCACGCAGTGCGCGCTCAGGTGCGTGGTAGATGCGCTGTGCGAGCCGAGTGCGCGGCGGGAACATGCCGGTGGCTGAAAGCTGGAAGTCCAGCATCGCCATCGCGACGGCCGCGCTGTTCAGCGTGATGACGGACGGGTCGACGATGTCGCCGCCGGCGGGCGAATTGACATACGCCTGGGCGCGGCGCTCGACTTCGTCGAGTTGCTCGCGCCGCAACGCGTCGGGGTCCATAGCGCCGGCACACTCGAGACACGCCCCGCCGAGGTCGATCGTAGGCGAGCTGCACGGCGCCGTCGCCGCCGCAGACTAGCTTCGCACCGACCTGCGCACCCGGGATGAGGTACTGTGGCAGACGGCGTTGACGGCAAAACGCGCGAACTGTGTATCTGTCGCCGAGAAGACGTAGTCAGCGGCGAGCAACGCCCGAGCGTCGACCGCGGCGTGATGTCGCCGGGGATCGTCACGACGTCGATGTGTGGATCGATCGAGCGCACGAGTCTGCGCAGGACGTCGACCTTGAGACGCCTACGGCGGGCATCCTTCGGTGTCGCGCCTACGATCCGTGACAGGTTCGTGATGTCGACGCGGTCGAAGTCGATGATGATGATGTGGCCCACGCCAAGGTGCGCGAGGCTCTGGACGAGGAGAGACCCGCCGCCGCCCGAGGTGCGAGCGGTCGCTAGGGGCGAGGCGAGAAGCTCGATGCGTCCCGTCGCAGCCAGATCATCTTCATGGACCGCCGACGACATCCTGAATCTGTATGTCGTGACGAGCCTGCCGCTTCCTGCCGACGCGCCAGCACCTGATCCGCCGTGGCAGTCTGAGACAGGCCTGCCCTTCTGAGGCCTGGTTTCAGCGCGGCGTGTTTCGCTCGATCGAAACGTCAAGAGCGCCGTCCATCGCCTCGAGGGGCGCGCGCGAACTCGGTATCCTCGATGCCAGGGTACTATCTGGGGCGATCACACGGCCGCTGTTCGTCGGAGCCGACCGCTTGTCGCTCCAAGCCCGCTGGGCGGCTTCAGGAGCACCCAACGTTCCTACCCCAGTTTCCCCTACGCAACATCTCGCTACCCCCACAAGAACGGCTTGCCATCCAGCCGCTTCCACCCCCAATGCTGGCAATGGACCACCGCGCGCGACTGGGTATGAGGACCTCGTCAGTCAAGGCCGGCACAGGCGACCTGCCCCGTCGGTCAACCTCTGGCGTCTGGTTGCGGCCCACCACCTCCACGATTGATGCTGGCATGGCCGCGGCGGGGAGTGGTGATGGCTGAAATCTCCAACACCGCGATCACAGGCCGAGGGACGGCGGTGGCGTCCACAGCCCGGGGGCGACACGCGGCCAGCTCGTTTCGGCGTTTGTCGCCTACATCGATGCGCTCGAGGGCACCAGTTCGGCGCTGGAGGCGCGAAGTACAAACTCGGCCCCACTCGACGTCGGCCGAGGCTCCGGGTACGCGCGCGTGAACGTGGTAGGTACGATTCGACGGGCGATCCGCACCGGACTGCTGCCAACCACAGGAGCCGGGCCCCTGGCCGCTCCCCACGCATCGCTCGTGAAGCTCTGGATGCCTGGATCGCGCAGACGTCACTCGACGGTTGGAGACACCTCCTCGCGCACCCGCCGGGCCCGCGCTAGAACGTCAACCAACCGAGGCATCGTATATGCGGGCGTGGCGCGAACTGGAGCGAGCTGTGGACATCGAGAAACGGAAGACCGAATCGGGCAAGCCGACATGGAGGTTGGAGGTGGCGGCCAGACAGCGCTCCTCGCCGCCGCGGAGTCCCGGCACCTTCCACAGAGAGAGTGACGCCAACGCGTTCGCCGCCGATTCGAGCTCCCGCAAGCGCCTCGGCACCTTGCTGGGATCGACACCGGCAAGATCACACTCGATCGCTACATGGCCGAAACGTGGGTGCCCGTCTACGCCGCCGATCTCGCCAAACACCGGCCGGACCTCAGAGGGGTTGTACGCGAAGCACATCGGACCGTACCTGGGCCGTCTGCCGCTGCGGGGTCTCACGCCGCAGCTCCTCGCCCGCTGGCAGGCCGAGGGCCTGCGCGACAGATGCTGGCCCACGTCGGTCCGTAGAGCCTGGTGCTGCTGGGGACGATCCTGCAGACGGCGATGGAAGGCGAGCACATCGCGGCCAACCCGGTCCGTGCTGTGCGCAAAGCACGACTGCCCCGACAGGACGAAGTCCGCCCGCTGGCTCCGGTCACCGTTGAGGCGATGCGGGCAGCAGCTCTGAGCCCAGCGCCGACGGAGGTCGCAGCGTCCAAGTCGGGCGCTCGAAACCGCAAGGCGTACACCGTGGATCCGCCTGGCACCCCGTACACCCGTCACCGCGACGCGACACTCGTCTCGGTCCTCGCCTACTCCGGCATGCGGCCGCAGGAGGCGCTGGCGCTGACATGGGGCGACGTGCGCGAACAGACGATCCTCGTTCAGCGCGCCGTGTCAGGCGGGAAGATCAAGTCCACCAAGACACGCAAGGCCAGAGCGGTGCGACTCCTCGCACCTCTCGCCGCAGACCTTCGAGAGTTCAAGCTGGCGTCCGGCAGGCCAGCTCAGAGCCGCCTGATCTTCCCCGGACCTACGGGCGGGCCTTGGACCAAACAACGTGGGACAACTGGCGCGAGCGCACCTTCAGCCGCCTGCTCGCCGCGGTCGACATCGAGCAGGGACGCCCCTACGACCTGCGTCACAGCTTCGCCTCGCTGCTCCTGCATGAAGGGCGATCGGTGCACTACGTCGCCAAGCAGCTGGGCCACGGTGCGCGCCTAACGCTCGACACCTACGGCCACGTGATCGACGAACTCGAAGACGTTCCCCGGCTCGCGGCCGTCGACGCGATCCTTCAAGCCCGCGCCGGATCGTCAGCGCAGTCGCCCGGGCGTCCGGGCTTGACCGTATCGTCGCGCTGATGTCCCGAGGCGTTGGCACGCCGATAGGCACCTGCCACCAAGAGCACGGCGATGGGGCCACGTCGGGGCCACCGACCTGTCCTGTGCGCCAGGTTGCACCAGGTCGTCTTGCTACCCCGCCCACAGCCCAGTTTCCAGCCATTTTGGACTGCTGGGTGCGACGGACACGACTGCCAGAGGCTCCGAGCAAGTCTGATAAGGAAGAGGTCCCAGGTTCGAGTCCTGCATCGCCCACTAGCCGGAATTGCCTGCAAAACGGCATCTTCTGGTTCGCGTGTGACTGGCCGCAAGGCGGTCAGAATCAGCCCGAGAATCATTTGGGGTTCACCAAATGCTGAGACCCCTTCTGACCTGGGTGGTTGCTGGCGCTTCAGCGACGTTATCCCTGGCCCTGAACGCGTCGCTCTCGTCCACGCTCCGCGGAGGCGCGCGCGATGAGCGATCGCGCTGGCCTGGCTGGAGCAGTGGTGCCCCGAGTGCCATGCCGCCCCTGGAGCCCGGTGCACGCGTTGGCGATCCGGCCGCGGAGGCCGCAGCCGGGCGGTCGTGGTCCCACATGTCCACGTCGCACGCGGGTGGTTCGAGCGTTCGTGCCCGACGTGCAAGGCAGCGGCCGGCGAACGCTGCGCGACGCCGACGGGCCGGGAGGCCTCGCACGTCCACGCGGCCCGACTGCGGCCCGGTCGCCACGAGCTGGTCTGGCGTCCGGCGGTCTGGGACGAGCTCGACCGCCGGGGTGCCACCGTCGCCATCGTTCCGTTCTCGGGCCGTGCTGGCGCCGGTGGGCGCACGGACACGATCCAGCTGCTCAAGCAAGAGGGCGACGAGTTGGTCGAGATCGAGCGGTGGACGTCTCGCGACGAGCTTTGTCACGCGCTCGAAGCGCCCGTCTGGGATCGCTTCGGGACCTTCGCCGGGCATCCGCGCGTCGCCGGCGAGGTCATTTGGTCGAGTGAGGACAGGTGCGTCCTGATCCGCGGCACGCGTGGCGAGCGCACGTTCGAGGAGTTCGCCGCGTGAGCGGCCCATGCAGCCCTCCCGGTCGCCTCACCGTCCCCCGCCAAGCGGGGCTAGCTCGTGGCCCACCAGCCGGCGACGTGCTCGGGAACGAGAAAGACCGGGTTGCCGCCCGGTCTTCCAGAACATAGGCGCCCACGGCGCCGACCAAGAATCTCCTGCGCGCAGTGTATCCGGGTGCTGGACGGACTCCAAGCCCGGGACGGCTCTGTGCGTCGTCTCGCGGTGCATGAGCGCCATCGCGAGCGTCCCGGTCCCGGGCGCTGGCGATGGCCTTCAGCCACCACAGCACAAACCGCTCAGCGAGGCGACCGCTCGCGCTTCGCCTCGGCGTCGTGCCTCGCGTCGCGCCTCTGGAGGTGCGGATGAGCTACCGCACGATCGCTGCGGCGCTGGCGCTCGAGGACGTGTCGATCGGCGAGCGGCTCGTCGCGTTCTCGCTCGCGAGCTACGCCGACGCCGAGCACCAGACGTTCGTCGGGAACCCCGCGGCGGCGGCGAGGGCGGGGCTGAGCCGCAGCCAGTACCTCGCGGCGCGCGAGCAGCTCGAGGCACGCGGATTCATCTCGGTGGCGGCCGAGGGCGGCGGGCGCGGTCGATCGAGCACGCTTGACGCTCGGCTTCGCGGAGCGCGGTCCGTGGCGGGAGGAGCGGATCAACCCTCAGCTGTTCCGAGCGTGCTGAGCTACAGCCGCACGCGCGGGCCGGCGCGGCGTGCTGCTCGCGACGCTGGCCGCGCTGGCCAATGATGAGCGTGAGGTCCTCGGTCTGACGACGGAGGAGCTCTGGCCGCGGCCGGCCTTTCTGATCGCACGTACCGCCGTGCCCGGGCGTCGCTGCTGGCATCCGGGGAGCTCGTCGCGGAGAGCTGCGCTGGCGGCCGCGGGAACACGAACCGACTGGCGGCTGGCGGACCCCCGCACCCTCGGGACGCCTCTCCCCGCCCGGCAGCGCGTCGCCCCCGCTCGGAACGCTCGTCCGCTCTTGGCGCGCGGTGAGCCCCGGTCGAGCAGCGAGCTGAAAACCCCGGTCAGAACCGGACCCTTTCCGGCGTAAACCCCGGTCAGAACCGGACTGTTTCCGCGCTAAACCCCGGTCAGAACCGGACGGTTTCTCCCGAAACCCCGGCAGAAACCCCGGCGAAAACCCCGGCAGAAACCCCGGCGCCCAACGCGCGCGCGGGGAGGGAACCAGGGAACCAGAAGAACAACTACCCCCCCAGCCCCCCTGAAGGGGGGAGCCGCACCGAGTCGGTCACGATCGTTGAGGACTTTCTCAGCGACCGCGGCCGCAAACGACAGCGCACCGTCGTCGTCGAGCTCGACGCGATCCGCGAGCAGCTCAGGCCGGCGAGCGACGCCGATCTCGCGGACTGGGAGCGGATCCGTGGCGAGCTCCGCCGGCTGGTCGGCGAGTCGACCTTCGAGATCTGGCTCGCCCAGCTCGAGCTCGCCGCGACCGACCCTGACGGGTGCCTGCTGCTCACCGCTCCGGCCGCCACGCGCAGCTGGGTCGCTGAGCGGTTCGCCCGCGCGTTCGACCACGCCGGCGCTGCGGTCGATCGAAGCGTGCGCCTCGCCGACGAGCGCGAGCTGCGGCTGCTCGACGCGCTCGCCACCTCCCCCAGCCCCGCCGCCGCTCTCGAGGCGGACGCGCTGCCGCAGCTTGACCGCATCCCATCCCTCACAAGGAGGCCGTATGACCATCACCACGTCGTTCCACCACGACGTCTGTAAAGACGAGCAGGTAGACAGACGTGTAGACGTACAGACAGACGGACGTAAAGCTGCCGGTAAAGACAGCGGCGGACTGCCGCCGGCGGGCGCGTTCGTGGTCGTGCTCGCTAACCACAAGGGCGGGGTCACGAAGACGACCTCGACCGCGAACCTGGGCGCGACGCTCGCCGAGGCCGGCCGGCGGGTGCTGATCGTCGACTGCGATCCGCAGGCGAACCTCTCAGAAGCGTTCGGGTGGGTGGAGGAGCTCCCAGGGGAGAGGCTCGAGGACCTGCTCGCAAACCCGGACGCCGCCGGTCGCTACACCCCGCCGACGGCGCTTCAGCCGGACGTCGCGCCGGGGCTTGAGTGGAGGGAGCGGCTGCGGATCATCCCGTCGACCGACGCGCTCGCCGACGTCGCGGCGGACCTGCCGGTGACGGGCGGTCTGGGCTATGAGATGCGGCTGCGGGAGGTGCTCGAGCCGCTGCGCGCGCATTTCGATCTGGTGCTGCTCGACACCCCGCCGGGGCTGGGCACGCTGTCGGGGATGGCGGTCCTGGCCGCTGACGGGCTGCTGATCCCGGCGCTCGCCGCGGACCTGGACGTCCGCGGCGCGGGCAAGCTGTATGACCTCGTCGAGGGCGAGATCCCGGGACTGAGGATCCTCGGGGTGCTGCTTGCCGCGAGCGAGCGGCGGTGGCGGGTCACCCGCGACGCGACCGACCGGATTACCGCCGACGAGATGCGGGTGCTGCCCGTGCAGGTCCCGCGTGCTGTGCGGGTCGCCTCGGCGCCGCGCCATCGCGCGCCGACCGTGGTGCTCGAGCCGGACTCGATGGTCAGCCACGCCTACCGGCAACTCGCTCATCACCTCCTCGGCGAGCTCGGGCGATGAGCGAAGCGCAGCCGATGCCGTCCGTACGGCGGCGGCCGATCCCCGGCATGGCCAGCCAACCGATCACTCCGCCGTCGCCGGCGCCGGCCCGAAGCCGACCACCACGTCGACGATGATGCGCCGGCGTCTGAAGCCGAGGCCTCGACGACGGCGCTCACGGAAGGCAACGACGTGGCGCCCGTCCGCTCGGACGGGCGCCGGCGCACCGCTCGGGAGCCTGTGATCGAGCGGCGACCGGCGGCCGATTACGCGAGCACCCGGCTGGTCAACTTCCGCATCCCGGTCGACCTGCACGAGCGGTTCCGCGGCCTGGTCCGCGAGGCCGAAATCAACCATCCCAGGCTGCGGCGCCCGAGCCTGACCGAGCTCGTGATCGCGCTGTTGGAGGAGGGTCCACAGACGGCAGATGAGGTCGCGGAGCTGATCCGTCGCAAGCGCGCCGCTGAGCATGGGGCGGGGGCGTGAAATGACCGACGGGCGTGTGACGGCAGCGACGGTCGAGCGTGTTCGGGAGGCGAGTTGGTGTGGACGGAAGTGTGGACGAATGTGTGGACTTGGAGTCCACACCTGGACGGCCGCCCGCCCCCGCCAGCACTGGGTTTTCGCTGGTCCCCCGAGCCCGACTACCCGCCCCCCACGTAGAAGATTGGTGGGGTGGGTGCGGGTAGTCGGGCTCGGGGTCTTCTCTGTTTGGGTGCTGGCGGGGGCGGGCTCTCAGTGGTCTGGTCATGCGGGCACAGGCAGTGATCAGTTGGTGGGTTGTTGGGGGGAGGGATTTGGAATAGTGGGAGTGCGGCACAATTGCCGGCCGTTGTCCCGCCGGTGCAGTCGCTTCGCGTTGCGCCGTTACGAGATAGACGATGTCGTTGTCTTTGTCGAGCGCCATGGTGCGTGCCCCTTTTACGGTCGGCACGTTCTGCCTGACCGTGTACTTGTCCGGCGTGTCTTCATGCATGACGGTCAGCACGCCCTCGCCGCAGGACATGAAAACCTCCTGCGTCTTGGGATTGAATGCTCCCGCGTCCACTCCGTCGCCAATCGGCACCGTCGTTATCACCCTGCCCGAATCGGAATCTACTACCGCCATCACTTTGTCGTCGCAGCCGGCGAAAAGCCGGTGATGCTCGATGTCGAAGGCCAACGCACTCGGCTCGTGGCAGGGCGCCAAGGGCCACGCGTTCAGTGCTTTCATGTTCGTGACATCCACTTCCGCAATTTGGCTCTTGTCCTCGATGTTTACATACAGCTTGCCCTTGCCGTCACTGGCGGGAAACTCGGGTTTGCCGCCGAGCGGGACAGTGCCGACGACCTTCCCGCTGGCCGCGTCGATGGCGGTGGAATCTTTGCTGCGCGCGTTGAAGGTGAAGACGTGTTTGGAGAACGGCTCATACAGGATGGCATCCGGCCGCTCGCCGACCTTGACGCTGTCGAGCTTCTTTAGGCTCTTCAGGTCAAAGACGGTGACGGTGTTGTCGCCACCGTTGCTGATGAATCCGCGATTGAACTCGGGCGCGAGCGCCACGCCGTGAATTGCGGCGAGATCGGGAATGTCGCCGATGACCTCCAGCGTGGCGGTATCAACCACCATCACGTGGCTGCCGCGGGTGATGAACAGCCGTTTGCCGTCCGGGTCGTAGACGAGGTAATCCCATCCGCCTTCGCCGCCGAGCTTTACGCGATTGGCAACTTTGAACTGTTTTTGCGCGAGCGCCGGCACAGCCGCCAAGGTTACGGCCGCAAGGACAAGGGCAAGAATACGTTTCATGTAATGCCTCCTAAGTATGGCGTTAGAGTCACTTCAGTTTTGGGGCGCATTTGGCGCCTCATGGCTGAGATAGAAATGCACCGCCGGAGTAATGATCAGCGACAACACCATCGATATGGTTATGCCGCCGATTACGCCGATGGCCAGCGGCTGCAGCATCTGCGAACCCGAGCCCAGCGCGAGCGCCAACGGCAACATGCCGGCGACGGCTGCCATGGCGGTCATCACGATCGGGCGCAGTCGGCGCCGCCCCGCCTGGATCATGGCATCGTGGGCCGACATGCCCGCGGCGCGAAATCGCTGGTCGGCATCGAGCAGCAGGATGCCGTTCTTGGCCACGATGCCGATTACCATGATCAGTCCCATGAACGACGCGATGTTGAATGTTGTGCGGGTGATCAGCAGCGCGAGGAACACGCCCGAGGTTGAGAGCAGTGCCGAGGCAAGAATCGCAATCGGCGCGGCCCAGGTACGGAACTCGAACAGCAGCACCACAAATACCAGCAGGATGGCCAGCACCAGCACCAGCATCAGGTCGCGAAACGATTGCTGCTGTTCCGCATAAGTGCCGCCATAGATCACGCGAATCGACGGCGGCAGGTGCAAATCGTTGACGACCTTCTGGACTGCCGCGACGCCGCTACCCAGGTCGCGTCCCTCAAGACGCGCCGTAACTGCGACATCACGCTGCAGGTTCTCGCGGCGAATCTCAGTCTGTCCCGGCAACTGCGTGATGTTGGCAACCGTCCCCAATGTCGCGGTATGTCCCGAAGCGCTGTTCAGCAGTGTATTGCTCATCGCAGCCAGTGAGCTGCGGTCACTCTCGGGATAACGCACGCGAATGGTATACGCAATGTCCTTGGCGATAACCGGCGTGACCGCGGGCTCGCCTTCGAGAATGGCGGAGGCATCGATCGCGACCTCCTCCGGCGTGAACCCCGCGCGGACAGCAATCGCGGGATCTACCTGGAAAACCGTTGCCGGTCCGCTGATGGTGTTGTCGATCCCATTCAGTACGTCAACCACTCCGTTGACCTTCGCGATCGCGTCGCCAACGCGGGGCGCCCATTCCGCAAGCAATGGTGCATCGGGCGAGAACAGCTTGATCTGGATGGGCTCCGGCGCATTCGACAGGTCGCCGATCATGTCCTGCAACACCTGAGTAAACTCTACATCCACCGCCGGCTCTTGCTGCTTGATCTCGACGCGCAGCTCCTCCATTACGTCATCGACGCCGCGGCTGCGCTTGTTCTTGAGCTTCACCGCGATGTCGCCAGTATTCGCTTCAGTCACGGCCGCCAATCCCAGTTGCAGGCCGGTGCGCCGCGAGTAGCTCTCCACCTCCGGAATTTGCCGCAGCATCTGCTCGATATGGCCGACAATGCGGTTGGTCTCCTCGAGAGAAGTCCCCGCGGGCGTGATGTAGTCCAACACGAACCCGCCTTCGTCCATCGCGGGCAGCAGATCGGAGCCGAGCAGCTTGTAGCAGAAGAACGACGCGATCACGAGCACGACCGCGAAGATACCGATCCAAAGCGGCCGCTCCAAGGCGAAGCGCAGGCAGCGTTCGTAGAACGCGATGACTTTGCGAAACGTCTTGCCGAGGGAAGCTTCTTCTGCGGCCAGCAGGCGCTCGGCTTCGCTGCGGTCATCGTGCTCCGGGACCGAAGCTCTTTTCTGATGGATGAAGTATTGGCTTAGCGTCGGCGTCCAGGTTAGCGCCAGGCCCAACGAAGTCAGCAGCGACGCGCCCACGGTGATCGCCAGCGCGCGGAAGAAGACCCCTGTCACACCGGTGATCGCAATCAGCGGTAGGAAGACCACGATGGGCGTGATGGTCGAGCCGATCAGCGGAGTAGTGATTTCTCTCAAGGCACTGTGAATGGCTTCGACGCGGCCCTGGCCGGCGTCGCGATGCAGCGCGACATTCTCCACCACCACGATGGCATCGTCGATCACCAGACCAACGGCGGCGGCAAGGCCGCCCAGCGTCATCAGGTTGAAGCTCTCGCCCAGCATCTTGAGAACGATGAAGGTCACGGACACGGTTGCCGGAATCACCAGCGCAGCAACGGCTGACGTGCCCCAATCGCGCAGGAAGAGCACCATGATGATGGAGGCCAGCACCAGCCCGATGAGGATCGCGTCGCGCACGCTCTTGATGGACTCGGCAACGATCTCCGACTGATCGTAGAACGGCTCCATGCGCACGCCGGGCGGCAGGCCCTGGCGGATGCGGTCGACCTCGACGTGCACCTCGTCGGCGACAGCGACCGTATTGCTGTCGGGCTGTCGATTGATATTGAGCAGCACCGCGGGCCTGCCATTGGCGGTGACGATGGTGTACACCGGCTTCACGCCGGGCGCGACCTCGGCCACATCGCTGACGCGCACGGGAACGCCGGCCGGCGTGTTCTTCACCACGATCTGTCCGAGCTGCGCGGGATCTTTCACCTGCCCATCCACCAGAGCCAGGAATAGCTGGTGACTTTCCGGAAGCAGGCCGGGCGAGTCGATGAGGTTGGTGCGCCGCACGGCGTCAAGCAAGTCGCTCACGGTGACGTTGGCGGCCAGCAGCTTCGCGGGATCGGGCGTGATCGTGAACTCCGGCTCCTGCCCACCTTGCACGACCACGCTGGCCACCCCGTCGAGCCGATTGAGCTGCGGCTTCAGGTCGTAGGTCGCCATCGTCCACAGTTCGGTCTGTGCCACAGTGTCAGACGTAAGGCTATAGCCGAGAATTGGAAAGCTGGCGAAAGTTAGGCGATGAGTCTGGATGTTGGCAGTGCTCGGCAATTGCGCCCGCACTTGTGACAGCGCAGCATCGACGAGTTGCAGCGTGGTCACCATGTCCACGTGCCAGTCGAAGAACAGGTCGATCTCGGCCGAGCCTCGACTCGTGATCGAGCGCACCTGTTGCAGTCCCGGCACGCTGTTCACCGACTCCTCGATCGGGCGCGTGATGGTCACCATCATCTGGTCGATCGGCATCACGCCGTTGTCCACGCCAACGATGACGCGGGGAAAATCCGTGGTGGGGAAGACCGAGATCGGAATCGTGAAGGCGAGATAAGCGCCCGCTGCGGCAAGAATGAGGATGAGGAAGATCAGCGACTTGGAGTATCGCGTGTACCAGTACTGCGGCTCGGTTGAATCGGTCGTGCGCAGTTCCCGCAACCACGCCCTCAGCCGCGCGAACACCTAGTCGTTCCCCTTGTCGCCGTCTGAGCTAGGCTGACCGGTTGATTGTGCCGACGCGATCTTCACCTGCGTGTTGTCCGGCAAAGCGTACCCTCCGTTGACGATCACGCTTTCGCCCCCGGCGAGTCCCTTGGTGATCTGCACGCGATCGCCCTGGCGGATGCCAGTCTCCACCGCGACGTGATGCGCGCGGTTCTGGCTCGACCATCATGACCACGCTGCCGCCCTCGGGCGTCTTCTGCACCGCCGACACGGGAACCACAACGGTGTCCTTGACCGTTTGCGCGACCATGGCCACCGTGACGGTCGTGCCCGGACGCAAACGTCCGTCCGGATTCGCCGCCTGCACCCAGACTTCGACGGTGGTGCTGTTGGGATCGAGCGCGGGGCTGACCAGCGCTACTTTGCCGTCGACGTGAACATCGTCGGGAGCATTGATGGTCGCGGCGTCGCCGACCTTCAGCGCGGCGGCTTCATTCTGCGGGATGTGCGCGCGCGCGGTTACCGACGAGGTGTCCATCACGGTGAGCAAGGGCGTGCCGGGAGCCGGAGTTTCGCCGGGGTAGCTGGGGCGATCGGTAACAACGCCATCAATCGGGCTGCGAATCTCGGTGTAGGCCAACTGGGCTGCCGCGCCCTCGTACTTGCCTTCTGCCGACGTGAGCTGGCCCTTGGCCGCCTTCAACTGGTCCCGCTTGCCCGCCGATTGCAATGCCGCTCAGGTGTTGCGCGGCGAGGTCGTAGGCCGCCTTCGCCTGGGCTAGCGACACCGCCGACGCATCGAGCTCCTTGCGCGGCATCGCTCCCTGCTCGAACAGGATGCGGCGGCTGTCATACACCTTTTGCTCGGCGTCGAGCGCTTCTTTGGTGGTCTTGAAGTCGAGTTCGGCCTTCTGCCATTCCTCGGGAAGAGCAGAAGATGTTTCCAATCCGTAAGTCGCCTGCGCCTGCTCGTAGGCGCCTTTGTTCTCGACCTCAGCGGCAGTAAGGTCGCTGTTCTCGAGCACCGCGAGCAACTGCCCGCGGTGTACGGGACTGCCGCGATTGACGTAGAACGTCTTCACGGGGGCAACGACTTTCGGCGTGATGGCAGCCTGATCGCGCGGGAAGAGGATGGCTTGGGCGGTGACAATCTGCTGGATGGTGCTGCGTTCTGCCGGCGCAGTCTGCACCGTGACTACCGGCTGCGGCTCGGCTTCTTTCTTGGAGCAGGCCGCAAGCGTGAAAACAACCGCCACAGTCAACAGGAGGGCGTGGCTTCTCCTCCGGGGTGTCATCCTGAGCGAGTCCGCACGCGGGCGAGCCGAAGGACCGCTATTACGGTATCGCTGCCCGAGTAGCGATCCTTCGACTCGGTCGCCTATGGCGACCTCGCTCAGGATGACACCTTCAAATAAAAGGAGCGCAGCTCGGCTCGGGATGAAACCTCGTCGCATCTAGAAACTCCCCGTCAACGTTTGCAGATTGGCGATCGCGATGTGATACCGTGCCTGACCATCGCGATAGTTGTTGCGCGCCATCGTCAGCGTGTTCTGAGCGTCGACCACCTCCAGCGCGGTCGTTTCGCCGGCCTGGTAACGCAGCGTCGTCAGGCGCAAGCTGTCAGCCGCCAGATCGGCGGAGTTGCGCAAAATATCGAGCTGATTTCGCGCCGTCTCGGCTTCCGCATAGAACGACTGAAGATCGGCGACCGCCAGCCGCTGCGCCGCGCTCAGCTCCACTTTCGCCTGGTGCTGCTGGAGTTCCGCCTGCTTCACCTTGGCCTCGATGGCACCCCAATGCCATACCGGTATATTCAGTGTTGCCGTCGCCGAATATCCCAGGTTGCGAAGGCCGTCGGTCTCAACGGCAAAATGGTTCGCGTCGATGCCATAGAAATAACCGAGCACGAGCGACGGCAAATGTCCCGCACGCGCCACCGTCACCTCATGATTGGCGACTTCAAGCGCGGAAAACGCCGCCGCCAGCTCGGGATTATTCTTCTGCGCCATCTGTTGCACCTCGCCTACAGGAGGTAGCGCAGGCGCTGCGACCAGCTCGTCGGCAAGCGTGAAATCCTGAAAGACATTCGGGAACAGAAGCACGGCCAGATTCAGACGCGCATTGGCTGCCGCCAGCCTGGCTTCCTGGAGAGCACGCTGCTGGTCGTTGGCCTGGATCTGGGCCTTGATGACGTCGGAGTGGGCCACCTCGCCGCCCTGTTCCAGCTTGACGGCTCATCTCCAGAAAGTGCTGCGCTTCGTCGGCTGCGGCCTGCATGCTCGCGGTCTTCGCCTCGGCCGCTTGCAATCCGTAATAGGCCTGCACCACCGCGACCACCAGCCCGCGCGCTGCAATTTCGGCTTTCGCTCGCGCCACTGCCTGCGCTGCCGCTGCTCGACGGTAATCGGCGACCGGGCCTAAGCCTACGGTCTGCTGCACCGCTCCCTGGCTGATGTATTCGTGCACGCCGTTGTTGGCGATGAAGCGTGATGCCAGCGTGCCGTTGCCCTCGGTGTAGATGTAGCCGTTGTTGTAATCCACGCCGGGCAGCAGCGCAGCGCGGGCCACAACGCGGTCCTCGCGCGCCAGTCCCAGCTGGGTCACGGCGGCCTGGAATTGTGGGCTGTTGGCCTTGGCGCGGGCGATGGCCTCCGCCAGCGTCACAGAGATCGGGGCAGTCGTAGTCGTTGACGCTGCTTGCGGGAAACTTAACAGTTGTGCTGGTTGAGAGACGGCGTCGCTGGGCACGCTGGTTTGCGCCGGCGTAGCCGTCTGCGCCCATGCCGTAAGCCCAGTCAACTGCAACCCGATGACGATCACGATTCTTTGGCAGCATCGATACACGGAGCTCTCCAAAGCCAACTACTAAGATGACGAATTCAACCTTAAGAGAAGCTGAAAACGGCGTGCCGACCAAGCCGACTAAAACGAGGCCACTTGGCGCGGAGCGCGCTACACTCAGTGATTATGCGGGTGTTGATCGTAGAGGACGAGCATCGCCTGGCGGACAACGTGGCCCGCAGCTTGCGCGAGGGCGCGGGCTATGCGGTTGACATCGCCACCGACGGCGAAGACGGGCTGTTCATGGCGCAGTCGAATCCGTACGACCTCGTCATTCTCGATCTCATGCTGCCAAAGCTCGATGGCCGCTCGTTATTGCAGCGCTTGCGTGCCGGCTCGGGAGTCCCGGTGCTGGTGTTGACGGCGCGGGACGAGAAAGAGTCCATCGTTGCGCTCTTGAACACTGGCGCTGACGACTATGTCGCCAAGCCCTTCGATCTGGGTGAGCTACTGGCGCGCGCCAAGGCGCTGGTCCGACGCGGAAAAGGCCAGAGCCTGCCCGTGCTGAAGATCGGCGACCTCGAGATCAACACCGCTGACCTCAGCGTCCGGCGCAACGGCAAGCCGGTGGATCTCAGCGCCATGGAGTACCGCGTCCTCGAATACCTCGCGCATCGTCCCGGCGCCGTCGTCTCCAAGACCGAGCTGCTCGAGCATCTGTACGATTTCAATTGGGAGCGTTTCAGCAACGTGATTGAGGTTTACATCTCGGGCCTGCGCCGCAAACTCGACGACACGGGCGAGGTGCGCCTCATCCACACCCTGCGCGGGCAGGGCTATATGCTGCGCGGCTGACATGGCTAAGACCTCGATCAAGCGCCGCCTCATCGCGGCCGTTGTCGCATCGCAATTGTTGCTGGCCGCCGGCTTGGTCGGGGGGGCTGTTTACCTGAACCATCGCCTGCTTCTTCGTGCCTTTGACACTGCGCTCCAAGGCCGCGCCATGAGCATTGCGGCGCTGGCCCGCTACTCCGAAGAGCCGCATCCCAGGCTCATCTTCGAGAGCGACATGGCGCCCCCACCGCTCGAGCGCGGGCATCCCGACCTCTATCAGATCATCGGCAGTGATGGCCGGATCATCGCACGCTCACCCGGCTGGTATGCGGGCCTTGACGCGCTCTACAACAAACACAGGCCGTATCTGGAGTTCGTGCTCGGCAAGGTGCCCTACCGCGGCGTGCAACTGCAAAACGTTCCGGTCTTCGACCGCGAACCCGATGTTCCCAACAACGAGGTCGTGACCGTCAGCTACGCTTCACCAACCGATGAGATGCAGCGGCAGGTTCTGCTGGCTGGAATCGACACCGCCGCGGGCAGCGCCGTTCTGCTGCTGATCAGCGTGGCGCTCGCGCTATGGGGGCTCCGCCGCGGCTTGCGCCCTCTCGCCGATCTGGCCGCCGGAGCAGCCATGGTCTCACCTGCAAATTGGGAACTAAGTGCCAGCGAAGCCGCGCTGAATACCACGGAACTTATACCCCTCACGCAAGCCATGACCGCGATGCTTGACGGATTGCATGGTGCTTTTACGCAACAACGCGAATTTGTAGCCAATGCCGCTCATGAACTGAAGACACCGGTCGCGATTCTGAAATCGACGTTGCAGTCGCTGCTGCAGCGCCCGCGGCCAGCAGACGAATATCGAGCGGGTTTGGAACAGGCGCTCGACGACATGGAGCGATTGGAACGGCTGCTTCACATGATGTTGCGCCTGGCGCGAGCCGAACAGCTGTCGGCGAGCAGCCCTCGCGGCGGAATGGAAATCGTGGACGTTACCGCCACCTGCCAGAGCGCCGTGGACCTTTTGCAGCCACTTCTGCAAGAGCGTGGGGTTAGTGTCGAGCTTTCCAGCGATGGCTCCCTGCCCATCAACGCCGACCCGGACGATCTGCGTCTTGTATGGTCCAATCTGCTGGAAAACGCGGTGCGCTTCAGTCCTCCCGGCGGCCGGGTCCATATTCGTACACGAAACAATGGCGATTTCGCGACCATCGAGGTAGAAGACAATGGTCCGGGCATCGCGGCGGCTGAGTTGCCCCACATCTTCGAACGCTTCTATCGCGGAGACAGGTCCCGCGCTCGCGAAACGGGGAGCCACGGGCTGGGTCTTGCTATTGCAAAGGCGCTGATTGCAGCTTACGCAGGCAGGATTACTGCGGAGAGTTCTCCCGGTCAGGGCACGCGCATGTTAATTTCTGTGCCTCTAGCTTCGCCACGTCGGAGTGGTGCCTAAGCTGTATCTTTTGAACTAGCGGTATGGACGCACTTGACCATACTCGGCTTGTTCGAATCAGCATAGTTGTAAACAGTCGCGACTGCGATTCTTCTTCAGCGTTGCCCTCGGCGTTCATACACGTGTGCGCTTTTGATATACGAGTATTGACAATGAAAAAATATTCCGGGTCCCGAAAGCCACATGGTACGGGCTCGCCTGACCGAGAGAAGCTGCACAGGAAGAGCACGGGAGCTAGGACAGAAAGGCCAATCCTCCTGAGTCTAGTCGAGGCACTGGCTACGGCTATTGTGTTCGCCCTACTGGCGCCAGCGCTGCTTGTTGTTGGAGTCGTAGCGTACGGGCATCTTGTTGGACACAAAGGGGTGGAAATCGAGTGGAATTTGCTGGGCGGTTTTGCCGACCCTGTCGGCCTCTGCAGCACTGCCGGTGTTTTTTGCATTACGGCTATACTGCGCTACCGGAAGCGGCGACACTAAGTATCTAGGGATGCTGGACGGAAAACACAGGGGACGCGTACCTGTTATTCCCAGTTGCCCACTTCTGGTCCTTGGGCGGGTGCTCCCGAGTCCAACCGGAGACTAGGCACGTTGTTTGAGATGTGACTCATCGCCCAGTTGAACGGGAATCTTAACCGGAAGCTAGTCCTGGCCAGTTGTACACAAGCCAGCTCGGAGCAGATTTCACCACGTCGGTACGATAAACGCGCATGGGTCCCAGAATCTACTCGGTCGTATAGTCGGCTACGCGTGGAAGTGTGACGGACCCGCACTTTCGGTGCGCCACGTCCGCGCGTAGGGCGTTTCTCGTCAACTTGACGCCAAACAGTCCAGCTTCCAGATCGCCCCGTTAGTCGGGAGCAACCCCTGAGCGGCACGGTCGCCTGCGGCATCCGGTCGAATACCTTAATAAGGCGTTACTGTCTCGCACGGTGGGATACAATCCGTCCGCATGGTCGCCTGCTCCGGCTGCGGTGGCGTATGTTCCGACAACGCCCGTTTGTGTCCTTCCTGCGGTCGTGCCATTGCAGTTCTTGACAGCCCGACCTTAGATCCAAAAGGCACTGCTGACGGACCTGCACCAGCTCCGGTTAGATCACACCCGCCGCAAAGCGGAGGATTCTCGCCGGGTACGGTTCTCATCGAGCGGTATCGGATCGTCGCCCTGTTGGGGCGCGGTGGCATGGGCGAAGTCTACCGCGCCGAGGATCTCAAGCTAGGGATCGTTGTAGCCCTCAAGTTTCTTCCCTCCTCACTGCAGAATGATGCTGCGGCTCTCGCAGGATTTCATGCTGAGGTGCGTAATGCCCGCCAGGTTTCACACCCGAACGTCTGCCGTGTCTACGACATCGGCGAGGTAAACGGCCAGCACTTTCTCACCATGGAATACATCGACGGCGAGGACCTTGCGTCCTTGCTGCGCCGCATCGGGCGTTTGCCACCGGATAAGGCTCTGGAGGCCGCGCACCAGATCTGCGCCGGTCTTGCGGCCGCGCATGACTGCGGATTACTGCATCGTGATCTGAAGCCTGCCAACATCATGCTGGATGGCCGAGGGCGGGTGCGCATCACGGACTTTGGGCTAGCGCTCAGCAGCGAGGATGCAACGGGCCGGCGCGAGACTTCGGGCACGCCGGCCTACATGGCCCCGGAGCAAATTGGAAAGGGCGAGGCCAGTGTTCGCAGCGATATCTACTCGCTGGGACTCGTATTTTATGAGCTGTTCACGGGGCGGCTTCCCTACCAGGCAAACACCCCAGTCGAGTGGCGACGCGCGCATCTGGAGTCTTCTCCGAAGGCGCCATCATCGGTGGTAAAGGACATTGATCTGACAGTGGAGAGCGCCATCCTGCGCTGTCTGCAAAAAGATCCGGCAAAACGGCCATCTTCAGTACGGCAGGTGGCAGCCGCGTTTCCGGGAGGCGATCCGCTCGCGGCTGCGCTCGCAGCAGGCGAAACGCCGTCGCCAGAAATGGTGGCCGCTTCGGGAGAAACCGAAGGCCTGCGTCCCGTCGTAGCCTGGGCTCTGTTGGCAGGAGTCATTGTGTCAGTCATCGCGGCGATTCTGTTGGGTGCACAAACCAAGCTCTACCGACGTGTCCCCCTGGAAAAGCCGCCGGAGGCACTTGCCGAGCGTGCGCGGGATATTCTGCAGAGTGTCGGCTATTCCGAGGCACCCGTGGATACGGCGATCGGGTTCTACGAGGGAAGAGAATTTCTACGCTACATCGGGGAACGCGATAAATCGAAGACGCGCTGGGATAACCTCGAGACTGGGGCGTTCGTATTTTGGTACCGCGGAAGTCCCCGGCCGCTCGATTCTCGCAGCTCCTCCCCGGATGAACCCATAGTGGGATCGATATGGATGGACGACCCACCACTCGATGTGTCCGGGATGACGCTTGTCAGACTCAATCCGATCGGTCGCCTTACCCAATTGATCGCAGTTCCTCCGCAGGTTGAGAAGCCGATAGGCGCCGTGTGGTCACTTGACTGGGCCCCGTTGTTCTCAGCTGCGGGGCTCGATCCGTCTAAGTGGTCGCCGGTGCAGCCGACCTGGACGCCTCCTGTTTATAGCGACGCGCGTGCCGCGTGGACAGGGTCGCTGGCACAGCGTCCCGATATACCGATGCGGATCGAAGCCGCGGCATACCGTGGCAAGCCTGTCTATTTCGAGTTGATTGGCCCTTGGACCCGTCCCGAACGTATGCGGCCGGAGCAGCCATCGATCGCCGAAAGGGCAGGTTGGGCGTTTTCCCTCGCATTGCTTCTTTCCGTGCTGGTGGGGAGCGTGATGCTCGCTCGGAGGAACTTGCGCCTTGGCCGTGGTGATCTCCGGGGGGCGTTTCGCCTGGCAGTTTTTGTGTTTGGGGCTTGGGCGGTGGCCTGGTTTTGTGGCGCACACCACATCCTTCATTTCAATGAATTCGGGCTGTTCATCACGTTCTTGAGCGTGGGGCTTCTGCTTTCTTGTTTTCCGTGGGTTGTCTATATCGCCATGGAGCCCTATGTGCGCCGCCGCTGGCCAGCCGTGCTCATCTCCTGGAGTCGTTTGCTGGCGGGGAGCTTTCGGGATCCCCTGGTGGGACGCGATGTACTTGTCGGGTGTCTTTTCGGGGCGTTTGCGATCGCTCTCATAAGACTGGGGTGGTTTGTTCCCTCTTGGCTCGGCCATCCTCCGACACAGCCATATACGGGTCCGCAGTGGCAGTTTCTGGGTGCGCGTACGACCATTGCTGATATATCGAACCACTTGATCCTTTCGCTTTTTCTCTCGCTTGGATATTTGTTCGTCCTGTTTCTTCTCCGTGCCTCGCTACGCAAGCAGTGGGCGGCAGCGGTGGCATTCGTTCTTCTTTTCACTTTTTTCATAGCAACGCACCAGCGCGCTTTGGATTCTCCGGCTTATCTGGTGACGCAGCTGATCACCAATGGTCTGACAGTATTTCTACTGATCCGATTCGGCTTGCTGGCCGTGGTGGCTGCGGAGGTTTTCAACGATTTTCTAGGGACATTTCCCCTGACCACCCAAGTGTCCTCCTGGTATGCAGGTATGAGCCTCGCCGGGATTCTGCTGATAGCCGCGATGGCGTTCTATGGCTTCTACACCTCATTGGGCGGCCGACCGGTTTTCGGGGGCGGTACGGTGCTCGAGGAGTGAGATCCTCACGTTTGCAAATTTTCTCCGCTCAAGGAATACATATTGCAGATCAGCTCCACGACCAGTGCGGGACCGCGAATATTTTGACGTGAATTGTTCTATCCCCCTCGGTGTGGTCGGCAGTCCGGAACCGGAATCCACATGAGCGTATAGTCGGCGTTCCGTCCTGGTGGGCGCGACCTGGCGAAGTTCTCTCAAGAGCACGGGATGGCCTTATACGGCCAAGTGAAAGAAAGCATTCGTAAACACTGGCCCACTTCCCGGTAGAAATCGTATCAACTTTCCTATCGCTGTACGCCTTCGCGCCCTGCCGTGTGCTCGATACGCGCCAGGGTAATGGGGCCTTTCAGGGAGAGCTGACGGTGAATGTGGCCGGCGGTATCTGCCAGGCGCCTGCTACGGCCCAGGCCTTTGTCATGAACGCGACGGTGTTGCCGGTTACTCGGCTGCAGTATCTGACGCTGTGGCCCGATGGTCAGCAGCAACCCGTTGTCTCGACACTGAACGCCTATGACGGCGCGGTGACCTCGAATCTTGCGATCGTGCCCACCACGAACGGCTCTATCGATGCTTATGGCAGCGATTTAATGCAGTTGATTCTGGATATCTCCAGTTATTTCGCGCCGTAGGTCATGGCAGTGCATGCGTACGCAACTCGTAAGCCGCATAAAAATGCGCCGGATTGGGGGTTCTCTGCTGATGCTCGTGAACCTTCCGCCAGGAACGCGTACTCGTCGGATGTGGGGCTGACGAATCACATGGTCGTATAGTCGGCATGTCGTCGAAGTGCTGGGGTGAGATTACTCCCCACAGGTCGGCTTGCAATCAGGTGATTTCGTTCAACACTCTAGCCAGGGCTCTATCTGACAGTTCCGATCCCATCCAACAGCACGGCGCGCAGGATCAAGTTCTGGCCATCACAGCTAATTGCGTTGCTGCATAGACCCTTCCTGACATCGCTCTGACCTCGCTGCGATATCTCCGCGATATCGCCTTCTCCTCGCATGGCAAGAATCATCGTCGGCTCCGCGATGCTGGTCGCTGGCATCGCGCTTATGATCTATCGCGGCCCGATGGGCGCCGCCGCGATGATGGCGCTCTACGGCGCGATTGCCTCGACCGGCTTCTCGATACTGCTGGGAGGTATCGCGCAGAAGCTGCAGGGGCAGCATTCGCCGGCGATCGGCATTGCGGTGAAGCAGGCCGCGAGCCCATGGAACGTGGTGAACGGCCGCTCGCGAATCGGCGGCGTCATCGCCTACCTCAACACGTACGCGCAGCAGAACGTTGCGCTCGATCTGGTCGTCGCCCAGGTCGGGCACTACGTGGCGCGCGTCGGCAATGCGGCGCGCTATGGCCTGCCCGGGGCTGTATCTCGACGGTAAGGAGGTGCTGTGTGACCAGAGCGGAATGTCGCGCGGCGGGCAGATGACCGATCCTTCGGGTAACGGATATTCCTTTGACGACGCGCAATATCCGTTGGGTGACGGGAAGTCCCTTGTCCGCGCGGCTGCAGGGATGGTCTAGCGCAAGCGATTGCTCGCGCAACGCCCGAACTGAAAACTGATTTCGGAAATCAGTTGCTTGCTTATCAGTGACTTACAAATGCCAATTTTGCCAACTGTGCTCTGTTAAGTTCTTTGTTTGCGGTTTCATGGCGGATTCGACTCGCACACGCTTCCGCCAATTTTGGTGTCGTGCTGCCGTCTGACAGGACCTATGCATAGCTGACCTTTCCGAGAATGGCGGGCCGTTTTGCCCCCGTGGCAGAAGGGATGTTTGCCGGCAGGCGCTGCCAGGTTTGGTAAGCAAGAAGAGCAAACGCAACAGATTCCTTGGCCTGGGATGGCAGCCCCAATTGGTCCGTCGTGCGCACCTGCAAGTTCATCGGGGCAAGCTCTGCGGATAGCATTTTCATCAAAGTAGCGTTCTTCGTTCCTCCGCCGGAGACCACGAATTCGCGATAACTCGCTTTGTCCTTCGTGCCCGGCGCCGGAATGACGAAGCTCCGCACGGCTGTCGCGATCGATTGCGCCGTCAATGCCGTTGCCGTGGCCAGTATGTCTTCCTTACTCGCGCGGCCACAAAGTTTACGAAAGTTGCGGGCGAACTCGCCGCCGAACTGCTCCCGTCCCGAGGTCTTGGGCGGATTTCGCCGGAAGAAGGGATGCCGCAGTAGCTCATGCAGAACGTTTTCGAGGGGCCGTCCGCGCGCCGCAAGCCGTCCGTTGCGATCATAGGGCTGGCCGAAGAAATGTTCCGTCAGGGCATCGATGACCATGTTTCCCGGTCCGGTGTCGAACGCGATCACCCGCTCGGGCCGCGCGCCGGGAGGGATGGCCGTCAGATTTGCGATCCCGCCGAGGTTCTGAACAATTCGCCCGTACCGAGAATGGCGGTAGAGAACGTAATCGAGAAAGGGAACCAGCGGCGCGCCCTGACCACCGGCTGCCATGTCGGCCGGACGAAAATCGGAAACAACCGGAACGCCCACCTTCGCGGCAATGATCGACGCCTCGCCGGTTTGCCAGGTGCAGGCCGTGGGCCGGCCCAGGAACGGCTCGGGATTTCCCTGGTGGTAAATCGTCTGCCCGTGGCAGCCGATGAGTTCGCACTGCACACGCGCGCGTTCTTGCGCCGCGAGGACCGCCTCTGCGTACAATCCGCCCAGAAGAAAGTTGAGGCGGGAGAGGCCGGCGACGCTCGCCGATTTGGCGTTCATTGCCGAAAGGACGGCACGACGGACTTCTCGGGGATACGGCACATTGTGATGAGCTACTAGCTTCAGCCGTGAGCGGAATCCCCGGCCTTGAATGTCGGCAAGCGAAACGTCAACACCGTCGGCAGATGTCCCGCTCATCACCCCGGCAACGATCACCGTGCAGTCCCCGATCTCGCCTGTGTGGCGGGCGCTTTCAAAGTATGGTCCCTATCATTCTATGTAATCGCCAGGATGCGGAAGGGATTGCCACCCGGCAAGCATCTTGCAGGTTGGGTGAACCACCGGCCCAGCTAGTTCGGCGACACCCGTTGCGCCTGTGGCTTGGAATAGGCTGGGGCGCCGGGACGGTCTTTGGCTTCGCGCACTTCCTGTTGGGTATCGACGGAGAACAGCATGTAGTCGTTGAACGAATGTGTGCGGTGATAGCGGTGGCCACGGAAAGCAAGATAGATTTGCACCGTCTTGGGCAACCACAGCTCGAGGTGATGGTTGGGGAAGTTTACCGGCGCATACTCCGCGACATCGTGCTCGGCCGATAGCTGTATTTGCGGCACCGGAGATAGCAACTCCGACTCGATACGGACAATTTGAAAGCTCTCCGCCGATATCCAGGCCCGCCCCTTGAGCGAGACCGGATAGGTACTCGATCCCACCCGGAACAATTGTATGTGGCTGGGACGATCGCTGCGCTGCTGGAAGTGGACCAGCCAGGTGGCTTGCCCAGCCCAACTACCCAGTCCTTCACACTCCATCTGGAAGGCGTCGCGCATGGCGGGATGGAATACCAGAGTGAGGGCAGCGAAACCGTTGTCGACGAAGGTATCCTGGGCCACATCGAGGTCGTAGCGTTGCGTGCGATATTCGTCAACCTGGACCACGTCGTCATGTACCTGGGAAAGGGCGGCGGTGTAATCGAATTTATGGACGTCCCGGCTGCCGACGTTGCCCATTTCGTCGAGCCGTTCATCGGCAACGGTTTCGATGGCAGCAAATTTACCGGCATCAAGTACGAATTCTTCCGTGCGCTGGCCGGCTTGTTCGAGCACCTGTTGCAAGGGACAGTTGGTTCCGGCGGCAACCGGCGGCCGGCTTTCGTCCACGCCCGGAGGCTGCCACGGCGTCGCCAGCGCCTTGGCGCTGACCAGAGGCGGCATGATGACCGGCGGTGGAGTGGCGCGGGTCACGGGCGCGTCCAATTCCATCATGGGATCGACCAATACATCCGGTGCGGGCTGGTGCAGCGCGGCCAGCCAACGTTGCGCTTCCGGCGCGGCTGAACTGAGCGGCTGCGATTGCAGAAACGACCGCAACGCGGCCCCGGCCTCTGCGTCCTTGCCCATCTGCGCTAGAGCTATGCCCAAGGGAAATTGCGCGAGGCTCCCATCCTTGCCGCCCTTGGCGATGGCAAGCTCCGCCTGCTGCCGCGCTTCTTCCCACTGCTGCTGCTGGAGGTAGGCGTGGGCCAACAGGTCGTGCGCCACCCAGTTGCCGGGATCGGCAGCAACCGCTCGTTGCAAGGTGTTGGCCGCGCCGGCATACTGCGCGGTCCCGAGCTGCATCCTCCCCAGCAGCGTCAAGGCGCGGCCGAAGTTCGGGTCAAGCGTCGTCGCTTGGGTCAGATAGGTTTGCGCCTGTTCCGGCGCGTCGTTTCTCATCGCGATGTAGCCGAGGAGAAACTTCAGGCTGGCATTGTTCGGGGCCAAGGCGGCGGCATCGTTCAGCAGCTTCTCTGCCGATTTGAGGTTCCCCGACTCCAGCTCCTTTACGCCTCGGTTCATCGTCTCGCGGGCTCTCCGCGACATCGTTGCATCGCTGCTGCGGATGTCTACTGCCGAGGGGTCGCGCTCGACCGCGATTTTCACTTCGACCGGGCCGGCTTCGCTGGCAAGCTCGACGTTTTTGTGGGCACTCAAGTAGCCGACAGCGCTGACCTCGATCTCGTACTCTCCCCGCCAGAGGTCATGAAAGGTGGTGTCCGAGGCCAGGCCGGTGGTCTGCCAACTTGAGCTGTGCTGAGTTTTGTTGGAGAGCTTAACCACGGCTTGGGTGTGCAGAAGGTCGCCGTTGGGACCGACGACCGCAACACGAATAGCGCCGGATGCTGGACCCTGTTGTGAGTACGCCGGTGGTGCGAGATCAGCTACGGCGAACGAAAGGAGGAGTAACGCGAAGGCTGAAGCAAGGCATATCGATCTTGGGCCTTGCCGCAAGCAGGCCGTCTTCGACAGATCTGCCATTTCGTTTCCCTTGCATCGCCGTTCGCGTCGGCCGCGAAGGCGATATGGTCCCGTGTTTTCCGAGTTATGGCTTGATCAACTGAAATCAGAGAGTACACGTCTAAGCAAAACGCCGCGATAACCGGCAAGGTGTCCGATATTATACGTCTGCAAGGAGGGCCGCCGGCATTCTCGCCGCGACATTTTGCAATGTCTCGGCAAGACGCTCAACGGCCGAAGGGCTCGCACCGCACGGCCGTGGCGGCGATGGAAATCTACCACTCGCAGGATCTCGTATTTGAGGCCCAAATGGCTGCTCACGCAGATATCGAACAGCTCGCTCTGCTGACCAATTGGGACCTCTCCGAACCCGCGACGCTTTGCCCGATGCGTAGGGTTGCCTCCCGACGGCGAAACTCATTCCTGCGCATCAGTCGGTAACGCCCTCTTCAATAGAATTACTGGATCGGGACTCGCACCCGCTTCCGCCAAATTCAGGCATATCGGCTGCGTCGGATGGGACCGGGCAGCACGTTGCCGCAGTGACCAGTAACGCAATATGCGGATTCAGGCGTGTTACTGCCGTAACGGAACTCTGGTTCCTGGTTCTCACCAGCGCTGCTCTCCTTGCGAGAATGAGGCATACAACAGCAGAACCGCTTTCGGGAGGACCCTGCGCCTGACGAAGGGCGAACTCCCTCTGGCCGTCCTGATCTCCGGCAGCCGCCGGTCGTGTAAGTGTCTTGCACGCCGGCGCCGGGCAGGAAAGAATGCAAGGAGGTTGTATGTCGTCTCCCTTCTCGTCTGCTTTGGAAGAACTGGATGACAGCCTTAAGAACGTGTACGCCCACATCGAATGTTTAGGGGCCGCCCTGGATGTGAATGACGACCGGCTGATTCGTAGCCTCGCCGATGCTCGTCAGCATGCGGCGAGGTTGCGCGACATGCTGGGGGCGGAGCGCCCGGCTGCCCGCTGGAGCGATCGAAAAGCCTTGGGGCAGTTGGTCCAGGAACTGGAAATTGAAATCGCTAATAGGGCAAGGCGCAATCAACAACGGCGCGACAAGCTGCTCGTGCTTGCTACCGAGTTGGAAGGCGGATCCATCAAGCACCGTTTTGATACTCGCGCTGCTGCCCTCAATGCGCTGCGCCTCGAAGCGCTCCAGGAACTCCGCTCAGAAGCTGCCATGGCAGAGAACGTCAAGGAGCTTCCCGGGCCGGAGGCGCACGGTTGGCTGCGTTGGGCTTGCGGGCTGCTGGATGCGGAAGATGCGGCCACGCTCGCCGAACTGCGCCGGAGCTTCCCCGCTCTGGAGCGCTTTGCCGGCGAGATGGAAGAAGGCTATTGGAGACCTAGTCCGTCGCGTTTGGACGGTCCAGCGCGCGCGAGTTTGCCTGCGGATCATGCGGATCTCGCCTCCGCCTCAGAAGCGCATCCGCCGGATTGGCCTCAGTTACTTCCCGGCGACGGCACTCAGGCCCCGCACCAGGCCCAAAAAACACCGGCGGAGTTCTACAAGATAAGCCACACGGCAACTTACGATTCATCCGTGTCGCCCAGCTATGGCGGCGGACCAGCTTCAGCAGTAGCAGACCTGGAGCCGTCAGCCATTTCGGAAACTGCAACGCACGGCACGAACGCTGTTACTGCCACGGCTAACGACGAAGCTCTTATCGAAACCATCGCGTCGTCGCCGCATGTGAAGATCTGCGATTGCGGCGGTACTTTCCCACTTCAGTTTCAGGTTTGTCCGTTCGACGGGTCACCGCTTCGGCCGATTGCAGAGCCGGCTCCTCCTGCTGCGAGGCCAAGCAAGCGCAAAGTTGTCGAGCAGAGCCATGCGGCTACAGACGCACCTGCGACAAGTGGAGCGCAGGTGGCGGTGCAAAGCCGCTCGGACGAGGCCGCCGTCCCGGCAGCCGCTAACGCCCAAGAACCGGCGGAGGTGGAGTTCGAAAGATTGAAGAACCTACTCCAGCGGAACACAGCAGGCGATGACTTTCAGCTCCTGGACACAGGCATTCCGCGCAAGAAGCTGGTAATGGGGATTGGGGCGGCGGCAGGTGTTGTGCTCCTCATTGTGGTGCTGGGCTATGGGTATCGCCTGAGCGGGGTGAGCGTAAGCAAGCTTCGGTCGACCGTAGCGGCCGGCATGGCACCGACAGTAGTACGGGATTCCGACATCCAGAGGGATATTGAACAAAAGCTTGCGATGCTGAAGGAAAGCACGATTCAAGCCAATGTAGAAAAAGGCGTGGTAACGCTGGTGGGCCGGAGTTCCTCGCAGTGGGAGGCACTCCATGCCGAAAGCCTGGCCTCGGAAATAATAGGAGTGAAGCGCGTGAAGAACGAAGTCGAGGTTGACGCCGATGCGCCCACTGCGAGCACGAAGAAGTCGCACGGCAAAACGAGAACTGAGGCCAAGGCCAAACCTCTCGTGACGGAAGTGAAGTAAAGCTTATACAGATGTTGCCGCCCCTGATTCGTGTTCTTCCAAGCACTTACCGGCGCGCGATACCGATTTTTGTAACAGAGATGTTGCAACTTTCCTTGTGCATCGGTACCATCGGGCAGCTACATGCGCGAGTCTGCCAGTGCTTACTCATCTCGAATTCGTCGTTTCCGGCTGCCCCGGGTTTGCATAGCGGTGGTTGGCGGCGACGCCGCCACCATGATCGAACGTGCCGAGTCCTTGGTGCGCGATAACCAACTGATAGAGCTAAGGTTAGACTATCTCTCGCAGCCTCCGGCCGCACTCCCCAAACTGAAGAACTTCTTGGAACTCCACCCGGAAGCCACCTTTATTGCCACCTGCCGGCGCGCCGCCAACGGAGGCAAGTTCAAGGGCACGGTGGCGGCCCAGGTAGCCATCCTGCGCAAGGCTGCCGAGTGCGGCTTCCAGTTGGCCGACCTCGAACTCCAGAGTGCCGAAGCTCTGAAAGCCGTTGATCTGAAAGATCTTTATGATCGGATCGGGCTCATCGTTTCCTATCACGACTTTCGTGCCACCAAGAAGCTTAACGAGCAACTGGAAGCGATGAAGCATTTCCCCGCCGACTTCTACAAGATCGTGTCGACAGCAACCAACCTGCATGACAACGTAGTGATGATGAAGTTCCTGGAGGCCCATTCCGGCAGCCATGAGATGGTGGGCCTGTGCATGGGCGAGCAGGGGATTATCAGCCGGGTGTTGGGCGTCCGGGCGGGCAGCGTTTTTACTTTCGCATCGGCGGTTCGAGGCGAGGAAACGGCCCTCGGCCAGGTACCTGCCGGCGAGCTGCGTGATGTGTATCGCATCGACATGGTCGACCAGGCGACACAGGTCTACGGCGTGGCGGGCGACCCGCTGGAGCATTCGCTGTCGCCGGTCATGATGAATGCTGCCTTCCGGCGCGAGACGGTAAACGCGGTCTATCTTGCCCTGCACGCCAAGAGCTTGAAGGACCTGCTGGCGTGCGTACAGGAGATCCCCATACGCGGCCTCAGCGTGACCATGCCATACAAGCAGCAGATCCTGGAAGTGCTGGAAAACTCTGACGCGCTTACCAAGCAGGTCGGCGCCTGCAATACCGTGGTGCGAGGTGCGGGCGGGCAACTCTATGGCTTCAATACCGACGTTGCCGGAATCGTGGTCCCGCTGGAGCAGCGGATGCACCTTGCGGGCGCGCGCGTTCTGATCGTCGGCGCCGGCGGCGTGGCGCGTGCGGGAGCGTTCGGCCTGAAGGCCAAGGGCGCCGAAGTTTTCATAACCAATCGCACGCCGGAGAAGGCGCAGGCGCTTGCGCGCCAGGTGAAGGCGAAGTATCTGAAACGCGCCGATGTCGCCAAGCAGCAATTCGACGTCATTATCAATGCGACACCCGTGGGCATGAACGGCAGCAAGCAGTCGCCCCTGAACGAGGATGAGCTGAATACCAAGTATGTCTTCGACCTGGTCTATACCCCTGCCGAGACTCCGCTGCTCAAGATGGCGCGGGCGAAAGACATACAGGTGATACCCGGCCTCGAAATGTTTGTGCAGCAGGGCGCGCGCCAGTTCGAAATTTGGACCGGCAAGCCCGCCCCGATCGCCGAGATGGGCTACGTCGTCACGAAAGCTCTGGAGAGAAGAGCGGCGGAAGAGAAGGTGGAAGAGCCTGCGGCCCCGGTGCGACGCGCCGCAGCGAAGGCGCAGTCCAAGGCTGCCGGTCGCAAGTCCACGAAAAAAGCAGCTAAATCAACTCGCAAGAAGTGAGAAGCGGCGCGGCTTCCGAAGCCATCAACGGGTGTAGTGCCGAATCTCAGCCGCTGCGCCCGGATACTGCGCAAGAAGCGTTTCGCGCTCGCCTGCTACGTAGTCGTTGGGATCGAAACCCGGAGACATGGTTGTGCCCAGCAGCCCCCAGCTTCCTTCGGGCACGAGCCGGCATCCCTGCCAAATTCCGCCGTCGACAATTACCTGCGGCTGCTGGCCGTTCATGAGATCGACACCGAGCGTGATCGTGCGCGAGGTTCCGTCCGGCAGCAGTTGCAGCATAATTACAGGATCGCCGCAGTAGAAGTGGAAGATCTCCGTGCCCCGAACGCAATGCAGCGCCGAGAAACACTCGGGCGTAATGAGGTAATAGATGGCCGTGGCCAGCGAGCGGGACTCCTGAAAGCCGCCGGGCAGGCAAGCTTCCGATAGCTGGGATCGCGAGCGGTAAGTTTCGCGGAAGAAGCCGCCTTCCACCGGGAGAGGTTCCAGTTGCAGTAGCGTCTTTACTTCATCGGCGGTCATGGGCGCGCTCTATATTACCCAACAAGGGCGCCTACGCGGTTGTAGTGGAGAGATAATCCATCAGGCTTAATCCGTTCATGCTCGCGGCGGCCTGGACCGTGGCATTGCGGACCTGTTCGGCATTGGTCAGGTTAGTTGCCGCAACGTAGACGTCAACGATATTGGTGCTGGTGTCGAATGACAGGTTCCACACGTGTTCGACGATCATGGCGCGGGTGACGCGCCGCCCGGAGTTGCGCATCAGGTACTCCAGCAATGCGAACTCCTTCGAGGTGAGCTCGACGCGCTTGCCCGCGCGTTCCACCCGTCGGGCCACGCGATCGAGCTCCAGGTCGGCCACGCGCAGCACGGTTTCGACGGTACGCGGCCCGCGGCGCAACAGCGCTCGCACGCGCGCCGCCAGCTCAGTAAACGAGAACGGCTTGATGAGGCAATCGTCGGCGCCGCAGTCGAGCGACTGCACGCGATCTTCGATGCGGCTGCGCGCCGTGAGCACCAGCACGGGAAGCGACGGCTTCTTCGGCCGTACCGAATTCAGTACCGAGATGCCGTCGAGTTTGGGCAGGTTCAGGTCGAGGACCATCAGGTCGTAGTCGCTCTCCAGCGCCATCTGCCGCGCCTGTTCGCCGTCGGGTGCCCAATCGACGGCGTAATGCTCGGCCTCCAGCCCTTTGCGGACGAAGCTGGCCAGGGGGCCGTCGTCTTCAACCACGAGGATGCGCATGTCGAGCAATATCCATGATTACTGTGAAAGGTAGTGACACGCGGTGTCGGTGATTCACGTCACCGTTGGACCTCAGCCGTTCCCAAATTGGACTAGCGGTCATCGGCGTGGTTCGCGCATCCGGCGCAGTAAAGCGGGTTTGTTCACCACGGAAGCACGGAATACACGGAATTTTCTAAAATTCGGGTTCCGTGAATTCAGTGCTTCCGTGGTGAATTTTTTGTCACTCGGCAGTTGGAATTAGCAGTCACGGCATGTGCGCGGTTTTATAATCAACATATGGCCCGTGGTTGGGAAAGCAAGTCCATCGAAGCTCAAATCGAAGAATCCAACTCAGAACCTTTACCCGCTGCCGAGCAGCAGCCTTCCGCGGAAGAGCGGCAGGCGCTGCTGAAGAAGCGCGACATGATGCTCTCGCGCCGTCGCATCGTGCAGCAACTGGAGAGCAATCCGAACGAGCGGTATTCCGAGCTGCTGCGCCGTACCTTGGCCGGCTTGGACGCGGAGATCGCGACGTTCGATTAGACACGCGGCGGGTTTTGCGTTGGCGCGAACTGCCCGCCCTCGTCTATCTCCGGCACGGCCTCACGGCGACCTGTGATTGCCGTCACGGACGCGTGTTCGGCCGCGAAGCACAATGCTGGCAGAGGTGTACCCATGCCGGTATTGGTAATTGCAGTTGTGTTCTTCGCGATTTTCCTGGTGATGGGCGTGATGGCCATCACGGCAATGGTGGCAGAACATCAGGGCCATCTCTTTAGCTGGACGTGGAGCGACGAGCCCAAGCCCGTCAGAAAGTAAGACGTGTCTTGGCCCCTAGAGGCTCCATCGCACCGGAAACGACCTTGCGCGCCGGAATGGACACTCATAATTGCAACCGCCGCGCAGCGGCGGGATGGTGTGAGCCCGGCGCGTTAACGCCGGCTGAGAGTGTGAAAATGGACTGAGCCGCGGCAGCGGCGCATTCACTAGACTACCTGCAGCGCTCGGGCGAGGCAGTCTTGGCAGAAGCCGCTGTCCTTGATATCGATCCACTCCACCGCGTGCGACGGCGCCATGGCGCACTGATAATCGTGGCAGTGGGTCAGCCGCAGCGTGTGTCCCAGCTCGTGCACCGACTCCACCAACAGGCGGTTCGCCAGCAAGTCGCGGTCTGCGGGCAGCCCGTAAAATTCCTGCTGCAGCCGGCGATAGGACACAATCGCCGATGTCCCGCCTAACTGCGCCTCGCCGAATACAAACGTGAGAATCGGAATGTAGAGGTCGAGGGACGTTACGCCCAGCAGCCGCCAGGTGCTGCCTTTGATGTGGCGCTGCATGGCACCCAGGATTTCGGAGGAATGGTATTGCTGGCGTTCGAGGTGGAGGGCGAACGCGGGGTCAACGGGTGTCGCAAGAATCTCCGCTTGCACCTGGAACTTCTCGCCCAGTACCTGTGCCAGCCAGGCGAGGAGTTGATCGTCAGGCGAGCCGATCGGAAGTAAGTGGAGGTGCTTCATAGCTGCGAGCTACGAGCCGCCAGCTTCGAAACCGGAGCTCCCGCTAGAAGTTTTGGTTCGTGTCCTTGCAACGGCGCGCAGCAGGCCGGAAAGCATCCGCTGCACCTCAATGATCTGTTTTTGTAGGTGGTTATAGGAAGGCGAGGACAGCATCTGTAAATCGTGTGCCAGCAATAGAAAGTATTCCAATTCGACAACGGAACCACCAGCAGTATTTAGAAAACGATGAAAGTCACCGTCTCCCCCTCGACCGTATCCTTCAACAATATTTGCTGCGACCGACGTGCTCGCGCGGCGCATTTGGCTTGTGATGCCGTAGAGTTCTTCACGTGGAAACGATGCGGTCGCTCGGTATGTCGCGAGGGCGAGCGCATGCGCCTTTTCCCAAACGCTAAGTTTTCTAAAATCCTTCATTGATCTCGCCAGCAGCTAGCTGAGAGCCACGAGTCAGTAGCCACGAGCCACAAGCCACTAGCCACCACCTGCCAGCCAACTGCTTATGCTTCTAGCTCGAAGCTCGCGGCACGAAGCTCACAGCACGAAGCTCACAGCACGAAGCTCACAGCACGAAGCTCACAGCACGAAGCTCGCAGCTAGTTGCTAGTTGCTAATTCTTTCTCTTTCCTGTTCCACCCATACTTCTTCAACTTATGGTGCAGCGTTACCCGGTCGATTCCCAACACTTCGGCCGTCCGTGTCTGGTGACCGCCGCATTCATCGAGTACGCGCAGAATATGCGCCCGCTCGATATCTTCCAGACTGCGCGCGCCGCCGCCATCTGGTACCGCGCCGTTCTTCGTTTTCAGGGTGAAGTCCGCTTCGCGCAGCTCCGGCTCCTGCGCGACGACCATCGCGCGCTCGACCGCGTTTTCCAGTTCGCGCACGTTGCCCGGCCAGTTGTATTGCTGTAACGCGTTCATCGCGGCGGGCGAGATGCGCGTGATGCGCTTGTTCATTTCGCTGGAGAACTTGCGGATGAAGTGGTCGACCAGCGCGGGGATGTCGTCACGCCGCTCGCGCAAGGGCGGCAGCTCGATGTGGAAGACGTTCAGACGATAGTACAGGTCGGGACGGAACCTGCCCTCTTCGATTAGCTGATCGAGGTTCTTGTTGGTCGCGGCCACGATGCGGAAATCTACCTTGATGGTCTGATTGCCGCCGACGCGCACGATCTCGCGCTCTTGCAGCACGCGCAGCAGGTCGGTCTGCGTCTTCAGGCTGATGTCTCCGATCTCATCGAGGAACACCGTCCCGCCTTCGGCAATTTCGAATTTGCCCTTTTTGCGATATTGCGCGCCAGTGAAGGCGCCTTTCTCGTGGCCGAACAGCTCGCTCTCCAGCAGAGTTTCGGTCAAGGCGCCGCAGTGAATCACCACCAGCGGATGAAAGCGCCGGGCGCTGCCTGCATGAACCGCCCGCGCCACCAGTTCTTTGCCCGTGCCGCTCTCGCCTGTCACCAGGACGGTTGCGTCGGTGGGAGCGACGGTTTCAATGGCGTCGAAGATGTGTTTCATCGCCGCGCTTTGGCCGATGATGTCCGACGGCCGCGCAATCTCCGCCACCGTCTCCTTTAGCCGCACGTTCTCCTGCTGGGTGCGGCGATGCGACACGGCCTTGGCGACGAGGTGCGCGATCTCGTCCGGGTCGAGCGGCTTGTTCACATAGTCGTAAGCGCCGTTCTTCAGCGCCGCGACCGCGGTCTCCACCGATGCATAGCCGGTCATGATGATGACCAGCATGTCGGGATAGATCTCGTGCAGCCGGCGTTGGAGCTCGATGCCGTCGGTCCCGCGCATCTTGATGTCGACCAGCGCCACGTCGAATGTCTGCTGGGCCACGCGCGTCAGCGCCTCGTTGGCGCTCTCGGCCGCGGTGACCTCGTAGCCTTCTTCGGCGAACCATTTGGCCAGCGAATCCCGCACGCTGAGCTCGTCGTCTACGATCAACAATCTGCCTTCCGTCATATCTCTACCTCACCTTTAGCTCCGCAATCGACCTCGCCTTTAGCCCTGCAATCGGGGTGGATCGCCGGACTTCAGCCCGCGGTGGAAGCGCCGGGCTTTAGCCCGGCGAATTCAGGCTCCCTATCTTTGTTTCGTGGCTTTAGCCACGGCGGCGGAGGGTCAATCTGCACGCCGCCCCTGGCCGAACCATACTCATATCCCTCCGCGTTCTCGGCCAATCGCGCGCGGACCGGGTTTTCGCGGATAGAAATCGCATGATGCTCGAAGTCCCCAGGCCCCTTTACGCGGTGCTCGGTAAATCCCTCCTGCCAAACGTCGAGACTAGAGCTCAGCTCACGTTTTACCCGGAAAGAAAAACCGCCCTTGATGAGTTGAATCGCCTTCTCCAAGGAAACCTCCGCTGCGGGTGTGAGGAGCAGGTGAAAGTGATCGGGCGTAAGAACGAACTCGTGGACTTGAAAGCGGCCTTGATCGCGATAGCGGGCGAGTGTGTCGAGGAATAGGCGTGCCCTGGGCTCTGCGTGAAATAAAGAACGCCGGCGCCAGGTTACGGCGGTGACGAAGAACGTTCGGATTTCTTGCGGAGCTAGTCGCATCCTTGACTCCCCGGGGCTAAAGCCCCGTTTCTGTTCTTCCATTTCGCCGGGCTGGAGCCCGGCGCTTCCACCTCGGGCTGAAGCCCGGATTAAATTAATCCCTCATTTCGCCGAGCTAAAGCTCGGCGCTTCCACCTCGTTCGACGCTTCCGCACGACTCGAAATTTGAAGCCCACTCGCCACTTCCATGGGCGCCCGGCTGTCAATTGGCAATACGATCTTGAAAGTCGTGCCTTCTCCAACTACGGAGCGCACGCTGATGTTCCCGCCATGGCGTTCCACAATGTTCTGGCTGATGGCCAGGCCCAGCCCCGAGCCGCCCGACTCCTTCGTCGTGTAGAACGGTTCGAAGATGTGGGCCAGGTGCTCCTCGGGGATGCCGACGCCATCGTCGCGAATCACCAGCTCCATCGCGTCGTCGGTTGCCCGCGTGCTGATCCAGAGATTGCCTTCCTGCGGCATGGCGTCAATCGCATTGATCACCATAGCGAGCACCACCTGCTCAATCTGCGCCGGATCGCAGTGCGCCGGCGGCAGCTCTGCCGCCAAATCAAGGTTGAGCTGGATACCTGCCATGTCGAGCTTGTGCTGCACCAGCCGCACGCAGCGGTCGATGACCTGGTTGAGATCGCACCACGTCAGGTTGATCGGCGAGACGCGCGAGAAGCTCAGGAGGTTTTTCACCAGCTCGCCGCAACGCTTGCTTTCGCTGGCGACGAGGTCGAGCGAGCTTCGCATCTCTTCCTGCTTGGGCGACGCCTGCGTGTTCTTCTCGATCCAGCGCTTCACCAGCCGCGAGTAGGTCAAAATCCCCGAGAGCGGGTTGTTGATCTCGTGCGCCACCACCGCAGCCATCTTGCCGATGGTCGCCATTTTTTCGACGTGCAGCATGCGCTGGTGCGCCTGCTTCAGCTCGCGCGTTTTCTCGTCCACGCGTTCTTCCAGCGTGTGCGCCCAAGCCGTGATTTCCGCCTGCGCGACTTGCAGCCGATTGCTCATAGCGTTGAACGATTGCGCCAGCTCGCCGGCTTCGTCCTGTGAGTGCACCGGAGATCTGATGACCAAGGTCGCCACTGGCAATTCGCTCGGTGCCGGCCTTCAGCTCGCGCAGGGGATTGCGCACCACAATCCAGATGAACAGCCCGCTCAGGAATACCACCGCGATCAAGGCCACAACCGTGGCGGCGGTCATCTCGCGCGTTTCGTGCGCCAGTCCCTGGTCGACTTTCGCCAACGAGATGTTGGTGTCGAGCACGCCTAGTATTTGCGTGCCTGCGGGATGCGCGTGGCAGGAAGCATTCGAGCATGCAGGCTCGTTTTCAATCGGCGTGATCACTCCCAAGACGCGGCTTCCATCCGCGCGATAAATCCGGAAGCGATCGGAGCGGTTCAGCCGGGCCAGCGGCTTGGACTTCTCATGACAGCCGTAGCAGGCTTCGGCGCTTTTATCGATGGCACCCCCCACTTCGGCCGGCGCACTGGAATAGCTGATCACGCCCTGCGGGTTCATGATGCGGATGCGCACCATGCCGGGCTGATCTGCCATGTTCAGCAGCAATTCGTATAGGCCCATGCGATCGTTGTTCAGCATGTAGCGGGATGCGCTGCGGCGCAGCACTTCGCTCTGCCGTTCGGCGGCAACCAGCGCGGCATCTTCCAGGCGCTGCCGCTGTTGCTGAATGCTGAAGTATCCGAAGGAACCGAAGATGATGATCAGCACGAAGAAAATGGAAATCATCAACTTCGCGCTGATGCTGTGACTGAGCCGCTGAAACCAATGAGGACGCGGCGCAAGAGGCCCCCCGGAGATCGCGTTATGTTGCGCGCGTGGAGCCTGGCTCGAGTTGTCAGTCGCCGGCATGAGCGGGCACCGCAAAATCACTTTCGACCGCTTCCGGTTTGCGCAGTGCCGGGAGGTGCGCCTTCTCCTCGGGGAAGATAGGCAGATACTTTGCCGCGAATCCGAAGATGGCGAAACCGAGCGCGACAAACATCGCAGTGATCACCACTTCGGTCCACTTTGGCGCATAGCGTCCGCCGACCGCATTTTCCACGCCAGTGATGGTGACATTCAGCCGATTGGTCACAAATCCGAGCAGGCAGAGCACCGCGGCAAGATACAGCCCTTGGGCGCTCTCGCGGATCTTCGGTACCAGTAGCATGCCCAGCGGTATCAGCACCGACAGGAAGATTTCCAACAAGAAAAACCGTTGCTCGTAGCTCGCCCTAAACACCAGACTAAGAATGCCGCGATGATAAAAATCTTCGAACTTCAGGATTCCGTATAGCGCCAGGACGACGACCAGCACGCGCCCCAGGTCCTGAAGGATGGGAAGCTCCAGCTCGCGGCCGAAGTACTTCGAGCTCATCGACGACTCGAAGATGGTCATCGCCAATCCCACCGAGATTGCAGACAGGAAGAAGAACACCGGCAGCAGCGGGCTATACCAGAACGGATGCAGCTTATTGGGCATGATGAGGTACAGCGTGCCCAGCGAAGACTGGTGCAGCGTCGAGAGCAGCACGCCCAGGATGACGAATACCACCATCACGCTGCGGATGACCTTCAGCGCCTTGTGCAGGTGGAAGTGCTCCAGCACGATGGGCGAGAATTCCAGCGCCAGCACCGTGGTGTAGAACATCACGCAGTAGGCAACCTCGAACATCACCGAGTGCGGGTTGCGCATGATGAGCGGATGCCAGATGTTCCACGGCAATCCGAGGTCGTACATCAGCGCGGCGCTGACCAGCAGATAGCCGAGGAATGCAGTCAGGATGGTCGGCCGCACAATGGAATGGAAGCGCTTGATATTGAAGATTTCGACCGCTGCGGTCAGAGTGAAGCCGCCGGCCGCCAGCATTACTCCACACATCACGTCGAAGCCTACCCACAAGCCCCAGGGAAATTGGTCGGACAGGTTCGTCGACGCGCCCAGCCCGCGGAAGAAGCGGATAAATGTGCAGTAGACGCCGGCCACCATGATGACGAGGAAGACGGCCTTCCAGAAAGTGAACTTCATGCGGGGAACGGTCATCGGGCACCGCCTTTGTGATCTTTCTCGTCAGCTTCGGCCGCGGCTACGTCTTCGCGGCGATGCGTGATCCAGTAAATTCCGCCTAGCATGGTGCCGAAGAGCGGGATGAAGTCGGGAATGCGCGACAGCACCTGATACGTATAAAGAGGCAGCGCGCGCTCGGTCAGGTCGGCGCGGAAGCCGTAGTTGTTGAAGCCCACCGACGACAGCAGCATCACCGACGTTCCGCCCACCTCGCTCTCGCCGAAGATGTGGTGCAGGTAAGTGCCGGGATTGTCGTGCACGCGCTTCTTGGCTTCTTCCAGCAGGGCATCGCGATCACCGAAGAGGGTTGCGCCGGTCGGACAAATTTCCGCGCACGCCGTCTGCTTGCCTTCGGCGACCCGCTTGCTGCACATGATGCACTTGCGCACGCCGGGAATCGCCTTCTCCCATTCGTACTTGGGTACGCCGAAGGGGCACGCCGCCATGCAATAGCGGCATCCCATGCACTTGCTCTTGTCGTAGGTGACGGGCCCGAGCGCGGTCTTCTTCAGTGCGCCGACGGGGCAGACCGAGGCGCACGCCGGATCCTCGCAGTGCATGCACAGGCGGCGCATGAACTTGTCGTCTTTGACGAGGACGGTGGTGTACTTGTGGGCTGAGGTTACCGCTTCAGCGGCGATTTTGTCGTCGTACGGCAGGCCGTTTTCGGTGGCGCAGGCCTGCTCACACTGCTTGCAGCCGATGCACTTGGTCGCATCGTAGAGAATTCCCTTGCTCATGAGCTTCTCCCGGGCCATCGCCAGAAAAGCTCCCGCCGCGACGGGCTGGTTACGGCCAGATCGCCCATTCGGCCCGGCCATGCGGGACGGCTGCGTTGGCCGGGGCACTCGCTTCTCGGCAGGGGAACGGCGCGGGGGAGGCGCCGCCGGGCGATGACGCTGTCGGGAAGCTCGCTCCGAACCGGGCGCTAGAATCCGGTCCGAAGCGGTTCGAAACCAGAGCGTGAAGTTACTTCAAGCCTTTCACGTAAGTGGCCAGGCTTGCCGCCTGAGCTGCGTCAACTCCCTTGCCCGCAAAGGCGTGGGTGGCCTTCTTCTGCGGGCCGCCGTTCTCGATGAAATCAACAACCTGGGCGGTCGACATCTTCTGCACGTCCGCAGACGAAAACGCCTTCGCGCCCATCTTCTGACCGGCTGCTGTACCGTTGCCGTCGGCGCCGTGGCAGCCGGCGCACTTGGTTTTGTAAACGTCCGCCTGCGCCCAGGACAGATTGGGAAGCGCTAGAAAGAGTGCAAATGCAAGCGCCAGAATCGCTAAGATGATTTTCTTCATGACCTCTCCCGTTCGTTATGAAACTGCATGAATGCGGCTTACACCATTGCTCTAGTCGGAGGTCAGACTGCAACCCCTGTGAGTACATTTTCAGTGTGGGACTTGGGGAGGGGAGAATCTGTGATTCGAATCACTTCTGGCCGTGATGCATAACGCAACAGCCTTGGTCACTCGACAAAGGTAACGCTGAGATTCGCCACATCGGGGGTGGCCAAACCCACATGAAACGTTCAAAAGTTACGCGTGCCCTAGCGGAGCGCAGCATTACGAGTTGCAAGTCTCAGCGCATTCGATATTGGGAACTCTACTCTCGAATTGGGCCGCAATTCCTGCAAAACAAGTCCAGCAGCAGCAAACCTTCCGCGAAGATGCGCACTCTAGATCAGCACAGACCCTGAACGGAGGTGCCAGATGAGTCGAATCGACCCTGCCACTCGCATCGCCACTGCCCGAAGCTTCACCTGCTTGCTGCTCGCGATTTTGGTTGTGCTTCCCGCATTCTGCTACGCTGCCGATCCGGCAAACTCGGCTTACGTTTACGTCGGCTGGTTTGACACTCCGAGTTCGACGACGGCTCAGTACCACATCACCGGCTTTGTCGTGGCAGCGGATGGCAGCACGCAAACTATATCCGGCTCGCCCTACCTCGGCCCCAGCCGCGACCTGACCGCCGTCTCCAACCACCTGTTCGGCGACGATGGCCGGTACATCCAGACCTACAACGTTGCCGCGAACGGTAGCCTTACCGCAACATCGCGGGTCAACGATTTACCCGGAAATCTCGGTGGCTCCTGGGAGATTTACGCCCTCAATCCCGATCGCGCCGGAGAGGCGCTCAACACGGTCGTCAGTTGCGGGTCATGCAACAGTTTCGTGTTCCCGTGGGCCATCGGAGCGCAGGGCCAACTTTCCTACGTCGGCGGTCCAGGGCTTCCCGGCGGGCCGGCCAAGTGGTCGGGCGTCATTACCTTGTCGCCCGACAATCGCTTCGCGTATTCGCCGGGATGGGAAGGCGACTTTTATAGCTTCAGCCGCAACATCAATGGCAGCCTGACTTGGATCAATCCAGGTTTCATCTATGCGCCGCCGCTTCCCGACTGGCAGGAGCAGGTCTGCCAAGTCTACACCGTCGCCTCCTCGGCCCAGGGGTACGTAACACTGGTGTGGGGCGGCAGTATCGGCTGCACCGGCGGTTATATCCTCGGCAACTACACCGTCGCCTCGAACGGCCTCTTACAGCTAGTGCCGGGTTCGGGATTCGTGCCACAGGTCGGTGCGAACACGATGGCTTATGATGCAACCGGCACCTATCTCGCTGTGGCTGGCAATGGCATCCAGATATACAGGCTGCAAACGGACGGAACCGCGACGCCCGCGACCGGCGCCATTCAAGTGCCCGGCTCGCCGGGATACGAGCAAGTTCTTTGGGACAACGCCGGACATGTGTACGCTCTCACGCAGGATTGTTTCTCGCTCGGTGACTGCGAACCGAACCATGGGCTATACATTTTCAACTTCGATGGCCAGTCGCTAACCTTGGCGCCAGGCTCGCCACACTTCTTTGCCAGAGGCATCAGCCTCGCGGTCCTGCCCACGTCCTAGTGCGCAGGTTCGTGTCAGAGAATGTTTTGGCTTGCGAAGCTCCCTCCGCCGCTTCCCCCGGAGCTCCTACGCCGCCGCGGTGTAGCGCCCTGCAATTGCGGTTTTGATCCGCGAGCGGCTCTCTTCGGCGGGGAGGCTTTCGTCCTTTTCAACCGCGGCCACCTCGTCAGCCAGGCCGTCGTCTTTGATGGCCTCGCGGAACCAGCGCGAGTAGTCGCCCTGGCGGAGATGGAAGAGCCAGCTATCGTCATCAACGCCGTCGGCCATGTGGAGAAGATCTCCAGATTTTGTGCACGCAGGTTGAGTTTGTTTTCCGGCCCGCGGAAGTAGAAGCTGCGGTCCGGGCCGAGCTTCCCCTCGGCATACTTGCGGATGTGGCGGCGATGCTCGGCCTCGCTGGGCGCTACTTTGATGACGAATGGGTCGCGGCCCTCGCCGCGAAACCATACCATCGCCGAACCGGAAGCGAGGTCGGACTCCGGTACCGATGGCGCTGGCTGCTTGATCGCCTTCGCAAATCCCCCTAGCGTTTCCCCGGTGTTTTTGCCGACTGCCACGGCAACCTCGACGTTCGCCAGCGCCGCTGGCGCGACCATCTCAGGGTGCACCGTGATGAGGACCATGCCGGTCATGTTTTGCGGCACGGTGGTGGACGCGGGCTGCCATGACGACGGCAGCATGTGGTGCGCTTCGTCGATCACCAGCCAGTGGGGACGCGCGGTGCGAGAGCGCAGGTCCAGCAACTGCGGCAACAACGAGGCGAAAAATTGCGGGCGGTCCTCCATGGCGACGCCCAGCATGTTGACCACGATGTTCTGCCGGGGATCCGCTAGCGCCTTGAGCACGTGCGAGACCTCGGGCGCGGCCTGCGGCGTGCCGAACTGCAACGCTCCCATGAAGTTTTCGTAGTCGCCTTCGGGATCGATGAGACAGAACTGATACTCCTGCTCCGCCAGTCGCTCAATGACGCCGGTGGCCACGGTTGATTTGCCGCCGCCCGAGGGGCCTGCGACCAGCAAGTTGCCGCGATAGGGCGCGATGCTGACCGGTTGATCACCGTCACGCGAGCCAAGCAGGATCTGGTGTCGGTTGAGGCGGCCGTCGAACGAGCGCAGATCGTCTTCCACCAGATGGCCGATCAGCTCCGCCACGCCCGCGCCATGGTCGTGGTCCATAACGATGTCGGCGCGTTCCTTCAGCGCGGGCAAGGCATTCGCGACGGCAACGCCGCACTCGCAGGCGGAGAGGAACACGTGATCGTTCTCCGCATCGCCGATGCCGACTACGTTGTGCGCGGACAGCGCCAGCCTCTTCAGCGCCGCATCCAGCCCGGTCTTCTTGTTGACGCCCGAAGGCAGCACCATCACCGCGCCCTTGTTAAAGCTCAGTTGGAGCTCGAGGCCGAGCTCTTTGATGACCTTGAGGACGGCGTTCTGGTTCGGCTCCCAGGTCGCGACAATGCCATGCCCGACGGAGAAGGGAACGCCTTGCTGTTTGAGCCGGGCGAGAAACTCTTCGTTGGGAGGCTCGGTGAGTGGACAGGTCTCTTTCGTGCTCGGGTCGTAAAGCAGGCCGCCGTTTTCCGCGACCACAAGATCAAAGATCCCGATCTGCGGAAAGACGCGCTTCAGATCTTCCAGTTCGCGTCCTGTGACCATGACAGCTTTGCGCCCCGACTTCTTCAGCTCATCGATGGCTTTCAGAGTGGCTTCATCAACCTTGCCCTGTGAGGCAAGGGTGCCGTCGTAATCGGTCGCGAGCAGCAGGTAGCGCATGTTCTTGCGATTGGATGCAATCAGACAGCTACGTGAAAATTCAGGCAGCGACGGAAGAAGGTTCTGTTGAATTGTGCAGGTCGTAGACGTCGAGAGCCGTAGCCTAGTCGCCGGTTGCGGTGGGAGCGAGCGCGGGCGCAGCGCTGGTCGTTTTCGTCTTGCGCGATGGATTGAATAGATTCAGGAAGCCGCAGATGACCCAGTAGCCCGCGGCGACTCCAAAAGCAAACGCCGCAATGATGGTGAGAAGCAGCAGGGAGGAAAGTCAAGAAAGTCGTCATACGAAATTTATGTCCGTGCCAGCTGGAATTCCTCGGGTTCATGCCCGGCACCCTCTCCGCTCGCCGAAGAGTTGCTGGCTTCTGACGAACATTCACTGTGATGTTTCCAATGTAACCCGCGTTGACTGCCCGCGGTATTAACCAATAAGATACGTGAGTAGAACCGCGCAATCACGCCTTTGAACCTTCCAGGGCTGTTCACTTTAAGAAACGGCACGGGATCGGGTTGCGTTCTTCATCGGCAAACAGGCTCACATCCTTCATGGCCATCAGCAGTATCAGCGTGCGTGGGGCGCGCCAGCATAACCTCAAGAACATTCACGTCGAGATCCCGCGTAACACCTTGACCGTGATCACCGGGCTCAGCGGCTCGGGTAAGTCGTCGCTCGCCTTCGACACGATCTACGCCGAAGGCCAGCGCCGCTACGTCGAGACGCTTTCGGCGTACGCGCGCCAGTTCCTCGACCAGATGGAGCGGCCCGACGTCGACAGCATCGATGGCCTGAGCCCGTCGATCGCCATCGAACAGAAGACTACCAGCCGCAGCCCGCGCTCTACAGTAGGCACAATCACCGAGATTTACGATTATTTGCGCCTGCTGTATTCCTCAGTGGGCGTGCCTCACTGTCCACAATGTGGCAGGCCGATTTCGCGGCAGTCGGCCGAGCAAATCGTCCAGCGCGCGATGGAGCTGAAGAGGGAAGAGCGCGTGATGGTACTCGCGCCGATCGTCCGCGGACGCAAGGGCGAGTTCAAGAAAGAACTCGATTCTTTGGTGCAACGGGGGTTCACTCGCGCGCGAATCGACGGTGAACTGCGAAATATCGCGGATGAAGAAATTACACTGGACAAGCGAAAAAATCACACGATCGAGTTGGTGGTCGATCGGCTACTCGTCCGACCTGGAATCGAAGGTCGTCTGGCAAAATCCGTCGAAACCGCGATGCAGGAGGCCAACGGGTTGGTGCTGATTGCGGTGGTTGATGGCGAAGAGCGGCTCTACTCCTCGAAGCTGGCTTGCCCGGAATGCGGCACCAATGTGCCTGTTCTCGAGCCGCGGTCCTTTTCTTTCAACAGCATGTATGGCGCGTGTCCGGAGTGCAACGGACTCGGCAGTAAGTACGATTTTGATCCGGCGAAGGTCATCAACGACTGGTCGAAGCCGCTGCTGGACGGCGCGCTCGGGCCGGGCTCGGCGTCGCAATATCTCATTCGCATTCTGCAACTTGCGGCTCAAGCTTACGGTTTCGATTTATCGACGCCGTTCGAGCAGCTTCCGCGCAAAACGCAGAACCTCATCCTCTACGGCCCCGACGCGAGCGAGAAAAAGCGCGGCGGCTTTCTCGGCGTCTTCGCGTATCTGCGGCAAGCGATGGAGGAGAGCACGTCGGATGGTTACCGCGAATGGCTGTTGGAACACATGTCGGCGACGACTTGTCCAGCGTGCCACGGCAAACGGCTGCGCCCGGAAAGCCTTGCGGTCAAGGTGAACGGCATGTCCATCGCCGACTTCACCGCGATGCCGGTGTCGCGCGCGCTCGAAGCCGCGACGCAGATCAAGCTCAACGCGCGGGAAGAGAAGATCGCCGGCCGCATCCTGAAAGAGATCGCCGAACGCCTCGGCTTCCTGAATGCCGTGGGGCTGGGCTACATCTCGCTGGAGCGCTCGGCGGCCACGCTGAGCGGCGGCGAAGGCCAGCGCATTCGCCTGGCGACGCAGATCGGCTCGAAGCTGCGTGGCGTGCTCTACGTGCTCGATGAGCCCTCCATCGGCCTGCACCATCGCGACAACGATCGCCTGCTGCACGCGCTGGAGTCGCTGCGCGACCTCGGCAACACGGTGCTGGTCGTCGAACACGACGAAGACACGATTCGTCGCGCCGATCACGTCATCGATCTTGGCCCTGGCGCGGGACGCCATGGCGGCGAGGTCGTCGCCAGCGGCACGCCGGACGAGATCCAAGTTGCGCCGCGCTCACTCACCGGCCAGTACATCTCCGGCGAGAAGCAGATCACCTATCGCCACGCTCGCCGCCAGCCCAATGGCAAAGCGGTCACGATTCTAGGCGCTCGCGAGAACAACCTGAAGAACATCGACGTCGGCTTCCCGCTCGGCGTGATGACGGTCGTCACCGGCGTGAGCGGGTCGGGCAAATCGACGCTGGTCAACGATATTCTTGTATCGCGCGCTGGCGAACTCGCTCTACCGCTCGCGCGAGGAAGTCGGCGAGCACAAGGCGATCACCGGCACCGAGTTCATCGACAAAGTCATCCGCATCGACCAGTCGCCGATTGGCCGCACTCCGCGGTCGAATCCCGCGACCTACACCGGCGTCTTCACCGCCATTCGCGACCTCTATGCCATGCTGCCCGAGTCGCGCGAGCGCGGCTACAAGGCCGGGCGCTTCTCGTTCAACGTTGCCGGCGGACGCTGCGAAGCCTGCCAGGGCGAAGGCGAACGCCGCATCGAGATGAACTTTCTGCCCGACGTCTACGTCTTATGCGAAGTATGCGGCGGCAAGCGCTACAATCACGAGACGCTGGCGGTGAAGTACAAGGGCAACTCCATCGCCGACCTGCTGGACATGCCGGTCGCCGATGCGCTGCCCGTGCTGGAGAACATTCCGCAGATCAGGCAGAAGCTTCAGACACTGGTGGATGTGGGGCTCGGTTATATTCATTTAGGGCAGTCGGCGGTCACGTTGTCGGGCGGCGAGGCGCAGCGCATCAAGCTGGCGCGCGAGCTGAGCAAGCGCCAGACCGGCAAGACGCTCTACCTGCTGGACGAGCCGACGACGGGACTACATTTCGATGATGTGAGCAAGCTGTTGGAGGTGCTGCACCGGCTTACCGATCTGGGCAACAGCATCATCATCATCGAGCACAACATGGACGTGATTCGCAATGCCGACTGGATCATTGATCTCGGCCCGGAGGGCGGCGAAGAAGGCGGGCGAGTGGTCGCCCAGGGCACGCCGGAGCAGGTGGCCAGGGTTAAGAAGTCGTACACCGGACAAATCCTAGCCAAAGTGCTGCCGGGAGCGTCCAATAGCAAAGGTGGAGGTGCGGGGCAGTAGCTGGCGATGTCGGCGCGCCATGAAGTGATGTCGGCGCCATGAAAAAGAAGGCGTCATCTTAGGCGGGCCTTTGAAGGTGTCATTCCGAGCGAGCTTTAGCTCGCGAGGAATCTGCTTTTTCGAGTTTTTCAGCGGCCTGTGAAGCCGTGCGGCTGGAAAAGCAGCAAGCTTTCGACGAGGGGAAGGAAGAAACCAAACTTCCATGTCACTACCACCGAATCCGCTGCCCGAAGGCGTGCAGGAGCTTTCGCCCGCCGCCGTTCCGGAACAGGGGCTGCCTGGGCCCATCGTCCAAATCATTGCGCCGACGCCACCGCCGCCAAAGCCGTTTCCCGCCTGGTCGGGCTGGGACGTGCTGGCGATTCTGGTGTTCAGCCTTATTTCCTTGATCGTGTTGATCTTCGTCGCGGTGCTCGCCGGAGTGGTGTTCCCTGCTCACGCCAATGTCTCGGTCAATGGTCTTACGTCCGATCCTCGGGTGATTCGCGCAGCCCTGGTGGGGCAGGCTGCCGGATATCTGGTCGTGCTGCTGGCGATGTTCGTGCTTGTACGCTCGCGGGCGCGCGAGCCGTTCGGCCAGGGCATCCAATGGAGTTGGCCGGGCGCCTCGGCGGCGGTGTTTTTTATCTCCGGTATCATGCTGGCCCTGGCGGTTGAGTGGCTCTCGCGCTTCTTGCCCATGCCCAAGTCGTTGCCGATTGAAGATCTCTTCAACAACCGGACTAACGCCTACCTGATGGCCGTCTTTGGCATGACCCTGGCGCCTCTGTTGGAGGAGCTTTTCTTCCGCGGATTGCTCTACCCGTGGCTGCGCCGCGAAGTGGGATTGATCGTGGCGGTGTTGCTTACCGCGCTGGGCTTCGCGGGAATCCACATTTTTCAGTTGGGTTATGCCTGGGCGCCCATCCTGAGCATCTTTGTTGTGGGTGTGGTGTTCACGCTGGTGCGGCAGCGCTGGAGCTCCGTGGCCTCGTCATTCCTGATGCACTGCGGCTACAACTTCACACTGTTCGCGCTGCTCTGGTACGCCAGCGATCACTTCCGTCACCTGGAAAAGGCGGCGGGCTGAGATGACGGCGAACTCACGCGAGCAGCTTCTGGCTATGCTGGCGGAGAAGTCTTTCCGCCTGGGACAATTCAAGCTCTCCAGCGGCGGCACCAGCGACTACTACATCGATTGCCGGTTGACGACCCTCGACGCTAATGGCGCGAGGCTGACCGGCGAGACGGTTTGGCAGGAAATCGCGCAGCGAGGCTGGAAGGCGGACGCCATCGGCGGGCTCACCATGGGAGCAGACCCGATTGTGGTCGCGACGTCGGTAATCAGCGCGCAACAGGGAAGACCCATCCATGGATTTCTCGTGCGCAAGGCGGAGAAGGCGCACGGCACGGGACAGCGCATCGAAGGCTTTCGCGAGAAGCCGGCGCGGGTGGTGATTGTCGACGATGTTTGCACTACCGGCGCGTCCACAGTGCAGGCGATTGAGACGGCGCGCGAATACGGCTTCGAAGTCGTCGGCGTGCTCTGCCTCGTGGAACGGGAGGAGGCCGGCGGCCGTGCCAAGGTGGAGCAGGCTGCGGCGCCCGCGCCATTTGTGGCGTTGTTCACGGCGAATGATGTTCGCGCCGAGCACGTGAAACAGCGTGAGCACAAGTCAGGTGGTGCGCCTCTCGCAGCGTCATAGATTCTTATTGGTGTCATCCTGAGCGGAGCGTCCGTGCAACTATCCCGCCAAGCGCAAACGCAGCGCTTGTCAGGGTAGTTGCGCGGACGCGGAGTCGAAGGACCCCTATACCGGCTTCAATCTAGCGGTCCTTCGACTACGCCGCGCACCAGAAGCGCGCCTCCGCTCAGGATGACACTTATCGAAGTTTGTTTGGCATCCTTTCAAGTTACTCATAATCGAATCTGACCGGATCAGCATGATCAAGACCCTGGAATGGACCGACTCTGGTGTGCGCTTCATCGATCAGACGAAGCTGCCGATGGAAGAGACCTACGTCACCTGCAAAACCTACGAAGAGGTCGCGGACGCGATCCGCACTATGATCGTGCGCGGCGCGCCCGCTATTGGCGTTGCCGCAGCCATGGGTGTCGCGCTCGGGGCACGCGATTCGCAGGCCAGAGATCACGCCGAGCTGCAATGCGAGTTCGGCCGCATCTGCGATGTACTGGCGGCGACCCGTCCCACCGCCGTCAATCTCTTCTGGGCGATCCGGCGGATGCAAGGCAAGTTCGATGACCTACGTACCCGGCCTATCGCCGACATCAAGAGCGCGCTGGTAGCTGAAGCGCAACGCATGCTGACCGAAGACATCGCGGCGAACGAGGCCATGGGGAAGCACGGCGCGGGTCTTCTTCCGGCGAGCGGGGGCGTCCTGACGCACTGCAACGCCGGCGCGCTGGCGACCTGCGGCTATGGCACCGCGCTGGGCGTGATCCGCGCTGCGGTCGACTCCGGTAAGAAGCTGCACGTCTTCGCCGACGAGACGCGTCCGTTTCTTCAGGGCTCGCGTCTGACAGCGTGGGAGTTGATGAAAGACGGAATCCCGACCACCGTCATCTCCGACAACATGGCGGGCGCCATCATGCGGCAGGGGAAAATCGGTGCAGTGATCGTGGGCGCCGACCGCATCGCCGCCAACGGTGACGTTGCCAATAAAATCGGCACCTACACCGTCGCGGTGCTGGCGAAGGAACACGGCATTCCGTTCTACGTTGCCGCGCCGTTTTCGACCGTCGACCTGAACACGCCCGACGGCAGCCAGATTCCCATTGAGCAGCGCTCGTCGCGCGAGGTCACGCACATGGCGGGTAAGCAGATTGCCCCCGACGGTGTGCAGGTCGAGAATCCCGCCTTCGATGTCACCCCGCACGAATACGTCACGGCCATCATCACTGAGCGCGGCGTGCTACGGGCGCCCTACTCCGAGTGGCTGCGAGAGTTGGCGCATTCCAGCGTACTCGCGAAATAGTGCGGGTTCAGTTGTTAGGGAATATTCACATCTTCGCTTTTTCTTCGTGCTATACTCGCCCGGTTGCCGCTACTGCGGCTGGAGACTTCTATGGCCATTCGTGACATGTTGCTGCCCGAGTTCGACCAGGAGATGGCGAACACCCGCAAGCTGCTGGAGCGGCTTCCGGAGGGCATTCCCGACTACAAACCGCACCCCAAGTCGATGCCGTTCCACCGCCTCGCGGGGCATATCGCCGAGCTGCCGGGCTGGGCGAAGGAGACCTTCACCCGCGAAGTGTTGGAGCTCGACATGGAGCACTTCGTTCCGTTCGAGCCGAAGACGCGCCAAGAGGTACTGGACAAGTTCGACGAGAATTCGAAGGCCGGACGCGAGGCGCTGGCGGCCGCGCCGGACGAGGCATTCCCTGTCATCTGGAGCCTGAAGAACACCAAGGGCGACACCATCATGGCAATGCCGCGGGCGGCCTGCTATCGCGGCATGGTGATGAGCCATCTGATCCATCACCGTGCGCAGCTCGGAGTTTACCTGCGGCTGAACGAGATCGAGATTCCCGGTATGTACGGGCCGTCGGCGGACGAGATGAAGTTCTGGACCGAAGCCCAGAGCGCGTAGCAAGGTAGAGCAGGCCTTCAGGCCTGCGTTGGGCCGTTTTCTTGGTTGTCATCCTGGCGGAGCGTCCGCCGGTTTCTTGTCGGACGCGGAGTCGAACGGCCTGCGGCTCCGCGGTTGTGGCGGAGCGCACGGGCGAACCGCAGATCCCTCCGCTCCGCTCCGCTGCGCTCGGGATGACAATTCAATGCTACTGGACGCGGGCCTGAAGGTCCGCTCTACCAGGTCAAGACGCTTTCGCCTGCGTCTTCGACGCGAGAAGCTTCTCCAATTGATCGTAGCTGTAGCCCACGCCGCGCTCCATGCCGCTCTGGAGCATGACATCGCGAATTTTCTTCGATCCGCATTGAATTGCGAGGGTGACCGTGGTCTTGCCATCTTTTTCTGCAAAGCTTGTGGTGTTGACGTTCTCACCCTCATACCACGACGGCTCGAACCGTTCGGTCGCGACGACGCGCTCCGGCGGCGCGACTTCACGGAAGACGCCCTGGCTGCTCATTTCCTGTCCGTCAGGGCCGCGCCAGACGTAACGGTAGGCGCCGCCTACCCTGAGATCGATCTCGCAGATCGGCATGGTGTGGTCCGGCCTGCCGGTGAGCCACTGCGGCACGAGTTCGGGTTTGGTGAAGGCGTCGAACAGCATCTGCCGGGGAGCGTCGAAGACGCGGGTCATAACGATCTCGCGGTCGCTGGGGGTTTCGACGGTCATTTTGTAAAGCGTAGTCATCGCGGGTTTCTCCTGTTTCGCTGTGTGTTGGTCTTGTCTTTGGATTTCATCTTTTCCAGCAGGCGATCAAGGCGGTCGAAGTTGGCTTCCCAAGTCTGACGGTAGCGCTCCAGCCATCGGTTGGCTTCCGCGAGAGCACGGCCTTCGATGCGGCAGGGCCGCCGCTGCGCGTCGCGGCTGCGCGAGATCAGTCCTGCACGTTCCAGCACCCGCAGGTGCTTGGAGATGGCGGGCTGGCTGAGCGCAAACGGCTCGGCCAGCTCCATCACGGAAGCCTCGCCCTTGGCCAGGCGATCGAGAATCGCCCGGCGCGTGGGGTCGGCCAGCGCGGAGAAGGTGGCGTCGAGCGGATGTAGTTGGTGCGTGACCATAGCCGGCTTTCGGCGTTAAATAACCGTAAAGTTATATAACGTATTAGCTATGTACTGTCAGAGGAGAACGCTTGTCAAGAGGTTTCACGGAAAATTTATGGAGAAACCGGGATATCGACCAATCGGGGCCGGCAGCATTGTTACAAAAAAAATCCCCACCCGAGCAAAAGCTTGGGTGGGGCACCTGTGATCTTTCAAGACGTTGTCCATTCGATCGGAACCGGAGAAGCTGGTTGTGACGAGCAACTAGTAACTCTGGAGACCGAATGGACTATCACAAGAATGCCCCATGGACAGCTGTGAGTCGAGAGCGTCTGGCCCGTATGGTGATCGACGAGGGCCTAAGGATAAATGCTGCCGCTTCCCGTTTCAGTGTGAGTGCCAAGACGGCAGCCAAATGGCTGGGCCGGTATCGGCAGTGGGGAGCTGCCGGCCTGGCCGATCGCAGCTCGCGGCCGCACCGTAGCCCGCGACAGATCCCTTCGTCCTTATTAGAAAGGGTTGTTGTTCTTCGCCGGGGACACAGGCCCGGCTACGAGATCGCACGCCGCACCGGTCTGAGCCCGGCCACCGTCAGCCGCGTTCTGCGCCGCGCCCGGCTGAGCCGCTGGCGCGATCTGAACCCACCGCCTCCCCTACAGCGCTACGAGCATCCCCGGCCCGGCGACCTGCTGCACCTGGATATCAAAGGCATGACGCGCTTTACAGACGTCAGCCGGCGTGGCGATGGACGCCTGCGCGGTAAACGGAAACATCCCGGCTTCCTGGCTCTGCATGTGGCCGTGGACGATCACTCCCGCCTCGCCTTCACCCAGATGCTGCCCGATCAGAAGGCCCCCACTACCATCACCTTTCTCAAGGATGCCGTTGACTTTTTCGCTGCCCACGGCATCGGTGTGCGCGCCCTGCTCACCGACAACGGCTCCAGCTACCGCTCGGCTCAGTTCCGCCAGGCTTGTCAGACCATGCACATCCGGCATCACCGCACCCGGCCCTACACTCCCAGAACTAACGGCAAGGCCGAGCGCTTCATCCAGACCGCCCTGCGCGAGTGGGCGTATGCCCAACACTGGTCCGACTCCCAGCAAAGGGACGCCTATCTGCAGCCTTGGACCGACTACTACAACCGTGTCCGCCCCCATGGTAGCCTCAACTACAGGCCGCCCATCAGCCGCTCCGATTCCGGAACAACGTCTTGATCATCTACAGCCACCCGCAAGTTCTCAGGTTACGAAGTTACTGCACCAGCGTCCCCGTCTCGCCATTGCCGTTCTCGGCGGCCTCTTCCGGCGGGATGACTGATGCCGCGGCCAGACGATCGCCTTCCTCCAGATGCAGCAGGCGCACGCCCTGCGCGGAGCGGCCCGACTCGCGAACGGTCTTGGTGTCGATGCGGATGATCTTGCCGAACTGGCTGATCACCATCACCTCCGACTTCTCGTTCACCAGCATGATGGCGACGACCTTGCCATTGCGCGCCGTTGTCTTAACGTTGATGACGCCCTTGCCGCCGCGCGTTTGCAGGCGGTATTCGTCCACGTCAGTGCGCTTGCCAAAGCCCAGTTCGGTGACGGAGAGGATGAGGCTCGGCTCGGCCTCGCCACCCTTGGCCTGCTTACGCTGCTTGAGCGTCACCGCCATGCCGACGATGTAGTCGCCGCGGTCGAGGTTCATGCCGCGGACGCCGTAGGCTTGGCGGCCCATCGGCCGCACGTCGTCTTCTTCGAAGCGGATTGCCTGCCCATCGTGGGTGGCGAGGAAGATGATCTGGTTGCCATCGGTGCAGTTGGCGGCCACCAGTTCGTCGTCTTTGTCGATGCCGATGGCGTTGATCCCGATGGAGCGCACGTTGCTGAAGTCCTTCAGCGGCGTCTTCTTCACCGTGCCATTGCGTGTGGCGAAGAAGACGTAGCGGTTCTCTTCTTCCAGATCGCGGATGGTGAGCCACGCGCGCACCGTCTCGCCCGGCTGCAACGCCACCAAATTCGCGATGGCCTTACCCTTGCCGGCGGCGCTGAGCTCGGGAATTTCGTACACCTTCAGCCAGTACACGCGGCCGGTGTTGGTGAACACCAGGATGTAATCGTGGGTGGAGGCGACGAACAGATGCTCGACAAAGTCCTCCTCGCGCGTGCTCATGCCCTTGCGGCCGGTGCCGCCGCGGCGCTGCTGGCGATAGGTCGAAATCGGCGTGCGTTTCAGGTAGCCGGAGTGGCTGACCGTGACCGCAACCTGCTCGTCGGCGATGAGGTCTTCCAGGCTGATCTCGGCGGCTTCGTCCTGAATCTCGGTGCGGCGCGCGTCGCCGTACTTCTTCTTGATCTCTTCCAGTTCTTTGACGATGACGCCGCGCAGCTTCTTCTCGCTGGCGAGAATCGATTCGTAATCGGCGATGCGGCCCCGTACTTCGGCTAGTTCCTTCAGGATTTCGTCGATCGACAGGCGCGTCAGCCGGTGCAGTTGCAACTCGAGGATCGCGTCGGCTTGCAGCGCGTCGAACGGCTTGGTGAGCTGCGCGGGCGTGACACCCTTCAGCGACGCGGTCTTGCCACCCTTGCCATCGCCTACTGCAACGGTCTTGCCGCTGAAGTACTCGACCAGGTTGGTGCGCGCCTCGGCGCGGTTCTCGCTGCCGCGAATGATGCGGATGACATCGTCCACGCGATCGAGAGCAACCTGGTAGCCCTCGAGGAGATGCTCGCGCTCCCGCGCCTTCATCAACAGGTAGGCAGTGCGGCGCCGCACCACGTCGATGCGGTGATCGACGAAGTGCTGGAGGGCCTGCACCAGACCCATTTCTTTGGGCTGGTTATTGACCACCGCCAGGAAGATCATGCTGAAGTTTTCCTGCATGGACGTGTGCTTGAAGAGCTGGTTGAGCACAATTTGCGCCTCGGAGCCACGCTTCAGCTCGATGACGATGCGCATGCCTCCGCGGTCGCTGCTCTCGTCGCGCACGTCGCCGATCTCGTCGATGACCTTGTTGTTCACTAGCTCGGCAATGCGCTTGATCAGGGTTGCCTTATTCACCTGGTAGGGAATCTCGGTGACAATGATGGCGTCGCGGTCTTTGGTCATGTGCTCGATGGCCGCCTTGGCGCGCATGAGAAAGCGCCCGCGTCCCGTGCGGTAGGCCTCCATGATGCCGCTGCGCCCGTGGATGAAGCCGCCGGTGGGGAAGTCCGGCCCTTGCACGTGCTTCAGAATGTCGGCCAGCGTGGCGTGGGGATTATTGATCAGCGTGATGGCGGCATCGACGATCTCGGTGAGGTTGTGCGGCGGAATCTTGGTCGCCATGCCGACCGCGATGCCTTCCGAGCCGTTGATGATGAGATTCGGAATTTTAGTCGGTAATACCAGCGGCTCGACGGTCGTCTCGTCGAAGTTGGGCGTGAAGTCGACGGTGTCCTTGTCGATATCGGCCAGCAACTCTTCCGCGATCTCGGTCATGCGGCATTCGGTGTACCGATAGGCCGCGGGCGGATCAGCATCGACTGAGCCGAAGTTGCCCTGGCCGTCGATCAACGGATAGCGCAGCGAAAACGGTTGCGCCATGCGTACCATGGCGTCGTAGACGGCAGTATCGCCGTGCGGATGATATTTGCCGAGCACCTCGCCGACCACCTTGGCGCACTTCACGTGCTTGCGATTGTGCAGCAGGCCCATGTCGTGCATGGCGTACAGAATGCGGCGATGCACCGGCTTGAGGCCGTCGCGAATGTCGGGCAGCGCGCGCCCGATGATCACCGACATCGAGTAGTCGAGATACGAGCGCCGCATCTCGTCTTCAATGTTGACGGGCTGCACGTTGCCGGCGCTGGGGCCGAGGTTGTCGAGCGGGAGTTGCTGGTTGGGATCGTCTGCCATGATTTGCTGCGAGCCTCGAGCTACTAGCTTCGAGCTCGTTCCTTCCTAAAACTTCGCACAGTCAACTCACATTTCGAGTGCCGTGGAACCGCGTGGTGCTCCGGTTTGCGGACACAGATTGGGCCTCTCGCGCGACCTTCGGAAAAATCACCGAAGAGGGCGCAAGTCATTGCAAAATAAGTAGATTACCCGCTACGGGAACACCCTTGATTATAGCACGAATCGGAGGTATCCAAGGTCCAGAACCCGTCGCGCACCGAGGGCAGTGATTGTGCGGTAGTTCGAGAGGGGATGCGGCACTCGACATTGGGACCTGCCTTGCGTCAGCCGAAAAAATAGCAGGTTCCAGAAACGGTCACGAATTCTTAGTAGACACGTCCGGCTACATACATTTAGTAATACTCACCACAGCAGAAATCTGATGCGCGGTGCCTGCTGCGCTCAATTCAGATGTGCGGAGGATGGTGTTCCATGCAGCTCAAGCGGTTGTGCCGTCATCGTTTTGCGTTCCTGGCAGCCGGGTTCCTCGCCGTTACGGCGCTGGCTTTATACGCTGATGACAAGCAGGCGCCAAGTTCGCCGCAGGACGTGATCACGTATCACAACGACAATAATCGCAGCGGATGGTTCTCCGCGGAGACGCAGTTGACGCCCGCCAACGTGACACCGTCGACCTTCGGAATATTGAATGTCATTCTGTTAGATGGGCGCATCGACGCCGAGCCCCTCTTCGTCTCCGGGCAGACCATCCAGGGACAGGGCGTGCATGACGTGGTCTACGTAGTTACGGAGACGAACAGCGTTTACGCCTTCGACGCCGTGACCGGGGCCATCCTGTGGCATACGCAGTTTGGGATTCCCGTGCCGTACAGCTACAAGAATTACGACGACAACGTTTATCCGGTGATGGGCATTCTCAGTACGCCGGTCATCGACCGCACTGCGGGCTTGATGTACTTTGTGAACGATAGCGTCTCGGGAGGAGAGGCCTTCCGCCTGCACGCCATCTCACTTTCCACAGGACGCGATGTGGTGCCCCCGGCGACCATCTCGTTTTCCGAGACACTGTCCGACGGCACACTGTGGACCTTCCTATCGCGGTATCAGTTGCAGCGTCCCGCACTGCTGGAGGCCAATGGCAGTATCTACGTGGCCTTCGGCAGCAACGGCGACATCGTTCCCGGGCAATCGCGCGGCACCATTCTGCGCTACAACGCGACCACCTTGCTGCCCATGACCGGGGACATTACGGACAGGCTGACGCGGCCTGCGTCGACCTACTATCTCTCTTCGATTTGGCAGTCGGGCTTCGGACCGGCGGCCGACAGTAATGGCGACATCTTCTTCTCCACCGGCAACAGCGATCCGAATACTCCCAGCTACTCGGCGGCGTTCAACCGGCCCGAGAGCATGGTGCGCCTTTCCAGCGACCTGCTCACGCTGAAGGACAGCTTCACCACCTACGATTACTTCAGCCTCGATGGGGGTGACGCCGATGTGGGCTCCGGCGGCCTGTTGCTTCTGCCCGATCAGACCGGCCCGATTCCGCACCTGGCGGTTGCCGGCGGCAAGGATGGGCGCGCGTTTCTCCTGAACCGCGACAACATGGGTGGATACACGCAAGGCGGTCCGAACAATGTGGTGCAAACCATCAACATGGGCGGATGCTGGTGCGGCCCCGCATATTACATTGGTTCCGACGGCGCAACTCACGTAGTGACGGGCGGCGGCAACGGCGTGACCAGTTGGAAGCTGAAGACCTCGCCAACGGTACAGTTGGTGGAAGAAACCAGCACTGGCCCGGGTCCGGTGAACGGATTGCCGGACAACGGCGGGGCGGTTCCGGTGGTTTCGTCGAACGGCACGACGGCGGGAACTGCGGTGGTCTGGTACGTGCAAAAGCCCTCGATCTCGTCGGATATGAACCCGGGCACGCCCTTGACGCTGCACGCCTACGCCGCTTCAGACTTTATTCACCCATTGCTCTCCATTCTTGGCGGGACGTGGACACACGCGGTCAACAGCAACGCCAACATTGTGCCCACGGTCGCCAAGGGAAGGGTCTACATAGCCAGCAACATGCAGTTGCGAATCTACGGGCTGACGGGACAGCAAGAGGGAGCAAAACAATCAAGCGTTGACCCGATCACGCCGTCGCAACCGGAGATGATTAGCTGCCCGGCGAGCATCGCTGCGGCCGCTGCGGCGGGCGCTGGGGTCCCGCTTCATCAGCTTTATGGTACGGTCTGCCAGTCAAGCGGCACGGAGTTGAAGCTTGCGTTGCGCAACGGACGGTCGGTTTCCATCGACACCAGCAGCGCTTCCGATCAGTGGCGCCATGTGCTGCTTACGCCGGGACGTCCGCTGCACGTGAGCTTGACCATCGACAAGAACGGCGTGGCACACGCGCAGAAGATCTCTCCTGCGCACACCCTTTCGCCGCTGACGCCGGCGGACCGCTGAGGAGTCTCTGATTAAGCCCCTCAGCAGCTAAAGCCGCAACCGAAAGGGCGAATTTCCGGACGGTCTGAAGACCGTCCCTTCAACACCGGACTTAACCAGCGCTTCCCTAAGGTGAGCATCCGCTCGCAATTCGTCGTCCGGGAGAAAGACCAGCCAAAATTTGACACTCCAGAGTGACGATCTGAGTTACACTTGCGGCCCTGCGCCGCACTCACTCCGCTCAGGATGACACCCGAAAAGAGAATGCGCGTTCGGCACGCCTGAAGGCGTACTCCACCCGTCGCTGGGTTGGGGAGCACTGCCGATTACAGGAGGGCGGCGGCTTTGGTGGCCGTCGCTTCAGAACCATCGGTGCCCGAGCTCGCATGGTCGCGGCTGCCGCCCCAACGCTTCCGAATCAGGCGATTCATCGGCTCGGAGTAGAAGTGTGCCACCCCGTCGCCCAACAGGGTGGACAGCACGACCGCCGCGACAAACAACAGAGGCACCGCCAGCATCGGTTTCCCGAACGTGACGAAGAAGTGAAACAGTAGCAGCACGACAAACATGTGTGTCAGATAGACCTCGTAGCTACGCTGGCCGAGATCAAGAAACGGGCCCAGAACGCGCGGCGCCTTGAACTGCGACTGCGACGCCGCAATCATGACTAGGCACGTGCCAATGGCGAGCACCGTCATGCCGAGACCGACCGCGTCCAGCCCCCACTCGTAGACCTCGCGTGAGAAGCCGAGGATGAAGACAAGAAGGGCTGTTCCGCAGGCGCCGAGGGCCCGCAGCGTCCTGGCGGAAAAGCGCACGCGCGAGCACAGCAACGCGGTGAGGCAGCCCAGCGCAATCGCGTCCATTCCCCCCAAGTACGACTTCTCCCGCCAGATCTGATTCCCGTGGGTGCGCGCAAACGGCCCCAGGACCACGAACACGCACAGCAACGGGACCAGCAATTTTCTGCGGGCAAAGAGCACGCAGGCCAGGGGAAAGAAAAGGTAGAACATCTCCTCGACCGAGAGCGACCACAAGATGTCCCATGGGCCGGGCAGATAGCCGCGGTGGGCGGACAGCACATTCACATGAAACGTGAGCGCTGCAGCAAGCGCACGGCCCAATCCACCGAGCTGAGGAGCAATGACAAAGCCGTCGACTCCAGCCAAATGCAACCCGCTCAGGACCGCGAGCAGCATCACAAGGAGCGGCGCGATGCGGGCAAAGCGCATCAGGTAAAAGCCGCCCACCCTGATCTTCGATAGCGACCCCCAGCGCCGCAGGCTTGTGGTCGTAATCAGAAAACCGGAGACGGCAAAAAACATCTGCACGCCGGTCTGGCCGTTCCATACCAGCGCAGACAGGAGCTGCCGGGGAATTCCGCGCCCGTAGTGCACGTTGTCGAGTACCAGGTGAACGTGCACGTGGAGCATCACCACGAAAAAGATGGCCAGGCCGCGCAGGATATCGATGCCGTCGATGCGTCCCGAGCTGGGGCCCCGGTCATTGGAGCGCATGTTGACCTCAGTGCTCAATTCCCCGCTGCGCCTCGATGCCTTTCTGATAAGCCCGGGCCGGTGTTGACGATGATCAGTCCTCGGCGGACGTCCGCCATGTACAGCACTTCCCTCGTTGTTTCCAGGAGTGCCCGTGTAACCCGCGGGCCGAGAACCATCCTAAACTACGCGCGCCGGCGTAGCTTAGCTTTGCCGCCTTCGATGACGATCAGCGATTTCGCGATCTTCTGCTTACGCCGACGTTCCTCTATCAGCTCGTCGTGGAAAGTGAGTCCGAATAGCATCAGGGCAGCCGTGAGGCAATAGATAACAATCAGGATGATCTGCACCACTCGCCACCTCCAAACCTGTCGTTTGAGGCAGGTGACTACTTTCAGGGTATGCGTTTTGGAACGGCAGGGCAGTGATGTGCGGCACTGAGGCGGGCGTCACCCGCATGGCCTAGCTGCGGGCGGGCTGGGCTTCGAAGATGGCTTGCGCGATCTTATTGGCGGCTTCGGCGCCCGAACGAATGCAGTCCGGCACGCCGATGCCGTGGAAGGCGTTGCCGGCGAGGGCGAGGCCGGGAATTTCGGCGACGCGCTTCTCGATGCGCTGCCACCCGCGCGATGTGGCCGGGCTCGTACTGCGCCATTGCCTCGCGCCAGCGATAGACCCGGACGAAGATCGGCGGCGGTTCTAGTCCAAGGATGGCGCGCAATTCGCGGCGGACGGTGGCGAGCATATCGTCGTCGCTCAGGACGAGCACGGCCTCGTCGCGAGCGCCGCCCAGAAAGCAGCGCAGCATGCCCTTGTCCGCGGGCGCGCGGTGCGGAAACTTATTGTGCACGAAGGTGCAGGCCAGCATGCGCGTGCCCTCGCTGCGCGGTACCAGGAAGCCGAATCCCGGCGGCAGTTGCCGCAGTTGGTCCATGTAGTAGCCCGAGCGTCACCGTGACCGAAGAGCTATAGGTCGATGCCCAGCAGATCGTCGGCCAGCTCGGCGTCCACGGCCATCGAGCAGCGCGCCGGCGACATTCGCCGGAGTCGCGACAATCACAGCGTCGTATTAGCTCGTCGCCGTCCGATTCGAGGGCCACGCGCCAGCCGCCATCCTGCGCGTAGACTCGCCGCGTACCCGGGCGCAGAGCGAATCGACTCCGGCCGATTAGTCGTGCCACCACGCATCCACCATCTGCTGCATGCCGTCTTTGAGCGAGCTAAACAGCGGCCGCGGCGGCTGGCGTCTTGCGCGCGGCGGCCATTTTCTTGTGGGCGGCCAGCATGGCGCGGCTCAGGCTGCCGTACTTCTCTTCCATCTCGACGAAACGCGGCAGCACGGCGCGTGCGCTCAGCTTGTTGGCATCGCCGCCGTAAACGCCTGAAAGCAGCGGATCGGCCAGGCGGTCGACGACCTCGGCCCGAAGTGGCGCTCCACCAGCTCGCCGACGGTCTCGTCACCGTGCATGGGGCGAGGCGGATGCAGCAGTTCCTGCGCCATTCGCAGTTTGGTGCTCCAGGAGAAACAGCGGCGACAGCGCGGTGGGGACCAGCTTGGTGGGCACCATGAACATCAGCCCATCGGGCATGGCGATGAGCGGCCATGTACCACAATGTAGGTCTTGCGCTGTGCGTCGTTGGAGCCGATGAGCTGGTCGCCGATGCCCAGCTCTTTGCAGAGCGAGAGCGCCCAGGGTTTTTCGGTGAGGAACGAATCGGGGCCGGCCTCGACCAGGCAGCCCTCGATGCGGTCGGATGACATGGCAGCCGCCCAGCCGCTGGCCGCTTTCGAACAACGTATATTCGAGCTCGGCGCCGTCAGCGCGGGCCTTCTCCAGCGCAAATGCGGCGCTCAGTCCCGAGATGCCGCCGCCAATGATCGCGATGCGCTTCATGCAGCTAGCGCCGGAGCTCCCACCTGGTTCAGAGCGCGCGAACCGCGTTCGCGCGCCAGGGCTGCCACGGCGCGCACGAAGAGCGGCGAGTCGTTCAACGATTCGGCGCGATACAGCTTCATGCCGCGCTCGGCCGCGAACTGCTTGAACAGAATGTCGATGTCGAACAAGATTTCCACGTGGTCACAGACGAAGCCGATCGGCTGGATGAAAACTGCCGTATGACCGTTGCTCCGCAAGCGGACGATTGTGTCCTCCACTGTGGGACCAAGCCATTCGCCGCCGGACATGCCCTGGCTCTGGAATGCGAAGTGCCACTGCCCGATTTCGGGAAAACGCGCTGCTACCAGAGCGGCGGTCTCTTGTGTCTGCGCTTCGTAAGGATCGCCCTCGGCGATGGTGCCGCTGCGGTACGCTGTGCGCGGTAAAGATCACCGGCAGCGTCGAACCATGCTGCGCGCAGGCCTGCGTCCAGCCGCTGCGCAGGTTTTCTGCGAACGCCTCGATCAGCAGGGGATGGTCGTGCCACTCCTCGACGAAGTCGATGGCCAAGGGAGCTCCGGCGCCGAACAGCACCTGCTTGTAAAGCCCCACGCTGGTGCGCGAATTGTGCGGCGCCAGGCAGATCGCCACTGCCTGCTCGATGCCGTCGGTGGTCATTTGTTTGAGAGTGTCGGCAATAAATGGGTGCCAGTTTCTCATGCCGATGTAGGCCGGAATGCCAAGCTCGCGCGCCACTCCGTCGGCCTGTCCCACCGTCATACAGGTGAGGGGTGAGCCGCCGATCAGCGAGTAACGGTGCTGCACCTCTTGTACCACAGCGTCAGACATCGGCCTGCCACGCGAAATGTTGCTCAGGAACTCGGGTATGTCTTCCACCCGCTCGGGGCTGCCGTGCGCAATCAACAACACCGCCTGCTTCATGCGTTCCTCGCTGGGGCTGCGGCGGAGGAGAACTCGTGAACGAAGTCGGCCAGCCGCTTCACGTTGTCGAGCGGCGTGTGCGGCAGAATGCCGTGGCCGAGATTGAAGATGTGCCCCGGCCGGGCATCGGCGAGCCGCAAAATGTGCTCGGCGCGCTGCTTCAACTCGCGCCAGGAGGCGAACAGCAGGACGGGATCGAGATTCCCCTGCACGGCGCGATTGTGCCCCACGCTCCGCCAGCCTTCGTCGAGTGGAATGCGCCAGTCCAGACCGATTACCTCCGCGCCGGTTTCGGCCATCGACGGCAGCAGCGTCGCGCTGTCGGTGCCGAAGTAGATGATGGGGACTTTGCACTCTACTTGCAAGCGCTGAACTAATTGCGTCGTCGGTACGAGAACGTAGCGGCGATAGTCCTCCACGCTGAGGCAGCCCACCCAGCTATCGAAGATTTGCAGCGCGTCCGCGCCGGCCCGCACCTGTTCGCACGCATACTGCGCCAGCACCTCCACCAGCTTGCCGGCCAGCTCATCCCACACATCGGGCGAGTTGTACATCAGCTTCTTCACTTCCAGGTAATGGCGCGAGCCGCCGCCCTCGATCATGTAGCTGGCGAGGGTGAAGGGCGCGCCGCAGAAGCCGATGATGGGCAGCTTCGCGCCGAAGTGCTTGGTCGACGAGCGCGACGGCGTCGGCGACATAGCCCAGTTCGGCGGCGCGATCGGTTTGCAGCAGGCGGACGTCTTCGGCCGTGCGTACCGGCCGTTCGATCACCGGCCCTTCCCCGGCGGCAAAGTGAAAGGGCAGACCCATGACTTCGAGCGGCAGCAGCAGGTCGGCAAAGATAATGGCGGCGTCGACGCCCAGATACTCGGCGGCGGTGATGGTCACCTCCGCTGCCAGCTCCGGGTCCTTGCAGATTTCGACCAGCGAATGATGCTTGCGAACCTCACGATACTGCTGCATGTAGCGGCCGGCTTGGCGCATGAACCAGACGGGAGTTCGCTCGACAGGCAGGCGCAAACAGGCGCGCACAAACAGGGAATCGGGTGCGGACATAAAGAATCATCCTAGCATCCGGCGTCACAGTTGTCGGTTGTCAGATGTTGTAAGTTACGGCTGGCTGCCGCCGGCGGTGCTGGCGCTCGCCGGGCTGATTGCGCCGGCCGGAGCTGTCGCGGAGGTGCTGGTCAGGGCGGCGCTGCCGAAGGGGTCCATTTCCGTAGGCTCGTTGGCCTCGGACCAGGCGTTCTTCTGCTCGTTGCGGCCGGAGTACTTGTCGTACACCACCACATGCAAGTACCGGCTGCCGCTCCTCGATAGGGTCGACCATGCCCTGCGTCTGTAGCGGCAGGAGATAGTTGCGGATCCACTCATACTGCTCGTAGTTCAGTCCGCGGCGCGACATGTCGAAGGTGACGCCCGTCAGGTGGGTGGAGGCGGTGTCGCCAACCTCGGGCGCGGCGAAGCGGTTCCAGCGGCGCAGCCGGTGCTGCTGCTCGACGGTACGGACCAGCGAGTTGATCTGGATCGGCGAGTGGAACTGCTCGTAATAGGCTTCGCTGAAGTCCTGAAGGAAGTCGCGGGTCCAGGGACGGCAATAGCGATGGCTGTCCAGAAGGTCGGGGGCAAACTTCAGGGCATCGGTCTCGGGCACCGGGACCAGCTCCTGCGCTGCCTCGAAGCGCAACAGTTCGTATTCGTCGGAAATGCGTGGCAATTGCAGCCGGTCCAACTCTTCATTTTCGCGGACCAGCATGTCGTGCGAGCCGGGGAACATGGGCGTCCAGCGGCCGAGCCCTACCTGGTTGTGACCGCGTTTGGTGGGGAAGGCGTAGCGAACCATGTAATGGCGGCCATGGCGGACACGCGCGTGGGTTGTCGCTCGGGTGACACCCAAGACCGGGGAGCTGCACATCAGCGCAACCGCAAGAAAGAGCAGCGCGTAGCCAAGCTGGCGTTGTGGAACCGTGGAAACAAGCTGCGACCTGACTCGGCCCGACGACGAAATATTCGAGACAAATGAGTACATATCCCAGTAGTGAAGCGGCTACAAAGAAAAATGCATTCTACATTACAGGATTAAAGAATAGCCAAGTCATTCCGGAGTTGGCTGCACCAAGGTGGGGGTTTTTATGGTCACCAACGAGGCACCGGCTCGGCACACTCCGTCAGGTCTCGCCGCGATAGATCAATTCCGTGATGGTGAAATCGTCGGTGAGCGGGGTATCGCCTCGGAAGTTTGTCACCTCCTGCTCGATGGCGACCAAGCCTTTGGCGCAACAGCTTTCCAGGCGCTCGTTGCCGAAGAACTCGCCGTTGGCGTCCTCGGCTTCGGTGACGCCGTCGGTCACCAGCAGCAGCCGTTCATCGGGCTTGAGCTGGAGCTTGGTGGCGCCGAACTCCACCATAGGTACCAGGCCCACGGGCAGATTGCCCTCTTCCAGCTTGATGACCTTGCCGTCCGAGACTAGTAGCGGCGGCACGTGCCCGCAATTGATCAGCTCAAGTTCGCCGCTGTTGCTGAGCCGTGCTACCACCAGCGTTGCGTACTTCTGCCCGCCGACTTTCTCGCACAGGAAGCGGTTGACCGCGGCCATCATCTCCGGCAGGGAAGAGTCGCGCGCCAGTTGCGAATAAAGCATGCCTTGCAGGATGGACGCGACCACGGCGGCGGAGACGCCCTTGCCGGAGACGTCGGCCACAATCAGCGACAAGCCGCGCTCGGTGTAAACCAGGTCGAAGAAGTCGCCGCCGATATCCTTGCAGGCATAGCTGACGGCGTTCACCTTGGCGAAGGGCACATCCGGCACCGTGACCTTCATGAGGCGCTGCTGGATCTCGGCGGCGATCGCCAGCTCCTGGCGATAGCGTTTGGCGGCATCTTCGGCCTGCACCAGCGCGGCGTTTTCCACCAGCGTCGCGGCGCCATTGGCGATCGTCCGCAGGATGTCGTGGCTTACCGAAGACAACTTGCCGGAAAGGAAGTGGGAATCCAGATAGAGGACGCCCTGGGTGTTGGTGGTCTCGCCGCCCTTGGTGTCGTCCTTGATCTTGTCCCCAAGGACCGTTTTGCGCAGTGGAATGCAGATGACGCTGTGCAGATTATGCGCAACGACGCTTTCGCGGCCGGCGAGCTTGCCGGTTTCGTCGGTGTCGGTGACCAGGAACTCGTTGGCGCTCTTGGCGGCCTCGCGCAAGATGGAGCGGGAGATGCCGCTGTCGTCGGTGATGCTTTCGCCTTCTTTACCACGCCCCGCGGCGAGATAAAGCTCGCCATCCGGCTGCCGCAGAAATACGAAGCCGCGCTCGGCGCGCGTGAGGCGCAAGGCCGCTTCCAGCAGGGCGGTGAGCACGTCATCCAGCACGCCGACGGTGTTCAGCTTGCGCGCAGCTTCCAGGAAGACGTTGAGCATCTCCAGGTCGGAGCCCGCGCCGGCCGCCGGCTTCCAGGTGGAAAACTGGCTTAGGAACTGCTGCGCCGCGCTGGTCGGCGAGCGGTCCGGGCTGAACAGCACGTGAGCGCCGCCCTGCAGGCCGAATTCGATGTGGTCGTTGCGGGCGAGCTTGCGGCGGTTGATGCGCTCGGCGTTGACGTAGGTCCCGTGGCGGCTGGCCTGGTCGACGATGTAGACGCCGTCCGGTTCGCGCACGAATTGGGCGTGCTCGCGCGAGACCCGGGGATCGGCCATAACCAGGTCGCGGTCGGTGCGCCGGCCAATGGTGAAGGGGTAGTGGTCGAGGACAATGGTGCGGCGGTCGGTGCCCTCAACTACCACCAGCACGAGCGGGTCGCTGGTGGACGAGGTATCGACTTTGCGCTGCCACATGCCGGTGGCGCCCATCGGAACTGTCTCCCGGCGGGGAACTGGCCCCGCCTCATTTTTCGCGGCTAAACACTGGCCTCAACTATAGTTCAAATTGCCGCAGGGTATCCACTGCATTGGGCCGGGCCGGGATAATCCAGGCGGCTTTCGCCTGGCCGTCGTAAACTATTGGGCGAATTAAAGTTGACGTTTCAAAATTGAGGACCTAAGGAGACTTGCCTTGAGATCGAAAATCGCCGTGTTATGCGTGATGCTTGCAGCGTTGCTACTCATGGCTGCCCAAGCCCCCCAACTGATGCCTTTCTCCGGCGATATGCAGGTCACATCGCAACGCGCCGGCAGGGGGGCGCAAGAGGTGACCGGCAAGATTTACGTAGATCGCGGGCACATGCGAATGGACATGGACAGCGGTCCGCGCGGCGGGGCCAGCGTCATCACCAACGTCGCCACCAGGACGACGGACGTGCTGATGACCGAACAGCATATGTACATGGAATTCAACGCTGACCAGGCGATGGCGCGGCGGCCGGGCATGGCGCCCAACATCAAGCCATTCACCGATCCTAGTAATCCTTGCGCAAACGAAGCGGGCGCCACATGCAAGAAGGTCGGAGTTGAGGAGGTCAACGGCCGCACTTGCGACCACTGGCAGATCACCGACAAGCAGGGCCAGGTAACCAACGCGTGGATCGACCAGAAGCTGCACTTTCCTATCAAGGAAGTCATGCCGGACACGACCTGGCAACTCACGAATATCAAGGAAGGCGCCCAGCCCGCGAGTCTGTTCGAGGTTCCGGCGGGATATCAGAAGATGGATCTGGGCCAGATGATGCAGGGTGGCGGTCGGCCACAGTAGGTATTAGACGAGAGCTAAAGACCGCAGAGGCCCAGGGACCCGCCTGTCGAATTCCGCAAATCTCTGTGCCTCTGTGTGTCTGTGGTTAATCCTCGGATTCTGTTGGAACAACGCATATAATAGCTGCACGCTCCCGCAACAAACTCCAGGTTCAGCACGAGATGGCGCCTGCAAGCCCCGCAACTCGGGACAAGAAAAAGCGCAACAGTACTCCGGCAGTGGTCGGCCTGTCCATCTGCATCTTCTTTCTGTTCACCGTCATCTTCGCGCAGGCCACGTTCAAGCTAACCTTCCTGCAGCCCGATACCAGCGAGGAAACCATCATCTTCGCCGCGGTCTCGGCGCTGATCTTCCTGCTGTTCGTCGCGCTGACCTTCGTGCTCATCCGCACGTTGCTGCGCATCTATGCCGACCGTAAGACCGGCGCGCTCGGGTCGAAATTCAGCAGCCGCATGGTTATGGGCGCGCTTCTGCTGTCGCTGGGGCCGGTGATCTTCCTCTTCCTGTTTTCTTACGGGCTGCTCAATCGATCGCTGGAAAAGTGGTTTTCCCGGCCGGCCGAAGATGTGCAGTATCACACCAACCTGATTGCTTCGCTGCTGACCGAGTACGCGGCGACCAACGCGCAAGATGAGGCGGTGCGGCTGGCAGCGACACCCGATGCGCAGAAGGCCTTCCACACTGGCAACTTCACCTCCATGCTGGAGGAGTTCCGCCGTAGCGAGATCACCCTGCAGGGCGGCTTCGCCTTCGCCGTGGTGGATGATCGGGCCGAGGCCAGCTTCCACACTCCGGAGGCGTGGCCGTTGATGCGCCAGCGCCTTCCGCCGCCAGCTCCGCGTGGTCAGGCCAAGACTTTCGACGTGGACGGCAACATGTACGTCGTCGGGCGTGCTCCCGTGGTCAACCATGGCGAAATCGTCGTGGCCATGCCGCTGCCACCGAATTACACCGCGACCCTGCGCGACATCGAACGCAGCCAGCGCGAGTACGGCGATTTGCGTTTGCAGCGGCGGCGTTTGCGCCGCACCTATCTCGGCTATCTCCTGTTTCTGACTGTGGGCGTGCTGTTCGCGTCTACGTGGCTGGCGCTTTTCCTCTCCCGCATGGTGACACGCCCCCTGGTCGCGCTGGCGGAAGCGACGCAGGAGATCTCGCGCGGGCGCCTGGACTATCGAGTTGACGTGCAGGCGGGCAGCGAAATCGGACAACTGGTGCAGTCATTCAACCGCATGGCCGCCGACCTCGAGGCCAGCCGTAACGGTCTGGAGACCTCGGGCACGGAAACTGGCCGACATCAACAGCCAACTGGAGCAGCGCACCCGGCACATCGAAACCATCCTGGAGAGCGTGCCTTCGGGCGTGCTGTCTCTGGATGCTTCGCGGCAGATCGTACGCTGCAACGCGGCGGTGCTGCGCTTACTGCATCTCGATCTGGAACCGTCGGCTTCGCTGCGCACCTTGCGCGATATCTTCCCCGAGGACGCGGTTGCCGACCTGCATCACATGCTGCGCAAGGCCGACCGCATGGGAAGCACCACCAGTCAGATGGAGTTTGCCACCGCGCGCGTGAAGCTGAATGTGGCGGTCACCGTGGCGTCACTCGACGCCCGCTCGGCGCGTGGGAGCGACGGCAAACAGCGCGCCGGGTACGTCGTGGTGCTGGAAGATCTCACCGACATCCTGCGCGCGCAGAAGCAGAATGCCTGGCGCGAGGTCGCTCGCAGGATCGCGCACGAAATCAAGAACCCGCTGACGCCGTTGGCGCTCTCGGCCGAGCGCATTCGCCGTCATCTCGATCGCGGAAGCACTCCGGAGGCTGCGTCGATGAGCATCATTCGGCAATGCGCGGCCACCATCGAGTCCTCCATCGAAACCGTGCGAAAGCTGGTGGACGAGTTTTCGACCCTGGCGCGTTTCCCGGCGGCCCAGCCTCAACCGTCCGATATCAATGCCATCGTCGACGAGGCGCTGCTGATGTTCGAGGGCAGGCTCGACGGCATCCGCGTGGAGAGGACGCTGGCTGCCGGCCTGCCGCCGGTGCAAGCCGATCCCGAAGCCATGAAGCGCGCCATCGCCAACCTGGTGGACAACGCCGCCGAGGCCCTTGACGATTCGCTGGTGAAGGAGATCATCATCTCCACTGCGCTGATGGAAGACCGCGAGGTGGTCGAGATCGTGGTGGCCGATACCGGCCACGGCGTCACTCCCGAGGCGAAGGAGAAGCTCTTCCTGCCATACTTCTCGACCAAGGGGCGCGGGACGGGGCTGGGCCTGGCGATCGTGGGCCGGATTATTGAAGACCACCGCGGCAGCATTCGTGTGGAGGAAAACTTCCCGGTCGGTACGCGTTTTGTCATCGAGTTGCCGGTGGCGCAGGAAGTGCGCGTGGAAGCGGCGTAGCGGCGGTGTAGCAAGGGCGACGCCAAAGCGTGACAGCATCGCCAATTACAATAAGGCAGCATGAAATTTCGCCTGAATGCCTCGAGTCTCCCCGCTCTTTTACTGCTCTCAGCGTTGAGCTTCGCTTGCCGCGGGATGCAATCCTCCGAGCCTGCCAAAGTTTCGGCAGAGGTCAAGCCCATCGCGGCGGCCATTTCTGCCCAGCGCGGCGCCGGCATCGCCTGCGAGCAACCTTCCCAAACCTGATGTCAACGGCAATAAGGTCCTGCAATACGTGAAGCAAGTGGTGGCCTTCGGGCCGCGTCCTCCGGGCAGCACCGCGCATTTGAAGCTGGAAGAATTCATCCTCTCGAAGCTGAAGGGCGTCGACGTGGAGCAGGACAGCTTCACCGCGCAGACCCCGGTCGGCAAGTTTCCCGATCAACAACATCATCGCGAAATTTCCCGGCAAGAAGGACGGGATCATCGTCGTCGCCGGGCACTATGACACGCTGTACTCGCAGCGTCAGAACTTTGTCGGCGCCAACGACGCTGGCTCCTCGACCGCGCTGCTGCTGGAGTTGGCCGACCAATTTCGCGGCAACAGCTCGACGGCTACAGCGTGTGGCTGCTATGGACGGATGGGGAAGAGGCGTTTGTGAACTGGACGGCACCGACAGCGTCTACGGCTCGCGGCAACTGGCGCGGAGATGGCAGCAGGACGGCACGGCAAAGAAGATCAAAGCCTTCATCCTCGTGGATATGATCGGCGACGCCGACCTCGATATCCTGAAAGACACCTTCTCAACGCCCTGGCTCAGCGATCTGGTATATAAGGCGGCGAGCAATCTGGGCTACCAGTCGCATTTCTACCAGTTCACAACCGGCATCGACGACGATCACATCCCGTTCTCCAAGGTCGGGATACCGGTGGTCGATCTCATCGATTTCACCTACGGCTACAACAATGTCTTCTGGCACACGCCGCAGGACACCGTGGACAAGCTAAGCCCGCAGTCGCTGGCGATCACGACCGATGTTGTGCTGGAGACGATACGTCTGGTGGACAGCAGATAGCCACAACCTGATCTGAGAGCTCATAGCTGACGGCTGAGAGCTGGGCGTTCCACCACCAAAGCTGCGGAATCGCGATTGGTCGTTCACGACCACGACTGCCTCAGTCCGCAAGTAAGTTCATCACATCGCTACGTGATGTTAACGCGGCGGTTGCCTGCGGCCCGGAGCGCGCCGCTGTTTATAATCCCCCCCATGAACCTGGAAGAGAAATTGGCCGAACTGAAGCGCCGCGACTCGCTCGCCGAAGCCGGCGGCGGCGAAGAGCGCCGCGCGCGCGAGCACAAGCAGGGCAAGATGTCGGCGCGCGAGCGCATCGAGTTCCTGCTCGACGAAGGCACCTTCGAAGAGACCGACAAGCTGGTCACCCACCGCTGCACCGACTTCGGCATGGAAGAGCAGAAGTTCTTCGGCGACGGCTTCCTCACCGGCTATGGCCGCATCGAAGGCCGGCTGGTCTTCGTCTTCGCGCAGGACTTCACCGTCTTCGGCGGCTCGCTGTCGGAAACCAACGCCGCCAAGATCGTCAAGATCATGGATATGGCCATGCGCGTCGGCGCGCCCGTCATCGGCCTGAACGACTCCGGCGGCGCGCGCATTCAGGAAGGCGTGATGTCGCTGGCCGGCTACGCCGACATCTTCCTGCGCAACGTGCTGGCTTCCGGAGTGGTGCCGCAGATCTCGGCCATCATGGGCCCGTGCGCCGGCGGCGCGGTCTATTCGCCCGCCATCACCGACTTCATCCTGATGGTGGACAACACCTCGTACATGTTCATCACCGGCCCGGACGTCATCAAGGCCGTCACCCACGAGGAGGTCACCAAGGACGAGCTGGGCGGCGCGATGACGCACAACGAGAAGTCCGGCGTGGCGCACTTCCTGCGCGCAGGACGACGCCGAGTGCCTCAGCATGATTCGCGAGCTGCTCAGCTTCATCCCGTCCAACAATCTCGACGACCCGCCGCGCAAGCCCTGCACCGATCCCATCGACCGCGCCGACGAAAAGCTCGACAGCATCGTGCCCGCCGAATCGAACCTGCCCTACGACATCAAGGACGTGATCAACACCGTCGTCGATGACGGCTACTTCTTCGAGGTGCAGGAGCATTACGCCAAGAACATCGTCATCGGCTTCGCCCGGCTGAATGGCAAGTCGGTCGGCATCGTCGCCAACCAGCCGGCGTTTCTGGCGGGCGTGCTCGACATCAGCGCCAGCATCAAGGGCGCGCGCTTCGTGCGCTTCTGCGACTGCTTCAACATTCCGCTCATCACCTTCGAGGATGTGCCCGGATTCCTGCCCGGCACGCAGCAGGAGTACGGCGGCATCATCACGCACGGCGCCAAGCTGCTGTATGCCTTCTCCGAGGCGACGGTGCCGAAGATCACCGTCATCACGCGCAAGGCTTACGGCGGAGCGTATTGCGTCATGGCGTCCAAGCACATTCGCACCGACGTGAACTACGCCTGGCCGACCGCCGAGATCGCCGTGATGGGGCCGGAAGGCGCGGTGAACATCGTCTATCGGCGCGAGTTGGAGAAGTCGGAGAATCCCGACGCCGATCGCGCGGCCAAGATCGAGGAGTTCCGCGACCGCTTCGCCAATCCCTACGTCGCCGCCGAGCGCGGATACCTCGACGCCGTCATTCGTCCGCGCGACACGCGCCGCAAGCTGATTCAGGCGCTCGACATGCTGGAGAACAAGCGCGACAAGAACCCGCCCAAGAAGCACGGGAATATACCGCTGTAATTGTCCGCAAGTCTGCCGGAGGAGATCATTATGAAAGCCATACGCGTGCATCAGTTCGGCGGCCCCGAGGTACTGAAGTTGGAAGAAGTCCCCGATCCAAAGCCTGGGCCGGGGCAGGTCGTGATCCGGATTCGCGCTGTCGGCGTGAACCCGGTGGAGGCGTACGTCCGCACGGGAACTTACGCGTTCAAGCCCAATCTGCCGTACACGCCCGGCAACGACGCCGCCGGCGAAGTGGTCAAGATCGGGCCGGAGGTGAAGCGGTTCAAGGCGGGCGATCGCGTCTTCATCACCGCTTCCATTACCGGTACCTATGCCGAGCAGGCGCTCTGCGATGAAGCCAAGGTGCATCGACTGCCCGATCGCGTGAGCTTCGAGCAGGGTGCGGCTATGGGTATCGCGTACGGCACCGCCTATCGCGGACTATTCCAGCGGGCCGACGCCAAGCCCGGCGAGACGGTGCTGGTGCATGGCGCCAGCGGCGGCGTCGGCACGGCGTCGGTGCAGTTGGCGCGCGCCGCGGGAATGACGGTGGTCGGCACTGCGGGTAGCGACGACGGTATGAAGCTCGTCCGGGAGCAAGGCGCTCATCATGCCCTGAACCACTCATCCGATGGATATCTCGACGAACTGAAGAAGCTGACGGACGGCCGCGGCGTGGACGTCGTCATTGAGTTGCTGGCGAACAAGAACCTGGCGAACGATCTGAACGTGCTGGCCAAGAAGGGCCGGGTAGCTGTCATTGGAAACCGTGGCACCATCGAGATTAATCCTCGCGACGCGATGGCGCGCGAAGCTGATATTCGCGGCGTCACGTTGGTGAACACCTCAGAGACAGAGTATCGCGAGATGTATGCTGCGCTAGGCGCTGGACTTGAGAATGGCACGTTGAAGCCGGTTGTGGGCACGAAGATTCCGCTGGCCGAAGCCAAACGCGCGCACGAGGAGATCATGAAACCGTCGGGCGCGCACGGGAAGATGGTGCTGGTACCCTGAGTAGTCCCGCCGGCGTTGTAACTTGCTCCCGCTACTACAATCGAGTGATGTTGCTGAGGACGTCATCGCGATTGGCCATGCTGTGCCTGGCAATGACGCTGCTTGCGACGGCGCAGCCGCCTGCTTCAGTCATGCAGGCCGCGACGGACCGAGCCATGGCGCAGCGGCAGGGCTCGGCGATTGTGCTGGATGTGCGTTCGGGCCAGGTGTTGGCGTCTGTTCATCTCGACGCGGCAGCGCGGCGACTGGTTTATCCCGGATCCAGCATCAAGCCTTTGACGTTGATGGCACTGCTCGAGGCCGGGAAACTCGACGCCCAGACCACGCTGATGTGCAAGCGTTCTCTGTGGATCAATGGCCGCAAACTCGACTGCACCCATCCTGATACCAAACAGCCGCTCGATCCTGCTGCGGCGCTGGCGTACTCCTGCAATTCGTATTTCAGCGCCGTCGCCTTGCGGCTCACCCCCGCGCAATTGCGGGACAGCTTCGTGCGCGACGGCTTCACCTCGGTCACATCGTTGGCGCCCAACGAAGCGGCCGGCGAAGTGTCGCTGGCGCAATCGCCCGAGCAGCAGCAGCTTGAGGCCATCGGGGAATGGGGCGTAAAGGTCACGCCGCTAGAACTGGCTCGCGCTTATCGGCAGATTGCGATGCACGCGACCAGGCACGACGACAGGCTTGCGCCTTTGTTCGAGGGGCTGCAAGGGTCGGTCGCGTATGGCATGGCGCGCACGGCGCAACCTCAGGGCGTGATGACGGTTGCAGGCAAGACCGGGACGGCGCGGGCCGACGAGGGGCCGTGGACACATGCCTGGTTCGCAGGCTACGCGCCTGCCGACAATCCTGAGATTGTTGTCGTCGTGTTCTTGGAAAAAGGGCATGGCGGAAGCGACGCTGCCACGGTCGCGCGCTCCATCTTCGCGGCGTTTGCGCGATCACGAAGCGCGCAGCAAGCGAGCAACAAAGGGGGCCATAATTGAAGCGCCTGCGGACGATGCTTGCGGGATTGCTGCTCTGTCTTGTGGCGGCGGCGACTTCAGCGGGCAACAGCAAAGCAGCAACTGAGCAAGCTGGATTTCCGCGCACCGTTCGCGTGCGGCTCTGGTATCTACATCCTCCGCACGAGTTGCGGATCCGCGCCGAAGCCGGGCAGGCGCAAACGCGGCGCTGTGAGTCGTGCAGACCCGCGCCGCTGACCGCCGCAGTCGTGCGCGCCTCAGGCGCCTCCCTCCAAGTGAATGGCGATCGTTCCCGAATTCCCGAGATTCACCTCACCGGAGCTTTCGAGCTCAATGCTGCCGCGCATCCCGCCGATCCATGCGGATTTCCCCGTCGACATTCGTGCTGATGATAGTCATCTGGTGATCACCGCCGCGATACCGATGGAGGAGTATGTTGCCGGAGTTCTGGCGGGCGAGACCGGCAGTTTCAAGTCTGACGAGGCGCTGAAAGCCATGGCCGTTGCGGCGCGAACGTACGCGCTGCACTTCGGCAGCCGGCATGCGCTCGACGGCTTCGAGTTCTGCGATAGCACCCACTGCCAGGACCTGCGGCTCAGCGGCGTCAACGCCCATCTTCGCAAGATCGCGGACGACACCGCGGGCGAGGTGCTGTGGTTCCAGGGCGAGCCTGCCGCGGCTTATTACTACGCGAACTGTGGCGGTACCACCGAAGACGGCCGTTACATCCTCGGCAACGACGAGGAGCGCGCGCCCTATCTCACGCAGCACTCCGACCACTACTGCGTTCGTAACGGCGGCGCCGAGTGGCGCAGCGAAGTCTCCAAGCGCGAACTCCAACGCGCTTTGGCCGACGACGGCATCGAGGTCCCGGGCACTCTCCGCTCGGTTGCGATAGCCCACAGGACGCCAAGCGGACGCGTAGAACTGCTGCGCGTTACAGCCGGTGGCAGTGTCAGCGTGTCCGGCATTGCCTTCCGCTCCGCCATCGGACGTCACATCGGATGGGACCGGCTGAAAAGCAACCTCTACGAAGTGAGCGACCACGGCGATCAGATTGTGTTTCATGGCCGCGGGCTCGGACATGGGGTGGGTCTCTGCCAGATTGGCGCGGAGGTGATGGGAGAAGAGGGCCACTCCTATCGCCAGATTCTGGCGTTCTATTACCCGGGGACGAAGCTCGGAGTCGCAGCCCAAGGACTGGCATGGCAGCAGTTGTCGAATGAAGACATCGAGCTGCTCACCTCGCGTCCGGAGCGCGACCGCTCGCTTCTGCCGCTGGCGACGCGATATCTGCATACAGCGGAGGACGCTACCGGGCTCCTCTATCGCGGTCGTCCCAGGTTGAAGGTCTACGCTACGGTCGCCGAGTTTCGCGATGCCACCGGCGAGCCGGGATGGATTGCCGCCTCCACCCGCGGCCGCACCATCCAGATGCAGCCCTCCGACGTGCTGCGCCAAGCTGGCACGCTGGAAAGCACCGTTTACCACGAGCTTCTGCACATGCTCATCGAGTCGCACGCGCATCCGGGAACACCGCAGTGGTTTCGCGAGGGACTGGTCTTGTATCTGACCACGCCGGGTGAGATCGCCGAGGCTAAAGCTGCGCCGCACGACCCGGCCGCGCTCGAGAAGTCCTTGCGTGCGCCGCAGAGCGAGCAGGAATTGCGCCGGGCTTATGCCGAGGCGCGGGCGCGGGTCGCGCAACTCGCCCAGGAGCACGGCCGCGAGACGCTGATGGATTGGGTCCAGCATGGCCTGCCGTCGGCGATGGTGAGCACGCTGCGCGTTCAACGTGACTGATTCGACCCGAGATTCGTGCGGCCGCTGCCGCGGCTCGCGCTGATCTCCGCTTGGACCCGGCGCTTACGCGCCGGGCTCACCCCATCCCGCCGCTTCGCGGCTGGTCCTGCTGGGATCAACATTGAGGCGCTTCGCGGCTGGTCTTGCTGCGATTCAACATTGAGGAGCTTCGCGGCTGGTTTTGCTGGGATCAACATTGAGGAGCGTCGCGGCTGGTACTGCTGTTCATTGTTTCGCGGACACCGACCTCGACTTAACCAACGGTTGCAGCTATCGTGACATGAGAGACCCCGGATGGCCGCCACCCCCCCGACAACCCAACCAGCACCGCGCCTGGGCTGTGCAAGCGTTCTGGCTGACGGCTTCCAAACTCATTGCCGCGGCATTGAATGTCGCCTGCCGGTCCTGCTGGTGCGCCTGATGCCGCAGACCGAATACGGCGTCCTGAAGGAAGCGCTGCTCTTCGTCTCCACCACCAGCAGCGTTGCCATGTTCGGAGTCGGCATGAGCGCTTACTACTTCATGCCGCGGTATCCCGAACGCGGCGGACAGATCGCGCTCAACATCCTGGTGTACAACTTCATCGCCGGATGGATCCCGCTCCTTGTCGATAGTGTTCTACCCCCAGATGCTGCGCTCCTGTTCCGTACCGACGCGTTGGCGCCGCTGGCAGCGCTGCTGGGATTCATGGTGCTGCTGACCCTGAGCGCCAGCCTGGTGCAGCAGATTCCGTCGGCATTGCAGGACGTGCGCTATTCCACCATCTTCATTGTCGGCACGCAGATGGTGCGCGTCATCATGTTGGCGACAGCGGCGTTGTGGTTTCGGACGGTCGCCAGCATCTGCTGGTGCCGCGCTGCTGAACCAGATCATCGCATCGCCTGCTGTACTGGTACCTGGACGGCAAGTTCCCGCGATTCTGGGCGCACTTCGACTGGCAGTTCTTCAAAGAACAGCTTGCCTATGCGCTGCCCTATGGCGCATTCGGGATGCTGTGGGTCATTCAGAAGGACCTGGACAATTATTTCGTCAGCGCTTCGCTCGGGCCCCGGACTACGCCATCTATTCCGTGGGCTGGGTCGAGGTGCCCCTGCTGACGCTCGCGCTGGAGTCGGTGGTCTCGGTCATGATCGTTCGGGTGAGTGCGCTGGAAAAGGAAAACCGCAAAGACGACATTCGTTATGTGACCGCAGCCGCAACGAACCAGCCTGGCCGCACTACAGTTCCCCCTGTTTGCCATGCTGTTTGTCGGGGGGCATGACCTTATCGTTTTGCTCTACACCAAGGCCTACGAAGCGAGCGCGAGCATTTTTCTGGTCAGCATCTTCCTGCTGCTGATCGGGATTTTTCTGCTGGATCCCATCGTTCGCGCCTATAAGGGGCTGCGCAATTTTCTCCTCGGGGTGCGGATCGGCGTCTTCATCGCGCTGTTCTGCGTTCTGGGACCGGCGATCCGGCATTTCGGGATGATGGGCGCAGCGGTGACCGCTGTGGTCGCGCAGGTTTTCGAGCGCTTCATCATTGCCTGGGGCACCGCACGCACGGTGGAGGCCAAGGCACGCGATATTCGTCTTTACGCCGACTTGTTCAAGGTCACGGGGGTGACGCTAGTTGCCGGAGCCGCTGCCTATTTTGTCCGCAATCTCATTCCCGCTACCATGTTGGTCCCGCGCATTCTCGCCGCCGGCCTTGTCGTAGCCGCGATCTATGTGCCCGCGATGTTCGCGCTACGGCTTCCGGGGTGGGAGATGTTTACCAAAGACCGCCTGCTATCGCTGGCGAAGTCGACGTTGGGGCGGCTGCGAAGCGCGACCGCCTGAACGCGTGATCTCACCTGCGGCCTACGTCATGGCGGCAGCAATCTCCGATTCCAAACGTTCGCGCCAGGCGTCGTCCCACAGCTTGCGCTTTCGCAGGTAGTGCTCCATGTGCGCCAGTGGATCACGGGCCGGGTCCCTTCTACAGTCAATCAGCGTAGGTCCCAGGCCCTTGCGGGCGCGATGCACGGACTCCTGCGTAACGCGCCACACTGCGACCGCGTCGCTCCCGTCAACAATAATGCCCGGGAAATTATGATCGCGAACCATGAAGCTCAGCGGATCCAGGTGGGATGCCGCTTCCGACGAAGATCCGGGCATGTCGCCGGCGTTCTCGATCACAAAAATGATTGGCAGCTTGTGCGTGATGGCGAAGCGGAGTGCGTCACGCCACGCATCCAGAGATGGCCGCGCCTCGGCGCACAGCGCAACTACGACACCGCGCTTCTGCCCGAGCCGGTGGGCCAGCGCGATGCCCACTCCCGCATGGAACGGGTCTTCAGGAAGCACGGGCGCGGCCCACGATGCGCTTCCTGGGTTTGCGCCGTTTCTGGCGAGCAATTCGCCTATGGGCGCGCCTTTAGCCACCAGCGCGGCAAGGTTGCGCGACGAGGCGGCGATGGTGTCGCTCGCGGTCAGCTCGGCCGTGGCGCCGACAGTAACGGCTTCGTGCCCGAGCTCGATATCGTAGCTCGAATCCGCGACCGCCGAAGCGCTCTGCAAGCGCTCCTGCACCCGGCGGCAGCGCAACAACGAAGAGTACAGTCTGCGCAGCGTTTCGGAGTTTGACTGGGGGCCTGCGTCGTCGGCCGTTACAAGTGACCCCTGTGTTGTACCGTTCCCGCTCTTGTTTTGCTTCACACCGCTTCTATCGTTGGTTGGCATAACCGGGAACGTCATTGTAGCCCAGCGCCGCAGCACGCGGGCAAGTCACGTTGCGTTGACGATGGTCTGTTATTATGCCGCCCGCGGATAGGTGCTTATGTGGTTTCGGTTCATCGCCTTCCTTGTATTTGTGCTCCCCCTGGCCGGGCCGGAGCCCGAGCAGTCCTTCACGACGGTTTCCGATGTTCGATACTGCACCGGCGGTGGACAGCCACTTCTGATGGACGTCTTCCTGCCTAAGCATCGCAATCGCACGCCGACTCCCGCCGTGCTCTGGATCCATGGCGGAGGCTGGGAGCGTGGCGACAAGAACGGCAATTCCGGCGCAGTCCTGCTCGCGAATGCGGGTTTCGTCAGCGCCAGCTTGTTTTATCGGCTCAGTGGTGATTCGCCCTTCCCCGCCGACATTGAGGACTGCAAGTGCGCCATCCGCTATCTACGCGCCAATGCCGCCAAGTATGGGATCGACCCCGAGCGCATCGGCGTGGCCGGAGCATCGGCGGGCGGACATCTGGCCGAGCTGGTCGCGACCGCACCGGCCAGCGCCGGGCTGGAAGGGGACGGTGGCTGGCCCAATGTCTCCAGTAACGTGCAGGCCGCATCGGCTTATTCCGGCGTCTCCGATTTCACCGTGGGAGCGATGCAATTTCAGAATCATACCGGCAAGGTCGTAATCAAGCTGTTCCGAGGTACGGAGAAAGAAAAGCCCCAACTCTACCGTCAGGCCAGCCCCATCGTTTACGTCTCGAAGGACAGCCCGCCGTTGCTGCTGGTTCATGCTGAGGAGGATGAACTGGTTCCATTCGAGCAGTCGGTGCACATGGCCGATGCCTACCGTGGGCTGGGACTGCCGGTGGAATTCATTCCCGTCAAGCATGCGAGCCACGACTTCGAGCAGGTTGGCGCATCGCCGCCGTCGCCCTCAGTCGAGGAGATCCATCGCAGGACCGTCGAATTCTTCCAGCACTACCTGGTCGCGTCATCGCCGGCGCAAGCTCGGCACTGATCTGTAAGAAATCGCCCTGGAATCGCAGCTGAAATTCGCTTCAGCTTCGCGACGACGAGTTTTCAACACTAATGTGAATATCCGTGTGGAAAAGGGTGCCATATACGTCCTAAGTGGGACACTGCCGCAGCGTTCTAGCAGAGTGCACCGAGCCGGGTGCGAATTGCGGTTGGTTACTCCGGCGGCCGGTCACGATCTGCAGATTACCTCGTGCTAGTCTGAGGCGGTGAAGCTGCGCCTCGACAAGCTGCTGGTGGAGCGTGGCCTGGCGGCATCGCGCGAGCGCGCGCAGGCGCTGATTCTTGCGGGGCGCGTGCTGGTGGACGAACAGAAGATGGAGAAAGCCGGCGCGAACGTCGAGGCAGGTGCTGAGATTCGATTGCTCGGCGACGATCTTCCTTACGTCAGCCGCGGCGGCGTGAAACTGGCGCGAGCGCTGGAACACTGGCGCGTCGACGTGGCCGGCAAGACGTGCGTGGATGTCGGCGCATCGACCGGCGGCTTCACCGATTGCCTGCTTCAGGCCGGCGCGGCTGAGGTCATCGCGCTTGATACCGGGTATGGCCAGATCGACGCGAAATTGCGCGATGATACTCGCGTACGCCTGCTGGAGAAGACCAATGCCCGCTACCTGACTCCGCAACAGCTTTGGGGGGACGAGTCAGCCCGGCCGATTCACTTCGTCTGCATGGATGTCTCGTTCATTTCGGCAACGCTGGTGTTGCCTGCAGTCGTGCGCTGCGTTACCGCCTCGTCTTCGGAATGGCAACTCGTTGTACTAGTGAAGCCGCAGTTCGAGGTTGGACGCGAGCAAGTCGGTAAGGGAGGAATCGTCCGCGACGGGGGCGCGCAGTTACTCGCATTGTCGAAGGTGGCGGGTGTGGTGGGAGAATTGGGCGGCTCGGTCGTTCAGGCGATCGACTCCCCGATTACGGGCGCCGAGGGCAACCGTGAGTTCCTGTTACATGCAGTCTTTTCCTGAGTGCCATCGCACGCGCTACACTGTCATGTCCACCACAGAGACACAGAGGCACAGAGGGTTGGCCGCGGAGCACGCGAATCAGCATAAAGAAATACCTCTGATAGCCACTATGAGGCTTTCGCTTTGTACTAATCCCGATCGAGCATGGTTCCCGAAGTCTCTGTGCCTCTGTGTCTCTGTGGTGACTTACCGCTCATGAAATCTGCCGCCATCATTTCCAAGCCAGCCAAACCGGAACTGGCCACCATCCTGCCCGAGCTGCTGGACTGGTTTCGTGCCCGCGATTACAAGGTCTTTTTCGATCAGCAGACGGCAGCAATACATCGACGGCGAAGAACGTATTTCCTCGCACGCAGCTTGGGCAGAAGAAGCCCGATTTCGCCCTGGTGCTCGGGGGCGATGGCACGCTTCTCTCCGCCGCGCGCGCGCTGGCGCATGAGGGCGTGCCGATCCTGGCGGTCAACCTCGGCTCGCTGGGCTTTCTCACCGAGGTCCCGCTCAGCGAGATGTATGCCACGCTGGAAGCGGTGGATGCGGGCCTGTGCCCGACCGAGCAGCGGTCCGTCATCGAGTGCGCTGCCTATCGCGATAAAGAGCAACTCGCGCGCCATTTCGCTCTGAACGACGTGGTAGTGAACAAAGCGGCACTGGCCCGACTCGTCGACTTCGACCTGCTGATCGACGGCGCCTTCGTCTTCAGCTACAAGGCCGACGGCGTGATTATCGCAACGCCCACGGGTTCCACTGCTTACTCGCTGGCGGCAGGCGGTCCGGTGATGATGCCCTCGGTACAGTCGTTCGTGGTCACACCGGTCTGTCCGCATGCGCTAACCCACCGGCCGCTGGTGGTGCGGGACAGCGCGCAGATTGAGATTCGCGTCGAGACCGGGGCGGAAGAGGCTTTCCTCAGCATTGACGGGCAGGTCGGTATGCCGTTGCGGCAGGGAGACCGCGTAGTCTGTCAACGCGCCGCGCACTCGGTGAAGCTGATGCGGGTGCGCAGAACGTTTTTCGAGGTGCTGCGCAACAAGTTGAAGTGGGGTCAGCGCTGAGAGCACAGCACAGAGACACGGAGAACAACCGACTCCGATTTTCTCTCTGCTCCGTGGTTGATGACGCCGCGCCCGATTACTCGCCGGCGGACCTTAAGCTTTCCTGCAACCAGTAGCGGGCTTCATATTCGCATTTCTTGCAGCAGAAAGTCTGTCCGTCACGGGCCCGGCTGGCGGTGGTTAAGTATTGGGAACAGCACCAGAGACACACAGCAGTAGAAGTGGCCGCGTTAGATCGATCGGGTTGCATGGGCTCTCCAGTTGGAATGTGAGCATAGGCCAACTTTGGGGCAAAGGCAATCGGCAAAATTGCGGAATCAAGACAGTCAAGGTGGGTTACATCACGCCAGTAAGAAGGGGTGAATTTTGGAGCACGAGAATCGTACTACTACCGGCGAAGGCATCGAACGCGTCCTGCATGATCCCATCTCGGACAAGCTGGTGCCCCTGGATCCGCTGGACCTCACCCGGGTGCGCAGCATCGACGACCTGGTGCGCGCCATGGGCCGCACCGCCTTCACCGGACGGCAGGTGGGCGAAGGCGCGGACGTACTGGAAGCCATGGCCCGCGATCGCGAGTGCTTCGTAGTGATGACGCTGGCGGGCGCCATGACGGTCGCCAAGCAGGGGCTCATCATCACCGAGCTCATCGATCGCGGCGTGGTGAAGGCCATAGTCTCGACCGGCGCACTGATGGCGCACGGGCTGGTGGAGGCGGCGGGACGCTCTCACTTCAAGTATGACCCGGCGATGGATGACACGGAGCTCTATGAGGCCGGCTACAACCGCGTCTACGACACTCTGGAGCCCGAGACCAACCTCGATTTCGTGGAGACCATCGTTGCCCGCATCCTGAACGCCTGGGACCACAATGAGGTGCTGTGCTCGTACAAGCTGAACCGCGAGATTGGGCGCTTCCTGAGCGAGAACGTCGAAGGTCGCGGCATCCTGAAATCCGCCTTCGACAAGAACGTTCCGGTCTTCGTGCCCGCCTTCAGCGACTCCGAAATCGGGCTTGACGTCGCGCTGCACAATCGCGCGCGCCGCAAGAAGAATGTTCCGGCGCTGCACTTCGATCCTTTCGAAGACCTGGAGTATTATGCCGAGACGCTGCTGAAACAGGAGCGCCTCGGCATCTTCACTATCGGCGGCGGAGTGCCGCGCAACTGGGCGCAGCAGTTGGGGCCCTTCATCGAGCTGCGCCATCGCCGGGGAGGGGAAGACCTGCCGCTCAAGCGCTTCCATTACGGCGTGCGCATCTGCCCGGAGCCGGTGAACTGGGGCGGTCTGTCGGGCTGCACCTACAGCGAAGCTGTGTCATGGGGAAAGTTCGTTCCGCATACGGACGGCGGACGCTTTGCCGAAGTGCTGCTGGACGCCACCGTGGGGCTGCCGTTGATTGCCGGAGCGGTGCTGGAGCGGTTGCGCGCGGCTGCGAAACCCTGACCGGTATTAGGCGATAATGAGCTGCGCTGCAAATGCTTTGTAACAGGGCACGAGTCCACTCGTGCCGAACGGTCTTCTTTTTTCTACTATTGAGCCGGCGTCAGCCGGCGATGTCGCGCGTGCTGTTTTCCGTCGTTTGTGACGCCAATCACGAATTTGAATCCCGATGCCTGTTTAGAATTGTGCTGTCATGCTCGACGCTTACCTCATCCCCGAAAAAACCGTGATCACCGCCAAGGGCGACAGTCAGCCGCTCGCCCTCGAGCAGGCGGCCAGCCGGATCTTCCTTCTCACGCTCTCAATCACGTCCGTCGTGGAGCAGGAGTCGATTGAACTCAGCATCTTCACCTCCGCCGATGGAACCACCTGGGATGCAAAACCCCTGGCGACCCTGCCGCAGAAATTTTATGTGGGCGAATATCCCATGCTCGTGGACTTGACCTCCGCGCCCGATGCGAAGTTTGTGCGCGTGCATTGGGAGGTCAGCCGCTGGGGACGCGGCCCGACCGGCGCACGTTTTGAAATCGCTGTGCGCTTGCGCGAGGTCGCGCCAGAGGCCCTGCGCGAAGCACAACTCGAAGCGCAGACCCGCAGGTGATTACCAGGCTTGTATAGGCGAGGCGAGCTCCAACCCGGCCGCCCCCGGTTTATTCCGCAGCCACGGGCTCCGCCGGCTCCTCGATAACCGGTTCTGTCAGTACCCCCGCCGCTTCCGGCTCGACAACCCGTTGCGGCTGCGGCTCAGCGATCTGCGCCTGCACCGCCCTTTGAACTTCCTGCTCGGAGATCTCCGGCAATCCCGCCTCGTGCGCCGTCAGCTCTCGCAGCAGCACAACCGAGCGCCCCGCCACATCCAGCGTCGCTTCCAGCATCCTTTCCTCGAATGGGTTCTCCAGATGGTCGGTGTTCATGATCAGCTTCCAACCGCGGTTCAGCGGGGATTGCGGCAAGGTGTAGGTGACGCACTCGCCATGCGAGTTCAGCATAATCAGAAAGGAGTCGTCCTGGATGGGCTCGCCCATCTCGCCCGCCTCGCCCAGCGTCTTGCCGTTGAGCATGACCGCCAGGCTCCGCATCCAGCCCGTATTCCATTGTTCCGGCGTCATTTCCTGACCGTCGTCACGATACCAGGCAATGTCCCTCGATGAGGGATGATAGACATCACGGCCCTGGAAAAACTTGCTGCGGCGCAGGTTGGGATGCGCCCGCCGGAAGCCGATCAACATGCGCGCGAACTCGAGCATCTTCAGCTTGCGGTCGTCCAGGTTCCAGTCGCACCAACTGATCTCATCGTCCTGGCAATAGGCGTTGTTGTTGCCGCGCTGCGTGCGACAGATTTCGTCGCCCGCGCACAGCATAGGCACGCCTTGCGACAACAACAGCGTTGCCAGCAAGTTTCGCTTTTGCCGTTCGCGCGCGGCAATGATCTCGGGATTGTCGGTCGGCCCTTCGACGCCCATGTTCCAGGAGTGGTTGTTGTTGTCGCCGTCCTGATTGTTTTCGCCGTTGGCCTCGTTGTGCTTCTCGTTGTAGCTGACCAGGTCTTCCAGCGTGAAGCCGTCGTGCGCGGTCACGAAGTTGATGCTGGCATACGGACGGCGCCCATCGTTCTGGTAGAGATCGCTGCTGCCCGTCAGGCGATAGCCCAGGTCGGAAAGCTGTCCCTCATCCCCCTTCCAGTAACGTCGGACCGTGTCGCGATACTTGCCATTCCACTCCGCCCACAGCACGGGGAAGTTACCCACCTGGTAGCCGCCGCTGCCCACGTCCCAGGGCTCGGCTATCAGCTTCACCTGCGAGATGATGGGGTCCTGATGAATGATGTCGAAGAACGCCGACAGCCGGTCGACATCGTGCAACTCGCGCGCCAGCGCTGCCGCCAGGTCGAAGCGAAAGCCGTCGACATGCATCTCGGTGACCCAGTAGCGCAGGCTGTCCATGATGAGCTTCAGCACCTGCGGATGGCGCACATTCAAGCTGTTGCCGGTCCCGGTGTGATCCGTGTAATAACGCGGGTTCTCGGGCACCAGCTTGTAATACGTGGGATTGTCGATGCCGCGGAAGCTGAGCATCGGTCCAAGCTGATTGCCCTCGGCGGTGTGGTTATATACGACGTCGAGGACCACCTCGATGTTCTCGCGGTGCAGCGCCTTCACCATCGCCTTGAACTCGGCCGCCTGCGCGCCCATGTCGCCGGCCGAGGAATACTCACCGTGGGGGCTGAAGTAGTTCAGCGTGTTGTAGCCCCAGTAATTTCGCAGGCCGCGATCCACCAGCACCTTGTCGTGCACGAAGCGGTGCACCGGCATCAGCTCAACGGCGGTAATGCCAAGCTGGCGCAGATACCGCAATGCCGGCGGCGATGCCAGCCCCCCATAGGTACCGCGCAGGTCCTTCCGGATGTGCTGGTTCAGCTTGCTGAAGCCCTTGACGTGCATCTCGTAGATGATGGAATCGCTCAGCGGAGTGTGCGGCGGACGGTCATGCTCCCAATCGAAGTACGGATTCACCACCACACATTTCGGCATCCCCGTGGCGCTGTCGCGCCGGTCAATGTTGAGGTCGGCATTCTCGCCGCCGAACTTGTAGGGATACACCGGCTTCGACCAGTCCACCTGACCGGAGATAGCCTTGGCATAGGGATCGATGAGCAGCTTCGCGGGATTGAAGCGCAGCCCATGCGCCGGGTCCCACGGCCCCTGCACGCGATATCCATAAAGCTGGCCCGGCTGAAGGCCAGGGATGTAGACGTGCCACACAAACGCAGTCTGCTCGGCGAGCCGAATGCGCCCCGTCTCCTTGCGGGTGCGGGAGTCGTAGAGGCACAGCTCAACCCCGGTGGCGTGTTCCGAGTAGAGCGCGAAGTTGACGCCTGTCCCATCCCAGGCGGCGCCCAGCGGGTACGGTTTACCCGGCAACAAGTGACGTTCCACGTTCTGATTCCTCCAACCGCATAGCTTGGATGCAAACCCCGGTTCCGGCAATGCCGGCGAACGCCAAATTCAGCCGCTTACCTGCGCTTAACTGTACGCGGGCATCCTAATACTTGCCTATGCGTGACTCGAGAATCGAGAAGTGCGCAAATCCCGATTGCCACGCCGAATTTAAAAGGCTCGGCACCGGCAAGCTGTACACCCTGGCCGTACGAAGCCCCCACGCCTGGGGACTGCCTCCGCACGTCAGGCAGAAGGTGGTGTGGCTCTGCTCCCGGTGTGCCCAGACCCGGGAAGTAGAGTTCGATAAGCAGCATTGCCGGGTGCTGGTCGTCACGCGCGAGCGCTCGCCGCAGACCGCCTGATCGTACCGCGTCGTTGTACACTAAACCTTCTTTGCCATGACTCTCGACCGCAATCTGGTGCGCGAACGCCTGCGCTTCTACCGCGAAATGAGTATCGGCCCGCTGTATCGGCGCGAAGCCGGCACTCGCGAACCGCTCGTGGACGATGGTCCCGTGGCGGAAGCTGCTCTGCAACCGGGGGACAGTACCATCGTTGCGCTCGATCGTGATGGTCTGCTGCGCGAAATACTCGACGACATCGGCCCCAATTGTCAGCGATGCAAGCTGGCGAAGCTCGGGCGTAAGCAAATCGTCTTCGGCACCGGCGACCCTCACGCCGAGCTGATGTTCATCGGAGAGGGCCCAGGGGCCGACGAAGATGCGCAAGGGCTGCCGTTCGTCGGACGCGCCGGCCAGTTGCTCAACAACATGATTACGGCCATGGGGCTGAAGCGCGAGCAGGTGTACATTGCCAACATCGTGAAGTGCCGCCCGCCCGGAAATCGTACTCCTGAGCGCGATGAGTGCGAGACCTGTTCGCCCTTCCTCATGCGGCAAATCCAGGTGGTCCGGCCCAAGGTCATCGTGGCGCTGGGCGCGACCGCGGCGAAGAACCTGCTCGGCGTGAACGACTCGATGGGCATGTTGCGCGGACGCTTCTACGATTACTCGCCGCGCACTCTCGGCGACAGCGGAGAACCGTTCGCATGCAAGCTCGCCGTTACTTATCATCCGGCGTTCCTGCTGCGCGATCCGCGCCAGAAAAAAGAAACCTGGAAAGACCTGAAGATGGTGATGGGCTACCTCGGCCTGCCCATACCACAGCGCAGCGCTGCTGAAGAGTAGGTAAGGTTAGGCAGTGTGTTCGTACCACGCCGAGTGCGCCGACCATGTGCTGCATGCGAGACAGGCTGTCACCGTCCACTGATAAAGACAGGCCGGACACACACCTCCCGTATCGAAGGTATTCCACGCGTGGCCACACTTGCAGTACCACCTGTCCTTCGGACCCGGTCGCCAGCGGCACAGCGGACATCGAATGCCAGGCATAAATGGCGGCTCGGCGCCGGTGTCGCCGGCTTCAGGCTCGCGCTCAAGGACGGTTGTACGGTAATCCGCGCCATCTGATTTTCTAGCCATCGTGAGATCATGCCATAAGATTGTTTGTCGTTCACCCATACGCTGACCATGCCCCGATTCTGCGACGTGGCCGTGCCCGTTCCACTGGACGCGGTCTTCACCTACCTCATCCCGGAAGACTCACCGGAGCCGGTTCTCGGCGGCCGCGTCGTCGTCCCGTTCCGTGAGAAACGGCTGTGCGGCATCGTCACCGAGCTGCATGACCGCGAGCCCAGCTTCACCGCGCGCCGCATCAGCCAGGTCCTCGATACGACGCCGGCCCTCACGCCGGAGCTCATGCAACTGGGGCGCTGGATCGCGCAGTATTACATCGCGCCGCTCGGCGAGGTGCTGCGCACCATGCTGCCGCTTTCGGCGGAGTTCCGCCGCGTCACCGGCTACCGCATCACCGACAAGGGAATTGAGGCTTTGCATGATGCGGCCACTGGCGGCTCGTCGTTGCGTTTGAAAAAGGAGCCGGCGCAGCAAGACCTCGAATACGCTGTGCTGAATCGGCTCGCCGACGGAGAGATCGTGCGCGAGGCGACGCTGCGTTCCGCCGCCGCCGCAACCAGAGTGGTACTGCAATCCATGCTGCGCAAGAAGTGGATCGCCAGCGAAGACCTGAGCGACGTGCGCGACGCCGGCCGTACCGTGACCTTCGCCAAGGTCGGGGAAATCTCGGGCAAGCTGAACGCCAATCAGCAAGCCATCGTCGACTACCTGCGCAAGCAGCAAGAACAGCGCGCTCCGCTGGAAGCTCTGCGCGAGCTGGCTGTCCCGCGGACCACACTACAAACGCTGGTGCGCCGCGGCGTCGTCGAGCTTACGCAGGAGGCGGCCAGTTTTCATATGTCGGGACTCAAGCCCCGGAAGCTGGAGTTCCTCTTCACACCCGCGCAGAAGGCGGCGCTCGACTCGATCATCGGGGCCGTTAAGGAGCGCAAGTTTGCGCCCATGCTGCTGCACGGCATCACCGGTTCCGGCAAGACGGCGGTCTACCTTGCAGCTATGCAAGCTGTGCTGGCGAACGGCCGCTCGGCCGTTCTACTGGTGCCGGAAATCGGGCTGACCCCGGCAATGGCCGCCGACCTGCACCAGATCTTTGGCGATGAGGTCGCCATCCTGCATTCTTCGCTCACCAATGACGAGCGTGCCGAGCAGTGGAAACGCATTCGCAATGCCGAGTCCCACATTGTGGTAGGCACGCGCTCGGCGGTCTTCGCCCCCGTTTCCGGCCTGGCCTTGATCGTGGTCGATGAAGAGCACGACCACTCCTATAAGCAGGAGGAGATGCCGCGCTATCACGCGCGCGACGTCGCCGTCATGCGCGCCAAGATGTCGAATGCCGCGGTGGTGCTGGGCTCGGCAACGCCGTCGCTGGAAACCTACGACAACGCCGTCAAAGGCAAGTACAAGCTGCTGGAGCTCCCTGAGCGCATCGAGAAGCGTCCGCTGCCCGAGGTCGAAATCCTCGACATGCGCGAGGAATTTCAGCGCACAAAAAAAGACGAGCCCCTGTCGCACAAGCTGGTGGCAGAGATCGGCGAGCGGCTGGAGCGTGGCGAGCAGGTGATGGTACTGCTCAACCGCCGCGGCTACTCGGCGTTTGTCCTCTGCCGCGAGTGCGGCGAAACCGTGCAATGCAAGAACTGCGCCATTGCCATGACGTATCACAAGCGCGAGCACCGCCTCGTCTGCCATTACTGCGGCTATATGCGCCCGGCGCCGCGCACCTGCCCCAAGTGCGGCAGTGAGTATGTGCAGTATCTCGGCACCGGCTCCGAGAAGCTGGAGCACATCCTGCACGGGCTCTTTCCGCAAGCGCGCATCGCGCGGCTCGACCGCGACACCGTGCGGGGTAGAGAAGACTTCGAGCGGATGCTTAGCGCATTGCACGCGGGCGAAATCGATCTGCTTGTCGGCACGCAGATGATCGCCAAAGGTCACGACATCGCGAATGTGACGCTGGTGGGCGTCGTCGGCTCGGACGCGGCGCTCAGCTTTCCCGATTTTCGGGCCGCCGAACGCACCTTTCAGTTATTGACGCAGGTGGCCGGCCGCGCGGGCCGCGGCGACGCGCCGGGCAAGGTAGTGTTACAGACTTTCTTTCCGGATCACTACGCGATTCAGTTCGCCGCCGCGCACGATTACCACGGCTTCTACGAGAAGGAGATTCGCTTTCGCAGCTGGATGCACTATCCGCCCTTCAACGCCGTCAGCAATGTGCTGGTGCGCAGCCACAAGCTGGAAGAGGCGCTGGCCTGGTCAGGGATTCTTGGCAAATGGTTCGATACCGCGAAGAAGGAGGGCGTGCGGGTGATGGGGCCGGCCGCCGCCGCAATCGTGCGGCTCAAGACCGAGTATCGCTATCACTTTCTGCTTAAGTCGCCGAGCCGCGAACGCATGAACACGCTGCTCCGCGCGATGCTGGAGCACGCGACGGAGCGGAAGATCCCGCGCAATAATGTGGTGGTCGACGTGGATGCGTTGTCGTTGATCTGAACGATCGCTGAGACGTACTCCAGTCTGGCGGAAAGAGAAGCCACTACGGCCCGGCTCGGCACCTCAGGCCGCAACGAAGCTTCATGTGCGGACGAACGTCCGTTATTTGTTCTACGTAGAACAATTTTTACCGGCCTGGAATCAACAGCTTAACCTTTCGCCCCTGCTTTTCTTTGCGCCAGTTCCCCGCGATAGTTCAGCGCCTTCAGGCCCAGGAACCGCGCCGCCGGGCCCAGCTCCTCTTCGATGCGCAGCAACTGGTTGTACTTGGCGATGCGGTCGCTGCGCGAGGCCGAGCCCGTCTTGATCTGGCCGGCGCCCATCGCCACAGCGAAATCGGCGATGAAGGCGTCTTCGGTTTCTCCGGATCGATGCGAGATGACCGTCGTGTAGCCGTCCTGGCGCGCCAGGTTGATGCAGTCGATGGTCTCGCTGACCGAGCCAATCTGGTTCAGCTTAATCAGAATCGAATTCGCAATACCGGCGGCGATGCCGCGCTGGAAGATTTCGATGTTGGTGACGAAGATGTCGTCGCCCACCAACTGGATCTTGCCGCCAAGCTCGTCAGTCACCAGCTTCCAGCCCTCCCAATCGTCTTCCGCAAACCCGTCCTCGAGCGACACGATGGGATATTGCCGCACCCAGTCAGCCCAGAACCGCACCATCTCCTCGCTCGAGTGCTCGCTCTTGTCCGACTTCTTGAAAACATACTTCTTCTTCCCGCTGTCATAGAACTCGCTGGCCGCCGGATCGAGCGCGATGGCGATCTGCTCGCCCGGGCTTGTAGCCGGCCTGGGTGATCGCCTCGAGCACCACCTCGATGGCCTCGGTATTCGACTTCAGCGACGGCGCAAAGCCGCCCTCGTCGCCTACGCCGGTGTTGTAGCCGCGCTTCTTCAGCACGCCCTTGAGCACATGAAACGTCTCGACGCCCCAGCGCAGCGCCTCGCTGAATGAAGATGCGCCCACCGGCATCACCATGAATTCCTGGAAGTCGACGTTGTTGTCGGCATGCGCGCCGCCGTTCAGGATGTTCATCATCGGCGTGGGCAGCAGGCCGGCAGTGAATCCGCCCAGATACTGATAGAGGCCGATGCCGAGGTGATCGGCCATGGCGCGCGCCGCTGCCATCGATACGGCCAGGATGGCATTCGCGCCCAGCTTGCTCTTGGTCGGCGTGCCATCCAGCGCGATCATGGCATTGTCGAGCTCGCGCTGCTCGCTGGCGTCTATGCCCTCCAGCTCGGGGGCAATCACTTCGTTGATATTGTTGACCGCCTTTAGCACGCCCTTGCCGCCATAGCGCGACTTGTCACCGTCGCGCAACTCCAGCGCTTCGTGCTCGCCGGTCGATGCCCCGCTCGGTACCGCGGCGCGACCGCGCGCTCCGCTCTCCAGAATGACGTCGGCTTCGACCGTAGGATTGCCGCGCGAATCCAAAATCTCGCGGCCAAGTATAAGTTCGATCTGTGTCATAACACCCTTTCTCAGCCGCGCTCTCAAGCAAGACCGGCCGGAAGAACCTGCCATTATACGAAAGCGGGTGGCTGATTTATGTGACCGCCGAACGTGCCCTTGGCCGTCCCCCAAAGGCAAAATTGCCGAGCCTCGCGACAAAGTTATGCTTTCGCGCGGAAAACGATTGGCAGGGTTGCTCCGGCTTGAGTATCCTTCAGTATCAGGACAGATTGAGCTTTGATTCAGGCGCGGCGCCGATGCTGCTGGCTGGCCCTGCGACGGCCGATGGAGGCAAGGACATGTGGAAGCGAAAAGAAGACGAGGTCTCATCAGCTCCGGAGCACAGCCTCACCGGCTCGCCCAGTGCACCGGTGCCCAGTGCGCCGCAGCGTCCCGCGGAAACACCTCGCGGCGAACCTTTGCGCAGCGCTGAAGTCGCCACCATCGGCAAGTCGGTGGTGGTGAAAGGCGAACTGTCGGGCAGCGAGGACCTGGTTGATCGACGGCGAAGTGGAAGGCTCTATCATGTTGCGCGGCCAGACCGTCACGGTCGGCCCGAACGGACGGGTACGCGCCAACATCGAGGCCCGCACCGTGGTCCTGCACGGCCGCGTGGACGGCGATATTTCATGCCAGCGATCGTGTGGACTTGCGCAAGAGCTCGTCATTGACGGGCAACATATCAACGGCGCGCATCTCGATTGAGGACGGAGCGTTCTTCAAGGGCGGCATCGATATTCAGAAGCCCGAACCGGCTGCGAAGGCGGAACCCAAGCCGCAAGTTCCGGTGGCTGGCGCCCGCGTTCCGCCGGCGGTATCCAGTCAAGGATCGCTGCTGGAAAGCAAGAAGGCCTAAGCCTCCGGCGCAGCTTGCGATTAATCCGCGCCCCGACTTCCTCTCGCTCTCCTCGGCGCAAGACTGCGCCGTTGCCGCTTCCGCGCCTTGCCCCTACAATGGTGCGCAGTGGCTCCCGGCATCTTCCATAAATGGTTCGGCGGCTCCTCCCGCCAAAGTGTGGACGAGGACGTCGTCCCCGGCGAGAAGGTGGTCCGCCGCTCCACTGGTTTCAACGAATTCATCAAGGCGATTTCGCGCGAGCAGGACCTGAAAATCCTGGACCTCGGCTCCACCTCGCCCGCGAACATCACGTTCATGACCGGCATGGGGCACAGCTTCCACCAGGGCGACATCTTGCGTCAGGCCAACGACAAGTCGCTGGTCATCCCCAACGGGGATGAGGGGACCACGCTCGATGTCGAGCGCTTCTTGCGTGAGAGCCTGAATTTTGCGCGCGAAGATTTCGACGCGGTCATGTTTTGGGATGTCGCGGACTTCCTCCCCGAACCGCTGGTCAAGCCGGTGATCGAGCGCATTCATTACGCGATGAAACCGAGCGGCATCATGCTGGCGTTCTTTCACACCAAGGACACCGGTCCCGCCGCTCCCTTCTACCGTTACAACATCGTCGCCAAGGACACCCTCGAGCTTCAGCCCGTCCGCGGCTTCCGATTGCAGCGCGTCTACCAGAACCGGCAGGTGGAAAATCTCTTCCGCGACTACGCTTCAGTCAAATTCTTTCTGGGACGCGACAACATCCGGGAGATGCTTGTCGTACGTTGAGTGATTGGGCGGAGCACCGCTTCAGCGATGCATTGCGCCATTCTTGGGCAAGCGGCTTCAGCCACTGAGGTAAGTCTGCTCTCGTGTTCTCGGGAAGCGGGGTCGCCAGCTCGTACTTCAGCGGCTCAAGCTACGAAGTGTGGCGCTCTGGAATGCACTGCTGAAGCAGTGCTCCACCCATCTTTTCAGGCGTGGCGGGTTTTGTGGATGAGCAGGCGCATCACGCCCGGCAGGCGAAGCAATTCGAAGAAGCCTGCCTGGGCCGCGGCCGGCAGCGACAGCGCCCATCGTATACGCGACGCCATCGACAGCAGTGGCGCAAAGCGGCGGGCGTACTCAGCCTGATAAACGCTCGCACATTCCGCCAGCGTGCTCTCGCGGACGATCGAGCGGTGATGGTGAGCACAGGCTGGAGTGGCCGAGGGCGATCGTCCCAGGTCTCGGACCCCGTGGGACCCGGGGCACCGGGCGAGAAAATTGACCAGACATTCCGATGCCAGCTTGCCGCTGCGCAATGCGATGGAGATGCCGTCGCCGACGAACGGGTCGATGAAGCTGGCCGCGTCGCCCACAAACAGAATGTTGCCGCGCACCGGCTGCGGCACGCGATACAGCAACGGCGCGGTGCTGACGGTCGGCGTTATGGCCAGCCAGCTTGCCGCTCGCGCGCACAGCGCCGGGTGAAGGCGAAAGACTTCGAGTAGAGAGCTGGCGCAATCGGAGCGCACCATCGCGCAGGCGTTGACCGCATCGCCGGAGATCGGCTGTACGCCGCAGTAGCCGCCTTCGAAGAAATATAAATCGGTGCTCAGGTCGGGTTGCGGCTCGCGAAAATGGGCCTTCAGGCCGATCCATTTAGGGCTGGGCGGAAGCGAACGGTCGGCCACGAACAGTGACCAGCGTCCGGCGGCCACGATCAGCGCACGGGCCGTGATTTCGCCCGCCGGCGTTCGCAGCAGGAACGGACCATCACCGTCCACACCGGCTACTTCGCAATTGTCGCGGCAGGCGACACCGGCAGTCCGCGCCGCTTCCCACAACGCAGCGTCGAGCTCGAAACGGGTGATGCTGAGGGCCGCAGGCGAAACGGCAGCTTCGAGCTTTTGTGTTCCCAGCCACAAACGAGTGCGGCCGATGGCCGGCGCTTCGTCTGCCAGCGCGCGCATGGCATCGGCATCGCCCAACAGCTCAGAGAGGACATGCAACGCTTCGGCAGATACGAATTCGCCGCAAACTTTATGCCGGGGGAACTGTCGGGATTCGAACAGAGCAACGCGAGCGCCCGCTCGCGCGGCGGTGATTGCAGCGGAGGCTCCGGCCGGCCCGGCGCCGATTACTGCGATATCGTACTGGTCGTTCGCACTCGCCACGGGCAAATCATTATGCTCTGGGCGCGAGCAGTCTGCTTTCGTCCGCAGAGAAGAAAGGCAAATCCCGCGTTTCCCGTGAAGACGATACCGCCGATCACGATGCTCCGCATGTCTTACTCAGGACTGTTCGTCGCCGTTCCGGTTATCGGTGGACACACTCCCGCGTCAACCCACTTCTGCCTGCCTTTACGATCGACGGTGAGGATCGAGATCGGCGGGCCGACGCCATCGGGATGGGCGGCAATCTCCAATTCGATCAGATGTCGCGCTGTGGCGACCGTGTCCTTGTGCGCCCAGTGTGGGTGCGCCTTCAAGTAGGCGGCGATGTGATCGTTGAATCCCGCGAAGAAGCCGCCGGCGCCGGTCGCTGTAATGTCGTGGGAGACAGGAATCACGCTGCCGTCGCCGGCGATCTTGAATCCACGCGCATAGGCGACCGGAGCTCCGTCTTGCTGGCCGGCAAACACCACATACACGAATTCGCCGCCATTGCGATGGAAGGTGTCGGCGTAAAACTTCGGCTCGTTCTCGCGCAGATGTTGCGCCACAGAATTCACCGGATCGCTCGCGAGGTTAAGGAAGGCGTCTGCTTTTTCTTTCAAGCTTCCCGGCACCTCGCAGGCACTCGCACCCAGTTCCTGCAGACTGAAATAGGGTTGTGGTTTAGCCAGAAGGCCGGCCATGGCGAAGGCGCAATCGGGCATGACGATGAGCTTGCAAGTGGGCTGCGTCGTCCCGGCGTAATACTGTCCTACCATGCCGTCGTCCGCGAGAACGATCCGGTGATGGTGGTGGTCGAGGAGAGCGACGACGGTTGTAGCGCTAGCAGGGTCAGGCTGTGTCACGGCCATGGCGGCAAGACTCGAGATCAGCCAACGTCGCCAAAGAGGACCGTTTGTAGCCATCCATACAATCTATCTGAGGTCAACGGTTCTGAATAGCCAGCCCACGCCAGATTTCATCTGGTGGGCTAGCTGCGCGTAGACTTGGCATGAAACCTGACGCCGAAATCGGGCGCCGACAGGGGGATAGACATGAAGATGCGACTCGTTGTCATCTGGATGGTGTTATCGGGGATATTCCAGCTAAGTGCTCAGGATTGGTCGTCGTGGACCACCTCCAATAATCGCGACTTCGAGTATCGGTGGGTGGGCAGCAGCCCGAGTAAAAGCGGGGAGTGTTACCTGCAACTGCGTGACCTAAAGCGGAAGCCAAACGAGACGACCTTTGTTAGCGTGCTCATCGATTACCAATCTGAACAAGCCGAATCAACGAGGGACGCAATCACTATCATGTACCCCAAAGATGAGGACGCCGGGCCAACCATCGTGCGTCCTTGCGTGTCGGTTACCGGCCTTCATGTGAAGGACGTTGTTCGGTGGTAGGGGGTTCCGCCTCTGGTGTGAAGCGGTCGGGTGTGCAAAAGCGTACGCCCGAAACCGCGCCACGCCGCTCGGTGCGTCGATTGAATGACGGCCCAACCACAACAGCCGTCGGAACGATAACCGATGTCATCAGGCGTCTCTGACGCCACCCCTCGACTTCACCTTAAAACCCGACACGGCCACTCCGCCAGCTAGGTGTCAGCTAGGAAGCGCCTGTCGAGGTCTCGTCCTCTTCCGAGGCGCCAATGCCGAACTTCTTTAGCTTATAGCGCAGGGCGTCGCGGCTGATGTCGAGAAGCCGGGCGGCGTGAGTCTGATTGCCGTTGGCCTGCGACATGGCAATCTCCACCAACTCGCGCTCCACTTCTTCCAGCGACGTGCCGCCCTCGGGGATGTCCAGCTTGGGCAGGCTGCGTCCGTTGGGCAGCTCCTTGCCGCTGCTGCCTCCGTTGTGCCCGGAGGAGGTTTCGAACGCGGTCAGCGCCGAGTGCTGCTTGGCCACCGCGAAGGGCAGGTAGTCGGGGTTGAGCTGGGTGTCCTCTTCCAGGATCATGGCCCGCTCCACCGCGTTCTTCAACTCGCGGACATTGCCCGGCCAGTCATACTTCAGCATCAGCTTGCGGGTGTCGTCGGTGATGCCGGTGACGTTCTTGCGGAACTTGCGGTTGTAACGCCCGATGAAAAATTCCACCAGCGGCAGGATGTCTTCCTTGCGCTCGCGCAGCGGCGGAAGAAAAATCGAGATGATGGCCAGCCGGTAGTACAGGTCCTGACGAAACGTATTTTCGCGTACGGCCCGTTCCAGGTCGCGATTGGAGGCGGCGATCACGCGCACATCCACTTGCATGTCGCGCACGCCGCCGACGCGCCGGATCACTTGGTCCTCCAGCACGCGCAGCAGCTTGGCTTGCAGCAGCGGCGAGAGCTCGCCGATCTCGTCGAGGAAGAGCGTGCCGCCGTCGGCCATCTCGAACAGGCCCTTCTTCATGGCCTTGGCGTCGGTGAAGGCGCCGCGCTCGTGGCCGAAGAGCTCGGCTTCCATCAGCGTCTCCGGGATGGCCGAACAGTTGATGGCGACGAATGCCTTTTCCCCGCGGCGGCTCTGGTAGTGGATCGCTTTGGCGATAAGATCCTTGCCGGTGCCGCTTTCGCCTTGCACCAGGATCGTGGTCGCCTCGCTGACGGCGATTTTGTTGACGAAGCCCAGCAGCTCACACATCTTCTGCGAGACGCCTACCACATCGTGGTAGCCAGTGCGGCGGCGCATCTCGCCGCGCAGCGATTCGACTTCGGAGCGCAGCCGCGTGGTCTCCAGCGCATTCTTCACGGTGACGGCCAGCTCGTCGAAGTCGAGCGGCTTGCCGACGAAATCGTAGGCGCCCAGCTTAAGCGCGGTCTTCACGTCTTCCAGTTGCGGGTCGGCGGTGATCATGATGACGGCGCGCGCGTCGCCGGACTTCTTCATCTGCTCCAGCAAATCGATACCGCTGGAGTCGGGCAGGCGCACGTCGAGCAGCACGAGGTCGGGAGACTCGTTGTGGGCCACGCGCAGCGCAGCCGAGCCGTTCTCAGCCTCCAGCACGTGGTAACCCCACTCTTCACATTTCTGGCGCAGAGACCAACGAACAAGCTTCTCGTCGTCGACAATCAGGATTTTTTCCGAGGGCATTGACTACGACTAGGTTACTACAGCAGGGTGGCTGAAAACGGCGATTCCACGCATGGGGCGCCGGTTCTTAGTCCAAATATCTTATGGGCGTGCGCTCGGATTGTGCGGCTTGGCCGGAGAAAACTCCCCGGCGACAGCGCGCTCGTGCAATTCCCAAGCCGACGCTCCCGCCTTGCGTGCCGCGATCATCTTCTCGGGATCTACATGCGCCATCATCATTCCGCGCGAGACTCTCAGGTGCTCGGTCGCGGTCCAGGCATCGCTGTAATTGCTGGCGTTGAGCTCGACTCTGTTCTGGTCAGGATCCTCGTAATAGAGCGAGATGCCCACGCCATGGTCCGCGGCCCACATCGGCTGGACTCCTACGTTCTTTAGTCGAACATACGTGCCCAGAAGGTCGTCCAAGGTGGCGCATTCGAAAGCAACATGCTGCAGTCCCGTGTGCCGGCGCCATTCGGGGTCGGCCGCGGCACCAGGCACTTCAAACAACACCAGGCGATGATCCAGCGCATCGTTGCTGAGAAATGCAAACGCTGAAAACGGCGCCCGGCCCTGTGCTTCGGGCGGTACCGTCGCACGATGGTTAATGCTCATGCCGAGCACTTTGCGATACCAGTCCGTCATGGCGTCCAGGTTTGCGGTGGTAAGCCCGTAATGTTGCAGTTTGGGATGGATGGCGATCTCGGTGTTCATGGGAAACGCTCTTTTCCGCTGGGACCAATTCTGTAGTAGTTAGCCAGCTAACCAAAAGATGTTAGGTACCTAACAATAGTCGCACATTTTTTGGCTGGAATATATTTGACGTATCAGATAGTTAGGCGCCAAACTTATTCCGGAGGCATGTCATGGGCATTCGAACGCCGGTCGAGCGTCCTCCGGGACCACCGCCTGCGGTCATGAAGAAAATCCGCCAGCGCCTCTCGGAACGGGAGGTGCAGGGGCTGAGAACGGTATTTACCCTGCGCGCGACTGCGCAAAATGTTGACAACGCGATCAGCGAGTGGATGGCCGGTTCCGTGGGATCGGTGGCACGCTATCAGATCCTGATGGCGCTGTGGGCGAGCGAAGGGAATGGCATCTCGCACAAGGACATCGTAGCGGCCATGGCCGTCACGCGCCCAACCGTGTCCGGCCTCATGGCAGCTCTCGAGCGCGATGGTTTAGTGAAATCGCAAGTAGACGCCGAGGACCGCCGCAAGCTGATCGCGCGCCTGACCGCGAAAGGCGAGGCCGTGATCAAGAAGCAGTACAAGGTGAACCTGGTTAAGTTTCGTGCGGCCTTCGCGTCCTTTACCTCGGAGGAGCTGGCGAGCCTAACGGCACTCCTGCACCGTTTCCGAAAGGTGTTCGCCGACGCTGCTGAACGCTAACTGTTGTGAACAGGCGTGATCGCCACTGATGCGCCTCGGGTAACGCGGCCGGATGCCCCGCCGGCTGCGATTACACGATCAGATCAGCCTCTGGGCACGCCTAAGTGCGACCTGTTAAAAAGCCTCCGCTACGACCGCGCGACGAGCCATAGCGCCGCCAGGCCCAGCAGCAGCACGGCACCTTCGATGCGCGTGGACCATTGGTGCAGGCGATTGAACTCCACCCGGCGGCTGTCGTCGTGCGGCACCTCGTCGATCATCACCATCTGCTGCCGCAGCACCTGCATCTTCGCGCCTATGCCGAACATGCTGATCAGGGTCAGGATGATCATCGCGTAAATCAGCAGATTGCGCGCGGCGAAGGGTTGGGCAACACCGTTGACCAGCCGAGCGTCGAGCATCGACATAATGACAAACACCACGCCGCTTGCCAGGCCGATCCAGTGCAGGATCGTCAGGCTGCGATTGACTACGTTGCCCGCCAACTGGCGGGTTGGAAGAATCGCCGGGTTGAAGACCGTCGGCGCCAGCACGAAGGCGAAGAAGATGATTCCGCCCACCCAGATCACCAGCGACAGCAGCATCAGGTAACGCACGAACGACATAGTCGCCTCGCAGCGGCGCGGCACTCGGCGCGCGCAGGGATTCAGCGCAGAACTCTCAATTCTAAACTCTGCACTCCGTCACCCCGGGTATCGGACCGCGCGAGACACGGGCACGGACGCTACGGAACAGCAGCGGCTCTCGATTGTCGCCGCCTCGAGGGCATCTTCCACTCAGAAGGCCCCATCGGAATGTAGGCGGCCATTTCGATTTCAGACAGGGTTTCGAAGGAGCAACATGAAGCGGAGACTGATTCTTCTGACAGCTACAGTTTTCCTGTGCGGCTGCTGGGCATTCGCCCAGGCGGGCGCAGGGGCGGGCGCAGGTGCCGGATCCGGCGCCGGGACGGGCGCCGCGGGCGCGGGAAGCTCGGCTACGCCGGGCGCGCAAAGCGGCAGCATGAACACCCAGAGCGGGACCATGGGCACGCAGAACGGCACGACGGGTACGCAGAACGGGCAGGCAGCTCCGGGAGCGGAAGGCACCGAGAGCACCGCGCCGGCGGCGTCGAACCCAAGCTCAACCACGGGCACGGGCTCTTCGACGACGACTCCGGGCGCATCCGCCACGACCCCGGGGACGAGCACGGCGACTCCGAGCACGGCGCCAAATACACCGACGGCTTCGCCCAACTCTCCGAGCACGAGTCCTAATTCGACCACGACTCCTCCGCCGACCGGCGGCAACATGGGTACGGGAACCGGCACGACTGGAACTCCTCCGCAAATGTAACCGCGGACCATCAAGCACAAAGGGAGCCTCAATGGCTCCCTTTCGTGTTTGTGCCCGGAGCCCGTGCTTGACTACGGCGAGGCGGAATGTGTGGCCGGAGCGCTGCTCTTGTGCTTGACGGCGATGTCGATGAAGGCGAGCGCGGCGCGGCTGAGGGCCTTATCCTTGCGGAACACCAGCGCCAGGTCGCGCTGAATACTGGCGTCGGAAAGTTCAAGCGCGGACAAAACCTTCGCCCGCAAATCCTCGACAACATTCGACCGTGCAATGAATCCGACGCCGATCCCCGCAGCCACGAAGCGCTTCAGCAGCTCGCTGGAGTCGAGCTCCATCGAAACCGTCGGCTTGACCCGGTGCTCGTCGAAGATGCGCTCCAGCGCGTCGCGTGTGCGCCCGACTTTGGGCAGCAACAGTGGACGGTCCGCCAGCTCGGCAACCGTGATCTTGCGGTGCGATGCGAGCGGGTGGTCAGGCGGCGTGATCACCACCAGCTCATCGCGGTGAATGACCACCACCGTAAGCCGCTTATCGTTCACCGGCATCGAGACTACCCCGAAATCGCAGGAGTTTTCCACGATGGCTTCGAGGATTTTGTTGTGCTCCAGGCGCTTTACCCCGACTCCCACATTGGGGTACTGGCGCTTGAACTCGGCAAAGACCTCGGGCAGGATGTGCAGGCAGGTGCCTTCGTTGGCGGCCACCACGATCTCGCCACGCGGCACGCGGTCCATCTCGGCCAACGCCACCAGCACGACGCGCCGCTGCTCCAACGCATCCTCGGCGTAGCGTTGAAAGACCTTGCCGGCGGCGGTCATGGCAACTTTGCCGCCACTGCGGTCGAGCAGGCGCGCGCCTACCTCGTCTTCGAGCGCACGGATTTGCGCCGAGATTGCCGGCTGGGTGCGAAAGCGACGCTCCGCGGCGCGCGAAAAGCTGCTCAGCTTCGCGACTTCCAGGAACGTTTCCAGTTGATCGAAGTCCATGGGATGGTAGCAACTAGTAACTAGCCGCTAGCAATTAGCTTATGTCTTGGGCTCGCCTTTACTAGAGCACGTTTGGTGGGGATTGTCATCCCGAAAACCGGGAGTGGGTTCGACGATTGAGCAGGTTAAAGCGTGGGTATTCGACTCGACCGGGTGCCCCGGGTCTCGCGGGGTTCGAGACCCCGCAATGGCGTCCCTACTAGGGAGAAAGTGACTCAAAAAAATGGAGCGTGCAACGGTAAAATTCGTCGCTCCGATGGGAGCCAGGGGTGATTCATCCTGCTCGCCCGGGTCTCGAAAGCGCGAGACCCGGGGCACCCGTGGTCAGGCGCCGCGTACAATGAATCCGCCTTCGATGGTTCGCTTGGAGGGATTAGCTTGTCGGCTTCGGAAGCTGAGGCGAACGTCGCTGTACCGAACTCGCACCTGCCGCCCTATGTCGGCACCTCGGGGTGGGCCTATACCATCTGGAAGCCGGAGTTCTATCCCAAGAATGTTGCCTCGAAGAACTTTCTGAAGTATTACGCCACGCAGCTCAATACGGTCGAGGTCAACTACACCTTCCGGCGCAGCCTTACGGAAAAAGCCGCGACCGGCTGGGTTACGGATGTCGGCCCGGACTTCCGCTTCGCGCTGAAAGCCAATCAATACATCACCCACATCAAGCGACTGCAGAATGTGGAAGAGCCGGTGCAGCGATTTCTGGCAACCCTGCAACCCTTGGCAAAACAGCTTGGCCCGGTGCTCTTCCAACTGCCGCCGACAACCAAAGCCGACGTCGCCGTGCTGCGCGACTTTCTCGCTTTGCTCCCGCGCAATTTCAAAAGCGCATTCGAGTTTCGCCACGACTCCTGGTTCGCCGACAATATCTATGAAACGCTACGCGATCACAATGCGACGCTGTGCGTAGCCGAGACCGAGAAGCTCGACACGCCCGAGGTCCGAACCGCGAGCTACATCTACTTCCGCTTCCGCCGGCCGAGCTATTCGCCGGAAGACGTGAAGTCACTGGCGACTCGCGTGGAACGCTGCCTCGCCGATGGGCTGGAGACCTACGCATTCTTCAAGCACGAGGAAGACCCGCGCAGCCCGCTGAACGCCGTGGAACTGCTGAATATGGTGCGAGGAACGCTGACTCCTTGAATCAGAAGGGTGTCATCCTGAGCGGAGGCGCGCTTCGCGCCGGAGTCGAAGGACCCCCTATGCTGACGCAGCCTGTTGCCCACTTGGGTTCCCCGGCACTTCAGCCTACAATCCGCAGTAGCACTCGTTCTAAAATTCTGAGTAGCTGGAGGCACCTCGTGCCCATCGCGGGACTTGTCGTTGTTGTTATCTTCGTCCTGTACATCATCAACTCGATCAAGATCCTGGCCGAGTATGAGCGCGGCGTCATCTTCCGCCTGGGCCGCTTGCTGGGCGTGCCGAAGGGCCCGGGCGTAATCCTGGTGTTTACGCCCATCGATCGCATCGTTCGCGTCTCGCTACGGCAGGAGGCGCTGGAGGTCCCGCCGCAGGACATCATCACCCGCGACAATGTCACGTTGAAGGTCAACGCGGTCATCTTCCTTCGGGTCATCGATCCGAATAAGGCGGTAGTCGCGGTGTCGAACTATATGTACCAAACATCGCAGTTTGCGCAGACGACGCTGCGCTCGGTGCTGGGCGAGGTCGATCTCGACGAATTGCTGGCGCACCGCGAGAAGATCAATCTGCGGCTGCAATCCATCCTCGACCAGCACACCGATCCCTGGGGCGTGAAGGTGACCAATGTCGAGGTGAAGCAGGTTGATCTGAATGAAACCATGGTTCGCGCCATGGCCAAGCAGGCCGAGGCGGAACGCGAAAAGCGCTCGAAGATCATCCACGCCGAAGGCGAGTTCGCCGCGGCCCAGCGCCTGGTTGACGCCGCCCATCTGCTGGCAGGCGAGCCGACCAGTATCCAGTTGCGCTACCTGCAGACCTTGACCGAGATAGGCGTGGAGAAGAATACGACCATCATTTTCCCAGTGCCGGTGGACTTGCTCGCCGGTCTGCACGAACTGGTAGTGGCGAAGGTTGGCGGATTGCCGCCGCCGACGGAGAAGGTGTAGTAGCGATATTAGGCACGGGTAGTGCGGCGCTCAGCGCCGCGTCAAGGCAATTTCATAAGCTGGTGCCGGCGCATATGGCGTCGGCTGAAGCCGACTCAGGAGAATTAGGGAGGCGAGGGACGCGAGCCTGAAGGCTCGCTCTACCACCGAGGTTCTAGTGCACACGATGGCATCGTCGGAAGACACAGAAATAACGTTAGGCGTCGGCAAGCTGCTGGGATTGTTCTTCCTGCTGGCGGCGATTTGTGGCGTGTTCTTCTCCATCGGCTATTCCTTGGGCAGAAGCTCCGGGCGCGAGCAGGCCGCCAACGATCAGGCGCAAGTCAACACTGGCCCCGATCCGGGAAGCTCAGCATCTACAGCAAGCAAACCATCGGCAGCGATTACCAAGGCGCAGGAGCCCGCGCAGGCTTCATCTGATGCCAGTGCTCCAGCGCAGCAGCCGCTGACGTTCTATAAGGCAGTTCAAGAGAACAGCACGGCGCCTGCGGCACCGCCTGCCGCAATCACACCAAAACCGGGCGCTTCAGCCGAGCCCAAGATGGTCGCTGCATCCGCACCGCCGGCAAGGGTTTCTACGGCCGCGCCCACGCCCCTGGCCAGCGGCGCCGACGTCATCTCGCATAGCTCACCCGTGACCGGCCCGGGAACCATCGTGGTTCAAATTGCGGCACTGTCGCGCGAGGACGATGCAGTCTCTCTGGCGGGCGCGCTGCGCAAGAAGAACTACAACGTGTTCGTGGTCAACAATCCCGTGAACAACGACAAGTTTTATCACGTGCAGGTCGGACCGTTCGCCAATCTTGCCGACGCACAAGCGATGAAAGCCAAGCTCGTCGCCGAAGGCTACAACCCGATCATCAAGAGGTAATTCTCCGCGTGCGTTCCCGCCCCCGGCGCTCCGGCGTGTTATAAATCCCCTTATGCCGAGCGGTCGTCAGGGCTCGATTCATCTGTTCCGCTACTCCGGGATCGACGTCTTTCTGCACTGGTCGTGGTTTCTCATCGCGGTGCTTGAGATCAAGGCGCGCGCCGGCTCATATACCTCCGTCGGCTGGAACGTGCTCGAATACCTGGCGCTGTTCTGCATCGTACTGCTGCACGAGTTTGGGCACGCGCTGGCGTGCCGGCAAGTGGGCGGCATCGCTGACCACATCGTCCTCTGGCCGCTGGGCGGCGTGGCGTATGTCAATCCGCCGCCGCGTCCGGGCGCAACCCTGTGGAGCATCGCCGCCGGCCCGCTGGTAAATGTCGCGCTCTTTCCGGTGCTGTGGGGGCTCTCGGAGCTTGGAGCAAGCCTGGGGTGGGAGGCGACGCAGCCCAACGCTCAACATTTGCTGTACTGGGTGCTGAGGATCAACGTCGGCTTGTTGATCTTCAACATCCTGCCTATTTTCCCGCTGGACGGCGGCCAAATCCTGCGCGCTCTGCTATGGTTTCCGCTGGGCCGCGCCCGCAGCCTGATGGTCGCCACCCTGCTTGGCTTTATCGGCATCGCGGCCTTTCTGTTCTTTGCCTTTCGCTCGGGATCGCTGTGGATCGGCGCGATCGCGCTCTTCATGCTGCTGAATTGCTGGGGAGGGCTGAAGCACTCGTTGGCCCTGCTGAAGATGGCAAAGCTGCCACGACGTGCAGGCCTCGAATGCCCCGTCTGCAAGAGCGCGCCGCCGCTGGGTGATTTTTGGCGCTGCTCGAACTGCGGCACCAGTTTTGATACGTTCGCGACCCAAGGCCAATGCCCGAATTGCGCATCGCGCTTTGCCGTGACGCGCTGTCTCGACTGCGGCCGCATGACTCCGATCGGGGAGTGGTATGCAACCGCACCGGAAGTCATCAGGGTCTGAAAGGAGCGACCTATGAGCGCTGCCGACCCGTTACTGGCTCCCCTACCCGGAGCCGAGCATAGCACCCTGGGCGGAGTGCAACTGGATATCGTGCGCACCGGCAACGCGCGCGTGAAGCGCTCGGTGTATCCCGTCGGCTTCCACTGGGCGCGCGACATCAAGCCCAAGGTCGGCACCGAGGCTTGCATGCATTGCCACGTCGGCTTCCTCGCGCGCGGGCGCATCCACATGACCTTCACCGACGGCTGTACCCGCGACTATGCTGCGCCGCAGGTAGTGGTCATTGAAGCCGGGCATGACGGTCGCGTGGTTGGGGATGAACCCGCGGTGCTGATTGAGTTCGACTTCGAAGGCGAGACCGCCGCGCGCTTGGGCCTGCCGCAACAGCACGAGCACGCGACGACCTAGGACGGAGCTGCAGCCGGTTTGCTCGGCTGGCGCCTGCGCTCAGCGCGCGGCCCCGGCTCCGCCAGTCGCTTCTCGATGTCGGGCGCGATGCGCCTGGGAGTTATGATCGGCGCATAGCGCTCCACCACGTTGCCCTCTCGGTCTACCAGAAACTTGGTGAAATTCCACTTGATGCCGTTGCCCAGCAACCCGCCCTTCTGGCTCTTCAGGAACTTGTAGAGGGGATGCGCTCCTTCGCCGTTCACCTCAATCTTGGCAAACAGCGGGAACTCGATGCCATAGTTGACTTCGCAGAAGGATTGAATCTGGTTGTTGGTGCCCGGTTCCTGGTGACCGAATTGATCGCAGGGAAACGCCAGCACCTCGAAGCCGCGCTTTCTGAACTTCGCATAAAGTCCCTGAAGTCCTCTGTACTGCGGAGTGAAGCCGCACTTGCTGGCCGTGTTCACGATAAGCAAGACCTTGCCCTTGTAGTCGCTGAGCTTCTGGCTCTTGCCGTCGTTCAATTTTGCGGAGAAGTCGTACACGCTCACCAATTCACTCCTCCAATACTCTTAAGTGTCTTTGCGACCTTTGTGCCCTTCGCGCGGCACTGGTCGGCAATTGGAATTTACACGGGCAGACACATACGAGCAATGGCAACAAAGGGGGGTATGCGTCGTTGACGCGATTCACAAACGTCGCGAGCGCCCGTTTGCAATGCAGCGTTGGAAGCGATGACCACGTTTGTCGTAATTGAGCCCCGCTTACCGGCAACTATGCGCCAGTGGTAGGGCCCGCGGACTTTCGCGGCGGTTGCGGTTAATTCTGCTCAGAGGCGCCTTCCATCTCCTCTTCCTCTTCGCGCTTGAGGGGCCGCAGCAGGGGGAAAAGGATGACGTCGCGGATGGAGCGCGAGTCGGTCAGCAACATCGTCAGACGATCGATGCCGACGCCTTCGCCCGCAGTCGGCGGCAAACCGTAAGACAGCGCGCGAATGTAGTCCTCGTCCATCTGATGCGCCTCTTCGTCGCCGCGGGCGCGCTCGCTCAACTGCCCTTCGAAGCGGCGGCGCTGCTCCTCGGGATCGTTCAGCTCGCTGAAGGCGTTGCCGATCTCCAGGCCGCCGGCAAAGATCTCGAAGCGCTCGACCCAGTCGGCGTTCTCTTCCGGCTCGCGCTTGTTTTTCGAGAGCGGCGAGATGGCCAGCGGGAAATCGTAGATAAACGTCGGCTGGATCAGGTGCGGCTCGGCGACAAACTCGAAGAGCTCGGCGATGGTTTTGCCCGCGGGCGCAGATGGATCGTACGGGATGTGTGCGTTGTGTGCATTGTAGCGATGCACCAGCGCGCCAATTTTCTCCACGCTGGAGAAGTCGCTCATCTCCGGCTTCGGCGCGGCATTCTCCGGCCAGAACTTGATGATGGCCTCGCGCATGGTGAGCCGCTGCACATTGCCGAAATCAACCTCTTGTCCGCCGAAGTGCGCGAGGGTCGAGGGTTTTCCGTCAACCGGATCGAGCACATCGCGCGCGATCTGCGCCAGCATCTCGGCGGTGAAGTCCATCATGTCACGATAGTCCGCGTAGGCCATGTAGAACTCCAGCATGGTGAACTCGGGGTTGTGCTGCGTCGAGATGCCCTCGTTGCGGAAGTTGCGATTGATCTCGTACACGCGGTCGAGCCCGCCGACCACCAGCCGCTTGAGATAAAGCTCGGGCGCGATGCGCAGGAAGAGATCGAGGTCGAGCGCGTTGTGGTGCGTGATGAATGGCTTCGCGACGGCGCCGCCAGCGATTGGATGCATCATCGGCGTTTCGACTTCGATGAAGCCGCGCTCGTCGAGGAAGCGCCGCATCGACTGCACGACCCTGGCGCGCTTGACGAAGACCTCGGCCACGTCGGGGTTCATCGTGAGATCGACGTAGCGGCGGCGATAGCGCGTCTCGACGTCTTGCAGCCCATGCCACTTCTCCGGCAGCGGCAGCAGGTCCTTGACCAGGAACGTGATCTCTTCGACGTGCACCGTGAGCTCGTTGGTGCGCGTGCGAAACAGATACCCTTTCACGCCGATGTAGTCGCCGATGTCGAGCAGCTTGTAAAGCGCGAATCCTTTCTCGCCGACGAAGTCGAGCTTGACGTAAATCTGCAGCCGCTTGCCACCCTGTTGCAGATGCGCGAATCCGGCCTTGCCCTGGATGCGGATCGACATGAGCCGCCCGGCGAGACTGACGTTCACGCGCGGCGACTCGAGCTCCGGCGCCGATTTCGCAGAGTACTCCGCGACGATCTGCGGGACCGTGTGCGTCGCCTCGTATCGGTAAGGGTAGGCGCTCTGCCCGAGGGCCTCAATCTGCTTCAGCTTGTCTTTGCGCAGTTGATAGATTTTGTCGTCAAGTGCCACAGTCAGTCCTGATGTAGTGCATTATGATGGAATCCAGAAGCACTGGTCGGCCTCTGGTGCTCAAATCGGAAGCCGGCCGAATTCCGTCAAAGCAGTGCGGAGTGATTCGCAACAGTGATCCGGTGACACGAAATTGGGCCGTGTCCATCGGTACAGTTCTACTGCCGCTGGCGTAATCAGCTCATTCCAATTATGGTTCTCGTCCTTGTAATCGGCGCTCTCGTCGACGCGATCGCCATTCAGGCAAAGGATCCACGTTTCGATATTGCGCTTAGGAACAAGTCGAAGGATAGGCTCGTCCTGCGTAATCGCTCGTTTCCGCGCCTCAGTCAGCATGGCATCTAGCTGTGTGATCCTGTGTCTGACCGTATGCGTGTCCGCATCAACGATGACAATCAGCGCTGATTGCGCTCTCGTTTGACGATTTCGGCAGGAGCTGACCTCTCGCGGAAATTGTTTTCGCACCCAGTTTTCGGCGCTGCCCAACCCCGATGGCGATCTCTTAGCTGTTATTGCATGACGCGAGAAACCAGTCTTGAGTAGATAGCGATAAATGAACATTTGCTGTCGGTTGTCTTCTGCAACAACAATGACCTGAGATGGCCTACTCATCCTCCCATCCTCGGGCTATTAGCTCAGAAGGCTGCAATTCTCCCTTTGGATCCGGCTTGAATGGTTCGGTTCGGGTTTGCCCATTCTCCTCCCGGAAGAAGCGCAATCCGTACCTTGCCGCCCATTGGTTCAGGAGCTCGGGATGATGCGAGACCAGCACAAGCTGCCCCACCTTGCTGTCTTCAACAGCCGCATCAGCAGCTAAGAGCCAAGGTTGGATTTCGCGAAGTGAAATGAAGTTGTCGGGCTCGTCGATAAAAACCGTGTACCCCTTAGTAATTAGAAAGTGAAGAATCATGTACAGGGCGAAAAGGTAGCGCTGCCCTTCCGAGAGTTCGGAAAAGGAGTAGGTGACGCTGTCCTTTCGGGGGGCACTGAAATCCGTCCACAGCTTTCTGGTGCCGTCCTCGTCCGCGGCAAACCTTAGAGTTTGGAAACCATTGAGCGTTTCTCTCATGGAATTGAGGAATTTGACATTGTCATCAGGCTGAGCTTGCACCAGATGGCGATACCAGCCGGCAAGATTCTCCAACTCATCATCAGGTTCCTGCTCTTCACTGTCAGCTCTTTCATCCATTGCAGAAGGATAAGCGTCGATACTAAAGCAGTGGAGCGACGATTCTATCCAGTTGATGAAACGGCGAACCTTCGAATTGCTCAATTGGGAGAGATGCAGTGCCGACTTGTTTGTCGTAAACGGTACCGCAGTCGTTTGGGCAGTTTCAGTTGGAAAGAAAAGAATCTGTCGGTCAGCCAATTCGAACACAGGGGAGCCATCCACCGTCAGCCGCTCTGAGTCAACTGATCGTTCCTTCGTTTCACCTGCGAATCGGAACACAACACGATATCTGTAAGCTCGGCCATCCAACTGCGCGTCTAGCTCAAGAATCTGAAGTGGTTTGTCCTGCCAACGAGTCCTGGCAGATTGAGTAAAGGGATTTTCGTCGCCCTTTATAAATCGCTTCAGATCGCGGATCGCCCTGAGCAGAGATGTCTTGCCGCTGCCATTTGGCCCAAGAAGTAGCTGCTTTCTGTCGGGCCGGTATTCGAAATTGACGAAAGATAGAAAATTGTCGATGTAGACCCGTGTCAACATGGGTACATATTACACGTAACAAAGGCCAGCTCCTTGCGGAATCCGGCCTTCGTGCTTAGGAGAATAGAGCTTTTAAAACGTGGTCAGCGCCGCGCCGCCTTCGCGCCAGGTGTACGAGCCCAGCATCTTCAGATAATTGCCGCGCAGGAATGCCGTCGGGTTCTCGATGTTCACCATGCTCATGCTGCCGCGCATCTGGCGGATGGAGACGTACTCGTGCTCCTGCATCCAGCTTTCCATGCCGGCCAGCACCACGCCGATGTGCTCGATGCCGTACTTCAGCAGCGCCGAAGTCATCATGGTAACATGCGCGCCCGCCATCATGCACTTCAGCACGTCGGTGAGTCGTGCACGCCGCCGGTGATGGCGATGTAGGTCTCAACCTGGTGATAGAGAATCGCGGCCCAATGCAGACGCAGGCGCAGCTCGTGTGGGCTGCTGAGCACCAGGTTCGGCATTACCTCCATCTCCTCAAGATCGAAGTCGGGCTGATAGAAGCGATTGAAGATCACGACGCCGTCGGCGCCGGACTCCGCCAGACGCTTGGCGAAATTCGCGAACGAGGTGAAGTAGGGACCCAGCTTCACCGCGATGGGGATGCGCATGCTCTTGCGAATGGCCGCACCAGATTGCAGTAGCGCGTCTCCAGATCTTCGGCAGTCAGCGAAGTGTCGGTGGGAATGTCGAAGATGTTCAGCTCGAGCGCGTCGGCCCCCGCCTGCTCCATCAGCTCGGCATAGCGCACCCAGCCGCCGGGCGAGCGGCCGTTCAAGCTGCCGATGACCGGAATGCTGACCGACTGCTTGCCCTTGTGCAGCAGCTCCAGATAGCGGTCCGGGCCGACATGGTACTTCGGCATGTCGGGGAGGTACGAGGTCGACTCGGCGTAGCTGTTCGCGCCGTACTCCAGCGCGTTGTCGATGTTCTCGGCTCTCGGCCTCAATCTGCTCTTCCATGAGCGAGTACATGACGATGGCCGACGCGCCGGCATCTTCCAGCCGCGCGAAGTTCTCCAGCTTCTCCGTCAGCGGCGAGGCCGATACCACGACCGGGTTCTTCAGCTTCAGTCCAAGATAATTGGTTGACAGGTCGATCATGATTTTCTCCTCCGCTGCTTCGGCAGGGTAGTGCGTGCCTTCAGGCCCGCGTCCCCGCGTCAGAATTTTTTCGTTCATCCGCCGAGGTCGGAAGATCTCGGCGGATGAACGAAATTTTGGTTCCTCGTAACGCAGGCCTAAAGGCCTGCTCTATCAAATTGTTGACGGGCGTCGCGGCGCGGCTGAAGCCGCGCCCCTTCACCTATTTCTTCTCAAAGCTCATGCCGCCATGTGCTGGTACAGCTTCCAGCGCTCGTTGACGTTCTCCTGCGCCGCCACCAGCAGCTTCTTGGCCTCTTCTGGATTGCTGTTCACCAGCATGGTGTAGCGCGTCTCGTTGTAGATGTACTGCTCCAGCGGAATGCTGGGCGCCTTGCGAATCCAGCACGAACGGGTTCTTGCCCTCTTTCGTCAGCCCCGGGTTGTAGCGGAACAGCGGCCAGTGACCCGACGTCACCGCCAGCTTCTGCTGATCGATGCCCGTGCACCAGGTCATAGCCGTGCGCGATGCAGTGGCTGTAGGCGATGATGAGCGATGGCCCGTCGTAGGCTTCGGCTTCCAGGAACGCCTTCATCGTCTGGCCGTCGTTGCCGCCCATGGCGACGTGCGCCACGTATGCGCGGCCGTAATTGATGGCCATCATGGCGATATCTTTCTTGGGCATGTGCTTGCCGCCGGCGGCAAACTTCGCCACCGCGCCGATGGGCGTTGACTTCGACATCTGCCCGCCCGTGTTCGAGTACACCTCGGTATCGAGCAGCAGGATGTTAACGTTGGCATCCGACGCCAGCACGTGGTCGAGGCCGCCGTAACCGATGTCGTAGCCCCAGCCGTCGCCGCCGATGATCCACACGCTCTTGCGGACCAGCTCGTCGGCCACGGCCAGCAGATCGCGGGCCGCCGGAGACTTGTCACTCGCCAGTTTCTCCTTCAGAGTCTTCACGCGCTCGCGTTGCGCGAAGATGCCTTCTTCGGTGGACTGGTCGGCGTTGAGGATCGCGACCGCGAGATCGTCGCCGATCTTCGACGCCAGCCGCTGCACCAGCTCCTTCGCGTACTCGTTTTGCCTGTCGACCGCCAGCCGCATGCCCATGCCGAACTCGGCCGTGTCTTCGAACAGCGAGTTGTTCCAGGCCGGCCCGCGCCCTTCGGCATTCACGCGTGTAGGGCGTCGTCGGCAGGTTGCCGCCGTAAATTGACGAGCAACCAGTCGCGTTGGCGATGAGCGCGCGGTCGCCGAACAGCCGCGTCATGGTGGAGATGTACGGCGTCTCGCCGCAACCGGAGCAGGCGCCGGAGAACTCGAACAGCGGCTCCAGCAGTTGCGCGTCTTTTACCTGGCCGTGCGAAAGCTTCTCGCGCGACAGCTCGGGAATCGACAGGAAGTAGTCCCAGTACTGGTTGTACTTCTCGCGCAGCGGAGGCTGCGGCTGCATGTTGATGGCGCGATGCTTGGCTTCGCTCTTGCTCTTGGCCGGGCAGACCGCGACGCACAGCCCGCAGCCGGTGCAATCTTCCGGCGCGACTTGCAGCGTGTACTTTAGCTCGGAGAACTCGCGCCACTTGGGCACCGCCGTCTGGAAGCCTTCGGGCGCGTGATTGAAGCTCGGGTCGTAAACCTTGGCGCGAATGACGGCGTGCGGGCAAACCATGACGCACTTGCCGCACTGAATGCAGAGCTGCTCATCCCACACCGGAATTTCCAGGGCAATGTTGCGCTTCTCCCACTTTGTGGTAGCCGTGGGGAAGGTGCCGTCGATGGGCATGGCGCTGACCGGAATCTGGTCGCCGTCGCCGATGATCATCAGCGCTTCCACGTTGCGCACGAAATCGGGAGCATTGGCCGGAACCGGCGGGCGAATGTCGAACTTCGAGGTGATCGCCTCCGGGACCTTGACCTCGTGCAGGTTCTCCAGCGCGGCATCCACCGCGGCGAAGTTCTTGCGCACCACCGACTCGCCGCGCTTGCCGTAGGTCTTCTCGATGGAGTGCTTGATGGCGGCGATGGCGTCGTCGCGCGGCAACACGCCGCTGATGGCGAAGAAGCAGGTCTGCATCACGGTGTTGATGCGGCCGCCCATGCCAGCCTTGCGCGCGACATCGACCGCATCGATCACGTAGAACCTCAGCTTCTTGTTGATGATGGCTTCCTGCGCCGCGCGCGGCAGGTTGTCCCAAACTTCGTCCGGCCCGAAAGGAGCTGTTGAGCAGGAAGGCCGCGCCGGGATCGGCGGTCTTCAGCACATCCAGCCGCTCCATGAAGCTGAACTGATGGCAGGCCACGAAGTTCGCGCGCGAGATCAGATAGGTCGAGCGGATCGGTGTCTTGCTGAAGCGCAGGTGCGAGGTCGTGACCGCGCCCGACTTCTTCGAGTCGTAGACGAAGTAGCCCTGCACGTTCAGCTCGGTTTCTTCGCCGATGATCTTGATGGTGTTCTTGTTCGCGCCCACCGTGCCGTCAGCGCCCAGTCCGAAGAACATCGCGCGAACCGTGTCTTCCGGCTTCGGTCGAGAATTCCGCGTCGAAGGTCAGGCTGGTGTGGGTGACGTCGTCGTTGATGCCGATGGTGAAGTGGTTTTGCGGCACCGTCTTGGTCTTGGCCACTTCTTCGAACACGCGGCTGACCATCGCCGGCGTGAACTCTTTCGACGACAGGCCGTAGCGCCCGCCGATGACCTGCGGGAAATTCGCCAGCTTGCCGGCGGTGAACCCTTCGGTCAGCGCGGTGATAACGTCCTGATACAGCGGCTCGCCGACACATCCCGGCTCCTTGGTGCGATCCAGGACGGCGATACTCTTCACGGTCTTCGGAAGCGCGCCGAGGAAGTGCTCGATGGAGAACGGCCGGTACAACCGCACCTTTAGCATGCCGACCTTCTTGCCTTGGTTAACGAGATAGTCAACCGTCTCGTGCGCCGCCTCTGCGCCGGAGCCCATCATGATGATGACCTGTTCGGCGTCGGGCGCGCCCTCGTATTGGAAGAGCTTGTACTCGCGGCCGACGATCTTGGCGAACTTGTCCATTACGTTCTGCACGATGGTCGGGCAGGCGAGGTAATACGGGTTGACCGCCTCGCGGCCCTGGAAGTAGACGTCGGGATTCTGCGCCGAGCCGCGCAGCACGGGATGATCGGGCGACAGAGCGCGCTCGCGGAAGGCGCGGACCAGGTCGTCGTCGATCATGGCGCGCATGTCGTCCAGCGAAAGTTGCTCGATCTTGCAGACCTCATGCGAGGTGCGGAAGCCGTCGAAGAAATGCAGGAAGGGAATGCGCGATTCCAGCGTCGCAGCGTGTGCGACAAGCGCCAGGTCCATCGCCTCCTGTACTGAGTTGGACGACAGCAGCGCAAATCCGGTCGGGCGGACCGACATCGCGTCCTGGTGATCGCCGAAGATGGACAGCGCCTGCGCGGCAATCGCGCGGGCGGCGACGTGGATTACCGTAGGCGTCAGTTCGCCCGCAATCTTGTACATGTTGGGGATCATCAGCAGCAGGCCTTGCGACGGACGTAAACGTCGTGCCCAACGCGCCCGCCTGCAACGCGCCGTGCAGCGCGCCGGCAGCCCCGGCCTCGCTTTGCATCTCGATGACTTTGGGCACCGTGCCCCAGATGTTCTTCGTCGCCCACGGCCGCCCAGGCGTCGGACGACTCGCCCATGGGTGACGACGGCGTGATGGGATAAATGGCGGCGACTTCGCTCACGTGATACGCGACGTGCGCGACTGCTTCGTTGCCGTCTACTGTGACTTTCTTTCTGGGCATAACGCCTCCAACGCTGGCCTCGCTCGCAGGCGAGGTTTCGCAAGAAGCCTCGCCGGCCGCCGATGAATTGTTATGAAGGGTGGCAGCCGGAGAAGCAGAATATTCCGTTGTTTTCACTTCGTTGTTCCCCCACGACCGCTTTCGCGGTCCGTTATGAACTCGTATGAACTTGGGACCCAGTAAGTTCAACGATAAGCGGGTCGTGCAGGGTGGGGCTGTGATGCGCGTGTAAGCGGACTGTGACGCGGGTCACATACAGATGTTTGGGGAATGAGACGGTGTGAGCACCGAGAGGAGCCGCTCGAAGCTTTGAAACCGCGGGTGCCCCGCCCATCTGTTGGGCTAGGGCGGGGCCGTTCGCTCCCAATGGAAGAACTGCCCCACCTGGCCAAAAGATGGCCAGAATGGGGCACCCAGTTTAAAGCACCGGTATCGATTCCGCAGCTCTAGCGCAACTACGCGCGGGTTCCGGTGCCGGCCTTCGTCTCTGCACCGTGCGACTGCTCGGCGACCGACGGACGATATGTCGCTTCCTTCCATAGCGTGGTGGGCGCAACAAAGTAGACTCGCACCGCCGCGAGGGATGCTGCCATTAGCACGACGAAAGTGCGAATGGGCGAGGTGAGCCGTTTCAAGGCAGAGCCTTCGGGAATGATGAGATCGAGCGCGGCCAGCCCATAGAACAAGCCCTGCGCCCAGGCTGCGGCCGCACGCCAGTACGGCGGCAGGCCGATGGTGGCCAGCGCCGCCGCAATCATGCAATAGGGAATCACGATGCGCCCGTACTTGGCCGAGAGGAAATGCAGCCGCATGCGGTTCCGGGAGCTCAGCAGCTCGGGCATCATCTTCAGCATCTGGTAGAGCCCCGCCTGCAAGCGTACCTTGCGCTTGAACTCGGACTGCAACACTGTCGGGAAGTCATACATTGTGGCAGTCGGCTCGTACAGGATGCGGTAGCCCTGAAAGAACGCCTTCAGCGGCACATACACATCGTCCAGCAGGGTACCCGGAGGAAGCGGCACCCACAGCGAGCGCCGCATGGCGGTGAAGGCGCCGCTGGTCCCAAAGGTCGAGTCGATGCGGGTCAGGCGCAAGCGAATCCAGTGCTCGTACCGCCAGTAGAGGCTGGTGCTGGTTTCCTCCAGCGTCTCGCCTTGAACAATGATGGTCTGCGGACTGACCGCGCCGACCTTGGCATCGCCGAAGCTGGCGATGACGTTGCGCAGGCAGTCGCGGTCGAGCGTCTGGCGAACGTCGTTGAGCACGAGGATTTCGCCCGAGACCAGGGGCACGCCCGCGTTCAACGCCGCGGCTTTCCCGCCGCGCGCCACACGCAGGAACTTAACGCCCTCGCCGCCGAAGCGGCGCGCAATCTCGTCGGTGCGGTCGGTCGAGCCGTCGGAGACGACCAGGATCTCCATCAGTTCGCGGGGATAGTTCAACCCCAGGATGGTGCGCAGCTTGCGCTCGAGAAACTTCTCGCCGTTGTAGACGGCAATGACGAACGAGACGGTGCGTAGCTTGTCGTCTTTATGGACAGGGTTGTTGGCGCGTTTCGCGAGCCAGCCGAGCAGCAACGGATACCCGATCAGCGCGTAAAACGCGACCACGCAGGCCAGTATGAACACGGCGCTGGAGATGATCTGGGCCGGGGACAACATCGATAACAAGATACAGGATTCCGCACAGGATAAGTCCGTGGACCGCTACGAATGAATTTGCGGTTTTGGTGAATCCTTGCCGAAAGTCAACGCATCTTTTTCGCCCGAGCGTCCTGCTTGCGCCGCTTCTTGGAAATACCACCTTAACTTGCTTTTCACATTGTCATCAGGAGGACTTATGGCAACGACAACGGCAGCGGTCGCGACCATGATGGTCGCGGCCATATCGAAACCTGGAGCGGATTTCTCGATTGTAGAACGCGAGATCCCCAACCCACAGACAGGCGAGGTGCGCGTTAAGGTGCAAGCCTGCGGTGTTTGCCACAGTGACGTTCTCACCAAAGAAGGGTTATGGCCGGGAATTCAGTATCCTCGCATTCCGGGACATGAGGTGGTCGGCATCATCGATGAACTCGGTGCGGGCGTCACCACCTGGAAGAAGGGACAGCGCGTCGGTGTCGGCTGGCATGGCGGGCAGGACAATACGTGTCCAGAATGCCGGCGCGGCGATTTTCGCAACTGTCAGAACCTGAAGGTCACCGGCATCAGCTACGACGGAGGATACCAGCAGTACATGGTTGCTCCTATTGAGGCGCTGGCGGCGGTGCCCGAATCCTTGAGCGCCGCCGAAGCCGGCCCGCTGCTCTGCGCAGGAATCACGACTTACAACGCGCTGCGGCACAGCGGCGCGCTGCCCGGCGATCTGGTCGCGGTTCAAGGCATTGGCGGACTCGGTCATCTGGGAGTTCAATTCGCCAACAAGTTTGGCTATAAGGTCGCGGCAGTCGGACGCGGCGCGGAAAACGCGCGCTCGCAAAGAAACTCGGCGCGCATGTGTACATCGACAGTAAAGCAACCAACGCGGCCCAGGAGTTGCAGAAGCTCGGCGGCGCGAAGGTCATTCTGGCCACCGCGCCAAGCTCGAAGGCGATGTCCGAACTGATCGACGGCCTGGGTCCAAACGGCAAGTTCATGGTGGTCGGCGCGACCTTCGATCCGATCGAGGTTACGCCTTTGCAGCTTATCGCTGGAAGTAAGTCGATCCAGGGCTGGTGGTCGGGAATCCCCACCGACTCCGAGGATACGCTGCGCTTCGGGGAACTGACGGGCGTGCGTCCGATGATCGAAACCTATCCGCTGGAAAAAGCGGCAGAGGCTTACGAGCGAATGATGAGCGGCAAAGCGGAGTTCCGGGTCGTGCTGACGATGTGAGGTCGGCGGGTGATAGGGGAGTGCGAAAGAGTCTGCATGGTTGTCTTCCAGTACAAGGATGACACCTTGTTTGGATGTGGGTCAGTTTGAAATCTGAGCGGTGAAAGGGCACGGCTTCAGCCGTGCCGAAAGGACGACAATGGAACCGGGCTTTAGCCCCGGTTGCCGCCGTCCATGGCCCGTTGCTCGCCGGGCTGAAGCCCGGCGCTTCCAACGCTACAGATTCCAAACTGACCCACTGCACCTTGTTTGGATGGAACTGGAAGCATGCGTTCCCGCGATATAATTAGGGGTTTTCCAGCAGCGCCTGATTGCAGCTATCAATCTCCGCGAAGGAAATTATGCCGACAGACGTCATCATGCCCCAGATGGGCGAATCGATTTTTGAAGGAACCATCACCAAGTGGCTGAAGCAGCCCGGCGAGAAGGTCCAGCGCGACGAGCCGCTGTTTGAGATTTCCACCGACAAGGTTGACGCCGAAATTCCTGCTCCCGCCTCGGGCACGTTGCAGGAAATCAAGGTCCAGGCCGGCAATACCGTGCAGGTGAACACCATCGTCGGCGTCGTCGGCGACGGTGATGGCGCCAGCCGCACCGGCTCCGGCGCCGCCCGACGTCCGGCGCAATGAGCAGGCCGCGCCGCAGGCAGCCCCAGCCGCGCAGCCGCCCCGGCCGACAGCCAAGGAAGCGCGAATTCCCGCCGATCTGGCGGAAGACGAGAAGGAAGGCATCGAGCGGCAGGAGCAAGGCGGTCGATGAGCCAGAAACCGGCGAGCCGGCGCGCGTTCGCTCCAGCCCGCTGGTGCGCAAGATCGCCAAGGAAAACAATGTCAACCTGGCACAGGTTCCGGGCACCGGGCTCGGCGGCCGCATCACCAAAGAGGACATCGAGGCCTTCGTCGCCAAGTACGGCAAGGGCGGTCAGCACCCTGCCGCGCAACCCGCCGTCGCCGCAGGCGCACAACCCGCAGCTCCGGCTCCGGCCTACGCCCCTCCGGCACACTCCCGCGCCCGTCCCTGCTCCGGTCACGGCCCCGCTGCAGCCCGTTGGCGGCGTCACGCCGGGCGAGATCGTGCCCATGTCGGTCATGCGCAAGAAAATTGCCGAGCACATGGTCATGTCGAAGCGCACCAGCGCGCATGTGCATGGCGTCTTCGAAGTCGACGTCACCCGCATCGTGAAGCTCCGCGAGACGATGAACGCCACGAGTTCGAGAAGGCCACCGGCATGAAGCTCACCTTCACGCCGTTCTTCGCGCGCGCCGCAGTGCACGGCATCCGCAAGTGGCCGATCATCAACTCTTCGGTCGAAGGCGAGAACATCCACTATCACCCGTCCATCAACCTCGGCATCGCCGTGGCGCTGGACTGGGGATTGATTGTGCCGGTGGTGAAGAACGCCGAAGAGCGCAGCTTCGTCGGCTTGCAGCAGGCCATCAGCGATCTGGGCGAGCGCGCGCGCACCAAGAAGCTGAAGCCGGAAGAGGTGCAGGGCGGCACGTTCACCATCACCAATCCCGGCATCTTCGGTGCGAAGTTCGGCATGCCCATCATCAATCAGCCGCAGGTGGCGATCATGGGCGTGGGCGGTATCAAGAAGAAGCCGGTCGTCGTGACCGATCGCGACGGCGCCGACTCGATCGCCATTCGCTCGATGATGCACCTCAGCATCGGCTACGATCACCGCATCATCGACGGCGCCGTGGCCGACCAGTTCATGGCTGAGGTGAAGAAGTATCCTGGAGAACTGGAACGAAGAGATTCTGTAAAGAAAGCAACTAGCAACTCGCCGTCGCCTACACCGGTGTGATCCTGAGCGAATCGGGTGCCCTCGTCTCGCGTATCGCGTGACTTGGAGCGCCCGGTGCGAAGCGAGATTGGGGAGCTGCCGTCTAAGCCTTGACTGCCCGAATCTTCACGCGCGTCCCCTCCGGCAGACTGGCGCCGGCGAATTGCACAACGCCATCGCGCACCACGCCATCGAACTCCGGCACTACTGAGGCCACTCCGCCGACTTCCGTCGCTGCAACTGCCGGCGCTTTTTTGCGCTATACCGCGGTCCATGGCGATGTTGGCCAGGCGGTCCGCCTCGCGGTTCTTCTCGCGCAAGATGTGCCTGATCTCGAAGCAGTCGAGCTGATCGATCAGCTTCATGGCCCGGCATGCAGCTCCTTCAATGTGGGACTGCTGACTTTGTACTCGCCGTTGACCTGCTTCACCATCAGCTCGGAATCGCTGACCACCTTCAGCGCCTTGAAGCCGTGCCGCAGCGCGTAATTCAGCGCCGCCAACAGGCCGGAGTACTCGGCATAATTGTTTGTCTGCCGGCCCAGATACTCGCTGAGATTGGCCACCGGACGGCCGACCTCGTCCTCGATGACGACTCCGTAACCGGCGGGACCGGGGTTGCCGCGCGCGCCTCCGTCGATGTAGGCGACCAGATAGCCCTGCTCGGAGCTGGTGATGGCGCCACCAATAAACTCCTGCGAACGATAACGCGGATTTCTCCGGGAAAGGTCGAATCGGCATGGCGTGTATGTTTACTCCTCTATTATTTCGGATGCGCGCGAGAGCAAGTCCGTCGACGTATCTGCGTCTAGCGCCCCAACGCCAACCGCGTAGCCAGGCGCTCGGGAAGGTTAGCGGCAGACATTCGCTGCTGTGCCGCTCCACGTCGTAGGGAACGCGGATAGAACGTCACGCCGCCGGGCGCATCCCCTTCGTTCTCGTAGAGGGCGAAGGCCGCGCGCCAGTCGTTGTCGCGCGGTTGGCCAACCGAGCCGGGATTGATGAGATAGCGTTCGCCCGGTTGCCAGCGCCATCGTCGTACTCCACGACCCCTCGCCGGTCGCGATAGATGGGAGCGAAGTGCTCGCACCTGGCCATCCTTGATAGCGAAATCCGCCCTGCAGATGGGTATGGCCGAAGAAAATTATGTCGGCATGTCCGGGCAGTTGAAGTTCGCGCCGGCGGTAGACGCGATTCAGCACGTACTCGTCTTCATCGCGCGGCGAGCCGTGAACAAACTCGACGCCGGCAAGCTCGTCCGGCCGCAACGGGCCTTGCGGCAGGCCCCGCAGCCACTCGCAGATGTTCGGGCTCCAGCGTCGGTCTGCGTCCAGCGCGCCGACATCGCGGCCACCAGATTGAATTCCGACAGGTCGGTCAACCCGGAGCAGGCGCGGTCGTGATTGCCGCGAACGATGGTGCCGCCCATGGCGCGCACGCGCTCGCAAACTTCGTTGGGCGATGCGTTGTAGCCGACGACATCGCCCAGGTTGACCACCAGATCGTGCGCCGGCGCGGCGGCGAGACAGGCCTCCAGAGCTTCGAGGTTGGCATGAATGTCGCTGAGCAGCAGCAGCCGCATGGTTCAGCGCACCTCCCGCGCAATCACCGGGACAACGCGCCAGATGGCCGGGTGCGACTTCCACCAGCGGCGGCAACGCGACGGACAGCTCGCGATGCGCGAACGAGCAGCGCGGCTCGAAGGCGCAACCCGGCGGCAGAGCGTAGGGCCGGCACGGTTCCTTCGATGGTCTGAAGCGGCTTGGAGCGATCGGTGCGCAAGGTCGGCACTGAGTTTAACAGCCCGCGCGTGTAAGGATGCAGCGGAGTGGAAAACATCCTGCGCGCGCTTCCCATTTCGACCACGCTTCCGGCATACATCACGCCGATGCGATGCGAAACCTGCGAGACGACCGCGAGATCGTGCGAGATGAAGAGCATGGCCAGCGAGAACCGTCTCGCGCAAGCTCGGCGAGCAGATCGAGCACCTGCGCCTGGATGGTCACATCCAGCGCGGTTGTGGGCTCGTCGGCTATCAGCAGCGACGGGCGGTTCACGATGGCCATGGCGATCATCACGCGCTGGCGCTGGCCGCCGGAGAGCTGATGGGGATAGTCGCGCGCCCGGCGATCGGCATCGGCGATGGCAACCGTGCGCAGCGCCTCGAGCGCGCGACGCCAGGCCTCAACCTTGCTCATGCGCGCCCCGCCCGAATTGCGAGCGCCCTGACTTTTCGCGTGCGCCAGCACGGCCTCGGCGATCTGGTCGCCCACCCGCATCACCGGATTGAGCGCCGTCATCGGCTCCTGGAAAATCATGCTGATGCCGGCGCCGCGAATCTGCCGCATCTCCGGCTCCGGGATGCCGAGCAGGTCCTTGCCTTCGAACCGAATGCTGCCGTGCACGCGCGCTTGCGGCGGGAGCAGACGCAGGATCGCCAGAGCGGTGACCGACTTTCCCGAGCCCGACTCGCCTACCAGTCCCAGGACCTCGCCGGGCTCAATCTGAAAGCTCACGTCGCGCACCGCGGTGAGCGTCCCCTGAGCGGTGGCGAATTGGATGTCGAGTTGGCACACCTCGAGAAGGGAAGGCACGGAAACATGCTAGCGCAGAACCGCTCTGACACAATTTCTGGTGACGGAGGATTTCGGGGAAAGACCGCCGCCTAGACCCGTTCGGTAGGGACTTTCGCCTGGGCCTCAGTAGGTGGGTAAAGAAGGCGTTCGACCGTGCGATCCATGTTGTCCAGGAGGCTGCTGTCGGCCACGGGGGTCCGGGCCTCTTGCAACGCGGAATTCCAATCCTCGGAACGCAGCAGGCTTTCCTGGTCGAGCTTACTCTTGGAAGGAGCTGCGGCCAGCGTGTAGCCAAGCCAGATCACCACCGCTAACAGGTATGCACCGCTGTTGACCTGCCGTAGTACCGTTTGCTGAATGGCGCCGTGTTGAGTAGCCCCCGTAGTGATGAGCATGTTCACGGCTGCGTAGATGCCGAATCCCAGAGAGATGCCAAACAGCAGGCTGCGGCGCGCGATTCCAAGATACTCGCTGAACAGCAGTAGAAAGAAGACCAGGCCACATTGCATCAAACGGACGCTGCGCTCGCCGAGCAGGACATAGTCCATGAGGGGATCGGTGTTGGCGCTGCGTGCCGTGTTGATGGCCCACATCACTCCTACCAACAACACCACCAGAGCCGACCAGCGAAACAGAATAATGCTCAAGTCGCGCAAGGCCTCGTACGGGCGAAAGGATTCGGTAAAAATCTCCTGAAGAACGCCGAAAGAAAGCAAAACGCTTAAGCCGATGTGGAAATAATACGCATAGTAGTAGAACGCGTATGACTGACTGTGCTGGATGACCGCAAGCACCGGGTCAGAGATGACTTGCAGGACCACGTAATTGAAGAAGAAAGGATAATCGCGGTGCAGCCCTCGCCTGTACAGACCTATCAGCACGCCCACCAGAAGAACCGGTGACGCGAACCAAAAAAAATAATCTGCAAATACAAGCTTCACGGCAAGAGGAAGCATATTCCTCGCGTCAAGCCAACACAAGTACTTATTTTGCGCAAAGTTAGGTAACCAGGCTTCCGGTTACCGCGCCTTGGTGCCATGTTCCGAAATGAAACTCCTCATACCCACTACATAGCGCCTTCCCCATATTGTTGATCGGAGGAGCTGAGACGCATGGGCGCGCCTTCACTGGCGGTCAGCGAGGGAGGAGGGCAATGACCGGGCGAGCAGAGGGGCATGGGTGCGCCTTCACTGGCGGTCAGCGAGGGAGGAGGGCAATGACCAGGCGAGCAGAGGGGCATGGGTGCGCCTTCACTGGCGGTCAGCGAGGGAGGAGGGCAATGACCGGGCGAGCAGAGGGGCATGGGTGCGCCTTCGCTGGCGGTCAGCGAGGGAGGAGGGCAGTGGCCGGGCGAGCAGAGGGGCATGGGTGCGCCTTCACTGGCGGTCAGCGAGGGAGGAGGGCAGTGGCCGGGCGAGCAGAGGGGCATGGGTGCGCCTTCACTGGCGGTCAGCGAGGGAGGAGGGCAGTGGCCGGGCGAGCAGAGGGGCATGGGTGCGCCTTCGCTGGCGGTCAGCGAGGGAGGAGGGCAGTGGCCGGGCGAGCAGAGGGGCATGGGTGCGCCTTCACTGGCGGTCAGCGAGGGAGGAGGGCAGTGGCCGGGCGAGCAGAGGGGCATGGGTGCGCCTTCGCTGGGAGCCACACCGGTTTGTGCAGAGGCCAGCGGCGAGTGTGCCGCCGTCGATGCGGAAAGCTGGATCACTCCCGCGGGAGCAGCAGGATTTGAGGAGTTGTTGGCAGCGAAGCACACTGCCGCGGAAGCTAGCACGATTAACAAACTCTTTAGAGAGTTTTTCATGGAGATATCTCCTTGTCCTTGGTAGAGCCCTGGCCCGGTTGCTTACTGGTTGATAGGTGAGCCGACATCCGTGCGCGCACCTTCGCATGGCATTAGTAAAGGCGAAGGCGCTGGGCCTTCGCTTACGATGGCAATATGGCTGCCCGAGGAAACGGCAGTTGCACCGGAGATAGCACTGAGACCTCCGGCTACCATGAGAGCGGCAAGAATGGCGGTCAGTAGTTTGTTCACGGGATAAACCTCGAAGTGGAAATCAAGATGGCCTGACGGACTGGTTATTTCTGCCGAAGTGGCGGCGCCATTTGAGAGTCCGGATTCTCGAATAGCGCCTCAGTGCTATCTTCGGTCTCCGTCCTGCTAGGAAAGGTTGGCGTAGCCTAAATCACGAGAGTCAACAAATCTATTCCGCTAAAGTGCCGTTTATTGACTCAGTGACGATATCACTCGATTGTCAAAACACGCTTTGAATAGACTCCGCCGATTCGCATTATAATTAGGGGTTGACGAATGTCTACCAAAATCTATCTCTGTGAAAAGGGCTGCGAGAAAATCATAGAGTCACGGAAGTACCGGCCACTAAGAGGTTAGGTACCTTAGTATCATTTAGCCACCACTTTGGAATTACATCATCCGAATCATAGGTATAATGTCTACAACTCATGTGCCATAGATTGCACGTCGGGCACCACCTTGGATTTAGAAATTCTCAGATCCTAGGCCATCCCTACGACTCATGTGTCAAATTGCGCCACGCTCGAAATTGATGTATTTCGGCCAGGCGAGACGATGTGGATCGCAGCAAGCCAAGCAAAGCATATTTGAGGCGAGCTTGCTGTGACCGCCATCACATCGTGTAGTGTGGAAGACGGACCTGTTGTAAATCTTCAGGAGGCGGCCTATGCAACGCACAGCAAGCGCCCACTGGTCGGGCGGTCTCAAGGACGGCAAGGGGACGGTATCGACGCAGAGCGGCGTTCTCAGTCAAACGCAATATTCATTTAGCACGCGCTTTGAAAACGGCGTCGGCACCAATCCTGAGGAACTGATTGCCGCGGCGCACGCGGGTTGTTTCACCATGGCGCTTTCGGCGCAACTGGGCAATGCCGGGCATGACGGCGCAGAGCCTTGACACCAAAGCGACGCTCACCTTGGACAAGACCGACGCGGGCTTCAGCATCACCGCCGTGCATCTGGACGTGAAGGCGAAGATTCCTGGAGCCGACAAGGCGAAGTTCGACGAAGCCGCACAGAACGCCGAGAAGGGGTGTCCGGTCTCGCGCGTTCTCAAGGCCAACATCACCATGAGCGCCGAGCTGGTTTCCTGAGCTGCCGTTTCACCCGCGGTTTTCGCCAGCAGGAATTCCCGCCAGGCTGCCGCGCATCCGGCAACCAACGCGAGCACTGCGCCCGCCATCGAAGGGTAAGTACGTTTGTCCGGCAGCCGCCGCGCGAGCGTGCCTCTACGCGATGGTGGGCGGGTGAAGCTAACGATCTTTGGACTGACGCTGTCCTCTTCCTGGGGTAATGGCCACGCCACCCCCTATCGGGCAATATTGCGCGCGCTCCAACGACGGGGCGCGCGCATTGTGTTTTACGAGAAGGACGTACCCTATTACTCCGCCCATCGCGATTGCGCCGCCCTAGGCTATTGCGACTTGAGGCTGTATTCCTCGTGGGACATGGTCCGCGCCGAAGCGCTGCGGGAAGCCGCCGAATCGGACATCGTGATCAACGCCAGCTACTGTCCGGAAGGGGCGCGCATCAGCGACGACGTTCTCGAACTGGATGCCCCGCTGCACATCTTCTACGATCTGGACACGCCGATCACCCTGAAGGCGCTCGAAGCTGGAGACACAGATTACTTGCGGCGCGAACAGATCGCGCGTTTCGACCTGTATCTATCGTTCACGGGCGGCCGCATTCTCCAGCGGCTGGAGCGCGAATACGGCGCGGGGTTGGCCCGGCCGTTGTATGGATGTGTCGATCCCGATGCCTATCGGCGGGTCGCGGCAAAGCCGGAGTTTCGCGGTTCCTTAAGCTATCTCGGGACCTACGCTCCGGACCGCCAGCAGAAACTCGATGAGCTGTTCCTTGAACCTGCGCGGCGTTGTCCCGCTTTGGAGTTTGTCCTGGCTGGCTCCATGTATCCCGGCGACTGGACGTGGCCGCCCAACGTCAAGCGCTTCGAGCACGTAGCGCCCGCGCAACACGCCGCGTTGTACTCGTCATCGCGCGCGACGCTAAACATCACTCGCCACGAGATGGCCGACTCCGGCTTTTGCCCATCGGGCCGCTTCTTCGAGGCTGCCGCATGCTCCGCCCCGGTCCTGACCGACTGGTGGGAGGGCCTGGACGCCTTCTTCGACCCGCGCGATGAGCTTTGCGTGGTGCGTAGCGCAGAGGACGTGCTCGCCTGTCTAAGTGCCGATGACTGCGAACTGCACGCGATGGCCGAACGTGCGCGCCATCGCACACTAGCGGAGCATACCGGAGAACGGCGGGCCGAAGAATTGCTCACCTACTGCAACGATGCCTATCGCCGGCAACGCTCGGCGACGGAGGTGACCGCGTGATTGGAATCATTCCTGCCGCCGGCGCCGGCCAGCGCATTCAACCCCTAGGATGCTCGAAGGAACTGCTGCCTGTCGGCTCGCGTTTCATCGCCGGCGTGGAGCGTCCGAAAGCCATCTCGGAATACCTGGTGGAACGCATGATTGCGGCGGGTGCGACGCAGATTTGCATGGTGATCTCCGCCGAGAAGAGCGACATCGTCCGCTACTACGCCGAACGCAGCTATGCGGCGGAGATCTTTTATGTAGTGCAGCAGCGGCCGCAAGGCCTGTGCGACGCGCTCTTCCGCGCCGAGCCGTTCGCGCGCTTTCATGAGCAGGTGCTGATTGGACTTCCCGACACGGTCTGGTTTCCGGAGAATGCCTACCGTAGCGCCGTCGATCATCGACTGGCGGAGGTCAATCTTGTGCTCTTTCCGGTGAGCAATCCTTCCGTCTTCGATGCCGTGGTATGCGATCAGCAGAACTTTGTCACGCAGGTGGAGGTGAAGGTGCCGAGCCCTCACTCGCATTGGATTTGGGGCGCCATCACCGCGTCCGGGCAGGCCTTCCAGGAGCTTAAGCTGCTATGGGAGTCGCGTCACCGCCAGGATGAGTACATCGGTACGCTGCTGAACGCCTACATTGCCGCGGGGAATGCCGTGCGCGGGCACCACGTAGGCGAAACCTATATCGATGTTGGAAGCATGGAGGGATATCAACGGGCGCAGGACTTCCTGCGCGGGCAGGCCCGGATGCGCCATCGGGCTGCATGACGCGCTCCGCTCAGGTTGACACCATAACAAAAAGCCCAATGAGGACCTGATTGCGAGTCGTCGCCGTCAGCCTTGCGTACGAAGAATTTCCCGAATCTCGCGGTTCACTCGCGCTGCGTCCTGTGCGGCCTTATCGACCATCTCCAGCCACTTCTTGTTCCCGTCGTCGAGTTTGGCCTGGGCCAGCAGGTAAGAGGCCTGCATGATGGTTTCAATGTAATTGCTGAGATCGTGCGATAAAGTACGCAGCTTGCTGACGGTTTCACTTTGCAATTTCTTGCTCTCTTCCGTTACCGCATCGGCCACTGGATTCTCCCGGCAGCATGATAGCTCACGTTAGACGCAGAAGCAGCTCTGCTGGTTGCCCGCCGGATAGGGATTCTAGTGGACAGAGGCGAAGCAGGCAATCTCGGGGGACAGCTTCAGCGTCCGTTGCGGCAGCAGTGCTGTTATGATGCCGCCAATAGCCCTTTGCCGCGGGTCTCTTCATGGGTCACGTGCGTTTAAAGACAAAGCTGGTGCTCGCCATCAGCGGCATGGTGTTCGCGCTGGTCGCCATGTTTTCGCTACGTGTACGTGTCGCACTTGGTGCGGCAGCGCACCGCCGAAGCCTACGACAGCGCTGATTTCGTCGCTAAAGAGATCCGGGAGTGCGCCCGCGAAGCCAGCCAGGTTGACCTGAGCGCCGCATTTGTCGAGCCAGCACGATCCGCAAGCAGGTTGAAGCGGTGTTGGACGAAGCGCTGCAGGACCGATCCCGGGCTCAACACCCTGCTGCAATCGATCGTTGGCTATTCCCCGACCATCTTCGACGCTGCCATCGCCGACGTGAATGGCCGCGCCATCGTGCATACCGATCCCTCGCCATCGGCACCGCAATCCAGCAGCGTGAGGATTTCGCGGACGTGCGCAATGGCAGTTTCCTGCAACAACTGAAAGTCGTGTTTGGCGCGCCTCGGGTGTACGACCTGTATCTGCCCATCCAGCGCGAAGGGCAGCCCTTCGGCGACATCCGTGTCGGCATCTCCACCGTTTTTCTTAAGAACGAAGTGCAACCGCAATTGCGCCGGGCGCTGATCTTCTCCATCATCGCCATCCTGGTCTCGCTGGCGCTGGCTGCGGGGTGTCGAACATCGCCTTGCGCCCGCTGGAGGCCATTGGCCGCCGTCTCGACCAGATGACCGCCGGCGTTCCCGACACCACTCCCGATCCGGACCCGCGCCGAACCGACGAATACGGCATGGTCAACACCAAGATTGATCGCCTGGGGCGCCAGATTCGCGACGTGAAGGAGGTCTTCAGCGCGCTGAAAGAAAACCTCGACCAGATCATGGGACGCTTGCAGGACGGCCTGGTTCTGTTCACCCGCGACACCCGCGTGGTGCTGGTCAGCGCCTCCGCCGAGCGCTTCATCGGCCGGCCACGGGGCGAGATTCTGGGCAACTGCGGTCGAAGAGCGTTTTCAGCGACGCCAACAAGCTGGGCCGCATCGTGCTCGATGCGTTCGCCCTGCATCGGCCGATTCCGCAACGGGAAATCGAACTGGAGAACGGACGGCGCATTCAGATTGCGCTGGACTTCATCGCCGAGCGCGGCGAGCGCATCGGCGCGCTGCTGACCATGCGCGACGCCGAGTCGGTGCGGCGCATCGAAAACGAGATCGAACTCTCGCGCCGCCTGGCGGCGATCGGCCGACTGACCTCGGGCGTGGCGCACGAAGTCAAGAACCCCATCAACGCCATCGTCGTGCATCTGGAATTGCTGCGCGAAAAGATGCGCGAGAGTCGATCCCGACACGCGCCGCCACATGGACATTATCGGGCGCGAGATTCATCGCCTCGATCGCGTGGTGCAGATGCTGGTGGACTTCAACCGGCCAGTGGAGTTGCGGCTGAGCGACTTCGATTTGCGACGCCTGATTGAAGACGTTGCCTTGCTGGCCTCTCCGGAAGCGGCGCAGCCAGGGCGTCAAGTTGAGACACAGTTCGGCGAGCGAGCGCGTTGCCGGTGCGGGCCGACAACGACCTGATCAAGCAGGCGCTGCTCAATGTGGTGCTCAATGGAGTGCAGGCCATGAGCCAGCGGCGGCGCGTTGCGATATCACGCGCACGCAGTACGACACGGCAGCCGCCATCGAAGTCACGGGACCAGGGAGGCGGTATTCCCCCCGAAATTCAGGACAAAGTTTTCAATCTCTATTTCACAACCAAGAAGACCGGCAGTGGCATTGGTCTGGCGATGAGCTATCGCGTGCTGCAACTGCACAACGGCGCGCTCGATTTCGTGACCGAAGTGGGCCGCGGCACGACTTTTCGCCTGGTGCTGCCGCTGGCCGGGGAAAAGGAACAGGTAAGCGCGCGAGTTTCGACCCGAACGTGAACGCCACATCACAATTGGCGGATATTGGCCCGTATGGTGGCGCTGTTTTTCTCGCTGCCGGTATTTATCATGGAAGCACTCATCGCCAGACTTGCATCGAGAAGCTGGCTCGCGAACAGGAACAGTCGCCCTCACCGGCGGCGCCTGCACATGAACACTGGCCGCCAATTCGTCATTCGCTGCTGGGAGTGGCGTTGCTGTCACCGTCGGCTGCGAGAAAAAGAAGCCGCAGCTTCCCGTGCAGGCAACCGCGCCGGCCGAGCCGATTCCCACCCCGCTGCCGCCCGAGATCACGGAAGAATCCCCGCCTGGCCCCGGCTCCTGCGCCGCCCAAGCAAAGCCGTCAGAGCCAGAAGAGCCCAAGCCGGCAGCCGCCCAAGCACCACCGGCGCAAGCCCCCGCAGACTCCGGCGGTCACGGCGCAAACTGAGACCAATCCCGACCCCACTCCATCCGGCAACGCCACGGTTGCCATGGCGCACCCACCGGCGAATCCGGCAGCGGAAGCGCCGCCGGACACCGCCATCGGGGCGGACGTCAACAGCGCGCAGCTGTGCAACAAAAGCAGACGACCACGCAATTACTCGAAGCCACCGAGAAGACCCTGAATGGTTTGCCGCACAACTTGTCGCATGACGAGGAACAGATGGTCATGCAGATACGGTCCTACCTGTCGCAGTCGCGCAAGGCGACGACCGACGGCGATTTCGAGCGGGCCTTCAACCTGGCCACCAAGGCCCACCTGCTCTCCGACGCGCTGGTGAAGAAATGAACGCGGCCGCCTATTCGTACCGCAGCGCGACCATGGGATCGACCATCGCAGCGCGCCGGCGCCGGCACGTAAGTTGGCCAGCAAGGCCACCCCCGCCAGCAGGGCCGTGAACATCGCGAGCGTGAGCGGATCGTAGGCACTCACGCCGAACAGCAATCCAGACATCAATCGGGTCAAGCCGAGCGCGGCAACCAATCCCACCGCCACTCCGATCAGCGCCAGCGACATTCCCTGCCGCACCATCAGCTTCAGCACGTCGCTGCGTTGGCGCCCGAGCGCCATGCGCACTCCGATCTCGCGCACCCGCTGGCTGACGAAATACGCCATCACGCCGTAAATTCCGATGGCCGCCAGCAGCATTGCGGTCGCTGCGAAGAAGCCCAGCATCTGCATGGCGAAGCGGCGTGGCGCCAATGAATCGGAGATGATGCTGCGCAGCGAGCGCACGCCAAACACCGGCAGGTCGGGATCCACGGCCTGAATCTCGCGACGAATCGGTTCCTCCAGAACTTCCGGACTCGCCGCCGTCCGTATGTAAACCGTCATGGCATTCAAGCCAGTCTGCCGTCGCCGGGAAAAAAGGTGCGGCGTCTAAGGCAGCGTCCAGCCCGTCGCTGCGGCTTCGTCCGACGACGCCGACGATTCTGCGCACGGCTGGTTCGGGGTTACTAATCGCGAGAATGCGCACCTGTTTTCCTATGGGATCTTCGTTGCGGCCAAAACGTTCGGCCGCGGTCTGATCGATCAGACACCACCGGCTCTCCCTTTTCGTCGTCGGCGTCGGTGAAGAACCGGCCGCGAATCAGTGGCATTCCCAGACGTGAAAAAGGCCGGGGTCGCCACTGCCATCTCGGCGGTCGGCGCCTCACCGGGCGCTGCAACGCGGCCCTGGATGTCGAAGCCGAGGGATTGCGCTGCCGGCGAAAGGCGTACTGCCCTCCGCCGATCGCCACTTCCTTTACTCCGGGTAACGCGTTCAACCGGCGCAGAGATCGTTGAGGAAAACATTTCGTTTTTCCTGGGTCGGATAGGGATTGTTTTTGGGATCGTTGGGCACCGGAAGCCAAAGCTGCGCGGTCACCAGATGGTCGGAGATTAAGTCCCGGGCTGCACTTCAAGCACCTTCCAGAAGCTCCGCAGCAACAAGTCCCGCGCCCACCATCAGCACCAGCGATAGCGCAAATTCGCGAGACCACCAGCGCGCTGAGGAATCGATGCTGCCGGGAGCCGATCCCCGACGCCACGCGCGCCCTGGTCGAGCTTGTCCATCACCGCGCGGTCCGCCATCTGCGATCGCCGGCGCCAGACCGAACAACAAGCCGGCAGACAGCGAAACCGCCAGCACGAATAACAGCGCGCGCCAGTTAAGACGCGATCTCTGAGAGTCGCGGAAGAGTTGAGGGCACCAGGCTGAGCAGCAGGCGCTTCAACCAAAGCTGAGCGGGATGGCCAGCAGCCCGCCGCACAGCGCCAGCACGACGCTCTCGGTCAGCGTCTGCCGGACCAGTCTCCAGGTGCCGGCGCCCAGCGCCTGGCGAAGCGCGATTTCCCGGTAGCGCGCGCACGAGCGCGCCAGCAGCAGGCTGGCGATGTTGACGCAGGCAATCAGCAAGACCGCGCCGACCGCCGCCAGCAGCAGGAACAGCATCAGGCTGGTGTTGCCTACAAGGTCCTGCTGCAAGGGAACCAGGCGCAGCTTCCATTGCGCATGGCCGGATAGTCGGTGGGGTATTGCTGCCGAAGTGCGGCGGCAAAGGCATCGAGTTTGGCCTTGCGCCTGCGCGACCGTCAATCCGGGTTTGAGGCGAGCGATGGCGCCGGGAATGAATCGCAGCGTTCGCACCGGAGGCTTGGGGAATGGGTCCGCTGCGAATCCGGCGGCGACCCACACCTCCACATCCTGCCGCAGCGTGCGCCCCGGGTGATGGAAATCGGGCGGCATGACGCCGATAACGGTGTAGAGGTCCGTATCGAGGCGGAAGCTCTTGCCCAGTATGTTGGGATCGCCGCCAAACATGGTGTGCCACAAGCTGTCGCTGATGACCGCGTTTTCGGAAAATCCTTCGCGCGCGTCGCCCGCATTGAAGACGCGGCCGAGCTGCGGCTTGGCCCCCAGCAGCGTGAAGTAGTTGGTGCTTATCGCATTGGCTTCGACGCGTTGCGGTTTTTCCCGGCCGGTGATGTTGGAATTGATCGGCCACACCGCCGAGAGCTGGTCGAAGACCCCGGAGGAGTCCTGCAAGTCCTTCAGCTCCGGCTGCGACATGCCCAGGTCCGTCAGGTTCAGTCCCGGCATGTCCGCCTTCACCGCGACTAACTGTTCCGGGCGCGATAACGGCAGAGCCCGCAGCAGGACCGCGTCGACAATAGAAAACAGGGCGGTGTTGGCGCCCACACCGAGCGCCATGGTGAGCAGCACAACTGCGGTAAAGCCGCGGTTCTTTCCCAGCAGGCGCAGGCCGTAGCGAATGTCTTGTAACAGAGTCTCCACGCTCACCTCACTCCGGTCAGTGGTAAGGGGACGAACTTATCTCCACTGACGCAGGCAATTACGTGAGGTAAGCGGGAGCAAGTTCTGCGCGGTGTTTCGCGAGCTAAACGGCTAAGGAGGAGGTGTGAAGGCAGCGGCTGGCAGTGCGAGCGCGGAGCGAGGTCCGCGGGGAAGGACGAACAGAAATCAAAAGCGGCCGCGCCCGGTAGGGCCGGCCGCCAGAGGTTGTCCCGGAGAGGTTCTGGTCGGTCGCCCGCGCCAGCCCGGGGGTGGGCCGGCGCCGAAGAGTTGCGTGGATTTCGTCGCCAGGCTTCCGAAGGATCAATGCAAAATCAACTCCATCGGTATCCAGCACCGGCCCCCCGCTCAGCGAAGGCGGCGCTGGGGGTGAACTCGCTTTCGGCGAGGCTCATCGCCGGCGTCGCCGGTAGCGATTGCCGTGCGACCGATGCAGGCTCTTGCGCGGAAGTGTCCCGTCTTCGCTCTCCCGGTTTCCAATACCTTTCATCCATCTCGGCTGAGAAGCCTTCCAGTAAAGGGAAATCGCTGCGCAGTCGAGCCACCACGCCCGCATCCTTTGTCTCTTGGAGATGGAGCGCCCAGTCCATCCAGGCGAGCGCATTCGGCCCAGGAAGATCCTTGATATCCCCAGAGGCATCGGCCTCTGTCCGTAGTTCCTCAATTGCATTCCGGCGCGAAACATCCAATGCTGCGGTGCGAGCTTCGAAGCGGTGTTTGACCGACCCGATTTCCAGTTGGGTGGCAAGCTCCAGTAACTTGGTGCGGCGCTCTTGATTGCGCTTTGCCTTGGCCGCCAGCTCCAATTCCAGTTCACGTACCAATTGGCGCAGGGCTTCGCGGTCGGTCCATTGCGCATCGGGACGCTCCGCGCGAACCAGGTCGCGCAAATGCGCCGCATGCTGGCGCGCATCCCTCAGACTGCGTATGAGCCGGTCGTCATTAACGTCTAAGCCCGCTCCCAGGGAATCAATCTGGGAGTGAATGGCCAGAAGACTATCATCGAGTGTTTCCCAAGCAGACGAAAAGGGCGAAGACAAACAACCTCCTTTGCTCTTCCTTGCTACAGCCATCATCCTGGAGTACGAACAGGTCTCGTCGGAGTCGGGCGGCGCATTAGAAGAGCTTGCCTCACGTGGCGCAAGCATCTGAGCAGACTGTCTGCTCTCGTACCGTCATTGTCGCAGGAGATGAATCTGACTTCACACTTTGGAGGCGGCTGCGTGTTACGTGAGTAACGGTCTGGAACTCGGTTACGTAATTGGCTAAGCGAACTAGCAGAGGACCGAAAGGCCGGCACTCAGGACATTGTCATCCCGAAAGGCATCATCACATACCCGTCTTCTGCTGCCGGACAGCAACGATCAATGTTGAGAACACCATTGCACCCAGCCAAATAGACGTAAAGGCTGTCTGTCGATTCATCGACGAACAATCCTCCAAACGAAGGGACGGTCGAGCTTACATTGGCGAACAGATCGCCCGGACATCTGTCGGTCTGCCCTTGCGCGATACCGTGGCTGAACATCAGGACCAACAAGCCGAACCAAAGCGCTCTGGTTGTTTCATGCTTTCGAGACAGCGTAATCAGACGCAAGTGAGCTCCTGCGGATTCCAGCCGGGCAAAGCATACACCCAAATTGGCGAAGAAGAGCTTCGCGATTACGCGAAAAAATAGTCGGAAGAGGGAAGCGCGGGCGACAGCAAGATGGGGAACTGCGGCGATCGAAGGCAGGCGGCTACTTCAGTCGTATTTGGCGGCGCGCGCGCGGGGTAGACAGCTCTGGGCCCACCCTCTCCCCAACAGACGGGAAGAAGGGTGGGGCCCCCGAGCCAATGAGAGATTGGCTATGCCGCGGTAGCCGTTTTGTGTTCGGCGGGCTGCTCGGCGTTTTGCGGCGCCAACTGATGCATCTCGCGATAATGCTTGGGCGTGGCGCCCACCAGCCGGCGGAAGACGCTGGTGAAGTGACTCTGCGTCTCGAAGCCGACCTGGGTGGCCACCTGGGCCAGCGGCGTCGGCGTCTCGCGTAGCAGCTCCTGCGCACGCTCCACGCGCTGCCGCATCACGTACTGGTGCGGCGTGGTGCCGGTGCTCATCTTGAACAGCTTGGAGAAGTAGTACTGGCTCATGCCCACGACCAGCGCCAGCTCGGTCACCGAGAGATCGCGGGCGATGTTCTCGCGAATGTGCGAGAAGACGCGCTGCAAGCGGCGCGGCGGCAAGCCCCCGACCACCTCGATGGGGGCGAGCGTGGCGCTGAGATACGCGTTCACGATCTCCTGGGCGAGTTCGCCGTTAAGGCTGTGGACGGCGAGCACGAGGACATTCATGCCCTCATTCTTGGCGCCCGCGTGGGCGGAGTATGCGTCGTTGCAGAGCGCCGCGCGGATTCCCGGAACGCGATTGGCGGCCACCGACGCGCCCACGCCGCGGTTGCTCACGATGACTCCACGCTCCGCGTCGTGCCGCAGAACGGAGAGCGCGACCTGCTCGGCGTAGTCCGAACGTGTTTGCTCCTGCACCTGCGGGGCAACGTCGAAGATTTCATGTCCGTCCGCCGCGAGTATCGTTATCAGCCGTTCCTTGGCGACCTGTCCTGCGTCATCGGAAGCGATTGCTATGCGCACTGGTCTTTTCCTCACTTTCGTTAAAGCTGGTGATCGGTTCGGACGCCGCATGCCGACGCCCGGAAATGCTACGACGCGAGCTTGGCCTCCCGCGCCGCTGCGGGAGAGTTTTCCGACCCGCTGGGAAAACCCCGGCAAGGACGGCATGCTTCCTGCAAACGCCCGCCGGCCTCGCTCATCTGTTCGACCAGATACTGGTTCATCACATCGGAGCAACGCAGCGTGGCCCCGTTTTGCAGAAGCTCGTCGAGCAGTTGCTGTCCGCCGGTGTCCATCGCGGTCAAGCCGCAAAGGTCGACGATGAGCGGCAAATCTCCTCCGGCGTTCCTCTGGTCCTGCCAAACCGCGCGGAGTTCATCGACCCACGGACCAACCAGCCGGCCCTCGAGCAGGAACGAGAGGGCACTGTGATCTTGCTCAACGCTGATGCGTAACACGTTCCTCCAACCAGTTCCGCGAATTGTCGCGGATTGGTTCCGAGAATTTCGCAGACATGTTGCGGGCGCTTCGTCGGCGGCCACGGCAAAACAGCAAAATCTCGGTTTGATTTATCGCAATCTGGGTGCCAAATTGGGAATTTCGCGCGGGTTAGAGGGATGTATAACTTACCTGGACGGGTGAGCAGATTTTACCTACTCGTGTCGGAATCATGTGTCGAGAAAAAGACGCCGGTGTCGGAAATCCGACACTAAGCATTGGCATGATGGGCCCGAGAAATTTGCAGCTTCTCCATCCGGTAGAGCAGCGAAGTGCGTTTCATGCCCAGGCGCGCAGCGGCGCCCGCCGGGCCGCCAATCACCCAATTCGATTTCGCCAGGGCTTCGAGGATGTGCTCGCGCTCGAGGTCGCGCAGCGTCTTCGATGATGCTGGCGCGGCAGCCGCCAGCGCATCCAGCTTCAACTCCGACAGCGGCGCGCGAAGTTCGCCGTCATAGCTCAGGATCACCGCGCGCTCGATAAAGTTCTGGAGTTCCCGCACATTCCCCGGCCACTGGTAGCGCGTCATCGCTTCGAGCGTTTTCGGCGGGATGTGCTGCACCGCGCGATTCATACGCCGCCCGTACTTACTGGTGAAGTAGCGGGCCAGCAGCGGGATGTCCTCCGCGCGTTCGCGCAGCGGCGGCAGCGCGATGGGGAAGACGTTCAGGCGGTAAAAGAGATCGCTGACGGAATTCGCCGCCGGCAACCATCTCGGTCAGGTCGCGATTGGTGGCCGCGATCACGCGCACATCCACCTTGCGCGTGGAGTTGCTGCCCAGCCGCTCGAACTGCTGCTCCTGAAGCACGCGCAGCAGCTTAGGTTGCAGCTCCAGCGGAACATCGCCAATCTCGTCGAGGAAGAGCGTGCCCTGGTGCGCCAGTTCGAAGCGCCCAATCTTGCGCGCGATGGCGCCGGTGAAGGCGCCCTTCTCGTGGCCGAAGAGTTCGCTCTCCAGCAGGCCCATGGGAATGGCCGCGCAATTAATCTTGATGAAGGTGCGCTCGCGGCGCGAGCTCCGATCATGGATCGCGCGCGCAATCAGCTCCTTGCCCGTCCCGGTCTCGCCTTGAATGAGTACGGTGGAGTCCAACGGAGCCACTGTATCCACCGCTTGCAGCACCGCCCGCAAGGCTGGGCTGTAGCCCACAATGTCCTCGAAGTCCTGCTCCGCCCGGATCTCTTCTTCCAGATACGATTTCTGCTCGCTGACACGCTCGGCGCTCTCGGAGAGCTTGCGATGTTCCAGCGCGTTGCGCACGCCGATGGAGATCTGCTGCGCCACCTGGGTGAAGAAGTCGAGGTCGGTCCAGGTGAATGCGGCTTCGGTGCGGCTGCCCAAAGCCAGCACGCCGAGACACGGGCCGCCGGCGATGGCCAACGGCAAAATCATGCTGGAGCGCAGCCCTTCGCTCTCGGCCAGCTTCTGGCCGTTGGCGCTGGAGAAGGGCAAGTACCCGGGCCCGGTGCCGACGAGCAGAGCTTCGCCGGTGCGGAAGACCCTTCCCGGGTTGGAGCTGCTGATGGAAAGCCGCCTGCCGGCGTGAAGAAATCCCGCGGCCATCGGGGAAATCCAGGGCGTGCAGACGCAACGTATCCGGCGATTGCGGATCGGGCAGGATCAGGCTGGCCGAGTCATGCTGAACGACGCGCCGCAAGCTGGTGGAAATCGCGCGAAACAGGTCATCCAATTCCAGGTTGGAGACCACGCTGTTGTTGACCTCCAGCACCATACTCAGGCGGTCGCGCTCGCGGGCTAGCTCGTGTTGCAGATCGCGACTCTCTTCGTAGTGCAGTGCGTTGTCGAGCGCGACCGCGACCTGGGCAGACACCAACTTGCCGAACTCTAGCTCCTCGTCGCTGTACCCGCCTTCCGTAGAGCGCCCGAAGGCGATAGCTCCCATGCGTCGCTGCGCCGTGGTCAAGGGCAGGCTGCAAAACGACGCCACGCCGTTGTCGGTGAGCAGCTCGAACACTGCCGGATACCGGCGCAATTCCTCCAGCGATGCAAAGTTGCGCAGCTCCTGCGTGGCCCAAACCTCGCCGGAGGGAGAGGCTTCCACCGGAAACTGCCGGCCCCGCGGGTCGACCTGCTTGCGCCAGGAATGCAGGACATGCAAACGCATGGCGCTGCACTCGTCGTCGTACAGCGCGACCATGAGAAAGTGAAAGCCCAGAAGCTGTTGCAGGCACTCAGCCAGCTTGTCAAAAAGCACCGCCAGGTCGCCATGCGAGGTGATGACGCTGGAGACCTTCATGAGGGCGAGATATTTGTCGGCAGGCGTGTTGCTTCCGGTAGTCATATCGCGATTGCGTGACTCGGCGGCGCGCTAGAGATGCGGAGAGAGGCTTGGCGTAGGGAAGTGAATGCCATCCTTGCCACATCCTGCTTATGCTTTCATGATATCAAGCGGTCGGGTTCCCAAAAGTTGCGTTTTGTAAAGCCTGCCATTTCGCGCCACCGGGAGGCTCTGGTGCGGTTGCAGAATCGCAGCCTTCCATTTCAAATTGAATCAGTACCGGTTGCGCGTGATCTGGACCGGTCAGCGATAGACTGCTAGGCGGCAAATTCATTGCCCCGAGGGAGGGCCGTGGACTTCATAGCAAAGAATCCGGCGCCGGGCGCGCCCGGCATCGAGCCGCACTGGACGGCGGGCGCGAAAGACGCCGTGGGCACGGCTTATTCCGTTTCCGACCGCCTTTGGTACACGTTGGCCAATGGCGTCAATACCGAGATCTACTATCCCAACATCGACACGCCGCAGATGCGCGACGTGCAATACATGGTCAGCGACGGCGAGACGTTCTTCCATGACGAACGCCGCAACACCATCAGCAAAACGGAGATGATCGACCCCGCCGCCCTCGGCTTCAGGATCACGAACACCGACCCCGGCGGCCGCTATGTGATCGAGAAGCAGATCATCGGCGACCCGCACCTCAGTTGCCTGCTCATCCATACCAAATTTACGGTCGCGGCGGAGTGGCAGGGGCGCTTGCATCTTTACCTTCTGCTCGCTCCGCACCTGAACATCGGCGGATACCACAACAACGGCGAAGTGGTCGAGGCCAAGGGCCGGCGTTTCCTGATGGCCTATCGCGACGGCTACTACCTGACTACGGCAAGCACGGCGGCGGCGAAGAAGCTTTCGTGCGGCTATGTGGGCACCAGCGACGGCTGGACCGATCTCGCCCACAATCTTCAAGATGGATTGGGAGTACGACTCGGCGCTGGATGGCAACATCGCGTTGACCGCGGAGATCGATCTCTCGCGCGGAACCGAATTCACTCTGGGAGTGGGCTTCGGCCGCAGCCCGCACCATGCCGGCGCCAACCTGTTTCAGTCGCTCGCCATTCCCTTCGAGGCCAGCCTGAAGAGCTTTCTCGAGCAGTGGCACCGCACGCGCAAGCGCCTGGCGGTGATCGACATGGCACACGACAAGATCTCCGACTCGGCGGGCGCGTTGTTCGCGCGCAGCATCAACCTCCTGCTGGCGCATGAGGACAAGGTTTATCCCGGCGCGATGATCGCCAGCATGAGCATCCCCTGGGGCGAGGACAAGGGCGACGACGAACTCGGCGGTTATCACCTGGTGTGGACGCGCGACATGGTGCAATGCGCCAGCGCGCTGTGGGCGGCGGGTGACGCGACCACGCCGCTGCGCGCCCTGATCTACCTCGCGATCACGCAGCGCGAAGATGGCGGCGTTTATCAGAACTTCTGGATCGACGGCAGGCCCTACTGGACGGGCGTGCAACTCGACGAGGTGGCATTCCCCATCATCGGCATTTGGCGATTGTGGAAGGCCAATGCGCTGGGCAACTTCGATCCGTACACGAGTTTGTTCCGCGCTTGCGCATATTTGATACGGGAAGGACCCGCAACCGCCGAGGAGCGCTGGGAGGAGAACGGCGGCTACTCGCCATCGACGCTGGCCGCCAATATCGCTGCCCTGATCTGCACTGCCGAGATCATGGAGTGGCGCGGCGACAAGCATACGGCCGAGTTCGTCCGCACCCACGCCGATTTTCTGGAGTCACACGTCGAGAAGTGGACGGTGACGAACCAGGGAACTCTGCTGCCGGGCGTGACGCGGCATTACATCCGCATCAATCCCGCCAGCGCCGAGCAGTGCGGGCCCGACGACGAGGATCCCGACTGCGGCTTCATCACGCTGGCAAACCAGAAGCCCGGTGATCGCACGCAGTACCCCGCCAACCAGATTATCGACGCCGGGTTCCTGGAACTGGTGCGCTTCGGCATTCGCCGTGCCAGGGGATCCGCTCATCGAGGACTCGCTGAAGGTCATCGATGCGGTGCTGAAGGTGGACACGCCGTTCGGCCCGTGCTGGAAGCGCTACAACCACGATGGCTACGGGCAGCGGGCGGATGGCACATCGTTCCACGTCTGGGGCGTGGGACATGCCTGGCCGCTGCTGATGCTGGAACGTGCGACTTACGAACTGGCTGCGGGTCGCGACATCGGCGTTTACCTGAAAGCGGCCGAGGCGTTCTCCAGCGGAGTGGGGCTGTTTCCTGAGCAGATCTGGGACGCGCCCGATATTCCCGAGCAGCACATGTTCTTCGGCAAGGCGACGGGAGCGGCTATCCCACTGATGTGGGCCCATGCCGAGTACGTGAAGCTGCTGCGCTCGATGGTGGACAACAAAATCTTCGATTGCATCGACGCGGTGGCCGAGCGCTATTGCAACGACAGGCCGCGTCCGGTAATCGAAGTATGGAAGATGAATCGGCAGGTGAGGAGAGTTCCCGCCGGCGGGCTGCTGCGCATTCAGGCGGAGGCGCCGTTTGTGCTGCACTGGAGCGACGACGAGTGGCAGACGGTGCGTGACACGAGTTCCACGCCAACCTCGTTGGGCATCGAGTATGTGGATGTTAAGGTCGGGCCCGAGCAGAAAGCGCCCGTCCGGTTTACGTTCCACTGGCCGGTAGAGAACCGTTGGGAAGGGAAGGACCACGCGGTCGAGGTGGAACACGCGCAAGCTGACGCAACGTTAAAGAAGTCAGCGACGGGGTAGTTGCCTTTGCGCCGAACTTCGGCAGCAACGTCACGTCTCGATTGACAGTCTGCGGTTCGGTTGTTAGTTGACAGCATTGTTGGTAGCAGAACGTACCGGAGTCGCTTTGTAGCAGGGCACGACTTCAGTCGTGCCGACAAGCGGTCTGTTTTTTATGTGAGCCGGCTTCAGTCGGCGGGAGATCTGCACCGCAATGCGCGGGCTAAAGCCCGCTAACAATAAAAAGGTGCGCTCATCGGCACGAGTAAACTCGTGCCCTGTTACAAACCATTTCCGGCCGAGTTTTGGCGGCCTGTGGAAACTCGCGTCTTGTTACAAACCGCAGTTCGAAACTAAGAAACAGACCGCGGAACATACAAATGGACTGCGCATTACAAAAGGAGTGCGCATTAAAGATGAACTGCGCATTGCAAAATGCACTGCGCATTAAATATCGGAATGAAAGGACTGCAAGGTGAGCACCCAGGTTGACACATCCATCCAAGGCAAAGAGCAGGCCACGGGCGAGCGATTGAAGGCCAACACCGGCGTCGAGCCGCAGCGCGGCTCCGAGAAAGAATCCACCGGCCAGCACCAGCTCGAACATCTGTGCATCAACACCATTCGCACCCTCGCGATGGACGCGGTGCAGAAGGCGAACTGCGGCCATCCCGGCACGCCCATGGCGCTGGCGCCGCTGGCATTCTTGCTGTGGGACCGCTATCTCAAATTCAACCCGCGCAATCCGCATTGGCCGGGCCGCGACCGCTTCATCCTCTCCAATGGCCACGCGTCCATGCTGCTGTACGCCATGCTCTATCTCACCGGCTTCGATCTGCCGCTCGATGAAATAAAGCAATTCCGCCAGTGGGGCTCGAAGACGCCCGGGCATCCGGAGTACGGACTAACCCCGGGAATCGAGACCACGACCGGCCCGCTGGGGCAGGGCTGCGGCAACTCCGTCGGCATCGCTATCGCGCAACGCTGGCTGGCCTCGCAGCTTCAACAAGCCGGGCCACGATCTCTTCGACTACCGCATTTACGCCTTCTGCGGCGATGGCTGACCTGATGGAAGGCGTCAGCAACGAGGCGGCATCGGTTGCCGGACACCTCGGCCTGAACAACCTGATCTGGTTCTACGACAACAACCACATCACCATCGAAGGCAGCACCTCGCTTGCGTTCAGCGACGACGTGGCGACGCGCTTCCATGGGCTGGCACTGGAATGTGCTGCATGTCAGCGACGTCAACGATCTGGAGACGCTGGTCGTGTGCCATCCAGCGCGGCGCAGCGCGAGATGGCGCGGCCCACGCTGGTCATCGTCGACACTCCATATCGGTTGGGGCTCGCCTCACCGTCAGGACACCAAGGAAGCGCACGGCGAAGCGCTGGGCGAGGACGAAGTGCGGCTGACCAAGGAAGTCATACGGCTGGCCGCCCGACGCGCAGTTCCTGGTTCCCGACGAAGTGAAAGCGTACATGGGAAAAGCTGTCGAGCGCGGCGCGGCGCTGGGAGAGCGACTGGAACGCCCGTTACGCGCCATGGTCGAAGCGAGTATCCCGGATCTCGACGAAGATGTGGCAGCACATGCAGAACGCGACGCTGCCGGAGGGCTGGGACAAGGACATCCCCACCTTCCCTGCCGACGCCAAAGGCATAGCCACGCAGCGAAATCCGACTCCGCAGGTGCTGAACGCGGTAGCAAAACGTGTGCCGTGGCTCCTCGGCGGCGTCGGCCGATCTTTATCCGTCGACCAAGACGCTCATCAAGCGACGACAGCCGATTTCGAGCGCGGCAGCTACGGCGGCCGCAACTTCCACTTCGGCATTCGCGAGCACGCCATGGGCGCGATCGCCGAACGGCATGGCGCTGTCGAAGCTGCGCCCGTACGGCGCGACGTTCCTCATCTTCTCCGACTACATGCAGCCGCCGATGCGGCTGGCGGCGTTGATGGACATCCCCGTCATCTTCATCTATCACGCACGACTCCATCGGCCTGGGCGAAGATGGCCCAACACACCAGCCGATCGAGCAGCTCATCTCGCTTCGGGCCATGCCGCGCCTGTTGATCTTCCGTCCCGCCGACGCGAACGAAGTCGCGGAGACCTGGCGCGTGATCATGCCTATTCAAGCACCAGCCGGTCGCTGATGGCTCTCACGCGGCAAGGCGTGCCGACGTTCGATCGCACCAAGTACGCTTCTGCGGCTGGCGTAGCGAAAGGCGCGTACATCATGGCCGATGCCGCCGGCGGCAAGCCGGAGATCATCCTGATGGGCACGGGCTCCGAAGTGCAGCTCTGCGTCGGCGCCTACGAGCAAGCTTACGGCCGAAGGCGTGAAGGCGCGCGTGGTGTCGATGCCGTGCTGGGAACTATTCGACAAGCAGTCGCCGGAATACAAGAAGCAGGTACTGCCGCCGGATGTTAGGGCGCGCGTTGCCGTCGAAGCCGGAACGAGCATTAGGTTGGAGCAAGTATGTTGGCATCGGACGGCATTGTCGTCTGCTCGTGCGACTTCGGCGCATCTGCTCCTATCAAGGACCTGATGAAAAACTTCGGCTTCACGGTGGACAACGTCGTGGCCAAAGCGCGCGAGGTGATGCAGAACGCAAAATAACAACGGCTGGTGGAAGCGCCGAGCGGATGGAAGCGAATGGCCCGGTGGAGGCGCCGGGCCGGTGAAAGCGCCGGGCTTTGGCCCTCTCGATTCACGCGGCGTCGTGGTGGAAGCGCCGGGCTTTAGCCCGGCGAGATCGCACGTCGCCATCGCGGCTTCAGCCGCGGCAGACCAGGGCTGAAGCCCTGCTTTCTATCCCCCTTTCTTGGCACGGCTAAAGCCGTGCCCTTCCACCGTTAACCCTTCCACCGTCACCCTTCCCACACGAACGCGTCAAACACGCTCTTCTCCTCGAAGCCGAGCTGCTTATAGAGCTCGACGGCGCGCTGGTTCATCTCCGTCACGGTGAGCGAGAGCAGGTTGAAGCGGCGGTTGCGCAGGGAATTCGCGCAGCAGGCGAGCAGGTTCTCGCCGATCTTGCGGCCGCGGTATTCGGGCAGCAGGCATACCTGCGTAACGTGGCCCACGTCGTCCTTCACCCGCGAGCACAAGATCAGCCCGATGAGCGAGTTGGTGGGGCGATGAATGGCCGAGAACGACGACTCGGCATCGAAGACGCCGCAGCCGGGGAAGCGCACGATGTTGTTCAGGAAGCGCACCGAGCCGGCGTGCGTGCGGTACTGGTCGTTGATCTCGGAATCGATGTGCCCGCGATAGGCCGAGGTGATGACCGCGGCTGCCGGCTGATAGTCCTGCTCGGTCCAGCGCCGCACTTGCACATCGCCGGGAACGGCGAGCGGAGGAAACTGCGGGGCCTCGCGGCCGCTCAAGGCGAGCGACAGGAACAGGCGACGATAGCGCTGAAAACCGGAGGCCGTGAATCCCGCCGCGAGATGGCCGGACTGGTGCGTGAGCAACTGCGCTTCGACGCGATGGATGCCGGGCGATTGCTGTAGCGTCTCGATGACGTGCTCGGCCATTTGCGATTCGATCTGGCGGGCGTCAACGCGCCGCGGCGAGACGAAGAGGTCGCCCATCACGCCCTTGCTTCCCTCATACACAAAGAAGGAATAGCCCACGATATTGCCGCGCTCTACGGCGGCGTAGCCGGGAAGGATCTTGGCGTCGACATAGCGCAGGATCATCTCCGCCGAGCTGCGGTAGTCCCACGAGAGCAGCGTGCCCCAGGAATCGACCTCGTGCGCCAGCAGCGGGCGCAAATCGGCGGAGGAGAAATGCCGCAGGTCCAGGATCTCAACGCTGGTGAGCTGCTGCGACCGGCGGAATACGGTAGCGGCCATAAGGCGCGACCATGCGCGTTGTCAGTCTAGTGCGGCATGGCGGATGGAGGCAAACAGGAAGCGCGGCGGAACATTCATGAGTAACTGCGCGACGGCGTCATCATGATTCGCCGCCGCGCCGTTGGTTGGAGGAGTTGCTGGATGATTATCGCGGGCCCGTGCCGCGGAAGCCCTCTTGGTAGCCCTTCACAAATGCTTCGCGATAGAGCTGCTTGAACTGATCCTTGGTGCCCAGCGACGTAGTCCAGCCATGCAGGCCATTCTTGTAGAGGTCGTGATCTTCGGGCTTGAACTTGTCACCCTTCAGCTGATCGTGCCGTCCGGCGGCCAATCCATCCTGATATCCGAATTGCTTGGCCTGCTGATCTCCGTGGGACAAATCGGCGGCAGGAGCAGCAGTGTCGGCATGCGTCGTGATGTTGTCGAAGCCGGCGTCGTAGCCTTGGCGCCACGCGCGCTGGTCATCATCTTTGGTCCACCGCGAAGAGAGCGGCTGATCATTGCGGGTGGCGTGAGTGCGTGCATCCGCCTGGCCCTGCGCGTATCCATCGCTGTAGGCCTGGGTGTTGCGGTCACGGTCCATCTGCTGGTCGGACTGGTACTGCTGCGGGGACCAAGCCAGCGCGGGAGCTGCGCAGCCGGCAATTAAGGCAGCTCCAAGAAGTATCGGCATCCATGGTTTCATAGGCGTGCTCTTGAAATTGAGGTGGACGAACCGCCACCCGTGCTCCTCAGGCCTGCAGCCTAAGGCGTCTTTTAACTGGATGCCGATTCAACTCGCGAGGTGGGCCGCGAAGGCTGCAAGCGCGCAGCTCTCACGCCTTTGCCGTGTCGGCCTTCTCCGCCTCCAGCGGCAGCTCGGGATGCTCGATCGTCTCCTGCCAATCCTGGGCTTGCAGTTCGCGCACGGTTTTGTCCAACTGCGCCGGTTCGGGAATGGAGTCGGCGGCGAGCGAGCGGTCGAGTTCGGGGAACTTGCGTGCGATGGGCAGCACGCGGCGCTCGATGGAGGCGACCATGTCGTTGTACGACTCCACCGCGCCGCCGAGTTTCTTGCCCAGCGCTTCGAAGTACTCGGTCATCTTGCACAGGCGCTCGTAGAGCGTCTTGCCGGCCTCGCTGATTTGCCTGGCGCTCTCGGCCAGGTTCTTCTGGTTCCATCCGTAGGCGACGGCTTTGAGCAGCGCGATGAGCGTGGTGGGAGAGGTGACAATGACCTTCTGGCTGACGCCGTACTCGATGAGCTCGGGGTCGGCGTCCATGGCGGCGCGGAAGAAGACCTCGCCGGGCAGGAAGAGCACGACGAACTCCGGCGTGCACGGCAGGTGGGCCCAATAGGTCTTGCCGGCGAGCCCGTCGATGTGGTTTCGCACCTGGCGCGCGTGATCGCCGAGGCGAGCGGTGCGCGTGGCCTCGTCGCCGGCCTCCAACGCCAGCAGGTACGCGGTCAGCGGGACCTTCGCGTCGACGACCACCTGCTTGCCGCCGGGCAAATCGACGATGACATCGGGACGGAAGCGGCGCTCCTCATCGTTGAACGAGAGCTGCTCCTTGAAGTCGCAGTACTCGAGCATGCCGGAGAGTTCGAGCACGCGATGCAGTTGCAGCTCGCCCCAGCGGCCGCGCGCCTGCGGTTCGCGCAGTGCCTTCACCAGATTTCCGGTCTCAGCTTGCAGCGATTTTTGCGCGTCGAGTAGCGATGCGACCTGCGAGGTGAGTGTGCCGTACGCTTCGGCACGCGTTTTTTCCAGCGCCTGGATCTGCTGGTTCATTCCCGCCAGCGACTGCGCGATGGGTTCGACCAGGTTCTTGACCGCCTGCTCTTTCTGCGCGAGGTCACCGGAGGCTTGCGTCTGGTAGTTCTGCAAGACGCTCCTGGCAAGCTGGAGGAAGTTGGCGTTGTTGCTCTCCAGCGCCGCGCCTGCCAGTGCCTTAAACTGCGACTTGAGTTGTTCGCTGGTATCTTGCAGCAGGCGGAGCTTTTCGTCGGTGCTGCGGCGCTCGCTCTCGAGCGTCGCCTGAAGCGCCGAGCGGGCTTCAGTCAACCCGCGAATCTCTGCTGTCTGCTCAGCGGTGATGTTGCGGGCCGCCGCGAGGTCGTGTTCCAGAGCAGTCTTCCGCTCCTGCCATACGGCAGCCTTGGCGCGGCAAATGAAAAGCGAAACCACGGCGCCGGCAACGGCACTGATTGCGGCGATGAGCACGACCACAGCAAGATTCATCGAAGAGCCCCAAGACTTGCTGTCGCCATTGTAGGGCCGCAGCCTGTGGAAGAAAAGGCGAAAGGCGATATCACCGCTGGTTCGTGATCAGGATGGATAGCCGCGCCGCGGCGGCATGGGTTGAGCCCGAGTCGGCCTGGCGCTGAGCGGCGGCACATGGCGGATGCGCTGGAAGGGTGTCGCCGCTGCCGCGGCTCGCGTCCTTCCTCAGCTCAGCGGGGGCTCACGCCCCCGCCTCACCCCATCCCGCCGCTGCGCGGCTGGTCCTATCGCGCTCGCTCTACAACTCCGCGGTGTGGCTCAGTTTCAAACTGAGCCACTACCAATTCCACACTCAGTACCTCATTGCTGGTCGCGTCATTTATACTGGCGCGCTCGGATTCTTCCCGCTTCGAGGCGACGTGAAATCTCTCTCGCTCGGCATTCTCTTCATTTCTCTGGCATCGCTCACAGGCACATCTCAGATGAAATCTACCAAGACTCCTGCTAACGATGGCAACGCGAAGTTCGCGCAGATGTGTGATGAGTTCGTGAAAGACTCGCTCGCTCTTTCGCCCGTGAGCGCGTCGCAGGCCGGCTATCACAAACACAAAGACCCGAAGACCGGCAAGACCATCGACCTCGATGCACAGCTCGACGACGTCGGCCCGCAGGGTGTGGCGGCGCAGGAGAAGTTCTATTCGGACTGGCGAGGACGTTTCCAGTCGGAGACTCCGGTGAAGTCTCTGAACGCGCAGGACGCCGCCGACTTCCGCCTGATCGACGACCAGATCGCGTTGAACTTGCTTGAGTACCAGAAGATCCAGAATTACAAGCACAACCCGACGGTCTACGTTGAGCTGATCGGCAACGCCGTGTTCCTGCCGCTCAGTCAGGAGTACGCCTCGAAAGAAGTCCGGCTCGGCGACATCATCTCGCGCATCGGGCAGATTCCGCGCTTCCTCAATCAGGCGAAGTCGCAGCTCACCGATGCCGATCCCATCTTCATTTCGACGGCGGTGGAAGAGAACGAGGGCAATGTCAATCTGCTGGAAACGGTGGCCGCGGAAATTCCTGCGGGGTCGCCGTTGAAGGCGCAGTTCGACAAAGTCGCGCCCGCCGCGCGCAAGGCGCTGAACGACTTCGACACCTGGATGCAGAACGACCTGGCCAAGCGCCCGACCAACGGCCGCACCTGGCGGCTGGGCGCGGAGTGGTATGCGCCGAAGTTTCATTACGTGATGGAGACATCGGTCGAGCCCGCCAAGCTGCTGGCCGACGCTGAGGCCGAGCTGAAGCGCCTGCGCGCCGAAATGCTCCAGGTCGCGCTGCCCCTCTACGCCCAGATGTATCCCGGCCAGGACGACTACGCCAACCTGCCGCAGGAGGAGCGCGAGAACCGCATCATCAGCGCGGTACTGAACAAGATCAGCGACGAACGTCCGCAGCGCGACCAGTTATTCGAGGTCGTGAAGGGCGATGTCGACGAGGCCACGCAGTTCATCCGCGAGCACAAGATCGTGACCCTGCCGACTCGCGACAACCTGAAGGTGATCCCCACGCCCGAGTTCCAGCGCGGCATTTATTCGGTCGCCGGCTTCCACGGCGCGCCGCCGCTGGAGCCCACCGCCGAGGCGCAGTACTGGGTGACGCCCATCGACCCCAAGATGCCGGAGGCGCGCGCCGAGAGCAAGCTGCGCGAGTACAACAACTACGCGCTGAAGTGGCTCACGCTGCATGAGGCGCTGCCCGGCCACTACGTGCAGGCCGAACACGCCGACGACGTGCAGCCGCCCACACGCCGCGTGCTGCGCAATATCTTCGGCAATGGCGCGTATGTCGAAGGCTGGGCCGAGTACGGCGCTGACGTGATGACGCAGGCGGGCTTCGACGACTTCAATCCGAAGTTCCTGCTGGTAAGGAAGAAAATCTGGCTGCGCGCGGTGGTCGAACACCATCCTCGACGTCCGCCTGCAAACCATGAACATGACCGACCAGCAGGCGCTCGACCTGATGATGAAGGATGCCTTCCAGACGCAGGCCGAGGCGGAGGGCAAACTGAAGCGCGCCAAGCTCAGCTCGACGCAGTTGCCGACCTATTTCCTGGGCACGCAGCAATGGTGGGCGCTGCGCCACAAATACGAGGCAGGCAAGGGCGAGGGCTTCACGCTGGAGGAGTTCCACGACCGCGCCCTCGACCAGGGGCCGCTACCCATCGAGTATCTGGAGAAGATTCTTCTGCCGGAGCCGAGCGCGGCCAACGCGCCGCGCAAGTAGATGAAAATGCGGTAAATCTCCCCTGCCGAAATTTTGTAGCTTTCCTGCCGGCGGCGCATCTTTTTGTGAGTCTGACGGGTGGGCCACTTGCGAACGCGGCAGCGGCCCTGCCCGTTTCAGCATCTAAAGTCGGTCATGTCGCAACCAGCCATGTATGGCGCAGGAGTCGCGAGCCTCGCTCAACCCGAGCAGGTTTCGCTGCTGCGTTCGTATCTCGACATGCGCCGCACGTCGCTGCGATTGTGCGCGCCACTGAGCGTCGAAGACCACAGCCTTCAGCCCATGCCGGACGCCAGTCCGGCGAAGTGGCACCTGGCGCATACCACGTGGTTCTTCGAAACGTTCGTACTCGCGCAGTACCAGCCGCAGTACCGTCCGCCGCACCCCGAATTTCGCAGCCTGTTCAACTCGTATTACAACAGCGTCGGTGACCGGCCGTTGCGCGCGTTGCGCCACGTCCTGTCGCGTCCCAGCCTGGACGAGGTCCGCCTTTATCGGGCCCGGGTGGATGAAGCGATGGCCGATCTCGTCGAACGTGACTTGCCGGCGGCCGCTGTCGATCTCATCACACTCGGTATTCACCACGAGCAGCAGCATCAGGAGCTCATCGTCACCGATGTTAAGAACGGCCTGTGGACGAATCCGCTGCGGCCGGCGTATCGCGCGACGACGAAGTCATCTCCCCAACGGCCGGTCTCGCCGTTGTCCTGGCAGAGTTTTGCCGAGGGAATCTATCCCATCGGTTTCGCGGTTGACAGCTTCGCCTTCGACAATGAAGGTCCGACTCACAACGTGTATCTTCAGCGGTTCCACCTCGCATCGCGATTGGCGACGAACGGCGAGTATCTGGAGTTCATGCGCGACGGTGGCTACAGCAATCCGCTGTTGTGGCTCTCCGACGGCTGGGACTGCGTGCGCGCGAACCAGTGGACCGCGCCGCTGTATTGGGAGCAGCGCGACGGCGAGTGGTGGAACTACACCATCGAAGGCATGCAGCCGCTGCGGTTAGACGAGCCGGTATGCCACGTCAGCTTCTATGAGGCCGATGCCTTCGCGCGCTGGAGCGGCGGTCGGCTGCCTATGGAATTCGAGTGGGAGACGGCTGCGCGCTCGTGTGCCATCGTCGGGAATTTTCAGGACAGTGAGCTACTGCATCCCCAACCCGCGTCGCAAAATCCACCCGTTCCAACCGCTGGGATGAGCGGGGCACCCGGCCGCCAGCCGCTGACGCAGATGTTCGGCGACGTCTGGGAGTGGACCGGGAGCGCGTACACCCCGTATCCCGGCTTCAAGCCGGCGGCAGGCGCCGTCGGGGAATACAACGGCAAGTTCATGTGCAACCAGATGGTGCTGCGCGGAGGATCGTGCGCGACGCCGCTGTCGCACATTCGGGCCACCTATCGCAATTTCTTCCCGCCCCATGTGCGCTGGCAGTTCATGGGCGTAAGGCTGGCCAATGGCGACTAGCAAACTGCAGCTTTCAACCACTAATGAAGCGATCGCCCTCGACGTTTACCACGGGCTGACCGCCGAGCCGAAACATCTCCCCTCGAAGCTTTTTTATGACGAGCCCGGCTCGCTCCTCTTTGAACAGATCACCGAGCTGCCGGAGTACTACCTCACGCGCACCGAGCGCGGCATCTTCGAGTCGTACGCGGGAGAAATTCTGCGGGAGGCCGGGCCGTCGCTCACGCTAATCGAGCTGGGTGCGGGCACGGCGAGCAAGACCAGTATCCTGATTGAGGAGCTGCTGCGCCAGCAGAGCCGTTCGCTGTTCTATCCCATCGACGTCTCACCCTCGGCGCTGGAGCAGGCCGTGCGGCAACTGGGAAAGCAGGTTCCTTCGCTGCGCGTGAATCCCATCGTGGGGGATTACACAGGCGGCGTGCCCGCACTGAGCCGCATCATGGGACGCAAGCTGGTCCTGTACATCGGCTCCAGCATCGGCAACTTCGAGCCGCCACAGGCGATCCGCATCCTGCGCCGCATCGGGCAGACGCTGCGCGCGGGTGACGCGCTGCTGCTGGGCGCTGATTACGCCAAGAGCCCGAAGATTCTGCTGCCCGCCTATGACGATGCCCAGGGCGTGACCGCCGCGTTCAACAAGAACATCCTGGCGCGCCTGAACCGCGAGCTCGATGCCGACTTCAACCTCGACCGCTGGCGGCACGTCGCGCTGTGGAACCGGCGCTGCTCGCGTATGGAGATCTACCTGGAAAGCCTGCTGGAGCAAGCCGCCTTCGTTCCCGCTCTCGACCTCGACCTGAGGTTCCGCGCCGGTGAGCGCATCCATACGGAAAACAGTTATAAGTACACCGACGCTATGATCGAATCCATCCTGCGCGAGAGCGGCTTCTCCCTGGAGCACACCTGGTGCGACCGCAAGCAGTGGTTTGGGGTCCACCTGGCCCGGGTCTGAAGAAGCTGGTGCGCCATCCCTTGTTCCCGCCCGTTGTTACGGCGCTGCTCGTTTTTCTTTGGTGTGCGCACAGGTGCGTGTAGGATTATCTCGCCTGCTGCTCTGCTCGTGAATTTGCGCCGGCATGAGGGACATCGCAGTGTCCATGGGCCTGAAGACCAGCACGCGCCTGGTGCAGAACGTCGTCATCGTGGACACCATCGGCGAGCTACGGCTCGGCGAAGGAACCGACGTGCTCCGCAACGTCGTCAACGATCTGTTGGCCCAGAGTTATTGCAACATCCTCCTGAACCTGGGTGACGTGCGTCACATCGACAGCGCAGGCATCGGTGAGTTAATGAGTTGTTACACCTCGGTGAGCAATCGCGGGGGCAAGCTCAAATTGCTGAACCTGAACAAGAATGTTCGCAACCTGCTGCAGATCACGCGGCTGTACACCATCTTCGAAGTTGAGGATGACGAGCAGAGGGCGATTGCGTCATTCAAGTAAGACAGCACTTGGCGCAATTGCGGACCGGCCATTGCGGCTTCATCCATTTTTGCAGTAATTGCGAGGCTAAATGAAAGGCGATCCAAAGGTAATTGCGTTTCTCAACCAGGTGCTTAAGGCGGAGCTGACCGCCATCAACCAATATTTCCTGCACGCCGAAATGTGCGAGAACTGGGGCTACTACCGGCTGGCCAATCTGGTGCGCAAAGAGTCAATTGAAGAGATGACCCACGCCGAGAAGTTGATGGAGCGCATCCTCTACCTCGACGGCACGCCCAATATGAGCGACTACTTCAAAATAAACATCGGCGCCGACGTGGAAGCGCAATTCCGCAACGACCTCCAGCTCGAGTACGACGCGGTGAAGCGCCTGAACGACGGCATCAAGTTGTGTGTGGCCCAGGGTGATAGCGGCTCCAGGGAATTGGCCGAGAAGATCCTCACCGACGAAGAACACCATATCGACTGGCTCGAGGGGCAACTGCACGCCATCGACGAGATGGGTATCCAGAACTACCTGGCGCAGCAGCTAAAGAAGGACGAGTAGGCGTTTTCCGTGGATGCCGTTACATGAGAACCGGGTTGGCCGGCCATCGCGCGGGCGACAATACGCTACAATGAAAGAGCGCTGCGACCGCGGCGCTCCTGCACACCGTTTCCCTCACGGAGAGATGGCCGAGTGGCTGAAGGCGCACGCTTGGAAAGCGTGTTTAGGGGAAACTCTAACGTGGGTTCGAATCCCACTCTCTCCGCCACCCACAAATCACCTTCGCCGCTCGCGGAAAAACGTTTGCAGCAGGTCCATGCAGCGCGACGCCAGTACTCCCGACGTCACTTCCGCCCGATGATTCAGTCTGGGATGGTTCACCACCTGCATAACCGAATGGACCGCTCCCGCCTTCGTGTCGTCGGCGCCATAAATCAGGCGGCGGATGCGAGCATGGGTAATCGCCCCGGCGCACATGGCGCACGGCTCAAGCGTAACGTACAAATCGCAATCCAGCAGGCGATAGTTGGCAATTGCGCGGGCAGCTTCCCGCAGCGCAAGAACTTCGGCGTGAGCGGTGGGATCGTTCGCGCTGATGGGCTGATTCCATCCCCGGCCTATGACGCGGCCCTCGCGCACGACGACTGCGCCAACAGGGACCTCGCCCAGCGCGAGTGCGCGTTGCGCTTCGCGCAGAGCTTCTTCCATCCAGAGTTCGTCGGAGGGCATAAAAGCAGCACCTGGCATTTAGCACTTGGCACTTCCAAGACCGACACTGCGTGCTACCAATCTGACTGTTTACAAGAAACGTTCGCGGCCCCGCCTTGGCTAAGTGCTAAATGCCAAGCGCCAAGATGCCAAATGCCAAATGCCAAATGCTAATTCTGCTTCAGCATGATTCTCTGCACGCCCGTCGCTTTCCCCGTATCAGCATCGCAGTCGATCAGCGTGGCGCAGAGCCTAACGTCTTCCGTCGCAGGTTCGAAGCGCGAAGGCATGTTGGTGAGGAAGCGCTGGAGGATCAGCTCCTTCTGCACGCCGATCACGCCATCATAAGGCCCGGTCATCCCTACGTCGGTCTGCACCGCCGTGCCGCCCGCGAGCACTTGCTCATCAGCCGTGGGGACGTGCGTGTGCGTGCCGAGCACGGCGGTCACGCGGCCCTGTAGATACCAGCCCATCGAGACCTTCTCCGAGGTCGCCTCGGCGTGGAAGTCCACCAGGACCACCTTGGCCGCGATCTGCTTCAGGAGTTCGTCGGCCTTGCGAAAGGGGTCGTCGTTGCTGGTCATGAAGATGCGCCCTTGCAGGTTGATGACGGCGTAGGGCACGCCGCCGCGCGTGCGTCCCTGGTACCAGCCGAAGCCCGGCGAACCTGCGGGATAGTTGGCCGGGCGCAGCACGCGGCGCGCCAGTGAGGCCTCGTTGCCGTTGGCTGAGTTCAAATAGTCGATGATCTCGCGCTTGTCCCAGACGTGGTTGCCGGTGGTGATGACGTCGATGCCCAGCTCAAAGAGCTCCTCGGCAATCTGCGGGGTGATGCCGAAGCCGCCGGCGGAGTTCTCGCCATTGGCGATGGTCAGGTCGACCCCGTGCTCTTTCTGTAGCACGGGCAGCCGCTCGTGGACGATGGTTCGGCCGGGACGGCCAAAAATGTCTCCGACGAAAAGTATGCGCAACGTTCGCGACCTTGGCGCTGAGTGATTTCGATGGTAGCACGCAGGAAAAAGAAAGCCGGAACGGTCAACTCGCCTGCCCTTCGGCCAGTATGGGCCCGCCGGGCGGCGCGGGGAGCTCCGGCTCCTGGATTTCTACCAGCGGAAAGCCCAGCCTCTTCCATTCGTGAAAACCGCCCAGCAGCGGACGCACCTGACGAATACCGTGCTTGCGAAGTTGCAGCGCCACCCGGGCGCTGGTCGCTTCGTTCGGTCAAGTGCAGAAGAGGACGATCTCGCCGTCGCGCGTGATTTCGCGATGGCGCGCTTCCAGGTCCTCGGGCGAGATTTGCAGCGCCCCCGGCAAGGTCCGGGGATCGGTGAGAACGTCCAGCGGGTGACGCAGGTCGACAATGAACGGCCGCAGACCCGATTCCAGCTCGTGCTTCAGCTCGTCAGGCGTGATGCGGTCGCCCTTCACCTGGCGCAGGAAACGCTCGCGGTCCTGCCAGCGATAAAGGACATAGGCAATCACGCCGGCTGCGAACAGCATGAGAAAACCGCCGCCGAGCAGGTGCGCGTCCTTGGCGATCAGGTCCAACTGCTTGCTGAACAGGAACCCAACCAGAGTGTAGGTGAGGGTCCACAGCAGGCCGCCAATGATGTCGAAGAGGATGAACTGCGGGTACGGCACGCGCACCATTCCCGCCAGAGCCGGGGCGGCCGTGTTCAGGCCGGGAACGAATTTGCAAATGATCAGCGTCCTCGCGCCGAACTTGCTGAAGGTGTGCTCGGTGCGGCGCACGCAGGAATCGGGCTCCATGGCAACACGGCATAGCAGGTTCAGCACAATGGCGCCGCGCCGCTTGCCCACGTGGTACCAGAAGATGTCCGCGCCCACGCAGGCGGCGGCAACCGAGAGCACCACCAGCGCGTAGCTCATGCGGCCTTGGCCGGCGAGCGCTCCCGCGGCCAGCAGCAGCGGCGTCGCCGGGATCGGCAGGCCCCCCTGCTCGATCACCACCCACAGGAACAGCAGGGCGTAGCCGTAGTGCAGGACGAATTCGAGCGTTTCTTTCATTGCGATTCAACAGGAGAGCCGCACAGCGCGCATGCGGCACGCGGTCGTCGTTGTCATGATACATCGGCCTGGACTGCGCATGCTCATGCCGAACTTGCCAACGCCTGTGCCCCGGAGTGACCGGACGAGACCGAGCGTCATCCCGACCAAGGCCGTAGCCCGCGTGGAGGGACCTGCTGTTCGCCCGCATTGGCAAACTGGTCGTGGCAAACAGCAGGTCCCTCGACTCCGACCTTCGGGCTCCGCTCGGGATGACAATGTTAGAAAGGACACGCAGCTGAGAAAGGTGCGCGCACCCCGATCGGCGGAATCCGGATGCGGGCCGCGTCTTGCACAAGCACTCACAACTTTTCGAATGAAATCTGCCGGCGATGCCACCGCCGAACCTGCTTCGCCATTGTCACTTCCCCGCGCCGCTGACTAGAGTATTGGAGCGCGATGGCAACCACCGACTACAGCCTGGAACGGGGAGTGCCCGTCAGCCTCGATGCTGAACGGTCCATCCTCGGCGGCATCCTCATCGATAACTCGCTCTACGATCAGGCCGCCGAGCACCTGACCGCCGACGACTTCTCGCTCGACGCGCATCGCCGGATTTACTCGCGGATGCGTGATCTGCAGGAGAGCGGCCGCCCCGTCGACATGATCACGTTGGTCGAGGAGCTCGATCGCCGCAAAGAGGTGGAGGCCGTCGGCGGGGTCGCCTATCTCTCGTCGCTGATCGACGGCGTTCCCGAGCGGCCCTCGGTCGAGCATTACGTGCGCATCGTGCGCAACAAGGCGCTGCTGCGCGGATTGATCAACGTTTCGCAGAACGCCATCGCCGAAGCCATCGAGCACTCGGACGAAGCCGAAGAAGTCATCGGCCGCGCCGAACAGGCCATCTTCCAGCTGCTGGAGAATCGCATTGGCCAGGGATTCATGAACATCCCTGAGATCGTGAAGGCGTCGTTCGGTTCTCTGGAGGAGCTGATCGACCGCGGCCAGGAGATTACCGGCCTGGAAACGCATTACAAGAAGCTGGACCAACTGACTGGCGGGCTGCAACCTTCGGACTTGATCATCATCGCAGCGCGGCCTTCCATGGGCAAGACCGCATTCGCCATGAACATCGCCGAGAATGCCGCGGTGGCCGACGGCAAGGTCATCGGCATCTTCTCGCTGGAGATGTCGCGCGAGGCGCTGCTGAAGCGCATGCTGGCGTCCCACGCGCAGGTGGACTCGAAAGAGCTGAATCAGGGCTTCCTCTCCAAAGAAGACAAGCGCAAGCTGATGAGCGCGGTGGACCGGTTGATGCAAGCCAAAATCTACATTGACGATTCGCCGGGCATTTCAATCAGCGAGATGCGGGCCAAGGCGCGGCGGCTGAAGCAAACGGAGAAGCGTCTCGACCTGCTCATCGTCGATTACTTGCAACTCATGTCGGCGGTACCCATCGGCGGCAAGCGCTTCGAAAATCGCACGCAAGAGGTGTCGGCGATTTCGCGCGGACTGAAGGCGCTGGCCAAGGAGTTGCGCGTGCCGGTGGTCGCGATGTCGCAGCTCAGCCGCGCGCCAGAGAGCCGCGGCGGAGATCATCGTCCGCAGCTTTCCGACTTGCGCGAGTCGGGCTCGATCGAGCAGGACGCGGACGTGGTGGCCTTCATCTTCCGCGAGGAGTACTACAAGCGCGACGATCCCGATCTCGAAGGCGTGGCCGAGATCATCATCGCCAAGCAGCGCAACGGGCCGACGGACACGATCAAGATGGCGTTCCGGAAGAACTGCACGCGGTTTGAAACCCTGGCGGGGGAGAGCGAGTACTAGCAGGTTGAAAGGAAGGCTGGTCCGACTTGGAAGGTTGTCATCACGACGAGGGCTTCAGCCCGAGGAGGGATCTGCTTTCGCCAGGGAGTGGCTGCCAAATGCGCGCGGAAAGCAGATCCCTCGCTCCGCTCGCGATGACAATCTTCTAGCTCACGCTGCAATTGAATAACTGCGCTGGCCCTGACCCTTTCTCGCCATTTCGGCGCCTCGCGCAGCTCAGGTACAATTTACGCTTTGCAGAGTGGTGCTGACGCTGCGTAACATCGCTCGCTGGCCGGCTCCAACCCTGCTCAGGAGTGCGCTTCTGAACGCCACCCTCATGCTGCTTGCGCTGGCCGAACCGCACGGGTTTCGCCACTATCTGCAGTCGCATTTCCTCGACAAGACATTCCGCGGGCTGTATCACGCCAACGCCTTCGACATGATGTTGCTCATTCCGTACTTCATCGTGCTCATCCTGCTGGCGTTTTACGGGATGCACCGCTACCAGCTCGTTTATCTCTATTACAAGCACCGCAAGAACAAGGTTACTGCGCCGGAGTCGCGCTTCACTGAGCTGCCGAACGTCACCATTCAGCTCCCCATTTTCAACGAGCAGTACGTCATCGATCGCCTGGTCGAGTGCGTCTGCAAGATCGAATATCCGCGCGAGAAGCTCGAAATCCAGGTGCTCGACGATTCCACCGACGAAACTGTCGAAGTCGCGCGCGGCGTGGTCGAGCGCTATGCCGCGCTGGGTCACAACATTGTCTACCTCCATCGCACCAATCGCGAAGGCTTCAAGGCGGGGGCGCTCGACGCCGGCCTGAAGTCCGCGACCGGCGAGTTCGTGGCCATCTTCGATGCCGACTTCTGCCCCCCGTCCGACTGGCTGATGAAGGTGATCCACCACTTCGCCAATCCCGAGATTGGCATGGTGCAGACGCGCTGGGCGCACCTCAACCGCGGTTACTCGTTCCTCACCGAGGTGGAGGCCATCCTGCTCGACGGCCACTTCGTGCTGGAGCACGGGGGCCGTTCGCGCGCGGGCGTCTTCTTCAACTTCAACGGCACCGCCGGAATGTGGCGGCGCAAGGCCATCGACGACGCCGGTGGCTGGGAACACGATACGCTCACCGAGGACACCGACCTCAGCTATCGCTCGCAGTTGGCCGGGTGGAAGTTCCGCTACCTGCAAGATGTCGAATGTCCCGCCGAGTTGCCCATCGAGATGACCGCGTTCAAGACACAGCAGGCGCGCTGGGCAAAGGGCCTGATCCAATGCGCCAAGAAGGACCTGCCGAAGGTGTTGCGCGCGCCAGTGTCGCGGCGCGAGAAGATGGAAGCGTGGTACCACCTTACCGCGAACATCAGTTATCCCCTGATGATTGTGCTGAGCACGCTGCTGCTGCCCGCCATGGTGATCCGCTTCTACCAGGGATGGTTTCAGATGCTGTACATCGACATCCCGCTGTTTCTCGCGTCCACGTTCTCCATCTCCAGCTTCTACCTGGTCTCGCAGAAGGAGATATTCCCGCGGACCTGGTATCGAACGTTCATGTTCCTGCCCGCGCTCATGGCACTCGGGATCGGATTGACGCTGACCAACAGCAAAGCCGTGCTGGAAGCGGTCGTCGGCCATCAGACGGCCTTTGCGCGCACGCCGAAGTATCGCGTCGTCAACAAGGCCGACAAAGCCATCGCGGCGAAGAAGTACCGCAAACGTCTGGGCTGGGTGCCGTATCTGGAGTTGCTGGTGGGCAGCTACTTTGCTCTGACAGTGTGGTACGCCATCGCTAACGAGAATTACATCACCGTACCGTTCCTGGTGCTGTTCGTCTTTGGATATTGGTACACCGGACTGATGTCGCTGTTGCAAGGCCGCTTCGACAGCCTGGTGCGCGAGCGCGGCGAAGAGCGCAGTCCGAAACCGTTTCCGGTCGGCGTGTAAATCAACGGGGACAGCATTTGTGCTGGTTCGCAGCCGAAACCGAAGACAACTGCCTACTGACCGCTGACCTTAAGCGTGATGGCCCGAGCCGCCGATTCATCATGCGTTTGATCGCCTGAGTAATACGCCGCGATGGTGTGCCGGCCAGCGTCCATGAACGAGGTCTTGAACTCCGCGCGGCCGCCGGATACCGGAACCGACCGTCCATTGTCGAGGCCGTCCACAACGAACTGCACTGTGCCGCCCGCGGTTCGCGGGGTGACCGTGGCCAGCACCGCAAGCTCGCTGCCGGCATCTATCGTCTGGCGCGGTGTGCTAAGACTGGTCACGGTCTTCATGCCCGGCGGCAGCACCTGAATCGATCCCATCATTCCCATGTCTTCATGCTTGAGGATATGACAGTGGTATAGAAACGTCCCCACGGTATTCGGATCACGAAAATCCATCCGCAGTTTCACGCTGGGGTAGGGGCCGTCGCCCTTCCAGTAGGGTACGTCGATGGTGTCGCGTTCGGTGGAATCATCCACCGGATGTCCGTCCACCGCCCGTACCGTGAAATGGATCTGATGAATGTGGAAGACATGGTCTTCGGGTGAGCGGTTCTCGATAGTCCAGTCTTCGATGTCGCCCTGGTGGACCACGATGTTGGGTGGCGATCCCATCTTGTAGGGCTCGGGCGACTGCCCCACCACGGTGACGAAATAGAGAACGAAGTTATCAGGGTCCTGGGGATTGGAAGACCGCTGTGAGAAGAACAACCGACGGTTCACCAGCAGCGGCTCAGGTGACGCTGTCGTCTGCGCGGACCTCGAGGCTGCCAGCCGGACGGCTGCTCTGTCCCGATCCTTCGCGCCAGTCGCAGAGACCACGATATTCGCGATCGTCCTCGCGGTGTCATTGTCTCCTTGCGGTCCGGTGTCCCACGATTGCGTAATCAGTTCGGCACTCTGCCCGGGCCGCGGAACGGTCACAACGAACTCCATCCGCGCGCCGGGAGGGAGAAGGATACTGCTCTGCTTCGGTAATCTGGCGGCGTTGTTCGTCGCGACCGGTACGCCATCGATGGCGACTACCTCGACCGGCTGCGCGACATGGTCGACCAGCAGTTGGAGATTGAAGATCGTGTCTGCCCCGGCGTTCAGCACTCGCCACAATTCTGTCTCGCCGGCGTTCATCTGGATTGCAGCCGGCCGGCCCTGCGAATAAGTGATAGGAACGAAGTTGGCTGAGACATCCCACGCCGGGACCGTCGGCCCCGGAGCTTCGGGCCCGATGCGTTGCTGGTCGCGCAGCACTAATACGCGCTGGTCGAGAGAGGCGAGCGCCGGAAAAGCTTTCTCCAGCCCTTCGACGATCAGCGCCCCGGAGGCCCCGCCCTGCACCTGCCTCTCGCTGAAGCCGTGAGGATGGGGATGGTACCAATACAGTCCCGGCGGTTCGTCAGGGGGAATGGTGACGATATAGTCGAACTCGCTTCCCGCCGGTATCGCGGTGCGGATGACTTCATCCTGATGGCAGAGGGGGGGAATGGTCAGGCCGTGGAAATGGAGGTTGGTGACCGAAGGATCCATGCTGGTGCCGGCGCAATCGTCGTTCGGCACAGCTGCCATGTTGTGTTGCGGCGCGCGATAGTCACGCCACTCGGGCAGGTCGTTGTGCAGGTGAATGATCAGGCGGTCGCCGGGATGGACCCGCAGCGTGGGCGATTCCAGCCCGTCTTCGGTTACGTAGCAGTATCGAGGAGGGCCTTCGCTGACCAGGGTCTGCTGATAGCGAACGTGTAGTGACACTTCCAGGACGCCGTTCTGGCTGCGCAGTTCGGGCGGATTTTCGACTGTGGCGCCCGCAGCAGGGCGGGGACAAACCGCCGTCGAGGTCTGCGCGTGTACGCAGCCGATGGCGAGCAGCAGCGGCATCAATCGCACGGCGAGTCGAACGATGCGCCACGCTGAGGATCGATTGCCCTGTTTTGAATTTGGGGCTTCGAAGATACTGCGCTTCATTACTTCTCGACGATGTGGCCAGAATTCACTCTGGAGTCGCGCGATGGACAAGCCAGAGACAGTGCGCGCCAACAGTGCACCGCTCCGGCCAGTTTACATCGTAGCGCGCAAAGCAGCCCGCTTGTCTACTGCTGATTATCCTGCGCGGGGGCCGTAAGCTCGTCATTCGAGGTGACGGTGAAGTTCTCCTGCGAAGAGAAATAGTATCCGGTAGAATCCCACGCGCGGATTACCAGGTTGTAGTTTCCGGGCGCCAGCGAGACCAGCGCATTCATTACCGCATCCGGACCTTCGGCAACAATCTGGCTGTTGGCATACGCGACCATCCCGGTAATGGGATGTTCGTTGTCTTTTGCGGCAGCGGTCAATTGCACCGGCGAATGTACGCGGCCGTTCGGCGCTGGTGAGCAAATCGCAACCGTCTTGTCCTGGGTTGGCGCGCATTGCGGAGTTCCGGAGAAGAATTCCGCCATGCCCGGCGAGGTCGCGCCGTCACCCGGACAACTCGTAAGCCCGAGCAGGTCGCAGAACATGCGCAACTGGCTGCCCTGCTTGTAGACGGTGTCCGACTCATAGGCGCGATTGACTTGGGGGCCGATCAACACTTGCCAGATGTGGCCGCCGCAATTGTTGTGATCGGGATAGCCGCCGCAGCCGTTATCGCCGCTCAACTCGCCTTCGTCGAAGGTGACGAGCAGCACGCCGTCGCCTCCCGGTTGGAAGGGCGCCGACTGCAATAGTTGCGGAACGAAGGTTTGCAGGTAGGCGTCGGCCGCGGCCAGCGCCTGCTGGTCGTCGCTGCCGTTATGCGCATCGTGGTCGAGGTCGGGAGAGATCCAGGTGAAGTTGGCGAAGCGATTGGCCGCAATGTCGTTCAGCAGGTACGGATCCAGCGGGTACATATTTCGCTGCTGAAAGATAAGGTGCGCTACATCGCTGTAGAAAGGGAACGGGTTGTGACGGCGGACATACTCGCCATACTGATATCCCGTGTACCCGATCTGGGGCATGGTCTGGAAGTAGCTGCGCCACGTGATCCCCTGCGCTGCGAAGTGGCGGACCAGGTTGTCGATGGTGATCGTCTGAGTGCAGCCGTCGCCGGTGCACAGGCCGCCGTCACCGCTGCCATTGAACGGATTCATGCCGGAAGTCAATTCGCCGTACGCCAGCCATGAGCCGTGCGAGTCGGAGTAGACCTGCATCCCCTGCCCGTACTGGACAGCCAGCGACTTCAGGTACGGCATGTACTCGGAGGCAATATTGATACTGCGGTTTTCCTCCATGACGACAACAACGTGACGGGAGCGATACTGCGCAGGCGACTGGTCGGGCGCTCCTGAGTAAGCGAGCGTATCTGTGCCGTTACCAGGGGACTCTTGCGCCATCAGCAAGGAGACGGCGAAACACGATAGAACCATCAAAGCGAGCACACGGTGACGAAGCAACATACAACCTCTCCATTGGTAATCAAAATTCCTTCGGAAAAACCGCCGACTTCATGGACGCGCAGCTTGACTGCGCGCAATTGGAATGGCAGGCCGGTCGCGACGGACAGAACCCGCAATCCCGATGGGTCGCGAGGGCGACCAGTCGAAGAGAGGGTCTGCGCAGACGACGCTCTTGCCGCAGCTAGAGCGCGACGGCGCAAAAACTTAGTGAACGGTTGAGTAGGAGAGTAGCTACGCACAGCTCGCTTGCATAGCCGCAATTAACCCTAAGCTGCCTCGGGAAATTACCTACACACAATCCGCGCTGCGTCGTTCGCTTCACTTTCGTTGTATGCGGCCCTTCGGAAGCGAGCCCGGTACTTCGATTCTGTTATTCTTACTTCCTGTGGTAATCAGAATTTTCTTCGCGGTGCTGGTGCTCTGCACCGTCGCCGTGGTGGCCGTGATTTTGGCGGTGCATTTCCGGGTCAAGCGCCACCTTCAGGAACAGACGACAGCCGCCTCGGATGCGAAACCCGAGCCGGACAAGTCAACTGCAATAACCGCCCCGGGTGGCGAGAACTTAGCACCATCGTCCGTCAGGAACAGCCCCGATATCGGGAGACCCGAAGGAACGAGTTTTACGCCGTCTTCATAAGTGCGCGAGGTAGGAGATGTTCAAAGCCATTTCTGGCCATAGCGAAGCTTCTGAGCGGGCGCTCAGCCTGCTGAAACCAGCAGCGATTGTGATTTGCGCCAGTGCCGTGATCGCAGTTTGCGCGCGCCTGATCGTGCCATTGCCCTTCACTCCCGTGCCGCTGACGCTGGCCAACTTCGGCGTGCTGCTGGTCGGGCTTACGCTGGGCAGTCGCCGCGGATTCGCAGCCGCAGCGCTCTATTTGGCATGGGGCGCGATGGGGCTGCCGGTCTTCGCCTCATCGGGGCCGGGAAGCTTTGCCCAGATGCTAGGGCCGACCGGCGGTTATCTCTGGGCGTATCCGCTGGTCGCATTTGTCGCCGGATGGATTGCCGAGCGTGGAAGCGCGAGCTTCACGCGCAATTTGGCGGGTGCGATCGCCGCGGAAGTCTTGCTGTTCGCCGCCGGCCTGAGTTGGCTGGCAGTCGTGACGCACAGTTGGCAGCAGGCGGCATTCTTCGGCCTGTATCCATTTCTGTTCGCCGAAGTCTCCAAGGTGATGGTGGCGGCGGCGTTGGCTGTGCGCCTGCGAAGCAAATTCTAGGCGCGCGTGGTTGCCGTGTTTCAGCGCCCGCAAGCTGTGTCTTCTGAGCGACCTTGTCCCTATGACCCGCAGTCCCAGGAAAAACGAGCGCGAAATCAAGGTCGCGCACAGTCCCGACTCGGACGACGCCTTCATGTTCTATGGCATGGCGACGAATAAGATCCGCGTGCCGGGCGTGAAGTTCACCCACTCGCTTTGCGATATCGAGACCCTGAACCGCAAGGCGCTGGAAGGTTTCTACGACATCACTGCGATTTCCTTCCACGCCTATCCTTATATCCAGGACAACTACGCGCTGATGCCCAGCGGCGGCAGCGTCGGCGAAGGCTACGGGCCCATGATTGTGGCGTCGCGCAACATCCCGCTGGAAGAGATACCGCGCTATCGCATCGCGGTGCCGGGCACGATGACGACCGCGTACTTGGTTTTGAAGCTGTTCGCGCCAGAGATTGCCACCGAGGTCGTCCCGTTCGACGAGATCATACCTCGCGTGCTCGAAGGAAAGTACGAGGCCGGGCTCATCATTCATGAGGGGCAATTGACGTTCAACAAGTCCGGGCTGCATAAGGTGGTTGATATGGGCAAGTGGTGGCGCGACCAAACCGGGCTGCCGCTGCCGCTGGGCGGCAACGCCATTCGCCGCGATCTCGGCCCCGAGCTGATGTCGTCCTGCTGCACGGCCTTGCGCGACAGTATCCGTTATGCCTTGGACCATCGCGACCGAGGCGCTGCAATACGCCATGCAGTTTGCGCGCGACCTAGACCCGCAGATGGCGGACAAGTTCGTGGGCATGTACGTCAACGAGCGGACGCTCGACTACGGCAACGACGGCCGCGAGGCGATCTCCCGATTGCTGGAGATGGGCCACTCTGCCGGCATCATCCCGCAAAAGCCCGCAGTGGAGTTTGTGGGCAATGCGGCGGGAGTGCCTGCGAGCTAGACTGCGATGACCTTGGAACAGTTCCGCGAGTCCTTGTCGCACGAAGAGCCGCCCCGGCAGCTCAGTGTGGCGTTGCTGGCGCTCTGGTGGGACGCCAAGGACAATTGGAAGCAGGCCCACGACGATGCCGGGCAGGACGAAGGGCCGGCGGGCGCCTGGGTGCACGCGTATCTTCACCGCAAAGAGGGCGACCTCTCCAACGCGGGCTACTGGTACAGGCGAGCCGACAAGAATCCCGCGACTGGGCCGCTGGAGCAAGAGTGGATCGACATCGCCCGCGCACTGCTCGCTGGCACCGACCCCGTACTTACTCGCTAGTGAGATTCTGATAAGGGCAGATTTGAAGGGGATGGTCTTCAGGCCATCCGTAATCACCTCGAAATCGTTGCGGCTTTAGCCGCTGAGGGACTTCGCGGTGGCGTGATCAGGATCTCCCTAAGGCTTCTCTTCCAGTGCCTCGACAATCGCATCATGCACCTGCGGGCGCACCTCGCGAATGAGCTGCGAGGAGCGGTCCGGCCAGGTCCGGTTCGTCAGCAGCGTGACCGAGAGCTTGCGTGCGGGATCGATCCACAGCGATGTTCCCGTAAAGCCCAAATGCCCAAATGAAAGCGATGAGAACCGGCTTCCGGAAGAAGACTCCGGCCGGGAGGGCGTGTCCCATCCCAATGCCCGTGAGGTTCCCGGAGGAGAAATCTCGCGGTGAGTGAAGAGCTTCACCGTCTCGGGTTGCAGGATTGGTGCACCTCCGCGCAGCATGCACTCGGCGAAGCCTGCGACGTCGGTGGCCGGAGCGAACAGCCCGGCATGGCCCGCCACGCCCCCTATGATGTAAGCGTTTTCGTCATTGACCTCGCCTTGAATCACGCGATGGCGAAACTTGCGGTCGTCTTCGGTGGGCGGGATTTGCGGTTTCAAGCCCGGTGCGGGATTGAAGACGGTGTGCGTCGTGCCTAACGGCGCGAAGATTTCGTCTCGCGCGAAAAAATCGAGCGGCAGGCCGGCTCTTGCCGATAGCACTTCAGCAAGCAGAATAAATCCGATGTCGCTGTACTCGGAGCGCGTGCCTGGCACGGCCCGGAGCGGGGTTGTCATCGCCGCGCGAATCAAGTCCTCGCGGGTGGTCGCGAATTCGAACAGCTTCTCGTAGGCCGGCAGGCCGCTGGAGTGCGCCAGCAACATGTGGATCGTGACGGCCTGTCGCGTTTCCTGCTGGTGTTTGGGAGCGAGGGTCACAAATTCGGGCAGCGTCTTCGCTAGCGGTTCATCGAGCGCCAGCTGGCCGCGTTCGTAAAGCAGCATTCCGAGAGTCGTGGTCGCAATGACCTTCGTTAGCGAGGCGAGATCGAAAACAGTGTCGGCACGGACCTCAGGCGAGTTTTGCTCGTACGTAAACCGTCCGAAGCCTTGCGACGCGACCAGCGCGCCATGATGGGTGACGGCGAGTGCGGCGCCGGGGAAGGCCCGATCCGCAATCGCCTGGCAAATAATGGAGAACGCGCGCGCGAACTGCTTTTCCTGCGCCTCGAAGGCCATGTCGAGCGGCGCCGTGTTTGGCGTTAACTCTTGCAGAAAGCCCTCGGCTATGAGGAGCTGCGAGTGCACCTTATAATAGCTTGCCCGCGTATAACGGGCGCAATCCACTATCGGGATTTCTCTTGAGCCTGTTTCTGCGCCGGCCGGCGATGGCGCTGGTCCAACTCTGTCTGATTGTTCTCACGGTTGCCGCGCCGGTCCTGGCGCAGCAGCCCCCAACGGGAAAAACACCTGAAATCGCGAGGACGAATTCCTCTGCCACGCAAGCGCCAACGTCAAGTACGGCCACCGGCGATCAAGCCGGCCTCGCAGCGCTGGACAACGTCGTGAAGGACGCCATCGCAGCCGGCAATACTCCCGGCGCGGTGCTGCTGGTGGGCCACAACGGCGCATTCGTCTATCGCAAGGCCTTCGGGCATCTGACCACGGCCGCCCACGCCGAGACCATGATGCCGGACACGGTATTCGACCTGGGCGCGCTCACCGAAGTCGTTGCGACAACTACCTGCATCATGCGCCTGGAACAACTGGGCCAGATTAAGCTCAACGATCCCGTCGCCAAGTACATTCCCGACTTTGGGCAAAGCGGCAAAGAGAATGTCACGATTCGCATGCTGCTGACGCACTATTCCGGGCTGGCCGCGGACCTCGACTTGAAGGAATCGTGGAATGGGACCGAGGAGGGCTATAGCCGCGTGAACGCCGCGAAGCTGGTGAGTGCGCCGGGCTCGACGTTTATCTATAGCGACGTCGGTTTCGTGGTGCTCGGGGAACTGGTGCAGAAAGTCAGCGGTATGCCGCTCGAACAGTACGCGCAGACGTATGTGTTCGCGCCGTTGGGCATGACGAGCACGCGCTTCAATCCCCCGGCGGCATGGCAGCCGCGCATCGCACCCTCGCAGCGCGACGAGCACACCGGCCTGACGCTTCGCGGCACCGTACACGATCCCACGGCGCGGCAGATGAACGGCGTGGCCGGCAACGCGGGACTGTTCTCGACCGCGGACGATTTAGCGAAGTTCGCACAGGCGATGCTCAACGGCGGCGCAGGGGTGCTGTCGCCGCTTTCGGTCGAGAAGATGAGCACGCCGCAGCAGCCGGCCAACATGCCCAGCGTCCGCGGACTGGGATGGGACATCGATTCGCCCTTCTCGTCCAATCGCGGCGAGCTGCTGCCCGTCGGCTCCTTCGGCCACACCGGCTTTACCGGCACCTCGCTGTGGATCGATCCGACGACCAACACCTACATCATCCTGCTCACGAACTCATTGCAACTCAAAACCGGCAGCGTGATCGGGCTGCGCACCGAGGTGGCGACCGCTGTGGCCGCGGCGCTGCAACTGGAGCCCAGCCAGCAACAGAAGCTGCGTCTGGCACGCATCACCGGCTACAACGAAACGCAGATGGCGGCGCGCCGCATCGTAGTGCGTAATGGCAATGTGCTGAACGGCATCGACGTGCTGGAGGAACGCCAGTTCGAGCCGCTGAAGCTGCCGAACGTCACCAAGCCGCGCATAGGACTGGTGACCAACCAGACGGGCATCGACGCCAAAGGCCGGCGCACTATCGACGTGCTGGCACGCGCGCCCGGCGTCCAGTTGAGCGCGATCTTTGCGCCCGAGCACGGTCTGCTGGGCAACGACTCTGCGAGTGCGAAGGACGGCGCGACGGGTGTGCCGATGTACAGTGTCTGGGGCGACACCGACGCCAAGCGACGGCCATCGCCGGAGCTGCTGCGCAATCTGGACATCCTCGTCTTCGACCTGCAAGACACTGGCGTGCGCTTTTCGAGCTACGAGACGACACTGGGATATTTTCTGGAAGCGGCGGCCAAGCTGAAGAAGCCGATTATCGTGCTCGACCGTCCGAATCCGCTCACCGGCGCGTATGTGCAGGGGCCGATCTCAGATGCCCAGGAAAGCCCACTCAACTACTATCCGCTTCCCGTGCGCCATGGAATGACGCTTGGCGAACTCGGCAAGATGTTCAATGAGGAGAAGCATCTCGACGCCGACCTCACCGTCATCCCCATGCGCGGCTGGCTTCGTGGCGATTGGTTCGACTCCGCCGGAGCGCTGTGGGTCAATCCCGCGCCCGAGATTCACAACCTGGATGAGGCCGCTCTCTATCCCGGTGTCGCGCTGATCGAGGCCACCAACATTTCTATCGGTCGCGGGACGGACATGCCTTTTCAGTTGATCGGCTCGCCGTATTTTCTGCCGAAAGAGCTGGCGTCGTATCTGAACGCGCGCAACATCGGCGGCGTGCGCTTTCTGCCGACCGCTTTCACCCCTACCGCAGGCCCGTACGCCCGCCGCGAGTGCTTCGGCGTCAGTATTCTCGTCACCAATCGCGAGCAACTCGACGCCCCGCAGCTCGGTCTGGAGCTGGCGGCGGCCCTGCACAAGCTGTATCCGCTGGGCTACGACCTGGCGCACGTGAATACACTGCTATGGAACAAAGCTGATTTTGCGGCATTGCAGGCGGGCGAGGACCCGAACCGCATTCGCGACAGCGACGGCGACAAGCTGGAACAATTCATGCTGCTGCGATCGAAGTATCTGCTGTACTGAGAACAGGGCATGGACCTTTAGCAAGCTCAGGGCATGGCTGCACAGGACGCAAGAACCTCTGCTGGGGGTTGCTTTGTAGCACGGCACGAGGTTTACCCGTGTCGATAAAGCGCTTCTGTTTGGATTTGCAAGCGGGTTTCAACCCGCGACATATGGGCTGCGGAACGCTCGTATACACCGGGGTGGCGCCGGCTGAAGCCGGCTGAGAAGGATCACAGCAAGGCGCTTGTCGGGACGAATAAACTCGTGCCCTGTTAAAAAGCATTCCGGTGCGAGCCTTTGGCCGCGTTCAGGACTTGAGCTGAGCTTCTGGCTCCGGCTCCATGGTCGAGCGTTTTCGGGCGAGGTGCGCTGCCAGGAGGTAAATGAGCGCCTGCACCGCAATCGCACCGCTAGTGTCTAGCACCACATCCTGCCAGCGGCCGGTGCGAGAGGGAATGAACGTCTGGTGGAACTCGTCCAGGGCAGCGGTAAACCCGGTGAGGACAATCCCAAGCAAAGCCCACTCGCCGCGCCAATAGTCGTGCAGGCGTGTCCCCCACGGTCGTCGCAGCAGGTTGCGCAGACGGTCGCGGTTGGTGTTGCGTAGCGCCAGCAGGATGAGCGCGCTCAGGATGGCGTAGCCGAGAAAGTGCCCGGTCTTGCGCAGCGCGGCGTTCAGGTCGTCGACGAATTCCGGCTTTACATGAGGCGCAACGACCGCTATCACGCTGTGAAGAAGATCGCCGGTATTGGCGGCAGAAGCGGCATCGGTGGACTCGGCGCGAATGACGCCCAGCCAGAAGACAACCGGCCACCAATTGCGGAATAGCGAGCGTGGCGAGGGCCCCAGCAAAGCTGCTTTATTCGACGCGGTAATTGGGCGCCTCGCGCGTGATCATCACGTCGTGCACATGGCTCTCGCGCAGGCCGGCGCCGCTGATGCGCACGAAGCGCGCCTTCTGCTGCAGCTCTTCAATCGTCGCGCAGCCGACGTATCCCATGCCGCTCTTCACGCCGCCGACCAGCTGATACACGATCATCCCCACCGTGCCGCGATAGGGCACGCGTCCTTCGATGCCTTCGGGCACCAGCTTCGCCAGGCGATTGCCGTCGCTCCGTCTTCGGTAGGTGACCGGCACGGATGAATCGCCGGTCTCGCCATTCGTTTTCTGGAAGTAGCGCTCGCTGGAGCCTTGCGCCATCGCCGCCAGCGATCCCATGCCGCGATACGTCTTGAACGAGCGGCCCTGATAAAGGATGGTCTCGCCGGGACTCTCTTCGGTGCCTGCCAGCAGCGAGCCGATCATCACGCAATCGGCGCCGGCGGCAATCGCCTTGGTGATGTCGCCGGAATACTTGATGCCGCCGTCGGCGATGACCGAAACATCGCTGTCGCGGGTGGCACGCGCGGCCTCGGCGATCGCGGTGATCTGCGGCACGCCCGCGCCGGTCACGACGCGCGTGGTGCAAATCGAGCCCGGCCCGATGCCGACCTTGATCCCGTCGGCTCCAGCTCGCGCCAGCTCGCAGGCGCCATCGAATGTTCCGACATTGCCGGCAAGCAGATCGACCTGCGGCAACGTCGACTTGATCTTCTTGATCGCTTCGATCACCCGCGTCGAGTGGCCGTGCGCGCTGTCGATCGCCAGCACATCAACTTTGGCTCGCACCAGCTCCTGCGCGCGCTCCAGGAAATCTCCGGTCGCGCCGATGGCCGCGCCCACGCGCAGCCGGCCATGATCATCCTTCGCGGCAGTGGGATACTTCAGCCGCTTCTGGATGTCCTTCACCGTGATCAGGCCTTTGAGGTTGTAGTGATCGTCGACCACCAGCAGCTTCTCGATGCGATGCTGATGCAGGATCGCCTCGGCATCGGTCAGCGTCGTGCCCACCGGAACCGTGATGAGGTTTTCCTTGGTCATCACCTCGCTGATGGGAATGTCGGTGCGGGTTTCGAAGCGCAGATCGCGATTGGTGAGGATGCCGACCAGCTTCTTGTTCTTGGTGATGGGCACGCCGGAGATGCGGTAGTGGCGCATCACTTCCAGCGCGTCGGAGATCTTCTGCTCGGGCGACATGGTGATGGGATCGACGATCATGCCGCTCTCCGAGCGCTTCACCTTGTCGACCTCAGCCGCCTGCTGCTCGATCGTCAGGTTGCGATGGATGATGCCCAGCCCGCCCTGCTGCGCCATGGCGATGGCCATGTGCGATTCGGTGACGGTGTCCATGGCGGCGCTGATGAGCGGCACGCGCAGCTCGATATTGCGGGTCAGACGAGTGGTGGTGTCCGCCAGCGCAGGCACAACGTCGCTCTTGGCAGGCAGCAACAACACGTCATCGAAGGTCAAGCGCCTCAGGGACAGGAAAATGAATCATGATATGTGTTCCGTGGAGGGATAAACTCTAATTGTAGAGTTGCGGTGCAGGTTAGGCAAACGCGCTGCGCGCATACGGACGTTGCTGATTTCCGGCTCGCGGTTGCGGCGAGGTGGTCCATGCGGCGCAGAGCCTTCCTCAAGGGCGCAGGGATAGTGACTGTCGCCGTTGTCGGCGGCGGCGTGTGGCGAGCCTGTGATCAGGACGTCTTCAGCACCGGCGAAGGGCCCAGCGTACGAGCCCTGGAAAGATTGGCGCAGTGCAAAAGACAGCCCGCTTGCGCTGGTCAGCGCGGCGATTCTCGCCGCCAGCCCGCACAACACGCAGCCCTGGCTCTTCAAGGTCAGCGACTCCGCCAATCGAGTTGCATATCGACACTCAGCAGGAATGTCGGCGCGCTCGATCCCTATCTTCGCGAAGAACATATCGGCATGGGCTGCGCCCTAGAGAATCTTCTGCTCGCTGCGCCCGCCAATGGTTACGCCGCAGTCGCGACGCTGCTCCAGGCGAACTTGGCCCGATTCCTGCCGAACCGCGAACCACAACTTCTGGCCCGCGTGGAACTCGCGCCCGGAAAGCGGGACGAAGACGAACTCTACAACGCCATCCCGCGGCGCCATACCAATCGCGGGCTTACGACTCGCACCAGCCGTTGCCGTCCGGATTTTCTCGACTGCGCTGAGCCATCTGCCGCCGGATGCTCGAAGGTGAAGCTGTTTCTCTTTACCGCGAAGCCGAGCGAACAAAGATCACCGACATCAGCTCGGCCGCGAACAAGGACATCTATCCGATCCGGAGGTCCAGGCCGGCAGCAATCGCTGGGTTCGCTTGCAGTGGAGTGAAGTGCAGAGATATCGCGATGGCCTGACCATCGACGCCTTCGGTCTGCCTCCCGTTGCGAGCGGGATCGTCAAGATGATGAACGAAAGAATGCTGGCGTGGATGGGCTCGCACAGCGAGGCGGGGAATTATTCGGCCTTGATGATGAGCGCGCCGCTGATCGGCTTTATTGCCGTGCGCGACCGCTATGACCAGAGCCAATGTCTGCTGGCTGGCCGGACCTGGCAACGGGCGCATCTGTTCGCCACCGCCAGAGGGCGTCGCCGCGCGGCCCTGTAACGAGGCAGTGGGAGATGGTGGACCACGAGAGTGGCGCCGGGCAAACCCGCATCCCGTGCCGCGATGCTGAATGAAATCACTGGCGACCCGAGCTGGCAGCCGACCTTCGTTTTCTATATGGGCTATCCCACGGTGAGGGCGCACACCAGTCCCCGACGGCCAGTGCCATCTGTGTTGCTGTAACAAGAGTTGAACCCAGGCGAGGCGTTCACCAGGCGTTCACAAAGATGCGCCAAATCAGCAACTTCGGCAGGTCGGTTGGCGCCATCAATCCGGGCAGATCGCTTGAGTTTTTCACCCATTCGAGGCGTATATTTGGTTCTGTACTGTTGTGTTTTATGGTTCCTGTCGCCGGTTCCGGCGTGGCAGCGAGCCCGGCAGATTCGGCGAAGCACACCGGTGGGCGATCGCCCACTTTTTATTTCCACCCGTTAATCCGCTGTGGTACGGCGAGTCCAGGTGGTTACCAGGGCCTGACGGGCGGTCTGTGCTTAAGCGACCGGCGAGCCGGGAAACGGAAACATGGCGGCGGGATTAGACAAAATTCGCGAGATCGCCGAACGGGTGGCGCAATCCAGCGGGCTGGAACTGGTGGATCTGGAGCTGCACGGCGGCGGCAAGGCCCGCATGCTGCGGGTCTACATCGATAAGCCGGGCGGCGTGACTCACGAGGATTGCGCGAATTTCAGCCGCGAGGCGGGAACGATCTTCGACGTCGAAGACGCGGTGCCGGGCGGCTCGTACACTGCTGGAAGTTTCGTCGCCGGGGCTGGACCGCAAGCTGTCGAAGCCGGACGATTTTCAGCGCTTCATCGGAAGCCTGGTGAAGCTGATGACGCGCGATCCGGTTAATGGCAACCGGCATTTTGAAGGGCGCCTGAAGGCATTTCAGGACAGCGGCTTCGGATCGAGCTGACGCGGCGCAAGAAGTCGAAGAAGCACGAACCACCCCGGCCAGCGCAAAAGCAGCGCTCGTCGGGGACCCCGTCGAGGCGGTCTGAGCCGGGGAGCGAGGTCGAGATCGACCTCGGCAACGTGGAAAAGGCGAACCTGGTACCGGAATTTTAGGCAAGAATCTTTATGGCAAGTGAACTGTACAACGTAATCGACGCTCTCAGCCGGGAGAAAGGCATCGATCCGCAAATCGTCGTGAGCGCGGTGGAAGATGCCATCGTCGTGGCCACGCGAAAGTATTACAAGACGCAGGAGAACCTGCGCGCCGAGCTCGACAAGGAGAGCGGCCAGATCCGCGCCTACGCGGTGCGCTCGATCGTCGAGACGCACGACCAGATCGAAGACCCGCTTTCGCAGATCGCGCTGGATGACGCCAAGCGCATCGATCCTGCGGCCGAAGTCGGCGGCGAACTGCGCACCTACAAGCCGACCGACGTTCTGGGGCGCATCGCCGCGCAGCTGGCCAAGCAGGTCATCTTCCAGAAGGTGCGCGAGGCCGAGCGCGACACGGTTTACAACGAGTACATCGGGCGCGTGGGCGAAGTCATCAACGCCACCGTCAAGCGCACTGAAGGTCAGGACGTCATCGTCGACCTGGGCAAGGCCGAAGGCCGCATGCCGCGCAAGGAGCAGTCGCGGCTGGAGTCGTTCGCCCCCGGCGAGCGGGTGCGCGTCGTGATCGTGCGCGTCGAGAAAGCGTCGAAAGGCCCGCAGGTTGTCGTCTCGCGCGCGGCTCCGGAGCTGGTCACGCACCTGTTCCAGACCGAAGTGCCGGAGATTTACGACAACACCGTCGTGATCCGCGCCATTGCGCGCGAAGCCGGCGAGCGCACCAAGATCGCCGTGATGTCGAAGGACAAGGACGTCGATCCGGTGGGCGCCTGCGTCGGCATGAAGGGCATGCGCGTGCAGTCCATCATCCGCGAACTGCGCGGCGAGAAGATCGACATCATCGAGTATCACGAAGATCCGGTGGTCTTCGCCGAGAAGGCGTTGCAGCCGGCGAAGGTCAGCCGCGTCACCGTGCTCGAAGGCCAGGAAAAGCACCTCGAAGTGATCGTCGACGACAGCCAGTTGTCGCTGGCCATCGGCAAGAAGGGCCAGAACGTTCGCCTCGCCGCCAAGCTGCTGGGCTGGAAGATCGACATCAAGAGCGAGGAAGAGAAGCGCCAGGAAGTGGAAGAGCAGATGCGCGGCATGATGACGCTGCCGCGACGCCGCTGGAGTCGGTGCCTGATCTGGAGCCCGGCATCGTCGAGAAGCTGGTCGCGGCGGGCATCACGACCGTCGAGCAGGTTGCCGACATGACGCCCGAGCAGCTGGAAGAGGTGCCGGGCATCGGGCCCAAGACGGTCGAGAAGATCAGCATCGCGGTCAACAATTACTTCTCCAGCCTGGATGCGGCGGCCGACATCCCGACGCTGGCGAAGAGGTTGGCGAGGATGTTCCCGCCGAAGAAGAAGCTCGCGAGTTGGCCGCAGAGGAGGCAGTCTCAGCCGACGAAGAGGCCGGCGAATCGCCCGACGAAGTCGAAGCCGCTGAGCGTGACGACGAAGCTGACGAGTCGAAAGTCGAAGCGGCTGCGGAAAGCGATGTGGAGCCCGGAGAAGAGGCCGGTCAGTCAGGCGACGAAGAAGGTCTATCCGATGTGCCGGAAGCTTCTCGGAGAGCGTCGAGGAACTGGCCGACGAGGGCCAGGCGTTCGAAGCCGAGGTCGTCGACGGTGTGGAGAACGCGCCGCCCGCCGATGAAGCCGAGCTCACGATTCACGAGCGGCTGGAAACGCCGAACGAGAACGTTCCCGACGAAGAACAGCCGGGCGAAAAGCGATCGTAAGAGGGAGTTGTCAGTTGTCGCAACAATTTGGGGGATGCGGAACTGCCGAAGGGGCCAGCCCCTCCCAAACATTAACCAGAACCGTGAGGATGCTATGAAGGCGTAACCGGACGGGACAAAACGGAGGAAACGGGGCGGAATGCAGCACAAGGTTCGAATCAACGATCTGGCGCGAGAACTTGAGGTCAAAAGCAAGGAGATCCTCGATGTTCTTCCCAAGGTCGGCATCACCGAGAAGAAAACGCACTCCAGCTCGATCGAAGAAGACGAAGCCGAGCGCGTGAAGAAATACTTTGCCGAGCAAGCGCCCGCCACGTCCCGCGGCTCGCGAGCGTCTGCCGCCGCGCCGGACGAGTTCAAGCCCAAGATCGATCTCTCGCACATCTCCAAGCCGGGCGATGTGCTGAAGGCGATCACGCAGCGCGCCGCACAACCCGCTGCGCCTGCGCGCCCCACTCCGCCTCCGGTGCCCCGTCCCGTAGTTGCGCCTCCCTCCGCTGTTCCGCCAAAGCCTGCTGCTCCGGCAGCCAGCACCGCCGCCCTGCCCGCCGAGGCCAAGCCTGCACCGCGTTTCATTACGCCGCATTCGGTGCCTCGTCCGCCCGCTCCGATCATCACTCCGCCCCGGCCGCCTGCTCCTCCGCAGGCGCATACGCGGCTGACGCATGAGGCGATGAGACCGTCGGAGCTCGCGAGCGAAACGCAGACCGCTGTTTTGGACCAGCCCGAAGTCGAACTGCCCGATGTTCCCGAGATGGAGGCCGCCGCGCCAGTCGAGACAGCACCAGCCCAAGCTGTACCTAGCCACGCATCGCCCCTGGCTCCGCCCGCACGCCCGAGCGCTCCAACATTCCCGGCGCAAGCTGAATCTGCCGCCGCCCGTCCGGCTCCGCCCGCGCAGCCTGCCCCACCGCCGCGGCGCCTGATCGTCCCGCAGACCGGACCGCGTCCCGTTTACACCGCACCCGCGCGACCGGCAGCGAGCACGGCGACGCGCCCGGTCATGCCGGAGCGCGGCAAACCGATTTTCCAGCGCCCGCGTCCGGGTGCGCCTCCCACGGGCGCGGCGCGTCCGCCGATGCGTCCGGGTGAGCGCCGCGGCCCGCATCCCACTCGCTCTGGGCCTCCCGGAGCTCGTCCCGGATTTGCAGGCGGTCCCGGAGTTGGAGCGCCGCCACCGCCCACAGGGCGCCCCATGGGACGTCCCGCGCGTCCGGGCCAGCGTTATGTTCCGCGTGGCGTGAAGGAAGGCCCGATGAAGGGCTTTGTTCCGCCGCCGCGGCTGTCGCTTTCGACCGAGCCGCTGCCCATCACGCGCAGCATCACGATTCCGGAAGGCATCAGCGTGAAGGACCTGGCGGAGAAGCTGGACATTCGCGCCAAGGACCTCATCGCTCGCCTGCTGGCGCGCGGCGTCTTCGCCACCGTCAACCAGACGCTCGATTCCGATCTCGCCACCGACATGGCTCGCCACTTCGGCGCCGAGACCGCGGTCATCACCTTCGAAGAGCAGTTGGCGAAAGACACGGTCCGACCGAAGGCGCCGGGGAAGAAGGCGGTGCGCAGGCTGTTACGCGTCCTCCGGTGGTCACCATCATGGGCCACGTCGATCACGGCAAAACCAGCCTGCTCGACGCGATCCGCTCCACCAACGTCGCCGAAGGCGAAGCCGGCGGCATCACGCAGCACATCGGCGCGTACAAAGTTGCGATTACCGATCCCAATTCGCCCGCCTTTGGCCGCGAGATCGTCTTCCTCGACACGCCGGGTCACGAAGCGTTCACCCGCATGCGTGCTCGCGGATCGAAGGTGACGGACATCGTCGTGCTGGTGGTCGCCGCCGATGACGGCGTCATGCCGCAGACGCTGGAAGCCATCGATCACGCCAAAGCGGCCAACGTGCCGATCATCGTTGCGGTCAACAAAATCGACAAGCCCGACGCGCTGCCCGAGCGGGTGAAGAAGCAGCTCGCCGATCGCGGGCTCATGCCGGAAGACTGGGGCGGCACGACCGTGTTCGTCGATGTCTCGGCGAAGCAGAAGACCAACCTCAATCTGCTGATGGAGATGATCTGCCTGGTTGCCGACCTGCAGGACCTGAAGGCTGTGCCCGATCGTCTGGCGAGCGGCACGGTGCTGGAAGCCAAGCTTGATCGCGGACGCGGTCCGGTGGCGACCGTGCTGGTGCAGAATGGCACGCTGCGCACCGGCGACAACTTCGTCGTCGGCAACGTCTTCGGCAAAGTGCGCGCCATGTTCAACGATCGCGGCGCTGCGCTCGAGACGGCCGGCCCGGCAACTCCAGTCGAGGTGCTCGGCCTGGAGGGTCTGCCGCAGGCGGGCGATCAACTGGTCGCCGTCGCCGATCGCGAGAAGGCGCGCGACATCTCCGAATATCGCGAAGGCAAGGCGCGCGAAGCGGCGCTGGCCAAGAGCTCGCGCGTGTCGCTCGAAGGTCTGGCGGAGCAGCTCAAGACGGCCGGCCAGAAGGAACTGTTCATCATCCTCAAGGGCGATGTGCAGGGCTCGGTCGAAGTGCTGGGCGATGTGCTGACCAAGCTGTCGAACGAACGCGTGAAGATCAATGTCATGCGCGCCAGCGTGGGCGCCATCACCGAGAGCGATGTGCTGCTGGCTTCGGCGTCGAATGCCATCATCATCGGCTTCAATGTGCGGCCGGAGCGCAAGGCGCAGGAACTGGCCGAGCAGGAGAAGGTCGACATCCGCCTGCACTCGATCATTTACGAGGTGCAGGACGAGATCAAGAAGGCCATGACCGGCCTGCTTGAGCCGATCGTGAAGGAGACCTATCTCGGCCGTGCGGAAGTGCGCGATACCTTCCGCGTGCCCAAGGTCGGCACGATTGCCGGCTGCTACGTGAGCGATGGCATCATCAAGCGCGACTCCGAAGTGCGGCTGCTGCGCGACAACGTGGTCGTCTTCAAAGGCAAGGTCGGCTCGCTGCGGCGCTTCAAGGAAGACGTCAGCGAAGTGCGCAACGGCATGGAATGCGGCATCTCGATCACCAACTACGGCGACATCAAGGTCGGCGATGTGATCGAGGTGTTCGTGACCGAGCGCGTCGCGGCCGAAGCGTTCGTGTAAACCAGTTGTGGGTTGTCAGTTGTCAGTGGCCGGTCGTGGGTTGTCAACGGACGATTGCGACAGGACCGCGCGACCGCTGAGGTTTGTAACAGGGCACGACTTCAGTCGTGCCGAACGCGAGCCTTCTTTCTTTTCATCCCGAGGAGGGCTTCAGCCCGACGAGGGATCTGCGGTTGAACCGCCGCGCGGCGAACACGACCGATGAACATCCGTCCCGGAACTGAATCCTCCTCACGAGGACCCGGTATCCGGGACGTTGTGCAATAGGAAACCATGATCGCGTATCTCACGCTGGAGATTCGCATCGAAGGCGCGCATTCGCTGAAAGACAAGCGCCAGGTGGTGCGCAGCGTCAAAGACGGCCTGCGCAACCACTTCAATGTCGCAGTCGCGGAACTCGATCCCAGCGATGCGTGGCAACGCGCGACTCTCGGCGTGGTCAGCATTTCGGATTCGCGCGACTATCTCGACGGCCTGATGCGCAACGTCGAGCGCCACGCCATGCGCGTGGCCAACAACAGCGGCGGCGAGGTCACCGATTCCTTTTTGGACTTCCTCTCGGAGGCGGAATTCGGCGCAACTTCGACCGAGGAACCGTGATAGTTATCACCGCAAAGTTGACAGATAGGGGTATGCTCTAACGTTCCCCTTGCGTTTTGGGCTTTATCAAAAAATGGAGAACCGGGGACGGAAACATCATCGCGAGCGGCTGCAAGACACCTTGCGGGAGGAACTCGGCGCGCTCGTCGAGGGCGAACTGGGCGATCCGCGCATCGGTCTGGTCAGCGTGACCGAAGTGCATCTGGGCAGCGACGGCAAGACCGCGCGCGTATTCGTCTCGGCCGCAGGCAATGACGAGGAAGCGGAGCAGAGCCTGGAAGGACTGAACGCGGCGCGTGGCTACATTCGCCACGAGCTGACCCGCAGGTTGGGCGTGCGCCAGGCCCCGGAAGTTTTTTTCGTGCTGGACCGCTCCGAGCAATACGGCGGGCGCATTGAAGAGCTGTTGTACCGAATCGAGAAGAGGAAGCGGTAGAGCGCCGAACCTGTAGGACGAACCAGGGCCATTGGAATGTTGGACGAAGTTCTAAACCAGATTGGGAGAAGACAGAAGTTCATTCTCACCTCGCACGCGCGGCCGGACGGCGACGCCGTAGGCTCGGCACTGGCGTGCGCTCAGATCCTGCGCAGCATGGGCAAGCAGGCCAACGTCGTGCTCAGCGATGGCGTTCCCGCCATCTACGGTCCGCTGCCCTTCGCCGACTCGGTGCTGCGCGACACGGCGCAGGCCCCCGACGCCGATGCGGCCATCATCCTCGAATGCGACAGCGTGGCGCGCACGCGCCTGACTGGCCTGGAGGGCCACTACCTCATCAACATCGACCACCATGCAACCGCGCGTCCTTTCGCGCACGTGAACTGGATCGACCCGAACGCCTGCGCCACTGCCGAGATGATTTTCCGCCTGGCGCGTGAAGCCGGCGTGAAGATTTCGCCCGACGTCGCGACTTGTCTGTACACCGCGGTGCTGACCGACACCGGCTCGTTCTGCTTTCACGGCACCAACGAGCAAACGTTTGCTCTGGCGCAGGAACTGGTTCGCTGCGGAGCCGACCCCGTCCGTATCGCGCACAACGTTTACTTCTCGACGCACATTTCGAAGATGCGGCTGCTGGGTGCGGCGCTCAGCAATTTGCGGCGTGAAGGCTCTCTCGCATGGATGCATGTAGACCGCGCCGCCATGGAAACCTGCCAGGCCGCTGACGAAGACTGCGAGGGCCTGGTCAATTACGCACTCGCCATTCAAGGGATCGAAGTGGCGCTGTTCTTCCGCGAGCAGCCCGACGGGCGCTTTCGCATCAGCCTGCGGAGCAAAGGGCACGTGAATGTCGCGCAGGTGGCTGAGGCCTTCGGCGGCGGCGGCCACGAGTGCGCCAGCGGCTGCGCATTGGACGGGCCGCTCTCGGCTGCGCTCGATCAACTGCTCGCGCAACTGCGCGTGCGCGGCTACGATGCCCACGTACAATAGCTTCACGCAACATTTATGAACCGAATACTGCCTTCCCGCCTTGTTTGGCTGCTCTGGTGCTTTGCGTTATTCGCCTGCGACGTTAGTGCGGCGGCGGAAAAGTACACCGTCAGGGCTCCCGAGCTGCGCCTTCCGCCGGGCGAATCGATCGTTTCGCTCGAAATTCACCTGGCGGATGGAAGCTTTTGTAACGCATTAAACCTGCCGCCCGGTTGGCATTTCGAATTCGACAACGATCCTTCCTGGCAGACGAGCATCAAGGGAAGTGTGCTTGTCGGCGCGGCTTGGCTAACCCCCGAGGAGTTCTCCAAATTGCAGTTTGTAGTCGAAAAAGGTGATCTCCCAGACGCCAAACTTGCTTTATCGGGAACAGTTTCTACTACCAAGAACTACGACAAGACGACAAATACGACTCTCCATATGAGCGATTTCAAGCTGGCCCCCGCAAATTGAGGTCGTTCTAACGCCTGTACAATGAAGAGTTGAGACCGACTCCGCCTAGCCCTTCCGATCGCACGCGCCGCGCCACCGACACGCTTGCCCTCATCGCCTTCTGCGGCTTCCTGTTCTTCGCCGGCATTCAACTTGTAGGGCTGATCGGCCCGGACGAGCCGCGCTATGCGCAGGTCGCGCGCGAGATGCTCGCGCGGCACGACTGGGTCACGCCCGTCCTGTGGGGTCAACCGTGGCTGGAGAAGCCGCCGCTGTATTGCTGGTGCGCGATGTTGGCGTACAAGGCATCTGGCGGTGTGAGCGACACGGCGGCGCGCATTCCATCGGCTGTGCTCTCCTGTCTGCTCGTGATATTCGTTTTCGTCTGGGCGCGGCGCTTCCGCCGAGGCATGCAACTTGATACCGCGCTCATTACGGCGTCTGCGGCGATGATCATCGGCTTCGGGCGCAGCGCGTCAACCGATATGCCGCTCGCCGTGATGTTCACGATGGCGATGCTGTGCTGGTACGGCGGGCACGCCAGCCGCGGGCGAGGCTGGCTGCTGGGCTTCTACTTTTTTCTTGCGCTGGCGACGTTGGCCAAGGGGCCGGTTGCCGTCATCCTGGCGGCGATCATCATCGGCGCGTTCGCGGCGCTGCGTCGCGACGGCAAGCTGCTCGTGCGAACGTTATGGCCGATCGGGATCGCGCTGTATTTCGTCATCGCCGCGCCGTGGTTCATCGCTGTCCAGCGCGCCAATCCTGAGTTCTTCCGCGTCTTCTTCCTGCAACACAATCTCGAGCGTTTCACCAGCAACCTCTATCACCATCCGCAGCCGTTCTGGTTTTACTTGCCGGTCGCGCTGGTGGCGCTGGTGCCGTGGACGGTGTTCGCGGTGGACGCCATCGTCGATGCCATTCGCGACTGGAGGTACTCCACGCAGCAGCCGGCAGGCGAGGAAGACCTGCGCACGTTACTCGCGCTATGGCTGCTGCTGCCAATCATCTTCTTCTCGCTATCGCGGTCCAAGCTGCCGGGTTACATTCTTCCTGCGATTCCCGCCGGGACCATTCTGCTGGCCGACTTCATCGCGCGCCGCGAAAAAGAAGGGGCCAGGCCCGCGGTATGGCTGGTGCTGGTACACGCCTTGACGTGCGGGGCGATGCTCTCGGCGTCCTTCATCGTCCCTTTCAAGCTGCTGAAGCTGCCCCTGCCCACAACCGTGATTGTCGTCGCTGCGGCGCTGGCCATCGTGACGATTCTCATGCTGTGGTTCACGCTCCAGAACCAGGGCTATCGCATTTTGCGATTTGCCACGCTAGTGCCGGTGGTGATCGCCTTCGCGCTCACGCTCAGGGGAACCTTGCCGGCGATCGACTACCTGCAATCGGAGCGGCCGGTCGAGGCCGCGCTGGAGCAGACTGCGATAGGTCGCATACCGGAGATTGCGGCCTACGATGTGCCCGCGAGCATCGAGTTTGGTCTTGCCTTTTACCGGAACCATCGCGTCGCGAGTTACGCGAACCACGAGATTCCCGCGGGCGAGCATATCGTCGTCGCCGCCGCCGGAACCGAGCGCGAGCTGCAGTATCTTCTCCCCGGGCGTAAGGTGGTGCGCTTCGGCGGATTCCAGGCGCAGCACCTCGACTTCTATTACGTGACAAAAGCTGCACCTTAGTAGGGTGTCATCCCGAGCGCAGCCCGGAGGGCGGAGCCGAGGGACCACTATTATCGGCAATATAGCGGTCCTTCGACTCCGCGACCGAGCAACTACCGCGCCAAGCGCACGAAGCGCGCTTGTCAGGTAGTTGCGCGGTCGCTCCGCTCAGGATGACACCGCGTACGAGAAAGCGCTCCTCTACGCTGCTAACGCCCCTCGTCCGCCCTCGTCGCCGCCTCGTGCGCCGAAGGCTACAAGCCCGGCGAAATCGAACAGCACAAGTCCTATGCTTTTAGCATCGGCTGCGAGAGCTCGTCATGCAACTGCACAACCAGCTCATGTAGTGTTGCGCTGAGCCGCTTGCGATCGCCGGAGGGCTTGACAGGTGTGCCAAACACGATCCGTGCGCGAATCGTTTTCTTCCCTAACAGGTTCCACAAGTGCGGCAACAGCGTCATGTCGCCCCACCAGCAAGCTTCACGCGCGGGATCGCCGTCATCGAGTTCGTAAGCCAGGGCGCAAGGCGTGATGGGCGCGGCGGCATCGATGGCCGGCTGGAGCATGGTCGAGTGAAACCGCAGAATCCGCAGGCCGTCGGTGGTCGTCCCTTCGGGGAAGAGGACTACAGGCACGCCTTCTTGCAGAGCGTCTCGTATGCCGGCGTTAGCGCGGGCGACATCCGCCCGGTCGTGCCGCGTGACAAAAACCGTTCCTGCCCAGCGCGCGTAAGGTCCGAAGATCGGCCAAGCGGCGATCTCGGCCTTGGATACAAACGCGCAGGGCACGGCCGTGCTGAGGACCACAATGTCGAGATAGCTCAGGTGATTGCTGACGATCAGGCCTCGCGCCGGCAATTCTCCTATAACGTCTACTTGCAACTCGATGGCGCGCAACGTTCGGGCGCAACTCTGGTGCAGCCACTCCGCGGATTCAGCGCGTGAGGCGTTTCGCGGTAGCCTGCGATGCAGCCACAGTCCACGCAGAGCTCCCGTCAGGAAGATGCTCCATCGCCTGATTCTTCGTCTTTGCGTGGATAGGAAGCCAGTCATCTAGTCCGGGGCCGTGGATTGCAGTTTACCTGCTGCGACATCCGGAGGGGCTTTTAACCGCATCGTAATCTTCGCCGCACTGAAGTGCGCCGCGGAGAAGAATGCCCAAAAGACGCAAGTTGACATCCCCTGACCGGATTGACCCCTTCGACACAGGAAAAGAGAGCCTGCGGGTCGTGATCGAAACCCCGAAAGGCAGCCGCAACAAGTTCAAGTACGATCCCGAACTGGGCGCCTATCGCCTGAACGCAGTGCTGTCGGAAGGAATGGTGTTCCCCTACGACTTCGGTTTTGTGCCGCGAACCAAAGCGCAGGACGGAGATCCGTTGGACGTACTACTGCTGATGGACGAGCCGGCATTCACCGGCTGCATCGTCGAGGCGCGCGTTGTTGGGGTGATCGAGGCCGAGCAGACCGACGACGGGAAAACCACGCGTAACGACCGGATCCTGGCCGTGGCGACGGACTCGCATGTTCACGCCGACATCAAAGAACCCAGCGACCTGAACAGCAACATGATCAAGGAACTGGAGCAGTTCTTCGTCGCCTACAACGAGGCGCGGGGCACGAAATTCAAGCTGCTCGGCTGCAAAGACATGAAAACCGCGATGAAGCTGATCAAGAAGTCGCGCGTGAAGTAAGTTTTCGGCGGTTACGCGTTGCGCGCTACGCGCGAGAACAGCCCGTTCGGTACTCGCACCAGATCCAGCAAGGTGAGGAAGTCGATTGTTCCGAAGCCGCGGTCGAGTGCGGGCGCCCCACAAATCTGTGCCCCGATGGTGAGGTACGCGCGCAGCAACTTGGGCACTTTTGCCTCTTCGGTGTCGGGGGCGGCGGCACAATCCAGGTTGAAGCGATACGCGGGTTGCGGGGCCGTGCGCAGCTCCGATGGCGTGAGAAATTTCTCCAGCTTGCGGTACACCGCGGCGCCAACTGCGGGGTCCTGCGTCGTGACCGAGCTGCATCCGACCAGGTAGCGGCAGCCGCGCTCGATGCCGTACTGCGCAATCGCCTTCCACAGCAGCATCAGTACCTGCGTATTGCGATGGTCATGATGGATGCACGCGCGTCCCAACTCCAGCACCTCGCGCCGCAGCGGCTCGAACGGCCTGAAGTTGAATTCCTGTTCGCTGTAGTAGCCGATGTTGCGCGCGGCCCTCATGCCGGTTTGCAGGCGATAAGTACCCACCACGCGGTCCGAATACGCGCACTTCACGATGATGTGGTCGAGCACAGCATCGAACGCGTCAAAGTCGCAGCCGGTCGAGTGCGACGAGTGGAGACCTTCGCGCAGCTCCAGGTTAAAAACTTCGTAACGCAAGCGCAGCGCGGCCCGAAACTCTTGTGTATCAGTCGCCAACTTCACCGTATACGGCGACGTGAGCGGCGCGGTCGAAGGCGCGGCATCGCTGCGCCGCGCCCGGAGCCTTGCCGGCGCGACGGATGACTCCTGCCATGCAGCCTGCTTCATAACTGTATGGTTAATGCCGCACGTGAAAGGCTGTTTACGGATTGTTCAATTCATCGCGAATTCCGCCGCGGTAATCAAGTTGGGCATAGCTGTCCTTCCCGCGGGCCTTCAACGTCGTGCCTTGCCGGCATACATTCCGAGAATCAACGATTTATCGTCCTTATAAGCAACGGTTATCGCCGCCATAAAAACAATCGATTTCCTCACTCCAACCGCGGCAACTATCCTGATGTGTGGGCCAAGGACCGTGGCCTTCATCCCACACACAAATTTGCTAATGCAGTTTGTAATCGTGCTTTCATTCGGAACGTCGCTTTGCTCCGCACGCTCGACGTGTGCCAACGACCTTCCTATCGCTTCAACGCAAGGTATAAAGTTCGCCCGAGCGCGCAACCGCCGAGGCCAACAGAGGAGGGGTTCGAATGTCTGATACCAAACCTGATCCCAAGAAAGTCCTGGAGTTCGTGAAAGAACATAACGTGCAGGTCCTCGATCTGCGCTTCACCGATCTTCCCGGACTGTGGCACCACGTTTCCTATCCTATCAATCAGCTCAGCGAAGTTTCGTTCGAGGAAGGCTTCGGCATGGACGGCTCGTCCATCCGCGGCTGGGCGGCCATTCACGAGAGCGACATGCTGCTCATCCCCGACCCGGCCCGCTACATTCTCGATCCGTTCACCGAAGTCCCGACGCTGGTGATGGTTTGCGACGTGATCGATCCGGTCACCAAGCAGCGTTATGATCGCGATCCGCGCTACATCGCCAAGAAGGCCGAGATGTATCTGGCCTCCACTGGCCTGGCCGACACCGCCTACTTCGGTGCCGAGGCCGAGTTCTTCATCTTCGACAACGTGCGCTTCGACCAGAACGAGCACGAGGGCTTCTACTTCATCGACGCCGAAGAGGGCCGCTGGAACTCAGGCCGCCTCGAAAACAACCTCGGCTATCGTCCGCGCTACAAGGAAGGCTATTTCCCGGTCGCTCCCACCGACCACTATCAGGACCTGCGCACCGAGATGGCGATGACTATGCAGAGCTGCGGCCTCGTGGTCGAGTGCCATCACCATGAAGTCGCCACTGGCGGCCAGACCGAGATCGACCTGAAGTACGACTCGCTCATCCGCTCGGCCGACTCCATGATGCTCTACAAGTACATCGTGAAGAACGTCGCCAACCAGTACGGCAAGACCGTGACTTTCATGCCCAAGCCGCTCTTCCAGGACAACGGCAGCGGCATGCACACGCACCAGTCGCTGTGGAAAGGCGGCAAGCCGCTGTTCGCCGGCGACGGTTACGCGGGACTATCGCAGCTCGCGCTGTGGTACATCGGCGGGCTGATCAAGCATGGCCCCGCGCTGTCGGCCATCATTGCCCCATGC
>CAVTMX010000016.1:0-200538 GCA_963735915.1 uncultured Acidobacteriaceae bacterium | reverse complement strand
GGACCACAAATCCGATCACTGAGTCGATTGATAATCAACCAAAGGAGGCCGCCTGATCATGATCTGTAATCGTGAGCCGGCTCCGCTCCGAGAGACGCGCGACGCCATTAAGGAAGATGCGGCTGCGGTGACACATTTGTTCCGCACAACCCATGACGCTACATATCCTCGCTTTGCTAAGTTGCACACGCCCGAGGAAGATCTGGCCCACTTCCAGAAGGTGCTGCAAAGCAATCATACGGTTGTCGTTGAGAAGGACGGGGAGATCGCAGGATTTTGCGCGTTCACACCGGGATGGGTCAACTACCTGTACGTGTTGCCAAAATATCAGGGAAGCGGGATAGGTTCCCGTCTCCTCCATCAGGCGAAGTCTGAGAATGCAGAATTGCAACTCTGGACATTCCAACAAAATCAGAAGGCTCGGAATTTTTATGAACGCCATGGCTTCAAGCCGGTCGAGGAAACCGACGGAGCAGGAAATGAAGAAAAGCAGCCGGACGTGCGCTACGTATGGAAGCGTATTCTGGTAGAAACCAAGACTTAAAATCCTGGCGTAAAGTTCGTCGATGGAGTGCGCCAGGCTGGTGATACAAAGCCGATCAGTCAAGCCAGTTGTCAATCAACCTAGGTAAGCCGCCTGATCATGACCGGACGATCCACAACATTTGACAATTACTCCGATTCGGTGCCTGCGAAACATCTCTCGGAGAATCGCTCGAAATCCGCGCGTGTGCGCGCGGTTCGCGATCGCGCGCATAGCGGAATGTATGCCGGGGGCGGGGGTCGAACCCGCACGGAGCTTTCGCTCCAGAGGATTTTAAGTTCCATTGAATAGTGGCCGCCCGCGTCCAAGTCACGAGGAATCGTTGGGTCTGCAGTCCGCGTATGTACGCTTCATCCGCCCTCGGCCAAGCCCGTGGCGGTAAATTGGCTGTCAAAATTACTCTCAAAAAGGGGCGACTCCACACGCGTACAGACTAATAGTCAATGTACTCGACAGCATACCAATCGAGGCCGCAGAACGTGGCCTCTTTCTTGGAGTCTCTCTAGAATGTCCGCGTTCAGGCTAGTATTGCCAGCAGATGAAAGCGGCGGCGGGAGAAATCATATGCGAATCAGAGGACTGAGCTGGTTAGGATTGCGGACTCAGCAGTTTGACGAGATGGCTAAGTTCTTTCGCGACATTATGGGCATGAAACCGATTCGCGACGAGCCTGGGATTGCGGGCTTTCAAATGATCGACGGCACCAATCTGGAACTCTACGCGTTCGATGAGGAGTTTCACGCGTTTTTTACAACGGGGCCGGTTGTCGCCTTTCAGGTCGACGACGTCGATGCATCTAGAGCGACCATGGAAGCGGCAGGTGTCGAGTTCTTTGGTCCCATCCAACGCATGGGCAAATCCAGTTGGAATCACTTCCGCGCTCCCGACGGTACGGTGTTCGAGATTTTGAGCATGACCGCTAAGAAAGTCTGAGTGTGCGATATAGGTAGTAAGTCAGTGTTAACTTATTTGCTAGAAGAGTATTCTAGCGACCGAACGAAATCCTTCGAACGAGAAAAGGAGAGAACGAATCTTGGACCTAGCGAAAGTAGTTTCAGATTTGAAGAAGGAACGAGACAGGTTGGGCCGAGCCATCGGAGCGCTTTTGGGTTCGGCGTTGTCGCCGAGTGGCAAGAAGCGCGTCGGCAGGCCTAAAGGGAGCGCGACGAAGAGAAAGAAGCGTGGAGGCCTGACGCCGGCGGGTCGAAAGCGGCTGTCGCTCGCTATGAAGAAGCGTTGGGCAGAGCGCAGGAAAATCGGAAAATAGTAAGTACGGCGGGTCGGAGAAGGCTCACATCGTATTCACGCCAGGTACTTAGCGAAGGTCGCCTACCTGAACAGTCAATGCCGAAGCTTAGCAGCACTCCATAGATTCATGGCCTAACCCACAGCGGAAATGGCGTCGCCTCCCTCCGCACCCCTTTCGCAGACCGCCCACGGTTGCAGCTATCCTGGCACCGGTCGTTGGCGTTGACTTGATCGTGACTGTTTGATGACGTGCGGCGCATGGCCGACTACGAAGCATCCACCTACGGCGATCGAATCGCGGCTGTCTATGATCAGTTCCGCTTTCCGGTCACGCGATTCACCAATGCGACGGTAGAATTCCTCGCGAGCGTCGCCGGCAAGCGGCGTGTGCTGGAGCTCGGTATCGGTACTGGCCGTATCGCGTTACCGCTGGCGGCCAAAGGCTTGAAGCTGTTCGGAATCGACGCCTCCGAGAACATGGTTGCGAAGATGCGGGGAAAAGCGGGTGGCGAAGCGATTCCGGTTGTTATTGGCAATTTCGCCGACGTGAAAGTCAATGGCCAGTTCTCCTTGATCTATGTTGTGTTCAATACCTTCTTTGCTTTACTCACGCAGGACGAACAGGTGAGATGCTTTCAGCGCGCCGCTCGGCATCTCACCAGCGATGGCGTGTTCCTGATCGAAGCGTTCGTGCCCGACTCGGCTCGGTTCGTTCGCGGGCAACGCATTGGTGCGCTCGACGTGGAAACCGACCACGTGCAGTTCGAGGTCACGCAGCATGATCCGACCACCCAGTCGATACGGTCCGCGCATGTGGAGATGAGCGAGAGGGGTGTTCATCTGTATCCAGTGCGGCTGCGCTACGCCTTTCCTAGCGAACTCGATCTGATGGCGCGACTCGCGGGAATGCGGCTGCGCACGCGCTACGGTGGATGGAATCGAGAGCCGTTCGCCGTCTCGAGCCCGTCTCATGTGTCTCTATATGAGCTCGATCCGGAGAAGAATTTGACAACGGCGAAATCCCCCGTGCGCAAGCGCGCGGCGCGCAAGAAAAAATAGATGGTGCTGAAGTCTAGAGATGAAAGTCGCGTTCCAAAAAGTATCGAATGGAATGGCGCGCGTCCCAATGATGAAGCGGCGCGGAGCCGAAGCGAGAGTTGAGTCATATCAGTTTGCACAGCTCAGCCTAATCCACTCCGGCGCCTTCGGCCTGCCGTGCTAGTCCTTGGCAAACACCGGTGATAAGAGAGGAGGCGGTCGAAAAAAGGGTACATCGATGCGTTGCGCGAAGTGCGGGAGGAATAATTCCCCGACTAATAACTTCTGCGCGAAGTGCGGGAATGCCCTCGCAAAGCAGTGCACAAAATGTCGGGCAGAAAATCCGCCGACCTCTGACTTCTGCGGCAAGTGCGGCGGATCTCTCGCCGAGCCCACCGCGCCGCCGCTCGCCGCTCCACCTGAACTGGCAGGTGCAACACCGGTTCCCGCTACGGCCGGTGAGCGGCGCCATCTGACGGTTCTCTTCTGCGATCTGGTCGGATCGACGCCACTTTCGCAGCAGCTCGACGCCGAGGAGTGGCGCGAGGTCATCGCGAAGTACCAGCAAGCCGCCTCCGGCGCCGTCGCGCGCTTCGGCGGCTACGTTGCCAAGAATCTTGGCGATGGACTGCTCATCTACTTCGGCTGGCCCATCGCGCGCGAGGACGACCCCGAGCGAGCGGTTCGAGCCGGGCTTGCGATTGTGGACGCGATGGTGGCACTCAACGCCACCCTCGCCGCCGATGATGGGACGCGTCTGGAGGTGCGGATTGGCATCCACACCGGGCCGGTGGTGATAGCCGATGGCGGCGAGGTGTTCGGCGAGACCGCTAACGTCGCTGCTCGTGTGCAGAGCGCGGCCGAGCCCGACACCTTGGCGATCACGGCGGCGACGCACCGGCTGGTGGCCGGAATGTTCGTGGTCGAGGACCGCGGTCCTCGGACGCTCAAGGGCGTGCGCGAGCCGATGACATTGTACCGCGTAGTACGGCCGAGCGGGATACACAGCAGGCTCGACGCCGCGGCCGGGCGACTGACGGGTTTCGTCGGGCGTGAACCCGAGCTGGCGACGGTGATCGGTCATTGGGAACGAGTGCAGGACGGCGAGGGGCAGAACATCCTCATCGTCGGGGAAGCGGGGGTTGGAAAGTCGCGCCTTGTCAGGCAGCTCCGAAGCATCTAGCGGGCATCCCGCACACGTGGCTCGAATGCGACGCAACGCCCTATACGGAGAGCACGCCGTTTTACCCGGTGATTGAGTTGGTGCGTCAAGGTCTCGCCCTCGCGCCCGAAGACACACTGCGCGAAAAGTTGGGGAAGATCGAAGCGGCTCTGACCCGAGCGAAATTAGTCTCGCCTGAAGCGATGACGCTCATGGCGGACTTTCTCAATCTCGAACGGTCCGAGGGTACGCCGTCGTTGGCGATGAGCCCGGAGCTGCGGCGGCGCAAGACGATGGCGCTGTTAGCGGCGTGGGAGCTGGCGCTGGCCGAGGCGCAGCCGCTGGTGATGGTCGTCGAGGATCTGCACTGGTCGGATCCATCATCGCTCGAGCTGTTGGGGCGGCTTATCGCGCAAAGCCCGACCGCGCGGGTGTTGCTGGTCGGCACCGCGCGCCCGGAGTTTGTCGCGCCCTAGCCCGAGCGCTTCAACCTGACCGCGATCAAGTTGGCGCGGCTCACCAAGCGACAAGCGCGCACGGTCATCGAGCGAGTCGCGACCGCCGTGAAGGACGCCGCGCCGTCGGCACCGGAAGCTGAACGCGGTGGAGCCCAAACTACCACGTTATCGGATTCAATGATCGATGCGATCGTCGTGCGCGCGGACGGTATCCCGCTGTACTTGGAAGAGCTGACCAGAACCATCCTGGAGCCGGGCGTGGAGCGGCAGGTGGAGGAGATCCCGGCGACCCTCGCCGACTCGTTGATGGCCCGGCTCGACCGGCTAAGCGGAGCGAAGGAGGTGGCGCAGCGGGCGTCAGTATTGGGACGCGAATTTTCCTATCCGCTGCTCGCCGCGGTGGTCGGATTGGAGGAAGCGGCGTTGCGCCGCGGGCTGACGCGACTGGATGAGGCGGAGATCCTGTTCGTGCGCGGCGAACCGCCGCAGTCAAGTTACACCTTCAAGCATGCACTGGTACAGGAGGCAGCGTACGAGTCGCTGCTCGAGCGCACGCGTCGCCAACTCCACGGCCGCGTCTTCGAAGTGCTGCTGGCGCAGTTCCCCGAGCGCGCGTCGGCCGAGCCGGAGGTGATGGCGCGGCACGCAGAACTGGCGGGACAGACCGACGAAGCGATTACGTACTACCAGCGCGCCGGCGAGCAGGCGCAAGCGCGCTCGGCGCACGGTGAGGCTATTGCGCAGTTTCGCAAAGCGATTGCACTGCTCGCGACGCAGCCCGGAGGTGCGCGACGAGACACCCACGAGGTGGCGCTCCAGCTTCTGCTCGGTGGGTCCCTAATCGCCGACCGAGGCTTTGGCAACCCCGAGGTTGAGACTCCGTATGAGCGAGCGCGGGTTCTGTGCGAAGCCGTGGGCGATACCGCGCGGCTTGGTCTCGCCCAACTTGGTCTCGCATACTTCCACTACAACCACGGCGATGTAGAGCGCGGCCGGGCGCTGGCGACCGAGGTGCTCGCCTCGGCGGAGGCACAGGGTTCGGAGGAGCTCTTGGCCATCGCGCATCAGAACGTTGCTGAGCCCGAGTACTACCAGGGCAAATTCGGTCATCGCTGACGCACTGTGAACGCGCCTTCGCATTGTACGACCCGGCGCGCCACTCCGAGTTTCTCCCTACCGGGAGCCACATCGGTGTTCCGGCGCTCGGCTATGGTGCGTGGAACCTCTGGGATCTTGGGTGGCCCGACAGTGCGCTTGCCCGCGCCGAGGAAGCAGTATCGCTGGGGCGTCGGCTGAATCACCCATTCAGCATGGTGCGCGCACTATTCTTCGAAACCAATATCCACAGGTTCCGACGCGATTGCGCGCGCCAGCAGGAAAGAGCTGCTGAGGTCGTTGCGCTCAGTGAGACTCAGGGGTTTCCCTTGTTTGTCGGCTTCGGTCGCTACTACTACGCGGCTCCGCGAATCGTGGCGGGCGATGTCGCCGGATTGCGGGAGTCTCTGGAGGCTCTGACCCTGATAAGGGAGACCGGCTATCAGAGCCCGGGGATGTTGTATTTCCTCGCGGAAACGCAGCAGGCGGGGGGACAGCTAGCCGAGGCCCAGGCGACGGTGGCGGCAGCGTTGGCGATATCCGCGCAGTTGGGCCAGCCCAGCATGGACGTGGACCTCCACCGCCTCGACGGCGACCTCGTCCTCGCGACCGGCGGCGCACCCGAGGAGGCCGCCGCCCGCTATCAGCAGGCCCTCGACATTGCGCGGGCGCAAGGCGCCAAATCCTCGAGCTGCGCGCAGCCACAAGCCTCGCGCGGCTGTGGCGCGACCAGGGCAAACGTGCCGCTCCTCGGCCTGCTGCGTGCCCCACTCGCGGTCGTGCCCGCGAAACTTGTCGCCTTCATCGATGGAGAACGCGGGAATTCCCACGCGGGCGAAGCTGAAGTGATCGGAGCGATAGAAGTGACCGGCTTCAGGACGCGCATCGGGCACAATGGCCAGGCCGAACTGCTGGGCCGTGCGCTGCACCGCGGGATAGTACGTTGTGCGCTCAGCCCCGGCGACGTTCACCTCTTCCGGAACGCCGAGCGGCGGAACGTCGTCATAGTTAAGCGCCAGTGAAATGTCACGCGCGGAGACCGGCGGATGCTTGCCCAGATATTCCGAGCCGAGCAGGCCTTGCTCTTCCGCCGTGACCGAGACGAAGTAGACGAGTACGTTTCGGCGGCTGCTTCGCGGCAGCGAAAGCGCGCGCAATCTCCAGCAGGATCCCGACGCCGGTGGCGTTGTCCTGCGCGCCGTTGTAGATGTTGTCGCCCGGCATATCGGGCACGATGCCCAGATGATCGTAATGCGCGCTGTAGAGCACAGCTTCACTCTTCAGCGCGGAGTCGGCGCCGGGCAGCTTCGCGATGACGTTGCTGGAGTCGAAGCTGCGGACTTTGCTGACCATCGCCGCCCGGGCTCGCGCGGGCAGCGGCCTAGCCTTGAAGCCGCGCTTGCCGGCCGCGGTAATCATCTCGTCGAGATTCATCCCGCAAGCCTGCGCCAGCTTTGTGCGCGGCGTCGAGATTGGATCCACGCGGCGAGCGCCAGCTTGGGCGCAGAGTCGTCGCGCAGCAGCGAGCGCTCGCCCGACCACGAGTTGCGCACGACGTTCCAGCCGTAACTCGCCATCTCGGTTTTGTGGATGAGGATGACGCCCGCAGCGCCCATGCGCGCCGCCTCCTCGAACTTGTAGGTCCAGCGGCCGTAGTACGTGAGTGCCTTGCCGGCGAAGAACTTCGGATCGTCGGAGGGCGGCTCGTTCACCAGCATCAGCAGGACCTTGCCGCGCACGTCGACGCCGCGATAGTCGTTCCAGTTGAACTCGGGCGCGTCGATGCCGTAGCCCATCCAGATGAGGCCGGAGTCGATGTCGTTGTGTTGCTTACCGGTGTTGTCCATGGCGACGAAGTCGTCGCGGTATTTGAGCTGCATCGGCGCGCCGTTGTTCGGAAGCAGTGTGAGCGTGCTGTCGTCCTGCGTGGCGATGCCTTCCAGCGGCACCTTTTGGAGGAACGTGCCGTTGTCGCCGGCGGGCTTCAGTCCATACATGGCGAACTGCGTGGCAATGTACTCGGCGGCGATGTCGCCTCCGCGCTGTCCGGTGCCGCGGCCCTCGAGGAGATCGCTGGCGAGAAAGCGCACCTGCGCGCGAATGCGCTCGGGATCGACGGTGCTCATTGCCTGCTCGGCGGAGGACGGAAGCCCGGCGACCTGCGGAACGGCAACATCGGTTTTCGGCGGATGAGTCGCGTCCGAGTTGTGGGCGGTCTGCGACGCGAGCAGGCCTGCGGCCACGACGATGACCAGCGGAGTGGAAGAGAATTTGTGCGGCAAGAAAGAGTCTCCTGTCGTTACTGCTTTGAGCCAGAGAGAACTCTCATTTTAGAGCGAGAAGCCGCTGATCGGGTTGTCATACGGTCCGCACACGGCGGATCAGTTCTTGGAGCTTCAACCGGCGCGGAAGTCCTGCACGGACTCGCCTTTGCGCCACAACGCGGTGGGCGCTTGCCGGCGGCGTTCCGCCAGCTTCGCATTGATTGCTTCGACGTCCGCCTTCGACCAGCCCACCGACGTGATCTCGATCTCCCCGCTTGGCTCAATGTAGAAGAGCGTAGGGACGTTCGTCAGGCCGTAGGCGTCGGAGATCGCGTAGTTTGCCGGATCGTCGAGGGCGACGGGGAAAGTCACTCCGAACTCCTTCATGAATGCCTTGGTGTCCTTCGCGCTGTCCTGCGAGACGCCGATAATGCTGACGCCGGTGTTGCGGTTTGCCTGGTACATGCGCTCGTAGAACGGGAAGGCGTACTGGCAAACCGGGCAGCTCACCTTGAAGAAGGCCAGCAGCACCGGGCTTTTCTTCAGCTCGTCGGCAAGCGAAACGGTCTTGCCGTCAGTCGTGGGCAGCGAGAACTCCGGCGCGCGAACACCGGCCTCAAGTGCGGGCATCGATCTCGACCTCCTGAAGAAGCGAAGAAGCTTCACCTCAATTGGATACCGCGAGGGCACGAGTCGATGCAAGGGGCGCTGCGTCGGGCAGAGCGGGCCCCTTGGGCAAGCTCAGGGCAGGCTCTCAGGCCCGCGTTTCAGGCGCCATTTTTCTTTCTGCGGCTCGACGCAGGCCTGAAGGCCTGCTCTACCCATTTACATGCGGCGCAGGACCTTGCGGGTCAGGCCGGTGAGCGGCAGCCGCACGCATTGCGCCGTCGTGAACCACCTGCGCTCAGCTTTAGGATCCGGCAATCGATCGGGCGCGGCGGCGAAGACTGCAACACGATAGTCCGTGTCAGTGATGGAGTGGCGCAGGCGCAGCAGGGGAGTGCCGCCGTTTACTTGTCCGGAGGGAAACATCGGCAACTCCCACATGCCGGCCATGAGCGAGGCATCCGCCGGACGACGGACCAGGAGCACGGCGCCGTTTCTGCGCGCGAGAGCGTAAGAGAGCTCTCTTCGTTTTCGGGCCGCAGACGGCGCGGCCGGCTCAACTCCGCGAGTGACGCAGAAGGAAATCACCGGACACAGCACGCATTGCGGCGCGCGCGGCGTGCAAATGGTCGCGCCCAACTCCATCATGGTCTGATTGAAGTCGCCGGGGCATTTGCGATCGAGCAATGCTTCAGCTCGCTGCCAGGCCACCTCGCGTTCCAGGCTGCCGCCGCTGAGCCGTTGCAGCACGCGCTCGACGTTGCCGTCGACTACCGCGACCGCCTCACCAAACGCAATACTGGCGATTGCGGCAGCGGTGTATCGGCCGATGCCCGGCAGCTCAGCCCATTCCGCCGCGCTTCGCGGAAATTGCCCGGACCTCTCTCGCGCGATGATCCTAGCGGCGAGATGCATTCTTCGCGCGCGATGGTAATAGCCGAGCCCGCTCCAGACCGCGAGTACGGACGCTTCACGCGCCGCGGCCAGCGACTGCACAGTAGGGAAGCGGCGCATAAACCGCGCGTAGTGGTCCAGGACGGCGGCCACGCGTGTCTGCTGCAACATGATCTCGGAGACCCACACGCGATAGGGATCACGGTCGCGCCGCCACGGCAGCTCGCGGCGATTGGCTCTATACCAGCGCAACAACACGCGACGAAAAGCACGAACTTCTGTTGGGGTCAGAGGCAGTTTGCGGCCAGCCATGCACTCGCGATTCTATCGTGTGAAACGAGAATCGGCCCTGGGCGATACGAGCTAGTGGCAGGCGATTCTCTTAATCACCGGCAGGCCTGCGATTTGTTGCTGGGTATCGTAGGCGACCAGGCAGGTCGTGATATGCGGCGGCAGGGTTCGCGACAACTCGACGGCCGTTCCGGAGTAGCTGCACACCAGCCAAGTACGCCGGTCCTCCTGCTTAGCGAAGGTCCAGGTCGCAATATCTTCTCCCTTGCCGTGCTTGATCTGGTCATAGACCAGAGAGGCCTTTTCTGCGGGCGGTCCGTCGTAAAAGGTGACGCCGGCGAGGCGATGTGGCGCATCGTCCAGCATCGGCGACCAACCGTTAGGCGACGAGGTCAGCTCCTGGTGTGTGGTGATGCTGGCGGGACAATTAATCGTTTCCGCCGCGTGAGAGAACGCGGCGCCGAGGACAACCAGCACGGAAGAGAGCAACAGGCGAGCGGTCATAGGTCACCAGCCCAGAACTATCTCACATCGCGCGTCACCCACTCATTCGAAAACAGCGAAGAGTGGGGCGCCTGCCTCCGGAGACTACGGACTGAGCATTTGCCGCCTTAAGAAATAGTCGATGGACCAAAGTCCGGGGCCCGCGATGGTCAGAAACAGCAGGCTGCAGAGCATGGCAAAGTCCGTTCTCGCGTCGCTGACCATATACCAGAAGCCTTGATTGGCACGGTGCAGCTCAGGAATTTTGGTGCTTGCGATAGCGGTCAGGATGATGACCAGCAGGGGTATGGCCGAGATGCGAGTCCACAAGCCGATGAGCACGAGGATGCCGCAGACAATCTCGAACGTGCCCACGAAATGCGCCGTCAGCAGCGGCGCCGGAAAGCCGATACGGGCGAACCGGTGCACGCCCATGTTCGGGTCGGCATACTTCAGGAAGCCCTGCGTGGCGAAGATGCAGCCCGCAGCCAATCGCACCAAAATGATGCTTCGCGTCGGCACCGGCAGCCAGTCGAATCGTTTCATAGGCGTCCTCCTTACGTGGCAGATGCCTGGCCATCTCTACCTGCTGAAGTAGATGCGCGACCGCCCTTGACGGCTATCGCAAACATGCCGCAGGAAACCACGATCAGCAGCGAGTTGCGTCCTGAGACAAAACTAAATCGAATGACGAGATGGGGTATAGTCTCCCTCGTTGTGAAGAATAAGTACCGGCGCACATTCCTGAAGCAGGCGGCCTTGGGAGCCGGCGCACTGCTGGCCCCTTCTGCGGCGTTTGACTGGCCAGCCGCGGACGCGATGCGGCTGCAAGCGGAAGCGTCCGGCCCCGTCGATTACACCATTCGCATCACAGTCGCGCCCATTGAGATTGCGCCCGGGCGCATCCTGTCCACGACCACCTATAACGGGCAGTTCCCCGGACCGCTGCTGCGCTTCCAGGAAGGCCAGCCGGTCACGGTTGACATCGTCAACGAAACCGAGGTCGCGGAGCAGTTGCACTGGCACGGACAGAAGGTCTCGACCGACGTGGATGGCGCCGCCGAAGAAGGCACGCCGTGGATTCCGGCGCGGGGCAAGCGCCGCATTCGCTTCACGCCGAATCCGTCGGGCCTGCGCTTTTATCACAGCCACAACCGCGCGGGCGCAAATCTCTACGCCGGGCAGTACACCGGACAAGTCGGCCCCGTCTACATTGAGCCCAGGCAGAACCCCGGCCGCTACGATCGCGAGGTCTTCCTGACGCTGAAGGAGTTCGAGCCCACCTTCAGCCGCGGCGGTGACATGGCGCAGAACTTCCTCTCTCCTGCGGCAAAAGTGCAAGGAGCTCGAGGAGCAAGGCGAGTCAGCGATGAAGGCGTCGCTGGCCCGGGGCATGCCGCACGGCTACGAGGTGGGCTATGGCTCATTCACCATCAATGGACGCATGCTTGGCCACGGCGAGCCGATACGCGTCAAGCAGGGCGAGCGCGTACTATTTCACATCCTGAACGGCAGTGCGACCGAGATTCGCAGCCTGGCGCTTCCCGGCCACACGTTTCAAGTCTTGGAGCTCGATGGCAATCCTGTAGAGCATCCGGCAACGGTCCCGGTGTTGTGGCTGGGCACCGCCGAGCGCATCTCCGCCGTGGTGGAGATGGATCATCCGGGGGTTTGGGTGATGGGCGATCTGGCCGATGACGACCGCCATCACGGCATGGGCATTGTGGTGGAGTACGCCGGACGCAGCGGCAAGCCGCAGTGGCTTGCGCCGCCGCCGTTCAAGTGGAACTACGCGCGTTTCGGCGCAGCCGCCCCGACGGCGCCCCGGCCCGACGATACTTTCGAGATGCTCTTTGCCAAAGACAACGCGGCCGTTGAGGGCTTCAACCGCTGGACCATCAATGGCGTCGCGTATCCCATGACGAACGCCAGCGAGCCCGCAAGATTTCACCTGCACGAAGGCAAGCGCTATCGCATTCGCATGCGCAATGCCAGCGACGACATTCATCCCGTGCATCTGCACCGGCACACCTTCGAGCTGGCGCGCGTTGCGGGCCAGGCTACTGCCGGAGTGATGAAGGACGTGATGATGCTAGGCGGCTATCAGGAGGCGGAGATCGATTTTGTCGCCGATAATCCCGGGCTCACACTCTTCCACTGCCATCAGCAACTGCACATGGACTTCGGATTCATGACGCTGTTCGATTATGTGTAGCGGAGAGGGCAGATCTTAAGCGTGGATGCGTGGACACCAGTCCTTGTGAAGGAACAGGAGAACGAGCGCGGCATCCTCCGCTTCCGCTCAGTTGCCGTCGCAGCTGTTCTTGACGACCTGCTGCGCTGCACATCGCGCATGACTGCGTCGCTCCACCGCTGCGTGCCTCACCGCGACTTATCGGTAGGTGATTGGCACTTCTGCCCTGCGATCGCCTGAGGGTATAGGCCTGCTGGACTCTACGGTTACGACGCGTCTGCCAAATTGCCCCCACCCGCCGTAAAGGTAGTGCTTGCCGTCGCTTATTCTGAACACTAGCTTCGCATCGCCCTTTTTCGCTGGACTCTCGTCTACTGGCAGCGCGTACACACTCAAAACAGTCTTACCATCGGTGCTGCGCAACAGGAAATAGGAAGTTGATTCAAGGTTTTCGAGCAGGTAGGTTCCGGCGGGGAGATGGTTGCCACCGACCCAGAATTCAAACGGAATACTCGCTTCGGCTATCTTCTGGTTCTGCGCTGCGCCCTGAACAACAGACAGCAGCAGAATGAGCGAGCTTAGTAGCGCTCTCCACAGCTTCTTCGTCGCCATCACGTCCCTCTTGCCTCTCTAGTCGGGGCGAATCCAACGCTCTGAGTGCCAGGTTGTTTCAGTTGTCCGTAATCTCACAATCATATCGCCTGCGGGGGCTCGGGCTGTTGAGTCTGCTCGGAGACCGCCTCGTCCGGCGCGCCGTGGCGGCGCAGAATTTGCGCCAGGTTTTGCGAGAAGGCCGAACGCGGCACCACCATATCGCAGCCCGCTTCCTGCGCCTTCATCTTCAGTTCGCCCTGCACGTGCGAGACGAAGCCGATGATGTTCGTCCCCTTCTTCAGCTTGGCCTTGAGTTTGGGGATCAGGGTCAGCGGCTTGGCGGCGACGTTGTTCAGGTCGAAGATGATGAGCGAAGGCTTGTCGGCGCCGTTCTGGCCCATCTTCTCCTGGAGGTCGTTGTCGGTCTTGACGAACTCGACCTTCACGTTCATCTTGCGCGCCGTCTCCTGGATTTTGGCCAGGAAGAACAGGTCGTCAACAAACGCGAAGATGCGCGCGGGCGCGGTGTCATCCATCACGGGCAGCGGCTCCAAATCGGCCTGCACGAACTGCCGCAGCGGGCCAGGCGCGGCCTGGCCGGCGCTGGTTGCCGTTGTTGTTGCCCTGCAACGCGCGATAGCTGTGGTCCATGGGCGCGGTGTAGATGCCGCCGGCATTCTGGCTGGGGCCGCGCTGGCGCTGCTGGCCGGGCCTGCGCCCGTGGCGGTTCTTGCCGCCCTGCTGCGGCGGACGGTTCTGGTTCTGGCCGGGCTGGTTTTGCGGAGCTGCGCCCTGCGTGACGGGCCCACGACGGCCGCGCCGCCGTCTGCGTCCCTTCCCGCCGGAGTGCCCGGAGGGAGGATTCGGTCCTTGATTCATGTTTCTCTCTTAAGCTTGACTTATCTTGACCCGCAAGGTTGCGGGAACCCACATTCCTGAACCGCTGATTTCGCCCGCACAATTTCTAGCTGGTGATTGCTGCGTGGCTGCGGTTGGATACTCGCTGAATTCTCAGTTACGTCCGTCTGGCGCCCGGAAAATTTGGCGCGAGGAACGCCGGCGCGGGAGGCGCGGCGATTGGAGGACGTCCTTATGGTACCCAGCTTTACGCCCCGAATGCAAGCGCAAAAAGCCGCCTAAGTAGGATGCACCCCAATTGTAAAGAGCTGCTGCAAATTGCGTCCTCCCCACTTCATCCCGGTGACCCGGGAATAGTGGGCTGCCGCGGCGCTGCTTTCTCCGCTTGAAACTTGCAGCGCGAAACTGGAAACTGTCTTCATGCGGCTGGTCATCAACGCCAAGGAGCAGAGCTTCGAGGGAAGCCTGACGCTCGCCCAGCTCGTCGAACAGCTCGGAATGAAATCGGACCGGGTCGCGGTCGAACTCAATCGCGACATCGTTCCACGCGTGCAGTGGCCTGAGACAATGTTGAGCGACGGCGACCGCCTGGAGATCGTGCATTTCGTCGGCGGAGGCTAGCGGCTACTTGCTCTCCCGCTGCTTGCATTGCACGGGCTGATAGTTCACCACAAGGGGATATGGGAACTTCGGCGAAACGATATTGAACAGAAAGGCGTTGTCGGAACCTGCGCAGTTCTTCAGTTCCATCTGGAACCGCACTATGTTGCCGGCCTTTTTGAAGTGCGCAGTCTCGGCGAGGAGCTTGAACTGGTCTGCCGTGGTGGCTCCCGCAGGCCCGGTTTTCAGCTGGACCTTGTTGGCATGCAGGCGCAATGGGACCTCAATGACGATCTGGTTCGGAACCCAGAGCGTGTTTTCCTCCGGCATTTTGAGCGGTGGGTCCAGAGTGATCTTGATGCCGCAATCCGGGCTGTCTGTCCCGGCAAGACACGGCTCATTTTGCGCCCAAAGACTGGCCGCAGCGAGCAGAAGTAAGGTGAAGCCGTAGAAAAAACGCATCGGGATTCCTGACTGCGCAGCATGGCAATTGTATTCCCACTACTCGCTGGTTGCGCTGCATGGGCCGCGCGGGCCGCCGCTTATCGACATCCGTGAACGCTCGATGAATTGCGCTGCGCTGCGGTTGACATCGCTGGCTATCGACTCTAAACTCAGTTGTTTATCCGCAGTAGCAAGGCGTCTCCCGAGCATCAGCGAACATGCCGGACCTTTATTTTGCGCGCTATCTTCCGCTGCTGATCCAGATTTGCGTCGCGGGCCTCATTGCCGGCGGCATGGTGGCCCTCTCGTACTTTGTCGGGCAGCACAAATACAACAAGTCCAAGATGTCGCCGTACGAATGCGGCATGATGCCCGTCGGTAACGCCCAGACGCGTGTCACTGTGAAGTTCTACCTGGTCGCGATGCTGTTCATCCTCTTCGACATTGAGGCAGTGTTCCTCTATCCCTGGGCGATCGTCGGCAACTCGCTGAAGAGCGCCGGGCTGGGCATGTTCTGGTTCTGGGAGATGCTGGTGTACATCGGCATCGTGCTCGCCGGGCTGTGGTACGTCTGGAAGAAGGGCGTGATCGACTGGAACAAGCAAGGCAAGGCGGAGAAGATCTAGATGGCGCTGCAACCGGCAATCACGGACATGGCGCAATTGAAGGACCGCGCCGAAGTCGCCGCGCTGCTGGCGTGGAATGCCGGCGCGGTCACGGGCGCGAAGTTTGATCGCAACGAGCTGACCATCTGGGTGAATCGCACCGCGCTGCATGACGCGTGCCTCGCGCTGAAGAACGATCCCAAGCTACAGTACAACGCTATTGCGGACATCACGTGCCTGGACTGGTTTCCGCGCGAGCCGCGGTTCGAGGTGGTGTATCACCTGTTCTCTATCAGTAATAAGAAGTACTTGCGGCTGAAAGTTAAGCTTCAGGGTGATGATCCCAACATCGACTCGATCACCTCGATCTGGCCGGGCGCAAACTTCTTCGAGCGCGAAGTGTGGGACCTCTTCGGCGTGCGCTTCGATCAGCACCCGAACCTGGTGCGCATCATGATGCCGGAAAACTGGGAAGGTCATCCATTACGTAAGGACTATCCCGTCGAGGGCTACCGCTGATGGCGCACATGACTCCCACCCCGGTGCTGGATCCGTCGCAAGACCAGACGATGGTCCTGAACATGGGCCCGCAGCATCCCTCGACGCACGGTGTCCTGCGGCTGCTGCTGGAGGTCGACGGCGAGACCATCGTGCGCGTCATGCCCGACATCGGGTATCTGCACACGGGCATCGAGAAGACCTGCGAGGCCAAGTTCTATCAGCAGGTGGTGCCGCTCACCGACCGCATCGACTATCTCTGCCCCATGACCAACAACCTGGCCTATTGCCTGGCGGTGGAGAAGTTGCTGGGGCTGGAGATTCCGCCGCGCGCGCAGTGGATGCGCGTGCTGCTGAATGAGTTGACGCGCATCAACTCGCACCTGGTGTGGCTGGGCACGCATGCCCTGGACATCGGCGCGATGACCGTCTTCCTGTACTGCTTCCGCGAGCGCGAAGACGTGCTGCGGCTGTTCGAAGCGGTCAGCGGTCAGCGCATGATGACCTCGTACTTCCGCATTGGCGGGCTCGCGCTGGAGCCGCCGCTGGGCTGGCTGGATCGCGCGAAGAATTTCCTGGTGCGCTTCCCCGGCAACATCGACGAATACGAGAACCTGCTGACCAGCAATCCGATCTGGGTGCAGCGCACCAAGGGCGTCGCCTATTTGTCGCCAGAAGATGGGATTGCGTTGGGCGCGACCGGCCCTACGCTGCGCGGCAGCGGCGTCGATGTCGATCTGCGGCGCGACCTGCCCTACACGGGATACGAGAACTTCAAGTTCAACGTGCCGATCTCGAAAGACGGCGACGTGTATGCGCGCTACCTCATCCGCGTGCAGGAGCTGCGCGAGTCGCAGAAGATTTGCATGCAGGCGCTGGAAGGCATGCCGGAAGGCCCGGTGAAGGCGGACGCGCCGAAGGTCGTGCTGCCCGATCGCGAGAAGATGAAGACGCAGATGGAGGCGCTCATCTATCACTTCAAGATCGTGACCGAGGGATTTACGGTGCCCGAGGGCGAGGTGTACATGCCGATCGAGTCGCCGCGCGGCGAGATGGGCTACTACGTGGTGAGCGACGGGACTGCGAAGCCGTATCGCGTGCACATGCGCTCGCCATCGTTCGCGAATTTGCAGACATTGCGGCCGATGTGCGAGGGCCGGCTCATTGCAGATGTGGTGGCTGCAATCGGCAGCATCGATATTGTGCTGGGGGATGTGGATAGATGAGGCAGGCACTTGGCATTTAGCATTTGGCACTTAGCCAAACCAAATGACCGCTGAGACATTGTGCCAAGTGCTAAATGCCAAATGCCAATTGCTGCTTTCATGAAATTCTCCGACCAACTCGAACAGCGCTTCGCCACCATGGTCACGCACTATCCGACCAAGCGCTCGGTGCTCGTGCCCATGCTGCTGTACATTCAGGACGAAGTCGGGTCGCTTACCGACGAAGCCATTCACGAGATCGCCCAGCGGGTCGAGCTTTCCGACCTCGAGGTGCGCAACGTCATCAGCTATTACTCGATGATGCGCACGCACCCGATCGGCAAGTACAACTTCCAGATTTGCACCAACGTGAGCTGCCTGCTGCGCGGCGGCGAGGACATCTTCGAGCATTGCAAGAAGAAGCTGGGCGTTGGCCACAAGGAATCGACGCCGGACGGACTGTTTCATCTGGAGGAGGTCGAGTGCATCGGCGCGTGCTCCTGGGCCCCGGCGATGATGTTGAATTACGACTTCATCGAGAACCTGACGCCGGAGAAGATCGACGAATTGATCGAGGGAATAAAGAAGAAGGAACAGCAGTAGGGCATGGCGTATCTGGTCTCCCATCCCGATGAAGTCAAGGTCGTCTCCAAGCGCTTCGGCATGGGCGCGACCAACCTCGACCGCTATCTCGAGCTCGACGGCTACAAGGCGCTGCAGAAAGCGCTCGGCATGGAGCCGGACGCCATCATCAACGAGGTGAAGGCGTCGAACCTGCGCGGCCGCGGCGGCGCGGGATTCCCCACGGGCATGAAGTGGTCGTTCGTCCCCAAGCAGTCGGCCAAGCCCAAGTACGTGCTGTGCAACGGAGACGAGAGCGAGCCCGGCACCTGCAAGGACCGCCTCATCTTCGAGCACGATCCGCACTCGGTCATCGAAGGCGTGATGATTGCCGCATTCGCAGTGGGCGCGAAGACCGGCTACATCTACCTGCGCGGCGAGTACCGCTACCTGGTCGAGATCATGGAGAAGGCGGTGGCCGACGCCTACGCGCGCGGCTTCATCGGCAAGAACATCTTCGGCTCCGGCGTGCGACCTGAACGTTTACATCCACTCCGGCGCGGGCGCCTATGAAGTCGGCGAAGAGTCGGCGCTGATGGAATCGCTGGAGGGCAAGCGCGGCGTGCCGCGCATCAAGCCGCCATTCCCTGCCGTGGTCGGACTTTGGGGCGGGCCGACGGTCATCAACAATGTCGAGACGCTGGCCAGCGTTCCGCACATCATTCTCGGCGGCGGCCAGTGGTTTGCCGATCTCGGCACGCCGAAGAACGGCGGCACGCACCTGGTTAGTGTCAGCGGCAATGTAGAAAGGCCTGGTGTTTACGAACTTCCTCTGGGATACAACTTCAAGAAACTGATCTACGAGGTTGCCGGCGGCATGCAGGGCGGCCGCAAGCTGAAGGCGGTGGTGCCGGGCGGTTCGTCGGTGCCGATTCTCTTGCCGGATGAGATTGATTCTCCCTTCGACTACGACGGCATGGCCAAGGCCGGCTCGATGATGGGTTCCAGCGCGGTCATCGTTCTCGACGATCAGATGTGCATCGTGAAATTCGCGCTGCGGGTGATGAAGTTCTACCAGCACGAGAGCTGCGGCTGGTGCATCCCTTGTCGCGAAGGAACTGACTGGCTGAAGAAGACGCTCATCCGCTTCCACACTGGCGGCGGAGTGGCGAAGGACATCGACAACATGAAGTACCTGGCGGACAACATGCTGGGGCGCACGTTCTGTCCGCTGGGCGACGCCGCGGCGATGCCGATGATTTCGTACATCGAGAAATTCCGGGAGGAGTTTGAAGCGCACCTGGACGGCAGGCCATGTCCGTATGAGCAGGTGGCGGAAGTCGCGATGGCATAGTGACTGGCTGTTCTTGCCGGTAGCTGAGCCGTTATGTAGGAACCGCATCAATGGCAATCAACAAGACCGAGAAGCTAACGAGGAAGAAAGGCAAGAAACGCACCGCGTCGCGTCCGCGCGGGGGCACCAGAACTGGCGGAAGGCGGTAAGGTGCACTTCTTGGTAAGACTTGCGAACTGGAACAGTCGAGTCCCGCTCGGCGGGACGGGGTCATGATAGCGCAGCACGGAGCGTAGCGGAGTGCTGGGTCGGCGTTCCAATGAGGCCCGAGTCCCTTTAGGGGCGACAGAAAGCGAATTGGGAACTAGAGGGGTCCTTCGACTCCGGCGCGCATAAGAAGTGCGCCTCCGCTCAGGATGACACCGGCTTGTGGTTTTACTAATTACTAGTCGCTGCTTACTAGTTGCTAATTGCTGATTGCTTTTTATGGCTGACGTAAATCTCACTGTCGACGGCAAGAAACTCACGGTTCCTGCGGGGACGCTGCTCATTGAGGCCTGCAAGAGCAACGGGCATCGAGGTGCCCTCTTTCTGCTACTACCCCGGCCTGTCGCTGCAGGGCGCTTGCCGCATGTGCCTGGTGGAAATCGAGAAGATGCCCAAGCTGCAGACCGCGTGCACCACGCCGGTCGCGGAGGGCATGGTGGTCACCGACCGAGAGCGACAAGATCAAGCAGGCGCGCAAGTCGATGCTCGAGCTGCTGCTGGGCAACCATCCGCTGGACTGCCCGGTCTGCGATGCCGGCGGCGAATGCGAGCTGCAGGACATGACCTTCAAGTACGGCGCCGCCGAGTCGAAGTTCATCGACCTGAAGAACCATCGCGACGAGCAGCAATGGTCGCCGGTGGTCTACTTCGACCGCCCGCGCTGCATCCTGTGCTATCGCTGCATTCGCGTCTGCGGCGAGGGCATGGACGTGTGGGCGCTGGGCATCCAGAACCGCGGCTCCAGCGGCATCATCGCCCCTAATAAAGAAGACCATCTGGAGTGCGAAGAGTGCGGCATGTGCATCGACATCTGCCCGGTCGGCGCGCTCACCTCCGGCGCCTATCGCTACAAGACGCGTCCCTGGGAGATGAAGCACGTCGGCACCGTCTGCACGCATTGCGGCGACGGCTGCAAGACCACCCTGGGCGTGCGCCGCGCCGATACCGGCATGGAGATCGTGCGCGGCGACAATCGCGACAAGAGCGGCATCAACGGCGACTTCCTGTGCATCAAGGGCCGCTACGCCTTCGACTTCGCGCACAACGCCGACCGCCTACAGCAGCCGCTGATCAAGCGCGACGGCAAGTTTGTTCCCGGCAACCTGGGAGCAGGCGTTTGAGCTGATCGCCTCAGCAAGTTCCAGGAGAGTCTCAACAACGGCGGCGGCCCGGACTCGATCGGCGTCATCGGCTCCAACCGCACCACCAACGAAGAAAACTACCTGCTGCAGAAGTTCGCGCGGCTGGTGCTGGGCACCAACAACATCGACCACCACCGCACCGCCGACTTCCCTGCGTTCGCGTCAGCGCTGGCGGGCAAAGCCCAACGCCACGGCGTCGATGCGCGACGTGTTCGACGCGCCGGCGATTCTGCTGATCGGCAACGATCCTACCGAGCAGCATCCGCTGCTGGCCTGGCAGATTCGCACCAACGTGCGCCTGCATCGCGCGAAGCTGTACGTGGTGAATTCGGCTCCCATCAAGCTGCGGCGCCAGGCGACGGCGTTTGCGCAGATCGCGCCCGGGCTCCGAAGGCAGCTTCGTGCAGTTCCTCGCCGGAAACGACGCCGCGGCGGAACGCCGTGATCTCCGCCAACGTAACGCGCGAAGCGCTCACGCAGACTGCGCGACGCGATCAAGGCGCGAGACGGGCCTGGTCATCGTCTTCGGCTCCGAGTTGCGCGGTGGCGACGTTAAGGCGCTGGTGAATTTCGGCCTGGCGCAGGGTGCGAAGTTCATCTGCCTGGGCGATTATGCCAACTCGCGCGGCGCAGCCGACATGGGACTCTATCCCGACATGCTGCCGGGCTACGCGCCGGTCGGCGAGCGCGACACGCTTTCACGAAGAGTGGCTGGACGAGATTCCCAGCGACGCCGGGCATGAACCTGCTGCAGATGATGGATGCCGCCAAGGACGGGCAAGCTGAAGGCGCTGTACGTCGTCGGCTCCAATCCAGTCGCGCGCTACAACATCGATCCGTTCGCGCTGTCGAAGACCTTTCGTCGTGGTGCAGGACATGTTCCTGACCGAGACGGCGCGCGATCGCCGATGTCGTGCTGCCCGTCGCGAACGCCTACGAGAAGGCAGGGCACCTATCACCAACACCTGCGGCGACCTGCAGATGCTGAAGAAGGCCGGCGAGTTCGCGGGCGTGCGCACTGACTTCGAGTGCATCGTGCGCATCGCCGACACGCATGGGCTACGACGTGCGCAAGCTGGTGCCCTTCGGCGGCGGAGGCACGCGCGCCGACATGGGACAGTCGCGCGGAGCGCAGTCGGGCGAGTCCGACCGTCACGCGGTGTGGCTCGCCGACCGCAGAACCTGGAACCGAAGATGAGCCCGTTCGATCCCATCGCCATGCTGGACGAAATCCAGCGGCTGGTGCCGGGCTATGACATCTCGCGGCTGGAGTTGCTGGCCGGCCAGGACGAGCATACGCAGTTGGTGCAGATCACCGGCGCGACCGGCACTGGGCATCCGGAGCTGGTTCTGCCTTCGAATGACACGCTGTTTACCTCGGGAACGCTGGGCCGGTATTCGGCGACGCTGAACACGGTGATGGAGCGCTACAACTGTCTGCCGCGCGAGACAAGGAAGTGGCGGCGGATTACGACTCCGATGGCGCGGTCGGCGAGTAGCAGTTCTCGGCTTTGGCAGTTGTCAGAGTCTCTAGGACTTCCGGCCGACTGTCGGCAAGCCGGTCGAACGTAACAGTGCTAATTGCGACTCGCTAAATGAGCATCGGACCTTCATCCTCGTCTCGCTGATCAAGATCGTGATCGCGCTCGTTCGTTCTGCTGACGGCGGTGGCCTATACCACGCTGGCTGGAGCGCAAGGTCGTCGCCCACATGCAGAACCGCTGGGGACCGTCGCGGGTGGGGCCGTTCGGCATCTGGCAGCCGCTCGCCGACGGCTTAAAGTTTATCTTTAAGGAAGACCTCACACCTCCTTACGCCAACAAGCCTTTATACCTGCTGGCGCCGGTCATTGCGCTGATCACGGCGCTGACCTCGATCGCGGTCATCCCGATCGGCCCTTGGATCACGATCGGCTCGCATCCACACGCCGTTGCAGATCACCGACGTCAACATCGGCCTGCTGATCATTCTGGGCCTCACCTCGATCGGCGTCTACGGCAGTCGCGCTGGCGGGCTGGTCGTCGAACAGCAAGTATTCGATGCTGGCCAGTCTGCGCGCTTCGGCGCAGATGGTGAGCTACGAAATTGCGCTCGGCCTGTCGCTGGTCGGCGTGCTGATCTATGCCGGCAGCTTCAGCCTGCGCGACATCGTCGATGCGCAGTCGGGCACGTGGCTGGGATTCATTCCCAAGTGGAACATCTTCAAGGGCCAGTTCGTCGCGTTCTTCATTTACATCATGGCGGCCTATGCGGAGACCAACCGCATTCCGTTTGACCTGGCGGAAGCGGAGACGGAGCTGGTCGGCCGGCTATCACACCGAGTACAGCTCGATGAAGTTCGCCATGTTCTTCATGGCGGAATACGCCAACATGTTCACCGTGGCCTGCCTGGCGTCGGTGCTGTTCCTGGGCGGATGGTCGGGACCGGTGTTCGGTCCGCCGATCTTGCAGGCGTTGTTGCCGGTCGTCTGGTTTGCGGTGCGGGTCTTGGCTTTCATCTTCATCTACATCTGGGTCCGCGGCACGCTGCCGCGCTTCCGCTATGACCAGTTGATGGCCTTTGGCTGGAAGTTTCTTTTGCCGCTGGCGATGGCGAATATTATTGTGACCAGCCTTGGTTGTGGCGGTGAAGTAAGCGATAGCGACAGCTTAGCGCTGCGAGTTCAGTAGGCTTCATCGCGTGATCAAAGTTACAGATTCATGCTGAAGTGCGGACAATGACGCTAGCTCGACGCCGAAGCTGAAGGTCGAAGCTACATCATGCTTGCATCTGGTTCTGTTCTTCATCTTCGCGGCGGTGTGCGTCGGCGGGGCGATCAACCTGCTGGTGCAGAAGCACCCCATCAACAGCGCGCTGTCGCTGATCGTGGTGATGGGCTCGCTGGCCCTGCTCTACCTGCTGCTGGGCGCCGAGTTCGTCGCCGCGGTGCAGGTCATCGTCTACGCCGGCGCGGTCATGGTGCTGTTCGTCTTCGTCATCATGCTGCTGAACGCCGGCGAAGAAGAGCGCACGCCGCATGCCAGCCGCGTTGCCACCATGCTCGGCGTGCCGGCGCTGATCATCGGGCTGGGAATCGGCTGCCGGGTGGTCAGCCGCATCACCGGGCTGGACCGCATCGGCATCGGCGGCCCGCAGGTTATGAACGGCACCGAGGCGTTCGGCAATCCGCAGGCGATCGGCGCACCTGCTGTTCCGCGATTACCTGCTGCCCTTTGAAGTCACTTCGATCCTGATCCTGATCGCGATCATGGGCGCCGTGGTGCTGGCGCGGAGGGAGGAGATAGATGGTTCCTCTTTCCTACTACCTTATGCTGAGCGCGATTCTGTTCGCCTGCGGCGTCGCGGGATTTCTGATCAAGCGCAACATCATCACCATCTTCATGTCGATTGAGCTGATGCTGAATGGCGTGAACCTGACGTTCGTCGCCTTTGCGGCGCAGTTGAAGTCGCTGAACGGACAGATCTTCGTGTTCTTCGTCATGGTGGTGGCCGCGGCCGAAGCCGCGTTGGACTGGCTATCATCATTTCTGTCTTCCGCACGCGCGAGACGCTGAACGTCGACCGCGTGAACCTGCTGAAACTATGAGCCTTGCATCTCTGGATCATTCCGCTGCTTGCCCGCTGGCCGGCGCCGCCATCAACGGGCTGCTGGGCAAGCGCTTTTCCAAGGCGCTGGTGAACACCATCGCGCTGGGCTCGACGGCGCTGGCGTTCGCTTATGCGCTCTGGGTGGCGGCGCAGTTCGTCGGGCCTGCCGGCCGGACCAGATTCCCCACATCGAGCACTACGCCACCTGGATGAGCGCCGGCGCGCTTCTCGGCCGAGTTCGGCATCTATCTCGACCAGCTTTCGCTGGTCATGCTGCTGGTCGTCACCGGCGTCGGCTTCCTCATCCACGTTTACTCCGTCGGCTACATGGCGCATGAAGGCGGCTACTACCGCTATTTCGCCTACCTCAACATCTTCATGTTCTTCATGCTCACGCTGGTGCTGGCGAACAACTACCTGCTGATGTTCGTGGGCTGGGAGGGCGTGGGCCTGGCGTCGTACCTGCTGATCGGCTTCTGGTTCCTGAAGCAATCGGCCGCGAATGCCGGCAAGAAAGCGTTCATCACCAACCGCGTCGGCGACTTCGGATTCCTGATCGCGCTCTTCCTGCTCATCAAGCACTTCGGCACGCTGCAATATGACAGCGCTGTTCACAGCCGTTTCCGGCGCTATCCGGTGGAGAGCCGGCGCCGGCGTGCTGACCGCGATCGGCCTGCTGATGCTGGTGGGCGCGACCGGCAAGTCGGCGCAGATTCCGCTCGTACGTCTGGCTGCCGGACGCGATGGAAGGCCCCACGCCGGTCTCGGCACTGATCCACGCCGCGACCATGGTGACCGCCGGCGTGTACATGGTGTGCGCGCTCCAACGCCATCTTCAACCGCGCGCCGAATGCGCTGCTGGCAGTTGCCATCATCGGAACGCTGACCGCGATCTTCGCCGCGTCCATCGGCATCGTGCAGACCGACATCAAGAAGGTGCTGGCCTACTCCACCGTCTCGCAGCTCGGCTACATGTTCATGGGCTGCGGCGTGGCCGGCCTACGGCGCGGGCATCTTCCACCTGATGACCCACGCCTTCTTCAAGGCGCTGCTCTTCCTCTGCTGCGGGCTCGATCATTCACGGCCTCGGCGGCGAGCAGGACATGCGCCACATGGGCGGCCTGCGCAAGTACATGCCGTGGACCTTCTGGACCATGACGATCGGCGACCTTCGCGATCGCCGGGCTTCCCTCCGTTTGCGGGGTTCTTCTCGAAAGACGAGATCCTCTGGCAGACCTGGGCGAGCGGTCAGCACGTTCTGTGGCTGATCGGCGTCATTGCCGCCGGCATGACCGTCGTTCTACATGTTCCGGCTGTGGTTCCTGACCTTCTTCGGCGAATATCGCGGTGCCGAATCCTGCGACCGCCGGACACGGACACGATGGCCGACGAGCCACGGTCATGGCACGGCACGCCGCACGAGAGCCCATGGGTGATGGTGGTGCCGCTGATCATCCTGGCGCTGCTGTCGCTCGTCGGCGGCTGGATTGGCGTTCCCGCATTCGCTCGGCGGCTCAGATCACTTCGAGCACTTCCTCGATCCGGTATTCACCACGTACGCGCCGCGGCGATACTCAGCGCCGACGTCAGCAGCGAGCAGGCTGCAGCGAACGAGGCCCGACAGCACGACGAGCGAGCACCGAGCTGGCATTCATGGGAATCTCCGTCGGGGTCGCCGCTCATCGGCTTCCTCGGCGCCTGGTACCTCTACTACAAGCGCACCGACCTGCCGGCGAAGATGGCGGCAAGCGCGGGCGGGCTGTACCGCCTGGTGCTCGACAAGTACAGGATCGACGAGTTCTACGGGGCGGTGATCATTCAGCCGCTCATCTGCGCTTTCGACCAACGTCTTCTGGAAGGGCATCGACCAGCGGCCTGATCGACGGCGCGGTGGACGAGAGCGCGGTCGGGCGCGCAGGACGTCTCGGACGCGCATGCGGCACATGCAGTCGGGCAACATTCGCTCCTACGCCGGATGGGTTGCCGTCGGGCGCGGCGGCCGTGATCGCCTTCATGGTGTGGAGGGGTGTGCGATGAACTTCATCAACCACAACATCCTCACCATCGTCATCTTCCTGCCGCTGGCTGGGGCGCTGCTGCTGGTGTTCTTCCCGCGCCGCGACCGCGACATCCGCTAGTTCGCGCTGGCGGTTTCGCTGCATCACGCTGCTGGCTTCGCTGCATCTGCCCTGGTACTTCACGCGCGGGCAGCAGCGGCTTCCAGTTCGAGCAGAACGTCCCCTGGATCCCGCATCCCAACATCCACTACCACCTCGGCATCGACGGCATCTCGCTGTGGCTGGTCGTCCTGACCACGTTCCTGATGCCGTTCTGCGTGCTGATCTCGTGGAAGTCGATCCACGACCGGGTGAAGGAATTCTTCATCCTGATGCTGGTGCTGGAGACGGCGATGATCGGCGTCTTCGTCGCGCTCGATCTGTTCCTCTTCTACTTCTTCTGGGAAGCCACGCTGATCCCGATGGCGCTCATCATCGGCATGTACGGCCACGGGCGCGAGATCTACGCCGCGGTGAAGTTCTTCCTGTACACCATGATCGCCTCGGTGTTCATGCTGGCGGCGATCATCTGGCTCTACGCGCACACCGGCAGCTTCGATTTCGTTGACCATACAGAGCGCGATTCAGAGCGGGCAGGTTGCCGGCTTCGGCCACGGCGGCGCTGTGGCTCTTCCTGGGATTCTTCGTGGCCTTCGCGGTGAAGGTGCCGCTCTTCCCGCTGCACACCTGGCTGCCGGACGCGCACGTCGAAGCGCCGACCGCAGGCTCGGTGCTGCTGGCGGGCGTGCTGCTGAAGATGGGCACCTACGGCCTGCTGCGCTTCAACGTCGGACTGTTCCCCGACGCAGGCGCGGCGCAACGCTCCCTGGATCATCGCGCTGGCCATCATCGGCATCATTTACGGCGCGCTGGTGGCGATGATCCAGCCCAACATCAAGCGGCTGGTCGCCTACACCTCGGTCAGCCATCTGGGCTTCGTCGTGCTCGGCATCTTCAGCTTCACCCAGATGGGCGTGGACGGCGCGGTCTACCAGATGCTGAATCACGGCGTCTCCACCGGCGCGCTCTTCATGCTGCTGGGCATGATCTACGACCGCCGCCACACCTACGACATCAGCGAGTACGGCGGCCTGGCGACGCCGATGCCGGTCTACGCCACGTTCTTCGCCTTCATCATGCTGTCCTCCGTCGGACTGCCGCTGCTGAATGGCTTCGTCGGCGAGTTCCTGGTCCTGAGCGGCGCCTTCCAGGCGCAAGCAGCTCTACGGAATCCTGGCGGCCACCGGCGTGATCTGGAGCGCCTGCTACCTGCTCTGGATGTATCAGCGCGTCTTCTACGGCGAGGTCACCAATCCGGCGAACGCGAAGCTGCGCGACCTCGACGCGCGCGAGCGGGTCTCGCTGTGGCCGCTGGCGATCGCGGCGCTGGTCATGGGAGTGGCGCCGATGCTGTGGCTGCACTCGATTGATCCTTCGGTCTCGGCACGCGCTGAAGCAGTTCACCGGCGCGATCGCAGGTCGGCTGCGGCCTACTGCTCGACTGCCGCATACTGCCGGTCGAAGCCGCTTCATGGCAGGTGATCGGACGATGATCCCAACCGTCGATTACATTCGGATCCTGCCTGAGCTGGTGCTCAGCATCTTCGGCATCATCGTCATGCTGGTCGATCCGGCTGCTTCCCGAGCAGAGCTCCAAGAAGCCGCTGGGCGTGATTGCCCTCGTCGGCGTGCTTGCCGGGCTGGCTGCGACCGCGTATCAGACCGGCTTCTACGGCAGCGCCTTCTACAACATGGTGCGGGTCGACACCTTCAGCGTCTTCTTTCATTTCGTCGTGCTGCTGATCGCGCTGGTCGTCATTCTGACCTCGTTCGACTATCTCGAAGTGCAGCGCATCCACTCGGGCGAATACTACGGGCTGATCCTGTTCGGCACCGTCGGCATGATGCTGATGTCGTCGGCGGTCGAACTGGTGCTCATCTTCATCGCGCTGGAAATCTCCTCGATCTCCACCTACATCCTCGCCGGCTTGCGGCGACGCGCCGCCGAAAGCGCCGAGTCGTCGCTGAAATACTTCCTGCTGGGCTCGTTTGCCACGGCGTTCTTCCTCTACGGCGTGGCGCTGGTTTTCGGCGCCACCGGCACGACCAACGTCTACGGCATCGCCAAGTACCTGCAAGGCCAGCCATCGACGCTGGCCTATCTCGCCGTCGGCGCTGATGTTCGTGGGCCTGGGGTTCAAGGTTGCCGTCGGCGCCCTTCCACGTCTGGACGCCCGACGTGTACGAAGGCTCGCCCGCGCCGGTGGTGGCGTTGATGTCCACCGGCCCGAAGGCCGCGGCGTTTGCCGTCCTGCTGCGCGTGCTCTTTGCCACCGGCGCGCCGGGCTGGTTCTGGATGGTCTGGGTCTCGGCCGCGCTGTCGATGACCATCGGCAACATCGGCGCGCTGGTGCAGCAGAACGTCAAGCGGCTGCTGGCGTACTCGTCGATCGCGCACGCCGGATATCTGCTGGTCGCCTTTGCCGCGGCCAAACAAGTCGGAATCTCGGCCGCGATCTTCTACGCCGCGTCGTATGCGGCGATGAACGTCGGCGCATTCGCCATCGTCAGCCATCTGGCGTCAAGCGGCGAGAAGTATGTCACGCTCGACGACTACGCCGGGCTGGGCCGCCGCTCGCCGCTGCTTGCCGCCATCCTCACCATCTTCCTGCTCTCGCTGATCGGCATCCCCGTCACCGGCGGATTCTTCGCCAAGTTCTACGTCTTCTCCGCCGCGCTGCAATCGAACCTGGTCGGACTGACCATCATCGGCGTGATCAACAGCGCCATCGCTGCCTATTACTACCTGCGCGTCATCGTCTACATGTACATGCGCGACGAGCGCATGGAAGCGCCGGTGGCGCGGATTCCCGCTGGCCTTGGGCGTCGGGCTGGCTATCAGCCTGATTGCCACCATCTACCTCGGCGTGCTGCCCGGACGCGTGCTGGATTACGCACTGCAGAGCGCGCAGGACCTGATGAAGTAGTTCCAACGTTCCGCGCGGACATCGCGGCGTGCTCAACGCAAGTGTTCGGCGCCGGGTTTCGCTATTGCCAATTCCACAATAAACATCCGGTTAAGTTTTGCTACTGCGGTGCCTTTCGGAACCCGAGGTCGTCTATATGGGAAGGACGTTATAGATGTACTTCGAGGGGGGCAGTTTGAGCCAGCCGCAGGTCAGTCGTTCCGTATCCAGCAGCCAAATCAAACTCAGAGAAGAATCTTCGCGGCAGAACGCCGGCCGCGCCGATCAACGTCAATCATCCCGGCCTGATCGCCTCTTATCTCACGCTGAGGGGGACACCGAAACCGATACGACTTACAACCGATTGCAGGCGCTGATGCAATTGCTGTACTTGCTTAGCCGCGACCCGGCGGTTCCCAACGACGCCCGCTTCCATGTGACCGTTGCGCAATCGGAAATCGCGCTACTGTCGCGCGTGATGCAGAATTCGGCATCTGCATCTGGCTGATGGCGCGTTCGCCTTCGGCACCAAACTTGAGGTGGCTACTCCAATGGAACGGCAACGTCCCTGCGCTGGAAGATCACCGATGCCATCGCCCAGAACAGCATCGACTCCAGCACGGTGGCGATGATGCTCATCCAGTGCGGCGTCCACTCGGGTTTGAAGCTGAACTTGATGAACTGCACCAAAAGGGGGAATCCCGGAAGCCATATCCATCCGGCATGACGCTGGGCATGAAACAGAATCGGCGCACAGAAGATCGCCAGCGTCGATGCGGTGGCGAAGTAGGGGTTGAGGAAGGTTGAGAGAAACACCGCGACGCTGGCGGAGATCATGGCGCCGACGACGACCAGAGGCAACAGCTCCCAAACGCTGCCGCTGGGCAGCATACTGCGTGCGCTCAGCCAGATGCAGCACAGCGCGTTGACGATTGCGTAAATGGCGCTGAGCGCTGCGGTGCCCAGAATCACTGCCAGCAGATACTCGGCGCGGCTGACCGCCTTGGCCAGCAGCAGCAGAATGCGACGCGACTTGCGCTCGGTGTGCAGCGCGTCGGCCGCAAGAAAGGCGCTGAAGATGCAGATATAGATCGCCTGCTGCTGGGCATGAAAGACCACGTCCCCTTCTGTGGGGCGGCTGCGGCCGAAGTCGCCGGCGACTGCTGCGGTGAGCAGGATGTAGGCGAACAACAGCAGCACCGGCCAGCGCCGCTGGCGCAGGAAATTCACTGCCATCATCGCCACCGCTCTCACGCGTCGCCTCCCTTGTGGTTGGTCAGCTCCAGAAAGACTTCTTCCAACGTACGGCGCACCGGATTGACGCTCAATACCTCGCCCCCGAGCGCCCAGATTTTTTCGAGGGCTTCACGCTGCGATTGCGTCGGGACGGTGAGCTGGACGCGGGCGTCAGGGCCCAGGTTAGCGTCCAACGGATGAACGCGAACCTGGGGCACCGAGTCAGGCTCGCGAGCGTGTGAAACGTCGTTAGGTGCGGAGACCTGACGCGTGAGTTCGAAGCTGTCCGCGGGCACGCCGCGCGCAACGATCTCGTAACGGTCGCGCGATACTAGCAAGTCTTCCGTTCGGCCCAGCTTCATGAGGCGGCCCTTGGCAAGGACGGCGACGCGATGGCAGATCAACTCGACTTCCGACAGCAGATGCGAGCTGATAAAAATCGTTTTGCCGGCGCGATTGCACTCCAGCAGCAGCTCGCGCATGGCGGCGCGGGCCGCGGGATCGAGCGCCGAGGTCGGCTCGTCGAGAACCAGCAGGTCGGGGTCGCTGATGAGCGCCTGCGCCAAGCCGATGCGCTGCTGCATGCCCCGCGAAAGCTTGGCCACGTTGCGGTCGGCCTCCGCCTCGAGCTCCACTTGCTCCAGGACCTCGCGGCAGCGCAGGCGAAGCCGCTCGGGACGGATGCGGCTGAGGGTGCCGTAAAAACGCAACAGCTTGTTCGCCGGCAGGTGATAGAGCGCGACATTTTCGGCGAGAAAACCGACGCGCGCGCGGGTCGGCGCATCGCCGAACGGCTTACCCAGCATCTGTCCCGCGCCGGATGAAGGACGCATGAAACCCAGCGCGAGATGGATGGCAGTGGTTTTGCCGGCGCCGTTTGGCCCGAGAAAGCCGAAGATTTCGCCGCGCTCCAGCGAAAGTGAGAAGTCATCGAGCGCGCGCACACGCCGCCGCGACCAGGGCTGGCCGTAGTCTTTGGTGACGTGGGTGTAATCGAGGATGCCTGCCACTTGTGACGACTAGTATTCACCACGGAAGCACGGAAGACACGGAGTATTTGGAATTTGCCCCGATTTCAGCGGTGCCGTTGAATCGGACAGCAATCGCGATTCGAAGAACAGAACGAATCCGACCAATTCCGTGCGTTCCGTGCTTCCGTGGTGAAAATTCAGTAAAAAGCCCCATCAACCGATGGGGCTATCGATATCTCGCTCGCGTCGGCCTACACGACCTTGGCGAAGATGATAACCAGGGTGAACAGCACCAGGGACTCGATAAACGCGAGGCCGAGAATCAGCGCCAGCTGAATTGCCGGACGCGCGGCAGGATTGCGGGCCATGGCTTCGCAGGCCGCCGCACCCACGCGACCCTGTCCCAGACCGGCCAATCCGGCGGCAATGGCGATGCCGAATCCGGAGGCTATGGCGACCCAGTTGGTGCCTCGATGCAGCGGCGGCTGCCGCCCTGCGCGAACGCCGGCATGGCCACCATCATCATGGCCATCAGCGCAAAGAAAATCATCGTCATCTTTCCGCATTTGTGTTTCTCCTTATGAATTGCCGCCAGGAGGTGGTTGACGTTCACCGAGCTGACGCCCTCACACTAGCAGCATTGTGCACTTAGCACTTAGCATCTTGGCCAAAGCCAGCTCGTATTTATCGAAACATGCCTTGCACAAGTGACCAACTAGCTCAATTGCCAAGCGCTGGCTCTTAATGCTCATGCGCCACTGCTTCCCCGATGTACACCGTCGCCAGCAGCACGAAAATATAGGTCTGGATAATGGCCACGCCGGCGTGCAGCAGCATGAAGATGATCGGAATGCCGATCGGGAACAGCGTAAAGAACACCAGCGTCACCATGTCGCTGGCAAACATGTTGGCAAAAAGACGAATGGTGAGCGACAAGATGCGCGCCAGATGGCTGGCTATCTCGATGACCAACATCAGCGGCGCCAGCCACCACACCGGGCCGATGAAGTTCTTGATGTAGCCGAAACCGTTCAAGCGGATGCCGTGGAAATGATAGTAGAACCATGTGACCAGCGCGCAGCCCAGCGGCACGGAGGCGTGGCCGTCGCGGTTTCAAATCCGGGTATCAGGCCGATGAAGCAGCCCACGAGAATGAACAGCCCCAGCGTCGTCAGGTAGCCCACATACCGCTCGTAGCCGTGCCCGATAACTTCATGGCTCTGGTCGACGATGAACGAGTTGATGCCTTCCATCGTCTGCTGCAACGGGCCGGGATTGTCCACCGAAAGCCGCGCGCGCACCAGGATGAAGAACACCAGCAGAATCAGGAAGACCAGGATCTGCATGGCGACAGCCAGTTTGGAATGGGGGCCTCGGGATAGGGGGCGCGAAGATGAAATGCGGCGAGGATGGCGTTGGCCAGCCCGGCAAAGTACCTATTTAGGAATGCGGTGAACCAAAGTTGTTCGTGCATGAATGAAGACCCGCAGGGTGGAGCACCGCTTCAGCGGTGCATCGCTCAGTAACAAGGAAGCCGGCTTTAGCCGCTGAGGTAACAGACCTTACCTCAGACGCTAAAGCGCAATCTAAACCTGCAGCGTACATGTACGCCTGAAGGCGTACTCCACCCAAACCAGCTCAATAGCGCTCGGAAAATCAGGTTCCGCGCCGCAACATGACGAAAACTTCGGCTGCGACCTCGCAGGCCATGGCCGCAATCGGCAGGCACACGCCTCCGAGAAAGCCGAAAAGCGCTGCGAGGGAAACATTAAATATAGCATAGGCCCCGCCGGCGATCAGCACGTAGCGCATCACCGCGCGGAACAAGATCGTCGCCCCCGCGCTCGCGACTTTGCTGGTTGGCGATTCGCTCGCCCAGCGCCTCGATGGCCCGCTCCAGCCCATGTTGATTCAGGTACGAGATCACCGCGCCGACGACAAAGCCGGCCGCGACCGCCCAGGGAAAGAGCACGAGAGAGGCGACGGTTCCGGCAGCCGCCAGCACCAGCATGATCCGTCGTATGCGCGGCAGCGCGCGGTCGAGGTAATCCGCGACGCTTGTGACAGGTAGCGGCATCGGTTGGAAACAATGTATCGCAGGTTATAGGCGTAGCGAGCGGAAGTTCAGCTTTGTTTCATGCGTGCGGCGGCGTTTCAGCCACGCATGACGGTGCGAATGATATCGACGAAACCTGCGACGGCGCCGACGATGATACCCGCCAGGAATATCCAGTGGGTGTGGAACCAATAGTCGAAAAGCTTGCCCAGCAGGAGGCCGACAACCACCGCCGCGGGAAGGATGAAGGCGATCTGAGAATAGCGCGCCCAGACCGCCGCGGGGCTCTGCTTGCGGTCCTTGTCTTCGTCAGAAGTCATGGCAGAAGCCTAACACCAGCGTCGGCTCATACAGGGTTAGGATGCCAAAAGAGCGGCTCGCATCAACCGTGGAGCGGCCGTAAGAGTGCCGCGAGTTGTCTGAGATGCAGCTTTGATAGAGTCTGGACATGCGCACGCCACCGGTGATTCTCAGCATTGCGGGCTACGATCCTTCCTCGGGCGCCGGGGTGACCGCTGACGTGAAGACAGCGGCTGCCATGGGCTGCTACGCGGTCACGTGCATCACTGCGGTGACGGTGCAGACTACGCAAGGCGTCTTCGGGATCGAGGCCCAGCCATCCTACATCGTGGACAACACCCTCGAGGACTTGTTCGCAGATTTTGACATCGCCGCCGTTCGAGTTGGGATGCTTGGTTGCAGCAAGATTGCAGGCGTTGTGGGCGCATTTCTCGACTCGCACAAGCCGCCGAATGTCGTCATTGATCCGGTGGTCCGCTCGTCTTCGGGTACCCCGCTGCTGGACGAGCGCGGGCTTTACGTGCTCCGGGAAATGCTGCCGCTGTGCGATGTGATCACTCCCAACATTCAGGAGGCGGCGATTCTGGCGCGGACTGAACCGGTGGCCGACAACGCCGAATGGGACGCGGCCCTTCCCGAAATACGCCGATTAGCCGCCGCGCTGCATGACCTTGGGGCAAAGGCGGTGATCATCACAGGTGGGCATCTGGCTCCGGCCAACGACTTTCTGAGCGACCGGCGCTCGGGAAAAATCGAGGAGGAGGTATTTTCGGGTGAGCGAATTGAGTCACGTTCCACGCACGGCACAGGCTGCGCCTTCGCAACCGCACTCGCCTGCCGGCTGGCTCTGGGGGACGACTTACGAAACGCCGTCGCCGCCGCGAAGGCGTACGTTCGCCGCGCGATCCTGTCGGCGTACCCGCTGGGCAAGGGAGTTGGGCCGGTGAATCACTTCGGATGATGCGACCGCTCTACTGCTGCGGCTGCTTGGCTGCGGGCGGTTGCTGATCGTCGGGCAGCGGCATCAGGATTCCGCCGTTGGAGTTCGCCGGAGTGTTGTTCTGCTGGGCCTGCGGCGGACGATGCACCACCGGCCCTTGCGGCTGTTGCTGCTGCGATTGCGGTGGTTGCGGCACATTCGACTGCGGCTGCTCTTGCGGTTGCTGTGCCGACGGTGGTTGCTGGTTGTCCGGCAGCGGCTCAATGATGCCGCCCTGAGGTGCGTTGTTGGCCGGCTGTCCCGAAGGCGGTTGCGCATTGGGCTGACTCGCTGGCGGCTGCTCGTTGTCGGGCAGCGGCATCAGCAAGCCTCCATTTAAATTCGCGGGAGCATTGCCTTGCGGCGGCTGGGCTGGCTGCCCGTTTGGTTGAGCGGCAGGCGGCTGCCCATTTGGTTGCGCCGCTCCCGGCTGCTCGTTCTCCGGCAAGGGCTGCAAAATCTCGATTGCCGCTCGGCGGAGGTTCGGGTGTGGGATTCGCCGTCGCGATGGGCTTTGGCGGAGTCGCCGGCTCCATCACCGGCTGATTGTTGCGATAGCGCAGCACCACCGGGCCGCCTTCGGCGCGGCGCAGTGCCGCAGCTTCGTCGATGGCCTTGTTGACTGCGCTGTCGCTGTCGTTCGCCACTGCCGCCAGCTTCATGCCCTCAACGTCCTTGCGCGAGGCATACGCTACCTTCATGCTCGACTGGTCAGCCTCTCGCGCCTTGTCGTAGTAGAAGTCGGCGGTCTCGCGGTCGCCGTCGATCTCGGCCAGATAGCCCATATTGTTCAGCGCGAATGCGTTCTTCGGGTCGAGCTGGTACGCCTCCTGGAAGTACTGCTTGGCGAGTTTGAAGTCGTTGCGATTAATGGCGGCGACGCCGCGCGTGTTGAGGCGGGCGACCTTCGCGGTCACGCTCTGCTCGTGCTCCATCAGGTTGCGGACTTTGTTGGCGTTGGCTTCCGCGATCTCGCTGATGGGCTTGCCGCGCCACTGCTGCTTCATGCTCACGACGATCGGCGTGTCGGAGTGTTGGGCGGCCGCCTCGGAGTAGAACTTGTACGCCTGCTCCAGCTCGCCTTCTTTCTCGCGGGCATAGCCAAGATTATTGAGCGTGAAGGGATTCTGCGGATCGAGCTTCAGCGCCTTCTGCAACGCGACGTCCGCCTCGGGCGCCTGGTCCTTCCGCAGCAGTCCGATGGCATAAACGTTGATCCGGTTCACCTGCATCTTGCTGTCGGCGGCGTTGCCGGCAATCTGGTCGACAGGCTTGCCGATGGCGGCGCGCTCCGTCGACTTGTAGACGATGGCGTCGGAACCCTGCGCCTGCGCCAGGCTGTAGTAGCGCTCGGCGCGGTCGGCCTGACCCTCGAGCTCGGCGATGTAGCCCAGGTTGTTCAGCGTGAACGGGATCGTTGGGATCGATGAGATACGCCTTGTAGAACGTGCGCCTTGGCCTTCTTGTATGCGCGCTTCTGGAGCTCCTTCACGCCTTCCTGGTTCAGCTTCTGCACTGGCGTGGGCTTGGTGCGCTTGGGGATGCTGATGCGAACTTCCTTGTCCGCCGCGGACAGATCGATCGGGCTGAGCAGGCGATGATGATGGCGAGGCGTGGGGAACGAACATCGCAACTCCGAACTCAGCTGTCGTGGTACGGTTAGTAGATGGAGAAGAGCGCCCATAGACGGTTGCTCGCCACCCTATACGGGCCCTATCCATTGCCTTAGATGGCGTTCTCCTGCCCCGTCGCAGCTCTGAAAGGAGAGTTGCCGGGCTGACCGAGCTCACCGCCATTGCCGTGGCTCGTCCGGTTGATTCAGGCGTTTGCGGGCTCGGCAGCTCGGCTAACTGAAAATTCCTGCTCCGCATCTCGGGCCGGGTCATTCGACGGCTCGGCATGGTTTGCATGGCGGTAGGCAAATCAATATCCTTAGCGGCTTGGAGGAACGTTCGCTGATGCTCGTGTCCGAAGCACTGGTCGTGTTGCGCTCACTTCCGCATTGTTGGTGCTTTGCTCTGCCGTACCTTCCGCCTCGCGCAAACGCCTAAGGAGGCGCTTCGCCGCACGCCGCCGAAATACCCGCAGCTGCCCAGCGAGATCCCCGCACACTTCACTCAGGTCACCACCAACTTCAATTACGAAAAGCGCGATGTGATGATGCCCATGCGCGATGGGGTGAAGCTGCACGCGGTCATCGTCATCCCTAAGGGCGCGAAGAACGCTCCCATGCTGATGACGCTTACGCCCTACAACGCGGAGTCGCAGGTCAGCCACACGCTCGAGTCCGAACATGGCAAGCATCCTCCAGGGCTACGACAATGCCACTGATGTGATCGTGCAGGGCGGCTACATTCGCGTCGTCGAGGACGTACGCGGCAAGTTCGGCTCGGAAGGCGACTACCTGATGAACCGGCCGCCGCGTGGCCCGCTGAATCCCACGCCCGTCGACGACTCCACCGATGTTTACGATTCAGATTAACTGGCTAGTTAAAAACGTGCCCGAGAGCAACGGCAAGGTGGGCGTGCTCGGCATCTCCTACGACGGCTGGACGACGCTGATGGCGATGATCAATCCGCACCCGGCGCTGAAGGTCGTCGTGCCCATGAACCCCATGGTGGACGGCTGGATGGGCGACGACTGGTTTCACAACGGCGCCTTCCGCGAGCAGATGCTGATTTACTTTCAGCAACAGGAAGCCGCCCGGACGGAGGGCCCCCGTGGTGGAACGCTTACGCGGACGATTACGATGCCTGGATGGCCGCAGGCTCGGCGGGCGAGATGGGCCGCCTTCACGGGCTCGACCAGGTCGGCTTCTGGAGTAAAGCTAGTTGCGCATCCGAGTATGACGAGTTCTGGCAGGACCAGGCGGTCGACAAATTGCTCGCGGCGCAACCGCTAAAAGTGCCGACGCTGCTGGTGCACAGCCTTTGGGACCAGGAGGACATCTACGGCGCACCTGGCGGTTTATCGTGCCATCAAGCCGAAAGACAAAACAATAACATGGTCTACCTGGTGCTGGGGCCGTGGCACCACGCGCAGGAAATCAGTGAGGGCAGCAGTCTGGGCGCGCTCAAGTTTCCCGCGATACGGCGAAGGAATTTCGCGAGCAGATTCTTGGCGCCCTTTCTGGCGCAATATCTGAAAGACGGTGCGCCGAAGGCCGACATCGCGCCCGTCACGGTGTATGAAACAGGGACGAACAGATGGCTGCGCCTGCCGGCGTGGCCCGCCGGGTGTCCAAGGGGCTGCACGGTGACTGCGACCCGGCTCTACCTGGAGCCGGGATTCAAGGCGAGCTTCGACGCTCCCCAATCGGGTGGCGCCCAATATGAAGAGTACGTCTCTGATCCGGCCAAGCCGGTCACCTACCTGCCGCGGCCGATCCAGCCATTCGGATATGGCGAGGACGCGACCTGGCCGACGTGGCTGGTGACTGATCAGCGCAACCCCTCAGCGCGCCCGGATGTGCTGTCCTTCGTCTCCGACAAGCTAACCGCGCCGGTCAAGATCGCCGGCCAGCCGGTCGCGCATCTCGTCGCCTCCACCAGCGGAACGGACTCGGACTGGGTGGTGAAGTTGATCGACGTTTATCCCGACCAAGTGGCCGACGACAAGAAGATGGGCGGCTATGAGCTGATGGTTTCGGCGGACATCTTCCGCGGACGCTATCGCGAGAGCTTCAGCCAGCCGAAGGCGATCACGCCCGACACGCCGCTGGCGTACCAGTTCGCGCTGCCCACCGCCGACCATGTTTTCCTGCCCGGGCACAGGATCATGGTGCAGGTGCAGTCGAGCTGGTTCCCGCTCTACGATCGCAATCCGCAGACGTTTGTCGAGAACATCTTCTGGGCCAAGCCGGGCGACTACAAGAAGGCGACGCAGCGCATCTATCACGCTCCGGGCCAGGAAAGCTATGTGGAGCTGCCGCTGGTTTCCGGGCAGTAGAAAGACGTATTCACCACGGAAGCACGGAATACACGGATTTTTTTGTCTTTCTTTCGGGATCTCACAGGGTTTACAACGGTGAACATTCCCGAAAATTCCGTGTGTTCCGTGCTTCCGTGGTGAACTCATCCGCTTTATTGGGCTGAATGCCCATATTTATCTGAAAGGGAAGTGTCATGAACATCAAGAAAGTCGGCGTACTGGGTTGTGGCTTGATGGGCTCCGGAATCGCGCAGGTTGCGGCGACGGCGGGCTTCAACGTCACCGTGCTCGAGCAGGAACAGAAGTTTCTCGACAAAGGCTTTGCCGGAATCGACAAGTCGCTCTCCCGGCTGGTCGATCGTGGGCCGGAGAAGGGCGGCCTCACCGCCGAGCAGAAGAGCCAGGCGCAGTCGCGGCTGAAGGGCACGACCAACATGCAGGACTTGGCCGACTGCGATATCGTCATCGAGGCCATCATCGAGAACGTCGTCGAAAAGCGGAAGACCTACGCCCAGCTCGACGCTATCGTGAAGAAGGACGCGATTTTTGCCACCAACACCTCTTCCATCTCCGTCACTGAGCTGATGACCGCGACCAAGCGCCCCGAGCGCTTCATCGGCCTGCACTTCTTCAATCCCGTGCCCATGATGAAGCTGGTTGAGGTGGTGAAGACCATCGCGACCGCGCCTGACGTCTACGACGCGGCAGTCGAGTTCGGCAAGCGACTGGGCAAGGTCCCGGTGCGCACCAGCGACAAGACCGGATTCATCGTCAACCGGCTGCTGGTGCCCTACCTGCTGGACGCCATCCGCGCCTACGAAGAAGGCGTCGGCTCCATCACCGACATCGACGAGGCCATGAAGCTGGGCTGCGGCTACCCCATGGGGCCGTTCACCCTGCTGGACTTCGTCGGACTCGACACGACCTACTACATCACCCACGTCATGTACGACGAGTTCAAGGAGCGCCGCTTCGCCTCGCCCCCGCTGCTGAAGCGCCTGGTGATGGCCGGTTGGCTGGGGCGCAAGTCGGGCAAGGGTTTTTACGACTACTCCGACCCCAACAAGCCCCTGCCGGGCAAGTTTGTGTGAAGCAGCACTGGCCGGTCGGCCTCGAAAAGGCGCCGTCGCGTGCCCTCACCCGCTCGGCTGCATCCTTAGGGAGAACTTCCGGGCAGCTCTGCGGCGATTCGCGGTAACACGCGGATGGCTCAAAGGTGCTATACATTGCGACAAACCGGTAAGCACAAGCCTCGAGGTGTTGGCAAGTTACGATTTGGTCACTAGGGTGTTAAGAGGTTGACACCTCGTTCCCCCTTTGAAAGACTTTCAACATCCTGTCAGGGAGGACCAACTTTAACGATGAGAGGTGTCTGAATGTTACGAGTACTCGGCCCGGTTGCGGCGACGTTAGTATTCGCCACCGCGTTGGGCGCGGCACCCGGTAATAGCACACCGGATTCGCAAAAAGGGGCCCCAGGACAAATTCAGGGACATAAGCCACCCCGGCCGGCCAAAAAGGCCCAGGTCGGGAGGGCCTCGTGGTACGGTCGCATCTTCCAGAACAAGAAGACGGCAAGCGGCGAAGCGTACGACATGTTTGACTTGACGGCTGCTCATCGCAGCCTGCCGATTGGTTCCTGGGTCAAGGTTACGGATTTGAAGACAGACCGGACTGTTGTGGTCCGCATCAATGATCGCGGGCCGGTAATGCCCAGCCGGATCATTGACCTGTCTTACGAAGCGGCGAAGGTTCTGGGAATGCGCGGGGTTGATCGCGTGCGCCTGGAAGTCCTGCAAACTCCTGAACTTGCAGACAATCTCGGGCCGCAGTAATCCTGTCCTAATCGGTTCACGATCCTTAAAGCAGCCCTTTGGGTCTTGCCCGGGGCAGGCCCGAAGTGTGCTGTTTGAGGTGATGTAAACTGGGAACCGATGCTAGCAAAAGACCGGCTCATCGTGGCGCTTGACGTCCCTAGCGCCGCCCAGGCCCGCCAGATCATCCAGACTCTTGGCGAAAGCGTCAATATCTACAAGGTCGGCAAACAGCTCTTCACCGCTGAAGGGCCGCAGCTCGTGCGCGAGCTCGTCGCCTCCGGCCGTAAAGTATTCCTCGACCTGAAGTTCCACGACATTCCGAACACGGTTGCCGAGGCGGTAAAGTCCGCGGCCGGCCTCGGTGTCACCATGCTGAACGTCCACGCCTCCGGCGGCAGCAAGATGATGCGGGCGGCGGTCGAGGCGGCGGCACAGTCGGCGACCAAGCCGCTGGTGCTCGCGGTCACGGTCTTGACCAGCCTGTCCGATGCCGACATGGACGAAATTGGCGTCTCCGGCAGCGTCCGCACCCAGGTACTGCGGTTGGCGGCGCTGGCGAGAAATGCCGGCTGCGGCGGGATCATCGCCTCGGCGCAGGAGGCCAGTGCGCTGCGTCGCGAGCTAGGCGAGGGCTTCGCCATTGTCGTGCTCGGGATTCGTCCCGCGGGCGCCGACATCGGAGACCAGGCCCGGGTGATGACGCCGCGCGAGGCGATCGAAGCCGGCGCAACCTACCTGGGTGTCGGACGGCCAATTTATCAGGCCGCCGACCCGGCGAAAGCCGCCCGGCAGATACTTGAGGAGATGGAAACCGCGCTGGTCTAGGGGTGCAAGAAAAAGGGAGGTCCCGGGGCATGGGACCTCCGCAAGCAAATGAGAGGCGTTGTTGCTGTCTACGGCTTGGCTTTCATGTACATCACGTCGCCAGGCTTTCCGGCTTCGATCTTGTAATCCGATGGCACCTGAAACAGGGAAGCATCGGGTTCGCCGCGCGTGACGCTGGTCACGGTACTGGTGATGGTGCCCGTCATCGGATCGCTGTGGGTCATGCTCAGGGGAACCTGCAGGTCGGTCGACACCCAGCGCTCAGTCACCACTGAGATCGGCTTGGCATTGCCAATCTGACCGGCAGGGATGGTACGGGTCACACGGGTGCCCTGGGCCTGAAGTCCAAGGATGGTCTTCGTTCCCAACTGCTCCGTCGCGACGTTCTCCCCGGCTGGTGGCGTGGGCGGTTCGCCATTGGCATTGCCAGGATGCCCGGGCGTATGCAGCGGCATCTCGTGCGCCGTCTTGTTCTGCGGATTCAGAATGTAGCGCTTGCCGGCGATCGGATCCGTGATGATGATCATCGTCCCCTGCGTGGCCCCGGTCGCAGGGGTGACCAGTTTGAACGGGACCTCACGGCGGACGCGGCCCTGCGAGTCACGGTATTCCGTGCTTATATTGTCAGTATGTATCGTGTTGCCGTCTGAAAACGTGCTGTCGTGGATTACGGTGACCGTAGCCGTCATCGGAGCGCCGGCGATCACCTTGTTTGCGCCCAGGCCGACTTCCTCATGGAAGAAGGCGCCGCCCATGTGCGGACCTTGCATGATGGCCATACCCGGGCCCGGGGGCGGAGGTGCCAGCTCACTCTGCGCGAACGCCAACCCCGAGAGAACGACGAGCGCCGCTGTGAAAGTGAGCAAGCTCAATGCAGATCGTAGGTTGTTGCCCAGGTTCCTCATTCGTTTCAGTTCCTTTCCCTTGAAGTGGCTGGTGGCAGGTGGATGGTGGACAGCGAGCCTAAAAGTGTTCGGCCTTTCTATCCCCTATCCACTAACCAACATCCACTAACTTCAGTTCACAAACCGTACGGCGCGCACCAGCCCGTCGTAGCCGACAACTACGTCCGCCACTTCCGGCTGACCGGCCGCTGAAGCCGGCAGTTCCATGCGCACCACCTGGGTCTCGCTGGCACAGCTCAGTGGATCGCAAAACATCAGCGCCACGTAGCCTGCCTCGGCATCAGTTTGCGAAGCGTCAGCGGAGACGGCATTGCTGGAGGCGACGGCCGGCGCTTGCTGCTGCACAGCCTTGGACTCGGCAACCAGCCGCCTGCCCGTGAGTTCGTGTCGCTTCGGCGATACTTTGGCTGTGCTAACGGATGCTGTCTGTGAAGACAAGCCGCTTTGCATGACCTCCGGCGCGGTTGACGCCGGAATCGTCTGGCTCTGCATGGGCGCCGGACTGTGCGTCTGCCGCAGCAGATGCAGGCCCAGGAAGATAGCAATCACAATTGCCGCAGCGACGGCGGCATAGGCGCCGACCTCGAAGAACCGGCTCAACCGCAGGGCAAATGGCGTGGAGCGGGACGCTGCCTGAGTCTTCGGTTCCTTTACTCCAGCGGCCACACGCGTTCCAGCGACAACTGCAAGCTGCGCAGTCGCCGTCGATACGTTCGCCACCGGAGTCCCCTGCCGGAACACGCGAAGCAGCGCCCCTTCCACATCCGGGCCAGCCTCCAGGCCGGCGGTTCGCATCCGCAGCGTATGCAGTGATGCATTCAGGCTGCGTTGCTTCTCCATCCAGGCCTCACAGGCCGAGCAACTTTGTATATGGTTCGACATGGGAGCGTCCTGCTGCTGGGCCAACTCCCGCAGGTTGAAAGACGCCGCAATATGTTTGAACTCACGGCATGTCATGACACGCACCTCGCCGCAATACCCGAGATCCCTGGCGCCACTGCCGCCGATCGCTGGAGCTTCTTGCTGAGCATGTCGTGCGCCCGATGCAGCCGCGAGCGGATGGTGCCGATGGCGCATCCCATCGCCTCCGCCGCCTGGGCATAGCTTTGCTCGTGCAAGTCGCACAGCACCACCACCTCGCGATAGTGCTCCGGCAACGAGAGCACTGCCTTCCAAACGGCGGTGGAGACTTGATGCCGAGCCATTCCTTCGCCGGGATCGCAGTGCGTCATCAGCGCGGCCGCCTCGTCTTCAACCGAGCTCGAGAGCGCGTTCTCGGAATAGCTGCGTTCCAACGCCCGCCGCACGTAGTTGCGCGTCACGCCGAAGAGATAAGCACCGAGTGCTCCCCGAGTGGGGTCGAAATCCGCGCCCCGTTGCAGCAGGAAAATGAAAACGTCCTGCGTGACTTCCTCGGCAATTTGGGTAGAGCCGCTCATGTGCATCGCGAACCGGAAGATCGGGCCTTGCCGCCGTCGATAGAGGGCGGTAAACGCCTCCTCGTCGCCGGCCAGGGCCTGCGCCAGTAGTTGCTCGTCGGTCAAATCGGGCAGCAACTTCACCTCAGTGGTGGTCGTGATCTCGCTTCCATCCATAATTCAGCGGGCTAGGACTTAAAGTTCCGCAAAAATTGGCTGCGCCGGAAAGCGCCTCCCCGAAAACGTGGTTGTTATATCGTAGCGGTTCGACGTCGATTTGGCACAATTTGCCGGCCCGCCGCTGGAGCGGAGACGCAGCCCTCACGGTCTTCTGTGACTAAAGTCACATGGCATTGTGAGCGCAATCGAGCTATCCTAAAGCAGTGTCGCGCGGCCCGGCTGCGTGAGAAGGGTATTGGCAGCATTATGTCTGAGCAGGGACGCAGGTACGTTCGCTTCGGCGCGGTGATGGCGGTAATCGTCGTTGCGCTGGGGTATCTGGCCTACACCGGCGTGCAGGACAGCAAGAGCTACTACGTGACCATCAAGGAACTGAACGGCATGGGCAACGGCGCCTACAGTAAGCGGCTGCGCGTTGCCGGCAATGTTGAGCCGGGCTCCATCAAGCGCCAGGGCACGCACCTGGAGTTCATGCTGGTGGAGGAGAACCGCACGTTGCCGGTCGTCTACAGCGGTACAGAAGCTCCGCCGGACACTTTCAAGGACAACGCACAGGCGCTGGCCGAGGGCAAGTTTGGGCGCGATGGCATCTTCCACGCTACCAACATCCAGGCCAAGTGCGCCTCGAAGTACGCTCCTAAACAGGGTGGACAGCCAGGGGCTGCGCCGGCGAACCAGGGAACCACGTAGCCACGGCGCTGTAGTATCCAATTCGCATCGGAGAACGGCTGTAGCTTAAGGAACCGTTGATCGCAACCGCACCATCCTCCACGCCTGTCATCGTCCTCGAAAACCTGGTGAAGTTTTTTGGGCGCTTCGCCGCCATCCGCGATATCTCCGACTCGTTCTCCGCCGGGCGCCTTTACGTTGTTCTGGGCGACAACGGAGCAGGGAAGAGCACGCTGCTGCGCATCGTCGCCGGGCTGATGGAGCCCAGCCAGGGAAGCTGCACACTGCTGGGCGCGAAGAAGGCCCGCGAGGTTGCGCATCGCGTCGGCTACATGGGACATGCGCCGCTGCTCTATGACGAACTGAGCGGCATGGAAAACCTGCGTTACTTCGCCGGGCTGTATGGCATTCACGATGACAGTGTCAGCCGCAACGCCATGCTGATGGTGGGACTGGATCCCGGGTTGACGCGCCGTGTTGGCCAGTACTCGCAAGGCATGCGGCAGCGGCTGTCGCTGGCGAGGGCCGTCCTGCACGATCCCGAGCTGATGTTGCTGGACGAACCGTTCTCCAACGTGGACGTGCATTCGGCGCGCGACATGGCCGCTGTGCTGGGACGCGTTCGCGACCGCGGCAAGTCCATCTTCGTAGTCACGCACCAGGCGCAACTGATGGAAGGCGTGGCCGACGAGTTCGTGCACATGGCGGCCGGGCAGATCGTCAGGCGCGAACCAACGCTCCACATTGATGCGGCGCTTGCTGCGGAGTTGAGGACGACTCGATGACCACCCCTTCGGCAAGCTCAGGGCAGGTTACGGCCATCACGCGCACCACGCTGATGAAAGACCTGCGCATGGAATGGCGCTCGAAAGACGCCATCAACTCCATGTTGTTCTTCGCGTTGCTGGTGGTCGTCATCTTCAGCTTCGCCTTCAATCCGACGGCGGAGCAGTCGCGGCAAATCGCCGGCGGCCTGATCTGGGTGGCGTTCCTGTTCGCCGCGGTGGTCGCGTTGAATCAGACGTGGGCGCGCGAGTTGCGCAATCAGGTGCTGGACGCCTATCGCGTTTCGCCGGCCCCGCCCAACGCGCTCTTCCTGGCGAAGACCATTGGCAATTTCCTCTTCGTTGTTGTGCTTGAGTGCCTGATGGCGCCGCTGTTCGTGATCTTCTACGAGCTGCGCTCCGTCGGGCCGGTATGGCAGTTGATCGTCGTGGCCCTGCTCGGGACGTGGGCGCTGGTGGTGAACGGGACGTTCTTTGCCGCGCTCTCCATCCGCACCCGCAGCCGCGAAATCATGCTGCCGCTAATCCTTTTCCCAATCTCCATTCCGGCGCTGCTGGGCATGGTGGACGCAACGACGTCCATCCTGACCGGCGAAGCCTCGCCGGACTTCTGGATCAAGCTGCTGGCGGTTTACGATATTGTCTTCACGGCGATCTGCCTGCTGCTGTTCGAGACCGTCTTGAACGCTGAATAACGGATGTAAATGCAATGAAAAAGTTCGCACCCATCTCTGTTCTACTCATCGTCGTCCTTCTCGGGATTACGTCCTACCTGGCTCTCGCAGTGGCCCCCACCGAGCGGACCATGGGAGACGTGCAGCGCATCTTCTATTACCACGTGCCCTCCGGCTGGGTAGCCGGGCTGTGCTTCTTCATCAACTTTCTCGCCTCGGCGGTGTATCTGTGGAAGCGAAGCACAGCCAGCGACGCCCTTGCGGCAGCATCGGCGGAGGTCGGCGTGGTCTTCTGCACCGTGCTGCTGATCACCGGCCCGCTATGGGCGCGGCCCGTCTGGGGCATCTGGTGGACCTGGGATGCGCGCCTGACCACCACGCTCGTCCTCTGGCTGATTTACGTGAGCTACCTGGTGCTGCGGCGCTTTTCCGCCGGAGGCCAGACGCAGGTGCTGGCCGCGGCATTCGCGATTTTCGGCTTTGCCGACGTGCCCATCGTGTACATGTCGATCCGCTGGTTCCGCACGCAGCATCCGTCGCCGGTAATGGGCGGCGGCGCGAATTCCGGGCTCGACCCCGCGATGGCGCACGTGTTCCTCACCAATCTGGCGGCATTCACGGTGATGGGGATCGTCTTCCTGGTGCTGCGTTACAAGTTGCAGATGCAGGAGATCGCGCTGGAATCCGCGCATGCGCAAGCCGCATTGAAGGGGGTAGCGTAATGAACTCGATTGTGTACTTAAAGGCTGCCTACACTGTGGCCTGGATTATTTACCTCGGCTATCTCGCGCAGATTCTGCTGCGCATGAAGAAGGTGACAACGGAACGAGAAGAACTGGAGCGCAGCGGTGTAGCCAATCCGAGGCAAGCTGTCCTTACCACAGAGACACTGAGACACTGAGGAATCTGTGCCAGACGTCGGCTGCTCGCTAAAGGGTATCTCGCCCGCCTTTGTTTCCTCTGTGCCTCTGTGTCTCTGTGGTTGAAAAAACTGATCAGCGCCGCGGCACCCTGCAACTCATCAGCGTGGCCTGCCTCATTGTCTTCGCGCTGTTTGTCATCCTGAGCCTCCCGCTGTTCTGGGGGCAGATTCGCGTGCTGCGCTCGTGGCCGGTGCGGCAGGCGGTCGTCACTCACAGTGAGGTCGTCACCGAGCCCGCTGGAAGACACGACCAGCTCTATTCCGCGCACATCGAGATCGCTTACGTGGTCGACGGCCAGCCGGTCACAACCGAACTGACCACCTTCCAGAGCAGCAACTACCAGGAGACGATGCGACGCGCTGCCGAATTTCCGGTCGGTAGCCGCCATGCTGTTCGCTACGATCCCAGGTATCCCAAGCAGGTCCGCGTCGGCGCGAACTGGAACCGCCGCTTCTTCGCCGTTCCGCTAATCACGGTTGCTTGCGGGGCAGTTTTCGGATTGCTGGCTGCGGCGTTCTTCAGCGCGGCACGTTGGTCTGGAGCTGCGCGCGCGGCGTCTCGACCTTTCGAGGCTTCGTGATGGCCTCGCGAATGTCCGCGTCCGGCGCGTGGGAAACCAGCTCGATTGCCCCGTTCGCCTGGCGCTGGATCCCCAACTTCTGCCACAGGGCGTCGAGGTCCACAGGCGCGGGCTTGTCGCGCATCTCGCGATACAGGTCCATCAGCACCGTCGTCCCGGTCGCCTGGTCGCCCGCAGTGAAGGCCCGCTCGATAGGCCAGTCTTCGTCGATGTTGCCGCCGGCGTCCACAATGCCGCGCAGCGCGTCCTGAAGGCCTTTGCGATTGTGGGTCTGTTCCCGGATGCGCACGTCGGCCACAAGGCAGAACATCGCGCCGCCCCAGTAGGTGCGTCCCCAGCTGTGCGTGTGGTCGAGCCCCTCGTCGCCAGCTTCCGGCTCGCCCTGCGGCATGTCGCGAACAATGTCGTGCCACATCTGCGTCACGGAAAGCTGGCCGGCTTGCGCGCGAGCAATCGGTTCGACGTACACCGAGATGCCTTCCTCGATCCAATGATGTTTCTCTTTCATGTACGGAAACGCCGGATGAATCAGCTCGTGGGTCAGCATCCAGTCATCGTTGAGCTGCTCCTGCCTGGTGCCGGGGCCGACCGAAATTCTTATCCGCGCGCCGTTCTCCGCCGGATAGGTGACGCCGCCGTGGACGCCTGCCCGGCCGCCCACGATGACATTCAGGCTGACGTGCGGGACGGGATAGCGCCCGTAGTAGGCGCACACCGCGTCCGCGGCGCGATTAATCCAGTTCAGTACAATGGCCTGAGAAATCTGCTGCGTGTCGCCCTTCAACGTCAGGTCGATGGTAGAGCCACAGGCGGAGATCGTCTGCGGGGCGCTTTCCGGTTGACTCGGATGGAAGACCTGCGAGCATGCAGGGTTGGCGGAAGCGAACAATAAAGGCAGGATGAACAGAGTTTTCAGAGGCACCTTCCCAGCGACGGCGGTTGACGCATTGAAGTTGGATGACAAAGCAGTTGAGTTGGAGTCACGCGATAGTAGATAGTTGTTAGACCCGAGTAGGCGATTTTCGTTAACCATGGGCGGCGAGCGCGGCTCACGCGATCGTCCAGGTGACCGTACTTATGATCCTGCACAGTCCCCGAAGCCGTCCGGAACCGTGGCAAAGCTGGCGGAGACATCATTTCCTGCTGCGTCCCTTTGTTGCCGTTGAGTGGTGCTTCGACTGGCTCGCATTCGTACTAAGCCGCTGGGCATTCCTCGAGGTGCTCGAATATCTGGGCAGCTTTTCGATACTCATCGCGGTCATCTTCTACTTCAGTGAGTCGGGCGATCGCCTGAAGCAGAAGCACTATCAGGCGTGGCAGGTGATCAACACGGCCCAGGGCAAGGGCGGCAGTGGCGGCCGTGTCGATGCCTTGCAGGAGCTGAATGAAGACCGCGTGCCGCTGGTGGGAGTGGACGTTTCCAGCGCATTTCTTCAGGGTCTGCGTTTGCCGCACGCGCAAATGGTGCGCAGCAACCTCAACGCCGTCGATGCGCGCAACAGCGATTTTCAAGATACGAACTTCATGGCCGCGAACCTGAAGGCGGGGAACTTTCGGAACAGCAATCTCACCAGCGCTAACCTGCAAGACGCAGACCTGTCTGAGGCCGACCTCTGCTTCGCCAATCTGAACGGCGCAACGCTTGACGGCGTCAACCTGGATTCGTCCGACCTCGGCCACGCCGACCTCAGCAACATCAAGTGGCAGCAGATCAAGAGCGTACGCGCTACCAGCCTCAATCAAGTAAGAAATGCACCCGCAGGCTTTCTAGACTGGGCAGCACAGCACGGCGCCGATCTTACGGGAGCACATTCCGAATGCCAGTAGGCCGCGAAGCGGACCACACCTTCTCTTACCGCAGGGCGTCCCAGATGCAAACTACAGTAACTTGCCGATTGACACCCATTTCCTGCTCCCGGAGAATTGAGATCAGCAGGAGGACCTGCATGTTTCCTCAAGAAGCTCGCACCAGCATTACCGAGCCCGAGCCCGAACCGCAGCCATCAGGCGTAGACAAGCGTTCCATCCTCATTGGCGTCGGTCTGGCCGTCGCTGCAGTTTGCGTGATTGCGGCGCTCTACCTGATCTATGACATGCGCACGCGGATTGTCGCGCTGGAACAGAAGGTACAGGCCACGCAAGCCGAGCAGGTCGACCTGAACAATCGGCTGGCCATGACAACTTCGGAGTTAAAACGGGAGTTGACCTCGGAGGTCGGGCTGACCAAGCAGCAGATGGCCGAACGTGCCGCCGAATTGGAGAAGCAACAACAGGCCACTGCCGCTGCCTCGGCGCGCCTGGCGGCCGCGCAGAGAAATCAGGGTCAGCAACTGGCCGCCGTCAACAGCTGAGGTCACCGGCGTGAAGACGGATGTGGGCAGCGCCAAGACCGACATTCAGAAGACCCAAGCCGACTTGGCGACAACCAACGCGAAGCTGGAAAAGACCATCGGCGACCTCGGCGTGGCCAGCGGACTGATTGCGCATAACGCCTCTGAACTGGAAATCCTCAAGCACAAGGGCGATCGCAACTATTACGACTTCACCCTCACGAAAGGCGCGCGCACGCCGGTGTCGACGGTCAGCTTGCAGTTGAAGAAGGTGGACGCGAAGAAGGGCAAGTTCACCCTGAACGTCATCGCCGACGACCGCACCATCGAGAAGAAAGACCGCACCTTGAACGAGCCGCTACAGTTCTACACCGGGCGCGATCACATGCTGTATGAGCTGGTGGTATTCGGCGCTGACAAGAACAGCATCACCGGGTATCTCTCGACGCCCAAGAACGCGCCTACACCGGTGACGCCGTAGACGATTGAATTTCTGAATGGATAACTGCGAACGCTCAAGCGCCCGCAGCCAGAACCGTCCTCATCGCCTCTTCCTCGGGCACGAGCTCGCAATATCCCAGCTCCTCGCGAATCCGCGCTGTGTCATAGGCGATGTCCTGCTCGAAATTGAACTTGGGGTCCGAGGTGATCGGCACTGACGACGGTGGCAACTTGGCCAGGCGCTCGGCAATTGTCGGCGTGTACTCGTCGCCGACGTTGTAGATGCGTCCAGCAGCTACAGGAGAGATCGCCGTCAATACAATTGCGCGCGCGACATTCTCGACATAGCCGTGCGTCCAGCGCCACTGGGGATGCTTGCGGAAGCCGTACACCGTCGCCAGGTCCGCGTTGTCGCCCGCACCGTAAACCTTTGGCAGGCGAAGCACCGTGCACGGCAAGTCCGGACACGACATCGCCACCCGCTCGACCAGAATCTTCTCGTAAATGCTGGCGATATCGTCCGGCGGTGTTGCGGGACCGCGGTACGGGTACAACGCCGAGCGCAAGGGCGAATCCTCGCGCAGCAGTCCAGGCTCAACCGGACCGGGCTCAAGGCCAGTAAAGCGGCCGTAGGCCAGATAGACATCGCCGCTGCTGATCCACATCATTCGCGCGACGCGTCCGCGAAAAAACTCGACCGCGGCAACGGCATCCGCCTCGCCCATGGCAATCATGTGAATGACCACGTCGGGCTGCGGCGTCAGTAACGCGGCAGGAAAGCTGCGCACGGGCATCGCGGCTTCGGGCCGGCACACATGCCGCACACTTGCCGGTAGTTCCGCGGCATGCTGCCCGCGGTGATAAACCGTGACTGAGTGCCCCGCCTCGACCAGTTGCCGCACCGCGCCCGCACCGATGAAGCGCGTCCCGCCGATCACGACGATATTCATGTCTGGCTATGCGCTACTTCGCGGCGGCGTTTTTCTCGTGCAGCACGATCGGCTTCTGATCGTATGGCTGGATGGTGACGGTGAGGTCCTTGCGCGCCTCGAACTGTTGTTGCCCAATGGGGAACGTCACCAGCACGGTGCCTTTCTGCTCGCCTCCGGGCGGGATTTTCGTCTCCACTTGCAGTGGACGCCCGTGTCCGGCGAGATCGGGATAGGCTTGCAGATAACGATCGTAATCACCGGCCGAGGCGGCATCGTCCGAGAGCTCGCCCTGATCGGTCTTGATCCCAGCCTTGATGGTGTTGATGTAGAGCGGCTTCTGGCTCACATTGCTGACGCTGACCTCAATCAGGATCATCGGGTCGGGCATGTTCGCAGGCTGGCTGAACCACGCGCCGTCGATGCTCCCCTGCGCGGCGGGCTTGGCACGCTGCGTCCACGCGACGATCCCGATAGCAATGGCGACGAGTACCAGCGCGATCGCCACCGGCGCGGCTGGCGGCAAGTTTCGCGTCGCCGTCCCAAACTCATCGTAGGAAGACGTCTGCCGCGCTGGACGCGACTCGGCCGGTTGAGGACTCGTTTCATCAGCCATATCGTTCTCGCCTCCCGGAAAGCCTGGGCCCGGAATACCTGGATTGTGGACTGGCCGTGGGCTTCACTGTCCTGCCGCCACTACTTCCGGCCACTGGTGTTTCATCGCCTTGCGAAATTCCGCTTCCGGCAATGTATTCAGCACGTCGGACGGCGTCAGCCAGGCACGCCGCGCCTGAAGAATCCCGTACTTGATCTTTTCGAAATGCGAGGTGTGGTGCGCATCGGTGTTGATCGCGATTTTCACTCCGCGCTCGCGCGCCATGCGCAGGTGCAGGTCGTTCAAGTCCAACCGATCAGGATACGCGTTCAGCTCCATGGCAACGCGGTTCTTCAGCGCCGCGGCGAGTATCGCATCCATATCGTAGGCGTAAGCGTCGCGGCGTAGCAGCAGCCTGCCGGTCGGGTGGCCGAGGATCGAGACATTCTTGTTATCGAGCGCGCGCAGCAGGCGGTCCGTCATCTGCTGCGGCTCTTGATTGAACGCCGAGTGTACGCTCGCCACCACTACATCCATCTGCTCCAGCACCGAGTCGGAAAGATCCAGTTCGCCGTCGGTAAGGATATCGACTTCGATGCCGGCCATGATGGTGATGCCGCCGATGCGGTCGTTGGCCTCGCGGATGCGCGCGATGTGCTCGACTGCGCGCTTATCGTCGAGGCCGTTGGCGAAGGCGAGATTCTTGGAATGGTCGGTGATGGCGATGTACTGATAGCCGCGCTCTTTCGCGGCCTCGGCCATTTCGTCGATGGTGCAGCGCCCGTCCGTCTCGACGGTGTGCATGTGGACTTCGCCGCGGATGTCGTCGAGGGTGATGAGCCGCGGTAGCCGGTGCTCGGCCGCGAGTTCGATCTCCCCGTAGCTCTCCCGCATCTCCGGCGGGATGCAGTCCAACTTCAACGTGCCGTAAATCTCGTCTTCGGAGGCGCCGGCCACGCGCTCGTTGCCTTCCAGGCGAAACAGGCCGTACTCGTTCAAGGTGAGGCCCATCTTCAGCGCGCGCTGCCGCAGCGTTACGTTGTGGTTCTTCGAGCCGGTGAAATATTGCAACGCCGCGCCGTAGGAGTCCGGCGGCAACAGGCGCACATCCACCTGCATACCGCTGCGCAACTTGAAGCTCACCTTGTTCTCGCCGCGGGCCAGCACATCGAGGATACCGGGGAAGCGCAGAATCTCATCGATCAGAGCGCCGCGCTGCCCATCATCGACGCAGCAGGGGCCGGTGATGAGCATGTCGAGATCGCCGACCGTCTCGCGCCCGCGCCGCAGTGAGCCTGCGGGCGTAATCTTCTCCACGCCTTTGATGTGCGCCAGGTGGTCCTTCAGCTTCTCCGCCGTACGGTCCGCCTCATCCAGCAGAAATCGGCCGGAGATGCGGCGATAGTCCTCGATGGCCTTCAGGATCTTCTGCTCGCTCTTGGCGCTCAGGCGCGGCAACTCGCGCAACTTGCCCTCGCGTGCGAGTTTCTCCACGCCGGCGACGTCACTCACCTGGAACGCGCTCCACAGCAGCGCAATGGTCTTTGGGCCCAGTCCCTGGATCTTCAAGAGCTCCAGCATGCTGGGCCGGTATTTCTGCAGCAGCTCCTGATGCTGCGACAGCTTGCCTGCGCGGCACAGCTCCTGGATGTTTGCCGCCATGCCCTTGCCGATGCCGGGGATTTCCAGCAGCCGCTTGGTCTCGTGGCACATTTCCGACACCTGCTGTGGATGCGCCTCCAGCGCTTCGGCGGCGCGACGATAGGAACGAATGCGAAAGGAATCGTCGCCGTTGACTTCCATCAAGTCGGCGGTCTCGTAAAACACGTGCGCGATGGCTTTGTTGTCCAACCCAAACACCCGTGGCGAAATTGTAAATCGTGCCGGGCACCGGTGAGCGCGCAGCAAAAAGCCCAGCAAGCGCTGGGCAGATTGCGGAATGCCGGAAGGCGCGCTTAGCGATTGGACGCGCTCTGCACGTTCTCCAGATCCTCCATCTGCGCCAATACATTTTTCGCCTGGGCGGCCACTGAACCATCGTGCTCGCGCTTCAACGAGGCTTGCAGCTCGTACCGCGCATCTTTGTACAGCTTCAACGGTATCAAGGCGTAGGCCTTCACCAAATGGACCTCCGCGAAGGCGCCGCCGCCAAGCCGTTCGGCCTGCCGGATAAACTTCAGCCCGCTTTGATACATCGATTTGGCGATGGACGCCTTGGCCATCTCCAGATAGGCCTGCCAGGTTCGAGGCGCCAGCGCCAGACTTTTTCCGACACCCGCATGGCATCGTCAAAGCGGCCCTGATGGTTGTAGACGGCAGCGAGCGCGATATACGCGGTGCTCTGGCTGGGGTCGATTTTGATGGCCTGCTCCAGCGACTCCCGGCCCGATTCGAGGTCCGGTTTACGCAGCTCAAGCATTCCGCGCAGGGTGAGGGCATCTCCGTACTCCGGATGAATCTGCAGCGCGGATTGGATCTCTTTCTCCGCCTGCTCGTACTTGCCGGCGGCGAAGTGCGCACAGGCACGGTTGTAGATGCGCTCCGCCCTGGAAGGAACCAGCAGGCGGGCAACCGACGTGGTCGCATCCACGGCGTTCGCAGCGCTCTGTGCTGCTCGGCAGCTTCAACTGCAGGCTGGGCCGTTCCGCATCAATGTCGACTGGCCCGCTTACCTGGGAACTATCCGACTCGGCGACGACTTCGTAGTTGCCCTTCGGGATGTTGTACAGTTCGAAGGTGCCGTCCTGCTGCGTGTAGGTAGAAGTCACCGGCAACGCCGTGCTGGGATCGTCCAGCTCGATGTGAATTCCGGAGACCGGGCGCCCGGCCGCATTGAGCACTGTGCCTTGAAGGGCGGCAATACTAGCGCCCACCTGCGTCCCTGGTTGGGGAGCTTGTGCCCGCGCGAGAAGACAAGGGAACGAACACGTCAGAAGCAGAGTAGCGACGCGGGTCCGGGAAACCATGGCCATCACCTGTTGCCGAATCTCGCGAGTGTTTCTTACCGCGCGTCTGCCATGGCAGCAGGCCCGGGTTGTTCACGCTCGACACGGGCTCGGTTTTGCACCGTGGTATTTCGTGAGATGAGGTTTGTTGAAGCAGGTTGGCCACGCCTACGCGCCGATTCGCAAAATATAAATTGAGAAGCGTGGGCAACTTTGGACGGGGCCAGCTTCGGCTCCAGTTGAGATGAGTGAAGCCAACTCCATCGTGATTCGTCCGGCGCGCAACATTCTCGGCAGTCTGCGCGTGCCTGGCGATAAATCGATCTCGCATCGCTATGCGATGCTGGCGGCGCTCGCGGCGGGACGCTCGCGCTTCGATAACTTCTCGCCCGGCGCGGACTGCGCCAGCACGCTAGGCTGCGTGCGCGAGCTGGGTTGTGAAGTCGAGCGCGAAGAGAATGGCGCCGTTAGAATTCACGGGCTCGGTCGGGAGCTGCGCGCGCCCAGTGCTGCGCTCGATTGCGGCAACTCGGGTTCGACCATGCGCATGCTCTCGGGCATCCTCGCCGCGCAGCCTTTCACCAGCGAGCTGGTGGGAGATACGTCTCTGTCACGCCGCCCGATGAGGCGCATCATCGAGCCGCTGATGCAGATGGGCGCGCGGATTGAAACCACCAACGGCGACCGCGCGCCGCTGCGCATTCATGGCGGCACGCTGCGCGGCATCGCGTATCGTCCCTCGGTTGCCAGCGCGCAGGTGAAGACCTCAGTGTTATTTGCCGGCCTGCTGGCCGAAGGCAAGACCACCGTGGAGGAACCGGTGCGTACGCGTGATCATGGCGAACTGGCGTTGCGCGCCTTCGGAGCCGAGGTGCAGAAGACGGGCAATACTGCCAGCATCAGCGGCGGGCAAATCTTGCAGCCGCTCGACGCATTGGTGCCGGGCGACATCTCATCGGCGGCATTCTTCCTGTGCGCGGCAGCAATCTTTCCCGAGTCCAACCTGGTGATCGATGGCGTCCTGCTGAATCCCACCCGCTCCGCGTTGCTGGATGTCCTTGCCGCGATGGGCAGCCGCATTTCGATGCTTCGCCTCGAGGAGCAGCACGGCGAGCTGGTGGGAACCATCGCGCTCACGCCGGGGCAGGGAATGCACGTGCTGATCTCCGGTGCCCTCACCGCTTTGCTTATCGATGAGCTGCCAGTGCTCGCGGCCGTTGCTCCGTTTACCGCCGGCGGCCTGGAGGTGCGCGATGCGGGCGAGCTGCGGGTGAAGGAGTCGGACCGGCTTAGCGCCGTCACTCGCAACCTGGAGGCGATGGGCGCGCAGGTTGAGCAGACAGAGGATGGCTGGCGCATACCCGGCCGCCAGTCGCTGCACGGCGGGGAAATCGAGAGCGATGACGATCACCGCATTGCGATGGCGTTCGCGATCGCCGCTTTGCGGGCCGAAGGCGACACCCTGATTCGCAATGCAGACTGCGTGGCCATCTCATATCCCGCGTTCTTCGATGACTTGCAGAAACTCGTCGAGCGTTGATGCTCCGACTCAGGGAACCTGTACCGGCGATACTCCGGCCTTCTCCAGCGCGCGGTTCAGCTCGCGTAACTGACTGCTCTTTACGCTTTCCCAAGCCGCGAGTTGCGTTTCGGCGACACCGTGCGCTTCGCGGTAAAGGTCCATCGCTTGCGACGGAATGGCCCGGTCGCCGCTCTCCACCACTCGCAACGCAGCACCAAGCCCTGTGCTGGCTGACTCCAGACCTGCAATCGAGCCGGGCGCTGGCCGTTCGCCCTTTTCGACTTTGCTGATGGCCGACTGTGCGCCCGCAACCTGAGTGAGCAGTTCAGGATGCTGCTTCAGGCCTTGCGTCTCGATTTCGCCGAGCCGCTTCTTCACCGCTGCGATCTGCGCGAGGGTCCTGCGAGTGTTCTGCACTTCAGCAAAGATCTCCAGACCGACCCAAAGCTGCTCGTTTAATTCGGCGGAGGTCGCTTGCGAGCGCGGATCCATTTCGACCTTCAACAGCTGGCTGAAGACAGCGCCGTCGACTGTCAACTTGAGCTGATACTCACCCGGCACAGCTCGCGGCCCTCTCGGCGCGCCGCGCCCTTCCTCTTCCTCGAACACGGCGTTGGCACCTGCACTCGCCCAGCGCAAGTCCCAAACGAAGCGATGCGCGCCCGCCGCGCTCCCCAGCACCGCAGGTTTCGGAATCCAGCGATCGGCGATGGCCAGAGCCGCATGCGGCGCTTCCTTGCGCCCACCGCTCACATAACGCCTAACCAGCTTGCCCGCTGGATCGTAAATCTCCAGCGCGACGCTCTTCGCAGCCGACGGCAGGTAATAATCCACGATCGCGCCGTCGGGCGGGTTGCTCGCCGTTGGCTCCTCCGGCGGCAGCGGCGAGCCGAGGAAGACATCGTTATCGACGCGGATCGCCGTCGCAGGCTTGTACAGCCGCGCGGCGTCGCTTTGCGCATCGAGCTGACGCAGCGGCGTGATGTCGTCGAGAATCCAGAACGACCGGCCATAGGTCGCAACGACCAGATCGTCGCCGTGGATGGCGATGTCACGCACGGATGTGACCGGCAGGTTGAGCTGCAACGGCTGCCAATGATCGCCGTCGTCGAACGAAACGTAGATGCCGAGTTCGGTCCCGGCATAGAGCAGGCCTTTGCGCTCCGTGTCTTCGCGAATGGCGTTGACGAAGTGATCGGCGGCAATGCCCGTGATAATCGGCTGCCAGGTTTTTCCATAATCGCGCGTGCGGTAGATGTGGGGCGCCTGATCGTCGAGGCGATGGCGGTCGATAGCGACGTAGGCCACCGCCGCATCGAATCGCGAAGCTTCGATCATCGCGATCTTGCTCCAGTCGCCAGTGCCTGGCGGCGTAACGTCCTGCCAACTCTTACCGCCATCGCGCGTCAGGTGCAGCAGCCCAGTGTCGCTGCCCGCCCAAATCTCGTCTTTGTTCGCCGGCGACGGGGCAATGCTGAACACCACGCCAAAGCCGCGCTCTTTCGCGGTCTGCGGGGTCACGGGGCCGGTGGCCGGCGCGTTGGCAACCGCTCCGGTCAGGTCAGGGCTGATCTGCTGCCAGCGGAGGCCGCCGTCGGTAGTCTTCATCACGAACTGCGTGCCGAAATACAGTGCGTGTTTCTCGATGGGCGAGCGCACCAGCACCGGCGTCCACGGGCCACGATATTTGCGCAGATTGATCTCGCTGCCGAAATTCGGCATCGGCCATGGCGTGATGTCCTGGCTCAGCGACGTGCGGCGATCGAAGCGTATTACGCCGCCGTAGACACCGCTGGCATACAGCACATTCGCATCGTCGGGATCGGGCGCCAGCCAACCGCTCTCGCCGCCGCCTACCATGAACCAGTCACGCCCGGTAATCAGGCCGTGGTCGGTGCGGTTGGGCACAGCGATGGATCCGGTGTCTTGCTGCGCGCCGTAAACGTGGTACGGAAACTCGTTGTCGGTAACGACGTGATAGAACTGCGCTGTCGGCTGGTTGTACCACGACGACCAGGTCTGCCCGCGATTCACGCTGACGGTCGTCCCCTGGTCGGTTCCGAGGACCATGTGCGAGGAGTCCTTGGGATCGATCCAGAGCTGATGGTAGTCGTCGCCGCCGGGCGCGCCGCGAACAATCGAGATGGTTTTGCCGCCATCCTCCGAGCGATACAGCGCGATGTTGGGCATGTAGATGACGTCCGGATTGTTCGGATCAAGGGTGATGCCCATGAAATACCAGGCGCGGCTGGTGATGCGCGAATCGCTATTGGCCAGCGTCCATGTGTCGCCACCGTCGTCGGAGCGGTAGAGCCCGGACTTCTTGTCCGCGTCAATCAACGCATAGACGCGTCTGCCGTCGGGCGAAACCGCAACACCTACGCGCCCCCAATCCCCATCGGGAAGGCCTTTGCCGGTCAGTTGCGTCCATGTCGCACCGCTATCAGTCGTGCGGTAAAGGCCGCCGCCCGGAGCTTGCAGTGGAGCATAGGTGCTCCACGGTGGGCGATGCGTGCTCCACGTGCCCGCGAAGAGTATGTTGGGGCTGGCGGTCGCAATCGCGAGATCGGAGACGCCGATGTTCGGGCCTTTATCGAGCACGTGCGTCCAGGTGGCGCCCCCGTCAGTCGACTTGTAAACGCCACGCGTGTCGTTCGGTCCATAGGCATGTCCCAGCGCGCCGACGTAGACGATGTCTGCGTTACGCGGGTCGACGACAATGCGGCTGATCTGCCGTGAGTCTCGTAATCCGACATTTCGCCAGGTCTGGCCGCCGTCGCTGGACTTGTAAACACCGTCGCCGGAGCTCAGTGCGGAGCGAATGTCCGATTCGCCGGTGCCGGCATACACAACGTCGGGATTCGAGGGCGCGACCTCCAGCGCGCCGATCGACGCGATGGGCTGGCTGTCGAAAATGGGCGTCCATGTAACGCCGGCGTCGGTGGTCTTCCAAACGCCGCCATCGACCGATCCGAAATAGAACGTGGAACCGCCGCCGGGCACGCCGGTGACAGCCACCGTGCGTCCCCCGCGAAACGGCCCGATCAGGCGCCATTGGAATGCGCCCAGCATCTGCGGAGGAACGGTCTGCGCCGCGGCGATATTCAGAAACAGTGCAGCAAGAACAAGAAAAGCCGGAGAGAAAAATCGCCGTACCCAACGAATCACTCGGTGTCCTCTACCTGCAAGATAGTTGCGAATAGATTACATTACAGGTTCGCGTCTCACGGCGCGACTTCATGATGAACGACGTATCCGGCGTTACGACCCGCCCTGTGATTTTGCTGATCGCGTTGCTCTCCTTCAGTGCTGTCGCGGCAGCGCATGCTCAAGAAGTAAACACCTCGATCCTGACCGAAATGAAATGGCGCAACGTTGGCCCATTTCGCGGCGGCCGCACGCGCGCGATCTCCGGCGTGCCCAGCCAGCCTAATGTGTTTTATGCCGGAGCGGTCAATGGCGGAGTGTGGAAGACGACCGACTTCGGCCGCACCTGGCAGCCTGTCTTTGACAATCAGATGACCGGCTCGATTGGCGCGATTGAGGTCGCGCCTTCTGATCCCAACGTCGTTTATGTTGGCAGCGGCGAAGGGCTGCATCGCCCCGATCTCTCGGTGGGAAACGGGATTTACAAGTCGACCGACGCCGGCCGCACCTGGACGCATCTCGGGCTGCGCGATGGTCAACAGATCCCGCAGATTGCCGTCGATTTGCACGATCCCAACCGGCTCTTCGTGGCCGTAGCCGGTCATCCCTATGGGCCGAATCCGGAGCGCGGCATCTACCGCTCTACCGACGGCGGCCAAACCTTCGAGAAGGTCTTGTACAAGGACGAGAACGCCGGCGGTGCTGATGTGAAAATCGATACCACTAACCCCAATGTGGTATATGCCACACTGTGGGATGAGCGGGAGGCGCCGTGGGAAAACGGAGAATGGAATGGTGCGGGCGGCGGAATCTACAAATCGACGGACGGCGGACAGACCTGGAACCAGCTTGCCGGAGGCCTGCCCAGCGGGATCGTCCAGGCGTACGTGGCAATGTCGCGCAGCAACCCGCAAAGGCTGTTCGCTTCGGTCGCGACCAAAGACGCGGTTGAGCTGTACCGCTCCGCAGACGGTGGCGCGAGCTGGACAAGTGCGACGACCGATCCACGTCCCAAGATGCGCATTGGCGGTGGCGACTTGCCCGTACCCGGAATCGATCCTAAGAACCCCGACGTCATTTACATGACCAGCACCGTCACCTGGAAATCCACCGACGGCGGCAAAACCTGGATCGGCTGGCGCGGCGCGCCCGGCGGCGACGACTACCAGAACATCTGGATCAATCCTAACGATCCCAACATCGTGATGCTGGGCAGCGACCAGGGCGCCATCATCACCGTCAACGGCGGCGAGAGCTGGAGTTCGTGGTACAACCAGCCGACCGCGCAGCTCTACCACGTGAACGCTGACAATGCGTTTCCTTATCGCCTGTGCAGCGGGCAGCAGGAGAGCGGCTCGGTGTGCATCGCCAGCCGCGGCAACGATGGCGAGATCACCTTTCGCGACTGGCATCCCGTCGCGGCCGAGGAGTACGGCTACGTCGTGCCCGATCCCACCGACCCTGACATTGTGGTAGGCGGCAAGCTCTCGCGCTACGACCGCCGCACCACGCAGGCGCAGAGCATCATGCCGGTGCCGCTCGGCGGGCCGGACTTCCGAGCGCTGCGCACCGAGCCCATCGCCTTCTCGCCTTTCGACCCGCACCTGCTGTACTTCGCCGCGAACACGCTCTGGCTAACCCACGACCTCGGCCGCAGCTGGAAGCAGGTCAGCCCCGACCTCACCCGCAAGACTTACGAAGTGCCCGCATCCGTCGGCGTCTTCCGTTCCGAGCCGACCGCCCAGCCCAAGCAGCGCGGCGTCATTTATGCGCTAGCGCTCTCCCCGGTCGATCGCAATCGCATGTGGGCGGGAACGGACGACGGGCTCATCTGGCTGACCACCGACAACGGCGCACACTGGAATAACATCACGCCGCCGCAGCTCTCAGCCTGGCAGAAGGTCTCTGTGCTGGAGGCGAGCCACACCGATCCGCAGACCGCCTACGCTGCGGTCAACACGCTTCGCCTCGACGACCTGCGCCCGCACATCTACCGCACGCGCGACTCCGGCAAGAGCTGGACGGAGATCGTCGACGGCATTCCTGCTGACCAGAACGTGAACTCGGTTCGCGAAGACCCGCAGCGCAAGGGGCTGCTGTTCGCAGGCACTGAGGACAGCGTTTACGTCTCGTTCGACGACGGCGAGCACTGGCAATCGCTGCGGCTGAACCTGCCCGCGACCTCAGTGCGCGATCTGCTCATCAAGGACAACGACCTCGCCGTCGCGACGCATGGCCGCGGCTTCTGGATTTTGGACGACATCACGCCGCTACGGCAATGGGACGCCAACGCCCTCGGCGGCAGCGCACACCTGTTCGCACCCGAGTCGGCTTTGCGTGTCCGCTGGAATACGAACCCCGACACCCCGCTACCGCCCGACGTCCCGGCGGGACAGAACCCTCCTGACGGGGCCATCCTCAACTACTACTTGAAGTCTGCTCCGTCTGGCCCTGTGATGCTGGAGATTACAGACGCGGCGGGGAACACTGTCCGTCGCTTCTCCAGCAGCGATCCGCTGCCGCCTCCCAACCCGCTACTGGAGATTCCGTCCTACTGGCTACGCCCGCCGGAGCGCCTCTCGGCTGCCGCCGGCTTCCATCGCTTCGTCTGGGACATGCACTACCCTCCGGTGCCGGGAATCAAGCCCGAGTATCCCATCGCAGCCGTTTACATGAACACCGCCCCGCAGCCCACCTCGCCGTGGGTCATGCCCGGCCACTACAAGGTGGTCCTCACGGCCGACGGCCAGCGCTGCGAGCAGCCGCTCACGGTGACGATCGACCCGCGCGTCACCACACCCGCGACGGACCTGCAACGTCAGTTCGAGCTCTCCTATGCGGTCTACCATGACCTGCTGAAGTTGCAGCCGGTCATCGAACAAGCCGAGAGCGCGCAGGAGAAGCTGAAGTCCCAGCGTGCGAGCGCCGGCGGCGCCCAAGGCGAAAAGCTGGGCGCCGTCAGCAATCAATTGAAGGCGCTCATGGGAGGCGGCGGGGGCCGGCGCAGGCGGGGACAGCAGGCCGAGAACCTCAGCGGCGTGCGATCGTCGCTCCTGCAGCTATTCAACATGCTTCAGGAAGCCGACCAGGCGCCGACGACGCAGGCTGCCGAACAAGTTCCAACCATGCACACGAAGACCGAAGCCGTGATCCAGCAATGGACCGACTTCGCCCACACGCAACTCACGCCTCTGAAGCTGGCGCCGTAAAGCTTTCGCCGTGACGGCACGGGAGCCGCGACCGAGAGCAGTTTCGTTCCGATTGAGTACCAAAGTTCACAAATCAAACGCGCTGTGTACTTTTCCGGCACCGCAGTCATCCTATCCTTGTAACTGCGAATCCTACGAAGTAAGTTGCTGGTAGGGCGTCGATCAGGAGATTTCGATGCGGCGTTGGTATCTGCCCCTGACGGTAATAGGTTTGGGCGGCGTCGGTGCTTTGTTGCTCAGCGAGCGAGGACGGACAGCGCTGCGCAGTCTGCTGGACCGATTCTGGCAGGCGCCGGACCGGCTGCTGGACTGGAACGGCGATCTGGAGAGCGAGCTTGACCGCATTCAGGCGGCGCTGGACGGGATCGCGGAATCCCTGAATCCCCGCCCCGAACTGGGCCGCTAGCTCGAAGGGCGCGCTTCGCCGGCCCTGAGCGCGGCGTTGCTCATCAGCTCGCCTCGTCTTCCAACACATCCTCGAACAAATCGGTTTCAGGTTTGCCTTCACGCGGCCGGCTGGTCGCGGCCAGGTGATACATCTCGACCGCTGGATGGCTCTGGCCAAGGTTCTTTCTGACTCGCTCAAACAGCGGCTTCTGTGTCTTGTGCTGCTGAAACGCTTGCGTCTTCCTTTCGAAACGCTCATCGCCAATTTCGATGTGTGCGGTGACGGTGGGCGGCGAGATTGGGTGGCGGTCCGCCAGGACGTAATCGGCCGTGAGGTAGTAGAGCTTCTGCACGCGATGCGGCTTGAGCCCCCGCTCCAGTTGTTCGGCATAGCGATCCGGACGGCCTGCCCACTCAAAAGCAAGCGTGGCGAAGGCGCCGGCCATGGCATGATCGACGTGGCCCGTCAGTCCGCCATCCGGTCCGAAGGTCAGCATCACCTGCGGTCGAATCGTGCGAATGCGTAGCACCAGGTCGCGTATCGCCTGGTAGAGGTCCGCGCGGTCCAGGCGGCCGTCGGGATAGTCGAGCACCTCGCCCTGCGCGACGTTCAGGACCTTGCAGGAGGCGGCGAATTCCGCGCGGCGTAGCGCGGCAAGCTCCTCGTCGGTTCGAGCGCTGCCGCGGTTGCGCGCCGCCGTGCCCGCCGTGAGACAGACGACGTAGGTCTCCACCCCGCGTTCAGCGTAGAGCAACAACGTGCCGCCGAACGCTCCGGCCTCATCGTCAGGATGAGCGGTGACGCAGAGCAATTTGCGCATAGGATGACTTGGATGAGAGTGCGATGGCAGACGTTTCAGCGACACCGATCACGTGCGCTGCAGTTCTTGCTCCAGGGCAGTCGCAGCCATAGCTTCGCCCGGTGCGGTTTGACCGCCTTGCAGTGTGATTGGCGGGCCGCAGCGCGGCATGGTGACGATGGTTCGCACGAAGTTCCCGCTGCACTGATACCAGCCGTGAAAGGTGCCGTTGCCGTGATCGGCGCTGAGTGGATGCCAAGCCCCTTGGCGCGGGCCGTCATCGGTGGCAAGAGTTGTGTTGCGTGCCGCGCCCGGAAATTCAGCGAAGCTGATGGAAACGCAACGCACATCCATCCTCAGCCCCGTTTGCAGCGCCTTGAGCGCGCTCTCCTTCGCGCTCCAGAGCAGCGCGAGAATTCGAAACCGTTCGTCGGGCGAAGTGTGCGAGATCAACTGCTGCTCTTGCACGCTGAAGTAGTCGGAGATAAACGCCTCGCTGCGAGGTTCGACAACTTCCAGATCGCAGCCGACAGCGACCTCCGGCTGCGTCACCGCACACGCGGCGCGGCCATCGCGATGAGTGATGGAAATCGCAACCGAAGCCGGTTGGCCATGGAAGAAAACTTCAGGCGCGCCGCTGGCGGCGGGGCGGATTTCGATGGCAGCCAGGGCCGCCGGCTCGCCCAGTAGTTTCAGGTAAGCGGCTACGGCATGCTTCGCTGTCCAGCGTCCGAGCCGCCAGTCCAGACGGCGCTTTGGAACATGGAAGCGCGCGAGACACGCGAGCTCAGCCGCACTCAGCCAGTCGGCTTGGTCGCGCACTTCGGCAACATCCTGTTCGACCCAATAAACCTGCATCAAGCCGCCTGCTCCCTCGCTTGCGGTTACGAGACCACCAACTCCTCCAGCGAAAGAATGCTTTGCAGCGCCTTCAGCGGCTCGGCTGCAACGTTGTCGGGCAGCTCCACCGTGCGATATCCGCCCAGCTGCAGGTAGCGAGTCCCCTTCGCGTCGACGACTTCCGCATCGAACGTCCCCTCATCGGGATGCGGCGTGACGACGGCGTAGAGTTTGTCGCCATTCGGCTGCGGCGCGGTTGGCGCAGAGAGCTCCCGCACCTTCCAGGGAAGACCCATGCGGCTCTGGGCGGCGATCTGCCAGAGGCCGGCGGTCTGGAAACACAGCTCCACGAGCCTCGGGCCAATCAGCGTCGGCTTGCTCGACGGCTCATGGTTGCTCGGCAGATGAGGCGACATCTCGCCGATGATGCGCTCGCCGTCCCACCACGCCCGCTCCACCACTTGGTAGGCAGGGCCGTGAAAGTAGATGCGATAGATGTGCGCGGCATCGACGATGCCCTCGGCGGTCAGCCGCGGCGCCGCGCCGGTGGAGGCTTGCTGCGCCTGCTTCGAGACCCGCACTCTGGCGGTGAAGTGCGTGGTCTCCTGCGGCTCGGTGCTGGTGGCGAGCGTGCGGCGGCCAATCAGGCGGCAGTCGGCGATGAGCTTGCCGCGCTCAGGATGAATCAGCGCCTGAAGCGTGACCATCCGCGGCTCGTTCTTGTAGAACTTGAACGGCGCCAGGAAGTCCACCGCCTCGATGGCTTCGATGTGCCATCCCGGATGCAGACACAATGCGACTTCGGCGAACGCCTCGATGCCCATCACGCCCGGCAGCACCGGCGTGCCGTCGATGCGATGGTCGTAGAGGAACGGCTGCACCGCGGGATCGAGTGTCGTCTCCATCGTGAGCCCGCTGTAGACGCCGACGCCGGTGATGCGGCCGGCCATCGGACCCTGTTGCGCATGCGCGCCGGCCGATGCGGCCAGTGCCTCGACATCCAGCCCTCCGGTCGCGTCCCATTCGTTCAGCAGAACCCCGAGGCGCTGTGCGATGACCACTTCGCCACATGCGCCGGAGGTGAGTTCGCGCCGCACGATGGGAATACCCGCCTCCGGCGGAATCATGTCGATGCCGGCCATCTCCATCATCTTGGGAATAGAACCGCGCGTGGCCATGCCGATGCCGCCCCATGCTGACCAGTCGATGACGATGCCGCGCGTCTGGGGCCGCGTAGTGCGGAAGCTCGAGGTGTACTTGCACAGCAGATCGTTGGCGGCGCTGTAGTCGGTCTGGCCGCCATTGCCGAAGCGCCCGGCAACCGAGCTGAACGCGACCGTGGCGCCCAGCGGCATGTCGCCGATGGCGTGCAGCAGGTTGAACCAGCCGTCCGCCTTCACGTCGAAGACCAGGTCGAACTCGCGCGCGTCCTTGTCAGGCAGGAAGTGGCTGCGCTCCAGCCCGGCGGCGTGCAGCAGCACGTCGATGCGGCCGCTGCTCTTGCGCACCTCGGCGATGACTTTGGCGACCGCTGCGGCGTCAGCCAAGTTGACGCTGAAGTAGTGCGCCTTGCCGCCGGCGGCCTCGACAGCGCGGATCGCGCTCAGGGCCGCTTGCGCGCGCTCCAGCGCCGCAATTTCTTTCTCGACGAGTGCGGGAGTGGCCCGCTCGCCTCGAGCCTGAATGCGCGCGAACAGATCGCGCTTCAGGCCATCTTTGTCAGTCGCGAAGCGCGCCAGGTCAGGATTGGCGGCGTCCGGCTCGGGCACGAGATCGAGCAGATAAAAGGTCCCGCCGGATGCCGCGGCCAAGTCTTGCGTGATCGCCGAGACGATGCTGCCCGCCGCGCCAGTGATAACGAAAACGCTGTTGTTGTTGAGTGTAAGGCAGGGCTGGTTGGTTTCCGGCGGCTGCTCCTGCAAGCCGACGGTCCAGCGCAAGGCGTCCTTGTAACCGACTTCCACCGCTCCCGGATCGCGCAGCGCCTCTTCAATCAGCAGCGCGGCGATCTCGAAGGGTTTGCTCGCTGCCTCGAAGTCAACGGCTTTGACCAGGGCTTCCGGGCGCTCGCGTTTATATGCCTTGGTGAAGCCCACAACCGCGCCGCCCATCGGAGCGACGGCGCCGCTCTCGTCATAGCCGTGCTGGCCGCCGAGGCGCGTCGCCGTCACCAGGAACGTGCCTTTGCCGGCAATCTGTTCGTATAACCTGCGCATGCTCGCATAGAGCGCCTTGACTCGTACTTGCAGGGCCGCTCGCCAGGCGCTGATGTCCATGCCGCTAATCGGGCCCTCGTTGTCCAGCGCAGGCAGCCAGAAGACGCCTTGCACTGGCCCCGAAGCCAGCCAGCTCTCCAGCGTTTTGAGCAGAGCGTCAGGTTCGGCCGCAGCGGTCACGTGCAGAACCTCGACAGCCTGGCTGCGCAACTGTTGCGCTAGCGAATCCGCCACGCCGCTACTGTCGGGCATGACGATGACGCGGCTGCCGGGGCCCAGCGTTACGCCGGTTGACTTGCACAGTGCCAGCGGAGGGCGCAGCGCTGGAATCGGCACGCGGCGCGGGACTTTGTTGGCGGCGTCAAAGCTCAACAGCTCAGGTGCGGGGAGCGTGACGGCCGGGGCAGCGGCGGTAATGGGTTTTCTTGTCAACGTTCCCGCTGCTCTGTCCTGCGCGAACTTGATCACGTGCGCGAGAGTGGGGAAGTCGCGCAGCTTCATGTTCTCATCGCGAGGAATGTTGTACGCCCCGCGCACCGAGGCGAACATCTCCGCCTGCTTGACGGTGTCGATGCCGAGGTCAGCTTCGAGGTCCAGATCGAGGTCGAGCATCTCCTTCGGATAGCCGGTCTTCTCGGCAACAATCTCCATCACCTTTGCTTGAATCGCTTCAGCAGTAAAGGCCGGAGCTGCCGAGACGCTCGCGCTTGAGGCCGCGACCGTGGTGAGCGATGACGGTGTAGCCTTCGTGGTCGGGTAGTCAACCTGCGTGGCCACTGGCTCCGCTGTGATTGCGGGCTTCTCGGCGACTGCGGCGGGGGCAGACACCTGCGTTACCGTCCCCGCCGCTCTGTCCTGCGCGAACTTGATGACGTGCGCAAGGGTGGGGAAGTCGCGCAGCTTCATGTTCTCGTCGCGAGGAATGTTATAGGCGGCGCGCACCGAGGCGAACATCTCCGCCTGCTTGACCGTGTCGATGCCGAGGTCAGCTTCGAGGTCCAGGTCCAGGTCGAGCATCTCCTGCGGGTAACCGGTCTTCTCAGCCACAATCTCCAGGACCTTCTCCGCGATGGATTCGGCGGTGAAGGTGGGCGTCGCGGAGCCATGTGGGGGAGTCGCCTGTGCGAGCGTTATCGCAGCGGTTGGTGTTGGATTTGTTGTCGTCACGGTCACTGTGGCTCTTGGCGCCGACATTGCCGTCGTGACTGTGGCGGGTGCCCCATCCTTGTCGCCATCCTTTGGCGACAGGATGGGTCCGTTTGCAGCTCGGTCCTGTGCGAACTTGATGACGTGCGCGAGAGTGGGGAAGTCGCGAAGCTTCATGTTCTCGTCGCGGGGAATGTTGTAGGCGGCGCGCACCGAGGCAAACATCTCCGCCTGCTTGACGGTGTCGATGCCAAGATCGGCTTCGAGGTCCAGGTCGAGGTCGAGCATCTCCTTCGGGTAGCCGGTCTTCTCGGCAACAATCTCCAGGACGGTTTCCTGAATGGACTCTGGAGTGAAAGAGGGCGCCGCAGTTGCGACGGTCGGAACCGCGACTGTTGTGGCTGTTACTGATGTAGCGTTCGCGGCCGGGGTACTGACCACCGTCGCCGCAGGCTCGTTTGCAACCGCAGGGGTCTGCGCGGCTGCAACTGTGCCGCTCGCCAGGTCAGGGCGCATCTCGAATACGAAGCGGATTACATGTCCGAGCGTGGGGTAGTCGCGCAGCTTGCGGTTTTCGTCACGCGGGATGTTGTAGCTCTCGCGAATGGCGGCGAAGATCTCCGCCTGCTTCACGGTGTCGACGCCAAGATCGGCTTCCATGTCGAGATCGAGATCGAGCATCTCCTCGGGGTAGCCGGTCTTCTCGACCACCAGCGCCAGAATGCGCTGCTTCACATCGTCGGTGCTTGCGGATGTTCCGACGCCTACGGGTGCGACCTGCGACTTGGGCTCGACCCCGAGGGTCGTTGCAGGAGTTGCGGGTGTTGGCTCAACCTTCGCTGTCGTAGCCATAACTGCGACCGGTGGTTCAGCCTGCGTTGGGGTCGGAGCGGCAGCCGCTTTCACCGCTGCCGTAACTGGCGCGGTGACGGATGTCGCCGGAGTGTTCGCGGCAACTCCAGGCGAAGCGGCCACCGGAGTTGGCTTGGTTATTGAATGCGCTTCTGCAACCGGTAACGTCACGCGCGCTTGCGGCCCCTGATCGCGCACTCGCAGCGTGCGCTTTACGACTTCCAGGTCCGCCGTCGGCTGGCCCGTAATCCGCGTCAGCCATGTGTTCCAGACTGCCGGGTCGGCAACACGATAAGCGTATCCCAGAGCATCAGGCCGCGGATGCTTCCCATCCTTTGTCCTGACCCATCGCAGCAGCATCATGCTGATCTGCGAGCCGAATCCCGCGCCCAGATGCAGCGCGTACTCGACAGGATAAGCGCCGCCCTTGGACAGATTCAGCGGGCCCAGCTCCGGATCGACTTCCTTGAAGTTCGCCACCGGCGGCACCAGGCCCGTTTCCAGCGCCTTCACTGCCAGAACGTCTTCGATGCCGGTTGCCATGGCGTGGCCAGTCAGGCCCTTGGTGTTGGCGACGACGATTTGGTCAGCGGCATCGCCGAAGACACGACGCAGCGCGTTGACCTCGGCCGAGGCGCTGCCGCCGCGCGCGGGCGTGTAGGTCTCGTGCGAGACGAAGACCATCTGCGGCGCGACCTGCCGGCGTTGAATGCCGCTGCGCGATTCGGCTTGCGCAACCAGGTCCTCCATCACGCCGCCGATGTGCTGGACATCGAGACGAGTGCCATGAAACGCGCTGTTAGCGGTGACGGTGCTCAAGACATCACAGATGGGCTGAATCCCACGCTCCCGCGCAGCCTCGGCGCTCTCGACCACAATCGCTGCGGCGCCCATGCCCATAATCAGGCCGTGACGCCGGCGGTCGAAGGGGATCGCCGCATCTTCCACTGCTTCGTCGGTGGCGGCGGCGCCACTGGCCAGGAAGCCCGCGCCGAACCACTCGATCATGTTGTCGGAGGTGACATCGTCGGCTGAGATGATGATGACCCGGTGGCAGCGCCCGGCGCGAATCCAGTCCTCCGCCAGCGCGACCGCTTGCGCCGTCGTGGCGCAGGCGGCGTTGATTTGCGTGTTGGGACCGCGTGCGCCGATGAGCTCGGCAAACTGCGAGTGTCCCATCGACAGCACGCGCAGCAGGAAGCGGCGGTCGAAGACGTACGGCTCCTTCTCCAGCGTCGCGCGCAACTCGTCGATACGACGCGCGACCTCCTGTCCCATGGCTGAGTGGCCATTCGCGGTTCCCGCGCTCCACTTCTCCAGCATCGCGAGCTCTTCGCGCCGTGCGCGATCGGTGTAGTAGGCGCCCATGATCTCGGCATACGAGTCGTAGCCGGGGAAGGCCGAACCGAAGATCACGCCGGTATCGTCGCGCAAAGCGTCGGGCAGGCCCCAGCGTTCGGGAAGCTGCGTGCCCTTGGTCGTCGTCTTGTAGCGCATCACCAGCGGAATGCCGGCATCGCGCATGGCGTCAAGGCCCACGGCGATCGCCAACTGCGTCACCCGGTCGAGGGCGGCGAGGTGATCGGCGGGAACTCCGAATTCTTCCTGAAGATTGAAGGCTCCGCCGCGCCCGGCGAGCTTGATGACATCAGCGACATCATGGATGGCGTCGAATACCGGACCGCCGTTGTCGCTCTTGACCAGGCGGGTGATGTTCTTGTCGAGCATGGCTTGGCGGAAGCGCTCGGGGATGGAGCTGATGAATTGCTGACCATTGAGCAGCCGCGCGAGGTTGCCGTCGTCAAAGATGCGCTCGGTGCCCGGCAGCCCAACAGCCGCGCCGGTGATGACGACGGGCTCGCGTTCGGCCGGCCGCTCGCGCTTATAAATCTCCCAGCCCCGTTCGAGCACCTGAGCGAAGTAGCGGCCAAGCTCGGCATACTGATCGCTCTTCGCCGCGGTAACCGGCGCGCCAACAGCAACTGGTCCGTCCAATTGTTCTACGTAGAACAATTGTGACGTCACATTGGCGGGAATAGCTGAAGACGCAGGATGTTGCGCAGTGAGAGTCGCGACCGCAGGCGATCCTGAAATTACCATTGAGTTAATGGTCGCAGGCGTAGTCGTTTCACCAGTCGCTGCTCGCACTGGCATCTCCTGCGCGACTGCGGCCTGGCCCAATCCGGCGGCATACATGCCGCACAGCGCCTGGTTGAAGGCCGTCAGGTCGTTGAGCTTGGGATGGTTCGTGAACAGCGAGAAAACATCGGCATCGCTGCCCAGCACATCCTCGGCAAATCCCTGCAACGCCTTCTTCGGTCCGACCTCGACGAAGACGCGCGCGCCAGCGTCATACAGCGTGCGCAGGCCTTTGACGAACTGCACCGGAGCGGCCACCTGCTGCGCCAGCATGTCAGTGATCGTGTCTTTCGTCACGCCGGCGGGATAGAACTCGCCGTTCACATTCGCGACGATAGGAATCTGCGGCGTCTGCATGCGCAGCCGGGTCAGCATCTGCTTCAGGGGCGCGCTCGCCGGCGCGACGATCGACGTGTGAAATGCGTGGCTCACCGGCAGCTCCCGGACTTCGTAGCCGGCCTGAGCGAAGATCTGCTCCGCCTGCTCCACCGCCTTGGTCCCGCCGCCGATCACCGACTGCGTGTTGCTGTTGACGTTCGCCAGCACCACATAGCCGTCGACGCTCTTAAGAATGCGCTCCACCTCGGCGATGGGGGCAAATACCGCGGCCATCTTGCCGTTGTCGGCCATCGACACGCGTGTCATCTCGCGGCCGCGCGCGCTCACCGCCTCCAGCGCATCTTCGAACGGCAGCGCACCGGCAGCAACCAGAGCGCCGTACTCGCCGACGCTGTGTCCCATGGTCATGTCAGGACGGATGCCGTAGGCGGCCAGCAGCCGGGTCGTCGCGATATTGATGGTGATGACTGCCGGTTGTGTGACCGCGGTCTGGCGAAGCTGATCGTCGGCTTCAGCGACAGCCTTCTCATCGGCGGGATCGACGTACATGATCTCAGTCAGCGGCTTGTCGATTAGCGGCGTCATGATTGCGTCGGCTTCCTTGAAGGTCTCGGCGACGATGGGCTCTTTCTCGCGAATGCCGCGCAACATGTTCACGTACTGCGACCCCTGGCCGGTGTAGAGGAAGACGACCTTTGGCGCGGGACCGTGTCCGCGGAAGATGCCTTGCGCGCGCAGTGCCTTCCAGAATGTGGGCTGGTTCGCGGCGAATGCCTTGAGCGCCATGCCGCACTTGTTGGCCAACTCCGTAGCATCGGCGTAGTCGATGGCCAGGCGCTCGGGCGCGCGCAGGTCTTCGTCGGCAGGCGCGGCGAAAGGCGGAGCCTGGCCGGCCTGGGCTGCCTTGTGTGCGGCGCGGAGGCGGTCGAGCAGTGCGGCTTCAGTTGTCGCGCCGATGACCAGCGCGCCGCGCAGAGGAGGCTTGCGGAGTTGGTGGGGGGAGCCGTCAGACCCAGGTCTCAAAAAACACGAGACCTGGGGCACCCGGTTTTCAGGGGCAGCCACAATTGTTTCCGCTGGCGTGTCAGTTTGCGTTTTGAGCTCGGCGCTTGCGGTCGCGACCGGTGCCGCCGGCGCGGCGGACACTGGCGATCCGCTCGCCATTACCGGCACTGGTTGCGTCACTGCCGGCGGCGTGACCGGCACCGCGATCGACTTCCTGCCGTTGCCGTTCAGCTTGCCGGGAAGGTGCTCTTCCATTACGACGTGAAAGTTCGTCCCGCCAAATCCAAAGGCGCTGACGCCCACGCGCCGCGGCACGTTCGCCGGGACCTCCCAGGGCCGCAGCTCGGTATTCACATAAAGAGGAGAGTGCGCGAAGTCGATGTCGGGGCTGGGATGTTCGCAGTGCAGGCTGGGCGGCAGCACCTTGTCGTGCAGCGCGAGGGCCGCCTTCAGCATTCCGGCTGCTCCCGCCGCGCCCTTCAGGTGGCCGATATTCGATTTCACCGAGCCCAGCGCAACCGAGTGCACCGGCAGGTTGGCGCTTTTGAGCACTTCGAGCATGCTCGAGGCTTCCACCACGTCGCCGACCTTCGTCGATGTGCCGTGACCTTCTATTAATGTCGCGGTCGCCGGCTCCAGCCCGGCATTCTTCCACGCCCGCTCGACGCACAGCTTCTGGCCAATCGGATTGGGTGCCGTGATGCCCTTGCCCTTGCCATCGCTGGCGCCGGCGATGCCGCGCAGCACCGCGTAGATCTTGTCCTGCTCGCGCTCGGCATCGGCCAGCCGCTTCAATAGGAAGATCGCCGCGCCTTCGCCCATCACGAAGCCGTCGGCCCCTTGCGCGAAGGGACGCGTTCCGGTTGCCGACAGTGCGCCGATCTTGCAGAACTTCACGAACGTCGGCGCGCCCATGTTGCGGTCAATACCGCCGGTCACCGCCACGTCGAATTCGTTCTCCACCAGGCCTTCAACCGCCGAGGTGATCGCCGCCATCGCCGAGGCGCACGCTGCGTCGCAGACATAGTTTGGCCCGTGAAAGTTGTACAGGTTGGCAATCCGCCCGGCCATGCAGTTGGCCAGCTCGCCCGGCATGGTGTCTTCGGTGATGGGCGCAATCAGCTTGCCCATGCGCTCGTGCAACTGCTCGGTGATCTCGCGCTTTAAGTCCGCAGGAAGTTTGGCGAAGCTCGGGCTGTCCGCCAGTTCGCGGGCGTACTCGGGGAAGAAGACGCGCAGGGAACTGAGGTAGTGCTTCTCGCCGGCCATGGCGTTGCCCAGGATCACCGCGGTGCGATCGAAGTCGAAGGTGCGCTTGGGATAGCCGTAGTCCTCGAGCGCTTCGCGTGTGCAGGCGACTGCCCATTGCTGCGCGATATCCATGGCGTCGGCCACCTTCGGCGGGATCGGTAGGCGCCACTTCATCGGGTCCCAGGTGTACTCGCGCACCCAGCCGCCGATCTTGGAGTAAGTCTTGTCAGGCGCGCTCGGGTCAGCGTCGTAATAGTTAACCGGGTCCCAGCGATCGGTGGGCACTTCGGAGATGCTATAGCGAGAGGTCTTGATGTTGTTCCAGAAGGTCGTAACGTCCGGGGCATCAGGCAGGATCGCTCCCACCCCCACAATCGCTATGGCGCGATGAGCAGTGTCTTCCATGGCGGGCACTTCCTTTTGACGATGAGTTCGTATAAGAGAGATAACGGCTGAAGGGCGCGAATGAATCAGTCACCAGGAGCTGTTCGCCTGCGATTCCTCCACCCAGAGGACGATGTTCGCTCACGAGGGAGGGCACACCGGGAGCGCCCAAGAGCACTTTAACTCTGGCAGCCGGGAGGGGAAATTGTCAGTGATAAGGCGGGCTTGGCCCTGTGATGAAGGGGCGCGGCGCGGGTGATTTTCGACACCTCAGGCGGTGATTACGGGCGTGTTGTGACACACGAGGATGCGCGGCAGCGGTCGCAGATGTGTGGCACAACACGCAATGTCGAGTGCGACAATCGCGCAACTATGTGACAACACATAACCGGCCAGGCTCAGGCGAGACCGCGGTCACCCTGTTTCTTCATCTGCGAGAGACCACCGCCGCGACTTGCGATATCATGCAACGATTCGGCGATGAACTCCGAAGCCCAGGCTGCGAAGATGACCGAGCACGCGAATCCCATCGACTCTCGCAACATACATCTGCCCACCGAGCTGGAGCACTTGACCGAGCGGCTGGCCGCCAACGTTCACCAGCACTGGATGCAGCAGCGCATTGCCGACGGCTGGCGTCCTGGACCCAAGCGCAACGACGACGCCAAAGAGACTCCGCTGTTGGTCCCTTACGAAGAGCTGAGCGAAGAAGAGAAGCTCTACGATCGCATCACCGCCATGGAGACGGTGAAGGCCATCCTCGCGCTGGGCTTTACGGTCACCGCACCCGCGTCCGGGGGCGGCCCCGGCGAGCTCTCCGAAGAGCAACTGCAAAAGTGGCAATGCTGCGGCAGCATCTCCGAGCTGTTGTCCGGCCGGCGTTACGTGCAGGAGCAGAACATAACGGACCCGCGCGCGTATCGCATCCTGGCGCAACAGTTGTTGAGGAAGGGCGAGCCGCTGATCGCCTACGACGTTGCCTCCGACGGGTTGAAACTCGCCAAGGGCGATGTGCGCCTACAGCAGCTTCAGGCGCTGGCGCTGGCCCGCGGCGGTGCGACCGCGCCCGCCAACCAAATTCTCACGGCGCTGTGGGACAGCGGGCACACCGATCCCGAAACCAGCGGGTTGCTGGCGCGCACGCATAAAGACCTCTGGCTCGCGCTCTGCGACCACTGCCAAGGCACCGAACATCTTCAAAAGGCCCACACCCTGTACCAGGGCGGTTACGAGAACGCCGTGGGCAAAGGCGACGTCGACGGAAGCGTTTACAACGGCATCAACGCCGCCAGCACGGCATTGCTGATGGGCGATACGGCTGCGGCCGCCAGGCTCGCGGCGGAGGTGTCGGCGCTGTGCGACCGGAAAGAACCGCCCGATTACTGGAGCCTGGCCAGCAAAGCGGAGGCGCAGCTGGTACGTAATCAGTTCGAGGACGCGGAAAACCTTTATTGCGAAGCGGCGAAGGACATCAAGGTATCGGCCGGCGACCTCAGCGCCACGCGCAAGCAGGCACGACTGTTGCTGCGCGCGTTGGGCAGGGACTCGGGCGACCTGGATCATTGCTTCCCGCTGACGGCGATTCGCATTGTGCGCACCGACCTGCGCCGCTGCCGGAACAAAAACTTCGACGAACTGCGCCGGCTAACCGACCAGGCCATTGCCGGCCGAAAGCGGCACTTCGCGTATGTCTCCGTCCTGTCGCACCACGATCTTGCGATTGTCGAAGGGATCTTGCATGGCGGCCATGAAGTGCATGTGGTGCTGCCGGTCCCATTGGACATCCCGGCGGTCGCGGCCAGCCTGGGCGTCGCGCCGGAGCGGGTGAAGGCCATTCTCGAGGGTTGCGCCAGCGTGCTGGTGGCCAGCGGGCTGCGCGCCAACTCCAGCCGGGTCAATTGCCATTATTCGGAGCTATTGCGGGATGGTTCGGCGCTGCTGCACGCGCAAGCCCTGGATGCGCACTGGGCCATGGTCGATCTGGTGTGCGACGAAGACGGCATGCGGCTGGAGCCGGCGGAAGTGAAGAGCTCCACCGACTCGCTTGCCATCGGCGAGAGCGCTGACCGCGCTCCGGAACGGATTCGCGGCATCCTGTTTGCCGATGCGGTGCACTTCAGCCGCCTGAATGAAGATCAGGTCGAAATCTTCTCGAAGGAATTCCTGGGCGCGATCGCGGAGCTGATCGATGGGACGATGCATAAGCCCTTGACCAGGAACACCTGGGGCGACGGTTTGTACTTCGTGTTCAAAGAGCTGTCCGACGCGGGAGAGTTCGCGCTGGAATTACGCGAGAAAATCGTAGGCACGGACTGGTCGACAAAAGGGCTGCCTAAGGAGTTGAGTCTGCGGATTGCCTTGCATGCCGGGCCCGTCTTCAAGATCATGGATCCGGTTACTGAGCACGAGGTATTTACTGGCGTGCACGTCAGCCGCGGCGCGCGCATCGAGCCGATTACGCCGCCGGGCGAAGTCTACGCCAGCGAGAACTTCGCGGCCATCGCCGCGGCGCAGAAGATTGCCGACTTCCGCTGCGAGTATGTGGGACAGTTGCCGTTGGCGAAGGGTTACGGAACGTTTGGGATCTATCACGTGCGCGGGCGAGAGAGCGGGGGATAAACAGCCGGGCGGCGGGTTGCGTTCGCGCGGCGGATTGATGCTCGTGGCGAACCGCAGGTCCCTCGGCTGCGCTTCGCTCCGCTCGGGATGACAAACAAGGAAATGATGCTGCGCTGAGGCCGCGTCTGGCGCGTGCGTCCTGCAACAGGGGTGCCCCAGGTCTCGCGGGGTTTCGAGACCTGGGTGACTGCGAATACCCAGGTCCGGAAAACCGCCAGACCTGGGGCACCCTGTTGCTAGTTGCGTCCTCCCGCTACTTCCCGATAAATCTCCAGCATTCTTCGCACGCTGGCGTCCCACGAGAACCTGGCCGCCTGCTCCAGGCCGCGCGCTTTCAGTTTTTCGCGCAACGGCTGATCCAGCAGCACGCGGTGCAGCGCGCGCATGATCTCAAAGACGTTTTCGGGATTCACCATCACCGCCGCATTGCCGACAACCTCAGGGACCGACGATGTGTTGCTGGTGACGACGGGCGTGGCCTGCGCCATCGCCTCCAGCGGCGGCAGGCCGAAGCCTTCATAGAGCGACGGGAAGACAAAGATCTTGGCCTGATCGTAGAAGATGCGTAGCACGTCGATGGGCACGAACCCCAGGAAGCGCACGTCATTCTGCACGCCCCCTTTTACGCAGGCGCGGCGCAGGTCGGGATGCTTCGATACCTCGTCGCCAATGATGATGAGCTTCAGGTCTTCGAAGCGCGCTTCCTTGCTTAGCTCGCCCTTCAGCGCCGCGAACGCTTCGATGATGCGCACCACATTCTTGTGCGGGCTGATGCGCCCGGCGTACAGGAGAAACGGGCAGTTCACCTGGTAGCGTTCGGCGATGAACTGGCGCTCGGCTTCGCTGGCGTGGCCCATGCGCAGGCGGTCGTCGATGGCGTTGTAGATGACTTCGATCTTCTCCGGCGGGACGCGAAAGATGCGCACCGTGTCGGCCTTGGAGAAATTCGAGACCGCGAAGATGCGCGCGGCATGATGCAGCACCCGCTTGGTGAACTGAAAATGCATGTTGCGCTTCACCGCCGAGTGGCTGTTCACGCGATACATGTGGTCCAGCAGGTCGTGCACAGTGACCACGTAGGGGCAGGGAATACCCTGCGGCTTCCAGAACAGGTGCGGCACGTGCAACAGGTCGCAGCGGTTGTCTTTCAGGGTGCGGTGGAGCTCAAGGTAGCTCGCGACGGAGAGCTCGTTGGGCTGGCCGGGAACGATGGTGAAGTTGGGCGGCAGCTGTCCGAGGTCGCCTAGCTTGGCGCGCGGCCCGATCTTGTCGGGGTCGCCGATGAGGAAATACTGGTTGTCGTGATCGAGGCGGGCAAGCGTGCGGATGGCGTTGCGGGTGTAGGTGCCCACGCCGAACTCGGTGATGCGACGAATGTCGATGGCCACGCGCACGACGGATAAGTGTAAACCGGGGAACGGGCGGAGCTGACGTTTGAGGCGCCGTTGAGGTAGAGCTGACGTTTGAGGCCCGTTGCCCCAGGTTCGCGTCCTGCTTTTGGACGCTAACCTGGGTCCGCCTGAAGCACGGCCCAGATTAGGCCAAAGGATGGCCGAACCTGGGGCACCGGTCCGGCGCTTCTAGCAGTTATCATCGAGTTGGCATGAGGGAGCACGCCGCCAACATCGTTCGCGAGTTGCGTTCGCGCGGCTTTCAGGCGTACTTCGCCGGAGGATGCGTGCGCGACATGCTGCTCGGCGTTCCTCCCGCCGACTACGACGTTGCGACCGATGCCACGCCGCCTGAAGTGATGCGCATCTTTCCCGAGACTTATGCGGTGGGGGCGCAGTTCGGAGTTGTGCTGGTGCCGGCGCCGGAAGATGTTCCGCGGTCGTCTACTCCGTCCGAGCACCCGAACTATGTCGAGGTGGCGACGTTTCGTTGCGACGGTACCTACTCCGACGGGCGTCATCCCGACCAGGTTCGCTATTCCAAGGATCCCAAGCAGGACGTGCAGCGTCGCGACTTCACCATCAACGGCCTGCTGATGGATCCGCTCGACGGCGATCGCGTGCTCGACTTCGTGGGAGGCCGCGACGATCTTCGTGCCGGCGTGATTCGCGCCATCGGGGATCCCGAGCTGCGCTTCCAGGAAGACAAGCTGCGCATGCTGCGCGCGGTACGCTTTGCCGCGCGGCTGGGTTACACCATCGAGCCGCAGACCTTCGCGGCGATTCGCGACCTGGCACGCTACGTCCATCAGGTAAGCCGCGAACGCGTGCGCGACGAGCTGACCAAGATGCTGACCGAAGGCCACGCGCGCAGCGCGTTCGAGCTGCTGGACGCGAGCGGCCTGCTGCACGAGGTACTGCCCGAAGTCGAGCGGATGAAGGGCGTCGAGCAGCCGCCGCAGTTTCATCCTGAAGGCGACGTGTGGGTGCACACGCTGTTGTTGCTGGAGAAACTTCCGGCGGGCGTTTCGCGCACCCTGGCTTGGGGCGCGCTGCTGCACGATGTGGGCAAGCCACCGACGTTCCGCGTTGCCCCCGACCGCATCCGCTTCGACAATCACGTGGAGGTGGGCGTACGCATTGCGGAGGAAATCTGCCGCCGCCTGCATTTCTCCAACGATGACACGGAGCAGATTGTCGAGCTCGTGGCCAACCACATGCGCTTCGCCGACGTGGAGCGCATGAAGCAATCGACACTGAAGCGCTTCATGCGCCTGCCCCGGTTCGACGAACACCTGGAGCTGCACCGCATCGACTCCCTGAGCAGCCACGGCATTCTGCGGCTGTACGATTTTGTCCGGCTGAGGCGCGAGCAGACGACGGAAGAGGAGATCCGGCCGGCGTTGCTGCTCAATGGCGACGACCTCATCCAGATGGGCTACCGGCCGGGCCCGGAATTTCGCGAGATGTTAGCGGCGATTGAAGACGCGCAACTGGAAGGCACGCTGCACACCCGCGATGAAGCGCTGTCGTTCGTGCTGAGCGAGTTTCCGCTGGCGAGCTAGGCTGGAACCCGAGTGGGTGGAGCACGCCTTCAGGCGTGCATGACAGAACCGCTCCATCGATCGTGTCCTCCCGACCGAGGACTTCAGTCCGAGTGGAGGGACCTGCTTTCCTCGGGCAGAAGCAGGTCCTTCGACTGCGCTCGGAAGGATACAGCTAAAGGGGGCTTACACGGCGCAGCTAAAGCTGCGCCCCTTCGAAACCGGCCGAATCGAATTTTTCAGCAAGTTCAGATCGACTGCACGGGAATCGCGAGCAGGTCGTCGATCAGGCCGACTTCCTTGCACACGAACGGCTCTGCGTATCGCACCCCGGCAAGCAAGCCATAAAACCCGGCCATGGCGGCGATTCGCTCGCGGATTTCCGCCTGTCGCGGGAAGAGTCCGCTGCCGGCCTGCTGGTCTTCATACTGCGAGCGATAGGCCATGAGCGCAGCGAAGCGCGTGTCAAACTGCTCGGAGATGTCGACGACGAATGTCGGCCGCACGTCGGTGTAAAGGCTGGCATAGACGATCTTGAACGGCCGATGCGGCGCCGCGCCGAGATCGGCCTTGGCGAGGCCGGCGAGGAACGCCGCTTCGTAGCCGAGCGTTGCTGCCGTCGCATGGTCGGGATGGCGCGCCTGCCAGTAGGGCAGGATGAGCACGCGCGGACGCAGTTGCCGAATAACGCTGGCGACCATCACGCGATTGTCGTGCGTGTTCTCGACCCGGCCATCGGGGATGAACAGCGCCTGCCGGCGGCCGACCTTCAAGATGCGCGCAGCTTCGTCAGCCTCGCGCGCGCGGTCCTCGACGGTGCCGCGCGTGCCCATCTCGCCCTGCGTGAGATCGAGGATGGCCGTGCGATAGCCGCGCTCGGCCATCTTGAGCAGCGTGCCGCCGCAGGTCTGCTCGACATCGTCGCGATGCGCGGCGATGGCCAGGATGTCAGCTTGGAAGTCGTCAGGCATTGGGTTCGTACATCGTACTCTCCCACTCTTTCGCCAACAGATGGCGAAAGGATGGGCACCCACGTTCTTGGCTTATCGTTTGCCGGGTGGGAACCGGCGGGGTTACAGCCTCATCGCCACGGTCACGCCGTCGCGCAACGGGATGATGGTCGCGTACCAATCGGGCGAGGTATAAAGCAGGCGATTGAGTTCGACCACGCCTTCGGTCGTGTTGTCCGGTTCGGGGCGGGGCAGATCGGGATTGCCGGCGGCGTAGGCCACGCGCCCGCTCCACAGTGTGTTGTCGATGAGGAACAGCCCGCCCTTGCGCACGTGCGCGGCCGCCATGGTGAACACGCGCGGATAGTCGTGCTTGTCGACATCGCAGAAGAGGATGTCGAACCGCTCCTTGCGCTCGGAGAGCAACTCCAGCGCATCGCCAACGTGGACCTCGATACGGTCGGCGAGGCCGGCCTGGTGGAAGTAGCTGCGCGCCTCGTCGGCGTTCTTACGGCTGCCGTCGGTGTAGTGTATCTTGCCGCCCGGGCCCACTGCTTCCGCCCACCAGATTGTGGAGTAGCCGATCGCCGAGCCCATCTCGAAAACGGTCTTGGCGTTGATCAGGCGGGCATACTGATACAACAGGCGCGCAACCGCTGGCCCGACGATGGGGATGTCGCGTTCTTTCGCCTGACGCTCCATTTCCTGAAGCACGGGAGGCCGCGACGGGAGCATGGCGTAGACGTAGTTTTCGACGTGTGGGTCAGTGAAGCTGATCATCCGTGTCCTATTCTTGTGGTGGCCTATTGTGACGGCATCACGTTGATGCCCTTGTGCGCCCAAATGCTCTGCGAATTACGAGGTTGTCATCTTGGGCGAGAGCGTCTGCCGGAGCGCTAGAGCGTCTGCCGGAGCGCTAGAGCGTCTGCCGTAGCCGCTAGAGTGTCTGTCCCGGCTTCATCTCCAGTATTTCCGGCCCGCCCGGACCGAGCAGCTTCTTCAGTTCGCCTGGCCTTCCAGTCAACTGCGGAAAGGTACCGAAGTGCATCGGTATGACGGTCTGCGGCTGAAGCAGCTTGCAGGCGTACGCCGCCTGGCGCGGGTCCATGGTGAAGTGATCGCCGATAGGCAGCAGGCAAATCTCCGGCCCGTACAGCTCACGAATGATCTGCATGTCTCCGAACACCGCCGTGTCGCCCGCGTGGTACAGCTTCACGCCGCCGGGCAGTTCCAGCACGTAACCGCACGCCTCGCCGCCGTAGACGATGCTGCCATCGTCATCCTGAATGCCGCAGGAGTGCACGGCATCGACCATCGTGATCTTGATTCCTCCAACTGTCTGTGTGCCGCCCTTGTTCATGGGCGCGATCTGCTTGGCGCCCTTCTTCTGCATCCAGGCGCACAGCTCGTAGATGCCGACCACCACGGGATTGTGCTGCTTGGCGACCTGCACGGCGTCGCCGATGTGGTCGAAGTGCCCGTGCGTGCAGATCAGGGCGTCGCACTTCTTTACCTTTTTCTCGCTCTCCGGGCAGAGCGGATTGTTGAGCCACGGATCGATATAGACGATCGCCCCGTCTGTGGTCTGAATGCGAAACGTGGCATGGCCGAGCCAGGTGAGCTGATTTCCTTTGAGGTCCATCGCTTTCCTCGCAGGCAAGAATTCTAGTGGCAGCGCCTGCGCGTCGCAACTCGCTGCGGCTGCTATCATCTTGAGACGCGAGCCGCAATGTCGTCCGTTCTCCCACAACCTCTGGTTTCTTCCACGCTCGACTCCTACTTGCTGGAGGTGGCCGACGCGGTCAACACCACGCTCGACCTGAACACGCTGCTGCAGCGCGTGGCGGAGATGCTGAAGCGCTTCATTGACTACGAGGTCTTCGCCATCCTGCTGTTGAACGAGAAGACGCAGGAACTGCGTGTGCGCTTCCAGGTCGGCCATCCACCCGAGGTCGCCGAGCGCATCCGCATTAAAGTGGGCCAGGGCGTCACGGGCCGAGCGGTGCTGACGCGTGAGCCGGTGCTGGTGAACGATGTCGCCGCGGAGGATAACTTCATCAACTCCGCGCCCGGCGTTCGCTCCGAACTTGCCGTGCCGCTGATCGCCAAGAACAAGGTCATCGGCGTCATCGACGTCGAAGCCGACCAACCCGGCGCGTTCACGGAAGAGCATAAACGGCTGCTGACGCTGTTTGCGTCGCGCATAGGGGTGGGGCTGGAAAACGCGCGGCTGTACACGCGAGTGGCGCGGCAGGCGCGGCAACTTACCCTTCTGACAGAAATCAGCCGCGAGCTGACCTCGATTCTCAACGTCGACCAGCTGCTCCAGCGTATTGCCGATCTGCTGACTCGCATGATCGATTACCAGATGTTCTCCATCCTGCTGCTCGACCCGAGCGGCAGCACCTTGCAGCATCGCTTTTCGCTGCGCTTCAAAGAGAATGTGCAGCTCAAGCACGACATCCCGCTGGGCGTCGGACTAGTCGGCTATGCCGCGCAACATGGCGAGCCCGTGCTCGCGCCTGACGTGCGCAAGGACCCGCGCTACATCGCGGCCAATCCCGAGACGCGCTCCGAGCTGGCGATGCCACTCATCTACAAAGACAAAGTCATCGGCGTGCTCGACATTGAGCACACGCGCCGCAACTACTTCAATGACGACCATGTTCGTATCTTGACCACCATGGCAGCGCAGGTGGCCATCGCCATCGAGAACGCAACGCTGTACGAGCACATCGAGCGCCAGGAGAAGCGTCTGGAGCAGGACCTGGCACTGGCGCGCGAGCTTCAGTTCCGGCTACTGCCGCCGAAGCTTCCGGTGTTCAAGAATGCTGAAGTGGCATCGCGCTTCGTGCCCGCGCGCCAGATCGGCGGCGATCTCTACGACTTCCTGAAATACAGCGGCCAGGGCGTCACCGGCATTGCGGTGGGCGACGTAAGCGGCAAGGGCGCGCCGGCGGCGATTTATGCGGCGCTGGTCAGCGGCATTGCGCGCTCGCATGCTGCCGAAGAGCCTAGCGCCGCGGGCATGCTGGAGGCGATTAATCTCTCCCTGTCGGAGCGGCCGATCGAGGCCCAGTACGTCTCGATGATTTACGCCGTCTGGGACGATAACCAGCAAACGTTGCAGCTCGCCAATTCCGGCTTGCCCCGGCCGATCCATTGCCGCGATGGAAAAGTCGAGGAGATCCAGGTGACCGGCCTGCCCATCGGCCTCTTCGCCACCGCCACCTACGACGAGCTGGATGTGCATTGCCGGCGCGGCGACGTCTTCCTGTTCTTCACCGACGGCATCCTGGACGCCACCAGCTCCAAGGGAGAGATGTTCGGCCGGCATCGCCTGGAGAAGATTCTGAAGGCCAACTGCAACAGCAGCGCGGGCGAGCTGGTGGATGCGATCTTTACCGCCGTCTGCAGCCATGCGGATGGCGTTGAGGCTTTCGACGATCAAACTATCCTGGCCTTGAAGGTGAAAGGATCGTCAGGCAAGAAGTGAAACTCGATCCCATTCAGCAGCGTCCGCCGGGCTTCACCTACGCTGGTGGCAAGAAGTTTCTTCGCAACTCCGAGCGCGAATTGCAGGTGGAATCCGTTCCCGTTACCCAGTTGGCCAGGCGTTTCGGCACGCCGCTGTATGTTTATTCGGCTGCGGCCGTTCGCGAGCGCTACCGTGTATTCGATGAGGCATTTCGGGAGGTCCCGCACACCATCTGCTACTCCGTAAAGGCCAACTCGAATTTATCGATTCTGCGCATGCTGGCGAAGCTGGGATCGGGATTCGACATCGTCTCCGGTGGCGAGTTGGAGCGCGTGTTGGCGATCGATAAGAGCGGCGGCGATAAGGTCGTCTTCTCGGGAGTCGGCAAACTGGCCGCAGAGCTCGACCAGGCGCTGCGTGCCGGAATCCTGCTCTTCAACGTCGAGAGCGCGAGTGAGCTGGAGTTGCTGGGCGCGCGCGCGGCACACCTGCGCAAGACGGCCGAGTTCGCCGTTCGCGTCAATCCCGACGTCGCGGCCATTACCCATCCCCACATCTCCACCGGCCTGCATGAGCACAAGTTCGGAGTGCCGTGGCGTGACGCGGCCGAGCTTTATCGGCGCGCGGCAGGGAACAAGTATTTGCTCGCGCGCGGCGTGAGTGTGCACATCGGCTCGCAAATTAACGATATCGATGCTTTCGGCGAGGCGCTGCAACGAGTGGCCGTTCTGGTGCGCGCCTTGCGCGCAGACAAGCATGACATCCGCTATGTGGACGGCGGCGGCGGGCTTGCCATCGCGTACGATAGCGGCTCCGAGTTCGACTTTGACTCGGCGATTGGCCGATACGCCGTTGCCATGACCCAACCGCTGCGCGGCTTGAACCTGCATCTGCTGCTGGAGCCCGGCAGGGCCATAGTAGGCCCGGCGGGTGCGCTGATTACGCGTGTGCTCTATCGCAAGCAGAACGATGGCAAGCGCTTTGTTGTGGTGGATGCTGCGATGAATGATTTGATCCGCCCTTCGCTCTACGATGCTCATCACGAGATTGTGCCGGTGAAATGGCCCGATCGCGAGGAGCGCGAAACTGTGGATGTCGTCGGCCCGGTGTGCGAGAGCGGCGATTTTTTAGCGCGCAATCGTGAGATGGGCAGCGTGGAAGAGGGCGACCTGCTGGCGGTGCTGGATGCGGGCGCTTACGGCATGTCGCTGGCCTCGAATTACAACACCCGGCCGCGGCCAGCGGAGGTGCTGGTGGATGGCAAACGCGTGCGTCTGATCCGGAAGCGAGAGACGATTGCCGACTTACTTGCGCCGGAACGGGTGTAGCGCAGTCACGAAGACGCAACAACGGGGTGCTATTCTAAGCAATTCGTTCTTCTTGGAGCGCGGTTTGCAAGAACGCAATTTTCACATCGGGATCGTGCAGATGTCGTGCACGCCCGAGCCGGAGCAGAACCTGGAGCGCGCGATTGCGCACGTCCGCACTGCCGCGAGCCAGGGCGCCGAAATCATCTGCCTGCCGGAGCTCTTCCAGACGCAGTACTTCTGCCAGCGCGAAGATGTCGCACTGTTCGATTTGGCTGAGCCGATACCCGGCCCAGCCACCAAGCGACTGGGCGAAGTTGCACGCGAGCTGAAGGTCACCATCATTGCGTCGCTGTTCGAGCGCCGCGCTGCGGGCATTTATCACAACACCGCTGCCGTGCTCGACACGGGCGGCAAGCTCGCCGGCATTTATCGCAAGATGCACATCCCCGACGACCCCCTGTATTACGAGAAGTTCTACTTCACGCCGGGCGATCTGGGGTTCAAGACCTTTGAGACCGATTTTGCGAAGTTCGGCACACTGGTGTGCTGGGACCAGTGGTATCCCGAAGGCGCGCGGGTGACGGCGCTACAGGGAGCGAATGTGTTGTTCTATCCGACGGCCATCGGGTGGCATCCCGACGAGAAGGCGCAGTACGGCGAAGCGCAGCACGACGCCTGGCGAACCATTCAGCGTGCGCATGCCATAGCGAACGGAGTCTACGTCGCGGTGCCCAACCGTGTCGGTTTTGAGACCGGCAACATCCGCGGCAACGAGGCGCCGGGCAAAGGCCTGGAGTTCTGGGGCGGCTCGTTCATTGCCGATCCCTTTGGGCAGATCGTGGCGCAGGCATCGCAGGACAGGGAAGAGGTACTCGTCGCCGAGGTCGATCTGCGCCGTATGGAAGACGTGCGGCGTAACTGGCCTTTCTGGCGCGACCGACGCGTGGACGCCTACGCGCCAATCACGCAGCGCTTCATGGTGTGATTCTTGTTCATGTATCGAGGGTAGGCCGCAATGCTTGCGGATCCAATGGATGATGGCGGGAGCACTATAGAACGCAAGTACCGGCGTCGTCTCGCGATTGTGCTGTTCTTTGCAGTCACCTGCTTTGCGTTAATAACCTGGCTCATCTTCAATCCGCAAATCACGACGCGGCTGGGAAAAAGCCAGATCTTTGCATTTACTGTGGTACCGCTTTCTTTGCTCACAGTTTATTTTTTGTATCGGGTTCGGGGGAAGTTGACCGAATGGCGGCTGCAGCAGCTCTGCTGGCGGGGTCTCTTTTATTAGATTGCATTGTCGTCATTGCCATGGATGGATTTCGCATTCAAAACCAGTGGTTGGATTATCTATCAAAGACCGCCGAGGCTCTGCTTCTGGCGAGCTCTGTTCTACTAGTCATCTGTTCCTTAAGAGCCGCAAAGACTAGAGATCAAGAATAACGTTGCCAAGACTGCCTGTCCCATCATCGCAATCGCCTGCCGCGCTCGGCTATCGCATGCCTGCCGAGTGGGAGCCGCACGAGGCCACCTGGATCGGCTGGCCGCACAATCGCTCCGACTGGCCTGGGAAGTTCGAGGCAATTCCCTGGATCTACGCCGAGATCGTGCGCCAGCTCGCGCGCGTGGAGCGGGTCAACGTCGTGCTGCAGGACGAGGCGACGGAGATCAAAGCGCGGCAAGTGCTGGTGCACTCGCACGTACTACCCGAGAAGGCCATCGAGCCGGGCACACGCACCGGCAACATCCGCTTCTGGCAGATTCCCACCAATCGCGGCTGGCTACGCGATTCCGGCCCCGTCTTCGTGCGCCACGACTCGCCCAAGGGCGATCTGCCCGCGGTTGCTGCGACCGCGTGGCGATTCAACGGATGGGCGAAGTACAGCGACTGGCAGCTCGATGCCCTGAGTGGGCTGGAGATCGCCAAACGGCTGCGCGTTCCCGTTTGGCAACCGGAAATGCGAGTGGACGGCGAGACGCACCGCATTGTGCTGGAGGGCGGCAGCATCGACGTTAACGGTCGCGGCACTCTCATCACGACGGAAGAGTGCCTGCTGAGCGAGGTGCAGCAGCGCAATCCGGGGCTGGCGCGGCAGCACATCGAGGAGTTGTTTGCGGATTATCTCGGTGTTGAGAAGGTCATCTGGCTGGAGCGCGGCATTGCCGGCGATGACACGCACGGCCACGTGGATGACATCGCCCGCTTGGTCGGGCCGCGCACCGTCGTAACCGCATATGAGCCCGATTCAGACGATGCTAATCACGAGGCCCTCCGCGACAACTTCCGCTGGCTGAAGAAAAGCAGCGACCAATCGGGCAAGCCGTTGAAGGTGGTCAAGCTGCCGATGCCCAGCCCCGTCTATTTCCGCGGGCAACGGCTACCCGCCAGCTATGCCAATTTTTACATCGCAAACAAGCTGGTGCTAGTTCCCATCTTCGGCGATACGAACGATCGCATCGCGCTGAACGTGCTGGCTGACCTATTCGACGACCGCGAAGTGGTTCCCGTGTACTGCCGCGACTTCATCTGGGGACTGGGCGCAATTCATTGCATGACGCAGCAGCAGCCGTCGCCTTAAGGCCGTTGTCAGTTGTCGGTTGTCCGTTGTCAGTAGGAACCGCCAGAAGCGCGCCACGAACTAGAGACGCGAACCGATCCGACATTCAATGCTCTGACAACTGACAACCGGCAACTGACAACGGCGTTTGTTACAATGAACGCTCCGCAAAGACATTTCTGCGGGGACGCGCCCTCTGGACGGGACTCCTACCCTTGGCAGCTACACAGCGAACCTCGCACTATCACCTACGCCGACTCCGGTGTGGACATCGACCGCGCCAACCGCACCAAACAGCGCATTAAGTATCTCGCCCATAAGACCTTCAACCGCGGGGTGCTGAGCGACATCGGTGGCTTTGGCGGCCTCTTCGCCATCGACAAGAAGAAGTTCAGCGATCCGGTGCTGGTGTCGAGCGTCGACGGTGTGGGCACCAAGCTGAAGATCGCCTTCGAGATGCACCTGCACCATACCGTCGGCGCCGACCTGGTGAACCATTGCGTCAACGACATCGCGGTGCAGGGCGCGACGCCGCTCTTCTTCATGGACTACTTTGCCACCGGCAAACTGCAAGCCGATGTCGCGGAGAAGGTCGTCGCCGGCATCGCGGACGCCTGCAAACACAACGGCTGCGCGCTGATCGGCGGCGAGACGGCGGAGATGCCCGGCTTCTACGCCGAGGGCGAATACGACCTCGCCGGCTTCATCGTCGGCGTCGTGGACCGCAGCAAGATCATTACCGGCAAGGCGGTCGAACCCGGTGACGTTCTGATCGGACTGGCTTCCACCGGGCTGCACACCAACGGCTACTCGCTGGCGCGCAAGCTCTTCTTCGACACGGCCAACTACACGCCCGATTCCTATGTGAACGAGATCAAAGGTAAGGTCGGCACCGAGCTGATGAAGCCGCATCGCAGCTATTGGCCCATCGTGCGGCGCATGATCGACGCCGAAGCGGTCTCGGCGATGGCGCACGTCACCGGCGGCGGCATTACCGAGAACCTGCCGCGCGTGTTGCCTAAAGGAACGGGCGCCATCGTCGAGATGCACTCCTGGCCGGTGCCGCCGATTTTCGAGCACCTGCAAAAGATCGGGAACGTGCCGCAGGACGAGATGCTGCGCACCTTCAACATGGGAATTGGCATGGTCCTCGTCGTCCCCGCCAAGAAGTTCAAGAAGGCGCAGACGATTCTGGACCGCTGCGGCGAGAAGGGCTACACCATTGGTCGCGTCATAAAAGGGGAGAAGCGGGTGACGTATCAGTGAAAGCTATCAGCCCTGAGCTTTCAGCCGTCCGCGATGCCAATCGGGAGGCCGTTGCCATTAGTTCCAATCCTCGGGGTATCGGTGCATAATCTAGCTTGAGGTGGCCTATGCCAGGTTGGCTCGCCATACTACTGATACTTGCCGCTTACCTCATCTTGACGCAGTTGGTATTGCCGAGATTCGGTGTTTCGCCCTGAGGCAAGCGCTCGGGCCCGGTCGGGTCCACGAAACAGACATCCTGCGAACTCCCCAATGCTCCCCGGAAACCGAATGAGAATGTGCGTTAGGCTCGCGCTCCTTGCGTGCTTCGCTGTGATCGCTGCCAGTCTTGCCTTCTCCCAATCCGAGCTTCCGCCCGGCAGCCCGCAGCTCATCAACCCGGAAGCCCTGGTCAAAGTACTGCAAGGACCCAAGGCCGACATACCGCTGATTCTGAACGTCGGCCCATCACTGCTCTACATGCAGGCGCACATTCCCGGCGCCGAATACATTGGGGCGGCCTCGTCTGCGCAAGGAATGCAGTCGCTGCGAACTCGAGCGAAGCCGCTGCCGAAGAATGCATCCATCGTTCTCTATTGCGGCTGTTGTCCCTGGAGCCACTGTCCCAATGTGCGCCCCGCCTACAACGAACTGCACAAGCTGGGCTTCAGCAACGTGAAGGTGCTCTACATCGCGGACAACTTCGGCGCGGACTGGGTAGAGAAGGGCTATCCGACGATCCGAGGCCAGTAGGGCGTGCTCACCGCACGTGCGCCTTGTACAGCAGATAACTGAAGCTCTCCCGCAGTGCCGCCAGATACCGGCCAAACGGCGTCTTCGGAATCGATCCCGGCCGCGGCGAGATGTAGACGGTGATCCCCTGAGCGGTCATCATCTGCTTGGCGCGGAACATGTGATAGGCGTCGCTCACCAGCAGCACAGCTGCGCATATCGTTGGCGCGCAGGATAACGGCCACGCGCTGCGCCGACTGATCGGTGTCGCCGCCCTGGGTCTCGGCGATGAGGTTGCCGTCGGGAACGCCGCGCTATTCGAGGTAATCCCGTCCCACCTGGCCCTCGCTGAATTGCGGGTCCTTGCCCGCGCCGCCGGTAGTGATCATCACCGGCGCCAGGCCGCGCTGAACAGCGCAGTAGGCGTGATCGAGCCGGGCGCGATAGACCGGCGATGGCCGGCCGACGTACTCCGCCGCGCCAAAGACGACGATCGCGTCGGCCGGGTGCTCTTCGTCTACCGTGGCCTCGCGCATGATCTGCACGCTGATGAACGAGAGAAAGGCCAGCGCCGCCAGCAGCACCAGTGCGAGCGATCCAACGAAGGGGATGGAACTTGGATCTGGCTGACCGGCGTGGCGACTACTCCCGCCCCAAGAGCTCGACGATCTGCTCTTCGGGAATGGCGCCGTGGCGCAGCAGGCGCCAGCTGCCATCGGCCGTCAGATCGACGATGGTGGAGGGCATCACGCCGGGCGACTGGCCGCCGTCGACGATGATCGACAGGCAATCGCCCAGCTGGTCGCGCACCTGCATGGCCGAAGCGCATTCCATCTCGCCGTGCAGGTTGGCGGAAGTCGCGGTGATGGGCAGTCCGGCGGAGCGAATGATGGCCAGCGGAACCTCGGCGGCGGGCACGCGCAGCGCGACGTTGCCGGTATTGGCCGTGACCTTCAGCGGCAGCTTGGGATCGGCCTTGACGATGATGGTCAGCGGCCCGGGCCAGAAGCGGCGCGCCAGCAGATAGAAGATCTCCGGCACCGGCCACGCCAGGTCGGCGGCCTGGTCGACGGATTCGATCAGCAGCGACAGCGGCTTGTGCCGCGAGCGGGTCTTGATCTCGTAAACGCGATCGACGGCATGCAGGTTGAAGGGATCGGCGGCGAGGCCGTAGAAAGTGTCGGTCGGCATGCCCAACACCTCGCCGGCGCGGATCTTCTCCGCGACGTAGGTGACCAGGGAAGCTCTCCGGCTGCTTACTGTTGATTTTGACGATTTCGGGACGCAACCCTGCCTCTTCGCTTGCGAGGTGTTCGCGGAGCGAAACCCTAACACATTGCTCCGCCAAACGGCAACTCAGCAGATTACCACGACGCGGCTAAACGCGCGGTGATTGCGGGGCCCTGCCCGTTGTAGGATAGACACCGGTCTGCAAATACAATGCGCAGACGATAGCAGCTTCGAAGTCGCGGTTGCGGCGGGTCGACAGCCGGCAGAATGCGCGCGTCAAGGAGCTGCGCCGCCTCTTTCGCGAGGCCGCTCCCAACCAGCAGGGCGAAGTCGCGGTCGAAGGCATGCACCTGGTCGAAGAGGCCATTCGCAGCGGCCTGCGGCTATCGTCGGTCTTCTTCAGCGACGTCGGCGCGCCAGCGCGCGCACAAGCTGCTGCCGCAACTTTCGGCCCACACCGAAGCTCTGCTTTTGCCCGATGACGTTTTCGCCAGCGCCGTGCCCAGCGAGACTCCGCAGGGAGTGGCGGCGCTGGTGCGGGTCAAGCTCGTTCACGCTGGAAGATCTGTTGGCGACGCAACCCGCGTTGCTGGTGATCACTGCCGGTCTTGCAGGACCCGGGCAATCTCGGCACCATCGCGCGCTCCGGCGGAGGCCTTTGGCGCGACCGGCTTGCTGCTCGGCGAGCGTACCGTGAGCCCGTGGAACTGGAAGGCCATTGCGCGCTTCGGCGGGATCGCTGTTTCGGCTGCCGAGCGCCAAGGTGGCACTCGCGGAAGCGCTGCCGGAGATGAAATCGCGTGGCGTGCGCGTGCTGGCGACGTCGTCGCACAAGGGTACGCCGATTTGAGACGCCGACCTGCGCGGGCCGGTGGCGCTTGCTGATCGGCAGCGAAGGCGCTGGAGTTCCCCGACAGGATTCTCGCGCAAGCCGACGAGCTGGTCGCAATCCCTCAATCGCCTAAGCTGGAGTCGCTCAACGCGGGCATCGCGGCGTCGATGGTGCTGTACGAGGCAGCGCGGCAGCGGCAAGTCGAACCACAGAGACACAGAGACACAGAGGTTTAGAATTCGAAACCGGCAGGCCTGTACAGGATCCAAGCATGCTGCGGCAAGCTTTGGATTAGAAATCTCTGTGCCTCTGTGTCTCTGTGGTGAAACGCTTTGAGTCTTTTCCAGAACAACTCGTCGCCCGACGAAGCCGTCGACAAGTCCCGGCCGCTGGCCGACCGCATGCGCCCGCGCACGCTCGACGAGTTTGTCGGGCAGGAGCACATTCTCGGGCCGGGCAAGTCGCTGCGGGTGCAGATCGAGCGCGACGACACCGGCTCGCTCATCTTCTGGGGACCGCCGGGCGTCGGCAAGACCACGCTGGCGAAGATCATCGCGCGCATGACGCACGCCGACTTCATCGAGTTCTCCGCCGTGCTCGCCGGCATCAAGGAAATCAAGCAGGTGATGGCCGACGCCGAGCGCGCGCGGCAATACGGCACGCGCACCATCGTCTTCGTCGACGAGGTGCACCGCTTCAACAAGGCCCAGCAGGACGCGTTTCTGCCATACGTCGAGAAGGGAAGTATTCGGCTGATCGGCGCCACGACCGAGAACCCTTCGTTCGAAGTGATTTCGGCGCTGCTCTCGCGCTGCCGCGTTTATGTGCTGAAGCCGCTGAGTGAAGAGCAGATCGTCGGTCTGCTGCAACGCGCGTTGCAGGACGAAGAGCGCGGCCTGGGCGAACTGCACCTGGAAGCAGACGACGACGCGCTGCGGAAGATCGCAGCCTATTCCAGCGGCGACGCGCGCAGCGCCTACAACGCGCTGGAAGTTGCGGCAACGCTCGCGACTGAGCAGAAGACGCCGCGCATCACCGACGCCATCGTCACCGACGCGCTGCAGAAGCGCGTGCTGATGTACGACAAGGCCGGCGAGGAGCACTACAACCTTATCTCCGCGCTGCACAAGAGCGTGCGCAACAGCGATGCCGACGCCGCGCTCTATTGGCTGGCCCGGATGCTGGAGGCTGGCGAGGACCGGCTCTACGTCGCGCGGCGCGTGGTGCGCATGGCGGTGGAGGACATCGGACTCGCCGATCCCAACGCGCTGGCGGTCACGCTCGCCGCTAAGGATGCCTTCGACTTCCTCGGCATCCCGGAAGGCGATCTCGCGCTGGCGCAGGCGGTGGTCTATCTGTGCGCCGCGCCCAAATCAAATGCGGTGTATCTTGCGTATGGCGCGGTGCAGGATGACGTCGAGCGCACCGCGCAGGATCCCGTGCCGCTGCATCTGCGCAACGCGGTCACGGGGCTGATGAAGTCATTCGGCTATGGCGAGGGATATCAGTATGCGCACGACTTCGAAGCGAAGGTCGCCGACATGCAGTGCCTACCCGACAACCTGAAAGACCGCGTGTACTACCGTCCGACCGACGAGGGCGTGGAGAAGCGGATCAAGGCAAGGCTGGAAGAGGTTCGGCGCGCCAAAGAAAATCCACCACAGAAACACAGAGACACAGAGAACGGAAAGTCGGAAAGTTAGGTGTCGCCAGAGTTGCGCTCCAACCAGAGAAAACATTGTCTTTGTCTTCTCTGTGCCTCTGTGTCTCTGTGGTGAAACAAACCGTCACGAATCTGCGAGATATTGCTTCAGGAACCCCAGTGATCGCTCCCGCGCCAGCTTTGCGGCCTCGGGGTTGTAGCTGGGGCGAACATCGCAGTTAAAACCGTGATCGGCGCCGTCGTACCAGAAGATCAACACCTCGGGATGCAGCGCCTGTAGCTGGTCGATGTCGTCCTTGGGGATGTGCTTGTCGAGCTTTCCGAAGTGCAGCATCACCGGACAACGCGGCATTTCCTTCGCGAAGCGCGCAATGTTGCCGCCGTAATAACCGACGGCTGCGCCGATGTTTAACCGCGTTGCCGCCAGCCACGCCATCGTTCCGCCGAAGCAGTACCCGATCAGGCCCGACTTGCCCGCGTTCTGCCCGCGCAGATAGGCCAGCGCGGCTTCCATGTCCTTCACCGCATCGTCGGGATCGACCTGCCGCGCCAGCGAGATGCCTTTCTGTAGGTCGTCGCCGGTGTAGCCCAACTCGACGCCGCGCTCGATGCGATCGAACATAGCGGGCGCGATAGCGAGAAATCCGTCGCGCGCGTAGCCGTCGGCCACGGAGCGAATGTGCGAATTAACGCCAAACGCCTCCTGGATTACGATAAGTCCCGCGACAGGAGTGCCGCTCGGACGGGAAACGTACGCGTCGAGTTCGTGGGCGTCGCTGGCTTTTAGTTTGACGTTCTCAGGCATTGAGAGCCTCTGTGTCTCTGTGGTTATCTGCTCCGCCCGCGATGTTCTTTCAGGATGCACAGGTCCATCACGACAAAGATGCCCGCCTGTCGCGCCTTCTCGGCGGCCTCTTCGTGAATGACGCCCTCTTGCATCCAGATCGCGGGAGCCTTGATCTGGATCGCCTGCTCGACCACTGCGGGGACCGCTTCAGGCCGGCGGAAGATGTTTACGATGTCGACCTTTCCGGGAACGTCGAGCAACGACGCGTAGGCCTTCTCGCCCTCCCATTCGCTGATATTGGGATTCACGGGAATGATGCGGTATCCCTGCGAGCGCATGTAGTGCGAGACGCCGTAGCTGGGCCGCAGGGGTGAGTCGGTGAGACCAACTACGGCGATCATCTTCGCGGTCTTCAGCAGTTCGGTGATGCGATCGTATTCGGTTGTGCCCGGCTTGTCTTGCCCTTCTGTCTCGGGAACGGCCATAGCGCTTCGCGCCTCCGCCTTCGCACCAAACTGCTGTGCGCAGAATGCCACAATCGTAGCCCAGGACGCGAGGGTCTGCGCAAGTTGGAAAAAAATCCTTACGGGCTTTTGTGCCCAGGGTCGCGCCGGCACAGCGCTGCTTGGGCTTGAGGGCGGGTGTTCAGCGTTGCCAGTCCGGCCCGCGATACTCCATGTAGCGCGCCGTCTTCACGGCAATGTCGTGGTCGTAATACAGCTCGACGATGTGCAGCGCCAGCTCGATCCCTGACATTTCCCCGCCGGCGGTATAGATCATCGGGGCGCTATGTACCCATGCCTTGTCGCCCACGAAGTGCACCTTGGGATATTTTTGCTGCAGGCGGTCGACGTAGTCGTGGTGAGTCGCGGCCTCCTTGCCGTCGAGCATTCCAGCCTGTGCGAACTTCGAGGCGCCGGTGCAGACCGACAGCATAAGCTTGCCGCGCTCGTTCATGCGGCGCAGGTAGCCCATGTACTTCTCGTTGTCACCGCGCTGTGCGCCTACCACGACGATGTCCGGATCCGGCGCGTTCTCGAAGGTGTAATCGGGGATGATGGTCAGGTTGCCGGATTTCAGCGGCTCGCGCGTTTCGGAGACGGTAAAGGTTTCGAAGCCTTCCTTCCCAGGCGCCTGCGCCTGGTCGAACGTCTGCATCGGGCCGACGAGGTCGATCAAGGTGGCATCGGGGGAGACGACGAAGGCGACCTTGGCAACGCCTGACTTCGGCATCGTCAGTTTCGCTTCGGGCGCGTTCGTGGCCGAGGCCGATGTGAAGCTCGCCATGATAATCGTCGATAGCAGGGCGGGCAGAATGTCTCCGAACACTCGGTGATTCATGTCTTCGCTCCTGAACAGGTGGTTTGACGCGGAGGCGGGCGAAAGGACATGGACATCAGCCGGGCGTTGAAGGCGAGTTCTCTTGCTGTCCGGCACCGAAAAGTCTCAGCTCGTCACAGCGATGGCGCACGTTGATATGCGTTGCGCCAGTTACGATCACGCCAAGGCTTGCTCGAGGTCGGCGATCAGGTCCTCGACGTCTTCGATGCCGACCGAGATGCGCACCATGCCGTCCGTCAGTCCAATGGCCTTACGGCCCTTCTCGCCGATGGCAGCGTGCGTCATGGTCGCGGGATGCGAGATCAGCGTCTCGACTCCGCCCAGCGACTCGCCCATAGTGCACAGGCGCACGCGCTTCAGCAGGCGCTTGGCATTTCCGAGCGATCCCGTCTCGAACGTGATCATCGAACCGAAGCCCGACATTTGCCGGCATGCCAACTCGTACTGCGGATGGCTCTTCAGTCCGGGGTAAAACACCTTCTTCACCTTGCGGTGGCTCGAGAGGAAGTCGGCCATGATGCGGCCGCTCTCGTCGTGTTGCCTCATGCGGACGGCAAGCGTCTTGGTGCCGCGCAGCACCAGCCAGCACTCAAATGGAGACAGGATCGCGCCTGCCGCCTTCTGCACGAAGAGCAGCTTCTCGGCCTGATCTTTGGTCGTGCACACCAGCACGCCGCCCAGGCCGTCGCTATGGCCGTTGAGGAACTTCGTGGTCGAGTGCATGACGATGTCGGCGCCGAAGCGAATCGGCTGCTGAAAGTACGGCGACATGAAGGTGTTGTCGACTACGACCTCGCAGCCATGCTTGTGCGCGATCTGGCTGACGGCAGCAATGTCGGTGAGGCCCATCAGCGGGTTGGTGGGCGTCTCGATGTAAACGTAGCGCGTGTTCTTGCGGATGGCGCGCTCGACGTTGCGCGGGTCGGCCGTGTCCACATAGGTGAATTCCAGGCCGAAGTTCGTCATGATCTGGTTGAACAGCCGCGGCACGCCGCCGTAGAGATTGTTGGAGGCGACGATGTGATCACCGGCCTTCATCAGATGGCAGATCGCGCCGACAGCAGCCATGCCGCTGCCGAAAACACGCGCCGCAATACCACCCTCGAGTGCGGCCAGATTTTCCTCCAGCCGCGTGCGCGTGGGATTGCCCGCCCGCGAATAGTCGTAGCCCTTGGTCTTGCCCAGCTCTTCCTGCGCGTAGGTCGAGGTGGCGAAGATGGGAGGAGCAACGGCTCCGGTGGAAGGGTCAGCTTCGTTGCCGGCGTGGATGGCGCGAGTGGAGAAACCTGGAACGTTCTTGTTCGGCATAAAAATCAATCAACCACAGAGACACAGAGACACAGAGGTCTTGAAATCAGAGGACCCGTCTGCGGATTCCGTCCTTTAGCACAGGGACGTTGAAGTTGATTAACAAGCCTAAGCGCAAGCCCGAGAGGCGCAAGTAGGTGAGGAGCTGCGCCTGATGTACGGGCAGAATGCCTTCAACCCCCTTCAGTTCTATGATGACCTTCTCTTCAACAACGAAGTCGATTCGGTAGCCGCAATCAAGCTTCACATCCTTGTAGACGACCGGCAACTCTACCTGCTGTCGAAAGTTGAGGCGGTGAAGCTCCATCTCGTGACATAAACACGCCTGATATGCGGACTCCAGAAGCCCGGGCCCGAGAGCACGATGCACATCAATAGCAGCCGAAATGATCGCCCTTGTAAGCGTCTGTTCGGCATCAATCGGCAGCGCGGTGTGACGCGCGAGGTGAGGTGCAGTAATAGCGGGTGCAACGATAGTTCTCAAGCGATAGCCTCTCGATCTCCGACCTGAGAACCTGGGAACTCTACTCAGAATTCTAAACCTCTGTGTCTCTGTGGTTAATCAAGGTTTTTCGTTGAAGTGGAAGATGTCCTTCGACAGGTATCGCTCGGCAGAGTCGGGAATAATCGTCGCAACGCGCTTGCCCGGGCCGAGCCGCTTCGCAATCCCGATCGCGGCAAACACATTCGCACCTGCGCTGGATCCCGCCAGCACGCCCTCGATCGCCGCCAACTTCTTCACCATGTCGAATGCGTCGTGATCGTTCACCGCGATAATTTCGTCCGCCAGCGAGCCGTCGAACGTCTTCGGGATGAAGCTGGCGCCAATCCCTTCCACTTCATGCTCGCCGTGCGGCCCTCCGCCCAAAACCGAGCCCTGCGTCTCCACCGCAATCGCCAGCGTCTTGGGATTACGTTCTTTCAGATAGCGCGCCACGCCGGTAAATGTCCCGCCCGTCCCGCAACCGATCACGACCGCATCGATCTCGCCTCCAAGCTGGTCGTACAGCTCGCGCGCGGTCGTCTCGTAATGGAAGTTAGGATTGTCCTGATTTTCGAACTGGCCAGCGACGAACGAATTGGGGGTGCGGGCGGCCCGCTCAGTGACGTAGTGGATCGCGCCGGTCATGCCGTCGGCTTTCGGAGTGCGAATCACCTCAGCGCCGAGCGCTTCCATCAACGTGACCTTCTCCTGCGAGAAACCTTCCGGCACGGCAAGCACGGTCTTGTAGCCTCGTCCGCTGCCGATCAGCGCCAGTCCAACGCCGGTGTTTCCGGCGGTCGCCTCGAAGATCGTGGCTCCGGGTTTCAATCTACCAGCTTGCTCCGCGCGCGTGATCATGCCCAACGCGGCGCGGTCCTTGATGCTGCCGCCGGGATTCAGGTATTCGAGCTTCGCGTAAATCTCCGCACCATCGGCGGGAGAGAGCTTGCGCAGACGAAGTACCGGGGTCTCGCCGACCAGTTCGGTAATTTCCTCGGCGACGCGACCGGGGTCCGCAGCGCGCCTGCAGTTGGCGCGGTGGGGTGGGAGCAGGGAAGCCATTTCAGCAGTTTTCATGAGCGACCAAGAGAGCCAACTTCCAAACGTTCTAGGGTACGGGATGGAAATGCGACGGTCAATCGCACCGCTGCATCAGCTACAGACAAACGTCTAGTGTTTCGAGCTCCCGCCAAGCGGAAAATGTTTTAGCCGCAAGATGCGGAGTGATTGGGCAGGCGCAGCGGGCGTAAGGTGTTCCTGTAGAGGGGCGAACAGGCGTCATTGGGGCCCTGGAACTGACGAAAAGAATGCATCCGGGCGGAACCCATAACCCTCTAATTTGGTAAAGGCGGTTAGCTATGGCGACTGGAGAAGTAACGTACGTAAACAGCGTCCGCGAGCAGTTGCTGGCGGGGCGCGCGCGCCTGGCCGATGTGCTGGCGGGCGGAGAGAAAGACCACATCGACCGGCTTCTGAATCAGGTCGACCAAGCCTTGCAGCGCATCGAGGACGGTACCTTCGGCATTTGCGAGGAGTGCCACACCGACATCGGCGAGGACTGGCTGCGGGAAGACCCGCTGACTACCGTCTGCCTCGAACACATGACCCCCAAACAGCAACGCGCGCTGGAGTACGACCTGGAGCTGGCGGCGCAAATCCAGAAGGGATTGCTGCCGTCCGCGGACACGGTCTTCGAGGGCTGGGATTTCGCCCACTACTATCAGGCCGCGGGCGCGGTGGGCGGCGACTACTGCGACCTCATTCGGGAGAACGGCTACCTGTACTTCATCATGGCGGATGTGTCCGGCAAGGGTGTGGCTGCGGCGATGCTGGCGTCGAACCTGCGCGCGGTATTCCGCTCGCTGATTCCGCTGGGTCTGAGCGTCGAGGACTTCATGGTGCGCGCCAACCGCCTGTTCCGCGAGAGCGCGCTGCCCTCGCAATATGCCACGACAGTCTTCGGCCGCACGTCCGCCAAGGGCGAGCTGGAGCTGGTCAACGTTGGCCATCCTCCGGTGTTGCTGGCCACCAACGGCAAGATCCAGCGCTTCGAGAGCGTGTGCCGGCCGCTGGGCATCTGGCTCGATGACACGGTATGCGTCACCAGAAGCCAGATGTCGCCAGGCGACACCCTGGTGCTGTACACCGACGGTATCTCGGAAGCCACCAATGATCGCGATGAGGAGTATGGCGTGGAGGCGGTAGCGAAGCTTATCGCCGAGCAGCGTCATTGCTGCCCGAGCACGCTGGTCAACGCGGTGAAGCAGAACCTTGCGGCGTTCCGCGGGCGCACCGAGCGTGCCGATGACGAGACTCTGCTCGCGATCCAGTACGCGCCGCGCGCGAACTGAGGGTGATGCTCGCGAGCTGAGGGAAATACTTTAGTAACCCGTTTTTCGATGACTTCCCACCAAAGTCGCTGACTTCCCGCGGCGGACATGTTCTAATTCCGAGTAGGTCGGCTGTCGCGGGAACAACCCCGTAATAGGCGGGTTGCCCGCGGGCTTGTCTGGAATATGTGTCCCGCAGGAGGGCACCTGCATCAAAATGGTCAAGGTGTGTTGTTGCGAGCGTGCAATCTCAAGAAGGTGTTTCGCTCCGGCGCCTCTGATTTAGTGCTCTTTGAGAATTTGTCGTTGCAGGTGCACATCGGCGAGATGCTGGCGATTGTTGGCGAGTCGGGTACGGGCAAGAGTACCTTGTTGCACATCCTCGGAGCGCTTGATAGCGCTTCCGAAGGTGACGTATACTTCGCCCAATTGCAGTTAAACAGTTTGTCGGAAGAAAGCGCAGCGGAATTCCGCAACCGTGAACTCGGGTTCGTGTGGCAGTTTCATTATCTGCTGCCGGAGTTTACCGCAGCAGAGAATGTCGCCATGCCGTTGCTGATGCGCGGCACCCGGCGGCAGGAAGCGGAGCGGGAAGCTCTGCACTGGTTACAGGAAGTGGGTTTACGGGACCGTGCCACGCATCGGTCCGGAGAGTTGTCTGGTGGAGAGCAGCAGCGGGTAGCGCTGGCCCGAGCGCTCATCACCAGGCCGAAGATCCTGATGGCAGACGAGCCAACGGGAGATCTGGATGATCGGACAGCGGAAGCGGTATTCAAGTTGATCGCCAGGTTACATCGCGACTATCGCCTGACCTCGCTTATTGTCACTCACAATCTTGCGTTTGCGCGTCAGTGCGACCGGGTTTTACGGTTGGAGCGCGGGCGGGTGGCCGAGGTGTCGCCGCAATCGCTTTCGGCGTAGGCAACGTACTTGTAGTGGCGGCTTAGCGGCGCGGCAATCGCTATCGAATATAGAGAACGTATTCGATAGTGGCGGGTTATAAAAGGTGAGGGTTCGGTCCCAGCCAGAACGCGGGGCCGGCGGTGACAGGGGGAGAGCAAATGGAATTCGGCAGGAGAAACAGTTCCCGCCGGCTTCCGGGAGATTTCAATGTTTGAACGCTACACAGAAAAGGCCCGGCGCGTAATATTCTTCGCGCGCTACGAAGCCAGCCAGTTCGGTTCTCCTTATATCGAGACGGAGCACCTGCTGCTTGGCCTCCTGCGCGAAGATAAGGCGCTCACCAACAGGTTCCTTCGGTCCCATGCCTCGGTGGATTCAATCCGCAAGCAGATTGAAGGGCACACGACGATCCGGGAGAAGGTTTCGACCTCGGTCGACCTGCCCCTGAGCAACGAGTGCAAGCGCGTGCTGGCCTATGCCGCCGAGGAGGCGGAGCGCCTCTCGCACAAGCACATCGGCACCGAGCATTTGCTACTGGGCCTGCTGCGGGAAGAGAAGTGCTTCGCCGCGGAAATTCTGCACGAGCGCGGCCTGCGGCTGTCGACCATTCGCGAAGAGCTGGCCCGTACCTCGCAGGAAAAGGCGCAGCCGTCGCAGCGCTCGCGCGAGTCGTCGCTGCTGTCGGAGTTTTCGCGCGACCTGACCCAGGCGGCCATCGACAATCAACTCGACCCGCTGGTGGGGCGCGATGGCGAGCTCGAGCGCGTCATCCAGATTCTTTGCCGCCGCACCAAGAACAACCCCGTGCTGATCGGCGAGCCCGGCGTCGGCAAGACAGCCATCGTGGAGGGCCTGGCGCAGCGCATTGCCGACGGCGAAGTGCCGTCGTTCCTGGCCGACAAGCGGATCCTCGCGCTGGACCTTTCACTGATCGTCGCCGGCACCAAGTATCGCGGCCAGTTCGAAGAGCGATTGAAGACCATCATGAAGGAGCTGATGGAGTCGCAGAACGCCATCATCTTTATTGACGAGCTACACACTCTTGTCGGCGCGGGCTCGGCCGAAGGTTCGCTCGATGCCGCCAACATTCTGAAGCCGGCGCTTTCGCGCGGCGAAATTCAGTGCATCGGCGCGACCACGCCCTCGGAATATCGCAAGTCCATCGAGAAAGACCGGTCGCTCGAACGTCGCTTTCAGGCAGTCAAAGTTCCGCCACCGACCGAGACCGACGCGGTCAAGATTCTTTTCGGCATCAAGGAGCGCTACGAGAAGTTCCATGCCGTCAGCTATACCGACGAGGCGATCACCTTCTCGGTTTCGCACTCCAATCGCTATCTGCCCGACCGCTTTCTGCCCGACAAGGCCATCGACCTGGTCGACGAAGCGGGCGCGCGCGTCAAGCTGCGCCAGACCTCCCTGCCCGAGGACATCACCGAGGTGCAGAAGCGGATCAAGTTCATCGTGCACCGCATGGAGAACGCCATCGCGAACCACGAGTTCGAGAAGGCCCGCTTCTACTCCGACGAGGAGCGCAAAGAGCGCGAGAACCTGCGCGCCCTGCGCGAGAAGTATCACCTCGATGAGTCCTCCACTGGCGTGGTCGGCCGCGAGGACATCGAAGACGTGGTCTCGCGCTGGACTGGGGTGCCCATCGCGTCCATAAAAGAAGAAGAAAGCCAAAAGCTTCTCCGCATCGAAGAGGAGCTGCACAAGCGCGTCATCTCGCAGGACCGCGCCATCACGGCTCTGGCGCGTGCAATTCGCCGCTCCCGTGCCGGCCTGAAGAGCCCGAACCGGCCCATCGGCTCGTTCCTCTTCCTCGGCCCCACCGGCGTCGGGAAGACCGAAGTGGCGCGCACGCTGGCGCACTTCATGTTTGGCAGCGAAAAGTCGCTGGTGCGCTTCGACATGTCGGAGTTCATGGAGAAGCACTCGGTCTCGAAGCTCATCGGCTCGCCTCCGGGATACGTCGGCTACGAAGAGGGCGGCCAGTTGACCGAGCGCGTCAAGCGCGCGCCGTACTCCGTCGTGCTGCTCGACGAAGTGGAGAAGGCGCATCCCGACCTGTTCAACATCCTGTTGCAGGTGTTCGAGGACGGCCAGCTCACCGACGGGCTCGGCAACACGGTCGACTTCAAGAACGCCATCATCATCATGACTTCGAACATTGGCGCTCGTCATTTGCAGAAGCGCACCGGCCTGGGCTTCCAGGCCGAGCTGGACGAGAACACGTCCACCAAGGTCGAGGACATGGTGCGGAACGAAGTGAAGCGCACCTTTAATCCGGAGTTCCTCAACCGCCTGGACGAAGTCATCATCTTCGGCGCGCTCACCGAGGTCGACCTGATCCAGATCGTCGAGCTGATGGTGCAGCAGCTGAACACCAACCTGGCGCAGCGCTCGATCACCGTGACCGTAACGGAAGAGGCCCGCAAGTGGATCCTCGACAAGACGCTGGTCGACCGTACCTACGGCGCGCGTCCGCTGCGGCGCGCGTTGCAGAAGTACATCGAAGACCCGCTGTCCGAGGCGCTCATCCAGGGCACCTTCCAGCAGCGTCCCGCCTTCATCGAGGTCTACCTCGATCACGACCAGCTCTTCTACCGGCCGGTGGGCGAGGAGAAGGTCGAGGGCGTGCTGCTGTATAGCAGCTAGCCCAAATCGCGGGGAAATCGGCGGGGAGCGGAAATGCTCCCCGTTTTCTTTCTTGACTGGAATCCAAGTCCGCCCAACCCAGGAAATTTCGAGGTTACTACGTTTGCTAGACAATTCTCTATTACATTGTAATAATGACTTGTAGTTTAACACAAGGACGAACCCTTATGGCTACCGTGACATCCCCGGCTGGACTGAAGGTGGCTGACGAAGTCTGGATTATCGCCGCATTGCTGCAGAGGGAGCATCCGAATCAGACCGATTTCACCATTGAGGAGATCATGGAACGCGCGCATCGGGAGCAACTGACCGATCCCTTGCGACCCGGCGTTTACGTTCATGTAATCCAGCACTGTGTCGCTAATCGGGCGCCCAATCCTGGCCGATATCGAATGCTCTTTGAGACGTCTTCTGGACGGCGGCGCTTGTTCCGCCAAGGTGACATTTACCACCCCGCACGAGAGGGTGGAAAGATCACACCTTCACCCAAAGATCTGCCGCCCCGGTTCGGCAAGCTCCTCGATTGGTATCGGGGGTGGTCCATGCGGGCGATCCGGGAATCTGCGGAGCAAGACCCGTTGCTGCGACTGCGCGGCTCGGGTCGACGCCTCTGGGCCAGCGAGCACGCCGACGACTACGTGCGGCGTTTGCGCGAGGGATGGGAATGAGCCGCATCTTCTGGGACACAAATATCTATATCTATCTGTTCGAAGATTATGGCGAACTTTCCAAAAAGGCAGCAGCCCTTCGCTCCAGAATGTTGGCTCGAGGCGATCAACTGCTGACATCAGCGTTGACCGTCGGTGAGGTGCTCGTAAAGCCGATCGAGACGGAAGACGCGCAATTGTGCGCTCAATACGAGCAAGCCATTACGGCTACCTCGCTGGTCTTGCCCTTCGATCTCAAGGCAGCCAAGGTCTACGCTACGCTGCGACAAGATAGGGCGCTACGGCCGCCGGACGCAATTCAACTCGCTTGTGCCGGGGCGGCGGGCTCAGACCTGTTTGTTACAAACGACCACCGCTTGCGAGGGAAAACAGTGCAAGGAATTCAGTTCATCGTGGCCCTTGAGCAGGCGCCATTGTGACCCTCGTGTGGTGATACAACCGAATTCGCTGGTGGTAGAAATGCCCGTCTGTTGAAACTACCGTCCGGCAATCACCTGCCACGCCGCCCTGGCCGAATCCGGCAGGCCGTAGATGTCCATCGCGGTGATCAGCAGCGCGCTGCCCCAGCCGGCAATCAGCAGGAACCATCCATTGCGCCATCGGCCCATGGTCTTACGCGAGCTGGTGAACTGCAGCAACGGAAACATGGCGAAGGGCAGTTGCAGCGCTAGCACCACCTGGCTCAGCACCAGCAGATCGGTGACGCTGCTGTCGCCGCGCAGTCCAATGATGAGTACCGCCGGCAGGATCGCCATGGTGCGTGTGATCAGCCGTCGCACCCAAGGCTGAATGCGCCAGCGCATGAAGCCTTCCATCACCACCTGGCCGGCAAGCGTGCCTGTGATGGTGCTGCTCTGACCGCTGGCCAGCAGTGCAATGGCGAATAGTGTGCTCGCCGCCGCTGTCCCCAGCAGTGGCGCCAGAGTGAGATAGGCGACGCGAATCCAGTCGGCATCAGCGGTGAAATGGATGACTTGCCCGCCCGGAACGGCGACGCTCTGCTTGCCGAAGAATACGGTCGCGGCGAGCACCAGTATGGCGGCGTTCACGAAGAAGGCGATGCTGAGGGCGACGACCGAATCCAGGGTATTGAATTGCACCGCGCGCCGGATGGAGGTGTCGTCCTTTTGAAATTTACGGCTCTGCACCAGTGCGGAGTGCAGGTAGAGGTTGTGCGGCATCACGGTGGCGCCGATGATGCCGATGGCGACGTACACCATCCCGTATTGCCTGAAATTAGGCGAGACCAGCGCCCGGCCCATCTCCAGGAAACTAGGCTGCGTTTGCGGCAGAACGAAGATTTCGATGAAATAGCAAACCGCCATGGTAGCGATCAGCAGCAGCACCACGGCTTCGATGGTGCGCATGCCGAAGCGTTGCAACGCAAGCAGCAGCAGCACGTCGACACCGGTGATGATAACGGCCCACAGCAGCGGAATGTGAAACATCAGGTTAAGTGCGACCGCGCTGCCCAGCACCTCAGCCAGGTCGCAGGCTCCGATGGCGATCTCGCTCATCACCCAGTTCGGCCAGCGCGTCCAGCGCGGATACCAGTCGCGGCAGCATTGCGCCAGGTCCTTACCGGTCACCACGCCCAGACGCGCGGCGATCACTTGCATGAAGATCGCCATCAGGCTGGCGATGCCGACAACCCACAGCAGTCCGTACTTGTACTGCGCGCCGCCCTGCAAGTCGGTGCCCCAGTTGCCGGGGTCCATGTAGCCGACGCTGACCAGGATGGCCGGCCCGACGAAGGCGCGCCACTGCTCCCAAAAGCCTGCCTGCTGATGCGGCACCGCGACCGTGCTGTGCAAGCCATGCAGGGACACGATGCCCGGCGTCGGCGGCCCAGGCCCCGCTACGGCGCTCCACATTCGCGTTGACGGGTTCGGACATAGAACGGAGCTCTCGGCGAAGTCCGCCCGAGTTTATGGTAGTGTACCAGAACTAGTTAACCGGTATTAAGCATCTGCGGGATGGCACGAGGGCAGATCCTGCATGGGGACGGCAGCCAGCTTCGAAACACACCCTGTTTCGAAATAAGCGCTTTGTATCAGGGCACGACTGAAGTCGCGCCCTGATAATACAAACCATCTGAGACTACGAAATCACGCGGCGATATTGGCGGAGAAATTCGTTACAGCTTCGCATTGCGCAGCCGCAGCGCGTTGCTGATCACCGAAACCGAGCTGAAGCTCATGGCGGCGGCGGCAATGATGGGGCTCAGCAGGATGCCGAACTTGGGATAGAGAATGCCCGCCGCGATCGGCACGCCGACCGAGTTGTAGACGAACGCGAAAAACAGGTTCTGGCGGATATTGCGCATGACGGCGCGGCTGAGGCGGCGCGCGCGCACCAGGGCGGCGAGATCGCCTTTCAGCAGCGTGATGCCGGCGCTCTCCATCGCGACGTCGGTGCCCGTGCCCATGGCGATGCCGACCTGCGCCTGCGCCAGGGCGGGTGCGTCATTGATGCCGTCGCCGGCCATCGCGACCACGCGTCCCTGCTGTTGCAGTTTCTTCACGGCTTCGGCTTTGCGTTCGGGCAGAACGCCGGCCTCGAAGTCGCTGATGCCGAGCTGGCGCGCGACGGCCGCGGCGGTGGTCGCGTTGTCGCCGGTGAGCATCACCACGCGCAGGCCTTGAGCGCGCAGATCGCGAATCGCCTGCGCGGCCTCCGGCTTGACCGGATCGGCGATGCCCAGAATGCCCGGCAGCGCGACGATCGACCGCGGCGAAGACGACGGTCTGGCCTTCCTGGCGCAACTCCTCGGCGCGTGCGCTCGCAGCTCTTGTGCATCAATCACCAAGCTCCTGCAGCAGCTCCTCGTTGCCGGCGGCGACTTCGTGTCCGCCGACGCGGCCCACGACGCCGCGGCCCGGAAGCGAGCGAAATTCGTCGGCAGGAATCAGCGACATGCCGTTGGCCTCCGCGGCCTCGACGACGGCCGCGGCCAAGGGATGCTCGCTGCCGCGCTCCAGGCTGGCGACCAGCCGCACGATGCGCTCTTCGGTCTCGCCGCCGACGGCGACGACCGACATCAGCTCGGGCTTGCCTTGCGTGAGCGTGCCGGTCTTGTCGAGCGCGAGCGTGTCGACCTTCTGCAGCGTCTCCAGCGCCTCGGCGTTCTTGATGAGGATGCCGGCGCGCGCGCCGCGTCCCGTGCCGACCATGATGGCCATCGGCGTTGCCAGGCCCAGCGCGCATGGGCAGGCGATGATCAGCACCGCGACGGCGTTGACGATGGCATTGGCCAGGCGCGGCTCGGGCCCGGCAACGAGCCACACGATGAACGTGATCACCGCAACCGTCAGCACCGCGGGCACGAACCACGCGGCCACTTTGTCGGCCAGCTGCTGAATGGGCGCGCGGCTGCGCTGCGCCTCGCTCACCATCTTGACGATCTGCGCCAGCATGGTTTCGCTGCCCACGCGCTCGGCGCGCATCAGCAGCCAGCCGGTGCCGTTGACGGTCGCGCCGATGACCTTGTCGCCCGCGCGCTTCTCGATCGGGATGGATTCGCCGGTGACCATCGATTCGTCGACCGAGCTGAGGCCGTCGAGCACCGCGCCGTCGACGGGAATCTTCTCGCCGGGCCGCACGCGCAGCTTGTCGCCGACCTTCACCTGATCGAGCGGGACGTCGTACTCGCTGCCGTCGTCGCGCATGATGCGCGCCATCTTGGGCGAGAGATCGAGCAGCGCGCGAATGGCGCTCGAGGTGCGGCTGCGCGCGCGCAGTTCCAGCACCTGGCCCAGCAGCACCAGCGCGATGATTGCGCCTGCGGCCTCGAAGTAGACGTCGGGCAGGCCGCCCATGCCGTGCCGCATGCGATGGCGGGAAGATGCGGGCGCGATGGTCGCGACCGCGCTGTAGATGTAGGCCACGCCGACGCCCATCGCGATCAGCGTGAACATGTTCGGGCTGCGGAACTTCACCGACGCCCAGCCGCGCTGGAAGAACGGCCAGCCGCACCAGAGCACGATGGGCGTCGCCAGCGCGAACTCGATCCAGTTGCCCCAGCGCGGCGGGATCCAGCGCAGCCAGCGGCCGCACATGCGCAGCATGGCGAACGCGACCAGCGGAATGCCAAGCAGGACGCTGGTCCAGAAGCGGCGCGTCATGTCGCGCAGTTCGGGATTGTCTTCCTCCGCCGCGGTGACCGTCCGCGGCTCCAGCGCCATGCCGCAGATGGGGCAGGCGCCCGGCGCATCGCGCACGATCTCGGGATGCATCGGGCAGGTCCACTGCGTCTTCGTCGGCGCCAGCGGAAGCTCGGGCTCCAGCGCCATGCCGCACTTCGGACACGCGCCGGGCTGCTCCTGCCGCACCTCGGGATCCATCGGGCAGACGTAAGCCGCGCCCTTCGTCGGAGCGGTCGCCGGAACGGGGGCAGCACTCGCAGCCGAAAGATACTTTTGTGGATCAGCCTTAAACTTCTCCGCACAACCCGCGCAGCAGAAGTAATACGTCTTCGCGTCGTGAACCGCGACAGCCGCGGCGTTGGCAGGATCGACGTTCATCCCGCAAACCGGTCCTTCTCCAGCTTGCGCGCCGCACCAATCTGGACGGGTGCACTGCCGCTCTTGACCGGCGGGCCGCCGATCTGCACGATGCCCGGCATGCCCGCCGCGCTTGTACCTCGCGTCAAGATATTTCTTCGGGTCGCGCTGGAACTTCTCCGCGCAACCGCGCGAGCAGAAGTGGTAGAGCTTGCCCTCATGCTCGACGCTGGAGGCGGCCTTGGCGGGATCGACCGTCATGCCGCAGACCGGATCTTTGTCGGGCTTGCGCCGAGCCGCGTTGGAAGGCCGGCCGAACCTTGGGCATCGATCTCCGGCCCGTGCGTGGCGCCACCATTGCTCCCGATGTACTTAGCCGGGTCGGCGGTGAACTTGTGCATGCAGCCCGGGCGAGCAGAAGAAGTAGTTTTCGCCCGCATATCGCGCCTTACCGCGAATCTGTGAGCTATCGACCTTCATGCCGCAGACCGGGTCTGTGGCGGAGAAATCCAACGTCAAGTTCTCCGGGGGTTCTGGCTCGCTCATCTCGCCTCGTGAGTCTCTGCTTTCCACTACTGCAAAGATGCTCTATAGTGTGCTCGGACGCAGCGGCGCCCGAGCCGCAGCCGCTGTCATCCTATCATTGCACGTTTGCGAGAGGCGAAACCAATGACCATGCTGGAAGTGATGTTCCGCTATGGAATGCCACCGGGCGAAAAAGAGATGAGCGCGCTGGGCAAGATGTACGACGTGTACGGCATCCGCCGCCTTCAGTTCAACGAGGGCAAGCGCACCATCCGCATCGAGTACGACGCCACCCGCTTGAACGAAGGCGCGGTCGAGCACCTGCTGCGCAGCGCCGGCGTCGACGTGCGGGAGCGACTGGCGCTGGTGTAAACACCTCCCATCCCGCCATTCAACGGCGACCACTCCGGGGATGGTCCGCGGCATTACCGTTAGCTGAGCATTTCCCAAACGCAGTACCAGCCAGGCACCCAAGGCTACTGCCCAAGCGCAATTGCCCAGCCGTGTTACAACTGTGAACGTCCCACCCATGAACAGCAAGCGTGCCACCATCGTTTTTCTTACTGCCCTGGTGCTGCTTGCGCTGGTGCTGACGATCGTCATTACGCGGCCGTTCTTCCGGCCGTTCGCTTTTGCGCTGATCCTGGCGATCGTCTTTTATCCGCTGCACAATTTCATCTTGCGTTTCACGCGGCAGCGGCGCGGCCTGAGCGCGCTGTTCTCTACTCTGGCGGTGATCCTGCTGTTCGGGGTGCCGGCGTTCATCATCACCACCTTGGCGGCCAATGAGGCGCTCAGCGCCGCGCACTACCTGGGCCGCCGTAGCGCCGAAGAGGGCGGCTTGACGCAGTTCGCTATGGTGCTGGCGGAGCGCCCGGTCCAGTTTCTTGGCCGCTGGATCGACCTGTCGCACTACGATATGCGCGCCATGATCGCCTCCAACACGCAGAAGGTTAGCCTGGAAATGGTGAGCTTAGGCGCGGCCGTACTCAGCAACCTGGCGCACTTCACCGTGGATGCGCTTATCACCATCGTCATCCTGTTCTTCTTCTTCCGCGATGGCAAAGAGTGGGCGCTGCGCGCAGGCAAGCTCACGCCGCTGTCCGCGGCGCAGGTGTCACACCTGTACCAGAACATTTCGGACACGATCATCGCCAATGTTTACGGCATTCTCACGGTGGGTGTGGCGCAGGGCGTGCTCACCGGCATCGCGATGCGTATCGTCGGGATGCCTTCTTCGCTGTTGCTGGGATTGGCCGCCGGTTTCTGTTCCATCATTCCCGTAGTTGGGTCGTCGCTGGTGTGGGCGCCGGTGGCGATTTATCTGCTACTCAGCGGCGCGGTGTGGAAGGGCGTGTTTCTGCTGATATGGGGACTGCTCGTCATTAGCACCGCCGACAACCTGCTGCGGCCGCTCGTGGTCGCCGGGCGCGTGGAACTGCACCCCATGGTGCTTCTGTTCTTCATCTTGGGAGGCGTCGAGGCGTTTGGATTTCTGGGATTGTTTCTGGGCCCAGTGGTGGCGTCGGTGCTGGCGGCAGTGTTCGGGATGCTGCGCGAGGAGCTGAGCGACGCTGAAGCCAGCCAAGGGACGGGAGTGGGATAAAGCAGGCGACGGCAAACTCAGCTCGGATCTCTGTCAGAGCTGTCTGCCCGAAGTGTAACAGGGCATGACTTCAGTCGCGCCGAAAAGGGCCCGCAAGGAATTGGGCTTCAGCCCAGCGATAGCGCGCTGGGGCTGAAGCCCGAAGCCCTATATTGGTGCGGTTACGGCACGTCTGAAGACGTGCCCTGTTGCAAGGCAGTCCAGCCGGACAGTCATCTGACCATTACCGCTCACTCGCCGAGCGGCCTGTACAAATCTCCCTGCTGGCGCTCGCCGATGGGCCGCAGCGCCTTCACCGCGTACTCCTGGAAGTGCGGCGAGTTACGATGCGCCTCCATCGCCGCTGTATCGCGATACTGCTCGTAGATGAAGAAGCGGCGCGGGTCGTCAACGTGGCGATGCACGTTGTACATCAGGCAGCCGGGCTCCTGCCGCGAGGCCGTCTGGAGCTTCTCGAAGATGATGGCAACTTCGTTTTCGTGCCCGGGATTCGCCATCCACGTCACCGCCAGAACCAGCATTCAGATCCTCCGCTTGTTGGTGAGCAACGCTTCAGCGTCGCGTCACCGCGCTACTTGTTTGAAAGAGCCCGCTTCAGCGGGTGACACTCTGGCGTCGGCTAAAACCGACTTCAGTTACACGTGCGCTCGGCAATGCGGACCTAAAGGTCCGCTCTACCTCAACCGCTGACCGCGTCCAGCATCTGGACGAACTCCGGCATGAAGATGGTCTGCTCGCGGTCCGGGCCGGTGGAGATGATCGCGATCTTCGCGCCCGACTCCTTCTCCACGAATTGCAGATATTGCTTCGCCTTCGCCGGAAGCTGATCGTAGCAGTTGATGCCGAACGTGCCGCCTGCCAGCCCGGCAGCTTGGTGTAAACCGGCTCAATCTTCTCGTAACCGGAAACCTGCGCCGGAATCTGCTGCGTGTCGCGTGCCATCAATCTTGTAGCTCGACGCAGACGGGAATCTCCGCCAGCTCGTCCAGCACGTCCAGCTTGGTCACCACCAGCCAGCTTGTGCCGTTGATCATGTTGGAGTAGCGCAGCAGCGGCAGGTCGAGCCAGCCGGTGCGCCGCGGACGTCCGGTGACCGCGCCGAACTCGTTGCCCTTCTTGCGTAGTGCCTCGCCGATCGCGTCCTTCGACTCCGTGGGAAACGGCCCTTCGCCCACGCGCGTGCAGTAGGCCTTGGTCACGCCGATCACGGTGTCGATGGACGTCGGCGGAACGCCGGTTCCAGTCGCCGCGCCGCCCGAGGTCGCGCTCGACGAAGTCACGAACGGATAGGTGCCGTGATCGATGTCGAGCATCGTGCCCTGCGCGCCCTCGAACATCACCGGCTCGCCATTGGCGATCGCCTGGTTCAGCAGCAGCGCGGTGTCGGCGACGAACGGCGCGACGCGGTCGGCAACTTCGGAGTACTCGGCGAAGATCTTGTCGGCGTCGAGCGGCTCGCTGTTGAACAGCGCGTGCGCGATGGTGTTCTTCTCGCGGCAGGCGTTCTCGATATGCTTTTGCAGCAGCTTCTTGTCGAGCAGGTCCTGCACGCGCAGGCCGCTGCGCGCCATCTTGTCCTCGTAGGTGGGACCGATCCCGCGCGAGGTGGTGCCGATCTTCACGCGTCCCGGCGCGTTCTCCGCCGCCAGTTCGATCAGCCGATGATAGGGAAGTATCACGTGGGCGCGGTTGCTGACGAAGAGATTGCCGTCAACCTGCACGCCCGTGGCGCGCAGCGCGTCGACCTCCTTCATAAAAGCGAACGGGTCGAGCACGACGCCGTTGCCGATGACGCCGCGGCAGCCGGGGCGCAGCACCCCGCAGGGAATCAGTTGCAGGATGAATTTCTTGCCGTGAATGGTGACGGTGTGACCCGCGTTGTGGCCGCCGGAATAGCGCGCCACGACCTTGAAGCGCTCCGAGAGCACGTCAACGATTTTGCCTTTGCCCTCGTCGCCCCACTGCGCGCCGACGACCACCGCCGTCTTGCCAGTTCTCAAACGCCACTCCGCGCTGCGACCGCAGGAATTTGGTTGCCGCGACCGCGCAAATCCGCACACAACTCGCCTCTAGCTGAAAAGCAGGGCCTGAATTCTGGGAAGTTAGAGGAGACGGGCTATGTAACTATAGATTCTACCGAAGGAACTCGAAGCGGCGCAACGCTGCATTATGGTTGTCCGGAGTCGCGCCACCGGAGAAAAGCCGTCATGTCAAACTTCATCCAAGTCACGCCGTTCATGCATGTCGACGATATCGATCGCGCCGTTGTCTTCTTCGCCGACATTCTTGGGTTCAAGGTCGGCCTGCGGTTCGAGGACTACGCCTATGTGCATCGCGAGAATGTTGGATTCCGCATGTTGCAGAATCGCGGCTCCGACGGCGCGCCGCCGGGCAATCGCCGCTTCGCGTATTACATCGACGTGCGCGACGTCGATTCGCTCTACGCGGAGCTGAAGCCGAAGCTCGATAGCTTGCCAGCGCGTGATGTCCACGGTCCGGCCGACAAGGTCTACGGCCAGAGGGAGCTGCTGGTCCTCGCGCCGGACGGGAATCTGATCGCCTTCGGCCAAGCGATTTCACAAGGACGAACCGGCCATACGGTCGCGAAATGAATGAGGGAAGTCACCCAATGCGGGAAGTCATCTAACGCTGCAGTGATTGGAAGATTGTCATCACGATCGGCTTCTGCCGCGAGGGATCTACTTCTTGCCGCGAACAGCAGATCCCTCGCCTGCTGAAGCAGGCTCGTGATGACAATGTTACTACTCACGGCCGTTTGGCGCAGAACGGCATTTCCGATGACTTAAACTTTTCACAATGCCTGAACTTCCTGAAGTCGAAACCATCGCGCGCGGCCTGGACAAGCGCATCGCGGGCGATACTATCGAATCCGTGTGGCTCGGGTCGAAGCCGGAGCCGTTGAAATCGTCTGCTGCGGAAATCGTGGCCATACTGGAACACTCGCGCATTGCGCGCGTGCGTCGTGTGGGCAAGCACATCGTGTTCGATTTGGAAGTGCTCGCGGCGCCCGTGCCCTCCAAGACTCCGGGTGTCCCGGGTCCCGCGGGGTCCGAGACCCGGGACCGCGCGCAGTGGATCGTTCACCTCGGCATGACCGGCCAGTTGCTGATCGCATCGCCTGAGACTGAGCTGCTGAAACACACTCACGCCGTGCTCAAGCTCGCTTCGGGACGCGAGCTGCGCTTCGTCGATCCGCGGCGCTTCGGACGGCTGGCGGTGGTGCGCCTCGACGCGCAGAACGGCTCCGGCTTCGCGGCGCCGGGTGACGAGCCGCTCGACTCGCAGATCGACCGCTTTATCGCGCTCTTCCGCCACCGCAAAGACGCCGATCAAGAGCGCGCTGCTGAACCAGAAGCTACTGAGCGGCGTGGGCAACATCTACGCCGACGAAGTCGCTGTTCCGCGCGGGCGTGCGGCCGCGGCGGCGGGCCTCGTCGCTGACTTGCGACGAGCTGAAGAAGCTGCATCGCGGCCTGAAAGACGTCCTGCGCCAGGCCATCAAGCTCGGCGGCTCGTCAGTCAGCGACTACGTTGACGCCGAAGGCCGCGAAGGATTCTTCCAATTGAAACATCGGGTTTACGGTCGTGAAAGCAAAGCCGTGCTTAGTATGCAAAACGCCCATCAAGCGGGTTATTATCGCTGGACGCAGCAGTCACTACTGTCCGCATTGCCAGAAGTAGATGGTCTTCACCACGGAAGCACGGAAGACACGGATTTCTGGGACTAGGGTCAGGGGCCAGGGATTAGAAGCACTCCGGCCAATTGGATGGGAACCCTTGCTAATCCGCAGCCCCTAAACCCTAACCCCTCGTTCGTGCTTCTGTTGGTGAATAAGAATTCGAGGCCAGAATGAGCGTTTACTCCATAGGCGTCGATCTGGGCGGAACCAACCTCCGCGTCGCCGCTGTCAGCGAGCAGGGCAAGCTGCTGGAAAAGCTGACCACCGGTACCGAAGTCAAGCAAGGGCCGCGATGTCGTCATCCGCGACATGACGGACGCCATTCGAGTCGCTCATGACGAAGTACCGCGGCGCAGGCGAGCTGTCCGGCATCGGCATCGGCGTGCCTGGCTTCATCGACATCGAGACCGGCATCATCGCGCATTCGCCCAATCTTCCCGGCTGGGACGAACTTCCCGGTGCGCGACGACATCGAGCGCATCCTGAAGACGACGGTCATCCTGGAGAACGACGCCAACGTGGCCGCCCTGGGCGAGAAGTGGCTGGGCGCCGGCCGCAACATCGAACGACCTGGCGATGTATACGCTCGGCACCGGCGTGGGCGGCGGCATCATCCTGAACGGCCATATCTTTGCACGGCATGAACGGCATGGCCGGCGAGCTGGGCCACTACAACATCGAACCCGAAGGCCATCCCTGCGGCTGCGGCAGCCGCGGCTGCCTGGAACAATATGCTTCCGCGACCGCCATTGTTCGCATGGCGCACGAAGCCATCGATAGCGGCAACGCGCCCGATCTTGACGACCTGGCGCACGGCAACGTCGAGTTCACCTCGCGCAGCGTCTACCAGCTCGCCATTCAGGACCACCCTTCGGCGCAGAAGATCTATCAGCGCGTGGGGCGCGCGCTGGGCATCGGCTATTGGGGGCATGGTGAACGCCCTGAACCTGCCCATGTACGTCATCGGCGGCGGCGTGTCCAGTGCGTGGGATGCCTTCGCGCCCGCGATGTTTGAGGAAATGAAGTTCGCGCTCGTTGATCTACGCGCTACCGCGCCCGACCAAGTAAGACCAGGCGAGAAGCACACGATCAGTGACCGTCGCGCTGCTGGGCAGCGACGCCGGTCTGTACGGCGCGGCGCGCCTGCCGATGATGGCCGCTGCCGAACGGAGCGAGGCGGCGCACAGCACGACGTCATCCTAGATATCAGCCGGAAGAGCGCCGTAGGCGCGAAAGAGCTTAGCCCAGCCTTTCAAGGCTGGGGGAGCGTCAGGTATAAATCTGAGTCCCGTGGGGACGGCAGAGTCTGAGCGCGGCTTGAGCCGCGCGGTCGGAGGTCCCGTCGCTACGCGACTCGTGAATCGCAATCGCCTGGTTCCCAGCCTTGAAAGGCTGGGCTAAACTTTTCCGTCTCGCTTCGCGAGACTCACGTTTCAGACGTCATCAGCTACGACGACGGGTGAGAGTGAAGGACGCTTGGCATGTCACTTTCCCACACTGAATCGCACTGCGTCCGCGGCGCTGATGGTCACCGAGTCGGGTCTCTGCGAGAACCAATCGAGGGGACTGATGATGAGGCGAAGGTTCGTGATGGCGGGGCGCGGCGAGGCCCGCCAAGCGGTCTCGTCGGCTTCGAAGTATCGCGCTAGATCGGCCTCGTCCCAGGGATAGAACCACAGGTCACGTCTCGACTCCCGGCTCGATGACGAACGTGCGCAGCGAGCGGCTGCCGTCGGCGCGTGTGATCTCCAGTTGCAGACGTTCGGGCTTGCGCAGCTTCCATAGCGGGCTGTAACGCAGATTCATGCGCAGGCGAAGGAAGTCGGCGCCGCCCGCCGGCCAGCCAGGCGCGCCCAACTCGATGGCGACATCGCGCTGCTCGATAGCGTGCGTTCGCGCCGGCAGCGACAGTCCGTACTCCTGCGTGGTAATGCGCGATCGCCGCGAATCGTCGCGCAACAGGCCCACGACTCCCGGTGCGAGCGGCTGGTCGGCGCGATAGTTGCGGAAGACCCAGAACCACACGTCGGGCGTGCGCGTGAAGTTGCTTACCTCATCGATGGGCAGGCTGAGCGTCGGGCTGGCGTACTCATTCGGCTTGGCATCACGAACGAACATCCCGACCGGCGCATTCGCGCGCCGCATTCCCGCAATGTCGAATTGCGACAGGTAAGAGCCGTTGGCCAGGAACGACTGCTCGACTGCGCCGGCCACATTGCGGCGCGCCGCCACCGCGAACATGTACTGGTAGGGGTAGATCAGCACTGCATCGCGTTCGCCGCTGTGCTGCTGGAGATAGTTGACGGTTGTTTCAAGCGTGTTGGCGAACTCATCGGGAAAGCAGGCGTGATCGACCTCACGATAGCCGTTAGGGCAGCTCGTGATCGGATGGACCATTCGGGCGAGGCGCAAATGCAGGCTCGCGGGCTGAAACTCAGGCAGTGGTCGCACGAACAGCAGCGAAGCGGCGAGTGCGGCCAGGGCTGCGGCAGCGGAAACGATCCCCGAGCGGAACGAGAACAGGATAACCCCGGAGAAGAACGCCATCGGATAAACGCCGGCGATGATGTGGGGGAAGTCGGAGCGAACCAAGCCGCTTTGCATCGAGAGCACCGCAAAGGCGAAGGCGCTCAGCAGGAATCCTACCCGGGCAGCGATGACTTTTGAGCGATCTGCGGGAACCAGCAGCCGCAGGACGAAAAGTGCAGTGCCCACCACCAGCGGCGCGAGCAAGTGAATGGCCCCGCTATCCGACAGTGCGGCGGGCTCGTTCCAGCGATGCACCGAGACCAGCGCCAGAGACGTGCGCCAGAAGTGGAAGTCCAGCAGGCCGCCGTTGACGAGATTGATACAAAAGAGAAGCACAACCGCAGAGGCGGCGAATTCCGCACCCACGGCGATTGCGAGGCGAACCTTGTCGGTCTCGCCGCGATGCTCCCACGCGACCGCCGCGAGCGTCAGGAGCCACGCAGCGACACCGTACACGCCTGTATCGGCGGAGTAATAGAAGGCCAACGCGATCGCCAGCGCGCTGCCGCAAGCGAAGAGAACCGGCCACCGTTCGACGTCGCGCAGCGCGTACCAGCCCCGCAGGAAGGCCGCGAACAGCAGGATGCCGAGGGCGGTGCGTCCGTCCCACGATGTCCAGAACACGCACATCACGAGCAGAAGCACCGCGCGCTTCCATGCCGGTTGCTCCGGCAGAAGCAGCCGCAAGGCGCCGTAGCTGAAGACAATCGCGCACCACAGTAGCAGCGTGCGATAGCTGGTGTAGATGGACCCGAGCGACAGGCCGGCGAGCCGCGGCGGCGCGGCCATCAGCCAGTGCGCCAGCGGACCGTAGAGGAAGACGACGTTGCGCGCGAAGTAGATGCCGTGCGTGACCTTGTAGACCGCATCGAGCACCCAGTGGTCGTCGAAGGTGCCCGGGTGTTGGATACCCACGACGGTCTTCGGGGAAAGCCACGCCAGCGGCAACGAGGCGACCATGAGCAGCGGAATGATCAGTGCGTCCCAATTGCGCGCGAGCTTTGATAGGGGCCGGATGCTGCTGGTAGCTGGGGATGAGCCGGGCGTGCTCATCACAGCGCCGAGGTTCGCCATGGTGGAGCAATTCTAACGCAGGCTGGGTGATGATCCTGGTCAACACGGATGTTACTAGTTGTCATCCCGAGCGGAGCGCAGCGGAGTCGAGGGATCTGCGGTTCGCGCGAACGGTATCGCTTTGCGTACCAAGAGCGCGCGAGGTCGCGCGTCTTGCTATGTTAGATTGGAACGCGGGACAGCGGGAGCGAGCTTGGCAGGCAAGACAGTCGTCATCACAGGAGGCGCGGGTTTCATCGGCGTGAACGCCGCCGAAGCCTTTATTCGCGACGGCTGGCACGCCATTCTGTTCGACAATCTCTCGCGCAAAGGCACCGACCTGAACCTGCGCTACCTGCGGCAGAAGTATCCCGAGCAGTGCGAGTTCGTTCTCGGGGATGTCCGTTACGACTACTTCTCGCTGCTGCGCACGGCCGCGCGCGCCCAACTGGTGTTGCATCTGGCGGCGCAGGTCGCGGTGACCACGTCGATCGTTCGCCCGATCGAGGACTTCGAGATCAACGCGCGCGGCAGCTTCAACGTGCTGGAGGCGGTGCGCGAGTCGGGCAACAAGCCGCTGGTCATCTACTCGTCCACCAACAAGGTTTACGGCGGAATGCCGGACGTGATTTGCGTGAAGGACGCGACGCGCTATCGCTTTCGCGACTTTCCCGACGGCATCTCCGAGCAGCAGCCGCTCGATTTTCATTCGCCCTATGGATGCAGCAAAGGCGCGGCTGACCAGTACGTTCACGATTACGGCAGGATCTACGAGCATTCCCACGGTGGTGTTTCGGCAGTCGTGTATTTACGGGCAGCGGCAATTCGGGGTGGAAGATCAGGGATGGGTGGCGTGGTTCTCGATTGCGGCGCTGCTGGGACGACCCATCACGATCTATGGCGATGGATTGCAGGTGCGCGATTTGCTGCACGTGGACGATCTGGTTGCGGCGTATAAGTGCGCGGCCGGCGACCCGTCGCACGCCGCGGGACAGATCTTCAACATGGGCGGCGGGCCCACGCGTACGCTGTCGCTGGTTGAGCTGCTGGCCTTCCTCGAGAAGCATATGGGCAGGAATATCCCGGTCGGCCGTGCCGAGCCGCGCGCGGGCGATCAGCCGGTGTTCGTCGCCGACATCCGCAAGGCCGAGCGCCAACTGAATTGGAAGCCCACGATCGACCCGTTGCCCGGGATCGAGATGCTGCTGAAGTGGATTGAAGCGAACCGCGCCGATGTGGAGCGCGTGGTGGCAACGTTCTAGTTAGTGCCGTGATTGGGTGCCCCGGGTCTCGCGGTTTTCGAGACCCGGGTTTCGACGGAGAGCGATAGCAACCCAGGTCTGGAAAACCGCCAGACCCGGGGCACCCACATCGTGTCTTCATGCCCAAGTCCTACGTCATCATTCCCGCCTACAACGAAGGGCCGAACCTGGGAGCAGTGCTCCAGCAGTTGGAGCAACTGACGGCGACATTGCCGCTGGGCGTCATCGTCGTCAACGATGGCAGCCGCGACAACACGCTCGCCGAGGCCGAGCGCTTTCGCGACAAGCTCGACCTGGAGATCATCACCCATCCGGTGAACCTGGGCGTGCCCATGACCTTCTACGACGGCCTGGTTGCCGCCGCGGCCAAGGCACAACCGAACGATTGCATCTTCATCATGGAGGGCGACGGCACCAGCGACCTGAAGCTGATGCCGGAGATGGCGCGCCGCGTCTACTCCGGTGATGATGTGGTCGTCGCCTCCCGCTACATCAGCGGCGGCGGCTACTTGAATTTCCCCTGGCAGCGCACCTGGGGCAGCTACGTGGTGAACTTCGTGGTCTCCATCTTCTTCCATGTGCGCGGCCTCACCGACTACACCATTTTCTATCGCGCCTATCGCGCCGAGGTGGTGCAGTGTGCGTTGCAGCATTTCGGCGCGGGGTTCATGACCACAAAGTCGTTCGCCGCCAATCTGGAAGTGTTGCTTCGGGTGCTGCCGTTCAGCAAGTGCTTCAGCGAGGTGCCGTTGCTGTACGACTACGGACTAAAGAAGAGCAAGAGCAAAATGAACGTGTTCAAGACCTTGCGGGAATATCAGGAGCTAATCCTGAAAAAGCTGCTGCGTCGCGTTTGAATATGTCAGCTCTCAGTTCTCTTCCATCGGCTTGCAGTTCATGGCTGGTGGCTCATGGCTGAGGGCGGAAGGCTGTGCCTGCCGCGCTACCCTCGCCATGTACAATAAGGCGTCGTTCTCCCCTTTCCATTCTTTGGAGTCATAATGCGCATCGCGGTCATCGGGTCGGGCTATGTGGGGCTGGTCACGGGAGTGTGTTTTGCGGAATTAGGTCACGATGTCACGCTGTTCGACAATGACCCTGACAAGCAGGCGGTACTGCAACAAGGGCTCTCTCCCATCCACGAAAAATTTGTCCCCGAGCTGCTGGCGCGCCATCGCGGCAACAAGCTGCGGCTTTCGAGTTCGCTGGCCGAATCGGTCACGGAGTCGGAGGCCATCTTCATCGCCGTGGGCACGCCGCCTACAGTGAATGGCGAGGCCGACCTGTCTTACGTCGAATCGGTCGCGCGCGAAGTCGCCGCCAACATCAAGGACTACAAGATCGTCGTCGGCAAGAGCACCGTTCCGGTGTATACCGGCGAGTGGGTGCGCCGGGTGATGTTGCTGAACGGCGCCCCGGCGCACCTGTTCGACGTTGCCTCCAACCCCGAGTTCCTGCGCGAAGGTACGGCCGTCACCGATTTTCTCTACCCCGAGCGCATCGTCATCGGCACCGATACCCCGGCCTGCACCGCGCGCCTGCGGCAGATTTACGAGCCGCTGATGGACGGCAGCTACGCGAGCCGTCCCGACGCGATTCCGGCACCCAAGCCCATCACCGCGCCTCCGGTCCTCATTGCGACGACCGCCAAGAGTGCCGAGCTCATCAAGTACGCCTCCAACGCCTTTCTCGCGATGAAGATCAGCTTCATCAACGCCGTCGCCACGCTGTGCGAATCGGTGGGCGCCGACGTGGACCAGGTGAGGGAAGGCATCGGTTCGGATTCGCGCATTGGACGCCAATTCCTGAACCCCGGCTTGGGCTACGGCGGGTCATGCTTTCCGAAGGACCTATCGGCGTATCGCGTGGTTGCCCGCGAGTGCGGCTACGACTTCCGCCTGCTGGAAGAAGTGATGCGCATCAACAATGAGCAGCGCGAGCGATTTTTACGCAAGGTCCGGTTGGCATTGTGGACGCTGAAGGGCAAGACGCTGGGCGTCCTCGGCCTGGCGTTCAAGGGCGGGACCGACGACGTGCGCGAGTCGCCCGCGATTGCGGTGATTCGCTCGCTGATGCAGGAGGGCTGCAAAATCCAGGCCTACGATCCTGCCGCCGTGGAGAATGCGCGTGAGGTGCTGGGCTGCGACGGCATCCGCTATGTTGACTCAGCCCTCGATGCCGCCAAGGACGCCGATGCGTTGCTGGTGCTCACGGATTGGGAGGAGTTTCGCGGCGTCGATTTAGTGCGGCTGCATGAGGCGTTGCGCTACCCCATCGTGATCGATGGGCGCAACCTGTTCAGCCCGGCGGCGATGGCGGAGCACGGGTTCCTCTACACCAGCGTGGGGCGCCCCGGAGTTGGCAACGAATATGGCAAGCTGCGCGAGTCGTCCTCAGCCGGCCAGAAAGCGCGCACGGCAGACGCCGCCGTCAAGGTGCCGTAGGTGCTCGCTCCAGCAGCACCGTCGTTCCGTCCTGATAATCGACCTTCCACCCCGCATTGTGCATCAGCAGATACGCCAGCGGGCTCTCCCGCTTATACAGCACATAGCGGATACGGTACTTGTCCAGCACTTCCAGCGTGTTCTTGCCGCCCATGGCGTCGAGGTAGTCGGCGAAGACGCCGTTGTATTCGAAGATGTCGATGCGTGAATCCATAAACACCGGGATGTGACGCGCGTTCCAGATGAGATAGCCTCCCCACAGGCAATCGTTGAACACACGGCCCTGGGGACGAAACTGGCGCAGGTAGCTCATCGCCTGCACGGGATAGGCTCGCACCGTGTCGCGCAGCAGATAGTCGCGCGAAGGGAAGCGCAGGATGCAGCCAAGCACGATCGCCAGCATGAGCGCGGCGTTCAGGCCGAGCTTGTCGATCTCGCGGCGATACGGCGCGAGGAAGTTCAGCTCCTTCGCCAGCATCGGAGTGACGACGATCGCGGCCAGGAACAGGAAACGGCTATAGGTCACCGCGGCGTAGAAGCCCAGCATGGTAAATGCCAGTTCGTCGAGCCGCCAGCGCCGCTTGCGTACCAGCGCTAACACGATCGTCGCCGCCAGCATCCCGAAGAGGATCTTTCCGCGCACGTTATGGAAGTCGAGGCTCATCCACTCGTCCACGTGATTGACGTTGAGCCTCTGCTGGAATGCGAAGTTGAACGGGTAAAAGACGAGGTGATACGTGTACGGGTTCAGGAAAAGTCCGGCAATGCTGAGGCCGCCCATCAGCGTCAGCTTGCGGATTGCGCAGGCATCCAGCGGATAGCCTCCAGCCGTCCCCACACTCCTTGCACCAGTCCCGACGCGCAGAACATCGCCGAACAGCACCATGCCGATCAGCCAGGAGCCGTGCAGATTCGCCCATAGGACAAACAGCGGCGGCAGCAGCCACGTCAGGTCTTTGCCGCGCTTGAACTGCGCGAAGATGAAGAGCTCGGCCACCAGGCACATCCATCCGGCCAGCAGCGTTCGCGGCCCGAACGAAACCGTCGCCAGCCACACGGCCAGCCACGAGGCGCAGAACGCGGCCTTGACATTGCGCGATTCGAGGTAAGCCAGCGCGAAGACGCCGAGCAGGATTAGCTCGACTTCGGCCAGCATGACCAGATAAATTCCGCGAATGCCGAACCATTGTCCACGCGAAGTAATAGGGAAGCTCGCCCAGCCATGCCTCGTTAATCCAACGCGCTCCGGCCGCGGTGAAGGAGTAGAGGTCCTGGTGCACGACCGAATGAGTCTGGACGAAGATCTCGGCATTGCGCAAATGCCACCAGATGTCGGGGTCGGCGATGCTGCCGCTGTCGAAGACAAAGATAGAGGCGCCGAGCGACATCGCCAGCAGCACCGGGAAGGAGAAGATGCGCCGCCAGAGGAAGCGGGGGGCCCCAATTCGCAACGGAAACGCCGCAGATACTGCATGCGGGGAAGTTGCGGCCGGGGTGCTCACAGGGGAACTATCGGCAAGGAGCTGGGAATCTGGAGCAGGATGCTGTGACTTGTTGAGGCATAACCAGCGCAGGCGTGGAGGTGCGCGCTACGCTAGGTCAGCATGAACAGAGGTCCTAGCCGCCGTGAGTCGCGCTTAGCAGCGCTCCTCGGCGTCGGCTCTAAGCCGCATCCATGAAAGCCGGACCTTGTCGCGCACGCGCTGACAGGCGATCGTCACCCGTTCACTGCTGTCGATACCCATTCCATGAAACTCGACTATGCCCAGATTCGCGACACGACGTTTCCGCGTCTCACACCATTCAGAACGATACCGACACTGTTCTCCATCGCCCGCTCCCGCGCTGCTCTGCCGATATTTCCTAAGGAAGAGTCCTGGTATGAAGCGCCGGCCCCTGTTATCGCATTCGGCAGTTGGTGACGCTCGCGGCTCGAGCATGATCGAGACCGCGCTAGTCATGCCCGTGCTCGTGCTGATGCTCTGCTTCGCCATCGATATCGGCTACTTCTTCATCGTGGCCGCCAACCTGGTTTCGGCGTCGCGTAATGCGGTGTTGTATTCCGGACAGGGGTTTGCCTCGCCTACCGCGCAACTGGCTTCGCCGGGCACAGCCGGCTCGCTGGCCGACACCGCGGGCGTGGCCGGGCTGGCGGGCGGCGACCTCTCCGGACTGGCCAACATGACCACCAAGACCTCCGTTGAGGTGTGCTCGAAAAAGATCGGAACCACATCGACCGGCAACGGCTACATCACCCAGTGCAGCACCTATCCTTCGGGCTCGCTGAGCTACACGCCCGACCAGGACCCCGAGTCGAACAACGGCATGCTGACGCAGCGGGTCGACGTGGTTTACACCATCAGCCCGCCCATCCCCATCGACTTTTTCAGCTTCACCATGCCGCCGCTCACGCTGCACTGGCAGGCGGAGATGCGGGCGCTGGACTGATGACCGCACTTGCCCAATTCGCCCGGCGTATTCGCCAGAGGGCCGCACGCGTTGGCTGCGACCAATACGGCACCGCGCTACTGGAGTTCACGTTTTCCGTCTGGATCCTGCTTGCGGTGGTCTTCTTGATTTTCGAGTTCTGCATGAGCGTCTACACCTACAGCGTGTTGAGCGACGCGGCGCGAGAGGGAATACGCTATGCCGTTGTGCACGGCACCGACAGCGGCTCGTGCAGCGGCCCCAGCAGCGGATGCGGCGACGCCAGCGGCAGCAACATCAGGTCGGTGGTCAGCGGCTATGCCGCGGTTTCGTTCCACGACACCAGCGGGATGACCGTCACGCCCGCCTGGCCGGACGGCACCTCAACCCCGGCCAGTCGCGTGGTGGTCACCATCACCTATCCCTACATTCCGTACCTGTACATTCCCGGGTTCAATGCCCCGGCGATGAAGGTGACGGCGGAAGGACGGATCGTTTTTTGACGAGGCAAACGAGATGAAAGTTTCGAGAACACTCTGCCCAGAATCATTCACCACGGAGACAGGGAGAGCACGGAGAGAATTAAATTCAAGAAACCTCCGTATTTTTCGTGGCGGGGCCTGCCCTGAGCGAAGTCGAATGGTGGTGAGTATTCAGCGTCATTCGTGGGCGGCAGGCTCTGGGGCATCGGGCTGCGATTCCGGCCAAGTCGCCATGCTGCTGCTGCTGATGCTGTGCCTGTTTCTGCTGGCGGTGCTGGCCTTTGCTGTGGACTACACCAACATCTGGTTCCAGCGGCAACAGGCGCAGACCGCAGCCGACGCCGCCTGCCAGGCCGGCGCTATGGATATGTACCAAACAGTGAGCGGGGCCACCCTGCCGAATAAGGGCTTTGTCATCGGAACGGCCGGCGATTGCAGCTCCTACGCTTCGCCCGGGCCAATCATGTGCTGGTACGCGGCCAAGAACGGTTTCAACGGCTACACCGGCGGACCGGCCGATGTTTCCTGGTCGTTTCCCGGTTCGGTTGCGGGCGTAACCACGCCGCCTTCCAGCAGCGCGCCTTATCCATTCGTCCAGGTCAGCGTCTCGCTGCCGGTAAAGACCTACTTCAGCAGCCTGCTGACCGGCAATGCGACGCAGCAGGTGTCGGCAGTCTCCACCTGCGGGTTGACCGAGATCATGCAGGGCGGGGCCATCCTGGTGCTGAATCCCACCGTCTCCGGTGCACTGTCGTACAGCGGTGGAGCGTCACTGACCATTGTGGGCGGGCCGCCGCGCAGCATCATCGTCAACTCCAGCAGCGCCACCGCCGTCTCCTGCGGCTCCAGCGGCGTCATCGATACCAGCCGGGGCGGCCCCAACCTCACCGGCTCCGACGTGGGCACCTACGGCGGGCCGCACGTCGCGCCCGGCAGCTCCACCGGATGCTATGGCACGAACGGCAACACCGGCCTGCCTGCCGGCTTCAACGCTGGCACTACAGGCCACTGGGCATGGCCGGCGGTGCCGCTGCCCGACCCGTTCTCCAGCGTCGCCGGGGCGGCGGGGATGAAAAGCGTTACCCCAGCCACCAAGGCGACGCACAGCAACGGCACCGCCTACTACAACCTGGCTGCGCCGGAGATGGACGGCTGTCCCGATACCGCGCCCACCAATTACGGCAGCTACAACGACAGTACCTACTGGACCTGCAACCTGAGCAAGTACGGAAGCAAGTCATGGTATTGCCGCGGCTGCAAAGAGTATGCGCCGGGATACTATCCCAACGGCATCTCGGAAAACGGAGGCGATGTCATCACCTTCCTGCCCGGCGTGTATTACATGGACGGCGACCTCTCGATCGGCGGCAGCGACAGCATCCGCATGGCCAAGGCCTGTGCCAACTCGCAAGGCGTGGTGAACACCGACCCGAGCACCGGCAACTGTAGTCCGCTGACGCAAACCGCCGGCCCGAACGGCGGCGGTGGCGGTGGCGCCTGGACCTGGCACCAGGCCGACGGCGTGATGTTCTACTTCCACGGATCGGCCAAGCCGGTCATCAGCGGCGCCTCGGGCGCGCCCTCTTCGCCGCGTGTGGACAAAGTTCCTGCCACCGACCTGACCTGCGACGGCAGTACGCCGCCTGCCTATCTTGGCCTCGCCGGCTCGCTCGATACCAACATTATGCTGGCGCAGTGCACCTCCAAGGGCGCCTACTGGGACACGGCGGGCGATACGACGGATTCTTCCGGAAGCATTCGCGGGCTGCTGATGTTCATGGACCACGCCGACACCGCCTCGCCGCAGCTTCAGGGCTCGGGCTCGCTGGCCTACACCGGCACGCTGTATTTCCACTCCAGCAGCTACGGGACGATCTTTCAGGTCCCGGGCGGGACCACGACGGGAACGCTGATCTGGGGCAACGTGGTTACCGACCAGATGCAGTTGACCGGCAGCGGCGCCCTGACCATGGCACTGAACCCTGCCGACATAACGCCGGTGTTGAAGGTGTCGTTGCTGAAGTAGGGTAGAGCAGGCCTTTGGCCGCGTGCCAAAGGCTACACAGGAAAGATGCGGGCGTGAGCTCGGAAGATCTCAGCGCCTCGCTGAGAGCTCGATTCACGCGATGAGGTGGAACAAGCCTGGCATCTCGAACCTCATAAAACGAGCGCCTACGGCGCTCGCTTGTTTCCGCGTCAACTCTTCACCCCAGCATCCACGTCTGAGGGCTGCGCTCTTACATGATCGCCGTCGGCGGAGCCGGCTCGTCGGGACTGCCGGCGTTGGCCAGCGGCACGCGAATCATCACGATCGCCAGAATCACCAGCATCACAAATCCGCCGATCCAGTGGGGATGCTGGAAGATCACCGGCACATGCCACTGCTTGAACTTGAAGACGGCGACCACAATCCCCATGAGAGCCTCGCCCGCAATGAAGCCTGAGGCAGTCAGCACACCGGCATTTTCCACCCGCGCCTTCTGTGCTTCGTTGAAGTTCTTGCTGTCGCGAATCCTGTCGGTGAGCCAGCGAATCATCCCGCCGATAAAGATAGCGAACGTCGTTTCCAGCGGGAGATACATGCCCACGGCGAACAGCATTGGGCTGCGTACCTCGATCATGATGAGGCCGACGCCCATCAGAATGCCGACCACGATCAGCGGCCACGCCATTTCGCCGCCGACGATGCCCTTGGCCAGCATGGCCATCAACCCCGCTTGCGGCGCGGAGAGTTGGCGGTCGCCGAAGCCCATGCCGCCGCTGTTGATGTTGGCCTGATTCAGCAGCAGCAGAACGGGAAAGAGCGCGAAGCTGGCGACCACCACACCCAGGAAGTCGCCCATCTGCATCTTGGCGGGAGTGCCTCCCAGAATGTGGCCTACTTTCAGGTCTTGCAGCATCTCACCCGCCACTGCCGATGAGACGCAGACTACCGCGGCCACACCCAGCACCGCGGCCACACCGCTCATACCGGAGACGCCGATAAGAACCATCAGCAGTGCGCTGATCACCAGGGTTGCGAGCGTCAGGCCGGAGATAGGATTGTTCGACGAGCCGATCAATCCGACCAGATTGCCCGAGACGGCCGCGAAGAAAAAACCGATGATCATCATTACGATCGCGGCGACGATTCCGCCCTTCAGCACGCCGGCGTAGCTGGTGTAGAGCGCGATCATGCACAGCAGCACGGCGCCGAGCCCGGCGAAGACAACCTTGCCATTCAGATCGCGATCGGTGCGGGCGGTGCCGGCATGGGCTGCCGCCGATTTCTTCAGATCGGAGACGGCGCGCGCCATGCCGCTGGCCAGGCTCTTGCGCATGCGAAACAGCGTGTAGCTTGCGCCGACCAACATTCCGCCTACGGCAATCGGCTTCACAATGTACTTCCAAACGGCATCCGCCTGTCCGGCCCAGAAAGTATCGCTGGGCGCGGCTCCGGCGGGCAGAAACTGCGATACGAACGTGGGCCCGCCAACGAACAGAATGAGCGGAACCAACAGTCCCCAGGCAATGACACCGCCGGCAAAGTTCAGCGACGCCAAGCGTGGTCCGATGATGTAACCAACGCCTAGATAGGCGGGGCTGATTTGTGGGGCCGACCAGGTGGTTGCGGCACCGGCGGCGAGCTTGGGAGAAGTCGCGTCGCGTCCCAGACGCACGAAGCTGCGTCCAAGTTGGCCGACGTTGACCGATGAAGTCGCGGCTGGGACTGAACAGGCTGAACTGGCCCAGTAAGTAGACCAGTCCACCGAAGCCCATATTGGAAAACAGAATCTTGGCGGCGCGACTGCCTTGCTGTCCGGCCTTGTGGATCTCCGATGCGGCGACGGATTCCGGGAAGGGAAGCTCGGGATCTTCCACCATCACGCGCCGCAGCAGGGTGACAAACAGAATGCCAAGCGCGCCGCCCACCAGCATCAGGATCGACGATTTCAAGTAGGCGTGCTGGAAATCGAAGACCGGCCACGCGCCGGAGATGACGAATGCGGGGATGGTGAAGATTGCGCCTGCGGCGACCGACTCGCCGATGGAGCCGACGGTCCGCGTGATGTTCTCTTCCAGCAGCGAGCCGCGCATGATGCGCAGCACCGCCATGCCGATGACGGCCGCGGGATACGTCGCGGCGATGGTCATGCCGGCGCGCAGGCCGAGATAGGCATTGGCGGCGCCGAGGATGACCGTGAGCACCAGTCCCAACAGCACGGCGCGGAGAGTGAACTCCGGCATGGTTGTGTCGTCGGGAACGTAGGAGCGAAACTTCCTGGGTGGGGCAGAGATGGTTGTGCTCATTAGGCCGGAACCTCGCGCGGCTTACAGATTATAGCGACCGCGCAACTTAGCACGCCAGCCGAGGGGGGCACAAGGGCAGGGTAGAGCTGTCGCACTGGCTCGCTTTGAATTGTCATTCCGAGCGGAGCCGAGGGGTCTGCGGTTTGACTGCAGTAGGCATACCGAACGCGGGAACCGCGGGTCCCTCGGCTCCGCCGCTGAAGCGGCTGCGCTCGGGATGACAATTCAAAACCGGTTCACGCGATCTATGGTTTGATAAGCTGCTTGACGCGGGCCTGAAGGCCCGCTCTGCCCTTCACGGAAAAATGCCATGGACTACCTGCTGAAAACCGAGCCCTCCGAATATTCCTTTGCCGACCTCGAACGCGACAAGCAGACCATCTGGGACGGGGTGTCGAATCCCGTCGCGTTGAAACATCTGCGCGAGATGAAGTCCGGCGACCGCCTCATCATCTACGAAACCGGCGACCACAAGAGCGCGGTGGGAATGGCGTCGGTGGTCTCGGTCGATCCCTCCGACCCCAAGAATCCGAAGGTGAAGATCAAGGCGGGACACGCGATCGTAAAGCCGGTCACGCTCGCCGAGATCAAAGCCAAGCCGTTGTTCGCGGATTCGCCGCTGGTGCGCCAGGGAAGACTGTCCGTCGTGCCGCTGACGCCGGTGCAGTACAAGGCGCTGACGGGCGGTGATTAGTTTTCTTACAGTGTCATCCTGAGCGGAGCCGCAGGTGGAGTCGAAGGACCCCTATGTTGGCTTCACGATAGCGGTCTTTCGACTGCGCGAATGGGCGGACCACTGCGCGGCTCGCCCATCGCTCCGCTCAGGATGACACCAGCAATGGTGGGGGCTGGCCATGCGACGTTCGCTCTGCAAAGACAGCCGTGGGTGGGGTACGACTATCCACTAGACCGCTTTGATCAGCAGCAGCGTCACATCATCGTGCTGCGGCGCGTCGCCGGTGAAGCGGTCGAGATCGGCCATGATGGCGTTCAGCAGCATAGCGGGCGTGAGCGCCACGCCGGAGTGCAGCATCACCATCAGGCGCTCCTCGCCGTACTCCTGCTGCCCGTTGTTCTCCGCCTCCACCACTCCGTCGGTGAAAATCACCAGCCAGTCGCCGGGTTGCAGGGTGACGGTCTCGGAGTAGTAAGGCGCGCCCTCCATGATCCCCAGCGGCACGCCGCCGGTGGCGAGGCGCTCGATGGCGCCCGTTGGCCGTCGCAGAATCGGATTGTTGTGCCCGGCATTCACGTAGGTGAGCGTGCGCGTAGCGGGCCTGTATTCGGCAATGAACGCGGTGGTGAATCGTCTGCCGTTTTGACTGTTGGTGCAGGCGTAGCCGTTCATGCGGCCCACCAGCTCGGTCAGCGCACCGGCGGTGGCCGACAGCGTCTTCAGGCTGGCCTGGAAGGTCGCCATCAGCATCGCTGCGGGGATGCTCTTGCCCGCGACATCGGCCACGGCGAACAGAAACGTCTCGCCGCCCGTGCCCGGACGCGCGAACACGTCGTAGTAGTCGCCCGCGACAGTGTTCGCCGGACGCGTGGTGAAGGCGATTTCCAGCCCGGAAATCTGCGGGGGATTCGCCGGCAGCAGCCAAGCCTGAATTTCCTTGGCGATTTGCAAATCGCGCTTCATCACCACGCGGTCGCCGACTTCAAGAATGAGCAGCGCGAACATCAGCAACCCGCCCCAGAAATGAAAATCAATGCTGTAAGAGACGCGACCAGCCTGGCCCGACCAGCTCACGCCGCCGCTGGGAAAGAGGATCAGCACGATTGCCAGCAGCAGCAGCACGCGGCGCGCGGGTGAGAGCTTCTCGATGATGGCCCAGAAGAACTGGCCGGCGACGTTGAGCGCGTGCCGGCCGCGCGGCACACCGGCCCCGCGCGTAGCGTCTACGTCCTTCGAGTAGAGGCGATAGCTGGAGCGGGCGTCGGTGCGAAACTGCGACCAGAGCTCGCCGAGGGCCATGCCCTCGGTAACGCGATGCCAGAAGCGGTCAAGCCGATCGGTAAAGCGCTCGCCGCCGCGCGGCCGCACGCGCACAGGTTGAGGGTTCGAGGACATGGGTTCGAAAAGAGGATTATAGAGGGAGGGAAGGAAGTGGATAGGGGTTAGTGGATAGAAAGGGCTACGCGCGAATGGCCGGCATAACGTTCTCGCCGCGACGGCCAGACCCTGCTAGTCCCTCCGCGCGGACTAAAGTCCTTGGTCGGGATGACGATCATGGCAAATCAATATGTAGGCGTGGAGGAGCGCAGGTAGAGCCTGCTCTTCTATCCACTATCCACTGCTACTGCACGGGCTCCGGCCGTACCTGCTCATCCAGAAACGCGACCGACTGCACGCCGGAGACTTCGAAGCGCTTGCGGCAGCGCGGATTCTTGCAGCCCACGAGGTCGTCGCGGCGCACCATGTAGGAGCGGGCCTTGGCGAACTTGGCGCGATCGCGTTCGTCGGCGCGTGGCGGCAATTGACGCACCTTAGTACGCACCAGCCAGCTGATGTCGTATTCGCCCGCCTGATGGCAATGCGGGCAGGTCAGCGTCGATTTTCTAGTCTCCGACCGCTCGCTGTAGAATTCCCGCTCTTCCATGCTGGCCCTCCGCTACTTGCATTAAAACACAACTGCGCGTTGCGGCGGGAATTGGTGCCTGTCTGGGTAGTGGGTCAGTTTGGAATTTGTAACCGTGGAAGCGACGGGCTTCAGCCCGGCGAAACAACGGGCCATTGACGGCGGCTTACAGCCGACGTCATACGCGCGTGTCGCCGGCTGAAAGCCGGCTCCCGAGAGTGAAAAGAAACTCATTTCGGCACGAGTAAACTCGCGCCCTGTTACAAGGCATCTCCCATGCGAAGTTTTTCGGCAGCCTGTTTAGCCGCGGCAAGCCGGGGCTATAAAGCCCGGTCCATCGTCGTCCTTTCGGCACGGCTGAAGCCATGCCCTTCCACCGCCCAGATTTCAAACTGGCCCACTACACATGTCTGAGCCCCGGCTTCGCATGGGAAGAACATGCCCAGCTCGCATTAGCAATCGCGAGACCTCTGGGTTGCTTAAATCGTGTTGCGATGCAAATTGATTTCGTTCTTTTCGGCCAACTTCACATGTTTGCCCGCATCTACTTACCTTCACGGTTTGCTGCCGTGAAACAGACAAAACTAAGCCGCACCTGATGAGCAATGCGATGAAGTTTGCGCTAGTCAATCCGGCATGGAGCTTTGAAGGTTCTACCTACTTTGGCTGCCGCGAGCCGCACGTTCCGCTCGAACTGCTCTTCGCGCTCGATCAGATCGTTGCCGCCGAGCACCACGCTCTGGTTATCGACGCGCAGACCGACGCTCTAAGTGCGGGACAGGTGCGCGGCATGTTGGACAGCTACGCTCCAGATTTCCTGGTCATCCCGACTGCGCCCTCTTACCTGTTCTGGCGCTGCCCCCCGCCGGAGTTGCGCGTGCCAATGGAGTGGTTTGCTGCTCTGGATACCGGAGCGACCACGGTCGCCATTGGGCCGCACAGCTCAGCTACTCCCGCGGCAACACTGCGCAAGACCGGTTGCAATGTCGCCCTGCGCGGCGAGCCCGATCAGACCATCGCGCGCCTGGCGACCGAGCCGTGGGAGCAGGTGCCCGGCGCGTGCTTCCGGCGTCACGGCGGCACATTCCACATCAGCCCGGAGCTGGGTGTTACGGACATGAAGGCGCTCGGGCCGCTCGCCTTCCACAACTACGACGTCGAGGCGCACGCGCATCGGCACCACGTCTTCACCGGCGAGGGTCGGGGGGCAGAGCTGGAGTTCGCGCGCGGCTGTCCATGGTCGTGCGATTTCTGCAACAAGACGCTGTTCCGCAACAAGTTTCGCGAGCGCAGCGTAGACGCGGTGCTCAAAGAAGTCGATCGGCTGCTGGCGCGGGGCGTGGATTACATCTACTTCATCGACGAAATCTTCGGCGTCGGCAAGAACGTGCTGAAGCTGCTGGAGGCGCTGGCAGAGCGCAACGTGAAGATCGGCTTTCAGACTCGCATCGACCTCTGGACGGAAGAGACTCTCGACCTGCTCGGGCGTGCCGGAACGATTTCCATGGAGGTGGGCATTGAGTCGATCACCGAGGAGGGCCGCGACGAGCTGAACAAGAACTGCCGCATGTCGACCGAGCGTATTACCGAGCTGCTCATCTATGCGCGCACGAAGATTCCCTGGGTGCAGGCGAACCTTATCCTCACCGACAAAGACGACAAAGAGGAAATCCGCCGCTGGCAAGACCACCTTAAGGCGCACGGCGTGTGGGTGAGCGAGCCGGTGCCGATGTTCCCGTTCCCCGGCAGCCCGAGCTATGTCGAGATCTTCGGCACGACGCCGGACGATCAGGCCTGGGAGCGCGCGCACCATTACTACACCAGTCGGTTCAGCGACAAAGGCTTCAGCGACATTCAGGAGCAGGCGCCGATGGCGATTGAGGAGCTAGAGAGTGTGAGTTCTCGATAAGACGGGTGCCCCAGGTTCCCCGGGATTGGGTACCTGGGCGAGTAGGTATGGTCTCGGATCCCGGGTCTCGAAACCCGCGAGACCCGGGGCACCCCTGCCCGACCTGCCGGGGCACCCCTGCCCGGCCTGCGCGGCGCCATCCAGAGCACCGACGCCGCGGCGTAATTATTCATGCTGGAAATTCGAAAGGCCCAGCGAGGAGAACGCTGGGCCTGCCTGTTTTTTCTGCTGAAACCGCTCGCATCCGCCTATGAGGAGAGAATAAGCGCTGCGTCGTTTCGCTGTTTTCCGCTGCGGTCTCAACCGTTGCGTGAATGGATAGTGGCACGCGGCGTACATGGGCACAATCCCATAAATAGGGTAGCCGCGTGACCTCTTGGTTGCAGGCTGACTTACGCGGCCTTGGCTTCCACGTTTACGCTCTTGGCAATCTGCGTCAGCTTCTCGTCAGCTTGCTCTTCTTCATCCAACGTCTGCTGCAGCAGCCGGGCCATCTCCTGCTGTCCCAGCAACTGGGCATAGGTACGGACCGTGCCGTAGCCGGCCATCTCGTAGTGCTCCACGCGCTGGGCTGCGGAGATGATGCCCGCATCCACCGTGCTGGGATCGCCGCCTGCCGACACGATTTCGTCGCCTTCCTTGATGACACCCTTCATGCCTTTACAGGTTTCGCCGGTGGCTTTCTGATTCAGCTTCTGGAAGATCTGATCGAGGCGCGAAATCTGCTGCTTGGTGACTTGCAGGTGCTCCTGCAACGCGCTCTTCAGTTGCGGGTTGTGCGCCGCATCGATCAGCTTGGGCAGCGCATCGGTGATCTGGTTTTCGGCGTCGTAAAGATCGCGCAGTTCTTTGACGAATAGTTGCTGTAGGTTTTCCAGTTTCATTGAGAACAGGGCCATAAAGTTCCTCCTATTGTTTGGGTACGGCAGTAGGATGGCGCGTATCGCGGAGACGTTGGTTGAAATCGAGAGCAGCAGCGGGGACGGTTTTTCTGCGTCCAGCCAGGGTTCCGGAAAACAATCTGATCAGCCCGTCAGGCACCCTGCGGGCTTACGGGTGAGCCCTGTCGCACGGGCGGGTCGTCCTAAGCTCAACGGGCCGCTACGAAATCAGCCAGCGTTCGGAGGCAAAGATGTGAGTTCATCTTTACGTCCTCCTGTAGCCAGCCAAGGTGACCGGCGCCATAAATAACCAGGATGCGATCGTCTGGCGAAGCAATCAGCTTCACAATATTGCCGTAGATGCGAATGTTCCGCTGGTACCAGTCGGTAAGAAGGTCGGGGCCGGCGTAGTCGCCATCTTCGCCAAAGCTGGCCATTTGCATGTAGAAATCAACATCCGCGGCGACCGAGTCCGGTGAGTTCATGTAGAGCAGCGATTCAAGAACGGTGTGACTGTTGATGTATGCATTGTCTTTGGCCACTGCCTGTCCAGTGGGCTCCATGAGCTTCTCCAGCTCTTGCGAGCGATCTTTTGCCTTGGCGTAATCCATCACGCGCTGAATAGGAAATTCGCCATCCACATTCACTGGGTACACCTGCTTATGTCCCATCTTCTTTGCCAGGCGAAAACCGATTTGCTCAATTTCGTTTTGCGACAGCTCGTGCTTGCCGGCAACGTAGTCCTGATAAGCGGCGGGTATGGCCTTGTCGTCCGGATCGGCCTCAATCGCAATCTCGGTCGGCTGAAACCTGGCCAGCACGTCCGCGACTGCTGCAAGCTCCTGCTGGCGTTTGGGAACGCGGACGTCATCAACCTTCATGTTATAGACGTCACGGCCAGGGTTGGCCATGTGGTATGTGCCGAGCACCAGGACTTGAGGCTTGCCCACGCAGGCATTTTGCGGCCGTGCTGCTGTCGACAGACAATGCAGGGTTGCGACGATCAGAACTATATGCCGGAAGCTCATCAAGGCCTCCATCGACGGGGAGTTATACGGTGACAGTACCCAGATGGCTCGCACTTTCGCAGGCCATGACAAGCTAGCCGACCTGCGACTTCTTGCCCGAGGAAACCGCCTGCGAACCGCTCTCGGCTTGCTCCGCGACCATCTTCGCTCGGTGGTTCTCCGGCAGGAAGATGCTGAACGTCGTCCCCGTCTGGCCTACGGTCGAGGTCTCCACTTCAACCTTGCCGCCGAGTTTATCGACGATGCCCTTGATGACCCACAGCCCGATGCCTGTTCCCTGTTCGCCTTTGGTGGTGAAGAATGGCTCGAAAATGCTCTTGAGATTTTCCTGAGGAATGCCGCAGCCACTGTCGCGGACCCTGACTACAACCAGAGGGTCGTCGGCCCGCTCGATGATCAGCGACAACTTTCCCTTCTGCCCGATGGCATCGATGGCGTTGGTTATGAGGTTGGTGAAAACCTGGCGCAGTTCGCTGGGGAAGATCGTGACTTCGCCTTCGATCTCGTAATGCTTCTCCACCTCGATCTTCGCCGCCTGCAGACGCGGCCGGTACATAGCGCAAACATCGTCCAGCAGTTCGGAAAGCTTGGTGACGACCGGGAACTTGGTCTCGCGATGCGGCGCCAGCGTCTGCCGGCTGATATTCGATAACCGGCGGACCTCCCGCTCAGCCAGATCCACCAATTCCGAGGCACCTTCATCCATCGACGGATTCTGCTTCAGCAGATGCATCAGGTTGGTGAGCGCATCGAGAGGATTGTTGATCTCATGGGCGATGGTCGCGACCATCCGGCCGGTGGCGGCCAGCTGCTCCGAGCGTCGCAACGCTTCCTCCAGTTCATCGTTGAGCTTATGGATTTGCTCTTCCGCCAGCTTGCGTTCGGTTACGTCGCGAATGGCGCTGGTAACGAACTTCCCGTTTTCGGTCGTGACGCGGGCTAAGGCTGATCTCGACGGGAAACTCGCTGCCGTCCTTGCGCAATCCGAAGAGCTCCAGTCCCACGCCCATCGGCCGGAATTGCGAATCAGCGAAGAAATCGTCGCGATGGCCGGGATGCTGGTCGCGATAGCGCTCCGGGATCAGCACCTCGACCGGCTGACCGATCAGTTCGGCGCGCGTGTACCCGAACAGCTTTTCGGTTTGCGCATTGACCAGCGTGATCTTGCCGCGCTCGTCCACGATCACCATGGCATCGGGCGCGGCCTCCAGCAACGAGCGGAATTTGTCTTCGGCTTTCTTGCGCACGGTTATATCTCGCATGGCGCTCTGCCACCAGTATGCCTTCGGAAGTGCGAATGGGACTGAGACTTATCTCGACCGGGAACTCGCTACCGTCCTTCCGGAAGCCGAACAGCTCCAACTCCTCGCCCATCGGCCGTTGGCGAGGATCTGGATGTACTTCGTGCGATGCTGGAGGTGTCGCTGGTGAAAGCGCTCCGGAATAAGGACCTCGACAGAATACCCCAGCAACTCGTGCCGCAGGTAGCCAAACAACTCCTCGGTGCGCGAATTGATCAGCACGATCTTGCCGCGCTGATCGACAATGACCATGGCATCGGGCGCGGACTCCAGCAGCGCGCGGAACTTGTCCTCGGCACCCTTGCGCGCGGTCACGTCGCGAATGGCGCTGATCACCATGAGCCCCTGCGGCGTCTCCAGCGGACTGAGGCTGATTTCGACGGGAAATTCCGTGCCATCCTTGCGCAGCCCGAACAACTCCAGTCCCACCCCCATGGGGCGCACGTGGGGATCGCCGGCGAAGTAGCCGGAGCGGTGGCCAGGATGCTTGGCGCGAAATCGGGACGGTACCAGCACCTCGACCTTCTGGCCAATCAGTTCCGAGGGCGAATAGCCGAACAGGCGCTCGCTCTGGACGTTGGCGCGCACAATTCGGCCTTGCTGATCGACCACCAGCATCGCGTCCGGAGCGGCATCGAGGATGGCGCCGAAGTTGGCCTCCACTGGAATTTCCATGAGAATCCGTTAGGCCGGATTGTACGCCCGCGCCGGCGTTGCAAGCGCGAAATTTGCGGCATCCGGGGGCACAGAAACCCCTAGTCCCTGAGCCCTTCTACTTACAACTGTCTCCGCCCTTCTCGATGGCCGAGCCCTCTTCGTAGTCGTTCCAGGTCTCGATCATAAGGAAGGGGAGCGGATGCTGCTGGTCGTAGTAGCGGCGGAAGAGGCGGGCCGTGTCGACGAACGTGCGTCCGCAGCGCGCGTCCATCTTGCGGTTCTGGCTCCAGCTAGCCTGGGTGTCGTTGAAGCCAGGCCACGCCGCGCCCACCGCGATCTTGTTGGGGTACGTGGTCAGCATCGTTTTGTAGAAGTTGTCGAGATACGCCTGGCCCCAGTTGCTGCCGTCGGGCTGCCAGCCCTGCTTGCCGGGATTGATCCACGCATAGAAGCCATCGAAAACGTTCGCCAGGTCGGGATGAATGTCCTTGTAGATGAGCAGGGGATGCACGTCCCAGGTATCTACCGCCTGCCGCACGCGATTCCAGTCCACGCGTCCGCCCTTCGGGAAGATGAAAACCATCGGGCGGTCGTTGTAAGTCAGGTATGCGGCGCGCAGTGCGGGGTCCACATGGATGTAGTGTTCGAAGGCATATTGCAAGTCGGCAATGATCGTGTCGGTCTCGGTCGAGGGGTCGCTGTCGTCCTCGTCGTACATGATGGCGACCTTGAAGTTCTTTTCGGCCGCTACCTGCTGCATGAGCGCGTAGGCGTGGTCTTCGAACGTGTGGTGCGCGCCATACCAGTTGACCACGAACGCCGTAATGCCAAGCTGCTTCGCCTGGTCGATCTGCTTCTCGATGACAACGCGGTCCTGGGACGAGTAGCCCACGTTGATGTGGCCGGGCTGTCCGAACCACGGCAGATAGGCAGCCAACATCGTGGGCTCGCCCCCGCCTTCCATAAAGCTGTTGGCGGCCAGTGCCGAATGCACGTCGGTGCGATGGCATCCGGCGACGAAGAGCAAAGCAATTGCCGTTAGCGCGGTCGCAAATTGGCGCAGAGATTTAGTGAAGCAGAACATGGGAGTTGCTGATTGGGCCAAACAGCTTGGATGTGAGTTTCGGAAAAGCAGTTGTCAGTGGCCGGGTTGCCGGTTGTCAGTTGTTGGTTGTCAGTTGGCGGTCAAGAAGGTGGCACTTCCAAGAGTTGTCATCCCGAGCGGAGCCCGTAGGGCGGAGCCGAGGGATCTGCGGTTCGCCCGATAGCGTACGGGCTCGCACGAACCGCGGATCCTTCGGCTGCGCGAATGGGCGACCCGCGAACGGGTCGCCCGTTCGCTCCGCTCAGGATGATAACTCACAAGGGGGATCGTCGACGCCAAGGACGAACAGCGACGATTCAATCCCTCTAGAACCACTCCCGCAGGCTCCCGAAAGTCGCCACTTGCAGCAGCCGTCCGTCGCCGGTCGCAGGGAGCACTTCGCCGCGCTCCAGCTCCCAGGTGTTGTGGTGCGGGACGAACACCGCGTGCAGACCGGCCTGCAGCGCCGGATTGATGTCCGACTTGGGACTGTTGCCGATCATCCACGTCTGTTCGCGCAGCAGTGCGTACTTCTCGACGATCGCGTTGTAGGTCGGGGCGTCCTTCTCGGCAACAACTTCTGCCGCGGTGAAGTGCTGCTTTAGACCCGAACGCTCCAGCTTGCCTGTTTGCTCGGTGATGTCGCCCTTGGTGAGCAGGAAGAGATGGTGCCGCTGGGCCAGCTCGGCCAGCGTCTCGGGGACGTCCGGCAGGATCTCCATGGGATGTTCGGCAATGGCATAGGCGAAGCCGCGGATAGTGTCGTGCAGCGCGGCCGTAAGCGGCTCAACCGATAACTGCTCGAAGCAGTTCACGAGCGCCAGCACGAAGCTGTTCATGCCGTATCCGTGACGCCGAATGTTCTCGCGCTCCACTTCCCACAGCACCTCGCGCACCTGGTCGGGGGTGTACTCGTGATGATTCAGAAAGCTGATGAAGTTGGCGATGGCCCGCTCGAAGTAGATGTTGTTCTCCCACAGCGTATCGTCGGCGTCGATGAGCAGGTTCTGTCCGGGCGCGGCGCGCTGCGGCGGGGGCATAGGCAAATGATACGACGGGCAGTCCCCGACTGGTGCTTGTGACATTTGTCATTCCCTATCGCTGACATTCCGCACTGTCGCGCCCGGTGAAACCGTTTCACACTGGACTGCGTAATGATCGAAGCGGCCAAAACGGATTCCGCCCGCGACGCATCGCGACAAGCCGCGCTGCCTCAATTAAACTTGTTGCCAAAAGCTGGTGCTATTCCTATTCGTCAGCATGACGTGCCGACTCCTATGCGCGAACTGAAGGACGAGCTGGCTTCGCTGCGCATCGACCGCGACGCGCCTCGCCGCGGCCGCTGGCGCATTCCGCTTGTCCTGCTCGTGCTCGCCGCCATTGGTGTTGCCGGCTGGTACTACTTCGGCAAGGTGCGCACCGTCCTAGGCGCGGTGGAGGTTGAAACCGTCACCTCGCGCGTCGAGAACACGAGCGGCCCCAATGCCGGTACGCCGATCCTCACCGCCTCCGGCTATCTGGTCGCGCGCAAGCAGTCCGTGGTCTCGTCGAAGATCCAGGGCCGCATCTCGGGGCTGCTGGTGGAAGAGGGCAGCGTTGTCAAAGCCGGCGAGGTCATCGCCACGCTGGACGACGCCGACGTGCTCGCGGCCATCGCCAAGGCCAAAGCCGATATCGAGTACGCCAAAGCTGATCTCGCCGAGGCGCAGCGCCAGGAGCGCCTGCAGGAGGACCTCTATCGCAGCAAAGTCGTCTCGCAGGACGCGCTCGATGCCGCGAAATCCAAGGTGAACCTCGCCGCCGCCGGCCATCGACCAGGACAAGGCCAACCTCGGCGTGCAGGAGGCCTATCTCGACTTCACCACCATTCGCGCGCCCTTTGCCGGCGTGGTGGTCAAGAAGATGACCGAGGCGGGCGAGAGCGTCGCGCCGATTCCGCCGGGCGTGAACATCTCGACCTCGTCGGGAGCAATCGTCGCCATCGCCGACATGAATTCGCTGGAGGCCGAGGTCGACGTGAACGAGTCGAACGTCGGCCAGCTCCGGCCCAACCAGCCGGCCGACATCACGGTGCAGGCGATCCCCGATCACACATACAAAGGCGTGCTACGGCAGGTTATCCCGACCGCCGACCGCACCAAAGCCACGGTGACGGTGAAGGTCTCGATTCTCGACAAAGACAAGTACCTGCAGCCGGAGATGAGTTGCAACGTTACGTTCCTCCAGCCGCAGAAGACGCAGAACGCCAACGCCGCGCCGCAACGCATCATCACCGTTCCGAAAGACGCGGTGATCACGCGCGACGGCAAGCAGACCGTGTTCGAGGTCGACGAAAACAAGGCGCGCGCGCTGCCGGTCGTGACCGGAGCGGACCTGCACGGCCAAGTCATCGTCAAGCAAGGCCTGGCAGGCGGCGAGACCATCGTCAACAACCCGCCGCAGAAGTTGAAAGATGGCGACGCGATGAAGGTGAAGGGATGAATAGCATGAGCGCAACCACTACGGCGACAACCACCGCCGTCAGCGTGCAGAACGTGCGCAAGGTCTATCAGCGCGATACCCAGCAGATCAAAGTGCTCGATGGCATCAACCTCGAAGTCCCGCAGGGCGAGTTCGTGGCGCTGATGGGCCCGTCGGGCTCGGGCAAGACGACGCTGCTGAACCTCATCGCCGGCATCGACCGCGTGACCTCGGGCCGCGTCGTCGTCGCGGGTACCGATCTCAGGCCGCTCTCCGAAGGCGAGCTGGCCAAGTGGCGCAGCCACATCGGATTCATCTTTCAGTTCTACAACCTCATTCCCGTGCTCAACGCGCTGGAGAACGTTGAGTTGCCGCTGCTGCTCACTTCGCTCTCGAAGAGCGAGCGCCGCGAGCGCGCCATGACTGCGCTGCGCATCGTCGGGCTGGAAGATCGCGCCAAGCACTACCCGCGCCAGCTCTCCGGCGGACAGGAGCAGCGCGTCGCCATCGCTCGCGCCATCGTGACCGATCCGACAGTCGTTGTCGCCGACGAGCCTACGGGCGACCTCGACCATCAGAGCGCGGAAGAAATTCTCACGCTGATGGAGACCTTCAACAAGGAATTCGGCAAGACCATCATCATGGTGACGCACGATCCGCGCGCCGCAGCCAAGGCGCGCATTCAGCATCATCTGGACAAGGGAGTGTTGAGCGATTGAGAAAGGCTTATTCACCACGGAAGCACGGAATACACAGAATTTGTTCTATTTGATTGCCCACTTCGCAGCATGTACGCGAGGAAACGAGAAAGAGTCAGACGCGATTAGAGGGTGGGTCCTGAGTTTATACCTCAACAATTCCGTGCCTTCCGTGCTTCCGTGGTGAACACATCGTGTGAGCTGGTATGAAATACGCCCCGCTGGTCCTCAAGCATCTGCGCAAGAACTGGATCCGCACGCTCTCCACCGTGCTGGCCATGTCGGTGTGCATCCTGCTGTTCTGCACGCTTCACACCGTCGTCGAAGCGGTGAACTTCGGCCTGCACGCCGGCAACGCAGGGCGCCTGGTGACGCGCAATAACGTCAGCCTCGTGTTCAATCTGCCAATCAACTACAAGGCGAGAGTCGCCGCGGTGCCAGGCGTGAAGGAAGTCGTGGCCAACGCCTGGTTCGGCGGCATCTATCGCGACCCCAAGAACTTCTTCGCCAACTTCGCGACCGAGCCCGAAAAGTTTCTGGAGATCTATCCCGAGATCATGCTGCCGCCAGACCAGAAGGAGAGCTGGCTGCACGACCGGCGCGGCTGCATCATCGGACGCAAGCTGGCGCAGCGCTTCGGCTGGAAGGTGGGCGACACCTTCGAACTGGAGAGCTTGATTCCCCCCTACAGCGTCGGACATCCCTTCGACTTCGTGGTCGACGGCATCTACGACACCGACGAGCGGAAGTATCCCGGCACCGACCTCCAGTCGATGTACTTCGACTACAAGTATCTTTACGAAGCGACCAGCGCAGCGCATCGGCATCGGCTGGCTGACGGCGAAGATCGACGATCCCGAGCCACGCGGGCGCCATCAGCAAAGCGATCGACGCGCAGTTCGACAACAGTGACAACGAAACCAAGACGGAAACCGAGCAGGCGTTCCTCGCCGGCTTTGTCGCGATGGCCGGCAACCTGGCGCTGCTGCTGAACGGCATCGGCCTGGCGGTGGCGTTCACCATTCTGCTGGTCACGGCGAACACCATGAGCATCGCGGTGCGCGAGCGCCAGCAGGAGATCGGCGTGCTGAAGACGCTGGGCTTCTCCAGCGGGCTGGTGATGACGCTGATCCTCAGCGAGGCGCTGCTGATCGGGCGTGATGGGCGGGCTGGTCGGTGTCGGCATCAGCGTCGGCATTCTGAAGGTGCTGCCGCAATTGCCGATGATCGGCGACGTCCTCGCGCAGTATCCGAACTTCGGATTGTCGACCACGACGACCGCGCTTGGCGTGGGGTTCGCGCTGCTGTTGGGATTGGTCGCGGGATTCGTCCCGGCCATGACCGGGTACCGCGCGAGGATTACGGAAGTCTTGAGGCAGGTGTAGGGTCCCGCTGTGCGGGACGGCATAAGATAGCCCACCGTTTCAACGGTGGGTGGTGATGCCTATGAAGAGTTGAGTACCCCGGGCGCGGAATAGTCCCGACGACTGGTGTGTATCGTCCCCGAGGGACTCAGGATTATTGGCGGACGTTACCCCGCCCTGAAGGGCGGGGCTATCCTCTACCGCGCCCGAGGCGCTGGGATCGGCTTGCAACGCGGCGCTCCGGACTTGTCGAAATTTATGGCTCTACCTCTTACTTACAACCTTCGCAACCTCCGCCAGCGCTGGAAGGTCACGCTGCTGGCCATCTTCGGCATCGGGCTGGTGGTGGCCGTCTTCGTCGCGCTGCTGGCTATGGAGACCGGCTTCCGCATCGCGCTGCGCTCCACCGGCTCGCCGCTGAACGGCATCGTCACGCAGCGCGGCTCCATGTCGGAGCTGACCTCGTGGATCAACATCGGCGACGCGAATGTCATGATGTCGACCCGCGCGTGGCGCGCGACGCTGAGGGCAAGCCGATGGCCTCGTGCGAGGTCGTCGTGCTCACCAACAAGCCTGCGCAAGAGCGACAACCAGCCGGCCAACATCACCTTCCGCGGCGTCACGCCGATGGCGTTTCAAGGTGCGCAACAACGTCAAGGTCGTCGAAGGCCGCATGTTCACGCCCGGACTGTTCGAGGTGATTGTCGGGCAAGAAGATTTCCGACCGTGTTAACGGCCTGAATATCGGCGACACCATCAACGTGCAGAAGCGTGACTTCAAGGTCGTGGGCCTGTTCACCGCCGACGGCAGCTCCTTCGAAAGCGAGATTTGGGGCGACCTACGACGCCATGGCGCCGGCCATCGGGCGCAACGGCGGCTGCGAGTCGCTGACCGTGCGCTTGAGCAATCCCGCCACCCTCGCCGCGTTCGACAAGGAGCTGCGCGCCAATCCGCGCGTGCAGTTGCAGATCGACTCCGAGCCCAAGTACTACGAGAACCTGGCCGGGCCGATTGCGGGCGCGCTGCTGGGGCTGGCGGCATTCGTCGCGGTGGTGATGGGCATCGGCGCGGTGTTTGGCGCGATGAACACCATGTATGCCATCGTCGCGCAGCGCACGCGCGAGATCGGCACGCTGCGCGCGCTGGGCTTCTCGCGTTTCAGCATTCTGCTGTCGTTTGTGATGGAGTCGGTGCTACTGGCCGTGATCGGCGGCGTGCTGGGCTGCCTGCTGGCCTTCACCATGAACGGCTATACCGCCGGCACCGGCAACACCGGCAGCTTCAGCGAGCTGGCGTTTGCGTTCAGGATCACGCCGCAAGTGCTGCTCGTCGGTTTCGTATTCGCAGTGCTGATGGGATTGATCGGCGGCCTGCTGCCGGCGTTTCGCGCCTCAAGGATGCCGATCACGCGGGCGCTGCGGGAGGCGTAAAGGTGGTTAACGCCGCCGTTCAAACATAATCACATTATGTCCCTTGTACTGGGTGCGCGCGAATTCGCGGTAGCCGCACTTGCCGGCGAGCCGAATCGACGGGACATTCCCGTTGTGAATCAGGCAGACGGTTCGCTTTGCCTGAACGTTCTGGTCGGCCCATGCGAGAGCTGCGTACACGGCTTCGGTCGCGTAGCCTTTCCCATGCGCTCGTGAGCAGACGACATAGCCGAGCTCGGGCACGCCTGCGATCGCCGGCGTGATGTCGCGCTTGAAGTCCGCGAATCCAGTCTCACCGACGAACTCGCCGCTCGCCCTCTCTTCGATTGCCCAGTAGCCGTAGCCGAGCACGGGCCAGAGCCCGGCATTGCGCAGCGTCTTGGCCCAGGCCTCTTCCGCCGCGAGCGGCTTGCCTGTGGTGAAGCGGTTCACGACGGGATCGCTCCACATCGCGGCGCAAGCAGAGAAGTCGTCGGCGCGATAGGGTCGCAGGCGGAGGCGGCCGGTTTCGATGGAAGGAGCTTGCATTTGAATACCGCCGGCAGGGTGCCTCGGATGGGTGCCCCAGGTCTCGCGGTGTTCGAGACCTGGGCCTGGGCTCCGTCGAGGTACCCGCCCAAATCTCGAAAGGTCGTCGTGCTTACCCAGGTCTGGAAAACCGCTCAGACCTGGGGCACCCATTTTCCAGATTAGGAACATCCAGCAGTGGCTATTGAGACGGCGGGCGATGTACCGTGCCGCCGCTGGTCACGCCCAGTCGGCGCAGCCGGTCGCGCGCCTGCGAGGCCTCGATGGATCGCGGATAACGTGCGATCAGGCTGTTCAGTTCGCGAACGCCGGCATCGCGCTGGCCGAGTTCCAGCAGCGCGTAGCCCTTTTTGAGCTGCGCCGCGGCAGCCTTGCTTCCGCCGGGATACTGCTCGAGCACCTTGTCATAGTCCTTGGCGGCGGCGGCAAAATTGCCTTGGCGGTACTCGATATCAGCTAGGTAGAACTGGGCGTTGCCGGCCAGATCGGTATTCGAGTAATACTTGAGGTAATCCCCGAATTCCTGTGAGGCCAAATCGTACTTGCCGGAGTTGTAATCGCGCAGCGCGTTGTTGTAGAGCTGGTCCGGCGGAGGGGCATTGGCGGCATTTGCGTCGGGCGCGGCGGCGTTAGGACGCGCGCCACTAGGGACCGCTGCCATGCCCGGCTGGCCGGGAGTCAGGTTCTGGCCGCCCTGCTGCATGTCATCGAGCTGCTTGCTCACCTTGGCCAGGCGCGACTTCAGCTCGTCAACCGAGTCGTGCAGCGACTGCACCTGGCTGGAAAGCTGGTCGATCTTGCCGCCGTTGTCGGTGCTCATGCCTTGCAGGCGATTTTGCAGGTCGTTGACGGTTGCGTTCATCTTGTTGACGCTGTCGGCGCTCTGCTCGATGAGGTTGCGCATGGCGCCCATGTTCATGTCCATGGACTGCTGCATGCGCGCCACCTGGTCCTGCAGGGACTGCACTTGGGTCTGGAGCTGGACCATGTCCTTGTTGGCGGCGGCGCAGGGCAGGGCGAGCAGCGTCGTTGAGAAGACGAGCGAAAGAATTCGTTTGCGGTTGCGCATAAAAACGTCCGTTTTTGTCCGAAGGGGCGCGGCTTCAGCCGCACCGTAGTACATTTTCTATGTTGTCATCCCGAGCGGAGCCGCGTAGCGGCGCAGCCGAGGGATCTGCGGTTTGCCGTGTTGGCTGAATGTTCGTGGCGAACCGCAGGTCCTTCGACATCGCTCGGCTCAGGATGACAAAGAGAGGGGCACCGGAACGGCGCAGCTCAAGCTGCGCCCCTTCAATCCTACCGCTGATACACAAAGTGCCCGCGGCGGTTCTGCGCCCAGCATGACTCCGTGCTCTGGGTGCAGAACGGCTTCTCCTTGCCGTAGCTGATGGTCCGGATGCGGTCCGCCGAAATGCCCAGCGACACCAGCGCCTGCTTGGTGGCGTTAGCGCGATTGTCGCCCAGCGCCAGGTTGTATTCGGTCGAGCCGCGCTCGTCGCAGTGTCCCTCGATGGTGAACCGTATGTTGGGATGCTGCTGCAGGAACTGCGCGTCGCGCTGCAACACCTGCTGATACTGCTGCGTGATGTCGTAGCTGTCGTACTCGAAGAAGACGTCCTGCACGTTAGACGCAAACAACTGCGCTTCCGTCTCGTTGGTCTGCGGTGGCGGCGGAGGCGTTTGCGCTGGCGTGACCGTCACGCGCGCGGTCGCTTCCTGCGTGCCAGTGTCGTTGCGGGCCACCAGGTGGTACGTCGTCGACTCTGCCGGTATTACCGTGCGCGATCCACTGGGATCGACCTTGCCCAGACCGTCGATGCTGACGTCGGTGGCGAAGTCAGTGCGCCAGATCAGCGTGGTGGACTGGCCGGCGTTGATGGTGTTGGGATTGGCCGTCAAGGACGCGGTTGGCGCAGGGGCGGGCGGCGGCGGCGGTGGTGGCGGTGGGGGCGCGGTCTTCTTCTTGCAGGCGCTGACCGTCAGACACACTGCCAGCGCGACGGCAACCCGGGTCCATTGACTCCGTGTGATCTTCAATTCATTTCCCTCCAAAGTTTGGGTAGAGCCGACCTTTCGGTCGGCGTTGCGTTGCGATTGCGGTCTGTCGTCCGGCAGGACCATCGCCGATGGTCCTGCCGAACGACCTCTTCGGAGTGCGCCTGACGCGGCGCCGAAGCGCCGCTCTACCAAGTTTCAGCTTACTTGAAACTCCAATTCGGTTGCGAATTTTCGCTCTGGGTTGTCAATTGTCGCTGCTCGCTGCCGTCGGCCAGCATTGTCCAAATCTGCGTCTTGCCGGTGCGATTGGACTGAAATACGATGTGCCGCCCATCCGGCGACCACGACGGAAAATCGTTGCGCCCGCCGTCGTGCGTCAGCTGCACCCATTGCTTGCTGGCAATGTCCATGATGTAAATGTCGCTCGCGCCAGGCGCTCCCGGGCCGTAATGCCGTACCCACGCGAAGGCCAGAAACTGCCCATTGGGCGACCAGGACGGCGACACCGCATAGCCCTGGTCGGTCATGCGCACGACGTTGGTCCCGTCCGATGCCATGGTGTAAATCTGCGGCAGGCCGGTGCGTCCGCTCACCCACGCGATCTGCGCGTTGGTCTTTGGGTTCCACGTCGGCGAAACGTCCGGGCCTTTGTTCTCGGTCAAGCGCCTGGCGTTGCCGCCTGACGCGCTGACCGCGTAAATCTCCGTGTTGCCGGTGCGCGAAGAGGACAACGCAATGTTCTGTCCATCGCCGGACCACGAGGGCGAATAATTGTCTCCGCCGAAGCGCGGAAAGGTGACCAGCCGGTTCAGGTCGAGCGAGTACATCAGGATTTGCCAGCCCGCATCCTTGGTCACGCCCGAGAAGGCCACGCGCGAGCCGTCGGGCGAGACGTGCGGCGACAGCGCGATCGAGCCGAGGTGGGTGAGCTGCCTCTGGTTGGCGCCATCGTAGTCCATCTGCCAGATTTCTTTCGAGCCGCTGCGCTGGCTGACGAAGTAGATCTTCGTCTCGGCGATGCCCTGCACGCCGCCGCCCAGCCGGAAGATGATCTCGTCGGCGAAGCGGTGCGCGATCAGGCGGGCATTGGCGTCGGTGGCCTGCTCGCGATACTGCTTGCCCAGCACCTGCGGCGACTGCGGGTTCTTCGTGTCGTACAGCCAGCCCTGGACATTGATGTCCCCGCCCTGAACCGCAAGATTGCCGAAAGCCATCATGCTGGCGTTGGGCGGCGGGCTGCCCCACTCGTTCAGAACAACTTCCTGCGGTGCGCCGGGCACCGACAGCGGGAAGAAGCTCGTGAAACCATGTCGAAGATGCCGGCCGCTGCCAGGTCGTTCTCATAGGTGACGTTGAAGGTCAGGGCCAGGTTCTGCGTTTCCGTGCCGGTGGTGACTTGCTTGAAGTCGGGCGCAGCCAGGCGGATCTTCTCGACGCCGAGGCCGGTGCCGGTGCGAATCCAGTCCTGGGCCGAGAGGAGCGAGGAGATGACAACGAGCAGAGAAAGCACAACAAGATATTTTGTATGTCGTTTCATGAATTCGGATTGCCGTTAGATCATGCGCTTTGAGACTGCGGTGCGAGCACGCCTTCAGGCGTGCAATCAGAGGAACAACAAGACCTCCGCTTTAGCGCCTGAGGTAAATCGGTCCGTTACCTCAGCGGCTAAAGCCGGCTGTTTCTTCAGTTCCACACTGCACCGCTAAAGCGGTGCTCCACCCGAGCCCTGCTCACCGCCTGTAATCGAACCAAAACTCCACTGAGACTTATCTTCCGGCGTACTCCGGCGGCAGCGGGCCGAAGGTGTCGATGCGCTGCAACGCGCGCATCGCCGACTGATCCAGCGAGGGCACGCCGCTCGACTGCTCCACCTGAATGTTCTCCGGCTGGCCTGAGCGCGTGATGTTGAACGTGATATATACACGCGTCGCGCAGCGTCGACGCGCGGATCGACCTCATACTTCAGCCAGTTTTCCGAAACTTTGCGCCGTACCGACGTCGACGTACCAGCCGAAGCGGCTGCCGAAATCCCCGTGCCGCCGGTGAAGCTCAAGCCGCCCTTGGCGCCGCCGGCAGAGAACGAGCCGTACGGCCCGCTGACCGGCCCGCCTTGGCCGAAGGGAATCTTGTTGTCCTCGACCTTTGCGACCTCCTTCGGCGGCGGCTTCTTCTCCTCCCGCTTTTGAATGCCCTTGAGCTTCACGTCGGGCGCCGGGATGTCGATCGCCTTCGGCTGTTCCTTTTCGACTTCGCGAATCTGAGCTTCGGTCAGCCCCTTCGACTCGTTGGCCAACACGTTCTGCGACTCGGTTGGCGGCCGCGGAAGCGGAATGCTGCTCACCAGTGTCGCGCTCATGGCGCCGCCTCCGCCGGTGGTGCCGCCCCAGCTTTCGCCGCGGCCGATCGGAATCAGATACCCGAACAGCGCGAGCGCGAACAGCGCGACGTGCAGCGCACCGGAGCCGATCAGGGGCAGCTGGACGCTGCCCTCGCCGGCGAAGATGTCAGCGTCGGCCGGCATTGTTTTCCAGCGGCTGGGTCACGATGCTCACGTTGGTGATCCCCGACTGCTTCACCGCGTCCATCACCGTGGCGAACGCGCCGAAGGGCACATTCTCGTCGGCGCGCACATAAATCGCCTGCCCTTGCGGGTCGCGAATCTTCTTGTGTATCTCGTCGCCGATCTGGTTGATGTTGATGGCCGTTGTTCAGGAAGACGTGCTGCTCGCGATCGATGGTGATGACCAGCCGCTCTTCGGTGATCTCCTTGACGGTCCGCGTGTGCGGCACCTGCAACTTCGATGCCCGATTGCAGCACCGGCGCGGTCACCATGAAGATGATCAGCAGCACCAGCACGACGTCCACCAGCGGCGTGACGTTGATGTCGGCGAGCGAGGTCTGCGTGCGGCCTTGTGAGTTGGTGAACGCCATTAGCGCCGCTCCACTGCCTCGATGGGACGCGGCGTGCCGGCCTGCGCGCGTTCCACTTCGTTGATCAGCTCCAGGCCGAAGTCGTCCATGCGCGCGCCGAATTCGCGGATGTGCTGGGTGAACACGTTGTACGCGATCACCGCGGGGATGGCGGCGAACAGTCCGGCGGCGGTGGTGATCAAAGCTTCGGAAATTCCGGGCGCGACGGCGCGCAGCGTGGCCGCAGCCGGCGGTGCCCAGGCCATGAAACGCGTCGATGATGCCCCACACCGTGCCGAACAGTCCGATGAATGGGCTGACCACGCCGCAGGTCGCCAGCCACGGCAGACGGCTTTCCAGGCGTGTTAACTCCTCCGACGAGGCGATCTGCGTTGCGCGCTGCAACGAGACGACGCGAACCGGATAGCCTTGCTTGCGCAGCTCCTCGTACGCGCCTTCGAAAACTGGAACCAGGGGGCTGGGCTTGAACTGCTCGGCGACCGCGGCGACATCGTTCAGGCGCTCCGACTTGCGGAACATGCGCATGAAGCGATTGCTTTGCGCGCGCGCGCGGCGGAACAGGCCCCATTTGGCGAAGATGATGGTCCACGAGCCCAGGCTGAAGATGAGCAGGACGATGAGGACAGCTTTGGCGACCAGACCGCTGGTTTCAATCAGACCTGAAATTTCACCGCCGATGGCCGAAGCGAGCAGGTAAGAACACAGAATCATTGGGCAGAGGGTGCTCAACTTTCGTTACTCCGCATTATAAGCATTTGACGCGCGAGCCGCAGAGATGTGGGGCGGGGTGCCTGTGGAGTAACGGGTTGTCGGTTGTCGGCAATTTTCGTTTAACAGAAATCGGTAGTCATTCTACTTAATCGTCATCAAGAGCCAGGTCGACGAGGGATCCGCCCTCGCCACGAGTCTGAAAGCATGGCATTTCAACCGGCGCTTTGTGACAGGGCACGGCTTCAGCCGTGCCGCAAAGCCGTAGAAAAGGAGTGTGTAGGCGCTGCGATGCTAGTCGCAGCGCCCACACCCGAAATCGTGAGACGCCGGTTGCGGCACGACTGAAGCCGTGCCCTGTTACAAGGCTGTTACGGCGCCCGCGTTGTTATTGACTCCCGCCAAACTTAACCGGGATGACTCGCAACTTTCTCTTCCGCCTCGCATCTGCCACTAATCGAATGTCGAGGAGCCGATCATGAGCACGCTTGTCCAACCCGCGCCGCAGAAAATTGAAACTCCCACATTGCCGCAAGGCGATTCCTGCCTGGTCGTCATCTTTGGAGGCACCGGCGATCTCACCCGCCGCAAACTCGTTCCCGCGCTCTACGACTTGGCGTGCGCCGGCTGCACCACGCGTAACTTCCAGGTCCTCGGCATTGGGCGCACGAAACTTGACGATGAGGCGTTCCGTAAGCGCCTGCGCGACGGTGCGGCGAACTCGAAGGACACGCGCGACTTCAGCGAAGACGGCTGGCAGGAATTCGCGCAACGCCTGCATTACCTGATCGGCGACGCCAACCAGCGCGACTTCTATCCGAAGCTGAAAGCCAAAATTGAGGAGATGCAGAAGAACGGCGCCAGCAAGAACGTGCTGTTCTATGTCTCCGTGCAGGCGTCGCTGGCGCCGCCCATCGTCGAGGGTCTGGGCGAGGCCGGCCTGGCGCGCAACAGCGAAGGCTGGACCCGGATCATCCTGGAGAAGCCCTTCGGCAGCGACCTGGAGAGCGCCCACGAGCTGAACGAGATGGTCTCGCAGGTCTTCGACGAGAACGCCGTCTATCGCATCGATCACTACCTCGGCAAGGAGACGGTGCAGAACATCATGGTGTTTCGCTTCGGCAACTCGATCTTCGAGCCGGTGTGGAACCGCAATTACGTTGAGTATGTCGAGATCACGGCGGGCGAGACGCTGGGCGTGGAGGGCCGCGCCGAGTTCTACGAACAGACCGGCGCGCTGCGCGACATGGTGGCCAATCATCTGTTGCAGTGCCTGACGCTGACTGCGATGGAGCCGCCCGTCGCCTTCGACGCCGACACGGTGCGCACGCAAAAGGTGCAGGTGCTGCGCGCCATCCAGCCCATGTCGAAGGACGAAGTCGCGAAGTACACCGTGCGCGGGCAGTACGGACCGGGCAAGATCGACGGCAAGACAGTGCCCGGGTACCGGCAGGAGCCGGGCGTGAATCCGCATTCGCTCACCGAGACCTACGTCGCCGTCGAGTTCCACGTCGAGAACTGGCGCTGGGCGGGCGTGCCGTTCTATGTGCGCGCGGGCAAGCGGCTGGCGCGTCCGCTGACGGAGATCGCGGTGCACTTCAAGCGCACGCCGCAGGCGCTGTTCGCACGCAATCCCGGCGACGTGCACCACAACGTGATTGCGCTGCGCATTCAGCCGAACGAGGGCATCGCCCTCGCGTTCGATGCCAAGAGGCCAGGCCAGCAGATGCGCGCGGCCCGTGTCGATATGGATTTCTCCTACAAGCAGGTGTTCGGCACCCAGACGCCGGCGGCCTACGAGACGCTGCTGCTGGACGCGATGCGCGGTGATGCCACGCTGTTCACCCGCCGCGATGAGGTCGAGGCGGAGTGGCGCATCATCACGCCTATCGAGGAGGCATGGCGCGAACTTCCGCCGCCGCAATTCCCCAACTATGCGGCCGGAAGCGACGGCCCCGTCGAGGCCAACCGGCTGATCAAGTACGATCGGCAGCGCTGGCGGCCGCTGGCCTCGGAGGACGGGCAGCAGTTGTGAGATCCGCCGCCGCGCATTCCCGCTGGCGGTGGGTTGAAGCACGCGTTCAAGCGTGCGAGAGAGATTTGTATCAGGCACGTCTGAAGACGTGCCCTGTTACAAAGCGCAAGCCATGCACTTTTCAGCACGCCTGCAAGGTGCGCTCCATCCGATGATTATTCTCCTCATGGGCGTGACCGGGGCGGGAAAAACTACCGTCGGTCGCGCGCTGGCGGGGCAGTTGCATTGGTGCTTCGCTGATGCCGACGACTTCCACTCCGCCGCGAACATCGCCAAGATGCGCGCAGGCATTCCGCTCACCGACGAGGACCGCGCGCCCTGGCTGCAATCGCTGCGCGAGGTGATTCGCGGCTGGCTTGCCGCGGGCGAAAACGCGGTGCTGGCCTGCTCGGCGCTGAAAGCTTCGTATCGCGACATTCTGCTGGCCAGCTCCGAGGTCAAGCTGGTGTACCTGCGCGCCAGCATGGCCTTGATCGCCGCGCGCGTGGCGGCCCGCACCGTCAGCTATATGAATCCGGACCTGGTGCCCAGCCAGTTCGCAACGTTGGAAGAGCCGCACAATGCAGTGGTAATCGATGCCGCCAACACAGTCGACCGGAGCGTGGCGAACATCCGCAGCGCGCTCGACATCTGATGGGCAGAGTGTGATAGCAATAGTCCGGGTTCCTATCAAGGCCACAGATGGCAATTCCGCTCGGCATACGGGTCCTGCTCTGGCTGGTGGTGACGCTCATCGTCGCCGCCGCGACCGTGTTTGTGCTGGTCATCGTCTACCCGGCGCCGCTGGAGCGCTGGCTGCAAGACCGCGTCGTGCTGGCGCTGCGCCAACACTATGGCGCGGAGGTCACACTGCAAAACCTGAAAATCAGGGTCGCGCCCGTGATTGACGCCGGCGCCGACAATCTCGTCGTCGCCAATCCCGGCGATCCTTCGCTTCCGCCACTCATCACCGTGAAGCACTTCACGCTTCGGGCGCCGCTGCCCGACTTGCTGCGCTCGCCCGTCCACATCAGCAACGTGAAGCTGGAAGGGCTGGAGATCAGGGTCGGGCCGAAGCGCCAGGCGGCCGGCAACACGGTGACGAAGACAGCGGCCGCGGGGAATGCCACCGTCACTACGCACGCTGCGGGTGCCGCGAACCTGCCCAAGCGCCGCACCCATCTGGCGGACTTCGTTATCGACACGGTCGAGGCCGACGGCGCCAAGCTCTACATCCTGCGCAAAGACCCCGGGCGCGCGCCGCTGCTGTTCGATTTGCACCGGCTCGAACTGCGCAGCGCCGGCGCCGGGGAGCCGATGAAGTTTACCGCCGAGCTGACTAATCCCAAGCCGCCCGGGGTCATCGACACTACCGGCCACTACGGGCCGTGGGACTTCGGCGATCCGTCTGCGACGCCGCTAGGCGGCCATTACACCTTCCAGCACGCCGACCTGTCGGTATTCAACGGCATCTCCGGAACGCTGTCCTCCACCGGCGACTATTCCGGCGTGCTGCGCAACATTCTTGTGGACGGCGCCACCGATACGCCCGACTTCAAGCTCGACCACGGCGGGGAGACCGTGCATCTCACCACAAAGTTTCACGCCATCGTGGATGGGACCAACGGCGACACCTATCTTCAGCCGGTGAAGGCGCACTTCCTCAACTCCGACGTCGTGACCAGCGGCAAGGTGACGGGCACGCCGGGGCAGAAGGGCAAGACCATCCTGCTCGATGTAGACATCCAGCACGCACATGTGCAGGACGTGCTGGCGCTGGCCGCGAAGTCGGAGCCGGCGCGTGACCGGCGGGCTGCGCGTGAAAGCGAAAGTAGAGCTTCCACCCGGCAAGGAGCCGGTCCTGCAACGCATGCAGATCGGCGGAACGTTTCAGCTTTCGGACGCCCACTTCAGCAATGACACCCTCAACAAAGTGGTTGTCGAGATGAGCCGCCGGGGGCAGGGAAGACCAGGGGACGACACTATCACCGACGTGCCGGCGGAGCTGGCCGGAGACTTCCACCTGGAGCAGCAAAGGCTAAATTTCGCCCGGCTCCAGTTCACGGTACCGGGTGCGGAAGCGCAGTTCAAAGGCGGTTACGGCATCGCCGATCACGCCCTGAATTTTACCGGCGACGTGCAGCTGCACGCGACCGTCTCCGAGATGGTGGGCGGCGACAAAGGCTGGCTGCTGTTTCCGCTCGATGCGATTTTCAAGCGGCATGGCGCGGGGACGTGGCTGCCGATCATGATCGATGGCACGCGCGAGCATCCGCAGATTCACGTGCAGTGGAAGAAGCTGTTCGGGAGCTAGGGGGTAGTCGATACTGGTTGTCGGGCAGGCCGTCCGGATAATCTTCCGGTTCGAACCGCAGATACCCGCTAGTGATTAGCCGGCTGATTTCAATACTGGTCCACCGGATGCCCCGCTTGCGGCACGTTAGCCGGAGGCGGCGGCGGTGGTGGCGTGGGCGGCGGAGCGTTCGGAGCCACTGCCGCGGCTGGCGCCCCATGCCTGCCGAGCGCGGCTTCGCCCGGCTTCAACTTGCGGCAGCAGCCGCTCACCATGTCGCCTTCGGGCAGATACACCTGCGCCGAATACGGGTCCGTGGTCCTTTGCACAGGATCTTTGCAGGAGGTCTTCTCTATGGTGGCAGAGAGTCCGTAACGGCCGTTCGCCGTTGGCAGGCCGTCGGCGCGATGCCATTCCCACGCGTTCTCGTCGGGGACCCAGTAGAAGTCGCCGTCGAAGTAGCGGTCGGCCTCGTTGTAGCCGAGGTAGCGGGCCTCGCCGTTGCCGAACTGCACACTCCAGCGCGGGTAATAGCCGAAGCAGACCATGTCCGGTGCGCTCGCTCCCTTCGGGACGCCAGGGTGCTCGATCCTGGGTGAAACAGGAGGCGTCGTCGGCGCTTGCGAAGTCGTTGCTTGCGCGGGATTGGCGGCCTGACTGAAAGCCGGAGTTGCAGCCCAACCGAGAAGCAGTAGCGAAAGCACGCCCGAGAAAATCCGTCGCATTGCGAATGGTCCCTCCGAGAAGATACTCCCAGTGACGGGGTGGCGCGTCAATGTGGACATTGTAACGATGCCGCCGATAGTTGCAATGGCACGGAAGTAATAGCGAAACAGTTTCAAGTTCTGGGTGGCCCGAAACTTGGAACTTGAAACTCGAAGGTGGTTCTCGCCCGTTCAAGTCCCTTGCGCACGACCTGTTCGATGGTCTCGCGCAGGCCCATGGCGGGGAGCGCCTCCAGGCCGACCCAGCGCACATCGCTCACGTCACTTCCGGCGTGAGCTTCGCCGGAGAGCGGCCGGCACAGGTAATCGATGAGCACGTAATGATACTGCGTCCGCCCCAGCGCGTCGGTGAAGATGCTATCGAAGACGTCCAGCACTTCGCCGGGCTCGACCTCGACGTCCGGTCTCCTCCAGCGCTTCGCGGCGCACGCCGTCGCGCAGCTTCTCGCCCAGCTCCAGCATGCCGCCGGGAACCGACCATTCTCCCGCGCAGCGGCTCGGTATTGCGGCGCACCAGCAACGCCCGGCCGCCTTGCACGATGACGGCGCCCACACCGATCAGCGGATGTTCAGGGTAGTCGCGCTTCATGTCGGGCCGGTTCATCGGGCAGGCTGTTGAAAGCCGACGCTGAAGAAATCGGCCGGGCTGAATCCAGAGACCTTCCAGCCTTTGGCCCCGAGCTTCATCTGAAAGCGCATTTGCACGCTGCGGCGCGAGGGGATCTGGCCGAAGTTGTAGGGCAGCGCGTCCATCTCGATCTCGGCGGTTGCACTGCCACGGTCCTTCTCGGCCGTGACCTGCAGGATCTGGTAACGGAAATTTACCGAGTCGTATTGATGGAAAAACGCGCGCAGCTGCGCCTCCAGATCGGCCCAGCCGGTCAACTCCTTCTTGTCAAAGATCGATAGCACCATTTGGATGTTCTGGGTCTGCATGCCATTTTGCAGCGGCTGAAACACGTCGCGGATGAGGTGCTCGGTCAAGGTCAGCGCTTGCCCCTGGTCGGCTCGGAGCGCTTGTTCGCCGGAGCCGGGGCTCGGTTGCGCCTGACCGGACTGCTGTTGCTGCTGGCCGCACTCCTGTTGAGCCGGGACAAGAGTGCTGCGCCGGGGCCGCTTCCGCCGCGGACAACAACCCTGCGCCGGGCACAAGAACCAGCAGCAAGCCAAAGCAGATCAAGGGTCTTCGCATCCAATCCATAATTTGGGGAGTGCAGCCTGTGCGGCCTCTCGTGCATAATACTGCCTTAGCGGGCGGGGTGCAGGCGGCGCAGCGGGTTTACTTTTCGGCAGAGAGGACTGGAATCCCGCGAGCGGCCGGGCCCGGAAATTAAGCCCGTCGCCGCGGGTTCTCGGCGCAACTTTCTGCCTGGTTACGAGGGTTATTGCCGATGTGGGCAGCATCGCGCTAGATCGAGCTGTGCTGGCGGGGCGCCCCGACAGGGTGTGCAGGCACCGCCGGCCGCGATACGGGGCGACTTGGCTGAACCTGTCGTTTTAGAGATGCTGAGCGACGCCGAGGTCATGCTGCGCGTGGCCGCCGGCGACGACCCTGCCTTCGATTATCTGGTCGAGAAGTTCCGCCGGCCGATGATCAGCTTCATGTATCGCATGACGCACAACCAGGCGGTGGCGGAAGAGCTGGCGCAGGAGGTTTTCCTGCGGGTTTATCGCTCGCGCCAGAGCTATGCAGGCGAGCGCCAAGTTCACCACCTGGTTATATCGTATTGCGACCAATCTGGCGGTGAACCACGCGCGCGATACCAAGCACGAGCGGCCGGAAAATACGGTCAACATCGACGAGCCCGACACCGAGACCGGCATGACGGTGGATGTTGCCGATACCGGCTTGAACGCGGAGCAGACCATTCTGCGGCGCGAGCGGCTGGCGGCCATCCGGCAAGCAGGTGGAAGCGCTGCCCGAGCGGCAGCGCATGGCCGTGCTGATGCACAAGTATCAGAACATGGACTACAAGCAGATCGCGGCGGTGCTGAAGCTGAGCGAGTCGGCGACCAAGTCGCTGCTGTTTCGCGCCTATGAAACGTTGCGCGAGACTTTGAAACAGTTTATTTAGTAGAGGAAGTGGTGTAGTTATGATGTGCGAAAAACTTCGTCAGGAATTGATGGAAGCGGTGCTGAGCGGGCCGGAGGCGGTTTCGCCGGAGACGCAGGAGCATCTGCGCAGTTGCTGCGGCTTGCGCGGACGAGCTGGCCTCGTTCGGCAGACCATGGCGCTGCTGGATGAGTGGCAGACGCCGGAGCCTTCGCCGTATTTCAATTCGCGCCTGCTGGCGCGGGTGCGCGAAGAAGCGGCTGCGCCGCGCGCGTGGCTGGTTTGCCTGGCTGCGCCGTCCCGATGACGGCTGTCGCCGCGGCCGTGTTGCTCGCTCTCTGGCATCGGCCTGCTGGAGTTGGACCGCTTCAACCGCGAGCACAATACGCTGGCCGACGAATGACGGCGTGGTGCGAGTGAGCGCGCCCGGCACCGCGGTCGGCGATCTGCAATATCTCGACAAGAACGCCGACCTGTTTTCCGAATTCGACGCGCTGGACGGACAGTCCTCAACGGAGTAAGTAAGAGCCGTGCGCCTGGCCAAGCACATGTCGCTGGTTGCTGTGCTGGCCGCCGCGCTGCGCTGCCGTGTCGCCGGCGTGGCCGGCGAGCGTCATCTCGCCACCGCCCCCGCCGCAGCATCAGAGTTCGCCGCCTTCCAGACCGCAGAACTCCGCGCCTGCTCAGCCATATCACCTTAACGGTCCGGGCCCGCATCGCGGCGACTGGCTGCGCAAGAATGGCCGTTGCCGCCGAAGCAGCAGGAAAAGCAATTGCGAAACGATCCCAACTTCCGCAGCCTGCCGCCACAGCGGCAGAATCATCTGCTCAACCGGTTGCGCAAGTTCAACAGCCGTCCTCCGGAGAAGAAGCAGCAAATCCTGAACCGGATGGAGACCTTCGAGCACATGTCTCCGCAGCAACAGCAGCAGGCACGCAACCTGTTCGACCAGTACCAGCACTGCCTGAAGACCAGCGAGGCAAGGTCTCGCAGGCCTATCGCCGGCTGCGCGGCATGCCTCCGTCAGCGCGCAATGAGCTGCTGAACTCCGACGAGTTCAGCAACAACTACACCCCGGAACAGCGCGAGCTGCTGCGCGGCATGACTGATCTGAACCTCGCGCCGGGGCGGTAGCCTGGGCCCAATCTTGCACGTGCTTGACAACAATCCTGTCAGGAAAGACAATAGTCTTCATGCGAACCGCTGCTTCACGACCAGTCCGAAAAACCCGGTCCTTTTCCCTGGATCCGGATGTGCTGCATGAGGTCGATCGCACCAGAGGTCGCGCTTCCGTCAGCGAACGCGTCAATCGTCTGCTGAAGTATGCCCTGGAGATGGAGCGTAAGGCGAGCCTTGACGAGGAGGCAGCTCAGTTCTTTGCGAGCGCTCCCGACGATCGCGAAGAACGTCGCGCCTACCAGAAAGCCAATCTGAAAACCTGGGCACGCGAATGACCGGTTGGAGGCGAGCGGCCAAGCCGCCGGGCTGGTATCCCAGGCGTGGCGAAGTATGCCTGATCGAGATGGACAAAGAGCGACCTGCTCTCATTATCTCCAGCGACATCCTGAACCGGCATTCGCTGGACGTCTGCATCCTGCCCATTTCGAAAGCCGAGCATCGAGCTTTTAATCTGCGTCTGAAGTTGAGGGCGGCAGAGGGTGGCCTGAATTTCGACTCTTGGGTGAAGTGCGATCAGCCGACTACAGTTGAGAAGCATTCGGTATTTTATCCGCCTCTGGGGTCGCTCTCAGTGGCAACCATGCGTGCCGTAGAAACCGCGGTCAAGATGTCTCTGGAGCTGCCATAGCGCTGCACGGCCGCCGCAATCGTTTAACATCGAACATCGGCGTTGCTTTGTTTTCGCTCCGGTGAACCGCTTTATGACCGAACTCATCCGCGACAGCTATCGCTACCGGGAGCTGATCTGGGCGCTGGCGCTCAAAGAGCTGAAGATCCGCTACAAGCGTTCGGTGCTGGGCTTCATGTGGGCGCTGCTGAATCCCGCGCTGCTGATGCTGGTGCTGACGCTGGTGTTCTCCACCATCATGCGTTTTCCCATTCCGCACTACGCCATCTTCCTGCTCAGCGTGCTGCTGCCCTGGACGTTCTTCTCGCAGTCGCTTTCCTACGCGGTCGAGTCGATCGTGACCAACGGCGACCTGATCAAGAAAGTCGCTGTCCCCAAGCTGGTCTTTCCCGATGGCGGCGCTGGTTTCCAACATCATCAACCTGCTGCTGTCGCTGATTCCGCTGGCCATCCTGGTTCCCTTACTGCGGCATCCGTTTTACTGGACCTGGGTTTACCTGCCGGTGCCGCTGCTGGCGCTGGCCATTTTCACCCTGGGCATGACGTTTTTCTTCGCCGTGGCCAATGTGTTCTACCGCGACGTGGCGCACATCCTGCAGATCGTGCTTTCGGCCTGGTTCTATCTGACGCCCATCATCTATCCGCTCGACTTCATGCCGGCGAAGTATCACTGGATCTTTAAGCTGAATCCCATCATCTACGTCATCAACGGATTCCGCCTTGCGGTGTATTACGGCCAGCTGCCGCACGCGCAGTCGATCTTCGCGTCGTTTGTGTGCGCCTTCATCAGCCTGTTCATCGGCTATTCCATCTTCCGGAGATATCAGGACAACTTTGTCTTTTATGTCTAAGCTGATGCCCAGCGACGCGCCGGTAATTCGCCTGGAGAACGTCACCCAGCGCTTTCGCGTCATCCAGGAGCGTCCGGACTACGGTGCGCGAGCTGTTCTCCAAGATCTTCCGGCACCAGTCCAGCTATCACGATTTCGAAGCGGTGAGGAACGTCTCCTTCGAGGTCCCAGCCGGGCAGATGCTGGGCATCATCGGCCGCAACGGCTCCGGCAAGAGCACGCTGCTGAAGATCATCGCCGGCGTATATCGGCCGACCAAGGGCACGGTGCACGTCAGCGGCACGCTGGCGCCGCTCATCGAGCTGGGCGCGGGCTTCCATCACGAGCTGACCGGCCGCGAGAACATCCTGCTCAACGGCTTGCTGATGGGCTATTCCAAGCGCGAGATGCTGGAGCGCCAGGAGAGCATCATCGAGTTCGCCGACATCGGCGAGTTCATCGACGCGCCGGTCAAGCAGTACTCCTCCGGCATGTACATGAGGCTGGCGTTTGCCGTGGCCACCGAAGTCGATCCGCAGATCCTGCTGGTCGACGAGATCCTGGCGGTCGGCGACGCCGGCTTCCAGCGAGAAATGCTTCGAGCGCATTCGCAACTTCCGCGCCTCGGGCAAGACCATTCTGCTGGTGACCCACACGATGGGCGACGTCCAGAAGTACTGCGACCGCGTCCTGCTGCTCGACCAGGGGTCGATTGTGATGGATGGCCGCCCAGAGGGAGCTATTGCGATGTACAACACCCTGGTCAGTCCCGAGCTGATTGAAGCCCATTAACCGCCGCTGCCAATGCATGTAGCCTTCGTCGCTCCTCGCTTCTACCCCTACCGCGGGGGATATGAGAATTCGCTGCTGACGCTGGCCCATTATCTGATGGCGAACGGCCATCGCGCCACCGTATTCACTACCGTAGCCGACGATCTGGAGGCGTTCTGGCTGCCAGGTCGCAAGACCTTTGCCCCGGGCGAATTTTCGCTGGACGGCATCACCGTGCGGCGCTTTCCTGTCTCCTACGATGTGCTGCGACGGCGCGGCACTCGCCTGCTGGGGCTGGCCCCCTATTGGCGCTGGCAGGCGCAATTTTGGCGTCCGTCGTTCGCTGTTCCAGGGTTGACGGAAGCTTTGCTCGCGAGCGATGCGGATCTATTTCACGTCGGGCCGCTGCCATACAACAACCTGATATACGCCGGACTGCGCACGGGCGAACTGCGCGATCGCCCGGTCGTTGCCACACCGTGCTCGCATCTGGGCGAGCCGGGCAACAAGACAGTCGCACGGCCTCATCAGCTCGCTTTGCTGCGCCGTTGCTGCAAAGTTCTCTGCATGACCGCACCGAGATGGAGCATCTGCGAAATCTGGGTATACCTGAGCAGAAGTTGGCGATCACTCCGTTCGGCTTCGACTGGCAATCCGCGGTGGGCGGCGATCCCGATTTCTTGCGAAAGAAGTATCACATCGACGGCCCCGTCGTCTTGCATCTCGGCATGAAGGCGTACGAGAAGGGCTCGGAAACGCTGGTGGAAGCCATGAAGATGCTGTGGAAGCGAGGCTCGAATGCATGGCTGGTGATGGCGGGACCTGGCCTCTCGACCTTCGAAAGGTATCTCGCGCCGGCGCGAGCGAACTGCCCAAGGCTCCTCGACCTTCCGCCCTTCGCCGACCGGGAGAAGCGCGATCTTCTGGCGTCGACGTCGCGCAGCCGTCGCGAGTGGAATCACTGGGGGCTGGTTCTGATCGAAGCTTGGGCCAACCAAAAGCCGGTGATCGCCGCAGACATTGAAGTCTCGCGCCAACTAGTTGGGGGTAGCGGGGGCGGAATCACCGTGCGGTTCGGCGACGCCGAGCGGCTGGCGAACGCATTGGAGCACTTGTTGAGCGATCCCGCAGCGCGCGCGGCGATGGGGGGCGGCGGTTATCAGATGGCGAGGCAGTATCAGGGCGAGGCGTTGTGGCGGAAGATTACTGCGGAATTCGAGGGCGTGGTCGCGGCCTATGGGCGGCGAAATTGATGTTCGCAGGATAATGACGCGCTGACTGTCCTAGCGGAACGCCTGCTGCCCGGTGGGATCGCCTATATCCATTCCTCGCCGTATCAAGTTGTTGTGGGTGTGCCGCCACACGAACTCCTTAATATCCGGCCGAAACTCGTCGAGGATATGGCCCTCGGCCACGCCGCCCAGTCCGGTGAGGGCGTTCTCGATGCTTCCGCCCGCCGATCGGTTGCGGTAGGGAATGTAGATGTTGGCGATGGCAGCCTCGGTAAATTGGCTGGCGATGACCGAAGTATTGATCACACTCCTGCCGTCATCACTGCGGCCGATGAAAGCGCGGCTGGCAGCGTAAGCAATGCGGTCCATGATGCTGTGCTGGTGCGATGGGAAGTAGCGTGGGTCCTGATGGAACAGGGTCGGGTACACAAAGCCGCCGATAAATGCGGCGCTCTCCGCTCCCATGGCGGAAATTCCCATGCGTTCGCCCAAACCCGCCATGCCGGTATCAAGCCGCGGATATGCGCCGGTGGCATGTGAGATCAGCCCATCCGACGAGATGTTCACTGCCATACCGGCGGAGTGGCTGTTGCGGAGAAATGCTTCAAATTTCTGCTTCGGAGTCAGCGGGTGATAATTGGGAACATCGGGTAGCGGCTGTCCCGGTACGAAGTTGTGCGCCATCTTCACCATGTTGTCATGACTGAAGGAGGCTTTGAGAGCGGCTGCGCTGAATTGCGCCCGATCGAACGCGTAATCGCTGGGTGTGCTGACTGCCGCCAGGAGCTGAGTGCAGACACCGTCGGGAGCCGGGCCCAGCGCCAGCTCGTACAGCGTGGCATCGGGTGCGAGCCCAACCGCAACTGCGGAAGCGTCAGCGGAGAACCCGGGCCGCGGCAACGCGTAGGTGGTTATGGGCGGCGCGGCGGGAAAGACGCTCAGCATTGTCCCTCCCGACGCCAGCAATGTTTGCTGTGCGGCGAGCGGGAGGGAGCTGATCCCGACACATAGGCATATGGCCATGCCTAATTTCATGAGTACTCGCAACGACGAGAGTGGCGGGCGTTCTAGCCTGCATTATCTAAGAAGTTGCCGCATCAGAAAAGGGTGTTCTGCGTGAAAAACTATTAATTTTCGGCTACTGGCAACCATAAGTTCTCGGATAGTGACGCAACGAGCTCCGAGCTGCGACTTTCGCGCTATACCGCTTCTGACATGCGCCCGCGGCGACGCGAGGTTTTTAGGCGAGCGAGACCGGCGAGCCTTCGGCGTCGATGCTCGGCTCGCAGTTCGATGTCGTCCGAGGTTCTTAAGACAGCACCCGCGTCATGAAATTTGAAACTGACCCACTACCACGGCTCGAAGCTGCTTTCCCCAGTCGAACGCTCCGGCTATGATGTGAAGATGTCCGATCGAGTGCGGTTTGCAGTAGCTGTATTGGCGCTTCTCCCGATGGCGCTGCTCGGCGGGTGCAAACCCAAGCCCAAACTTTCTACCGTTGTCGTTAGCGTGGTGCGCAACCTGCGCTCCCCGTACGGCAGCGAAATGGACCGCAGGATCCTGGAATTCCAGGGCAGCAATCCGCGGCTATCCTCGGGACAAGCCATCGTCGTCGAGACTGAAACCGGCGACTACAAGGACATGCTCCAGAAGCAGACCAGCAGCAGCGAGGAGGCCGATATTATCATTCTGGATTCTCCCGACGACGCCCAGGCAAGCCCCCCGCTGCAACTCGCCTTGCCCCAGGCCGCCAACGTCTGCGCCGGAGTGAAAGCCTGCCCGGCGAACATCCCCGCTATCGTCCCGCAGCAAATTACCGGCGACAAGCGCCAGGCCGCCGAGATGTTTGTCGAGTTCCTGAAGAAGACTCCGTCGTAGCCCAGGCCGCCTCCGTTTGAACCTGCAGATCGCCGGAACTTCGCCGCAGCCCGCTGCGTACCTCCTCTTGTCAGTTCAGAGGAGGAGTGGACAATGGACGGAAACATTGTGGGACTCGCGGCAGTGGTCATGGTATTCGCCGTACCGATGGCGGCGATGTATACCTATTACCGGGTGCGCCGGCTGCGCACCGAAGAGCGCCTGGCGGCGATTGCGCGCGGTGTGAGCGTTCCGATGGAGCCGGAGCTGACCCAGGCGGCTCGTTCCCGGCGAGCGGGGATTCTGCTGGTGGCCGGCTCGCTCGGTTACACGATAGCCTTCGGGCTCATTGCCCGCGCCGAGCCGGATGCCTGGGTCGCGGCAGCGTTTGGGGTCATTCCGTTCGCGGTGGGGTTGGGGTTCTTCCTCGATTCGACCCTGATTCGACGCGATCTGCGCGCGTGATCTCACCACAGAGGCACAGAGGTCACAGAGGTAATCTTTACTCTTGAGAGTGCCCCACCTAAGACGATCCTGCTTGGGGGAGTTCGCACTTCGCGAACCGCTACATGACTGACAATCGTGGAACAAGCGTCGTGTTAATTGCCGGGCTACCAGGGTGCGGCAAAAGCAATTACATATGTCAAATGTGTCGCGACGGCTGGTTGGCTTTCGACGACTACAAGGCAAATGCACATAACCACTCTTCGGCGTTTCGAAAGTCACGGAAATTTCGAGCATTGATCGATGCACTGGACGACGGACTGAGGTGTGTAGTAGCCGATATCGACTTCTGCGCGAGCAAGTCGCGTAGGGAGGCAGAAGATACCCTAAGAGCGGAGGTTCCAGGTGCCAGCATCGAGTGGCGCTTCTTCGCAAACGAGGTCGAGGTTTGCGAGGACAACATCAGGCGTCGGAACCGGTGTTCTCTGCCTGAAGAACTAAGCAAGCTGCACGCGTATTCGAGATGCTACGAAATTCCTGACAACGCGCAAGTGCTGCAGTGTTTCAGAGCACTCTGCCACAACCGTTAATACGCCGTCGCGGACGCAGCCTGTCATAATCAAACCGTGCGAATCCTGATCTCCGCCGGCGAAGCTTCCGGCGAGTTCTATGGCGCAGAGCTGATTGAGGCTCTGCGCCGTCTGACCTCGCAGCAGACCAGCGGCGACGCTCCCATCGAGTTCTTTGGCGTTGGCGGCGAGCAGATGCGCGAGGCCGGCTGCGAGCTGCTGGTCGACGCGCGAGAAATCGCCGAAGTCGGCATCGTCGAGGTCATCAGGCACATCCCGACCATCTATCGCCGCTTTCGCGAGGTCGTGCGCGAGGCCGAACGGCGCCGGCCCGACGCGGCCGTGCTCATCGACTTTCCCGACTTCAACCTGCGGCTGGCGCGCGAGCTTCATCGCGCGCGGAGTGCCGGTCATCTATTACGTCAGCCCGCAGCTGTGGGCGTGGAAGCAGCGCCGCATCGAGCGGGTTCGCAAATACGTCCGCGAGATGCTGGTCATCTTTCCCTTCGAGGAGAAGTTCTATCGCGAGCGCGGCATCGCGGCGGAGTTCGTCGGACATCCGCTGGCCGACTTGCCGCGCCAGCCGTCACCCGCGAGCAGTTTGCCGCGGAATACAAGATCGACCCAGCTGCGCCAGTGGATCGCGCTGCTGCCCGGCAGCCGCCGCGGCGAAGTCTCGCGCATTTTCCCGGTGCTGCTGCAAGCCGCGCAACTTCTCGGCCCGGATTACGTTTACACAGTACCGGTTGCTTCCACTGCTCGACGCGAGCTGGATGGCTTCGTTTCTGCGCGACTATTCCGGGCCGCCGATCACGTTGACGCGCGACGCGCGCGCCACGCTGCTGCATGCCCGCGCGGCGGCCGTCACCAGCGGCACGTCCACGCTGGAAGCGGCGCTGATCGGCACGCCGTTCGCGATGGTCTACGGTGTTGCGCCGCTCACCTGGAAGCTTGGCCGCCGTCTAGTTAAGGTAGACCGTTTTGCGATGGTGAACCTGATCGCCGGACGCGACGTGGTTCCGGAGCTGGTGCAGGAGGATTTCACGCCGCAGCGGGTGTGCGACGAGTTGCGGCGGATTCTGCCGGATGGCCAGGCGCGGACGGCGATGATGGAAGGTTTCGCGAGGTGCGGCGGCGCCTGGAGCCGCGCGAGAAAAACCGCGGGGCATCCGAACGGGCCGCGACAATCGTACTGGAAATAGCGAGAGCGAGTTCACCACGGAAGCACGGAGCTGTTGGGTCTAACCTCTGAAACTCGCGGTTTGAAGGATTGGCTTTGTAACAGGGCACGACTTCAGTCGTGCCGCATAGTACAACGAGAAGGCGGGCTTTCGCCCCTGCGGAGGGCTCAGGGGGCTGAAGCCCACAGTCTCCGGGAAACGGATTCGGCACGTCTAAAGACGTGCCCTGATACAAAGCAACCTAAAGAATTCCGTGTCTTCCGTGTTTCCGTGGTGAACTAACTGCCGCAACTGGCAGGATGCCGGCACCGGCATCTTTCCTCACGGATTTTCCATCATTTATAGTCAGCAGAGCAGGAGTTTCATTCTCAATGCATAGCGCGGCGCGATCCTGGACGCGATTTCTGGCCCTCGGCATCTTTGCCCTGGTCTCGACTCTGCTTTGCGGCGGAGAAGCCGCGCATCCAGGTTGACGATTACGTCATTCACGCCGTGGTTACGCCACAGACCCACCAACTGAAGGCGCAGGCGCGCGTCAAGTTCACCGCGCTGGACGACATCAACGTCGCTACTTTCGAGCTGCACAATGCGCTGCGGCCCACGCGCGTGGTCGATGCGAACGCCCAACCGCTTGCAGGTGGAGCGCGTCAGCCAGGATTCCACTGTCCGCGTCTCGCTGCCCGCCACATTGAACAAGGGCCAGTCCGACACGTTGATCTTCGAATACGAAGGCGCCATCCAATCGGCCGACGACAGCCCGGTACAGGGTCTGAAGCTGGCCTACGTCGGCGATCCCATCACCTATCTGCTGTACGCAGGGCGCTGGTTCCCCATGGTCGGCTACGGCACCAATCGTTTCACGTCGACCATCAGCGTCAGCTGTGCCCGCGGGATACACGGTGATCGGCAGCGGCAAGCAGAGCGCCGGCGCCCGGCCGGAGATTGAAGAAGATGCGTCCGCGAAAGGCACAACCCGCAAACGGGAGGGTGCGACCTTCCACTCCAGCTTGGCGACCGCCGCCGGACAAGACCTTCACCTTCACCTACGAAGACCGGCCGAGCTTCCCGGGCACCATCATCATCGGCAAGTACGTGCAGACCAAGAGCACCGAAGGCGGCCTGAACATCAACGTCTACACCACGGCGGAGCACAAGGCCGCCGCCGAACAGTACGCCGATACCGCGACCAAAGAATTCTTCTTCTTCACCTCGACCTTTGGCACGCCGTTCAACCAGAACCTGAGTGTCGTGGAGTTGCCGAACGACACCGTTCCTTCGGCTTGGGCGCCGGAGATCGCCGCGTTGGCCGGCCGCTACTTCACCGAGAAGGGCAACTACCGCCTGCTGGCCAACACGCATCGCGCATCAGTGGTTCGGCACCATGGTCAGTCCCGGCGACGAAGAACGACTGGTGGATGAGCGACGGCGGCGCGCGTTATTCCGAAGCCCTGTACGTCGAGCACGTCGCCGGCGAGGCCGGATTCCAGGAAGTCACCAAAGACATGTCGGTCGGCGCGCTGGCCTATGTCTCCGTGCCGCTGGCCGACGTCGGCACGCTCGACACGTTCTCGCCGGAGTTCCAGTCGCTGGTCACCGACAAAGGCGGCATGATCCTAGCCATGCTGCGCTGGGTGATCGGCGAAGAAGCCTTCGACAAGACCATGCGCACCTTCATCGCGCAGTACTCGGGGAAAACGGCGACGGTGGACGATCTTCCGCAAGGTGGCCGAGCAAGAGCTCCGGCCAGCAGCTCACCTGGTTCTTCACCCAGTGGCTCGACTCCACCGGCGCGCCGGAGTTCAAGAACAAATACACCGTCTACCGCACCCAGAAGGGCTTCCGCGTGGTCGGCGAAATCTCGCAGGACATGGACCTGTTCCGCATGCCGATGGAACTGAGCATCGATACCGACGGCAAGACCGAGAGCAAGCGCATCGAGGTGGAGGGCACGAACTCGGCGTACTCGGTCGATACCTTCGGCAAGCCGCGGCGCATCACCATCGATCCCAACAACCAGGTGCTGCAAAATTCGCAGGACTTGCAGGTGCGCACGTCGATCATGCGCGGCCAGCAGGACGTGGAGCAGGGCGACCTGACCGAGGCGCTGAAGGAATTCCAGAAGGCGCTCGACATCAACCGCAACAGCTCGCTGGCGCACTATCGCATCGCCGAGGTCTTCTTCCTGCAGCACAATTACCAGTCGGCCGCCAATGCCTATCGCGAGGCGCTGAACGGCGACGGCATCCCGCGCTGGACCGAGGTCTGGAGCCACATTCAGCTGGGCATGATCTTCGACTTGACCGGCCAGCGCGAGCGCGCCACCAACGAATACCGCCAGGCGCTGCAGACCAACGACAACACGCAGAACGCGCTGGACACCGCGCGCAAGTATCTGCAGATCCCCCTATCAGCCGCAGGGCAGCAGCGACAAGCCGGGAATGCAGTAGCTTTTCCGTTTGTCATCCCGAGCGTAGCCCGGGGCTTTTTTTGTCATCCCGAGCGGAGCCGAGGGATCTGCGGTTCGCGCGCAGGGGAGCGATACCGCTCGCGATCATCGCGCGATCCTCATGCCGCTCAATGCGCCTCTCCCACATCGTGGGACATCAGCAGCACCTGAAACGTCTCTCCCATTCCCGCTCGGCGAAATCAGGTGCTTGAGCTGCAGCGCCACCTTGGCCCGCTCCTGCGGCAGCCGGCAATCCTGAAAGGCATCAGCAAACTCCGTCTCCTCGCCGATGCCGATGAGAAACTGCGATTGCGTGAGCAGCGCCAGCGATCTTAGCCCGCGCTCGGCCGCGCGCACGCGAAGCGCGGTGAAGTTGACGTGCGCGGTGATGTCCTGCTCGCCCGGCGCTTCGTACGGCGAGGCGCTGGCCATGTGCTGGCGATAGCTCATGATGGTGTCGCGATGCCGTCCCGCGAGCTGCTCTTCCCGCGTGTAGCCGTAATCGATGAGCACGGCGAAACCCGCGCCGGCCGGAGAACAGTTCGGCGATGCGGTCCATCCATGCCAGCGACGCCAGGCAGACTTCTACCCGCTCGCCTTCTTCCGGATGCACGCCGTAGCGATCCAGGAACTCAGTTCTCCGCCGCGGACGGCTGGACAAAGCTCTCCGCGAACCGCCCCTGCTCGAAACCGACGCGCAACGCGCCGCGATGGTCGATGACATCGACCGGCAAGGCGTCGAAGAACTCGTTGGCGAATACGAATCAGATGCTCGCTAACGGCCGCCACTCGCCGCATTCGAACGAGCGCTAAAGATGCCGCACCTTCCGCGCCGATATGTGCTCGGCTAGCCGCTCTTCGCAGCTTTGCCCGCAGAGTGCTGCTGACTGCTCCACCAGCGTATAACGTAGCGCCCGCGCAAACTCGGGAAACTGCTTCGCCGACCAGTCCAGCACGTCGCGGGCAAACAATCCTCGTCCCGGACCGAGTTCGAACAAGATCGACCCGCTCCGGCGAATCCAGCGCGCGCCACATCTCTTCGAACTGCCGCGCCAGCAGCCGTCCGAACACCGCGTGCACGTCGCTGGAGGTGTAGAAGTCGCCCGCCTTGCCGAACTGCTCGCGCGCACGCGAATAGTAGCCCAGCTCGGGCTCGTACAGACAAAGTTCCATGTAGCGCGAGAACGGAATCGGGCCGTTGCGGCGAATCTCTTCGGCGATGCGCTCGCGCAGACCGCCGCTTCAGGAGAAATCCTGGACTCCTCGGCTCACAGCTTGCCTTCGCGCTGCATCTGCGCATTCTCTTTGCGGTGCTGCGGGGTGCGGGTGAACATCTCGACGATGTAGTCATGCAGGCAGTCGAAGATCTGCCGCTGCAAGGTCCACTCGAATTGCGGATCGTCGAGGTCGCGCGGGTGCAGATCGAAGTAATAGGTATGAACCGGCGGCTCGGTGAAGCGCGGCCGAAGGATGAGCTCCACGCCTTCACCTTTCTCGCGTGCGTCAAAGGCAACCAGCGGGTGGTCGTAAAGCCGAAGCTGTTGCAGCACGCGCTCCAGGCGGGGGGAACTCATGCCGGCGATTGTACCAACGCGCGGCGGCAGACGAAGGGAGCGGACGTGTGATGGGCCTCACTGCAACCCTCTAGCGCAGCGGCGATCATAGCGGCATGTCTATAACCTCCTCCCCCACCAGGGCGATCTCCACGTTCGCTGAGCTGCGCCGCGCCGCGCGACCGGAGCGTCCGCTGCGGCTCGGTGTGGTCGTTGCCGATGACGAGATCGCGCTCTCCGCTGCTGCGGCAGCCTTCCAGCTTGGCATCGCTCAGCCGGTGCTGATAGGTAAGCAGGCCGCGATTCGCGCCAAGTTGGAAGCGCTGGCGCTGCACAGCCTCATCGCCAGTGCGCAGTACTTCGACGCGACGGACGCAGCCGCATTCGCCGTCGAACTGGCACGCGAAGGCGAGGTTGACGTTCTGCTCAAAGGACATTTGCGGACAGATGAGCTGCTGCGCGCCGTCCTGGACAAATCCGCCGGCCTGCGCACCGGGCGCGTGCTCAGCGACGTGCTGCTGTACGAAGACAAGCTGGCGGGCGCGACTCGGCTGGTCGGCATCAGCGATGGCGGCCTCAACGTTCTGCCTACGCTCGAACAGAAGAAACAGATCGTGCAGAACGCGATCGAGGTAATGCGCTGCCTGGGACTGGCGTGGCCGAAGATCGCGATCATGAGCGCCACCGAGGCAGTCAGCGAGTCGGTGCCATCGAGCGTGGACGCGCGGCGCCTGACGGCGATGGGCGAGGCCGGCGAGTTCGGCGAAGCTGAGGTATTCGGCCCGCTGGCGTTGGACTGCGCGCTTCTCGAATCGGCCGCACGGGACAAAGGAATTCAGCACCCCGTCGCCGGCCACGCCGACTGCATGATTGTCCCCAACATTGAGGCCGGCAATCTGTTGGGCAAGTCGGTGAAGTACCTGGGCGGCTCACAATGCGCGCATGTGGTGGCGGGAGCGCGCGTGCCCATCCTTATTCCGTCTCGCGTGGAAAGCGTCGACGACAAAGTGAATTCCATCGCTCTGGGGGTCCTGTTTGCCGGCAGCCGAGTTCAAGATTCTCGCCATTAATCCCGGGTCTACTTCGACCAAGTTCGCGGTCTACGAGAACGAGCGGCCCTCGCTGGTGAAAAACATTCGACACAGCGACGCCGAGCTGGCGATATTTCGCGGCCGGCCGATTCTCGACCAGCAAGGGTTTCGCTCTCGAGAGATTGAAGCGGCATTACGCGAGGCCGGGTACGATCTAGGCAGCCCAACTTCGGCGCCGGCTCCCACAGGTGGGATTGGATTCCACGCCGTGGTTGGCCGTGGCGGGCTGCTGCCTCCGCTCAGCAGCGGGACGTACTGCGTCAACGACGCAATGCTGGATGAGCTGCGGCTGGCAACGCGCGGCGAACATGCTTCGAACCTTGGCGCGTGGCTGGCGCACAGCATTGCGCTGTCGGCCGGCGTGCCCGCGTACATCGTCGATCCGGTAAGCGTCGACGAGTGGCCGGAAATTGCACGCGTGTCGGGCAGCGCCTTGCTGGAGCGGCAATGCCTGTCGCACGCCCTGAATGCAAAAGCCGTGGCCAAGCGCTACGCGCGCGAGCGGGGCGCGCGATATGATTCGCTGCGCCTCGTTGTGGCGCATCTCGGCAGCGGGATTTCAGTGTCCGCTCACGAACAGGGCCGAATGATTGACGTCACCAATTCGCGTGAGGAAGGCGCCTTCTCCACCGAGCGCGCCGGGAGCGTACCGGCGATGCAACTCGTCGACCTGTGCTTCAGCGGCAAGTACTCACGCACCGACGCTGAAGCGCTGCTGTTTCGCGAAGGCGGATTGCAGTCCTACCTGGGGACCAAAGACCTGGTAGAAGTGGAGAAGCGGATCGCGGCCGGCGACAAGCGCGCGAAAACCGTGTTCGAAGCCATGGTGTATCAGATCGCGAAGGACATTGGCGCGATGGCGACGGTACTGCGGGGGCGCGTCGATGCCGTGCTCATCACCGGAGGCATGGCGTACTCCGAGCGCCTGGTTGCGGCGCTAAGTGAGCGCATCGCATGGATCGCGCCAATTGAAGTCTACGCCGGAGAAGACGAGTTGCAGGCGCTGGTCGACGGCGTGCTGCGAGTATTGCGCGGTGAGGAGCCCGCGCGCTTGTTCGGCGGCTCCTCGGCTGCGTCCGTGTAAGGTGAAATTCGCACGGCCTCATTCGCGCCATTGTGGAGCGTGAAAATCACTTCGTCGAAGGTGTGGATCTTTGGTGCGCCGTCGATGGTCCTGGAAAGCATTTTCAGCACGCGGGGGTAAACCTGCTCCCGGTACAACTCCGCGTCGGCCGCACTCTCCCACAGGCTGGTCGTGATCCGTTCCAGACTGCCAGGATTGGCCAGCATCAGCTCGCCGATGAATCCCTTCTGGCTGCGCAGCAAGGGCAGAATCTCGTTATCAAACGTGCATTGGAACTCGGAAGACACGCTGATCGACTTCAGGCGGAAGAAGGCTTTGCGGGCAAACATGGTGCACCTACCGGTAGTACTTCGTTTATCGCGCGAATGTGGCCGAAGGGCAGTGATGGCGCTCACAGTGGCGGGTGATGAGCTGGACCAGGCACCGACAGGTTCCGATTGGGCGTGTAAGCCCGCCCTATAATCGAAGTAGACGTTCTCAAGGAGCATCCCATGTTGCTGCACGGAATTTTTCCTCCCATCACCACGCCGTTTTACCCTGACGGCAACGTCTACTTCCGCAAGCTGGAGCAGAACGTTGAGCAGTATTCGCGCGGCGCCGATTGCGGGCATCGTGGTGCAGGGCTCGACCGGCGAAGCCATCCTGCTCAGCGATGACGAGCGGCGCGATGTGCTGAAGATCCGCGCGCGACGCGGCCGCCAACGAGAAGGTGCTGATCGCCGGCACGGGCATCGAATCGGCAATCGAGACGCTGCGGCTGACGGAATACGCCGCCGAACTCGGCTATGACGTCGCCATGGTGCGCACGCCGCATTACTACAAAGGCCAGATGGCACAGCCCGGCGAACATGCTGGCGTTCTATCGCTTCGTCTGCGACCGCTCGCCGCTGCCGGTCATCATCTACAACTTCCCGCAGGCGACCGGCTACGACATTCCCGCCGAGCTGGTCATCGCGCTGGCCGAGCATCCCGAACCTCATCGGCATCAAGGAATCGTCGGGCTCGATCGAGAAGGTGCAGAAGATGGTGGAAGGCACGCGCCACATCAAGCGCAACGCGACCGTGACCGAGACGTTTGCCGCCGTCACCGGACGCATGCTGAAGGCCGCCATTGCGGCTCCCGCCGACGCCGACGGCGGCGCGCTGGTCAGCGTTGGCGCGCTCGCGGGAACGGCTGCGCCCAAGCCGTCGTCCGCCGCGGTGAAGGTGGTCGGCGGACTGAAGACGCGCCAGAAGGAAGTTGGCTTCCAGGTGCTGGTGGGCGCGGCGCAGAAGCTGCATCCGTCGCTCGATGCCGGAGCTGTCGGCGCGATCCTGGCCTTCGCCGACTGCGCTCCGACTGCGTGCTACGAGATCTATGCTGCCTGGAAAGATGGCGATGCGGCGCTCGCGCGCGAGAAGCAGGAGCGCATCGCCAAAGCCGCCGAGCGCATCGTCGGCGGGCTGAGCATTCCCGGCGTGAAGTACGCCATGGATTACAACGGCTACTTCGGCGGATCGGTGCGCCTGCCGCTGCTGCCGCTCACCGCCGACAAGAAAGCGGAAGTGGAGCAGCTGCTGGAGAACATCAGGAACTAGGTGGGTCGAGGGATTAGGGGCCAGAGACTAGCAATAGAGACCTCCGTCCTGGCCCCTGACCCCTGACCCCTGACCCCAGTTCTTGCTTCTATGCCGCGCGCTTCTTCCTGTTGTTCTTGCCGTTCCCCTTGCTGGCAGCGCGACCGGTGCCTGCGGCGTTTCGCCCGCGCTCGGGGCTCTCCATCAGCGTCTTATCGCCGCTCACCAGATTGCCCACACCTTCGCGATTGCGCTCGCCTTCGTGGCTGGGTTGCTGCGGCTCAGTTCGGCCGCCGCCGTGACGAGGTGTCGCGCGGAACGTCCAGCTCCGCGGCGCTGCAGCTTCTTGCTGGCCTGCTCGGCTGCCGGACTCGGCGCGGGGAGGCTTGAGTATTCGTGCGCCCGGCGTCGGCTTGCATCTTAGACTGCGTCCCGCGCTGCTGCCGCGACTGCTCATCGTGGTGCATGTCCAGCGGATGCGTGCCGGGATCTTCGCCCTCGGTCTCGCCGGACTTCGGGATCGACGATGAACAGCAGGTCGGACAGATCGCTGGCATGCTCTTCTTCATCGCGCAGAATGCCCTCGATCATCACGCGCGTTGTGGGATCGTGATCGGCGAAGTGCCGAATCATCTTCTGGTACACCTCGATCACGATGCGCTCGGCGATCAGGTCTTCCTTGATCATGTCGGCCAGGCTGTTGCCCTCGGCGTATTGCGAAGCGGAACGCTCGACCAGCGACGCGGGATTGAAATCGGGCCTGCCGCCAAGCTGCTGAATGCGCTCGGCAATCTTGTCGGCGTGCTCGCGCTCGGCGTCGGCGTGCTCCTTGAACTCGTCGCGCACCGCCATGCCGTGGACGCCGGTGGCCATGAAGTAGTGGTGCATGTAGCGCAGGACGCAGACGATCTCCGTCGCCAGCGCCTCGTTCAGGATAGAGATGGTTTGCTCGACGTCGCCTTCATAGGTGTCGGTCACCGCGCCCTCCTCGATTTTCTGGGCAGCGCGCCCGCGGATCTCTTCTACATCGGTCACAAAACTTGGCATGAGAACTTGACCTCGCAGGAACTCCCGCTCGTTGGGCGCGCGAGTCGCGGCCCCCGGCGAGCGCCGATTCTGCGCTCGGTGAGGTAGGAGCACACGTTCGCTCCAGCCCGGAAGCGGTGCGGAAAGTAGGATTCCGTGCTGCCGGGGCGCGATGCCTCTGTTCGCCGAAAGTTTGCGCTGTCTTGAAAATTGTTTCACCACGGAAGCACGGAATACACGGAATTTCTTAAAGGTTGTTTTCACCATAAGTGCCTTCTGCGTCACCCGAGATCCGAAGAAATCCCGTGTATTCCGTGCTTCCGTGGTGAAATTCAGTTTTGAATTCAATACAGCGCTGCGACCTTTGCCGTAGACGATGCGCGATTCGAAGCTTGACATCCCGCGCGGAAGTTAGGTACCGTCTGAGTATGTTGTCATCGACTCACCGAATGACCATGGCCATGTGCACCCTGGGTGGTGCCTTGTCCACGTTCGGAGTCTGACAGCCCAAGCAGAAGAAACTCCAATCGTGAACGGACCGCCCGGGAATCGAGGCGGTCGTTGTGTTTCTGGGCAATTCTCGATTGGAGCCATCCATGACTTTCTCGCCTGAGCTGTTTGCGACAACTGCGGTGCGCGGCGGCGTTGTGCCCGATCCCGCGACCGGCGCGGTCCTCACCCCCATCTACCAGTCCACTACCTATCATCAGGAAGCCGTTGGCGTGCACAAGGGCTACACCTATTCGCGCGTGGCGAACCCGACTGTCTCGGCGCTGGAGGCCGCGCTCGGCGCGCTGGAAGATACTCCGCCAGCCGTGTGTTTCGCCACCGGCATGGCCGCGATCTCGACGCTATTCCTGGTGCTGCTGAAATCCGGCGATCATGTTGTCGTCTCCGATGTGGTGTATGGCGGGACGGTGCGGCTGTTTCAGCAGGTGCTGACGAACTTCGGCGTAGACGCCTCGTTCGTCGATACATCGGACCCGAAGCAGGTTGCAAAGGCGATCCAGCCCAACACACGGCTGGTGTTTATCGAGACGCCCGCGAATCCCACGCTGAAGCTTACGGACATCGCGGCTGTAGCCGAGGTGGCACACGGGGCCGGAGTGAAGCTTGCGGTCGACAACACTTTCCTGACGCCGGTGGCGCAACGCCCGCTGGAACTCGGCGCCGACATCACGCTGCTCTCGACTACCAAGTACATCGAAGGCCACAACTCCACGGTTGGCGGCTCGATCGCCACGCATGACGAGGCGCTGCTGGAGCGTCTGCGGCTGGTGCGCAAGACGCTGGGCTGTATCCAGTCGCCGCAGGAGGCGTGGCTGACGCTGCGCGGACTGAAGACGCTTCCGCTGCGTCTGCAACAGCACTCGGCCAACGCGCAGCGCGTTGCCGAATGGCTGGAGCAGCATCCTAAAGTCGCGCGCGTTCACTATCCCGGGCTCGCCGGCTTCCCGCAGTTCGCGCTGGCGCAGAAGCAGCAGTCGCTGCCCGGCGGCATGCTGGCCTTCGAGCTGACGGGCGGCGCAGAGGCCGGCATTCAACTGATGAACACGGTGCGCCTCTGCCTGCTGGCCGAAAATCTGGGCGCGGTCGAGACACTTATTACGCATCCGGTGTCGATGACTCACAGCGATGTACCGCGTGAAATCCGCGAGCGTAGCGGCATCAGCGACGGCCTGGTGCGGCTCTCGGTAGGCCTGGAAAATCCCGCCGACATCATTGCCGACCTCGATACAGCACTCGAGGCGATTCCGGTCGCGGCGGAAGTCCAGGAGGTGGAACCGTGCCTGGCAAAGTAATTGTCCTCAAGTTTGGAAGCTCGGTGTTAGGTTCGCGGACCGATCTGCCTCGCGCCGTGCATGAGATCTATCGCTGGATTCGGCTGCAATATCGCGTCGTCGCCGTCGTGTCGGCCTTCGCTGGTGAAACGGACCGGCTGCTGGAAACGGTCGCCGACTACTGCGATGCCGATACCGAAGCCATTGCACGCGTCGTTGCTACGGGGGAAGAGGTGGCCACCGCGTTCCTGGCGCTTGAGCTCGATCGCTTTGGCATTCCCGCCCAGGTGCTCGATCCCGGCCAGATACGGCTCATCGCGGAAACCAGCTCGAACGACACCGAGCCGGTGAGCGTGGACACCGCCGCTGTCGAGAGCGTGCTGAGGCAAGGCAGGGTGGCGGTGGTTCCCGGCTTTGTCGCCCGCGACGGCAGCGGACGCGTAGCGCTATTCGGACGCGGCGGCTCCGACCTGTCGGCGCTGTTCATTGCCAAACAGCTTGGCGCGCGCTGCCGGCTCATCAAGGATGTTGACGGGATTTATAACGGCGATCCGGCGGTCGATGCCGGCGCGCAACGCTTCCGTGAAATCGATTTCGACGATGCGCTTGCACTCGGGGCCAAGGTCGTTCAGCCGAAAGCCATTGCGTTCGGAAGAAAGACCGGCGTTTCGTTCGAGGTTGCGGCTGTGGGTGAAAGTCACGCGACATTGGTGGGCGCGCAACGGTCAACGCTTGCGCCGAAGCCCGTCGCGAATCCTCCGCTCAGAGTCGGGCTGCTGGGGCTCGGCACCGTAGGACTTGGCGTCTTCCAGGAACTGTGGAACCGCCCCGATCTCTTCGAAGTGACCGGCGTCGCAGTCCGCCGACCGGAAGTGCATGTTGGCCACGCACCGGAGCATCTGCTCACGCGAAATTGCCGGGCCGTGCTGGACGACATCGATGTGCTGGTGGAGCTGATTGGCGGCTGCGACCCGGCGGGCGAGTTGGTCCATGCGGCGCTGCTAGCGGGAAAAACCGTCGTCACGGCAAACAAACTGCTCGTTGCCAATGACCCAACGCTGGCACAACATCGCGCATTGCGTTACTCGGCAGCCGTCGGCGGCGCGATGCCGGCATTGGAAGCCGTGAACGCCCTGGCGCGTTCGGACTGCGGCGGTATCGTTGCGATTTCCGGCGTGCTCAACGGCACCTGCAACTACATTCTCGACCGCCTCGCCGCCGGCTGCGAGTGGGAGCAGGCCATTGCCGAAGCCCAGGCGCACGGCTTTGCCGAACAGGATCCCACGGCTGACGTCTCCGGCGCCGACACCGCCTGCAAGCTGCGGCTGCTGGCGCGCAGCGCCTTCCCGGAGTTCGATACCGGAGACATCGAGATCAGAGGAATCGATGGCATCGGTCCGGAGTGGGTGCAAGCGGCCGCAAGCGAGGGCTGCCGCGTGCGGCTGGTGGGAAGCGCCTATCTCCGCAACGGCAGGGTTGTTCTCGAAGTCAAGCCGGAGCTGATAGAGGGTGCGCATTCGTTCGCGAAAATCAAGAGGGAAGAGAACTGCCTGGTGGTGCACACCGATGATGCGGTTTTGCCGCAGGTCTGGACTGGCCGCGGTGCGGGCCGCTGGCCGACCACGGCTGCGGTTATGGCGGACCTGTTCGACCTCAGCCGCGAGCTTCGAGCCGCGAGCTTTGAGCCCCACCCTTTCGCCAAAACCAGGCGAAAGGATGGGGCACCCAGCCCTCAGCAATCACGGCTTGTGAATCTCGGTGCTCCACCAGCGTTATCCACTAGCCACTGTCCACTGGCCACTGACGTTGGAGGTGCCGCGTGAAATTCGCCACCCGACTACTCAACTTCAATCCATCTCCCGGCGATCGCCTGACGCCCGCGACCACGCCCATCTATCAGACCGCGACCTTCCGGCAGCAGGACGCGACCGAATTTGGCGAGTACGACTACTCGCGTAGCGGCAATCCAACGCGCACAGCCGTCGAGCGTCAGATCGCGGCATTGGAGAGCGGCACGCGCGGCTTCTGCTTCAGTACGGGACTGGCGGCAATCACGGCTGTCACGCGACTGGTCAAACCGGGCGAAGAGATCCTCGCGTGCGACGATCTCTATGGCGGCACCTATCGCCTCTTCTCGCGCATCCTCGCCAATCGCGGCATTCATGTCCGGTATCTGGATTTCACGGACCTCGACGCCGTCGCCGAGGCCATCCGCCCCGATACCAAGCTGGTGTACTTCGAGACGCCAACCAATCCGCTGCTCCAGATCGTCGACATTGCTGCTCTATCCGAAATCGCGCAACGCAGCGGTACGCTGGTGTGCGTCGATAACAGCACGCTCTCGCCCTATCTTCAGCGCCCACTGGAACTCGGCGCCGATATCGTGCTGCACTCCGCCACCAAATTCCTCTGCGGACACAGCGATGTAATGGCCGGCGCCGTCGTGGTCGCCGACGAGGAACTTGCCGAGGAGCTGTACCTTATCCAGAACGGCGAAGGCGCGGCGCTGGCACCCTTCGATAGCTATCTCCTGCTGCGTGGGATGAAGACGCTGGCCTTGCGACTGGATCGGCAGCAGGCCAATGCGCGTGCGATTGCCGCGTTTCTGGACGCACATCCGGCGGTGGAGCGCGTCTACTATCCCGGACTGGCGGATGAACGCGCGCGGCGAATTCACCAGGCGCAAGCCTCCGGCGATGGCGCGGTGATCAGCTTCGTTACCGGCGATGCGGAATTCTCGAGAGCGCTGGTCGAAGCCACCAAGCTGTTCGCGATCACGGTCAGCTTTGGCGGGGTGAACTCCACCATCAGCCTGCCCAACTACATGTCGCACGCCAGCATTCCGCCACATCTCCGCCAGCAGAAGACAATTCCTGCCGACCTCGTAAGGATCTCGGTGGGGGCGGAAGATGTGGAAGATCTGCTGGACGACCTGGGCGCGGCCTTCGAAACGGCGGAGCGGCAGAGCTGTTCTACGCAAGCCAGGGCCGCTCGTTAGAAATGGGTGAGAGTAACTGCACGGGCAGAGTCGTGGCGCGGGGAAGCAGTCGCAACAAAGATCGAAGTTAAGAAAGTGCTGGAGGCGCGGGTGGGAATCGAACCCACGCATAAAGGTTTTGCAGACCTTCTGTTACCGATACTAACCCTAGTAGATTCAAGACAAGATTCCAATTTTCCGCTACTTAGTGACACCTTTCGTGCCACCCCCCGTAGGCTCGCGCACGTTGCCGGTTAGGGCGGCGCAGGGAGCAAGCAGAATGAGCGTGCCCCAAACTCCCCGCGAATGTCACGGGCTTGCACTCATCTTGCACCCAATCGTCGCCAACTTATTGATAGAACGCCATCTAATGCGCGCTCCAACGGTTTACGAAACCGTCAGCAACCATATCTTGCTGAATCTGTAACTCCTTCCCTAAGCGACAGATGGCCATCAAGGCCGAGGACGAAGCCGGCTTCCTCGAGGCCCATCCGCCTGGTTCAAGAACTCCAGCGCCTTCTGCCTTTCTCCTAAGTCGTCGTAGACAGGGCCAATACCTCTCAGACCCCTGACGAGTGTTTCCTCGGCCAAATGTTCGAGGCGGGGGCACTGAGCCCGGTGGGGCCGTGAATGATGTTGCTTGGACTCCAGACGGTAGCGCGGCGGGCGGTGATGCAGACCTGATGCCGCAGGTAGAATCACGATGGGCCTTCAGGCGGAGTGGAATTCTAAAATGAGCGTCACAGCGATACAGAGAGTGGCAGACCGCTTCCGTAATCTGTACGGAACTGAACCACGAGTTTTCCACTCGCCGGGAGAGTCAATCTGATTGGCGAGCACACCGACTACAACGACGGATTTGTCTTGCCGGTAGCGGTCTCGCTGTACGCGTGGGTGGCCGCCGGCCCGTGCGAGGGCCGCACATTGCGCTTTCATTCCGAACAATTTAGGGAAGCGGTGGAATTCGAACTGGACGAGCTCGAGGGCCCGCGCCGCGGACATTGGAGTGACTATGTCCGTGGTGTTGCCGCTGTTCTCCAGCGAGACGGTTATCAGCTCAAAGCCACCAACGTTATGATCGACAGCGACGTGCCCATGGGCGGCGGCCTTGGCTCTTCAGCCGCGCTGGAGGTTTCGGTTGCACTGGCGCTGGCCGCGACAGCCGGAGTTGAAGTGCCGCCGCTTAAGCTAGCGAAGTTATGCCAGCGCGCCGAACACGAGTACCCGCAGGTACGCTGCGGCATTATGGATCAGTTCGTTTCTTGCTTCGGTAGCGCAGACCACGCGCTGATGCTGGACTGTCGTTCGTTGTCTTACATCCACGTGCCGTTGTCTCCAAGAGTCCGCATCGTAATTTGCAATACCATGGTGAAGCATCAGGCTGCGGGCGGCCAGTACAACACCCGCCGTGTGTCTTGCGAGCAAGCAGTAGAGATTCTGCGGCGGCGCGTGCCTGGTGTCAGAGCGCTCCGGGATATCACGCTCAATGAGCTGGAGTTGAACTCCGCCACACTGGGCGACGTCTGTTATCGGCGCGCGCGGCACGTCGTAAGTGAGAATGCGCGAGTGCTGGAGACGGCGGACGCGCTCAAGAACGGACAATTCGCCCGGGTTGGCCAGCTGATGTACGACTCGCACCACAGTCTCGACATCGACTACGAAGTGACCTGCGACGAACTGAACATCATGGTCGAACTTGCACGTAGTCTCGAGGGAGTCTACGGAGCCCGCATGACCGGCGGTGGTTTCGGAGGCTGCACCGTGAATTTGGTCGATGCGCTAGCGGTTGACGAGTTCCGAACGAAAATCGCAGCCGCGTACCATGAAAAAACCGGTCGGCAGCCTGTGGTCTACGTCTGCGCAGCTAAGACATAATGTTCGACTTGGAGGACTTCGATGGTTGATCCCGGCGCTTGGCCGCGTCACTTGTACGAGTGGTTGCGACGCGCGCACGAGTGGGTGCTGTTCGTCATCGGACTTGGCGTCAGTGCAAGCCTGTTTGCCCACGCAAAAGAGATGTTTCACTGGCTGAAGCCAACGAGACCCGCGCCGTACTGGCTTGAGCGACTTTGTTCCCACTACCGCAACGAAGACACGGTTCATTTTTTCGGGGAATATTCGAAAGAACCGTCGATAGAGGTTGTTGGCGAAGTCGAACTCACGGCGGAGCAGAAAAACTATGCTGCCCAGCAGAATCCCAGGGTAAACGATCCGCACGCGGTGATTGTCGAACTTCCAGACTGGTCTTCTGCTAGTCCGCATATCAAAGTTCGGGGGCTGGATTACAAGCAGGTCCTGGCGTTGACGCAAACTGGCAACAGTCCGCAGCCTCGGCTACACCTTATCAGCGCAAATGCAGTAATCGTCTGCCCCGAGCGAAAGGAGCTGATCCTGCATCGCCGTGCCGCGGAATCCCGTACCTATCCGCATTGCCTCCATACGGTCGGGGGTGGGTACATGCCACCGGGTATCGGTCCGAAGGACGACCAATATTCGCTCAAGGAGACGGTGATTCGGGAAGTAGATGAAGAAACGAGAGTCCATTTCACGATTGATACGCTGCCCAGGATTCTCGCCATGCTGGAGGAGAGAACAGGATTCGTTCAATTTGCCTTTTTGGGTGTAAGAATCTCCGGAGCACAGTGCGATCAGCTTCCTCAGAACCCGAATCCGGCAGAGGGAAGGCGGGAGAATGTGCCCTTCGACCAACTTGGGAAAAGACTACTCGAATCAAATTGGGTGCCCACGGGAAGGGCAGCCGTGCTGGCCTGGCTGGGATTAGGGGCACCCGGTGCTGGGTGGCACCCAAGATTCGGGCGACGCACCGCTGGGGAGCTGTTTGACGAGATCCTTCGGAATCCCGAACCCCACCCATCCGAAGCAATGGTGGATCTGCGTGCGGCATCTGAGGGTGCAAGACCAACGGCGAGCAGGACACTGGGTAGATAGCTGGACTGTTCCTCGGAGGTTGCACCTGGCGTGTTGAATGTGTCGGGAAAACGAAATCCGATTTCTTTGGCCCATCCTCGGTTCGAGCGCGCGGCCGGCGTTGGCTTCCGTCTCGTCGATTCTTCCGATACTGCACCGCCAAACCTTTACAGTAAGAGGGCAAATGCTTCCGGTCACGCATCGTTTGCGCTGTCTTGCTGTCAGATTTTCTCCGTGGATTCTCCGTAAACTTTGATTCCCATAATAGCTTTAAATGTAATCACCGGACCGAAGCAGCGGGAAGTCGAATCTGTATCGTGCTCTCAGATTATTGGCAGACACGGCGCAGGGGCATGTCATTCCATCACTCGCTCGCGAACGGAACACCAGGGGAGCGCACCGTCGCGGCCACCCAACACTGAAGGCACGTATTTTGCATTTAGTGCTACGCTCAATTTACGAGGAGAGGCGCGGCTCAGAAATGCCATGACCAGAATTGACAAAACACCTAGTTCGCAGTCGTCCACAGCACTGGCAACGAAAAAAACAAAGCCTTCCTGCCCGCCAATTCCGAAGGATGACACGAGTGGTCTAATCCCGAGACTCCCGACGATTGCCAATGCGGAGCCGGAGTTCGCCGGCTTTCTTGTGCTACAGGCGACCACAACTGCTCTCCCGTTCACTGACTCGCATCGCGATCTGAATGACAGATTCATGCAAGCAGCTTTGCGTTCGATTGGTCCGCGTGATGCTCTGGAGGCACTGCTTGCCGTCCAGATGGTGCGCACTCATCATCTGGCGCTCTCATACCTGGAGCGTGCGGGAGGCAAGGATCAGACCGTAGTCGGAATAGAGATGTTTTCCAATTTTGCCAACCGGCTGTTGCGGACATTCACGGCCCAAATGGAGACACTGAAGACGTATCGCACGAAGGGGGAGCAAAAAGTGGAGGTCAAGCACGTTCATGTCAACCGCGGCGGTCAGGCCATCGTCGGGGCTGTGAGCCATAGCGGGGGTGGTGGGGATGCCGACAAGAAATAGCAACGAACCCCATGCGCAGCGGAGAGGGTGGCTCAAAAACGGCAATCCAGTAGGCGACCTCCGTACCGCGCCACGCTGCGGTGCTAAGACGCGAAAGGGAACGCCATGCAATGGCCCGGCCATGCGCAACGGACGCTGTCGGATGCACGGAGGAGGCAGCACTGGACCGCTCACGCCGGCCGGGCTGGCTCGTTCAGCGCAGGCAAATTGGAAACATGGGCTCCGGTCTCAAAAGGCTAAGGAAGAGGCGAAGTTGCTCCGAGACTTTCTGCGTGAGTGCAAGGATCATTGGGAGGCACTCAGCTCATCAGGATGGTGATCCGTGCGACCGAGACTTCCGCGCCATGCTCCACTTTGTGCAACGGTGAGTTTCTAGATCGAACGTACCGTCGATAGAGGTTGTTGGCGAAGTCGAACTCACGGCGGAGCAGAAAAACTATGCTGCCCAGCAGAATCCCAGGGTAAACGATCCGCACGCGGTGATTGTCGAACTTCCAGAGTGGTCTTCTGCTAGTCCGCATATCAAAGTTCGGGGGCTGGATTACAAGCAGGTCCTGGCGTTGACGCAAACTGGCAACAGTCCGCAGCCTCGGCTACACCTTATCAGCGCAAATGCAGTAATCGTCTGCCCCGAGCGAAAGGAGCTGATCCTGCATCGCCGTGCCGCGGAATCCCGTACCTATCCGCATTGCCTCCATACGGTCGGGGGTGGGTACATTCCAACGGCCGCAACCGCTTCGGACGGCTTTGGCCCGTGCTTTCGGGAGAGCGCGGCGAATATGAGCTCGCCAACGGGCGCTCGGCCGGCCTCTACCTCCAGGCCATGGCCGATGCAGCCAACGATGGCTACTTCGTGCCAGAGCAGGTCTGGGATCGTATGGACATCTCCTGTTTCATGATCGGACGGCCAACCGGCAGCGCCGCCCCCCCAACTGGGCCGAGGGCCAATATCTTCGCCTTGCTCAGTCGATCGATGCCGGTCGAAAACGGCGGGCGTATTTACGAGGGCTTGCCTCACCTTTGCGGCGAGATCGGGGAAACCGAAGTCCACCGCCTCGATTGGAGTATTGTGCAGCAGGGCCTCATCACAATAAAAGCACACGAGGTCAAATTCAGAGAGCGCGTGACTGCCTCGAAGATTTTCAGTGGCATACTTCGTAACCTTCGCCTGAACTCGGTCGATCGCCGCCTGGACCATCCCGCCGCCTGGACCATCCAATCGGACGTGTACTGTCCGCCGGGTGGCTCGAATATGACCCAAGGCATACCCGTAGGATTCAGCGGATGCGTTCGACGAAGCCTACGGGGCGAAGGCCGAGAAAGCTGAATGGGGACTATCAATCTTGACCAACGTGCGATGAGCGCCTCGGGAGTCAGGGCACCGCACGAAGCTGGCACACTCGTCCCACGATGTAATCGAAATAGTTTCCGCTGGGTCTTAAGCCGACCATTGACACTTCGCACTTGTTATCGCACGGCTGGACGATCAGATGGCCGTTCAGGAGAGAAACGCGGGCGAACGTGAGGCGTTGCTCAAGTTGCACGACGTACAGGTTTGGTCGGGAGCGATGGTAGGGCTGCAGCGAAGTATAGTGACGATCAACGAGAACCGTTGCTCCTTTGCTGGCTATCGGAAGGATGCCTCGGACATCTGCCCCGCCTAACTCGACGAGCACAAAGCGCTGCCACAGTTTTCTTCCCGCGACATCGTCGCTTCTCAATCTCCGCAGCAATGATTTGTCGATGCAATGAACCTCCAACACCCCATTGCGCAGCAAACGCGGCGTCATCGCGAGACTGGGCGAGATTCTGGGGACAATATCGTAGCGGGAACGAGAAGCGGGCTGAGCGAACCAATGCTGAATGTCGTCGGTCGAGATCAAGTCCATCACCCCGATGGCCAGCGCATCCAGCAGGCGATCCATGGACTCAAGGCTTAGGCCACGCTGAGAATTTAAGAAATTTGAGAGATGCCCCTGAGGAAGTCCGGCTTGCTCGGCGAGCTTCGATCCCGTGAATTCTCGAATGGCAATCTTGGAACGGATGTGCTCTCGCAGCCGATCCTGTAGATTCTTGATCCTCATTTCAGAACCTGTACGCGGTCATGAGCCCACCAAGGAAGCCCACGGCACCGTTTAGGTTTGCGGCCTGCAACTTGGCACATGGTTCTTCCCGATATCAGACAAAAATGGAGTACTCCTTGTCCTCCAGCATCGGCTCCTTCCATCTGAAGTCTTCGCCGACTACCACGAACACGTGACCAGCTTCACAATGGTAAGCGATTGCCCCGGATGAAGGACATGTCAGCCCCTCAATGTGGGCACAGAGCAGGGTGTCACGCAGAATCTGCGCAATCGATTCGCTCCGGCAGATTGGGCAGAGCGTAGGAATCAGTTCCATTACGACCTCTCTTCCTCCTCGCAAAAAAATTTCGGGCTCCCACATTCGCGGAGCGTCGGATAAAGCAGGATTTCAAGACCTACGAACAGGGAGCCACATCGCGGCAAAAGAACTGCTAATTGCCTTCATTCTTGCTAGGAACGGATTCTGGGCGCTGTGACCTGCGTCACTTATGGGTGTGTGATCCAGTCACTTACATGGCGTACGCAAGCCGACGTGCTGCAGTCGGATTGTCCTGACGAAATCATTCCTAAAGTTTCAGCGAGTTTGTGCCGATGGCAGTTATGACCGCTACTAGCGGGTCATCGGAGGAAAGCATGCGAGCAGCCCAGTACGTCAGGATGTCAACCGAGCGGCAGGACTATTCCATCGCGAACCAGTCAGCAGCAATCGAGTCCTACGCCTTGCTACACGGCTTTGAAATAGTCAAAACATACTCCGATCCGGGCAAAAGCGGCATCGACCTTGCGCATCGGCCGGGACTGCAAAAACTGCTCGAAGATGTCACCAAGGGTACACGGGATTTTCAGGCGATCCTGGTGTATGACGTTACCCGATGGGGTCGCTTTCAGGACATCGATGAAAGCGCCTACTACGAGTTTCTTTGCAAACGTGCCGGCATACAGGTTCACTACTGCGCAGAGCCGTTCGCCTCGGATGACGCGAGCGTGATGGCAGCCTTGCTCAAAGCAATCAAGCGAGTCATGGCCGGGGAGTATCTCCGGGAATTGTCTGCCAAGGTCATTGCAGGACAATGTCGGGTCGCGAGGAGCGGCTACAAGCTGGGCGGCACTGCGGGTTACGGCTTGCGCCGACTGTTGATCTCTCGCGATGGCACTCCCAAGCAAATTCTGGCCGACGGTGAACGAAAGTCACTGGCGAGTGATCGAGTCGTCTATGTGCCAGGGCCACCTGATGAGGTGGCAGTGGTTCGGCAAATCTATTCTTGGTTCTTGGACGACGGCCACTCCGGGGACGCCATCGTGAGGATGCTGAATGAGCGTGGCTTCCGCCGTGATCCTCGCGGCCCATGGGACAAATTCGCGGTGAACACGATCCTGAATCATCCGAAGTACTGCGGATGCGTGGTGTTCAACCGCACATCCCGAAGGCTAGGCGCGAAGAACACACGGAACCCCGTCAATCAGTGGATCGTGACCGCGAACAGTTTTGAAGCAATTATTCCTCCTGCGAGGTTTGCCGAAGTGAGGCGACGCCGGACGCCCATGTCTGCCCGGCCCGACGCTGACTTGATTGCAGACCTCAGAAGGGTGTTAGAGATTCACGGCAAATTGTCTGTCAAGACCATCCGAGCGACCCCAGGTGTTTTTTCACCCTGGCTTTATTGGGAGCGGTTTGGAAGCATGGCAAAGGCTTATGAGGCCGTCGGTTTCACGCCCAAACGAGGTTACTTCGCTGGCTGCGCAGCCCGCAAGAACACACAGGACTTAAAGGCACAGCTGATGCGTGACTTTGCAGCTCTGTTCAGAGCCTCGGGCAAGAAAGTGCGGCTGATTCCTCGCGGGTTGAGAATCGTTGGGCTGGGCAACTTGGGAATCGAGGCTGCGCAGTGGATAAAGACCCGGAGCGGCGACGTGCCATGGGAAGTCAGGACGGGGCCGCACAAACGATACCGCCGAATGATCGTAGGCCGAATCGCTCCTGATCGCTCTTCTATTCTTGATTATCTGTATCTCGACACTGTTCCGAGAACAAAGTGTAACTTTCGAATAACTGACCGCATTTTAGAAACTTGTCTCAGAGGGACACCCGAGGTGCTCGTGATCGATGTCAGCCGGGATGCGCAACGGAGCTCGTTAGCTAAACGCCGGGATACCCACTGCTTTTTTAATTCGGGCCGCAAAGGACGATTGAGGCGAATATAAGTTCGGACCTATGAACAGGTGGTTGGCGACCGCCAGGCGCCTCAACTCCCTCTCCGAAGTTTATGATGCCGTAATTGAGGCTTCTCGAAGCCGGACATCGTGAGCACGGCACGATCGAAGCGTACGGTAATGCAACTCGTATTGGAGGGTCGATGAAAGCAGCTCAGTATGTCCGAATGTCCACCGAACACCAACAATACTCAATCGAGAACCAGATCGCTGCGATTGGTGAATATGCAGAGTCGCACAATTTCCAAATTATGCAGACATACTCCGACGAGGCTCGGAGTGGGATTGACTTAGCCGGTCGCCCAGGCCTTCGCCAGTTGCTCGACGACGTCATCACCCGCAAGGCCCAGTTCGCGGCTGTGCTTGTTTACGACATCAGTCGGTGGGGACGCTTCCAAGATACTGATGAGAGTGCTTGCTATGAGTTCCTCTGCAAAAGTGCAGGCGTTACAGTGGTCTATTGTGCCGAACCATTTGCCAACGACTTGACTGTCGCCGCATCACTGCTAAAGACCCTAAAGCGGACCATGGCCGCTGAATACCTCAGGGAATTATCGGCTAAAGTCCTGGCCGGGCAGTGTCGCTTGGCTCGGAAGGGGTTCAAGCTGGGAGGAGCGGCGGGTTACGGACTGCGCCGCGTTTTGGTCGATGTCAATGGTAACCCCAAGATGCTGCTGCGGAGAGGCGAGCGTAAGTGTCTTGCAACGGAACGGGTGACGTATGTGGCGGGTCCGGCAAAGGAGGTTCGCATAGTCCGAAGAATCTATTCCCTGTTCTTGGATTCAGGAATGACATGCAATGCCATCGCGCGCTGGCTGAACCAGCGAGGTATTCCACGAGAGGTCGAAGGGACATGGAAACGGCAGATCGTGCAGAAAATTCTGAGCCACCCAAAATACAGCGGGTGCATTGTTTTCAATCAGAAATCGGCCCGCTTGCGCTCCAAGGCCAAAGCAAACCCGCGTGAGCAATGGGTGGTGCAGCCGAACAGTTTTGCGGCGATTGTCCCGCAGCAGCGCTTTGAGCGGGCACAGACGAGGTTAGGCCAACGTGTGTTCTTGAGGAGCGATGAACAGCTGCTGGATGAGTTGCGCGAGTTCGTCAAAACCCATGGGCGGGTCACCCAAGCGATGCTCGACTCAGACCGGAACATGGCCAGTGCTACCACGTACCATTCGCGCTTTGGAAGCTTCCGTAGAGCCCTAGAGCTTATACGCGATGAGCCTGCTAAAGGTTTCTCGGTCATAGAACGCCGGGCCCGGCTGAAAATCTGGCTTCAAGATGAGTTTATCCGAACGCTGGCGGCCAACAACATGCAGTCCCACAGAAAGCATGGATCGTTTGTGTCTTCCAGCCATCCGCCTGTGCTCTTGGATGTAGCACGGTGCTTCGTGCTCGACGGCGGGGAGCGGCGGTGGGAAGTACGCTACCCACTCACTGGGGTTAACGGCTTGCAATGCATCATGCTCAGACTTGATCCTGACGGCAAGCTACCGCTGGATTACGTCTTCATCCGCTGCTTGCCACAAGCTATCCAGCGCTACCGATTCAGTGAGGATCGTATCCGTGATGCAGGTGTGGTCACAGGAAACTTGGAGGAAGCTATTCAGCTGCTTCTGGGGAAAGCGGCATAAGCCCAACGGTACAACGGAGGAAGCAGCGATGCGAGCAGCCGAATATCTGAGAACGTCCTCGCGCCACCAACAGTACTCACTTCTGCATCAGTCGGAAGTAATTCGGGGGTATGCGGCAGAGAACGGCTTCGATATCGTTCGCACGTATTGCGACGACAATCGGAGTGGATTGGATCTTGCCCATCGACCTGGTCTGCGTGCCCTACTGCACGACGTGGTGTCCGAGCAGGCAGACTACTCCGTCGTACTCGTGTTCGACGTGTCCCGCTGGGGCCGATTTCAAAACACCGATGAAGGTGCCTGCTATGAGTTCCTCTGCAAGCGTGCCGGTCTGCAAGTGCATTATTGCGCCGATGTGTTCCTCAATGACGGGAGTGTCAACTCGGCGATTCTAAAAGCGCTTCGACGGGCGATGGCAGGAGAATATATCCGTGAACTGTCGGAGAGGGTTTGGCGGGCCCAAAAGAAAATTGCACGCTCCGGATTCAAACTGGGCGGAACCGCAGGATTTGGACTCAGGCGAGTGCTGGTGGATGAGAAAGGCCGCGTGAAACGAGTTCTGGCGGATGGCGAAAGAAAAAGCCTAACGAATGATCGTGTCACATACTCACGAGGGCCAGCAGAAGAGGTGGCAGCGGTGCGGGACATGTTCCGCTGGTTCGTGGAAGAGGGCTGGAGTATTCGGCGTATTGTGGAACACCTGTACTCAAAGGGAAAGACACGCCCAAATGGTGGCCGGTGGGACTTTCAGACGGTGTACAAGATTCTCACTCATCCGAAATATACCGGTTGCATCGTCTTTAACCGGACTAGCTGCCGCTTCCGCAGCAAACGTGTCACAAACCCGAAGGGCCAATGGGTCATTCAACCAGGCAGTTTTACGCCCATCGTGTCCTCTGACTTGTTCCAGCGAGCCCAAATGAAGTTCACCGAACGCACAGCCCGGAGAACCAGTGAGCAACTGCTGGCCGGATTGAACGCGCTGTTACAGCAGAAAGGCAGGCTGTCTGAAAGCTTGATCGATAGCTGTTCGGAACTCCCAAGGGCCAACACCTACAGGCGTCGCTTTGGGAGCCTTTCTGAAGCCTATGAGAGGGCCCAAGCACTCCTGTGATCAGTTGGTCAACCATTTCGTACGCGCTGGAGCAGACGACTCTTGACTGTCCGCCCATGTCGAGGCGGTTTCCTTGTCCTGTTCGAGACGTTGCAGTCGTTCGCGAACGTTTTTCTCGACACTGGTCTGCGCCTTAAAAAACCAAAGGACCCGGTGACGATTCGAGATTTTCGCGGCTTGTTAACCATCCAAGGGCTTCAGTAAGCACCTCTTGGGGTGTAACAAACAAGGAACCGTTGCGATCCGAAGTGGCCAACAGAATTGACGAAGGAATTGCCTTTGAGTTCCCTACATCTAAGCAGAAAGCCCATGTGCGAGTTTCCCCCGGCGGCAACCAATAGCTTCCATAGAAGGTCGATCCTACGACAGTCAGATGCTCGCCGGTATGGGACCTTCCCCGCGCCGCGCACCAGCGAAACTGTACCGCATATTCGCCAAGGGCGCGTCAACGATCTACCAGTTGCTGTTCAGCTCCCGGAGCACCGTCCTTATGAGTCCTTTTCGTAAATTTTGGCAAAAAGGAATGTGCTATGCCGCCCTGATGTGCCTCATCCCCGCTATTGGCGCGGCCCAGACGCAGTTTTCCTCGCAGATACAGAGCGGCAACGGCACGGCAACACTTAGCAACGGGGTGTACTACATTTGCCCCGCCTTGCTGTGCGTTTTTCCCGCTATTGGCGCGGCTCAGAAGCAGTTTTCCGGGGCGATACAGAGCGGCAACAGCACGGCAACGCTTAGCAACACGGTGTAGCACGCCGAGGCCATGACAAGCGCTTCGCCACCAGCTTGCTTAACAATAACCCGAGGACTAAGTTTGCTAATGATTTCGAGAGAAAGGAGAGCTCAGTGGGGGGACTCGGAAGTGGACGGCACGCCGGCAGCGGCAAGGACACAACCTCCCATTTTTGCGCGTTAGATGTTCGCCATCTCCAACAAAGAAAGCTTTTAGAGACGGGCTGTTCGTTCACGTGGCAGTGGTCGGGTACAGCCGGAGTGATCGCCTCTATTCAGGTGCGGGTCGAGGCGGATGCGGTGAGGCTCACCTACCAACACCGCGGTCCCGGTGAATCGTGGAAATCGGAAAATTACTGGGCAAATGTTGAATGGACGCCCTGCCACTATGGCGGCCAGAGAGCATGGTTCAACTGCCCGGGTAGGGGTTGCGGTCGTCGCGTCGCAATTCTGTATTTCCGGGGTATTTTTGTCTGTCGCCAGTGCCATAACCTCAACTACCAGAGTCAACACGAGCAGGCCCATGATCGCGCTTTAGCACGTGTTCAAAAGATCTGCATGCGGTTGGGCGGCCCTGCCGGCTTGGATCACCCGTTTCCCAGCAAACCGAAATGGATGCACTGGCGAACTTACCAGCGGCTACGTCTGAAAGCCGGAACCGCAGGTCGCAATGCTGGCCTAACTGGGCACTCAAGCTTACTGGTGTCAGGGAAGTAGTGCAGCGCTCGCATGAAAGAAAAACGGGGGCCGCTCGGACTGCCGGGAAGATCAAGAAACTCGTCACGGTCCATGAAGATGATGTGGCGACGCTGACCAGCATCGAGTTGTTCAATGAGCCAAGCCCGCGCGGCCTTAGTTATCTCCCCCGCCGATATCAGGAACACGTGATCGAGCAGAACCTTGCGATTGGCTTCCGGATCGAAGATAGGGTGATCGATTGCCATGCGAGCCTGGCTGAGGATATTAGCGACGTTCTTGGCGCCGCTGGCATTGTGGGAGTCGATCTTGTCCTTTTTTACCTGCGCGCAGAAGTACAGCCAGTGGCTTGTCGGAAGCTGGTACTTCATCCACAGATCTTTGCCAAATTCGAGACTCTTGTCCTTGTGCCCGGTTGGACTAACGCGCCGGAATCCGAGGCGTTGAAAGAGCGGAACAAGGATTTTCTCTATGAACTCGTCCTCGCTAGCGCGGTCAAGGAATGCCGCCAGCACCAAGGACCGAGTCCGCGCCCGTAATGCCCGCATCGGTGCTAATATTCCCGTCCAAGCGGGGGGAACTACGATGAAACTCACCTACGTGATCAAGTTCGTCGCTGATATGGATCGAGCCGTTGTGTTCTATCGAGATACGCTGGGCCTTCTACTGAAATTCTCGTCGCCAAGCTGGAGTGAGTTCGACACCGGAGAGACCACATTAGCTCTGCACCCAGCTTCTGCGGCAAACCCTGCCGGAAGCGTTGAGTTAGGCTTCAGTGTGTCGGACCTTCAGCGGTTCTATGATGCCAAAGCGCACGCAGGAGTGCGCTTCACGATGCCACCAACCAGGCAGGATTTCGGGGGTTGGCTGGCTCAGTTCGAAGATTCTGAAGGAGGGCGTTGCAGCGTCTCCGGCGTGCCGCAGTAATCGGAACGGTCGAGTCTCATAATCACTTAAATGCTAGCCGGCGTCACGATTGCTTGTGCTATGGGGATTTTACGCCAGCGATCCGCTACGGCGTGATCTCCCAGACCACACCACAACCCGAATGAGAGCAGAGGGTACGATCTCCTCCACGGGAAGCCGTACCCCAGAGATTGCCACTGGCATCGATGGCCACGCTGCCGATCGGCCAACGGCCGTCGTCGTAGCCGTGCTGAAGCTGTAAAGAACGCTTTCCGTCCACCCGCCATTGCTCGCCCGCCCAGAAAACCAGTTCCTGCCCATCCTGACTCGCAGCTGACGGTTTACAAAACCGTCGTCTCGGTAGCTCGATCCTTGCAATAACCACAGTGAGTCGTCCAGCCTCGGGTTCCCCTCATTTCTAAAATCTGTGTAACTTTGTTCGATCTGCGGCGTACTGCCTCATAGACGCCAAGAGAAACAAGGCGAAAGGATCGCAGCCCCGCGAGGGCAAAGCCACGCATATGGAGGGGCCGGATCTTGAGAGCGTGATTGCACGCGCGCAAGGCCATGATGCCGAGGCGCTGGGGGAGATCTATCGCCTCTACGGCCGGCGTGTATTCGGCTTGTGCCTTTACATGCTGGACTCACGGGAGAGTGCAGAAGATGCCACCAGCGAAGTCTTCCTCAAACTGCAGCGCGTAATCGAGAGCTACGACGGGTCAATACCGTTTCCCAGGTGGCTACTGCGGGTGGCCGGCAACCAATGCATTGACGCTTTGCGGCGCCGGAAGCGCGGACGGCAGGTGATTGTGGAAGTTGAAGAAGGAGTCGCGGTCATCGAGACAGCTAGCTCGGAGCCGTCGCCGCTGGGTGCGCTCCTCAGCACAGAAGAGAGGGTGCAGGTGCGGGATGCCATTGCACGTCTGCCCGAGAACTATCGCTGGCCGTTGGTCCTGCGCTATTACGGCGACTTGAGCTATGACGAAATCGCACAGCAGTTGGGCCTGCAGAAGAACTATGTGGCGGCATTGATATTTCGGGCCAAGCAGGAGCTGCGCCGGAAACTGGGCCACAGGAGCAAGTGATCATGGAATGTTATTCAGAACAGATCATCGCTCCTCAGCACAGAAGAGAGGGTGCAGGTGCGGGATGCCATTGCACGTCTGCCCGAGAACTATCGCTGGCCGTTGGTCCTGCGCTATTACGGCGACTTGAGCTATGACGAAATCGCACAGCAGTTGGGCCTGCAGAAGAACTATGTGGCGGCATTGATATTTCGGGCCAAGCAGGAGCTGCGCCGGAAACTGGGCCACAGGAGCAAGTGATCATGGAATGTTATTCAGAACAGATCATCGCTGTCTTCGTGGACGGTGAACTGCCGGTGGAGGAGGCGGGGCGCCTTCGAGACCACCTGTCCACGTGCCAGCGCTGCCGGCACCTGTTGGACGCATTACGCGCAGAGAACCGTGTTCTGAGCGAAAGCCTGCAACAGCTCCCGGAAGAAGCGGTCAGCCGGGCGGGCTTCTCCGGTTTGCCGTGGTCTTTGGCGCGGGTTGACGTAGCCGCCGTAGCCGCGGTGCTGGCGCTAGGGTCGATCGTTATCCCGTGGATCAACGAGCTGAGCATTCCCGACGCACTGCAATGGTTGAATCCCTTCAGCTTAAGCGGCCGCACCAACCTGATCTTCAACCTTACTTATTACTTTGCACACGGAGGTACTGCCATGCTGTCCGATTATGCTGCTGTCGTTGGGGAGATCTTTTTGGTATTGCTGTTGGGCGGCGGCGCACTGCTGCTGGCACGCCGATTCCGGCTACACCAACCCGGCTTTCGCCTCTTGATCGTTGCGCTTGCGTTGTCTTTGCCTGGCGTTGCCCTGGAGCGGCGTCACAGTGAGTTCGTCACGGTAGCGGCGAACGAGACTATAGACGACACTCTTTTGGCCACTGGCAACATTGTGCGGGTGGAAGGCGTGGTCAATGGGGACTTGTTGGCTTTTGGCGAAAAGGTGGAAGTGCGTGGCACTGTCAAGGGAGACCTGGTCAGTTTTGCCCAAAGAACTATAGTGAGCGGAACCGTGGAAGGCAATATCTACAACTTTTCGAACTCACTGGATCTCGACGGGCAATTGGGCCACAGCATCTACGGGGTACTTCAATCCTTGCATGTGAATGACCGGGGTCGCGTGGAAGGCGGTATCCTGGTTGCCGCAGGCGACGCCAGCCTCGAGGGCGAGGTGAAGCGCAGCGTGACCATATACGTCGGCAATGCCGATGTTAGCGGTAGCATCGGCCGCGAACTTAGCATGACCGGAGATAACCTGACCCTGACTAACACCGCCCGAATCGGCGGCAACCTGAGCGCTCGTGTGCACCAACTGAAAAACGTGCACATCGCAGACGGCGCGACCATCGTGGGCACGCGTGACATCCAGGTGCGCGTCAGGCAGAGCCGTTTCGCGCGCCCCAGATTCTACTTCTTCCAGGCTGTCTGGCTCGCTGCCGCCATGCTGGTGGGATGGCTGGTCCTGGTTCTGTTTCCCGGTTTTTTCCAGGCCAGCACGCGCGCGGTTGGCTCAGGCTGGCGCAGCCTTGGACTTGGGTTTGCGGTTTTGGCGGGCGTGCCCGTGGCCATAATCGTGGCGGCCATCACGCTGGTTGGGTTTCCGGTCTCGCTAATGTCGTTCGCGATGTATCTGGCTGCGATCTACCTAGCTAAGATTTGGGTTGGAGCATTTCTGGGGCAGTTGCTTGTGAAGCACACTGGGGCCACCAAGGGTGATTGGCTGCTGGGATTACTCGTGGGCCTGCTGATTCTCACCATTGTCGGCTTCATCCCGTATCTTGGCGGGCTGGTCCGCCTTGGGGAGGTGTGTCTAGGCATGGGAGCGTTTGCCTGGCAGCTTTATCGGGTTTCACGACCGGCAATAACGATCTGAAGATTGCTGCTTTAAAATACACAACTTAGTTGGAGGCGGCGGGAGTTGAACTCCCGCACCGCCTTCAGCCACTGTAACTTACTGATTCGAGGAATCGACTGAACAGCTAAAATCGCTCAAAACGCAGGACTGAGGTACCCGGCGGGTACACGGGTCCCTGCCGCTGACTGAAAACTGTTCCCTTCAGCAGTACTTACTGAATCGGTAGCCACCTTGCGGCGTTTGACTCTTTCGCTTTGACGGTTTTACGAAACCGTCATTAACCATAGGCTCTATTGTTACCATGGGCGACCATACCGATACGTAATGGCTTACCGGCGCGCTTGAGCGCATCGCGATCTAACAGCTCAACGCACCTGACCGCCAAGATGGTTGCGTCGTCCACCTGGCGGGCGTGCGAGAAGCGATCCAGTGCGCTGAAGATAGCGTCGACCACATCATCGGCGCAGTCTGCATCGTTCGCGAGGACGGCGTTTCTCAGGCCATCCACTCCCCATTCCTCACCTGCAGCATTCGGCGCTTCCACGATGCCATCGGTGTAGCTGACGATCAGGTCTCCCCGCTCAAGCTGGACCGTGCCGCTGGCGTAGCGGCAATCGGGAAAGAGTCCTACTGGCAGGCCGCCGGCTTCCAGCCACAAGACCGGGCCGTCCGCCCGCACGAGCATCGGCGGGTTGTGCCCGGCGTTTACGTACTGCAACACACGGGTGCGGGTGTCGAGGACGCCGTAAACAAGCGTGGCGTAGCTGCCGGCGAGAGATGACTGGTACACGTGACGGTTCACAACCGCGACCGTCGCGGCTGCGTCGTCTCCGGTGAACAATGCAGCCGTGCGCAGCGAGGACTGAACATTCGCGATCATCAGCGCTGCCGCAAGTCCCTTGCCAGAGGCATCACCGATGGCGAACGCCAATCGGCCGTCCGGCAATGGCACGAAGTCGTAACAATCCCCACCCACGGCACCCAGCTGACGGCAGCGTCCTGTAGCCTAGAGTGTCAATCGCAGGGGCGCGGTGCTGTAGGAAGCCCTGCTGCACCTCACAGGCCGCCAGCAACTCAGACTGGCTTTGCGTCACGACGGCTGCGCTCGTCATGTTTCTCACCTCTGTACGTAAGTCGGTCCATGACAGCCGAAATCGACAACCCGCGCCTCAAAAGATTTTTTTTGTGGCGATGTCGATAACGCTCCGTGGACTCCGACTACCTCATGAAGGCGCAGAAGTGAAAGTGACCATCAAAAGGAGAAAACCATGAAGTACATACTGATGATGAACACCATGAGGTCCGGCCAGAGCGTCCTCGATTGGCCGAAGAAAGACCTCCAGGCCATGATCGCGTTTATGAAGAACTTCGACGTGGAGCTGCGACAGTCTGGCGAGCTGGTATCCGCTGAAGGGCTGGCCTTTCCTGATCAAGCCAGGCTGGTGCGCGCCGGTGCGAACGGCGAGCCCATCACCGACGGAGTGTTTCTTGCAGCTCTCCTGTCTCCGTGTCCACGGCTGCGATTTGCTGAAACTCGGGGTGGAAATCTACTCCTATAATGATCATTGTTCGGCTCCTTTCTCCCGAGCCTGTTGGTTGGTTAGCACCACCAACTCTACTCGGGCATGGGAGCCGACATTGTCATGGAATCAATAGCACAAGTAACTGTCTGCTGAGGTTTCCGGTTGTCGTGTCCCTATAGGCATACCTATCGGGACACCGAATCGGTAGGGGCTGTCGGCATCCCCTTCCCGCAACGGGAACGACAACCTCATTTAGTTGTCTGCATCCCTTGACACGCTCGTGCAGCACTGCAATCCTGCCCCCATCTGCGCAACTGAGCTTTATTGAGCGACCAAATTTCTTTGAGGTCGCCCGCTCCAAGGGCCCTGTCCGCCAGCCGAGCCATAGAAGCTTTCTACGAGCCATCGCGACGGGCTGCTACGAGGATCGTTCTGGAGGCCGTCATGCACGACCCGTCGCCTCCGTCTCTGCTCTTGACGCGAACCGCGCCGCAGCAATGGTGTGTCCGCTTGCCCAGCCGCAACGGCGTCACAAGGCTTCTTCACCACCAGTTCACCAGCCGCCCGATATGCGCCCGCACTAGTAAGAAAGGTGCCTCATGAAAGCGCTCATCGCATCGAAGTTGATCGGCATCATCCTTGTATTTCTTGTTGCGACCTCGATCGCCTCTTCTGCACAAAATCTCACTACTCTGGTAAGTTTTGACGGTACCAACGGTAGCGCTCCCGCTGCGTCCCTCATCCAAGCCAGCGACGGGAACCTCTACGGGACGACCGAGTATGGCGGGCCCATCAGCGGCTGCGAGGGCGGCTTTAATCCCTGTGGCACCGTTTTCAAAATTACTCTCAGCGGCACGCTGACCACGCTACACACGTTCGTCTACAGTGACGGCGCGTTTCCGGTCTCCCCCGTAGTGCAAGGCACCGACGGAAACTTCTACGGGACAAACGTGGGCGAGGGCGACAGTGGCGGCTCTGGCGCGATCTTCAAAATGAGCCCCGGCGGCACGGTAACGGTGCTGTCCTCCACCAGCTCGCCGGCCGGGCTGGTGCAAGGCCGCGACGGGAACTTCTACGGAACAACCCCCCGCAGCTACACCGATGGCACGGTCTTCAAAATCACCCCCAGTGGCACGTTGACCACGCTGCACACTTTCAACGGCACGGACGGTAACAACCCTCAGGCGGGCTTGATACTGGCCACCGACGGGAACTTCTACGGGACAACGTACAGTGGAGGAACCAGCAACTACTGTGGCGGCGGCTGTGGCACGGTCTTCAAGATGACACCCAGCGGCTCCCTGACCACCCTGCATAGCTTCAGCGGCACTGACGGCTACAACGTTTACGCAGGGCTGGTGGAAGGCACCGACGGGAATTTCTACGGGACAACCTTCAATGGTGGTCCTCAGAATGTTGGCGAAGTCTACAAAATCACTCCCAGTGGCAGGTTGACCGTGCTTCACACCTTCGACGGCACTGACGGCGATTACCCTAGAGCAGCGCTGGTACAAGCCACCGATGGGAACTTCTACGGTACAACCTTTCAAGGCGGGGCCTACGGCCAAGGCACGGTTTTCGCTATGACCCCGAGCGGCTCGCTGACCACGCTGTACAGCTTTTGTCCTCAATCTGGCTGCGCGGATGGCGCCAATCCCGTTGGAGGGGTGATCCAAGCCAGCGACGGCAACTTTTATGGGACGACCAACGCCGGCGGGAACAACAGTTCCGGCACGGTCTTCAGGCTCAGCGTGAGCTCCAGCACGCTAACCGTCTCCGTTAACGGCGAGGGCGCTGTTACGAGCACCGATGGCGGAATTAATTGTCCCGGGACCTGCACTCACAATTATCCCGACAATAGTCAGGTCACGCTGAATGCCGCGCCGGCCTCCGGCTGGGCCTTCAGTGGCTGGAGCGGGGCGTGCAGCGGCACTGGTTCCTGCAACGTCACCATCACGCAGAACACCAGCGTCTCGGCCAGCTTCTACCAGCTGCCGGTCACGCTCACGGTGTCGGTTGCGGGCGATGGCACGGTCACCAGCACGGACGGCTTCATCAACTGCCCTGGCACCTGCATGCATACCTACAACCCGAATACGCCGGTCACGCTGAACGCGACGGCTGCTTCGGGCTGGGCGTTCAGCGGATGGACTGGAGCGTGTAGTGGCGTCGGTCCGTGCAATCTGGTGATGACCGCGAACCTGGCCCTTACCGCCGTGTTCCTGGAGCCGGGCCACGGGATTGAGTTCAATGCTGCCGCGCCTTGCCGGCTGGTGGACACGCGCAATCCTAACGGGCCATTCGGCGGCCCGACGATGCAAGGCGGAACGGTTCGCAGCTTCACCATCCCCGCCAATCCCAACTGCAACATTCCTTCCAGCGCCACTGCGTATTCCCTGAATGTTACGGTGGCGCCGCATGGACATCTTGGGTATCTGAGCATCTGGCCTACGGGTGAGGCCCAGCCGCTGGTATCGACCTTGAACTCGCCCGACGGGCGCACCAAGGCAAATGCGGCGATTGTCCCCGCGGGTACGAGTGGAGCCGTTAGCGTGTACGTCACCGATACGACCGACGTCATCCTCGACATCGACGGCTACTTTCAGCAGCCGGCGCAGGGACCCTTGCAGTTCTACTCGCTGGCGCCGTGCCGGCTGGTGGACACGCGCGGTAGCGATGGGCCGCTGGGCGGACCTTTTCTGCCGGCGAAACAGGAACGCGACTTCCCCTTGCTGACGAGCAGTTGCATTCCCTCAGGCGTGACGCCGGCGGCGTATTCGCTGAATTTCACGGCGAATCCAAATCCTCCCCATCAGCACCTGGGATACCTGACGGTGTGGCCGGCGGGCTCGCCGCAGCCGGTGGTCTCGACGCTGAACAATCCGACGGGGACGACCGTGGCCAATGCGGCCATCGTTCCAGCCGGGGAAAACGGCGAAATCGCCGTGTACGCGTATAACACGACGGACCTGATCGTAGACATCAACGGCTACTTTGCGGCGCCTGGGTCGGGCGGCTACTCGTTCTATCCAGCTGCGCCGTGCCGGGTCTACGACAGCCGCAACAATAACGGGCAGCCGTTCAGCGGCGAGCGCACGGTGAACGTTGCGAGCAGCCCATGCCAGCCGCCGAGTAATGCGACGGGGTACGTATTCAACGCGACGGTGGTGCCAAACCAGCGGCTGGGATACCTGACGCTGTGGCCGGATAGCGAGAATCAGGCAATGGTCTCGACGCTGAATGCCTATGACGGATTCGTCACGTCGAACATGGCGATCGTGCCGAACCTGGATGGCTCGACAGATGCGTATGCCGGCGATGGATCCACGCAGTTGATCCTGGACATCTCGGGGTACTTCGCGCCGT